>NZ_JASNRD010000029.1 GCF_030412015.1 Massilia sp. YIM B02763 | reverse complement strand
GTGTGGGGGTTCGAGTCCCTCCGTGGGCACCAAAAGCTACCCGGTCTGTAGAAGGCCTCTGACGGAAACGTCGGCGCAAAACGCCGCAGTCTTTGCAAAAGGATTGCGGCGTTTTGCGTTTTTCCTTGCGCCTTCCCTTCCCCTCAATGACACGGCGCGGCGAGGTCGTCCAGGATCGGGCAGTCCGAGCGCTGGTCGCCGTGGCAGGAGGCGGCCAGCGTCTCCAGCGTGCGCTTCATCGATTCCAGTTCGGCGATCTTGCGGTCGAGTTCGTCGATATGGGTGCGCGCCAGCCGGCGCACGTCGGCGCTGGCCCGGCCCTTGTCCTGCCACAACGCCAGCAAATCGGCGACCTGGTCCAGCGAAAAGCCCAGCGCGCGGCTGCGGTGGATGAATTGCAGCACGCGGATGTCCTGGCAGCCGTACAGGCGGTAGCCGGCCTCGGTGCGGCGCGCCGGCGGCAGCAGGCCGATCGATTCGTAGTGGCGGATCATCTTGGCCGTCACGCCGGATGCCTTGGCGACCTGGCCGATATTCATCGTTTCATTGTCCATGGCTTCAGCATACACCTTCCCACGATGGCAAGGTCAAGACCGTGCTTCTTGACTTGTGCCCACAAGCCGTTAAGCTCGGCGGACCATGCACAAGACTTCCATCCTCCTCATCGCCAGCTTGCTGGCGGCATCGCTGGCGCAGGCGGGCCCGGCCCCGTGGTACCAGTGGCGCAGCAAGGCCGACGGGCAGATGGCCTGTTCGCAGACGTCGCTCGGGTCCGGCTGGGTGAAATTCAGCGGTCCGTATCGTGACGCCCGTTGCGAATTCCGCATACCTGCTAAATAATCGGCAAGATTGAACGCCAATCAAGAACAGAAGGAGTAGTACCCGGCCGCAGCATCCCTGCCCTAGCACCCATAACGAGGAGACACCGATGTTCACCAATCCCGAGCAATTCGCATCCGCCACCAAGACGCTGTTCGACCTGCAGATGCAGACCTTCAACGCGCTGGCCAGCAAGGCGGTCCAGGGCGTCGAGCAGGTCGTGGCACTGAACATGGCGACCGCCAAGCAATCGATGGAGAACACGCTGGCCGCAAGCCGCCAGTTCAGCCAGGCGCCGGACCCGAAAGCGGCGATCGACGCCATTTCCGCGCGCATGCAGCCCGGCGTCTCGGAAGCGAGCGCCTACGGCGAGCAGCTGCGCCAGATCATCGCCGACATCCAGAAGGAGTTCCAGCAGGCGGCCGACACGCATCTCGTGGAAGCGAAGAACACCCTGTCGGCCCTGATCTACGACGTCACCCAGAACGTCAAGCCGGGCCAGGAAAACGCCGTCGAGATCATCAAGGCGGCCATCGAGAATGCCTTCCGGGGCTACGAGCAGGTCACCCAGTCGACGCGCGAGGCGATGCGCCGCGTGGAGGAACAGGTGGCGCAGGCGACGGCGCAGTTGCAGAAGGCGGGGCAGGCGGCGCAATAAGGAACGCGACTCAAAACGTCGTCCCGGCGCAGGCCGGGACCCATGCTGAGGAACGGAATTCGGTATTTCGGAAGCACCGGAACATCTAAAAGAATATCGACTTCGGAAATTCAGCATGGGTCCCTGCCTGCGCAGGGACGACGAGGGTCTATGTTGCCGGTTTTTCTCCCACCCCGAGCATCTCCTCGATGCGGGCCACCGCCGTCTCGTCCTTCACCAGCGCGCGCAGCCACACATGCAGCGGCTGCTCACCCCAGTGCGCGGCCTTGTCGGCCAGGTAGGCGACGGGGCTGTGCGGCTCCGTGCGGCGGAAGAACTCGGCCACGGCGCGCAACTGGGCCAGCGCCTGGGCGCGCGTCTGCAGCGGTCCCGCGGCCGTCGCCACGTGCGGCGCGGACGGCACGCTGCCCGATGCGGGCACGGCCCCCTGCGCGGCAGCAGCCGGCGGCGCGGCCAGTGGCTTGAGGAACACGTGCAGGTCTTCCAGCGCCGACCGCGCCGCGCCGAAGCTGGGCCCGTCCGCTTCCAGGCGCGCATCGACGCTGCGTTCCAGCCGCGCGAGCGCTTCCCCGCAATGCTCGCAATCGCGCATCAGGCCCACGTAGAAACCGGCCGAACCGCGCTGGCGCGCCGTCTCCAGCCGCGCCAGCGCATCGCCGCCCTGCACGCGCGCCGCCTCGACGTCGCGCAGCGCGTAGGCGTCTGCGCCCTCGGTCAGCGGAATCTCGCGCAGCCAGCCGCCGATGCGCGCCGCCACCCATGCCAGGTTGCCGATGCGCTGCTCGAAGCCGCCGTCTTCCGGCAGCGGATGCAGCGATTCCCACCAGCGCTCGCACAGCTGCGCGATCAGCAGCAGGCTGTCGCCCAGGCCACGCAGGCCCGCCGTCTTCGCGCCCGCCTCGGCCAGCCAGACGGCCAGCTGCAAGTCCTTGCTGCGCGTGTGGATGAGCTGGGCGCATTGCTTCGCGACGAACTTCCAGTCCGCTTCCTTTAGTTCCGTGACCCAGGCGCCCTGCTCGATCGACGGATCGTCGGCCTGGCGCGCACGGACGATCGCGTCGATCTCGCTGGAGAAGGCGAGGTCCTCGCCGCAGGGCCGGCCCGCATCGATGGGCGCCAGCAGCTGTTCCAGGTTCAGCATGGTGTCCTCCCTAGGCCGCGTCGACCGCGTACTTGATCTTGCCGGCCTTCGTCGCGCCGACCTTGATGCGCTTGACGGCGCCCCCGGCCGCCATCTGCGCGAGCATGGCATCGGCGATCTCGGGCAGCAGCGTGCCGTTCAGGATGGTGTCGACGTTGCGCGCCCCCGAATCGACCTCCGTGCAGCGCGCCAGCACCGCATCGACCAGCGCATCGTCGTACTCGAACCGGGCCTGGTGGTTGTCCAGCACGCGGCGGCGGATGCGCTCCAGCTTCAGGCGGATGATGTCGGCCAGCACGGCGTCGTCGATCGGGTAGAACGGCACCACCGCCAGGCGGCCCAGGAAGGCGGGCTTGAAATGCTTCGCCAGCGTGGGACGGATCAGTTCCGCGAGCTGTTCCGGCGTCGGGCGTTCGGCCGCCGGCTTGTTCAGGCACGCCCCCATGATCTGGCCGGAGGCCGCGTTCGACGTCAGGATGATGATGGTGTTGCGGAAGTCGATCGTGCGGCCTTCGGCATCGTCCAGCACGCCCTTGTCGAACACCTGGAAGAACAATTCGAGCACGTCCGCGTGGGCCTTCTCGACTTCGTCGAGCAGCACCACGCTGTAGGGATTGCGGCGCACGGCTTCCGTCAGCACGCCCCCTTCGCCGTAGCCGACGTAGCCAGGCGGCGAACCCTTCAGGCCCGATACGCTGTGCGCTTCCTGGTACTCGCTCATATTGATGGTGACGAGCTTCTTCTCGCCGCCGTACAGCAGGTCGGCCAGCGCCAGCGCCGTCTCCGTCTTGCCCACGCCGGAGGTGCCGACGAACAGGAACACGCCCTTGGGCTTGTTCGGGTCCTCCAGGTTGGCGCGGGCCGTGCGCACGCGCTGGGCGACGATGCCGCTCGCGTGGCGCTGGCCGAGGATGCGCTCATCCAGCAGGCGCTGCAAATTCATCACCGTGCGCAGCTCGTCCTTGACCATGCGGCCCAGCGGGATGCCGGTCCAGGCGGCGACGATGGCGGCCACCGTGTGGCCATCGACCTGCACGGGCACCAGCGGCGCTTCTCCCTGCAGCGCGCGCAGGTCCGCCAGCAGCGGCTGCAGGGCGGTGTTGCCTTCGCCCTCCTTGCCCTGCCCTTCCAGGCGCGCGCGCACGGCCTGGATCTCGCTGCACAGCGCCTGCTCGCGTTCCCAGCGCGCCTGCAAGGCCTCGCGCTCGGCCTGCGCCGCGCCGCGCTCGCCGTGCAGCGCGTCCAGCACCGCGCCGTGGTCAGCGCCTCCGCTCTCCTCGCGCGCCAGCGTGGCGATGCGCGCATCGAGGCGTTCGAGCCGGCGCACGCAATCTTCCAGCACAGCGGGCGTGGCCTTCTGGCCCAGCGCCACCTTGGCGCAGGCGGTGTCGAGCACGCTGATCGCCTTGTCCGGCAACTGGCGGCCGCTGATGTAGCGGTGCGACAGGCGCACGGCATCGACGATCGCGTCGTCGTAGATGCGCACGCCGAAGTGCTTCTCCATCAGCGGCGCCATCGCGCGCAGCATGGCGCAGGCGGTATCCTCGTCCGGCTCCTCGACCTTGACGACCTGGAACCTGCGCGCCAGCGCCGCATCCTTCTCGAAATACTTCTTGTATTCGCTCCAGGTGGTGGCCGCCACCGTGCGCAATTCGCCCCGCGCCAGCGCCGGTTTCAGCAGGTTGGCGGCATCGTTCTGGCCCGCCGTGCCGCCCGCGCCGATCATCGTGTGGGCCTCGTCGATGAACAGGATGATCGGGTGCAGGCTCTTCCCGACCTCGTCGATGACGTTCTTGAGGCGGTTCTCGAACTCGCCTTTCACGCTGGCGCCGGCCTGCAGCAGGCCCATGTCCAGCACATGGATCTCGACCCCGCGCAGCACCTCGGGCACGTCGCCCTCGGCGATGCGCAGCGCCAGTCCTTCGACGACGGCGGTCTTGCCCACCCCTGCCTCGCCGGTCAGGATCGGGTTGTTCTGGCGCCGCCGCATCAGGATGTCGATCACTTGCCGGATCTCGGCGTCGCGGCCGATCACGGGGTCGACCTTGCCGTCGCGCGCGCGCGCCGTGAGGCAGGTCGTGTACTGGTCCAGCGCGGGCGTCTTGCCAGGCGCGTGCGCTTGCAGCTCGCCGACCGGGTCGCCCGTTTCCACCTCGCTCGCGGGCGCCGCGGCGCCATGGGCCGGCACTTCGTCGGAACCGCGCATGAGCTTGTCGAAATCGTGCTTCAGGCGATCGAGGGGAAACTCGGCAAAGTGACGGGAGGCGCGCTGGGCCAGTTGCGCCAGGCTGGGTTCCGTGAGGAGGGCCAGCAGCAGGTGGCCGCTGCGGATGCGGGTCGGCTGCGCATCCAGCTGCGCTCCCAGCGATGCGATCAGCCAGGCGTGCTCGAACAGCAGCGGCAGGTGGCGCGAGAACACGGGCGTGCGCGTGCTGCCGGACGGCAGGCGTTCGACTTCGCGGCGCAGGTCCGTCTCCAGTCCCGTCAGGCTGATGCCGGCCTGGCGCGCGGCGGCGACGACGTCGCTGCCCGGCTGCTCCAGCAGCGTCAGGAACAGGTGTTCGAGGTCGACCTCGTACTGGCCGAGGCCCACGCAGATGCCGGCCGCCCGCGTGGCGGCGGCGCGCGTCGTGTCGTTCAACTTGCCGATCAGGGTCTTCAGGTTGATGTCCATCGTCGATATCCTTTCGATGAGCGGCCGCGGCACGCTAGCCGCGCGGGGGCCGGCCGGCCTTGCCGATCGTGTAATGGAGGGATGAGGGCTGCAGCACGGCGTTGAAATGCACGGTCTCGCCGGCGCCCGCGCCATTGCCATCGGCCGCGCGCAGCGTCGCATCGATCGTGAAGTGCAGGCGGTTGACGCCGCTGGTGGCGGTTTCCAGCGTGGCGCTGACGTTGACGAGGCGCGGCTCGTGGCGTTCGATCGCGGCCTTCAGGCTGGCGCAGATCGCGGCCCGGTCCTCGCTGCTGGCCAGGCTGAACGCGGCGAAATCGGCCAGGCCATAGTCCAGCACGGAGGCGCGCGCCTGCGGCCAGGCGGCGAGCCGGCCGGGAGCCAGGCCGGCACGGGTGTTCAGCAGGGCGTCGAGCTCGCGCACGATGCTGTCCTTGAGCGCCTCCAGGCTCTGGGCCTGCGCGCGTTCTCCCATCAGGCGCTCCAGCAGGCCGCTCTGCCAGGACGTCATGGCGGCACTCCCAAAAAAGACCGCGGCACAAGGCCGCGGCAAGGCGCCGGCAACGAGCGCAGGGGAAGGGTTGCTGTATCCGTCGCGCGCACGCGCACGTCAGACGATCTTGTTGGTGGCCAGGTCCCAGCCGCCGGACGTATTGCCGCCGGCGCCGCCGCCGATCTTCTGCTGGGTGTACTTCCACTTGACCTTGGAGAATTTCAGGCCCACGTTCTCGGTCAGGAAGTTCCCCTCCTCGACCTCGGGCTGCACGGAGCCGATCAGCACGTTCTCCAGCTCGATCTCGAAGTACTTGACGCGTTCGCCCTGGCCGTCCGCACGCATGAATTCCAGCTTGGCCTTCGGGATCGTCTTGCCGGACGAGCAGGTCTGCAGCAGCACCGGCGAGGACAGGTCGGCCAGCTTGGTGAACGTCACTTCGGAATGCTCGCAGCGCTCGGCCGTGTGGCCGCCGCCCGTGGAGGACGTCGCGGATTTCGGCTGCAGCACCTTCCAGTTCACCGATTTGCACTCGATCCAGTCCTTGTGCTTGTCGTCGGCCGATTCGCCCTTGATGCCGTCGATTTGCAGGTACACGTCTATTGCCATGTCTTACTCCAGTAGGTGGGTGGGTGAATTACGATTTGGTCGATTGCGGCAGCTCCGCGACCAATCGGAGCGAAACGGACAGCTCGTCGAGCTGGAAGTGCGGACGCAGGAAGGACACGGCGCGGTACACGCCGGGCCGCCCCGGCACCTCGGCCACCTGCACGCTTGCCTCGCGCAGCGGGAACTGGGCCTTCTGCTCCTGGCTGGCGTTATCGTCCAGCAGGACGTACTGCGTCAGCCAGCGGTTCAGGTATTCCTCGACGTTGGCGGCGGCGGCGAAGCTGCCGATCTTGTCGCGCATCATGGCCTTCATGTAGTGGGCGATGCGCGAGACGGCGAAGATGTACTGCAGCTGCGAGGACAGCAGCGCGTTGGCGTTGGCCGCCTCGTTGGCGTACTTGCGCGCCTTCTGCGCCGACTGCGCGCCGAAGAAGGCCGCATACGAGGTGTTCTTGCAATGCACCAGCGAGATGAAGCCGAGGTCCGACAGCTCCTTCTCGCGCCGGTCGGTGATCGCCAGCTCGGTCGGGCACTTCAGCGCGACCTCGCCCTCGTCCGTCTTGAACGTATGCGTCGGCAGGTTCTCGACCAGGCCGCCGCCCTCGACGCCGCGGATCGCCGCGCACCAGCCGTAGTCCTCGAAGGCGCGCGTCAACTTGGTGGCGAAGGCATACGCCGCGTTGCACCACAGGTATTTGTGGTGGTCGGTGCCGTCGACGTCCTCGACGAAGTTGAAGCCTTCGGTAGCGGTGCCGTCGACCGGGTTGTACGGCAGCCGGCCCAGGAAGCGCGGCAGCGTCAGGCCCACGTAGCGGGAGTCTTCCGATTCGCGGAAGGCCTTCCACTTCGCGTATTCGACCGTGTCGAACACCTTGGCCAGGTCGCGCGGCTTGCCCAGGTCGCCGAAGCTCTCCACGCCGAACAGCTCCGGCGCCGCCGCCGCGATGAACGGGGCATGGCTGGCCGCGGCCACGTGCGACATCTGCTCCAGGAAGTAGACGTCCTCGGGCTGGCGCGAGAGTTCGAAGTCGCCGATCAGGGCGCCGTAGGGCGCGCCGCCGAAGCTGCCGAATTCTTCCTCGTACACCTTCTTGAACAGCGTGCTCTGGTCGAACTCCAGCGCCGACTGGAAGTCCTTCACCAGTTCGCGCTTGCCGGCGTTGAGCATGCGGATCTGCAGGTTCGGACTCGTCGCGCTGTTCTTCACCAGGTAGTGCAGGCCCGTCCAGCTGCGTTCCAGCTTCTGGAATTCGGGCGCGTGCATGATCTCGGACAGCTGGGCGGAGATCATGCGGTCCAGCTCCGCCAGGCGCGCATCGATGGTGGCCGACAGGTTGGTCGACATCACCATCGTCCCTTCCATCACCTGGCTCACCAGCTCGGAGATGATGTCGCGCGCGCGCGCATGCTCGCTGCTCGACTTGGCGACGCGGCTCTCTTCGACGATCTGGTCCAGCAGGGCCGTATCGAGTTCGACGGCCTGGGCGGCGGCCGGTGCCGCGGGTGCCGCTTCAAGGATGGCGCTCATCGTTCCTCCTTCGCCGCGACGTTCTTGCGCAGGCTGTCCAGCTTCTCGGTATTGTTCAGGACATCGCTCAGGATGTCTTCCAGCTTGTCGTTCCCGGCCAGCTTGTTGCGCAGGTCGGCGAGCTTGCCGCGCGCCTCCAGCAGGCCCTTGAGCGGCGCCACCTGCTGCACCACGGCTTCGGGGCGGAAGTCGTCCATCGCGCGGAACTGCAGCCGGACGGCGAACTCGCCGCCCTCTTCCGACAAGTGGTTCTGCACGCGGAAGCTGGCGACAGGTGCCACGCCGTCCAGCACCTCGTCGAAATTGTCGGCATCGACGCTGACGAACTTGCGGTCCTTCAGGCGCTTCTTGGCGGCGTCCGGATCGCTGCCGAAGTCGCCCAGCACGCCGACCACGAAGGGCAGCTCCTTGTTCTCGATCGCATCGCCGATCTCGACGTCGTACGTCATCTGCACGCGCGGGGCGCGCACTTTCTGCAGGCGCTTCTGCACGCTTTCATTCTTGGCCATGTGGGCTCCTCGATTCTTCGGGTGATGGCGCGCCGCTCACTTGAGCGCGCCGAACGGGTCGCTGCCGGAGGAACGGGCCGGCGGCGGCGCGGCGATCGCTTTCTTCACCGTGTCCTTGGCGCGCGAGGACGCCGTGCGGCTGGCACCCGGCAGCAGCTCGTTCTCGTTCAGGTTCGCGCGCAACAGCTTGGCCAGTTCCTGCGCTTCCGTGCGCACGTTGCCGGTCAGGTTGTTCTTCTGGCTCAGGTCCGCCAGCGCGCGGCTCGTCACCCGCAGGCCGCTGACGGCGACGATGCTGTTGGCCAGCGTGTCGTCCGGATCGCGTTCCAGCGCCTCCAGCGCATTGACGATCGCTTCGCCGTAGTTGGCGCTGTCGAAGCGCATCTGCGCCATGCGCACCCACGGCGTCTTCTCGGTGGGGAAACTGGCGCTGGCCTTCTGCAGGACCGCGTAGGCCTTGTCGTTCTGGCCCGCCATCACGGCGGCATCGGCTTCGGCCATCGCGGCGGTGACGTTGCCGGCCGGCTTCGTGCCGGCGACTGTCGGTCCCGTGCTGGTGCAGGCGGACAGCAGTACCGCACAGGCGACGACGGCCGGCGGCATCAAGCGTTGGAATCTCATCTGGCTCTCCCGGGTTGAAATCAGACGCCATTATCGGCAGGCGTTTTCCCGAAAGAGTTGCGTGTGGTCAACTTAAGTTGGCCGGGCAATTGCGCATGGTCGAAGGTCTCGTTGCGCGGGCGCAGGTGACGCGGCGCGGATTGCCGTTAAATCTGTGCCTTGCTTTCATTCCCATGTGCAAGGTGATGCCGATGAAGCCTCGTTTCTTCCTGATGTGCGTGTGCCTGCTCGGCGGCTGTGCCGGTTCTCCTTTCGACGGCGCCCTCCAGGCCACCGGCCTGCGCAAGCCGCCCCCGCTGCCGGAAGCCCAGCTGCCCCCGCGCAAGGTGGCGCTGCATTTGCATGCGGCGCCGCGCCTGAACGTCGACGCGCGCGGGCGGCCGCTGGCGCTGCTGGTGCGCGTCTACCAGCTGCGCCAGCTCGACGCCTTCGAGCGCGTCCCGCAGGCCGCCTTCCTGTCGCCGGAAGCGGAACGCGCGGCCCTGGGCGCCGACCTGGTGGCCGTGCGCGAGCTGACGCTGGTCCCGGGCCAGCGCCTCGACCTCGTCGAGACGATGCCGCGCGACGCCGGCCAGCTGGGCGTCGTCGCCCTGTTCCACGCGCCGGCATCGCAGGGCTGGCGCGTGGCGTTCGCGGCGCCCGACGCCGAGCGGGCCGGTGTCACCGTCGGCATGCACGCCTGCGCGATGAGCGTCGGCGCGGGCGCGCCCGCGAGCGGCGCCGGCGCCAAGCCGCTGTCGCTTGTGCGCTGTCAATGAAGGCGATGGAGTTTCCCGCAAGCTAGCGAATTGTGTACAAGGAGAAACGAACCGTGAACATCCCGGCGAAGGTCTTGTGGGGCGAAGGCTTGTTCCTGCGCCCCCAGCATTTCCAGCAGCAGGACCGCTACCACGAAGCGCGCCTGGGCGAGACAGCCGCCGCCCTGCACCCGTATTGCTGGGGCGTGCGCCGGCTAGTGGTCGACACGGATGCGCTCAAGGCCGACATCCTGCGCGTCGTCGACCTGTCGCTGATCTTCCCGGACGGGGAAATCGTGCGCGCGCCGGGGCCCGATGCGCTGCCGCTGCAGGCGCGCCTGGCCGACCTGCCGCCGTCCGTGCAGACGATCACCTTTCACGCTGCGCTGCCCGTGCTGAAGCCGCACGGCGAGAACTGCGCGCCGCGCGGCACCACGGCGCCGGAGGTGCCCGCATCGGTACGCTACGGCCAGCGCGAGCGCGACACGGAAGACCTGTACAGCGAGGCGGCGCCGGCGCCCGTCGCCTATCTCACCAAGACCGTGCGCCTCGTGCCGGACCTGGAAGCGCTGGATGCCTACGACAGCTTCCCGCTCGTGCGCCTGCACCGCCTGGCCACCGGCGGCTTCGAGATCGACGCGGCCTTCACGCCGCCGAGCCTATCCATCGACGGCGCGCCGGGCCTGCACGCGCGCCTGCAGCGGCTGATGGAAAAGCTGCTGGCGAAGGTCCATGCGCTGTACGGCCACTACCGCGAGCCGGGCAAGAACGTCGTCGAGCTGCGCGGCGGCGACGTCGCCTCGTTCTGGCTTCTGCACACGGTCAGCACGGGCTACGCCATGCTGAGCCACTACCTGGCGCACCGCGAGCTGCACCCGGAGCGCCTGTTCCACGACATGCTGGCGCTGGCCGGCTCCCTGATGACCTTCTCGCGCGGCCCCAAGCTGGAAGACCTCCCCGCCTATGCGCACCAGGATCCGGGCCCCGCGTTCGCGCGCCTGGACGGCATCCTGCGCGAGCTGCTGGACACGGTGATCTCGTCCAAGTACTTCGCCATCGCCCTGTCCAACGACCGGCCGTCCTACCATCTCGGCACGCTCGACTCGGGCAAGATCGACGCGCACACGACGCTGTACCTGGGCGTCGCGGCCGACCTGCCGGCGCTGCAGCTGGTCGAGATCGTGCCGTTGCGCTTCAAGATCGGCGCGCCCGAGGACGTCGACAAGCTGGTGCTGTCGGCCATGCCCGGCGTGCGCCTGACCCATGCGCCCCAGCTGCCCGCCGCGCTGCCGGTGCGTCCCGACACCTGCTACTTCGTGCTGGAGAACCGCGGCATCCTGTACGACAGCATGTTGAAAGCCCAAGCGATCTCGATCTACGTGCCGAACGGGATCCGCGACCTCCAACTCGAACTGATAGCGATCGCAGCATGACTCCACACGTCGAACGGCGCGCCGCGCCAGCCAGCTCCCAGGCCGCACCGGCCTCCCTCGTCGACATCATGGTCGACGGTTTCTATGCGCTTTTCCTGCTGAAGAACGGGTCCGGCCCGCAGGACCGGAACGCCTTCGCCGAGCACATGACGGCCTTTCTCGGCGAAGTGGACCGCAACGCCAAGGCGCACGGCATCCCGGCCGAGGACGTCAGGGCGGCCAAGTACGCGTTCTGCGCGGCCGTCGACGAGATCATCCTGCGCTCCGACTTCGCCATCCGCGATGCCTGGGAGACCCGGCCCCTGCAGCTGCGCCTGTTCGGCGACCAGCTCGCCGGCGAACACTTTTTCCAGCGCCTGGAAGACTTGCGTGCCAAGGGCAGCGTGCACCTGCAGGCGCTCGAGGTCTACCATATGTGCCTGCTGCTGGGCTTCGAGGGGCGCTTCGCGCTCGACGGGCGCGACAAGCTGAACTACCTCACCGCGCGCCTGGGCGACGAGATCGCGCGCATGCGCGGGAAAAGCCGCGGCTTCGCCCCGCACGCGGAACGTCCCGACCAGGTCGCGCACAAGCTGGGCAGCGATCTGTCGCTGTGGGTGCTGAGCGGGGTGTTCGTGCTTGTCGGCCTGGGCGCCTGGCTCGGCTTCGACACGGCGCTGGCGCGCGAGGCGGATACGAAGCTGGCCGGCTACAACGACCTGGTCAAGCTGCCGCCGCGGTCGGCCAATGTGATGATCACGTTGCCCTAGCCGTCGTTCCCGGCATTGCCGGAAACGCCCCCCTGCGAAGGCAGGGGCCCAATTTCGCGCAGTCGATGTGCGTGCAACATTAGGCCCCTGCCTTCGCAGGGGCGACGTGCCTACTGCCCCACCTTGAACTCGATGCGCCGGTTGCGGGCGCGGCCTTCCGGGGTACGGTTGTCGGCGACGGGACGGTCGGGGCCTTCACCGGAGACGGCGATCATGTCCGGGTTGACGCCATGCGCCGCCACGTAAGCCTTCACGGCTTCCGCGCGCGCCTGGCTCAGCGACAGGTTGCCCGCGCGCGAGCCGGCATTGTCCGTGTGCCCGATCACCTCGACGCGCTTGTCCTTCAGGCGCAGCAGCACGGCGCTCATCTGGTCGAGGATGGCCTTGCCGGAATCGGCCAGCGTCGCCTTGCCGGACTCGAACTCGATGATGCGGTTGGCCAGCGCCGCATCCAGCATGCCCTGCTCGGATGCGGCCACGCGCAAGCCGTTGTTGACGGTGTACGAGGTGTCCAGCGCCAGCGCCAGTTCGCCGGCGATCTGCTGGCGCTGGGCGTCGCTGGCGACGTCGCCGCGCAGGCTGATGTTGGTGCCGTCGACCTGCAGCTGGCCGCGGGTGACCAGCTTCAGGTTGGGGCCGACCAGCCTGGCCACGTGCTCGTTCCAGTTCGGCGGCGTCGTCACCCTGCCCACCGCCAGCTGGTCGACCACGCGCTCGGCGCCGTACACGGTGCGCAGGCGCGCCAGCAGCGCGGCTTTCGCGGCGTCGTCGCCGACGGTGCCGGAAACGACGATGGGCGCGACGGGCGTTGCGGGCGCGGCAGCCGCCGGCGCGTTCTGGGCACAGGCATTGCCGGCGACGGCGGCGCACAGGATCAGGATCTTGGTATTCACGCGGCGGCTCCGGTGAAGGTTTTCAGGAACAGTTCGCGCGCCGTGCGCAGCGGCAGCATCGGCTGCTCCAGGTAGCTGGCCAGGGCGCGCACGTCGATGTCGAGGCCCAGCTGCTCGTCGATCCAGGCATTGTCGTCCAGGTGCACCTGGTGCTCGAGCGCGACGAGCGGGTCGACCAGCGCATGCAGCGTGCCGGCCGCCTCCCCGCCGAAGCCGACCACCAGCGCCGGCCGCTCGCGCACGACGGTCAGGAACAGCGCCAGGTCGAAGCCGCTGCGGCGGATGAAGGGCGTCACCAGCTCGAGCCAGAACGCGGCCACCGCATGGCGCGCCGCGCTTTGCGCCGGCAACGGCAGCACCAGGCTTTTCTGCAGCGCCGCCGGGCGGCTGTGCATGACGGGCTGCAGCAGCAGGCCCAGGCCCAGGATCATGCGGTCAGCCGCCAGCGCCAGCTGGGAAGACAGCGTCCCGACGGTGGACACGGCCAGGAACTCGGCCAGGGGCGCATCGTAGTCGTCCAGCTCGACCTGGGCATCGGCGAGCGCCTGCAGCTCCGGTGCCGGATCGCTGCCGGAGAGCACGCGCGGCGCCACCGCCTCGAGGTAGCGCCACAGCGGGGCGAAGGCCAGCGGGCAGCGCGCCGCGAAGCCGGCCGGATCGGGCAGGTCGACGGTGCGCATCATCAGGAAAGGGAAGCGGCGGCCCGACTGGTCGTGGCTGGCGACCAGGTGGCCGGCCACGGCATGGCGGCGGTCCGGGCCGACGAAGGCGAAGCTGACGGGGGCCATCGCATCGTAGTTCAGCTTCCAGCGCGCATCCAGCGGCAGGCGCGACATGACCTGGGCCAGCCAGTCGTCCAGCATGCCCAGCACGGCGCGGTCGTCGGCCTGCTTGACGAAGTCGCTGTGCGCGGGCAGCTTGCCGAAGTAGCCGATGCGGCCCGCGCTGCACAGCTGCGCGCGGCTCATTGCAGCGCTCCCGGCACGGCCGGTGCCGCCGGCGCCGTCGCGGACGCCATGGCGGGCGCCCCGCCGGCGCCGGCGGCCTGGCGCCCGACGATGGCATCCGGCAGGCGCAGGCCGTTGAAGCCGCGGCTGGCCTGGGCGTCGCTGGGCGCCTCCTGGCTGGCGACGCGCTTCAGGTTGACGGCCACCGCGACGTTGCCGGCGCTCCAGCGCAGTTCGTGGGTGCCCGCGTCGACGCGCTTGTTGGCGGCCGCCTCGATCATCTTCTGCAGGCCGAACTGGCCCGGCACGTTGAACAGTTCGACGGTGCGGCCGTCGAAGGTGACGGCGCTGATCTTCGCGCCGCTGGCGCCCTGCGGCCCCGGGTGCACCATGTTCACCCAGGCCGGCGGCGTGTTCCGGTAGCGCAGCTGCTGGCCGTCGATCTCGATCGTGTACTCGGTCACCCCGGGCGCGGCCAGCGGCAGCAGCTGGAACACCGTCTGCGGCCCGGCCTGGGCGCCGTTGTTGACGGCCACGCCGTTGGCCGACAGCGGCGCGATCCAGCCGGGGAAACCGCTCACCGCCTGGGGCGCCAGCGTGATGCCGATATCGGCCCAGGTGCGGCTGGACAGCACGTCGCCGCGCCGCACCACCAGCGGGCCCATCGTGGCGCCGACGAATTTCGCCACCGCCCCTTCCGGCCCGAACACCTGGCCGATCTCGGCCGGCGTCGCCTGGATCTGGGCGCCCGGCGCGAACGGGTACTTGGCCGCGAGCGTCGTGCGGAACGGTTCCAGCACTTGCGCCTGCCAGGTCTTGTTGATCTCCGACTCCGACGGCAGCACGATCATCGCGAAGGTCTGCACGAGCGGGCGCACGAGCAGCGGGCGCAGCATCTGCTTCTGGGCGTCCGTCATTCCGGTCAACATCTGCTCGTCGACGTATTTCAGCGCGTCCGCCAGCTCCGAGCCGCTGCCCTCCAGCGTCTGCTGCATCAGCTGCTTGGCGCCGGGGCCGGGGTCGCCCTGGTTCTTGAGCGTGTTCAGGCGGCTGCGCAGCTTCGAGAGCGCGTCGAGGTAGCCCGTCATCAAGGAGGCGTCGCGCTCCCTGGCCCCGACCAGGCGCGCGACGCCGGCGAACTCGCGCCCCACCGGTCCCGCCGCCTGCACGCCGCCCACCGGCAGCGGCCCCATCGCGTCGGCCACCTGGCGCGCGCCGGACGGGGCCTGGCGCAGCACGACCTCGCGGAACCAGCCGGCCAGGCCGCGCTTGAGCTTCGTCGTGTCGACCCTGGCCTGGGCCGGATCGTCCCACATGGTCTGCTCGTGCACGGCCTTGAGCACCTTGGCCAGCGGCGACGCCTGCGGGTCGCCCAGGCGGTTCATCGCCTGCACGCTGGCGTCGAAGCCGTTCAGGTCGGCGATCGTCACGCCCTGCACGAACTTGGTCCATTCGCGCGCGTAATCGGCCTTGTACAGGTCGACCAGCGCCTTCTGGATCTGTTCGGGGCTGCCTTCCAGCGTCAGGTCGTCCTTGGCCACGCTCTTGAGGACCCAGTCGCTGCTCTGCAGCTCGCGGCTGGACGCGTCGCGGATCGCGCCCTGCACGTACTTGTCCCACGCGTCGCGGGTGAAGGCGCCGCTGACGGCGTAGCTGCCCACGACCAGCGCCTGGTCCTGCTCGCCGACGATGCGCGCCACCGTCACGGCCGGGAAGCGGGTCGCGGCGCGGGTGCGGATGTCGGCGTACACGCGCTCGCGCGCCGGCGTGCCGCGCACCACGCGGCGCAGGTTCTCGCGGGCGCTGTCGAGCAGGCTCAGTTTCGGCGTGATCTGCGGCCAGGCCTGGTCCTCGACGTGCGCGAGCACGAAGGTCAGCAAACGCTCGGCGCTGCGGATCATCTGCTCCTTCGGCATGGCGCCGCGGTTCGCATCGAGCCAGCCGCGCCAGTAACGGGTGAGCTGGTCGTTCAGGTGGCCCGGCTCGGCATGGCTCTTATCGGCCAGCATCAGGTAGGTCTTGAGGGCGTTGTAGGCGTCGCCGACATTGGTGGCCGAAACGCTCTGGTAGTCCTGGCCCGGCCTCGCCGCGGGCGTGGCCCGCGCGTTCGGGTCGAGCTGGGCGGCATTCGCGTTCATCTCGGCCAGCAGGGCCTCCAAGGCCCCGGCGACCGGCAGCACCATCACCTCGCGCACGCCGGCGAAGTACTCGTCGCGCAGCTTGCGTTCGAGCGCCTCGCCCTGGTACAGGCCGAAGGACAGCGCCAGCGGCCGCTCGCTGCGGTAGCGCTCGAGCTGCTCGATGCGGTCCTGCAGGATGTCCAGCGCTTCCAGGCGCGACTGCAGGTCGGCGCGGCGCGCCTGCAGCTTGACGACCTTGTCGAGGTCCGACTGCACGTTCGCGACCAGCTGGCGGTTGCCCATATAGGACCAGCTCCAGCCGCCCAGCGCGGCGCCCAGCAGCACGGTGGCGGCGAGGAACACGCCGATGCGCAGGCGCGCGGCGCCCGGGCTGGTGTAGCGCCTGACGAGGTCGCGGTCGGCGAAGATCACCTTGCGGAACAGCTGCAGCAGGAAGTAGCCGCTGTGCTCCTCCGACGGCGCGGGCTTGTCGTCGGCCGCCGGTGTGGACGGGCGCAGCGCCAGGTCGAAGCGGCCGGCCACGCGGCGCGAGGACAGGTTCTCGACGGCCCCTTCCTGCAGCGCGCTGGTGAAATAGAAGCCGCGGAACACGGGCTTGAACTGCCAGGTGTTTTCCTCGAACAGCGTGGCCAGGAATCCGCGCAGCTGCGGCTTCAGGGCCGCGAATTCGAGCGGGAAGGTGAACACGCCGGGACGCGGCGTGGCGCTGCGGTTGCCGGCCATGCTGGCCAGGCTCAGTTCCTTCAGGCCGTCGTGCAGCTCGTCGAAGTGGCGGTCGAAGAAGCCGAGGACGTCGACCGGCGTGCTGCGCCGGTTGTAACGCAGCGTCGCGCCCCACACCCGTTCACGCTCGCTGCGTTCGCTGTCATGGAAGAAGTCGGCAAAGCCCGCGATCAGGTCGGCCTTGGTGAAGATCACGTAGACGGGCGCATGCACGCCCAGGCGCTCCGTGAGTTCCTGGACGCGGGTGCGCAGGCTCTTGGCCAGTTCGATCGCGGCGTCCGGATTGCCGCCGGCCAGTTCGGCGACGCTCACGGCGATCAGGATGCCGTTGATCGGCGCGCGCGGACGGTGCCGCCGCAGCAGGTCGAGGAAGCCGAACCACTCGCTGCGGTCGGCCTCGAACACGGAATAGCGGCCGGCCGTGTCGAGCAGGATGCCGTCGGTGGTGAAGAACCAGTCGCAGTTGCGGGTGCCGCCCACGCCCTGCACGGCCTTGCTGCCGGGGATCGGGAAGGTCAATCCGGAATGCTTGATGGCGCTGCTTTTGCCTGCCGCCGGATTCCCGATGATCATGTACCAGGGCAGCTCGTACAAGGCCGCGGCGCCGCGCGTCAAGCCCAGCTTGGAGGTCTTGATCGTGTGGATCGCTTCCAGCATGCCTTTGCGCAGTATGGCGGCGTCGCTCTTGCCCTGCCCCTTGGCGTCGCCATCGCCTTCCTTGCCCATGCTGGCGACCAGGGCATCGCCCAGGCTCGCCGCTTCGCGCTTGCGCCGCCACGCCAGCACGAGGCGCCATACGCCCCACGCGGCCAGCAGCACGAGACCCAGCAGCAGCGCCCACAGCACCGCCTCTTCGGGCGATTCGAGTTCGGGCAGGATGAGGACGGCCAGTGCCGCCGCCACGCCGATGCCGATCACGGCCAATACACGTCTGTCGCTGAGAAACTGCCAGAGTCGGGCCATATCGTTCGCTCGGAAGTAATGAATACCATCGGCAAGTCTGGCACTATTTCCTGTCCGAAATTTTGAGATGAGACAAGCGGCCTGGAGCGTTGTCGCGCCGCCGGACTCACTTGCCCATCACTTGCCCATCACTTGCGCATCACGCCGCGCAGGCGTAGTTCGGTGTGGCCGAAATCCATCATGGCCCAGCGCCCGCCCCAGGTCAGGCCCAGCGATTCCGCCACCTCGCCGTAGAGCTGGTAGCCGCGCATCGCCCACGGATCCTTTTCCGAGATCACCAGCTTGCCGTCGCGCCAGAACGCGCAGTCGGCGGCCAGGCCATACTGGTGCCAGCTCTGGAAGGCGCGCGCGTTCGTGACCTGCGTGCCCATGCGCGCCAGCATGTCCTGGCGCGCCGGACTGCGATAGCCCTCCAGCAGGGCCATCTCGTAGCCGTGCCTTTCCTTCATGATCTTGAAGGCCAGCAGCAGGCGCTGGTTGAAGTCAGGGTGCAGCAACCCCCAGTTGCGGCTGGCGTCGACGAGCATCGGCCGCACCAGTTCCACTTCGCGCGTGTTGAAGGCCAGCGGCGGCAACGCGGCCGGAGCCACCAGCTGCTCGCCCTTGAGCAGGGCAGCCACCTGCGGGTCGACGACGGTCTCGACCGGCTCGTATCCCGGCAGCATGTCGGGATTGCGCATCAACAGGGCCAGCAGCGACGGCACCAGGATGACGGGCAGGCCGATCGCGCACGACACCCGGTTGCGCCGCAACAACGCACGCAGGTCGCGCCAGGCGATACCGGCGCCGGACCAGCCCGCCCGCACCGTGCTGCCGCCAGCCCGGCTCCAGCCGCCCGCGCGCCACAGCAGCCTGCGCTGCAGCGCGCCGAGGAATTGCAGCAGCGACGCCCGCCCGGCGGGAAACACGACCAGGCCGATCACGCTGCAGGCCAGGCAAAAGTAGAGGAACACGAGGAAGATCAGCATCGCTTTCTCCGCATTGTTTCTAATTGGAATTAATTTCCAATCTTAGGAGTAACGCGGTGCGCCCTACAGATGAAAATCAACCCGGCTCCAGGCGTCCCAACCTGATGTCCTCGTCGCGCCGCGCCAACGGCGAGATCAGCATCCTGGCCATGCTCGACGGCAAATCGCGCCGCTCGCTGGCGCGGCGCTTCCCCCGCCTGCCCGCGCTGCTGGGCTATGCGGCCGCCGGCACGGCCGCGTGCGCGCTCGTCGGCGTACTGGCCTGGCTGGCGCACGACGGCATGGACGGGTCCGCAGGCAAGGACGCCGACGGCAAGGCGGTGACCATCGCGCAAGCCCCAGCCGCGCCGCCGGACGCGGAGACGGACGCGGAGACGGAAGCGGCTGCCCCGGATGCGGCGACCTCGCGCGCGCCGCTGCCCGCCGCGATCGACGTCGATGCCCCGCTACCTGCCGGACGCGCCGCCATCGTCGACGCGCTGAACGCGGACGTCCCCGCACCGTACATACCCGCAGCAGACGGCGCGCCGCCGGCGGCGGCAGCGCCGGCGCGCAACCCGCCCCCGAAAAGCGCTATCGTCCGCCCGCTCCCCACCTACCGCCCAGTCCGGCCGCCGGTCCGCATCGCCACGCCGGCCAAGCCCAAACGCAACGCCGCGCCGACCAAGCCGGCAGCGGCCGCCGTCGACATGGACGTCGCCCTGATCACGGCCATCATCCAGCACGCCGGCCGACCGCTCGACGCGACCGGCGCGACCGGCGCGACCGGCGTCGAGCATCCAGACGCGACATGCGCCGGCAAGCCTTGCGGCCCGCGGATGCCGGAACGACCGTGAGCGCCCGGCGCCTGGCCGCCCGTCCGCATTGACGTTCAGGCAAGCGGATCGGCCGGTCGCGCGCCAAAAACCACGCCCGGCGCCAAAACCGCTGGGCGCCACCGGCCTGCCACGGCTATACTGTACAAAGATACAGTTGGCACGGGTTTGACGAGGATTTAGGCGGCGGCGAGGCATGATCAGGGTTCTGGAAAACGAGTTTTATTACCTGGACAACTTCCAGCGCGTGCTGGACTGGATCGCCGAGCGCTACGGCGACCTGCTCGTCGACGAGGAGCATGCCTTCATCGCCGCATTCCCCGCCCTGCCGCGGGCGGCGCGCGCCCTGTTCGTGCGCCTCGTGATGCGCAAGGGGACGCTGTTCCGGGCCAGCAAGCTCAACTATGCCGAGATCGGCTGCCCCGTCGAGGCCGCGAACGCGCTGCTGCCCACCGGCTGGATCGAATGCGACCCGGCCGTCGATATCGACGAACTGTTCGACCTGCTGGTCAAGCCCGAGCTGGTTGCCGCCTTCGCGCTGGACGGCGCCATCAAGAACGCGCGCAAGGCCGACCAGCTCGAGGCGCTGCGCCTCGAGCCGCGCCATGCCGGGGCGCGGCCGTTCTCGCACTGGTTCGCCGCCAGTGCCGACCTGGCGCTGCGCCTCCTCGTGCAGCCGCTGTGCGACCGCCTGCGCCTGCTCTTCTTCGGCAACCTGAGCCAGGACTGGACCGAGTTCGTGCTGTCCGACCTGGGCCTGTTCCGCTACGAGAAGGTCGCGTTCTCGCCCGAGTCGCGCGGTTTCCGCACGCGCAGCGACATCGAGCACTACCTGCGCCTGCATGCCTGCAAGGAGCGCTACTACGCGGGCGAGCCGGCCGCCGACATCCTGCCGGACCTGGTGGCCGCCCTGCCCGCCGGCGGCTTCGACAACCCCTGGCTCGACAGCCGGCGCGAGCGCCTGATGTTCCAGCTCGGCCAGCTGTTCGAAAAGGAAAAGGACTGGGAACGGGCGCATGCCGTGTATGCCGATTGCCGCTATCCTGGCGCGCGCGGCCGGGCGATCCGCGTGCTGGAAAAGCACGAGAAGTTCGACGCCGCCTACGCATTATTCGAGGTGGCCCGGGCCGCGCCGGAAAGCGACGCCGAGCGCCAGCACCTGCTGCGCATCGGCCCGCGCCTGGCGCGCAAGCTGGGCCACCCGAAGAGCCCCGCGCGGCGCGCCACGCCGGTCGAGCGCCTCGACCTGGTGCTGCCGCCGTCGAACGAGTTGCGGGTCGAAGGCGTCGTGCTGGAGCACCTGTGGCGCGACGACGCGCCCGTCTTCTACGTCGAGAACAGCCTGGCGAACACGCTGTTCGGCCTGTTGTGCTGGAAGGCCGTGTTCGCGGCGATTCCCGGCGCCTTCTTCCACCCGTTCCACCGCGGTCCCGCCGACCTGTTCAGCGCCGACTTCCACCGCCGCCGCCAGGCCGAGTTCGATGCCTGCCTGGCCATGCTGGACGACGGCAGCCACCGCGCCGCGATCCTCGCCACCCACGAGGAAAAGGTTGGGCTGCAGTCGCCCTTCGTGTCCTGGGACTGGCTGGGGCGCGACGTCATCGAGCTGGCGCTGGACTGCATCCCGGCCGCGCACCTGAAGCTGTGGTTCCGCCGCATCCTCGACGACGTGCGCGACAACCGCACGGGCTTCCCCGACCTGATCCAGTTCTGGCCCGAAGAACGGCGCTACTGCATGATCGAGGTGAAGGGCCCGGGCGACCGCCTGCAGGACAACCAGCTGCGCTGGATCGACTATTGCGCCGCCCACGGCATGCCCGTCACCGTGTGCTACCTGCAGTGGGAGCGCGCGGCGGCATGACGATCGACACTGGCACGCCGCGCATCGATGACACGGGTGCGCCGCAGCAGCGGCGCTACATGGTCGCGGTGCGCGCGCTGTGCGAATTCACCGCCAAGCAGGGCGACCTCGACCTGCGCTTCACCCCGTCCCCCACGGCCCAGGAAGGCATCCAGGGCCATGCGATCGTGGCCGCCCGGCGCGACGACAACTACCGCAGCGAAGTCGCGCTGGAAGGGAGCTACGGCCCGCTGCACGTGCGCGGCCGCGCCGACGGCTACGATCCCGACAAGAACCTGGTCGAGGAAGTGAAGACCTACCGCGGCCAGCTGTCCAGCATTCCCGCCAACCACCGCCACCTGCACTGGGCCCAGCTGCGCGTCTACGGCCACCTGCTGTGCGAGCAGCTGAACCTCCCCGCCGTCAACCTGGCCCTCGTGTACTTCGACATCGGCAGCCAGCAGGAGACGTCGTACAGCGAGATGCGCACGCGCGAGGAGCTGGCCACGCTGTTCGCGGACCAGTGCGCGCGCTTCACGGCCTGGGCCGAACAGGAACTGGCGCACCGCGCGGCGCGCGACGCGGCGCTGGAAGCGATGCGCTTCCCCCATGCCGACTTCCGGCCGGGCCAGCGCCAGCTCGCCGAAGCCGTGTTCCGCGCCAACGCCGGCAAGCGCTGCCTGCTGGCGCAGGCGCCCACGGGCATCGGCAAGACCATCGGCACGTTGTTCCCCGTGCTGAAGGCGGCGCCGAAGCAGGAACTGGATAAACTGTTTTTTCTCGCCGCCAAGACCCCTGGCCGCCAGCTGGCGCTGGACGCCGCCGCCACGCTCAAACGCGCCGCCGCGCTCCCCTTGCGGGTGCTGGAGCTGTCCGCGCGCGACAAGGCCTGCGAACATCCGGACAAGGCCTGCCATGGCGACGTCTGCCCGCTGGCCAAGGGTTTCTACGACCGCCTGCCCGCCGCCCGCGCCGCCGCGCTGGACGCGTCCTTGCTCGACCGCGCCACGCTGCGCGAGATCGGCCTGGCGCACGACGTCTGCCCGTATTACCTGGGCAGCGAGATGACGCGCTGGAGCGACGCCATCGTGGGCGACTACAATTACTGGTTCGACGGCGGCGCCATGCTGTACAACCTGGCGCAGGCCAACGGCTGGCGCGTCAGCGTGCTGGCCGACGAGGCGCACAACCTGGTGTCGCGCGCGCGCGGCATGTACAGCGCCAGCCTGGAACGGGCTTCGCTGCGGGCCGCGCGCGCGGTGGCGCCGCCCGTCGTGGCAAAGGTGCTGGAAAAGCTGGGACGCGCCTGGACCGGCGTGAGCAAGGAAGCCCCGCTGCCCTACCAGGTGCTGGACAAGATCCCGCCCAAGTTCACCGACCTCCTGGCCACGGCCGTCAGCGCCATCACTGAACACCTGGCCGAGCAGGCCGTACCGCTCGATCCGGCGCTGCAGGAATTCTATTTCGACGCGCTGCAGTTCGCGCGCCTTGCCGAATCCTTCGGTCCCCACTCGCTGTTCGACCTGACGCGCGAAGACGAACGGGACACGGTGCTATGCATCCGCAACGTGATCCCCGCGCCTTTCCTCGGGCCGCGCTTCGCGTTCGCCCACGCGACGACGCTGTTCTCGGCCACGCTCAGCCCCTGGAATTATTTCGCCGACCTGCTGGGCATGCCGGAGACGACGGCCTGGGTCGACGTCGATTCGCCGTTCCGCGCGAGCCAGCTGGACGTGCACGTGGCGCGCGGCATCTCCACGCGCTACCAGCAGCGCGCCGCCTCGCTCGGACCGATCTCGGACCTGATGGCGCGCCAGTACGCGCAGGCGCCCGGCAACTACCTCGCCTTCTTTTCCAGCTTCGACTACCTGCAGCAGGCGCTGGCGCGCTTCGAACGCGAGCATCCGGACATCCCCACGTGGACGCAGGCGCGCCGCATGAGCGAGCCGGAACGGGCCGAGTTCCTCGCGCGCTTCGTTCCCGGCGGCCGCGGCGTCGGCTTCGCCGTGCTGGGCGGATCGTTCGGCGAAGGCGTCGACCTGCCGGGGGACCGCCTGATCGGCGCCTTCGTGGCCACGCTCGGCCTGCCGCAGGTGAACCCCGTCAACGAGCAGGTCAAGCTGCGCATGGACGAGCTGTTCGGCGCCGGCTACGACTACACCTACCTGTATCCGGGCATGCAGAAAGTCGTGCAGGCGGCCGGCCGCGTGATCCGCACGGAACAGGACCGCGGCACCGTGTGGCTGATCGACGACCGCTTCGCCCGCCCGGAGGTGCAGGCGCTGCTGCCGGCCTGGTGGCACGTCGAAGGCAAGACGGCGGGTTCTAGCGCAGCAGCTCCCTGAGCTTCTGGTAGCCGCTGCGGCTGATCGGGATTCGCGCGTCGCCCGCAAGCAGCGCGCAGTGGCCGTCCTTGCCCGAGGGTTCGATGCGCACGATCGCATCCAGCCGCACGATGTAGGAGCGATGCACGCGCAGGAACGCCTGCGCATCGAGCTGTTCCTCCAGCTCCGCCAGCCGCTGGCTCTTGAGCCAGCGCCGCCCGCCCGCGCAGATGGCCACGTAGTCGTCCTGCGCCTCGATGTAGTCGACCTGGCCGGCCGGGATCACGTGCACGCGCGCGCCGTCGCGCACGACGATGCGCTCGAGGCTACCGTGGCGGATACGCGCCTGCCCCGTCAGCGCCCCGATCGGCTGCTGCACCGGCACGGGCGCGCCCAAGCGTTCGCGCGCATGCGCCAGCGCCGCGTCCAGGCGCGCGGGCGGAAAAGGCTTGAGCAGGTAGTCGATCGCATGGACTTCGAAGGCGCGCAGCGCGAACTGGTCGTAGGCGGTGACGAACACGTAATGCACCTTGCCGCCCGCCAGCTCCGCCACCTCGAAGCCGTCCAGGCGCGGCATCTGGATGTCGAGGAAGACGAGGTCCGGCGCCAGCTCGGCGATCGCCTTGACGGCCTCGAAACCGTTCTCGCATTCGCCGACGATCTCCACGTCCGCATGCGCCCCCAGGTATTCGCGCAGCACGGCGCGCGCCAGGTGTTCGTCGTCCACGATCAGTACCCGCATTCAGGCCTCTTCCATCGTCGTTGCCTTCGTCCCTTCGTCGTCCGCTCCGGTCTGCGCCGGCAACGCCAGCTCGACCACGAAACGTCCCTGTTCCACGCCCCAGCGCGCGCCGCCCTCGTGGCCGTAGCTGGCGGCCAGGCGCTGGCGCACGTTGTCCAGGCCCAGGCCGGTCCCGCGGCTTCCCGCGGCGGCGCCCTCCGGGTCGACGTCGTTCTCGACCCGGATGCGCAACAGCGAACCGGCGCGGCGCGCCTCGACGCGGATCAGGCCCGGCGCGATCATCTGGCCGATGCCGTGCTTGATCGCGTTCTCGACCAGCGGCTGCAGCAGCATCGGCGGCAGCAGGCAGGCGCCGGCATCGTCGTCCACCACGGCCTCGAAGCGCAGGCGCGCGCCGAAGCGCACCTGCTCGATCGCCAGGAAGTGTCGCACCAGCTGCATTTCCTTGTCCAGCGCGACCTTGCGGTCGGCATGCAGGCCCAGGCTGTGGCGGAAGAAGTCGGCCAGCTGCTGCGTCATCGCGCGCGCCCCGGCCGGGTCCAGCGCCGTCAGCGCGCTGATCGAATTGAGGCTGTTGAACAGGAAGTGCGGATCGATGCGGGCACGCAGCATGCGCAGTTCGGCGTCGCGCGCCGCCAGCATCATCTGCAGGCGCTGGGTCTCGAGCAGGCGCACGCGCTCGGATTCGATCAGGAGGTAGTTCACGGCGGCGGACAGGCCGTACAACAGCACGCCCAGCCCGAACATCGACACGAGCAGCGGCGCGTTCAGGATCAGGCCGCCGGATGGCCCCAGCGCATCCAGCACGCTGTTCCAGGCGGCGCCGAGCGCGCACCACAGCGCCGCCGCGCAGGCCGCCGTCGCGCCGATGCCGCCGACGATCGACAGCGGATGCCGGTGCCCCAGCGGATAGGCGCGGCACACGTAGTAGGCCGAAAAGCCGGTGCCCACCGCGTACGCCAGCACCAGCGGCACGACGAACAGCAGGCTCGCCCCCGAGCCGGCCCCGCCCGCCGCCAGCATGCCGGCGAACAGGAGGCCCAGCAGCAGCCAGGCCAGCAGGTAGAGCCGCGCCGCGCGCCAGCTGGAGAATACGCCCTGCATCGGTTCCGCGCCCTGGGTTCCCGACTAGTTCCGGATTTCGACTCCGCCCATGATCGCGTAGCCGCGGATCACGAGGCGCCTGCCATTGTCCGGCGGGGTCGCCGTCTTTTCCGTGAAGCCGCCCATCACGGGCGTGCCGTTCAGGACGACGGTCCAGTCGGGCGGGACCTTGATGTTGATGCCGCCCCAGATCGTGAAGACGTTGATCACGGCTTCCTTGACGATGGCCGCGTCGCGCAGGTCCAGCATGCAGCCGCCCATGATGGCCGTGATCTCGCCGCCGCGGAAGTCCTTGCTGCCGACGCGGCGTTCGAAGCCGCCCAGCACGGCGACGATGTCGACCACGTCGTCGGCGCCCGCGGCGGCGCCGTCCGGGCCCTTGGCCAGCGAGACGCGGTCGACGCGGCCCGGGCCCACGGAACGGTACAGCACCAGGCCGCCCAGGGCGATCAGCGCCAATGGCCACAGCGTATCCCAGCGAATATAGAAGAAGCCCATGCGGCTCACCGTCATCAGCACGCCGACGGCGACCAGCACGGCGCCCACATAGCTGCCGCTGCGCGGTGCGTTGCCGAACAGGATCATCGAGCCGCCGATGATGAAGACTAGCGGCCAGAACCCGATCGCATGGCGGAATTCCACGATGTCGAGGTTATCGAGCAGGAACAGCACGCCCAGCCCCACCACCAGCAGGCCGAGAATCACCTGGCTCGATGCGTTGTGCGCCGGCGCGCCGGTGCTGCCCGCGGCGCCCGCCGCCCCCTTGGTGTCCTCATTCATGGCCGTTGCCCCCCTTGAAGCGGCGCTCGGCGATCGGCCTGACGGCCATCGTGATGCCGGTGATGATGATGAACAGCGGCCAGCTGTTCCCGAAGGTCAGGCCCCACAGGCCCTCGAACACGGCGAACAGCCACAGGCCGATGAACACGGTCCACAATCCGTTCGAGAATTCGCGGGCGCTCGGATAGCCGATGGTCTGGTTGATGCCGACGACGACCAGCAGCAGCGGCGCGTAATGCCACAGCTCGCTGATCTCCATCATGCCCAGCTGGTCGAGCAGGAAGGCCACGCCCAGGCCGACCAGCAGCAGGCCCCACAGCACCTGGCGCCGCAGGTGGTAGGAAGCTTCGCTTTTCATGTGCACCTCGTCGTCGTTGTCGATGGATGCAACGATACGGCAGCGCGGCGACGGCGCAAAGCGCTTTTCGGCGAACGGCGGGATGGGGCCGGTGAATGGAGCCCGTGAACCGCGGCGGGACCGGCGAACGGCGCCGCGCACCGGGCAGGCAATGAAAAGGACGAAAAAAAAGCCCGCTGCGTCGATGCGGCGGGCTTCCAGGGCGGGAGCGGCGGCCCCGGCGACGCTTGCCGGGGTACGCCGCGGTCGGGGGCGGCTCAGGCGGCAGGTGCGCCCGCGGCCTGCTGGCGCTGGGCCTGGCCCTTCGGCTGGTTGCGGTACCTGGCGCGGGCTTCGGCCTGCTTGACGGCTTCGCGTGCGATATTGGTCTTGCGGATCTCCGCGCGTTCCTTCTTGCCGCGGTGCTGGGCCACGTTCTTGCTGCCGATCTTGGCGGTCATGGTGTTCTCCTGTGTGATGAAAACGCTGCGCTCAGGAGCGCGAGGCGCCAAGCTTGTCGTCGCCATCCATCAGCATGCCCCAACCGAGCTGGCGCCGGATCTCTTCCGGCGTCGGTGGCGGTTTCGGGTCCTTGGCGCGGCGTTCGAGGTACTCGCGCACGAGGTGCTTCGGTGGATGGCTCGTCGTTGCTATGGACATGGACAACCTCCGCTTCCGGTGGGTGCGGCGTGCGCTCCAGGCGGCGCCGGCACGGGAAATTGGTGCCGATCCTCGAGGCGACCGGCTGACCTGTCGAGGTAGTCGGCAACTGCGGGAGTATCGCTGTGCCTCACTCGACGCCTCCATCGTAAGGGCGCGGCCGGGACACGACCGTTAGCTGCCGCACACACTTTCGCGTCGCGGCATGACGTCCTACAAGGTCCCTTCCCAAAAACGGAAAAAGGGGCCGCAGCCCCTTGTTCCCGGTGCGCCGCGCCGCTCAGAACCGGTATTTCAGGCTCAGGTAGAACTGGCGGCCGCTGACGTCCAGCTTCTGCTGCTCTTCCTCGCTGTAGCGGTAGTAGGCCCGCTTGACGTTGGTGAGGTTGGTCGCATCGAAGGTGAGGGTCAGGTTCGACGCGAGGTTGTAGCTGGCGTTGAAGGCCAGCGTCGTCACCGGCGCGGCCATCGTCGGCGCCGACGGCATCAGCACGCCGTTGATGGTCGACAGGCCCTGGCTGTTCGCGGTCGGCGCCGGCGCCGTGGTGCTGTTCACGTATTCGCTGCGGTAGTTGGCCACCAGGCGCAGCGACACCTTGTCGTTCTCGTAGTAGCCGCCCAGGTTGGCGGCCCACTCGGACGCGCCGACCATCGGCCGGCCGTCGTCGACCTTGGTGTGGGCGCGGCTGACGTTGCTGGTGAAGCCGAAGCCCGTCGTGCCGAACGGCTGCTCGTACTGCAGTTCGAGGCCGGCGATGCGCGCGCCCTGCTGCGACGACGTGTTCACCGCATAGGTCTTGAGCGACTGCGAGGCAGCATCGTACAGGTCGATCGTGGTGCCGCCGCTGGAACCGGTCTTGGCGTAGCCGTCGATGCGCGAATAGAACACGTTGGCCGAGACCAGCGAGCGGGTCGCGAAGTACCACGACCAGGACAGGTCCAGGTTGTCCGCGGTGAGCGGTTTCAGGTTCGGGTTCGGGCCCGTGACCTTGCAGCCCTGCGCATCGCACGACGGCGTGCCGAAGCCGGCCCCCACGATATTGTAGTTCTGGCGCCCGATCGTGCGGCTGGCGCCGAAGCGCAGCAGCATGTCCTTGGTGATCTCGTAGCGCGCGTTCAGGCTGGGCAGCCAGTTGTTGAAGCGGCGGTCGCTCTTCGTGAAGTAATAGGTATTGCCGGCCAGGGGATTGAACGGCGTGGCCGCCTGGTTGTCGTAGTAGGGCTGCAGGTCGCCCGCGTTCGTGATCGCGCCCGGATAGGCCGGGCACGGGATCGCCGGCTGGCCGGGCGCCGCGCGCACGCAGGCGCCGGCCGGGATCGGCGTGGGGATGTCGGCGTTCACCCGCGTCTGCACGAAGCGCAGGCCGACGTTGCCGGACCAGCGGTCGTGCTCGTAGTTGGCCTGCACGTAGGCGGAGCTCTGGCGCTCGCGCACGTGCAGCTCGGAGCGGATCAGGCGCTCGAAGTCGTCGCTGGTGGCCTTGGTGTTCGCGGCGAAATAGGCTTTCAGGTCTTCCGGCGCGAAGGTATAGCCCGTGTTGTCCCAGCCGGCGGGTCCACCCAGGTCGGCGCCGAAGTCGCCCGGCCACGGGATGCTGGAAGCGGGTCCCGCGCCCAGGTCGGCGCTGCGGTAGGCCGGGTAGCGGCGTTCGCTGTCGCGGTGGTGGTCGGCGAAGCGCACGCCGCTCTCGACCGACTGGATCCAGCCCCAGCCCTGCCCTTCGCGCAGGCGGTATTCGCCATCGAGCTGCGCGCTGTATTCCTTGTCGACGGACTTCAGGCCCGAGATGGTGCGCACCACCAGCTGGTCCGGCTTGATGCCGGTGCCCAGGTACCGCACGTAGGGCGCGTCGTGGACGTCGCCCAGCGCATACGACACGCCGGTGCCGAAGCGCGCGTAGGTCAGGCCCTGGTCGGCGTCGGTCTTGCCGACGCCGCGCGTGGTCGACAGCAGCGTCTTGATGGTGAGGTCCGGGTTGACGCGCCACTTGCCGTCCAGGTCGAGGAAGGAACTGGTGGCGCTGGCGCCGTCGCGGTAGAAGCCTTCCGAGTTGCCGATGTATTGCGGCGTGGTCCCGTCGGGGAACACGATGTCGGCGCTTTTCAGCACGCGCAGCGTGTCGCCGTACATCGTCGTCTCGTTGACGATGACGGGGTTGCGGATCGAAGCGTACACCTGCTGGCCGTTGGAGCTGGTGTTCGGCGCCGTGGCACCGGTGGCGCCATCGGCCAGCGATGCCTTCCCGAGCAGCATGCTGTAGATGGCGCCGGCCTTCAGGCGGCCGTAGTTGTTGGTGTCCATCTTCGAATGGAAGCCCGTCAGGCTGACGTCGATGTCCTGGTTCGGCTTGAACTGCAGCGAGATCATGCCGCCCTTGCGGTCGCGCACGCCCTCGACGAACTCCGTGCTCATCGAGCCCGGCATGCGCACGCCGTTCAGGTCGGACGCCTTCAGGCCCGTGCCGGCCAGCGAGGCGTCCGTGATGCCCTTCATCGTCTGGGTGTTGATCACATCCCAGCCGCTGCTGGTGCCGTAGGCGAGGCGCGAGACGGAGTCGCGGCGGATGTAGCGCTTGTTGGAAAAGCCCTGCACGAAGAAGCCGAAGGTGTTGGCGTCGTTCTTCCAGTTGACGAGGGCATCCAGGTCGGGAGCCGTCTTGCCCGGCAGCGTCACGTAGGACGCGCCGGCGCTGACGACGCCCGAGATCTTTTCCTTGGCCGACAGGGGCTTGCGGGTGGTGACGTTGATGGTGCCGGCCAGGCCGCCGTCGACGAGGTCGGCGTACGAGGTCTTGTAGACCTGGGCTTGGTTCAGCACGGACGAGGGCAGCAGCGACAGGCTGGTCGAGCGGCTGGCCGAGGCCTGGTCGCCCACGTACCAGTCGGCGCCCGCGATCGCGTGGCCGTTGAACAGGATCAGGGTCATGTCCGGATTGGTGCCGCGCAGCGCCACCTTTTCCGCCTCGTCGTAGTCGGTGCGCACGGCGACGCCGGCCAGGCGCTGCAGGGAGTCGGCCAGGTTCTTGTCCGGCATCTTGCCCACGTCTTCCGCCGTGATGACCTCGACGTTGGCCGCCGAATTCTTCTTGACGTTCAATGACTTGGCCATGGAGGCGCGGATCCCGCTCACCTCGACGGTCTGCATCGGCGTGCTGCCGGCCCCTTCCTGGGCCAGCGCGGGCAAGCTCGCGGTCGCCGCGCCCAGCAGCGCCAGCGAGACAGCGGCCAGCGGCTTCTGTTTCAACATCGTTCTCTCCTGATCTTTATCGTTGTCCGGGCGGGTGTGTCCCCGCCGCGCATACAGTATTGACGACTGTCAAGCCCTTGAATAATGAGAAGTGTTGAACAAACCATAACCCGAAGGAATGTTTGCCTGAAGGGAACAACAGCAGGTTATACGCGACCGAATAATTTTCATTTTGAAAACATCGAGATGGCGCGCTAGCGTAGGCATCCATCGTCACCGGGAACCCGCCATGCGCCACGTCCTCGCTTCCACCGTCCTCGCGGCCGCGCTGCTGTCCGGCTGCGCCAGCAGCTCCGCGCCGCCTCCGCAGAATCCGCCGCAGGCCGGCGCCGAGGTCCCGCTGGACACCATCCTGCGCAAGCAGATCTACCAGATGACGCCCGTCGAGGCAGGCCGCTACGTGAGCTGGGTGCACGCGCAGGAGCCGGACCTGCGCAAGCGGATCGCGGCGATCGGCCGCAAGAACATCGGCCAGCCCTACCGCCTGAACCTGCTGGGCGAATTCCCGTTCCAGGTGCACGACGACCTGCCCATGTTCAGCCTCGACCACAGCGACTGCGTCGTGTTCGCGGAGCACACCTACGCGATGGCGCTGTCCCAGTCCTGGGAAGAATTCTTCTGGATGCTGCAGCGCATCCGCTACCGCGACGGCGTGATCGGCGTCGCCACCCGCAACCACTACACGGAGATGGACTGGAACGTGGCCAACCGCTGGCTGGTGACGGACGCCAGCGCGGAACTGGCCGGCCCAAATGGTCCCACCTACGCCATGACGATCGACCGCGCGCGCTTCCTCAAGACGCGCCACCACACGGACGCCGACCTCCCCGTCGAATCGAGCCGCCAGGCCTACGTGCCGAAGGACGGGGTGGCGGCCATCGCCGGCCGGCTGCGCGAAGGGGATTTCGTCAACGTCATCTCGACCCGCAACGGCGAGTACTGGGCCTCGCACGTGGGCCTGGTGGTGATGGGCGCGGACGGCCAGCCGCACTTCCTGCATTCGTCCGAACCGCAGGTGCGCGAGGAGACGTTTGCCTCCTACATCGCGCGCGCCGCGGCGCGCGAGGAACGCAACCGCCAGGAAGGCAGGAACGGCACGCGGCTGGCCGGCTTCAAGTTCCTGCGCCTGAACGACGACATCGTGGTGCCCCCGATGGCGCCCCAGCCCCGCCCCGGCCATCCCGGCGCCTGATCCTGCCGCCCCGATCCCGGTGGCCTGCCGGGATCGCCTTCTCCCCTTTTGGCCCCGCCAGGCCGCGCCAGCGGCAAGCGCCGTCGCGCCCGTTTTCTCCCCCCATGAAATAGACATTGCGTGCTCCGCCAGCGTATTTATTTTGCGGAATTGAATTCTGCTATTTAATTTCTTATTTTCAGCTAATGGAAGATTGCGATTAATTCCGTCTATGCGATTGAGCGCAGTCAAACCCGTGATTCATAGTCGCCGAGATAATAAACTTACTCAGCAATATGCAATCTAAACAGTGCCAGATTACATCCCGATTCAAATAATTTCTCATCAATAAGAAAATCCATTTTTGCCGCCTGCCGACCAATGAATGTCGTTTCCACGATTTCGGTTGCCAACCCATGCAGCGTTTCAGGATCATGCCAAATCAAACGCTTATCGGTCATATCTGTCGCAGGCTGGTCTCCCTGCACCGCAGGACAAAAATCGCATTGATGATCACGGCGGACCTGATCGCACTGCCCTGCTGCTTCCTCGTCGCCATGCTGTTGCGCGGCGGCGACCTGAAACTCGCTTCGCATTTCGGGCCCGGCTCCTATGTATTGGTAGCGGTGGTTACCATTGCGGCGTTTTCCATTTCCGATTTATATCGCGCCGTCATCCGTTTCATCGACCAGCGTTTATTGAGCGTGACGGGCATCGCATTGGCAATCGCCATCCTGTGCGCCTATGTCGCCATGTTCGCCATCAAGGAGGAGCGTTTTCCGCGCAGTGCATTGGCCATTTACTGGTTCATCGTTTTTTCCTATGTCATCGCCTCGCGCATCGGCATGCGTAATTTCCTGCGCAAGCACCAGGAAGCCGCGCACAGCCAGGCCGAAACCGTCGCCATCTATGGCGCCGGCGACGCCGGGGCGCGCCTGGCGCGGGCCATGCGCGGCAGCGCCGAATACCGGCCCGTCTGCTTCTTCGACGACAAGCGCGCCCTCGCCGAACGCAACGTCGCGGGCTTGCGCGTGTTCCCGACCGGCCGGCTGGCCGACGCGGTGGCAGCCATGGGCATCCGCGCCGTCGTGATCGCCTTGCCCACGGCGCCGCCCGAACGCCTGCGCGACATCATGCAGCGCCTGGCCCAGGCCGGCGTCGGCACCAAGATCCTCGGCCGCCTCGTCGATGCGGCCGACGACAAGGCGCCGCCCCGCGCGCGCATCCGCGAACTCAAGTTCGAGGACTTGCTGGGCCGTCCGCCGGTGCCGCCCCGGCTCGACCTGTTCGCACGCTGCGTGCGCGGCAAGACCGTCCTCGTCACGGGCGCCGGCGGCTCCATCGGCAGCGAGCTGTGCCGCCAGATCGTCGCCCTCGGCCCGGCCCGCCTGCACTTGCTGGACCATTCCGAATTCGCGCTGTACACGGTGCGCCAGGAACTGGCCACGCGCTTTCCCGACGTGCCGCTCGAGGCCCACCTGGGCTCCGTCTGCAATGCCGGCCTGGTCGAACGCATCCTGCGCGGCGGCGCCGTGGACACCATCTACCATGCCGCCGCCTACAAGCACGTGCCGCTGGTCGAGGCGAACATCGTCGAAGGCCTGCGCAACAACGTGGTGGGCGCCCAGGTCATCGCCGGCCAGGCCGCCCGGCACGGCGTGGACACCTGCGTGCTGATCTCCAGCGACAAGGCGGTGCGCCCGACCAACGTCATGGGCGCCAGCAAGCGCATCGCCGAGCTGATCTTCCAGGCCGCGGCGGCGCGCGGCGCCGACACCACCTTCTGCATGGTCCGCTTCGGCAACGTGCTGGGCTCGTCCGGCTCCGTGATCCCCCTGTTCCAGCGCCAGATCGCGCGCGGCGGTCCGCTGACCATCACCCATCCCGAGGTCACGCGCTACTTCATGCTGATTCCCGAGGCCGTCCAGCTCGTCATCCAGGCCGGCGCCATGGCCAAGGGCGGCGACGTGTTCGTGCTCGACATGGGCGAACCCGTCAAGATCGTCGAGCTGGCGCGTACTTTGGTGGCCCTGTCCGGCCTGTCCGAGAAGACGCCGCAGAACCCGGGCGGCGACATCGAGATCCGCTATGTCGGCCTGTTCCCCGGCGAAAAGCTGCACGAGGAGCTGCTGACCGACGGCGAGGTCTTCCCCAGCGAGCATCCGCGCATCATGCGCATGAAGGAAAGCGCGCTGCACCCGAGCGTGCTGGACACCTTCATCACCTGCCTGATGATGGCCTGCGAGACCCACGAGCGGCCCATGATCGAATCGATGGTCAAGGCCATCGTCACCGAATACAACCCGCAGCCCGTGCCGGCCGCGCCGGCGCCCGCTCCCGCTCCGGCGCCCGAGCCGCAGCGCCTGGGCCTGATCCGGAAGTTCGTGCCCTTCCGCATATGACGCCGTCCCGGCACCGTCCGCCCCAGCAACCACCGACGAGGACCTCCATGCGTGACGCCAGCAAGACCGCATTTCTCGACCAGCTCACCGGCAAGCTGCGCGAGCGCAGCGCCGTCATCGGCATCGTCGGCCTCGGCTACGTGGGCCTGCCGCTGATGCTGCGCTATGCCGAGGCGGGCTTTCGCGTGCTCGGCATCGACATCGACGCCGCCAAGGTGGAACAGTTGAACCGCGGCGAGAGCCCCATCCGCCACATCGCCACCGCCGACGTCGCGCGGGCGCGCGAACAGCGCTTCGAGGCCACCACCGACTTCACCCGCGCCGGCGAGGCGGACGCCCTCGTCGTCTGCGTGCCGACGCCGCTGAACGCCTACCGCGAACCCGACCTGTCCTTCGTGCTCGACACGGCCGACGCCCTGCTGCCCTTCATGCGGCCCGGCCAGGTGCTGTCGCTGGAAAGCACGACCTATCCCGGCACCACGGACGAGGAATTGAAGCCGCGCCTGGAAGCGCGCGGCTTCGTCATCGGCCAGGACGTGTTCCTCGTGTTCTCGCCGGAACGCGAGGACCCCGGCAATCCCGATTTCCACACTCGCACGATCCCGAAGGTTTGCGGCGGCGCCACCCCCGCCTGCCTGGAGGCGGGACTAGCCCTGTACGGCGCGGCGATCGACCGCGTGGTGCCGGTCAGCTCGACGCGTGCGGCCGAGCTCACGAAGCTGCTGGAAAACATCTACCGCGCCGTCAACATCGGCCTGGTGAACGAGATGAAGATCATCGCCGACCGCATGCAGATCGACATCCACGAGGTGATCCGCGCGGCCGCCACCAAGCCCTTCGGCTTCACGCCCTACTACCCCGGTCCCGGCCTGGGCGGGCACTGCATCCCCATCGACCCGTTCTACCTGACCTGGAAGGCACGCGAATACGGCCTGCACACCCGCTTCATCGAGCTGGCCGGCGAGATCAACAGCGACATGCCGCACTGGGTCGTGGGCAAGGTCGTCGACGCCCTCAACCTGCGCGGCAAGTCCGTGATGGGCAGCCGCGTGCTGGTACTGGGCATCGCCTACAAGAAGGACATCGACGACACGCGCGAATCGCCGTCCGTCGAACTGATGGAGCTGCTGCGCGACAAGGGCGCCCATGTCGACTATGCCGACCCGCACGTGCCCGTCTTCCCGCGCATGCGCAAACACCGCTTCGACCTGAAGAGCGTGGCGTTGACCCCGTCCAGCATCGCGTCCTACGACGTGGTGCTGCTGGCCACCGCGCACAGCGCCTTCGACTACGCGCTGATCCGCGAATACGCGCCGCTGATCGTCGATACCCGCGGCGTCTATCCGGCCGCGCTGCCGAACATCGTCAAGGCTTGAGGAGACACCATGCACCACTACCACCCTCCCATCACCGACCGCAAGGTCCGCTTCGCCCTGGTCGGCTGCGGCCGCATCGCCAACAACCACTTCGACGCCCTGCGCCGCCACCACGAACGGGCCGAACTGGTCGCCGTGTGCGACGTCGACGCGCGCGCCCTCGACCGCGCCGTGGGCGCCACCGGCGCCGCCCCCTATGCCAGCCTGGACGAGATGCTGCACGACGCTCAGGCCGACGCGGTCGTCGTCACCACGCCGTCCGGCCTGCATCCGGAACAGAGCATCCGCATCGCCGCGGCCGGCCGCCACGTCGTCACGGAAAAGCCCATGGCGACGCGCTGGGAAGACGGCAAGCGCATGGTGGCGGCCGCCGACGCCGCCGGGGTACGCCTGTTCGTGGTCAAGCAGAACCGCCGCAACGCCACGCTGCAGCTGCTCAAGCGCGCCGTCGAGAAGAAGCGCTTCGGCCGCATCTACATGGTCAACCTGAACGTATTCTGGACCCGACCGCCCGAGTATTACGAGAGCGCCCGCTGGCGCGGCACCTGGGAATTCGACGGCGGCGCCTTCATGAACCAGGCCAGCCACTACGTCGACCTGATCGACTGGATCGTGGGCCCCGTCGAGAGCCTGCAGGCCTACACGGCCACGCTGGCGCGCGACATCGAGGTCGAGGATACCGGCGTGATCAGCCTGCGCTGGCGCAACGGCGCCCTCGGCTCGATGAACGTCACCATGCTGACCTACCCGCGCAATATGGAAGGATCGATCACTGTGCTGGGCGAGCACGGCACCGTGCGCATCGGCGGCGTGGCCGTCAACGAGATCCAGCAATGGGAATTCGCGCGGCCCGATCCGGACGATGCCCTGGTCGCGGACGCCAGCTACCAGACCACCTCGGTCTACGGCTTCGGCCACCTGCTGTACTACGACAACGTCATCAAGGTGCTGCGCGGCGAGGCCGAGCCGGAAACGGACGGGCGCGAAGGGCTGAAGTCGCTGGAAGTGCTGGTCGCCGCCTACCAGTCCGCGCGCGACGGACGCCGCGTGGCCCTGCCGCTGGAGGTATGAGCATGAACGAACGGCTTCTTGCGCCAAGCGCGGCGGCAAGCGCAGAGGACAGCGCCGCCGTGCACCCGAGCGCCATCGTCGACGCGGGCGCCGTGCTGGGCGCCGGCACCCGCGTCTGGCACTTCAGCCACGTCTGCGCCGGCGCCCGCATCGGCGCCGGCTGCTCGCTGGGCCAGAACGTCTTCGTCGGCAACGACGTCGTCGTCGGCAACGGCGTCAAGATCCAGAACAACGTCTCCGTCTACGACGCCGTGACGCTGGAAGACGAGGTGTTCTGCGGTCCGAGCATGGTGTTCACGAACGTCTACAACCCGCGCGCCGGCATCGTGCGCAAGGACCAGTACCGGCGCACGCTGGTGCGGCGCGGCGCCAGCATCGGCGCCAACGCCACCATCGTCTGCGGCGTCACCGTGGGGCGCTACGCCTTCGTCGGCGCCGGCGCCGTCGTCAAGGGCGACGTACCGGACTTCGCCATGGTCGCCGGCGTGCCGGCGCGCCAGGTCGGCTGGATCAGCCGCTTCGGCGAACGCCTGGCGCTGCCCCTGCGCGGCAACGGCGAGGCGGTCTGCCCGCATACGGGCGAGCTCTACCTCGTCATCGACGGCGCCTGCACCCAGCTGCCGGCCACCCTCGAACTCTGAACCAGAGCACCGCATCCAGCCACCACGCATCCAGCCATATCGCCGCCATGGAATTCATCGACCTCAAATCCCAATACCACGCCTCCAGGGGCCTGATCGACCGCCGCATCCAGGACGTGCTCGCCCACGGCCAGTACATCATGGGGCCGGAGGTCGCCGAACTGGAAGCGCGCCTGGCGGCCTATACGGGTGCGCGCCACTGCGTCACCGTGGCGTCCGGCACCGAGGCGCTGCTGGTGGCCCTGATGGCGCTCGGCGTGCAAGCCGGCGACGAGGTGATCACGACCCCGTTCACCTTCATCGCCACGGCCGAAGTCGTCGCGCTGCTGGGCGCCGTGCCCGTGTTCGTCGACGTCGACCCGCGCACGGGCAACCTGGATCCCGGCCTGATCGAGGAGCGCATCACGCCGCGCACCCGCGCCGTCATCCCCGTGTCCCTGTACGGCCAGCCGGCCGACATGCACGAGATCAACGCCGTCGCCGAGCGCCATGGCCTGGCCGTCGTCGAGGATGCGGCGCAAAGCTTCGGCGCCACCTACCGCGGGGCGCGCAGCTGCAACCTGTCCACGGTCGGCTGCACCAGCTTTTTCCCCAGCAAGCCGCTCGGCTGCTACGGCGACGGCGGCGCCCTGTTCACGAGCGACGAGCAGCTTGCGCGCGCCATGCGCGAGATCCGCGTGCACGGCCAGAGCCGGCGCTACGTGCATACCCGCATCGGCGTCGGCGGCCGCATGGACACGCTACAATGCGCCGTCGTGCTGGCCAAGCTGGAACTGTTCGACTGGGAGCTGGCGCAGCGCCGCCGCGCCGCCGCCACCTACGACGCGCTGCTCGGCGGACGGGTGAGCCTGGTCGCGCGCCAGGGGGACCGCAGCAGCGCGCTGGCCCAGTACACGGTGCTGGTGGAAGACCGCAATGCCGTCCAGCAGGCGCTGCAGGCGGCCGGCATCCCGAGCGTCGTGCACTATCCCGTCCCGGCCCACCTGCAGCCGGCCTACGTCCACCTCGATCCGGGCGCCAATTGCCCGGTGGCGCAGGCGCTGTGCGACAAGGTACTCAGCCTGCCGATGGGGCCCTATCTGCCGGACGAGGACATCCGCACGGTATGCACGGCCCTGCTCGATGCGGTGGGCGCGCGCAGCAAGGCGGGGGCGGGGGCGGCCCGCGACGATGCGCCCGCGCGCCGGGCTGCCCAGGCATGAGCCAGCCCGGCTACTGGAAACACGTCGGCACGGTACTGGGCGGCGCGCTGGGCGCCCAGGCGATGCCCTTGCTGGCCGCGCCGCTGATCACGCGCATGTGCACGCCCAGCGAGCTCGGCGCGTTCGCGGTATGGCTGGGCGTCGTCGCCGTGTCCGCCATCGCCGCCACGCTGCGCCTGGAGACGGCGATGATCCTCGACCACGAAGCCGAGCAGCAGCGCGTCTGTTTCACCGTCGTGCTCTACTCGGCCACCGCCACGGCGATCCTGGTCTCGTTGTGTGCGCTGGCGGCGCATGCGGCGGGCCTGCCGGCCCTGCACGACCAGTCCTGGGGCGCGCTGGCCATCGTCGGCATGGGCACCTGGCTGACCGCCACCACGCAGACCACGCTGGCCTTTGCCACGTCGCACAAGGCCTTCGGCAAGGCGGCCCGGGCCAAGATCATCGGCGCCGCCACGATCGCCCTGACCCAGCTGCTGCTGCTGTGGCTGGGCGCCGGCGAAGCGGGCCTGCTGGCCGGCCAGCTGATCGGGCTGGCGGCCGGGCTGCTGGCCGCCACCATCCTGCTGCGCCCGCCGCGCCCGCGCCTGGCACTGCACCTCGACCACGCCGAGCGCGCCTACCTGGTGCGCCACCAGAAGTTCTGGCGCTATTCGCTGCCGTCGAACCTGCTCAACGCCTTCGTCGGCCAGATGCCGCTGTTCCTGATCGGCGTGCGCCACGGCGTGCTGGCGGCCGGCCTGTACGCGCTCACGCAGCGCGTGCTGGCCGCCCCGGTATCGCTGCTGGCCGCGTCGGTGCTCGAGGTGTTCAAGCGCGAGTCGGTGCACGAGTTCCAGACCCTGGGCCATTGCAGCCATGCCTACCGCCACACCTTCAAGGCGCTGACCATGCTCGGCCTGGGCCCGGCGCTCGTGCTGCTGCTGTTCTCGCCCGACCTGTTCGCCTGGATCTTCGGCGCGTCGTGGCGGCCGGCCGGCGAGCTGGCGCAGATCCTGGCGCCGCTGTGCTTCCTGAACTTCATCGCCAGCCCGCTCAGCTATGTGTTCTTCGTGGCCGGCAAGCAGAAGGTCGACCTCGTATGGCAAGTCACCTTGTTCCTGGTGACGCTGTGCGCCTTCGTCGCGCCGGGCTCGCTGCGCCAGAACGTGCTCTGGTACACGATCGGCTATTCGGCCCTGTACCTCGTGTACCTGCACATGTCCTACCAGATTTCGCAAAACCGCCTGGCCACGGCATGAGCCGGCTGCGCCAGCACAAGCACGCGATGTGGCAATCGGCTGAAATGAACAATGTGAACGAACACGGCGCCGGAAGTGCCCGGCACGAGCGCCCGACAACGAGACCGTCCCCGCCATGAAGACGACCCACGACAACGGCACGTCGACGCGCGAGCAGCTGCTGCTGAACGCGGCGTTCTTCCTGCTGTTTCCCGGTTTCTTCTATTACCACACGCTGCTCGGCACGGGCGCGACGGGCGCCTTCCTGGGCGGCTATTTTTCGCCCATCTCGCTGCTGTGCATGCTGCCGCTGCTGCTCGCCTGGCTGCGCCGCATGCGCCACGACCCGCGCCGCCTGTCCTCGCTCGACCTGCACTACGGCCTGTTCAACGTCTACTTCCTCGCCGTCGTCGCCGTCAATGCCGTCGCCGGCGCCAACCGCACGATCGTCGCCCACCACGTGCTGGGCATCCTGTTCATGGTGAACACCTTCGCGCTGTTCTCCCTGATCGACTTCGGGCACCGCCAGTTCCGCGTCATGGCGCTGGCCAGCCTGGCCGCGATGAGCGCGATCGTGTTCAGCTTCTCGACGGGCGGGGTGTTCTACCTGGGCGCCCTGGGCATGGCCAAGGATGCCGACGCCCTCGCCACCTACCAGGGCTTCTCGCGCTCCTACCTGATGACCTTCCTGCCCGTGCTGGCCTATACGCGCTCGCTGCCGCTGCGCCTCGTGCTGTACGCGGTGGGCGCCGCCACGCTGTTCGTGAACACGGCGCGCAGCGAATTCGCCGCCCTGCTGTTCGCCATTCCCATCGTCGAGCTGTATTTCTCGCGGCACAAGTTGCTGTTCGTCGGCCTGGCGCTGCTGGCCGGCGTGGTGCTGGCCGCGCACCTGGACGACCTGGTCGCGATGCTGCCGGACAACCGCATCCTCGAATTGCTCGACCTGTCGCACTCGACCTCGGCCAACAAGCGCCACCACCTGACGCTGTACGCGCGCCAGACCATCGCCGCCCACCCGCTGATGGGCGCGTACGCCAGCTATGCGCCAGGCTACTACTCGCACAACGTGCTGTCGGCCTGGGTCGACCTGGGCCTGTTCGGCTTCGTCTACCTGCTGGCGATCACGGCGCTGCCGGCGATCCCGATGTTCTTCAAGGAGTTCCTGGCGGGGCGGCGGCGCACGGAATTCATCCTCGGGTTCGCGCTGGCCTGCGTGACCCTGCTGCTGCTGGTGTCGTCCCACTACTTCACCGACATGCTGGTCGGCGCCACGCTCGGCGCTTACTCGCAATACCGGTTCGAGAGGAAACATGGCAAACATCGTCCACCTGACCTCAGCCCATCCCCGCTACGACACGCGGATCTTCGTCAAGCAATGCCGCAGCCTGAGCGCTCGGGGGCATGACGTGACACTGGTCGTGGCCGACGGCCTGGGCGAGGAATGCGCCGACGGCATCCGCATCCTGGACGCGGGATACCGTCCCGGGCGCCTGAACCGCATCCTGCATACGACGCGCGCGGTGCTGGCCGCCGCCCTGCGCCTCCACGCCGACGTCTACCACCTGCACGATCCCGAGCTGATCCCGGCCGGCCTGCGCCTGAAGCGGCAAGGACGGCGCGTGGTCTTCGATTCGCACGAGGACGTGCCGGCCCAGCTGCTCGCCAAGCCCTACCTGGACGGCGTGTCGCGGCGCCTGCTGTCGCGCGGCTTCGACGCCTACCAGCGCCGCGCCTGCCGCCGCTTCGACGGCCTGGTCGCGGCCACGCCCTTCATCCGCACGCGCCTCGCGCGCTTCCACCCGAACGTGGTCGACATCAACAATTATCCGCTGCCGCAGGAATTCGCCCAGGACGCCCATGCGCCGCCCGACTGGGACGCCAAGGCGCCGGAAGTCTGCTACGTCGGCAGCATCTCGGCGATCCGCGGCATCCGCGAGCTGGTGCGGGCATGCGCCCTGCTCGAGTCGCCGGCGCGCCTGGTGCTGGCCGGCACGTTCTCCGAACCGGCGCTCGCGCGCGAGGTGGCCCATCATCCGGGCTGGCAGCGCGTGCAGCCGCTCGGCCATCTCGACCGCTCCGGCGTGCGCGCCGTGATGCGGCGCGCGCTGGCCGGCCTGGTCACGCTGCACCCCGTCGCCAACTATCTCGATGCCCTGCCCGTCAAGATGTTCGAATACATGGCCGCCGGCCTGCCCGTGATCGCCTCGCGCTTTCCGCTGTGGCAGGATATCGTGGAGGGCAACGGCTGCGGCGTGTGCGTCGACCCGCGCAACCCGGCCGCGATCGCGGCGGCCATCGACCACTTCTGCCGCCACCCGCACGCGGCTCGGCGCATGGGGCAGAACGGCCGGCGCGCCGTCCTGCAGCGCTATAACTGGCTGGGCGAGGCCGACAAGCTGGCCGCGTTCTACGACGGCCTGCTGGCGAGCCGCCCCGTCGCCGCGTCCGGAACCGCCGCACCGGCCGCCGGCCCGGCAGGGAGCTGACCATGGACATCCTGCGCCACGTGTCCACGCTGCGCCAGCTGCTGCGCCTGCCGTCGGCCGAGCTGTGCTTCGACTCCGGCCTGGCCCCCGACATCGCCGCCATCTACCGGTATTTCACCAAGCCGCACCCGCGCTACCGGATCATCGGCAACAAGACGCTGGGCGCCGCCCTGATCGACCTCGACCGCTTTGCCGGAGCCCCGGCCGCCGCCGGCAGTGCCTACCTGGCCGCGATCCAGGGCAAGAACCGCGGCGCCTGGCACGCGAAGCGGGCCAGCGCGCGCGGCTACGCCTGCCGCGAGATCGAACGCAACGCGCATGCCGACGAGATCCACGCCATCAACACGGCGCTGTCGACACGCCAGGGCCGCCCGATGGATGCCCACTACCTGGAAAAGACGACCCGCTTCGAGACCCTTCCCCATTGGGGCTACTACGGCGTGCTGAACCGGGAAGGACGGCTGGTCGCCTACGCGAACATCGCCCGCTACGGCAACTTCAGCGCCTTTTCCCAATTGATGGGACTGCGCAACAACGACGGCATCATGCACCTGCTCGTGGTAGAGATCGTCACCCGCCTGCTGGCGCGGCGCGACGTGCGCTACGTGATGTACGACACCTTCTTCGGCGCCCAGCCGGGACTGCAGCAATTCAAGACGATGCTCGGTTTCGCGCCCTACCGCGCGACATACAGCCTGCGATGAAGCGCTTGCGATGAACGGTCTCTTCACCCAGCTGTGCAGGCGCCTGTATTCGGACTACCTGATGCCGTCGCGGCTGCGCGAGTACGAGGCGCTGCTCGCCAAGGCGGCGCAGGCCGGCTACCGCCAGATGTCGGTGCGCGCCTTCCACCGGGCGGTCCGCCAGGGCGGCGTCCCGGAACGGGTGCTGGTGCACCGCCACGACATCGACAGCGACCTGCGCACGGCCCGCAAGCTGTTCGAGCTGGAAGTCAAGCACGGCGTCGGCGCCAGCTATTACTTCCGCCTGAGCACGCTCGACTACGGCTTCATGCGCGCCATCGAGGCGGCCGGCAGCGAGGCCAGCTACCACTACGAGGAAGTGGCGACCTTCGCCAAGCGCCACCGCCTGCGCCGCAGCGACGACGTGCGCGCGCGCTTCCCGGAGATTCGCGAACTGTTCGTGCGCAATTTCAGCCGCATCCGCGAGGGGTTCGGCCTGCCGATGACGACGGTGGCCAGCCACGGCGACTTCGCCAACCGGCGCCTGCAGGTGATCAACCACGAACTGCTGCGCGACCCGGCGCTGCGGCGCCGCTGCGGCATCGAATGCGAGTCCTACGACATCGAGCTGCTGCGCCACTTCGACCTGTACATCAGCGACCGCCCCTATCCCGTCTATTACACCCCGCTGTCGCCGTTCGAGGCGCTCGGGCGGAACCAGCGCATCTGCCTGCTGACCCATCCCGTGCAGTGGGAAACCAACTGGCTGGAAAACACCCGCTGCAACATGCTGCGGCTGGCCGAGGAACTGGCGTGGAGAACATGAATATCCTGCTCGTCAACCACTACGCCGGTTCGGTACGCCACGGCATGGAATTCCGCCCCTACTACCTGGCGCGCGAATGGGTGCGCCAGGGCCACCGCGTGACCATCGTCGCGGCCTCCGAATCGCACCTGCGGCGCCAGGGCCCCGCCATGCAGGGACGGCCGCGCATGCTGGAACAGATCGACGGCATCGACTACCTGTGGCTGGCGACACCGCCCTACCGCGGCAACGGAGCGGCGCGCGTACGCAACATGCTGGCCTTCGTGCTGCGCCTGTGGCGTTGCGCGGGCCACCTGGCGGCCACGCTGCGGCCCGATGCCGTCATCGCCTCCAGCACCTATCCGCTCGACATCTGGCCTGCCGGGCGCATCGCCCGCCTGGCGCGCGCGCGGCTGCTGTACGAGGTGCACGACCTGTGGCCGCTGTCGCCGATGGAACTGGGTGGCCATTCGCCGCGCCACCCGTTCATCATGCTGCTGCAGGCGGCCGAGGATGCCGCCTGCCGCCGCGCCGACGCCATCGTCTCGATCCTGCCCCGGGTGCGCGCCCACCTGGAGGCGCACGGAATGGCGCCGCACAAGCTGCACCTGGTGCCGAACGGCGTCGATCCGGGCGAATGGCAGGGCAAGCACGAAGCGCTGCCGGCGCCGCTGGCGGCGACGCTCGACGCGCTGCACGCGGCGGGGCGCCTGGTGGTCGGCTATGCGGGCACCCATGGCGTCGCGAACGCCCTCGGCACGCTGGTCGCGGCGGCGGAGCGGCTGCGCAGGGGCCCCGTGGCCTTCGTCCTGGTGGGCAACGGACCCGAGAAGCCGGCGCTGGCGCGCCAGGCCGCCGCGCTCGGGCTGGACAACGTGCACTTCTTCGACGCCATCGCGAAATGCCAGGTGCCGGCCCTGCTGGCGCGCTTCGACGTCGCCTATATCGGCTGGCAGCGCCAGCCCCTGTACCGGTTCGGCATCTCGCCAAATAAATTGATCGACTACATGATGGCGGGCCGTCCCGTGCTGCACGCCGTCGAGGCCGGCAACGATCCCGTCGCGGAAGCGGGATGCGGGCTCACCGTCGCCCCGGAAGACCCGCGAGCCGTCGCCGACGGCATCCTCGCCCTGCATGCGCTGGGGCCGGTGCGGCGCGCCGTGCTGGGACGGCGCGGCCGCGCCCACGCCCTCGCCAACCACACCTATCCGGTCCTGGGACGACGTTTCCTGGACGCCCTTGCTGGAGACACGATCCATGGCTGACCACACGCACACCCTCCCCCCGGCGGCAACGCGCGACGAGCGCGCCGACGCCTTCCTGCCCTTTGCCCTGCCCGACATCGACGAGGCCGAGATCGATGCCGTCGTCGCCTGCCTGCGCTCGGGCTGGGTCACGACCGGCCCCGTGACGCGCCAGTTCGAGCACGACTTCGCCGCCTATCTCGCCGCCCATGGGGGCACGGCGGGCGCGCCGGGGACGGACGCGCCGCCGCTGCAGGCGATCTCCGTCAATTCGGCGACGGCCGGGCTGCACCTGGCGCTGGAGAGCCTGGGCATCGGCCCGGGCGACGAAGTAATCGTGCCGACGCTGACCTTCACCGCCACCGCCGAGGTCGTGCGCTACCTCGGGGCGCAGCCCGTGTTCGTCGACGTCGAGCCGCAGCGCCTGACCCTGTCGGTGGCAGCCGTCGACGCCGCCATCACGCCGCGCACGCGCGCCGTCATCCCCGTCCACTACGCCGGCCTCGCCTGCGACATGGACGGGCTGCTGGCGCTGGTGCGGCGCCGCGGCCTGTTCGTGGTGGAGGATGCGGCGCACGCGTTCCCCACCCGTCACCGCGGCCGCCTGGTCGGCACGCTGGACAGCGACGCCACCGTGTTCAGCTTCTATGCCAACAAGACCATGACGACCGGCGAAGGCGGCATGATCGCCGTGCGCGATCCGCTGCTGGCCACGCGCATGCGCCAGATGCGGCTGCACGGCATCAGCCGCGACGCCTTCGACCGCTACACCTCGCGCACCCCGGCCTGGTACTACGAGGTGGTGGCCGCCGGCTTCAAGTACAACCTGACCGACATCGCCTCGGCGATCGGCATCCAGCAGCTGCGCAAGATCGAGCGCTTCGCGCGCCGCCGCGCCGAACTGGCCGCGCGCTACCATGCCGGCCTGGCCGGCCTGCCGCTGCGCCTGCCCGCCCTCCCCGACGAGGAGGCCGGCGACGCGCACGCCTGGCACCTGTACGTCGTGCGCCTCGACGACGGCGCGCCGCTGGGCCGCAACCCCCTTATCGAGGCGCTGGCCAGGCGCGGCATCGGCACCAGCGTGCATTTCATTCCGCTGCACCGCCAGCCCTACTGGCGCGATGCCGGGCGCCTGTCCGCCGCGGACTATCCCGTCGCCGAGGCCTGCTATGCGCGCATGCTGACGCTGCCGCTGTACACGAAGATGAGCGATGCCGACCAGGACCGCGTGATCGGGGCCCTGCGCGCGACCCTGTGCACGCCCCAGCGTGCAGACCTGCATGCTGAACCGTATGCGGTCCCGCGCGTTCCACCAGGCGGCTTGCCGGCATGAGCAAGCGCCTGTTCGACATCGTCGCAGCCGGCACGGGCCTGCTGCTGCTCGCGCCCCTGCTGCTGGCGCTGGCTCTGTGGATCCGGCTCGACTCGCCGGGACCGGCACTGTTCCGCCAGGTGCGCGTGGGACGCCATGGCGTGCCCTTCGAGATCCTCAAGTTCCGCACGATGGTCGCCGGGGCCGAACGGGGCCCCCAGCTGACCACCGGAGGGGACGCGCGCATCACCCGTGTCGGCCGCTTCCTGCGGCGCAGCAAGCTGGACGAGCTGCCGCAGCTGCTCAACGTCCTGCTGGGCAGCATGAGCCTGGTCGGGCCGCGTCCCGAAGTGCCGCGCTACGTCGCCTGCTATCCGCCCGAGGTGCGCCGTACCGTGCTGTCCGTCGCGCCCGGCATCACCGACTGGGCGGCGATCCTGTACAAGGACGAGAACGACATCCTGGCGCGGGCCGAGGACCCGGAACGCGCCTACCTCGACACGATCCTGCCGGCCAAGCTGTGCTGGTACGAGCGCTACGTGCGCGAACGTTCGTTCTGGGTCGACCTGCGCATCCTCCTGCGGACGCTGGCGGCCATCGTCCGCTAGCGCGTCGCGGACCGCATTCACGATGCGCCCTCCCACGCACCTCGCCATGCAACCGACCACGCACCTGAGCACGCAACTGAGCACGCAGCTGCCCGAACTGTTCCACCTCGGCGACCTGGGCCTCACGCTCCCGGCCGCCGGCGCCATCGCCGCCTGGCTGTGCGCCGTCCGCGCCTGGCGCGCCGCCGCCGGCTGGCTGCTCGTGTTCGGCCTTGCCATCGCCTTCGTGGCGGCCACCAAGATCGCCTTCCTGGGCTGGGCGACGGGCTTGCCGGCGCTGCAGTTCAAGGCCGTCAGCGGCCATGCGACGGGGTTCACGGCCGCCTTCCCGACCCTGTGCTGGCTGCTGGCCGGACGCTGCACCGCGCGCGTGCGCGCCGCCGTGGCGCTGGCCGCATTGTTGCTGGCGGCCGGCGTGGCGACGGCCCTGGTGCAGGCCGGCGAGCACACGCGGGCGGAAGCGGCGGCCGGCTGGCTGATCGGCGCCGCCGTCTTCGCTTGCGCGCTGCGCCTGATTGCTGACGTGCCGGCCGCGCCGCCGCGCGGCGCCGCCACCGCGGCAACGGCGGCAATGCTGGCCTTCGGCCTCACGGCCTGGATCGTGGAACACGCGCCGCTGAATGTCTGGATGGTCGCCGTGGCGCTCGCCCTGTCCGGCAACGCCTCGCCCTACCGCTGGGACAGTTGCGGATAACGCGCTTCATTCGTCAATTCATGCCGTCAATCGTCGATACCAGGAGACACACCATGCACAGCGTCCACTTCCCCGCCATCCGCTGTCAACGCCAGAGCCAGCTCGACAGCGGTTCCACCCACTCGATGCTCATCTCGCTGTTGCGGGGACTGGCCGCGCTGCAGGTCGCGGCGGCCCACTTGCGCGCCGAGGTCTTTCCCGGCCTGCGCGAACTGGCCGATCCGCCGCTGGCCTACCAGCTGCTGGCCTTCTGCACCGCGTTCGCGCACCAGGCCGTCGTCGTGTTCTTCCTGATCAGCGGCTGGCTGGTCGGCGGCAGCCTGCTGGACAAGTTCGGCCAGCCGGCGGCGCTGCGCAACTACGCGATCGACCGCGCCACCCGCTTGTGGACCGTGCTGGTGCCGGCCCTGTTCCTGATGCTTGCGATCGGCGCCATCGTCGGCGTCGTCGACCCGACCCGCGCCAGCATCTCGGCCGCCAACGATTATTCGATCGCCAGCTTTGCCGGCAACCTGGCCGGCCTGCAGACGGTCCTGGTGGAGCCGTATGCCGACAACTATGCGCTGTGGAGCCTGTCGAACGAGACCTGGTATTACGTCCAGTTCCCCTTGCTGCTGCTGGCGTTCGCGGCCGGCACGTGGACCGGCCGGCTGGGCGCCGCCACGGCGCTCGTCATGGTGGCTGCAGCGCTGCCCTTCCCCATCACGCTGTACTTCGCGCTGTGGCTGCTGGGCGCCGCCTTCTCGCGCATCCGCATCGACTGCGGCCTGGCCGCACGCTGCCTGCTGCTCGTGCTGGCCGTCGGCATCCCCGTGGTCCTGCGCCTGGGCGGCAGCGGCAGCGACCTCGAACCGGCCTCCTTCTTCCTCCACCTGGCCTACGGCTTGCCGCTGCTGGCCCTGCTGTCCGCGCTGCAGATGCCGTTCGCGCAGCACGGCACGGCGCGGCGCCTGCTGGCGCGCGGCGCCCACTGGCTGGCCGAATTCTCGTTCACGCTGTACGTCCTGCACATCCCGCTGATCCAGCTGCTGCGCCACCTGGGCCTGCAGGCATTCGGCCGCGACCGCCTGTCGCCCCATGCCGCCGCCGACTATGCCGTGTATGCCGGCATGCTGGGGGCCATCGTGGCGCTGTCCTGGCTGTGCTACCTGCTGTTCGAGTCGCGCACCTTCCGCCTCCGCCGGGCGGTCAAGGGCCTGCTCCAGGAGACGCCGCAACGCCGCACCACCGTGCCGGCGACGTCGAAGTAGCACCGCAACGACAAGGAGAGAAGCAAAGCGGAACGGCAACGCGGAATGGAGAAGCGGGGCGGGTGTTGCAGCCC
>NZ_JASNRD010000028.1 GCF_030412015.1 Massilia sp. YIM B02763 | reverse complement strand
ATCCTGGAGAAGCCTGATGACCAACACAACATTATTATCCCAAACAGCAGTGCGCCTTCGCGGGAACGACGTTTTTTGTTTTTGGGGTATCTTCGATAACTCGACTTCGAACGCGGAGGCAAGATGAAACAACTGACTCTTCCCAGCGGCCGCACGATTCCCATCCTCGGCCAAGGCACCTGGAACATGGGCGAAGACCCGGCCGCCCGCGCCGCCGAGGTCGCGGCCCTGCGCCTCGGCCTGCAGCTCGGCATGAACCTGATCGACACGGCCGAGATGTACGGCGAGGGCGGCGCCGAGGAAGTCGTGGGGGAGGCGATCGCCGGCCGCCGCGACGGCGTCTACCTGGTCAGCAAGGTCTATCCGCACAACGCCAGCCGCGCCGGCGTGCGCGCCGCCTGCGACCGCAGCCTGCGCCGCCTCGGCACGGACCGCCTCGACCTGTACCTGCTGCACTGGCGCGGCGGCGTGCCCCTCGCCGAAACGCTGGACGCCTTCCAGCGCCTGAAGGACGAGGGCAAGATCCTCGACTACGGTGTCTCCAACTTCGATCTCGACGACATGCTGGAAGCGGCTGCCTTGCCGGCCGGCGCCGGCATCGCCGCCAACCAGGTGCTGTACAACCTGGCCCAGCGCGGCATCGAATGGGACCTGCTGGGCTGGTGCCGCGAGCGCGGCATTCCCGTGATGGCGTATTCGCCGCTGGAGTCCTCGCCCTCGGAGCAGGCCGGGCTGCTGGGCCGGCCGCAATTGCGGGCCGTGGCCGCGCGCCACGGCAGGACGCCGGCGCAGATCGCCCTGGCCTGGCTGCTGCGCCAGAAGGGCGTGGTGACGATCCCGAAGGCGGTGCGGCTGGAGCACGTGCGCGCCAACAGCGAGGCGCTGGACATCGAACTGAGCGCCGAAGACCTGGCCCAGCTCGACGCCGGCTTCGCGCCGCCGCAGCGGCGCCGGCCGCTGGCGATGCGCTGACCGGCGCCGGCGTCAGGCGGCGACCGTGCTCGACGATGCCCCCGTCCCGGCCAGCCAGTCGAGCAGGTCGCCGGACGGCAGCGGGCGGCTGAACAGATAGCCCTGGCCCTTGGCGCAATGCAGTTCGCGCACCACGCGCGCCTGCGCCTCGGTCTCGATGCCTTCGGCCACCGTGTTCATGCCCAGGCTCTGCGCCACCTTGACGGTCGCTTCGATCAGGACGCGGTGGTGGTTGCTGGTATCGGCCTGGCATACGAAGGAGCGGTCGATCTTGACCGTGTCCACCGGCAGCAGGTGCAGGCTGGAGAGCGAGGAATAGCCGGTGCCGAAGTCGTCCAGCGCCAGCTTGACCCCGAGCGCCTTCAACTCGTGCAGGCGTTCCTGGACGTGCTGGTCCTGGGCCGCCAGGCTTTCCGTCACCTCGAGCTGGAGCTGCCGCGGCTGCATGCCGTATTCGCGCAGCACGGCGGCGACGGTGACGGGCAGGTCGGCCTGGCCCAGCTGGGCGCGCGACAGGTTCACGGCCAGCAGCCGCGGTGCGCGCGGACCGAGTTCACGCTGCCAGGCGGCGAAGTCGCGGCAGGAGCGGCGCAGCACGAAGTCGCCGAGCGCGCCGATCAGGCCCGATTCCTCGGCCACCTGGATGAAGTCGATCGGCGGGACGATGCCGCGCACCGGATGGCGCCAGCGCACCAGCGCCTCGACGCCGGCGGCGTGGTCGATCGAGCCCGCCGGCGCGAAGCCGACCACGGGCTGGTACACGGTGAACAGCTGGTCGTCGGCCAGCGCCAGGCGCAGGTCGGATTCGATGTCGGCGCGGCGCGCGGCGCGTTCGCGCATCGCGGTCTCGAACACCACGCAACGCGCGCCGCCGGCGCGCTTGGCCTCGACCATCGCGATGCTGGCGTCGCGCAGCATCTCGCCGGCCAATCCGCCGGCATCGTCGCTCCATACCAGGCCCATGCTCATGCGGCAGGTGATGTCCTGGCCCGGCAGCTGGTGCGGCCTGGCCAGCGCATCGAGCAGGCGCAGCGCGACTTTTTCGGCGTCGGCGCGGCAACGCATGCCGTCCAGCACCACGGCGAATTCGTCGGCGCCAGTGCGCGCCGCCAGCTGGCCGCTGCCGGCGGCCGGGTCGATGCGGTCGCTGGGCGGGCGCAGGGCGGCGCGGATGCGCTCTCCCACCTGCACCAGCACGCGGTCGCCGACGGCCTGGCCGTGGGCATCGTTGATCTGGCGGAAGCGGTCGCAATTCAGGAACAGCAGGGCGAAGCCGGCGGTGGCTTCGCCGGCCGGCCGAGCCAGCATTTGCTGCAGCTGTTCCAGCAGCGCTTCCCGGTTCGGCATGCGGGTCAGCGCATCCGTGCGCGCCTGGCTTTTCAGGCGGCGCGCCAGGCGTTCCTGCTCGCGCTGCATTTCCGCGGTGGCGTCGGTCACGGTGGCCATCAGGCGGGTGCCGTCGAGCTTCAGGATGGACAGCGACAGTACCTGGGGACCGCCCGGCACGGCGGCATCGCCCAGCGGCAGGCGCAGGCCTTCGCACACGACGCCGGACGGCTCGGCAAAGGACGCGGCCACGTCGCGCAGCTGCGGCGCGACGTCCTGCAGCACGGTGAACAGGTTGTCCAGGCTGCCGTCGCGCGCCAGCGGCATCAGCAGGCTGGACGACATGGGGTTGAGCATGTCCACGGCGCCGTCCAGGCCCGCCTGCACCAGTCCGATCGGGGCGCGGTAAAGGAACTGGACCAGCGCCTCGTAGGCATCGATCTTGTCGGCGTGCGGCGCGAGTTCGTCGTGTGTCATCGGATCCCCGGGGTCAGGAAGCAGTCCAGCATTCGATGCGATTGCGGCCATTGGCCTTCGCGGCGTACAGCGCGCTGTCGGCGCGCTTCATCAGGGTATCCAGGCTGACCGGCTCGCCGTCGGTCGCGGCCACGCCGACGCTGACGGTGCAGGCGATCTCGCGGCCGTCGAACACGATCGGCTGCCGCGCGATCGACAGGCGCAGGCGCTCGGCGACGGCGGCCGCGCCGGCCAGCGTGGACGAGGGCAGCAGCACGGCGAATTCCTCGCCGCCGACGCGCGCCACCACGTCGACCTGGCGGAAGGTGCGCGTCAGCAGGTTCCCCAACGCGTGCAGGACGGCGTCGCCGCCGGGATGGCCGTAGCGGTCGTTGACGTCCTTGAAGTGGTCGGCGTCGATCAGGATCAGCGCGGTCGGGCGCGGCGCGCGGCGGTTGCGCTGCAGTTCCAGCTCGGCCGCCTCGAAGAAGGCGCGGCGGTTGGCGACGCCGGTCAGGTGGTCGGCGAACAGCGCGTGGCGCCGTTGCTCGATGGCGTCGTGCTTGTCGCTGATGTCGCGCACCACCATGCAGTAGGCCGGCTCGCCCGCTTCCTCCGCGGCCTCGTCGCGGTCCGGCAGCGGCGAGATCATCGTGCTGCCCCAGAAACGGCGGCCGTCGGCGCGCAGGCGCGGGCCCTCGTCGAGCGACCAGCCGTTCTGGTCGGCTTCGCGCAGGCGGTCGCCGGCCTGGTCGGGCGTGGTCGCGTCGGGCGGATAGAACACGGAATACGGCTGGCCGACGACGCCGGCGTCGTGGCCCGTCACGCGGCCGATGGTCTCGTTCCAATCGCTCACGCGCCCCTCCCGGTCGAGGCCGACCAGCGCATAGTCGGTGATGCTGGTGAGGAGGGCGTTCAGCCAGGCATCGTTCTGGCGCAGCTGGCGTTCGCGCCGCACCTGTTCGCTGACGTCCTGCAGCACGGCCATGAGTCGGGTCTCGTCCAGTTTCAGCAGGCTCAGCGACAGTACCTGGGGACGCCGGCGCGCGGGCGGCGCGGCGCCGTTCAGGTGGATGTGCAGGCCGTCGCAGACCATGCCGCTGGGCTGGGCAAATTGCGCGCACAGGTGCCGCAGCTCCGGGGCCACGCGTTCCAGCGCCGTGAACAGATTGGTCAGGTTGCCGTCGCGCTGCAGCGGCATCAGCAGTTGCGCCGAAATCGGGTTGATCATGACGATCTCGCCGTCGGCGCCCGCCTGCACGAGGCCGACGGGGGCCAGGTACAGGAACTGGATCAGGGCCTCGTGTTCGGCGGCCAGCTGGGCGCAGGCATCGTGCGTCATCGCGGCATCACACCTTGCGCTGGACCAGCACGTAGCGCGTGGCCATGCCCGGTTCGGCCAGCAGGCGCAGCGCCACCTTGATGGGGCGCATGCGCAGCGTCAGCACGTAGTCGATGGTGTCGTCCAGGCTGGCCGACTCGTCCTGCGCATCCTCGAAACGCTGCGCCACCATGAAATTGTTCAGGCACGGGGCCACGTTGGTAAACAGCGGTTGGCCCACCACGCGCGGCGCGGTCAGGCCGGCCGCCTCCGATTCGACCCGGTTGTAGCGGCTGACGTTGGTGTCGCCGTCGAAGCCGATCACGCCGAAATCCAGGTTGTCGAGCGCATCCGCATCGAGTTGCTCGAGGCGGGCGAAAAGGCCGGGAGCGGAAAAAGTCAGGTCGGCGGCGTTCATGGTGTCTCCAGCGAAGTTTGGGCGGGAATGTTGCAGATAAGAAAGTCATAGTGACACGGCGTCATGTCCCTGTCAAATCAATCGTGCGCAGGTATTGACGTGGGTGCGGGCTGGCGATTTGACAAGCCTTGGACATGCGTTATGCTGCGCTCCCGCCCCTTTTTTGCGATGCCGACCATGTCCCAACCAAGCCTGCCGCATGCCTCCTGGTGGGAGGATGCGAACGCGCTGAGACGCGTCGTCGCCGACCTGCTCGCCGCCGAGCTGGCGCTGGCGCGTCCCGGCCGGCCGCCGCCGCCGTCCCCGTGGCCGGACGGCCTGGACCTGGTGCGCGACCTGGGCGCCGATTCGCTCGAGCTGATGGGCATGTCGACCGCGCTGGCGGAAGCGCTGCACCTCGCGCCCGGCAGCGCCGACACGCACCTGCTGGCCGAGCCCCGGTTCGCGCACTGGGTCGCGGCGGCGGCCGCATCGTTGCGTGTCGACGACAGCCGGCTGACCTTCCGTACTTCCGGCAGTTCCGGCAGCCCGAAGCGCTGCACGCATGCATTGGCGACACTGTGGCAGGAAATCCACACGCTGGCCGATTTGCTGTCCGGGCGGCGCCGCATCCTGTCGGCCGTGCCGTCCCACCACATCTACGGCTTCCTGTTCACCGTGCTGCTGCCGCGCCGCCTCGGCATCGCGGACGTGGTCGACCTGCGCGCCGTCGGCCCCGCCGCGCTGGCCGGCATGGCGCGACCCGGCGACCTCGTCGTAGCCCATCCGGGGTGGTGGGATGCCGTCGCGCGCCTGGCGCCGACATTCCCGGCCGACGTCGTGGGCGTGACGTCGACGGCGCCGTGCCCCGATCCGCTCGCCGATGCCCTGGCAACGGCCGGCCTGCGCCTGCTGCAGGTCTACGGCAGCTCGGAGACGGCCGGCGTCGGCTGGCGCGAGCAGGGCGGGGCCCCGTACGCGCTGCTGCCGTACTGGTCGCGCACCGACGAGGCGGCGCAACTCGCGCGCGCGCTGCCCGACGGGACGATGGCGCGCTATCCGCTGCAGGACAAGCTGGAGTGGATTGCCGCGGATTGCTTCCGTCCGGCCGGCCGCATCGACGCGGCCGTGCAGGTAGGTGGCACCAATGTGTTTCCGGCCTACGTGGCGGACGTGCTGAGGATGCATCCGGCGGTGCTCGACGCCAGCGTGCGCCTGATGCGTCCCGACGAGGGGACGCGCCTGAAGGCCTTCGTCGTGCTGCGCGACGGCGCGCTTGCATCGCAGGAGGCGTTGCTGGACTGGTGCGCGCAGCGCCTGTCCGTGCCGGAGCGGCCGGCCGCCCTCACGTTCGGACAGCGCCTGCCGCGCCAGGCCAGCGGCAAGCCGGCCGACTGGATCATCGACGCGCAATAGCGGGCGTCGGACGGACGTCAGGCAGCGGCGGCCACCACCACCGGCATGTAGGTATCGAGGAACTCCTGCGGCATGCGGCGCGGCCGGCCGCTGCTGATCTCGATGCAGACGAGGTCCCAGCGGCCGCGCAGCACGGTGGCGCCGTCGCGTTCGCGCACGAGCTGGAAGCGGCGCTCCATCGCCAGCTTGCCGTCGCCGCCCACGAGCCAGGTCGCAAGCAGCAGCGCCTCGCCCTCGGCGGTCGGCAGCAGGTAGTCGTAGTCGCCGCGGCGGATCGCCATGGCGCGGTCCAGGCGCCGGTAATCCTCGAGCGACAGGCCCAGCGCTTCCGAATGCGCCCAGCCGACCTGTTCGCACCAGCGCACGTAGACGGCATTGTTCGTGTGGTTCAGGCCATCGATGTCGGCCGGCTGCGGCGTGCGCGGCAGCGTGAACGGATTCGGGTAGTCCCAGTCCAAGTCGTTTCCTCGTTCGTCAGTGCAGCCGTATTCTACGCTGCCGCGGCGTTTGCGATAATGGCAAGGAGCCAGTGGCAAGGAACTGGAGCACAAGAAAGGTCCCCATGTATACGATGATACTGTTGGTGTACCTGCAGCAGAACCTCGACGTCTCGCTCGACCAGGCCAGGCTGCGCGGCGAGTACCTGCGGCAAGCCGACTGCGAGGCGGCGGCGCGCAAGCTGCGCGGCCCCGTGCCGATCCCCGCCAACTACGCGGCCGCCTGGCAGGACGTCATGTGCGTCAAGGTCGCCAACAACGTGCGCGTCAACGAAGCCGCGCCGCTGGACCTGGCCAGGGCGCTGCAGGCCCATGCGCCGCTGCGCTGCCAGGCCGAGGGCGCGTGGGAGCGGCTTGCCGCGCAGTGCCGTCCGTCCGAGACGAATGGAGCGGCGGGGGAAAAGGCGGCGCGCCGCTGAGTCAGTCGCGCTGCCAGGAGGCGCCGCTGGGACAGGGCACGTTCGCGGCCGATCCCGCTTCGGCCATGCTCTGCGGCAGCACGCCCACGCCGCCGCTGCGCCTGCAGCGCACGCGGTTGCCCTGGCGGTAGCGATAGTAGATCACGCCGTCGGGCGACGTATAGGTGTCCGTCGCCAGCGTGCGCGAATCGTCGATGTGCGCCGCTTCCAGCCCGCGCCGGAAGCGCGCCCACGGCGTGTCCGCTTCCAGCGGCACCCCGGACTTCCCGTTGCGCAGTTCGCGGTCGGCGCGGCCGGCCTGGCGCCGCGCCAGGCCCATCGCGAAGCCGCCGGCGGGCGCCCCGTCGGCGGCAGGCGCCGCCGCGGGCGCCTCCTCTGCGGGCGCCGCGTCCGGCTGCGCGGGCGGCGCGGCAGGCGTGTCGGCGACGGGGGCATGTATTGCCGGCGCCGTCGCGGGAACGGCCTTGCGTCGCGGCACGGGCGCGGGAGGAGGAGAGGAAGCCGGCGCGCGCGGAACCAGGGCCGGCGCGGGCAGTTGCAGCAGGACGCCGACGACTTCCGGCGCGTGCGTGTCAGGCGGACGGGCCTGCTGGCGCAGGAACAGCAGCAGCGCCAGCAGGTGGAAGGCACACGTGAACCCCAGCGCCAGCCGCCTGCGCGAGGCGTCCGGCGCGCCGTTCCACACGGCCGTGGCGCCGGCGTTCACGCGTGCGTCACTTGGCCGTCATCGCCTGCTTGATCGCCACGCAGCGCTGGTCTTCCTGCAGCGTGTCGAGCAGGTTGCGGCGCGTGCCGGCCGTCAGGTCCTTGTTCGCGTCCGCGGCCGCCTGCAGGCGCTTGACGCTGGCCGGCGTGCAGCCGACCGGGATCATCGAGGCGCCGTAGGCACGCATGAACACGGGGCCCGCCGCCTTGTCGATCGCGGCCAGGCCGGACAGGCGCTGCGCGGCGGTCTGCTCGCTCAATGCGCCCTGGCCGGCCGGGTACATATTGCCCATGGCCGTGCGCACGCGCGAGAACTGCAGCTTGGTCTGCAGGTCCTGGATCTTGCCCAGCCATTCCGCCTTGACGGCCGGATCCGGACGCACGACGGTCGCGCCCAGCGCCGCGGCCTGGCCCGTGTCCGACTTGTCGCGCGCCTGTTCGGCCGCGATCAGGGCGGCGGCGCCCGGATAATCGTAGCGGTTCAGGCGGTTGATGATGGCCCAGCGCAGGTCCTGGTCGACGGTGAGGCCCTGCACCTTCTGCTTGCCGTCCAGCAGGGCCGCGAGGCGGTCCAGCGCGGGGCGCGAGCTGGCGACGGACAGGTAGGTGCTCATCCAGCGGCGCTGGAAGTTGGCATCGGCGCTGTTGGCTTCCACGGACGTCCACGCCATGTCCTCGAGCTGGCGCGTGGCGGCCTGGGTGTAGGCGCCGTTCGGGTCGATGTTGTCCAGGTAGCGCTTGGCGGCGTCGATCTTGCCCGCGATGTCGCCTAGCAGCGTGTAGTCCTTCTCTTGCGGCGCGTTGTTCAGGGCGGTGGCGATGAAGTCGTTCAGCGGCAGCTTGGCGTCGCGCACGCCGTCCCACAGCGCCTGCCACAGCATGGCGCGCAGCAGCGGGTCGTCGACCTTGGCCAGGTGGGCGCGCGCCGTGTCGAACGAGCGCTGGTCGAGCTGCACCTTCACGAAGCCCCAGTCGCCGTAGTTCGGGTAGACCAGGTCCGGGCAGGCCGCGCCGGCCATGGCCGGTACCGACGTCTTCGCGCCCTTGTAGATCACGGGAACCGTGCGGTCGAGCTTGACCTCCTTGCCGTCCAGCCTGAAGGTGGCGATCTGCACGCGCTGCTCGCGCAGCGTCGGCAGGGCCTTGCTCGGCGCCGTCTGCTCGATGGCGAAGGACGTCACTTTGCCGTTCGCGCAGCTGAAGTTGGCGGCGATCGTGTTCACGCCCGCCTGGTACAGCCACTCCTTCGTCCAGCCCGAGAGGTCGCGGCCGGCGGCCTGGCCCAGCGCGCCGATGAAGTCGTCCAGCTTCGCATTCTTGTACTGGTACTTGACGAGGTAGTTATGCACGCCCTTGCGGAACACGTCCGCGCCCAGCAGGTGGCGCAGCTGCATCAGCGTCGATGCACCCTTCGAATAGGTGATGGCGTCGATATTGTCGAAGGCGTTCTCGGTGGACGGCACCGGCACTTCGATCGGGTGCGTGGTCACGCGCTGGTCCTGCGCGTAGGCGGCCTGCTTGCCCTGCGAGTAGAAGGCGCGCCAGGCATCCTTGAATTCCGTCGCCTCGGCCGTGGCCAGCGTGCCCATGAAGGACGCGAAGCTCTCGTTCAGCCACAGGCCGTTCCACCACTGCATGGTGACGAGGTCGCCGAACCACTGGTGCGCCATCTCGTGCATGATCACGCCGGCCAGGCGCGCGCGCTGCTCGGCCGTCATGTCGGCCTTGAACAGGAAGCCGCCTTCCGCGAAGGTGATGGCGCCCGCGTTTTCCATCGCGCCGTACAGGAAGTCCGGCACCAGCAACTGGTCGTATTTCTCGAACTGGTAGGGGATGCCGAAATAGTCGTCGAAGAAGGCCAGGCCCGCCTTGGTGTAGCGGAACCATTCTTCCGGCTTGACCTGGGACGCGACCGATTGGCGCGCCATCAGGCGCATCGGGTATTTGCCGCTGTCGTCTTCCCAGACTTTATAGGGACCGGCGTGCATGGAGAAGTTGTAGGGGCTGAGCTTCTTCGTTTGCTTGAACGTCCAGCGCTTGGCGTCGCCCACCGTGTCCACCCTGGTTTCGCGGGTGGTCGAGACGACGGTCCAGTCGGCGGGGGCGGTCGTGGTGACCGTATAGGTGGCCTTCAGGTCCGGCTGGTCGAACACGGCGAACATCTGGTGCGCGGCGGCCGGCTCGAAGTGCGAATAGGTGTAGACGCGGCCGTCGACCGGGTCGACCATGCGGTGCAGGCCTTCGCCGTTGGTGCTGTGCTTGCGTTCGTAGGCGACGACGACCGTGTTGCGGCCCTTGGCGAGGTCCTTCGCCGCCAGCGTGATGAACCAGCCGTTGTACTGCGGCGTGACGCTCTTGCCGTTCACGCTCAGCGACTTGATCGTGGCCTTGTCGAGGTCGACGGTCAGCGGGCTCGCCGTGTCCTTCAGGTCGAACGCAAGGGTCGTCGTGCCGGAGAAGGTTTCCTTGCCCGTCAGCGTGAAGTCCAGCTTGTAGTCGACGTTCGACACGCGCGCCGAGCGGGCGGCCGCTTCGCTCTGTGACAGGAAGGCGTTCTCGGCGCGCGCCGCATTGACGGTTGCCGCGGTGGCGGCGTGGGCGATCGAGACGGAGGCGAGTGCCAGCGCGGAGGCGACGGCGAGCGACATCAGGCGGGGTACGAGGGTATTCACGATGATCCTTGCGAGGATTGACGACATGGACGCGGCTTGTGGCCCCGCCCTTGGGAATTTCGCAAGAATAGCATGACAGCAACGCTATCCGGACCGCATGGAAACGGTTTTTTTACTGGCCGGCGCCCGGCGCGTATGCATGCATGGATCGGATGGTTCAGCTGCAGTCCGACGTCGTGACGGCGATGGCGGGTGCAATGCCCGGTGCCGGCGCCTGCGCGTACGTGACGTTGCACCGGTCCACGGCATGCACGCCGGCCGGCGCGACGACGACCTTGCCGCCGGCGAACGCGACCTGCCAGTCGGATTGCCCGTCTTCCGTCATGAAGCCGGCCGCGGCGGCCAGGCCCGCGTCGGCCGCGGGATAGCCGTTGCGCAGGGTGACGGTCGCCGACTCCAGCCGCAGGGCAGTGCCGTCGCCGCGCGCTTGCGGATCGACCAGGTGGCTGGCGTGGACGGTTCGCGCCACGGTCCCGAGCGAGGCCCGTGCCGACTGGAGGACGGCGGCGCGGGCATCGGATTCCAGGTGGGCGTAGGCCGGCAGGGCGGTGGCCGCGAGTACGCCGACGACCGTGACGACGGCGAGCAGTTCCACGAGCGTGAAACCCGACTGGGCGGCCCGCGCGCGTCGGGCAGAGATGGCGTTCATCGATGTCCTCGTCCTGATGGAAGCGTTGACCCGATTGTAGTGTTATCAATAATGCAATGGCGCGCGATTGGGCGCGCCGGCTTGCATGAGCAAAAGTGCGTGGTTATGCTTGGGGCATCCCGCTGCCGAGGGGCTCGGCGGCGACATCGACACATGCCTCAAGGAAAACCATGAAAGACGTGAAAGTAGATGTGCGTGTCAACGTGGGCGTCGACGCCGCGAGCGTCGTCCTGCTGCTCGCCTCGGCGGCGACGGCCCTGTTCCTGTACAAGCAGCACAAGGAAGACAAGTTGAAGCTCGCCGGGTCCTGAGCAGGACCCGGCCGGGCTCATTCGCGCCCGAAGTCCGGATTCCGTCGCGTCATGTAGTACCACTCCTGGTTCGGCCCCGCGTTCGTGTCCGGGAACAGGATGCGGCCCGAGAACTCGGCCAGCACCGGCGTGCCGTCCGCGCGGGTGCCGATCCGTTCGCCTTCCTCGACCGGATCGAAGCTGGCCCACGCGCGGCTGAACGTGTCGCCCGCGTCCAGCCTGTCGTGCACGACGACCATCTGCAGCGCTTCCATTTCCTCGAACGGTACCGGCTGCGGCGCCGGCGCCTCGACGATCTTCAGGTGAGCCAGCGTGTTCATGATGGCGCGGTAGGCCACTTCCGGCGCCTGCGGGTCGAGGTGCTGGCCGCATTCCAGCGTCAGCGCATAGCCGCCCGTGCTGCGCATGTATTCGGTGGTGCCCACGCCGTAGCGCATCACCGTCTCGAGTTCGGCCGCATTGCCGCGCGCGCGGCGCTGCACGCCGCCGCCGTAGGCCGCCATCCAGCCCGTGACGAAGCGCCGCACGCCCAGCACGCGGGCCAGCGCGCGCTCCTCGCGCATGTGCTTGAACGGTTCGATGGGGCCGTCGTTGTCGAGCGGGCCGACCATGACGAAGGGCTCGCCGTGCGCCGCATTGAACGAGTGCAGGTCGAGCAGCACGTCGTGTTGCGCCAGCAGCGGGCACAGCCAGTTGGCGACGTGGTCCTCGAAATCCTGCGGCGCGGCCTTCGGGAACAGGTCGCGGTTCAGGTTGCGGTCGCCCGAGCGCGTGTTCTTCTCGTACGCGAGCGGGTTCACGACGGGCACGAAGGTCACGCTGCCGGCGGCGACGTGCAGGCGTCCGCTGTCGATCTCTTCCATGACGCGGCGGATCGCGATCGTCCCGCATTTCTCGTTGCCATGGGTCGCGCCCATGACGATGACCTTCGGGCCCGGCTGCATGCCGGTGTAGTTGACGGACTTGAACTGGTACTGGCTGGCGGCGCTCATGCGGCGGCTTCTCCGTGGGTTGAATCCGGGAATTCTAGCGGAACTTTGGGGGCTGGACGCCGACCGCGCGCATTCGCGCATCGCCGCGTCCCTGACGGGGACCGTCAGGGTCGGCCGCTCGCCCGTGCGTTTGGCACCTTGGCCTCAGCCGCGGTACCAGGGCTGTGCGGTGCCGTCCGCAACATACCGAACGATGGGCGCTGCCGGCGCGTTGACATGCTGCATGAACAGCAGCACGTCGAAGACACGTCCGTATTCGCCTGCAAGCTGGGGATAGTGGCTGATGGCGATCGCCGCATCCAGCAGCGTCCCATTGCGCGCGGCGCACTCGGCCACGAGGAAAGGCAACATGCACAGCTTGCGCGCATTGGCGCATTCCCGGTCCGGGAGCGGAAGGCTTGTTGCGCCGACACCGCTCAGCCCAGCTGTTGCCATGCCACCGCGGACCCGGCCGTCCAGCGCCGGCATCAAGCCGGTGATCAACAGCAGGACCTTCATCGGATAGGTGACATTGGTCGCGCCGTAGAACAGGCCGGCGGCGAGCTTGCGCAGCGCTGCGAGCAGGCACTGGTCGAAATGCGCCGCCGTAGCGAACGGTGAGCCTGCTGCGAGACGACGCCTCCCGCACCCCGGTTCGGGTTGCATGGCCAGGAATGTCCGGCTGGCGGCCAACCGCCGCAACATGTCGTGCAGCACTGGATCGGCCAGCGCCTCGGCAGCTGCGTGCATCGGGCGGCAGCGCGGTGCGCGACGTCGTTCGGCACCCCAGCAACGCAAGACGGGCTGGAGCAAGGGCACCAGGACGGAGGCGTACCGTGGCGATTCCAGATAGGCGCGGGCATGCGGCCGCATGTCGAGATAGTCGCGGTGGTAGCGTTCGTCGAAAGCGTCGATCGCTGCGGCGAGGGGGATGGGATCCGGGGTTAGTTGAAGACGCATGGGAGCTCCGTGAACGGGTTGACGACGTTCTGAATGAGAACGAACCAACCAGTTATTCACGGCCATGCCTCAGCGATTGCTGCGGGAGCGCGCTTGCCAAGCGCCATGGGGCGATGATTCACCGCTGCCAGATCGGGTTGAACGGGTGTGATCGGCAGCGATATCGGTGGAAGCGGCTATTAACCCGCTGCCAGCACTAGCTTGCTTCTGGTGGGAAGATTATAGCGCGAACTTCAGCTGCGCGCCTCGATGACGTCGAACGCCGCCGGCATGTCGAGCAGGTAGGCCTGCAGGTGCGCCACGCGCATCGACGGGTCGTAGCCCTGCGTCGAGGCGATGGCCGCGCGCAGGCCCGGCAGCGCTTCCGGCGTGTGGGGACTGTCGTAGGCGTCGATCAGCATGGCGACCAGCTCCGTCGGCGCGCTGGCGCCGCGGCGCAGGCGGGCGTGGATGACGCCCAGCAGCGTGCGCTGCATGCGCGGGGTGGGGTGCGCGATCCAGGCGAATACGCTGGGCGTGTTGGCGATGGCGTCGCAGATCGCCGTTTCCATCTGGTCGGACTTGAGGTCCGAGGCGATGTCGAAGTAGGCCTGGTCCCAGCGCGTGCGCGGGTACTGGTGGCCGGGCGGGAAGCGGTCGACGCTTTCCAGGCCGAGCGCGCGGCTGGCGCGCGAGAGCAGGTTCGAGAGGACGTGCAGCAGCGGCATCGTGGACAAATAGGCTACGTTGAAATGAATGCCGCGTAGTGTAGCCGAAGAAAACCATGAGCGCGGGGGGCGGTCGCAAGGACCGCCCGCCCGCGCGGAAAACGGTGGCGAAGCCGGTGCTCAGGCCGCGGCGAAGCGGCCGGCGCGGAAGTCTTCCACGGCCTGGAAGACCTCGGCCTGCGTGTTCATCACGAACGGGCCGTACTGGGCGATCGGCTCGTTCAGCGGACGCCCGGCGATGAGCAGCAGGCGCGTCGCCGTCGCGGCCTTGATGCGCACGCCGTCGGCACCCTGCGCATTGTCGAGGATGGCCATGCGCGCCTGCGGCACGCCCTTGCCCTCGACGACGGCTTCGCCGCGGAACACGTACAGGAAGGCGTTGTGGCCCGCCGGCAGCGGCTGCTCGAAGGTCGCGCCTTCCGGCAGGTCGATGTCGAGATACAGCGGCTCGGTGCCGTCGCGCTGCACGGCCCCGGCCACGCCGTGGCTGCTGCCGGCGATCACCTGCACGGTCGCGCCGGAGGGCAGGGCGAAGCGCGGCACTTCCTCGTTCGGGATGTCGCGGTACCACGGCGCGCTCATCTTGTCCTTGGCCGGCAGGTTCAGCCACAGCTGGAAGCCTTCCATCAGGCCTTCTTCCTGTTCCGGCATCTCGGAGTGGATCACGCCGCGGCCGGCCGTCATCCATTGCACGCCGCCGTTGGTGACGAGGCCTTCGTTGCCGGCGCTGTCGCGGTGGCGCATGCGCCCGGTGAGCATATAGGTGACGGTCTCGAAGCCGCGGTGCGGGTGTTCGGGGAAGCCGGCGATGTAGTCGCCGGCCTTGTCGCTGCCGAAGGCGTCCAGCATCAGGAACGGGTCGAGGCGGCGCTGCAGCGGCTGCGTCAGCACGCGGTTGATCTTGACGCCCGCGCCATCCATCACGAACTGGCCGCCGAGCACGCGCTCGACGCCGCGCGTCCTGGTCACGGTCTGGGTTGCCACTTGCTGGGTCATGATGTCGGTCTCCTTCGGAAAACGCCGCCCGGATGAGTGCGGGCGGCGGTACTGCATGTTTGCTTAGATGGCTGCGACGGCGGCGTCGGCGGTGGCCTGGCCCTTGGCCGCGGCTTCCGGACCCATCGCCAGGCCTTCCGAGTAGATGAAGGTGCTGTCGGTCATGCCCAGGAAGTTCAGCAGCATGCGGATGTGCGGCACTTGCGGGTCGGCGTCGGCCGGGTACACGCCGCCGCGGGCGATCGTGACGTAGACTTTCTTGCCTTTCAGCAGGCCTTCCGGACCCGCCTCGGTGTAGCGGAAGGTGGTGCCTGCGCGGCAGATGGCGTCGAACCACGACTTCAGCTGGCTCGGCATGCCGAAGTTGTACATCGGCGCGCCGATGACGACGACGTCGGCGGCCTGGATCTCGGCGATCAGCGCGTCATCCTGCGCCACGCGCGCCGCCTGCACGGCGTTGCGGTTCTCGGCCGGGGTGAACAGCGCGCCCAGGGCGGCGCCGTCCAGCTGCGGCAGCGGATTGGCGCCCAGGTCGCGCACGGTCACCTGCGCGCCGGCATTGGCGGCGCTCAGCTTGGCGACGATCTGCTTGGCGACACGGGTCGATTCCGAATCGGTGGCGCGCTGGCTCGAGTTGATCTGCAGGATGTTCATTGTGCTTCCTTCGTCGTTGGGTGTGGTTGGACTTGCGATGGAGACACTTTAACGGTTCCAAATAACGAACGGAAGACGGTAGAATGGATAACATTATTCAACCGATGGAACAATCATGGACGTCGAACCGAACGACCTGCTGCTGTTCGCCCGTATCGTGGAAGCGGGCAGTTTCAGCATGGCGGCGCAGCGCCTGGACCTGCCCAAGTCGACCGTGTCGCGCCGCATCGCGCTGCTCGAGGCCAGCGTGGGCGAGCGCCTGCTGCAGCGGACCACGCGCCGGCTGGTGCTGACCGAATTCGGCGCCAGCCTGCTGGAACACGCGCGCAAGGTGGCCGAGGAGGTCGAGGCGGCGGGCGCGCTGGCGCAGCACCGCCAGGCGGAGCCGAGCGGCAAGCTGCGCGTGTCGGTGCCGAACGACTTCGCCAACATCGGCATGACGGAGCTCATTCCGCGCTTCTGCGAGCGCTATCCCGCCGTGTCGCTGGAACTGGACTTGTCGCCGCGGCGCGTCGACCTGGTGGCGGAAAACTTCGACGTGGCGATCCGCATGGGCGACCTGCCCGAGGATTCGACGCTGGCCGCCCGGCGCATCGCCGTCGAGCGTTTCGGCCTGTACGCGGCGCCGCGCTACATCGCCCAGCACGGGCTGCCGGAACAGCCGGACGACCTGCTGGCCCACGACCTGCTGTGCATCCTGAGCCGCAGCGGCGGTCCCATGCCCTGGACACTCACGCGCGGCAAGGTGAAGTGGGAGCGCGCGCTGCCCGCGCGCCTGACGGCCAATTCCCCCGAGCTGCTGGCGCGCATGGCGCGCGGCGGCGCGGGCATCGCGGCCAGTTCCGACCTGTTCGTCGCGGACTACGTCAAGAAAGGGGAACTGGTGCGGGTATTGCCGGAGTGGGAACTGCCGACGGCGACCGGCTGGGCCGTGTTCCCCGGGCGGCGGCTGATGCCGGCCAAGACCCGGGTATTCCTCGATATGCTCGAAGAGATGTTCTGCAAGGACCGCGACAAGGACGCGTGAATCACCGGTAGCGGGAACGACGTCGCGCCTGCGCAGGCAGGGGCCCAAGGTTGCATGCGTAGGCGCAGCGCGTCGAAAATTGGGTCCCTGCCTGCGCAGGGACGACGTGCTCGAGCCGCGTTACGCCGGCCGGTTGCCCATCAACTCGCCCAGCCGCACCGAGCGCTCCGGCGCCCAGTCGCCATTGAAGGCGATGGTGTCCTGCCGGAACAGCATGACGATGGTCGACCCGAGCAGGAAGCGGCCCATTTCCTCGCCCTTCTTGAGCACGATGTCCTGGTCCGCATACGTCCATTCGGACACCTTGTTCGTCCGCTTCGGATTGACGACGCCGTGCCACACGGTGGCCATGCTGCCCACGATGGTCGCGCCGACCAGCACCAGCACGAAGGGGCCGTGCTCCGGCGACTCGAACACGCACACGACGCGCTCGTTGCGGGCGAACAGGTTCGGCACGCCGCGCGCCGTCGTCGGGTTCACGGAGAACAGGGCGCCCGGCACGTAGATCATGCGCGTCAGTTTGCCGTCGCAGGGCATGTGCAGGCGGTGGTAATCCTTGGGCGACAGGTACAGGTTGGCGAAGCTGCCGTGCCGGAACTGCGCCGCCAGCGTGGCGTCGCCGCCCACCAGTTCCGTCGTCGTGAAGCGGTGGCCCTTGGCCTGCAGGATGTGGTGGTCGTCGATGGCGCCGAACTGGCTGATGGCGCCGTCCACCGGGCACACGAAATCGGCCTGCGCGAGCGGGCGCACGCCGGCTTTCAGCGGGCGCGTGAAGAATTCGTTGAAGCTCTTGTAGCTGGCGATGTCCGGGTTCTCGGCCTCGTTCATGTCGACCCCGTATTTACCCACGAACCAGCGGATCAGGCGGGTCGTCATCGTGCCGCCCTGGGCGCCCGCGACGCGGCCGGCAAAGGAGGTCAGGCGCTGCTTGGGCAGCAGGTATTGGGGCAGGACTTTCAGGCGATCGGACACGGTAAACCTCGGATGGAAGACGGCCCATTATAGCCGCACGGCCGGCAGGGGGAATGGTTTTGCCGGCAAGCTCCCATGGCTGGACATGCATATTAAATTTATTTTCGTAAGAGCAACAAAAAGATTGCAAGATCGAGCACAATATCGCCGCCCCCACTTCGACGATGTCGCCCGATTCCGCCATGCCTACCGCCGTGCCCCCGCTTCGCCCGACGCTGCTCGCCGCCGCGCTGTCCCTCGCGTTTTCCGTCCATGCCCAGCAGGCCGCGCCCGACAAGGACCATGCGGCCGACGCCGCGCCCATGACCCGCGCCGAGGCGGACAAGACGCAGAAGGCGCAGAAGATGCAGACCGTGGAAGTGAAGGGCGCCGCCGAATCCTACGATCCGCGCCGCGACGACACGGCCAGCAAGATCGTCGTCAACCACGACGAGATCACCAAGTACGGCGACACCAGCGTGTTCGACGTATTGAAGCGCGTGCCCGGCGTGACGGTCAGCGGCAGCGGCGGCCGCGGCAGCGAGATCCGCATGCGCGGCCTGGGCGCCGGCTACACGCAGATCCTGCTCAACGGCGAACGCGCGCCGGCCGGCTTTTCGCTGGATTCGCTGGCGCCGGACTCGATCGAGCGCATCGAGGTCCTGCGCGCGGCCAGCGCCGAGTATTCGACCCAGTCCATCGCCGGCACCATCAACATCATCCTCAAGAAGACGATCAAGACCGCGCAGCGCGAGGTGAAGACGCACTATGGCTACGCATCGAACGCGCAGAATCGCGGTGTCAACGCGCTGTTGTCGGACAAGGCCGGCCAGCTGTCCTACTCCGTGAACCTGAACCTGTTCCGCGGCCACTTCACGAATACGAGCACGTCGACGGAGGAATTCTTCGACGCCGCCGGCAACCGTACCGGCCTGCGCCTCGGCGAGGACGGCGGCCCCGGCACGTTCACGGCCATCAACCTGGGGCCGCGCCTGAACTGGACGTTCAAGAACGGCGACACGCTGACCTCGCAGACCTTCGTCAACATCCTGCATTTCAGCCAGCACGGCGACGAAACGTTCGACACCGTGTATGGCCAGCCGCCCGCGTATCCCGTCAGCGGGCAATCGGTCGCCAACGACAACCGCTTCTTCCGCGAGGAGCTGAACTGGGTCCACAAGTTCGCCTCGGGCGGCAAGCTGGATGCCAAGGCGAGCGCCTTCTTCGCGAACACCGCGAGCGACAGCTGGCGCTACGGCGACGGCAACCCGGCCGTCGGCGACCTGCACGACCGGATCCTGACCGACGGCGTCGAGCGCGGCGCTTCCAGCCAGGGCAAGTACACGAGCGCGCGCTGGGAAGGCCATGCGCTGGCCTTCGGCTGGGACGGCGGCTACTCGACCCGCGGCGACGCGCGCCGCGAAAGCGACTACCTGCGTCCCGATACGGTCGTCCCGGACGGCATCGAGGACTACGATTCCTCGCTGGCGCGCCTGGCCGTGTACGCCCAGGACGAATGGAACGTCACGCCGCGCTGGTCGGTCTACCTGGGCGCGCGCTGGGAAGGCATCCGCATCCGCACGGCCGGGGAATCTTTCGGCGTGGGCCATTCGCGCTCCTCGGTACTGAGCCCCTTGATGCAGACGCTGTACAAGCTGCCCGATACCAAGGGCGACCAGGTGCGCTTCGCCATCACCCGCACCTACAGGGCGCCCGGATTGCAAAGCTTGATCCCGAGCCGCAACATCTCCGTCAACAACAGCCAGACCGAGCCTGATTCGATCGGCAACCCGAACCTGAAGCCCGAGCTGGCGCTGGGCTTCGACGCGGCCTACGAGCACTACTGGGCGGAAGGCGCGCTGCTGTCGGTGAGCGGCTCCACGCGCCGCATCGAGGACTACACGCGCAACCTGACCGTGTTCGACGGCGCGCGCTGGGTGTCGACGCCGTCCAACGCCGGCGATGCCCGCACCTACGGCCTGGAACTGGAAGCGAAGTTCCCGCTGAAGGCCGTCATGGACACGAAGGAGGCGCTGGACCTGCGCGCCAGCGTGTCGCGCAACTGGTCGACCGTGGATTCCGTCCCCGGGCCGGACAACCGCCTCAACGCCCAGACCCCGCTGTCCGCGACGCTGGGCGCCGACTACAAGAAGGGCCCGTTCACGGTGGGCGGCACCTACGTCTTCAAGAACGGCGGTCCCGTGCGCGTGTCGTTCAACCAGTACAGCTACCAGTCGGTGCGGCGCGACCTCGATCTGTACGCGCTGTGGAAGTTCGATCCGAAACTGCAGCTGCGCGTGGCCGGCAGCAACCTGCTGGCCCAGGACTGGATCAACGAGGGCAGCTACGTGACCCCTGGCGTGGGTTCGCAGACGTTGCGCACGCTGCAGCCGGGCCACCGCAGCGTGCGGGCGACGCTGGAGATGCGCTTCTAGCCGAGCCGCATCGCCACCGCCCCGCAGGCGATCAGGCAGGCAGCCGCCACGCGCGTACGGCCGACCGGTTCGCGCAGCACGCAGGCGGCGATGGCGGTGGCGAACAGGATCGACGTCTCGCGCAGCGCGGCGACGGCCGCCACCGGTGCGCGCGTCATCGCCCATAGCGCGATGCCGTACGAGGCCAGCGATGCCAGCCCGCCCAGCGGCGCCATCAGCGGCTGGGCGCGCGCATGGGCCAGCAGCGCGGGCAGCCGCCGGCGCGCGGCGATCAGCCACGCGGCCACGCCCGTGAACAGGAAGATCCACAAGGTGTAGGCGGCCGGCGCGCCGGACCTGCGCACGCCCGCGCCATCCACGAGGGTATAGGCGGCGATGACGCAGGCCGTCGCCAGGGCCAGGCCCGTCGCCCGCCCGCGGCCGCGCGCGCCCAGCCACATCGCCAGCACCCCGCCGCAGATGAGGCCCGTCGCCAGCCATTGCGTGCCGGCCAGGTGTTCTCCCGTCAGCGGACCGTTGGCGAGGGCTACCAGCAGCGGCGCGCTGCCGCGCATCAGCGGATAGGCGTGGCTGACGTCGCCCGCGCGGTAGGTGGCGGCCAGCAGCAGGTAGTACGCGGTCTGGAGGACGCTCGAGGCGGCGATGAACGGCCAGCTGGCCGGCGCCGGCGCGTCCAGGAAAGGCAGCAGGATGGCCGCGCAGCCGGCGGCGCCCGCGACCACGAGCAGCGTGGCGACGAGCGGGTCGCCGGTGACGGCGCCGCTGCTCGTGTTCGCAACGCGGCGCTTCAGGAGCGCGTTCCACCCCGCGTGCAGCAGCGCGGCCCCGAGTACGGCGCCCAGCACGAACGGCGGTATCGCGCCCGCGCTCACGCCCTGGCGCGGAAGTGGTGGCGTGCCGCGAGCAGTGCCGCGGCCTGCATCGCCGCGCACAGGAAGAAGGTGCCGCCCACGCGCCAGTCCTGCGGCGGCAGGTGGCTGGCGGCGCCGAGGATGGTGCTGCCCAGCAGCGGCATCAGGACCAGGCCCAGGCTGGCGATCGATTGCAGGGAGCCCATCAGCTCGCCCTGGGCACGGGCCTCCGTCGTCTTGGACAGGATGCTCTGCAGCGCCGGGCCGGCCGCGAACGCGAGCACGTTACACAGGATGAACACGTACATCATCCAGCCGCGCGTGGCGAGGCCGTACAGCAGGTAGGTAATGGCGCCCGAGCCCAGGCCCAGCAAGGTGAGGCGCACCTCGCCGAAGCGCCGGATCAGCAGCGACAGCAGGCCGGCCTGCACGGCGATCGAGCACACGCCCACGCAGAACAGCGACAGGCCGTTCTCGCGCGGGCCCCAGGCGAAGCGGAAGGTCGTGTACAGCACCCACGTCGACTGCAGCATCATCTGGGCGAACTGCAGCAGCGTGTAGCACGCGAGCAGGGCGCGGATGTCGGTGCGGCGCGCCAGGCGCAGCAGCGCGGCGAAGGGATTGATGCGATGCCAGGCGAACGCCGAGCGGCGTTCCGGCGGCAGCGATTCCGGCACCGCCAGCCAGCCGTAGACGAAGTTCGCGGCCGACAGCGCGGCGGCGATGTAGAAAGGCAGGTGCAGGTCCTGGTTGCCGAGCAGGCCGCCCAGCACGGGGCCGCAGACGAAGCCCAGGCCGAAGGCGGCGCCGATCTTGCCGAAGCTTTTCGCGCGGTTTTCCGGCGTCGAAACGTCGGACGCGTACGCGGAGGCCACCGACATGCTGGCCGACGAGGCGCCGCCGATCACGCGGCCGATGAACAGCCACGCGAGGCTCGGCGCCCAGGCCGTGCTGAGGAAGTTGATGCACATGCCGGCCATCGAGTACAGCAGCACGGCGCGGCGCCCGATGCGGTCGCTCAGCGCGCCGACCATCGGCATGCACAGGAATTGCATCAGCCCGAACACGGCGCCCATGACGCCATACCACAAGGCCTGCTGCTCGCGGCCGTGCACGTATTCGCCCACCAGGGCCGGCAGCACGGGCACGATGAGGCCGATGCCGAGCATGTCGACGAATACGCAGATCAGGACGAAGTTCAGGTTGCCGGACGGCGGTTTGGCCAGGGTCGCGCTGCTGGTCATGGGAAGGCTTCTCGCGGGAGACGGATTCCCATGGTAGCACTGATTGCTACAAAGACATGAAGGACGCGAGGCGCCTAGGTCCCGCTCCATTCCGCGGCGAACGTGGCCCGGAACGTTTCCAGCAGCGCCAGCCGCGCCTCGGCCAGGGCGCGCCCCGCGTCCGTCTGCATCATGCCCGGCAACAGCGCCAGCTTCACGGGGATGTGGTCGAGCGCATAGCGCTTGTCGTCGAGCGGACGGTCCCGCGCGAGCGGATCGCTGCCGTGCGCCAGGCTGCTGCCCATCCGCCCGGCGATATAGAACATGCGCGCCAGGCCCACGGCGCCCAGGCCGTCGAGGCGGTCGGCATCCTGCACGATCTTCGCTTCCAGCGTCTCGGCCGGAATCCCCGCCGAAAAGCTGTGCGCCGCGATCGCGTGGGCGACGGCATCGAGCCGGTCGGGCTGGAACCCCTGCTCGGCCAGCAGGCGCCGCGCCAGGTCGGCCGACAGCGTGGACGCCTGGGCGCGGCGCGGGTCGTTCTTTTCCAGGTTGACGAGATCGTGCAGGTAGCAGGCGGCCAGCACGACGAGGCGGTCGGCGTGCGGGTAGTGTTCCATGATCGCCTCGGCATTGCGCCGCACGCGTTCCAGGTGGCTGGCGTCATGGGCGCCGTCGTCGCCGGCAGCGCTCCTGGCGATGGCGGCCAGGCGCGGCTGCCAGGTGTCGAGTTCAGTCTGCATCGGATTGGGTGGTGAGGGTGCGTTCCAGCGCGCGTTGCGACAGCGCGTCGGCATCGAGGTTCCTGTGGCGCGGCACCCAGCGCAGCGTCGCCTGCGGCAGGCGCGCGAGCAGGGCTTGCGCCCTGATGCGCCAGGCGGCCAGCACGGGAGCGGCCATGGCGTCGGGGGCCGCCACGTCGTCGATCACGACGCGGCTGTCGCCGTAGATGGTGAGGTCGGCAGCGCCATGCTCCAGCGCCGCTTCCAGCACGGCGACCAGCGCCGCATATTCCGCTTCGCTGCTGTTGCCATGGCCGACGTCGCGCGCGATCTCGACGGAGAATCCGTCCGGCCCCGTCAGCAGCGCGCCGATGCCGCAGCGGCCCGGGTTCGGGCGCGCGGAGCCGTCGAACCAGGCGCGCCAGGCCGTCGGCCGGCCCGCATGCCGGGCATCGCGCCTGGCCTTGGCGGCGGCGCGGAGCAGCGCCCGTGCGGACGCGCGTTCGGCGTCGCGCGCGCGCACCAGGGCGCGCTCGGCCAGCAGGGCGGGGAGGCCCGCCTTGCCGGCGCTCGTCTCCAGCGTGCGCTTGAGCGCTTCCGCTTCGCTAAGGCCCAGCGTGCGCGCCAGGCGGCGGCTGGCCGTGCGCTCGCTTTTATAGGCGGCTTGGGCGAGATCCTGTTCGTCGACGACATCGTTCATGCCGGAAGGATACCCGATTTCAGCGCCAGCCCGCCAGAATGCGAAAAAGCGCCCGGAGGCGCTTTCGAGGGGACCGGCCTGCGAATCAACGGCGCCACGCATTGTCGGGCCGGTGGTCGTAGCGGTTCGGTACGCCGTCGCCATCGCGATCGCGGTCGTAGCGGTTCGGGATGCCGTCGCGGTCCTCGTCGTGGCGGCCGCCCGGACGGCCGTAGCGGTCGTAGCGGTCGCGGTAGACCGGACGGTCGTAGCCGTAGCGCGGGCCGTCGTAGCGGCGTTCGAAGCGGTCCGGCACGCCGTCGCGGTCGCGATCCCGGCCGTAGGGCGTCCAGGCCGCGGGGCGCATCGCCCAGCCGCCGTTCGACCGGTACCAGACCGGCGCGCTGTAGGCATAGCCCGGGCGTTCGACGACCCACACGCCGCGCGACCACACGTGGCGACGGCCGTTCCACTCCCAGTGGCCTGGCGCCCAGACGTAGCCGCGGCGCGGCGCCGGCACGACTTCATACAGCGGCGCGGGCGGCGCGGTCGATACGAACAGGCTGACGTCGGCGTGGGCCAACGCGGGGAGCGGGGCGGCGACGGCGCCGACGGCGATCAGGGCGGCAAGTGCGAAGGGTTTCATGTCTGTCTCCAAAAACCGGGATTCCGATGGCTTCACTATAGCGTGGTCCGCCGTGAAAAAAGCCTGTTGAAGCAACTACTTACATCTGATACGAGTTTGTTCGGCCCGCCTTTTCGGCGTCCCCCGGCTAGGCAGGGGAAACACCCATGGGGAGAGGACGGATGATCGGAGCGGTAGTCGAGGCCCTGGCGGCCAACCGTACGCGCTGGCGGCGCGCGCGCAACCTGCGTGCGGGGACGCGCGGGAGCCGCCCGGTCCAACTCGGCGCGCATCGTGGCTGGCGCATGGCGTGGCCGTCGCCGCTGGGCTGGTTGACGGCCGCCTGCGCGTTGCTGGCCATCGCCGGCGCCGTCGTCATCGCCCTTCATGCGCGCTGGCTCGCGGGCGCGGCGGGCGCCGCGGCCGAAGTCGATGCGCGCCTGGCCGCCTTCCAGCCGGTACTGCCGGGCGTCGCCTTCACGGTACCGGAGGGCGCTGGCATCCAGGTGCGGACGCATGGCGGCACGACGCTGCTGATCCTGTCCGGCATGCAAGCCGAGCCGGCGCAGCGCATCGATTTGTGCACGCAGATGCTCGATCCCTCGCGTCCCGGGCGGCTGCTGGCCCTGCGCGCCGGCTGGCGCTTCGACGACGTGGCGGCGCTGGCGGCCCGCAACGCCGTGGCGGCCAATCCTGTCGCGCTGCGCAACATCGTGCTGGCCAGCGATCCGATGCCGCGCGTCCTTGTCTCCGGCTGGGCTGCGCCCGACTTCCGCCAGCCTGGCGCGCGCGGCCTGGACCTGCGCTGGGAGGGGCAAGCGGCGCGGTGGCTGGGCGGCGGCACCCCCCTGGCCGCGGCGCCGAACGGCGAGGCCGCGCTGGGCACGGGCGGCTGGCTGCTGTGGGGCGACCGTGCGCTGCGCATCGCGCGCCACGCCAGCCGCACCTGCCCGACCGCCGGGGAGATCGTCTTCCAGCTGTATCGCCCGGCGCCGTCCGACACTGCTTCGGCACGCGCGCTGGTGACGGCCTTGCCCGCCGCCGGCGCGCCCCTCGAGACCTGGCTGGCGCCAGGCGACTGGCGCGTGCCGGGCGCCGCCCCGGCCGCGCGCGAAGACCAGCAGCTGTTCGAGCGCCTCAGCGCGCGCGGCCTCGTGCGGCTCGATGCCGGCGGCCTGGCCGAACTGGCGCCGCCGGACCTTGCAGCCTGGCGCGCGCAGGATCCGAAGGCGTGGGAAGGCGTCGCCGTCGACGACGAGGCGAAGCGCCTGCTGGAACAGCTGTACCGCCGCGCCGACGGCGCCTACGTGCGCGAACAGGTGCGCATCTTCAACGGCGAGCGCCGCCTGCTGGCGTGGCGGACGAGCGCCGGCCGCCCGCTCGCCGCCCGTGCCGAAGCATCGGGCGACGCCCAGCGGCGCGACGCCATGCCGGTGACGGTGGCCGACGACATGCCGGCGGCCGCGGCCCGGCTGTTCGCGCGCCTGCCGCAGGGCTGGGCGCCGTGGCGGCGCGTCGCGTCCTGGCCGGCGGCCAGCAGCGCGGCCCGGCTGCGCCTGCAGCCGGACGGTGCGCAAGCGGTGCGCCTGATGCTGGCCGGTCGCCTGCTGGGCGTGCAGGGCGCGCAGCTGCGCGGCGCGCCGGCGCCCGCCTGCGACGGGCGCGCCTGCCGCCGTCCGGACGAGGTGCAGGTGCTCGACCTGGTGCCGGAAGCCGGCGGGCGCGAGATCGTGCTGGACGTCGCGCCGCTCGGCATGGACGCGCTGGCGACGCCGGGCGACGCCCGCTACCGCCACCTGGCCGTCAAGAATGGGCGCCTGGCATGGCAAGCGCTGCCCATCGGCGCCGGCACGGCCCGGCCCGCGACGGCGGACGTGGCGCTGGCCGACCGCAACGGCCAGCCCCTGTGGCGCGACGGCGTGCCAACGGATGCGGCGCGCGACGCGGGCCTGGCCACGCTGCTGGGCGTGCACGCGGGCCAGGAAGGCGGCGTGGCCGGCATGCTGGGACGCCTGCGCGGCGCGCGCCACGAGGCCCGTCTGACGCTCGACCTGGACCTGCAGCGTGCCGCCCACGACGCGCTGGACTGCATCGGCCTGCGCGGCGGCCGCTGGGACGGCAAGGCCTGCGGCGGCGCCGGCGCGGTGCCGGCCGGGCGCCAGGCCGGTGTCGTCGTGCTGGACACGGAAACGGGCGACATCCTGGCCGCGGCGGGCGCCGGCAACGGCCGCGTCGATGCCGCCAACTGGCGCGAGGCGCGCGACTTCGACCGCATCGACCCCGCCGCGAGTCCGCTGCGCCTGCCGGCCTGGCAGCACGACGGCGGCGCCGAACGCAGTCCCGGCTCGACGTTCAAGATCGTCAGCGCGCTGGGCCTGGAGCTGGCTGCCAAGCGCGACCGCGAACTGGATGCGCTGCTGGACGGCCTGCCGCTGCCAGCCATCAACGGCCTGGCCGCGCGCCGCGGCTACGCCTTCCGTACGGACGCTCCCGTCTATCCGCTGGACCAGGGCGCGAAGATCACGAACTTCCGCGACCAGGGGCTCGACCGGCGCGCCCAGGACGGCCGCCTCGGGCTGGCCCAGGCGCTGACCTACAGCCTGAATACCTGGTTCGCCTGGAGCGGGGAGCTGTCCGACCGCAGCCTGCTCGGCAAGCCGGACGGCGGCGTGCCGGACCTGCAGCCGCTGGAGCCGGGCAGCCTGGATGAGGTCCGTCCAATCGTCGCCATGGCGCGCCGGCTGGGCTTCGGCGCGGCGCTGCGCCTGGACGGCGGCCTGCTGCCGCCGGACTACCGCTGGTCGGCCTGGGACGCGTTGCAGGCCAGCGCGGCCGGCATCGACCCCGTGCATACGCGCCACGAGTTGCGCCAGATGGCGATCGGCCTGCGCATGCAGGCGACGCCGCTGCAGATGGCGCTCGTCGCCGGCGCCGTCGGCGGGGGCCGCGCCGTGGTGCCCCGGCTGCTGGCGGAGCTCGACGGCCAGGCGGCGGCGCCCCGCAAGGGAGCGGCGCTGGGCGTGCGCCTGGACCGCATCCGCGCCGGCATGAAGGGTGTCGTCGACGCCGGCACGGCGTCCGGCGCCTTCCGCGGCGCCGACCTGGAAGGCGTGCGCCGCGGCCTGTCCGGCAAGACGGGCACGGCCCCCATCGGCGACGGCGACCTGGCCACCGTCTGGTTCACGGGCTGGCTCGAACCCCATAGCCTGCCGGACCAGCCGCACCGGCTGGCCGTCGCCGTCTTCGTCAGCCGTTCCGAGGGCACGGGCGGCGGGCATGCGGCGCCGGTGGCGGCGTCGATGCTGCGCTGGATGGCGCAGCGCGCGCATAAGGGAGAATTGACGGGTAAATAAGCGTCAGCTGCGCGCCTCGACGATGTGTTTGTGTGGCATGATTTAGTGAAAGGATTCACGCAAGTCAGTCAGGCCGGCGCCACCGCCGGCACATCGAAGAGGGAAGTATGCGTTTGCCGGGCACCCGGTACCAGGAACCTGGTTGGGAAGAAGTGCGCAAGCTGCTGGGGCAGTGTTCGCTGGCCGCCTTGCGCGGCTGCGATCCCGCGCGCCTGCGCGACCCGGAAGCTCGCGCCGCCCTGCTGGACGATTACGTGGACGCGGCAAGCGTGCAGTTGCACGCATTGCGCGCGGGCGGCCGTGCCCAGGCCGCCGGCAACGGTTACGGCGACACCGTGCTGGAGCTGGCGACGGACCTGTTGTTCGAATTGCAGGCCAGGCAGGGCGACTGGGAGGCGTTCTGCGCCGCCGTGGCGGGAGAAACCGAACGCGACCCGGCGTTCTGGGGCGCGGCCGGCGAGGGACTGCTACGCAAGAAGGTGAACGACATGTATGCGCAGCTGCGCGACAAGGTCGATGCCGACAACTACCAGGCCGCCTGCGGCCGCGCGTGCAGCCCGAACCGCATGTATGCCTACCGGATGCTGGACACCGCGTACGGCGAACTGGCGCGCCTGTTCGCCGCCTGGGAGCAGCACCGCGCCCAGGTCGGCGCCATCCTGGGCCGCGACATCCCGGCCGGCATCGCCCCGATCGAGGTGCGCCAGTTGCGCTCCATCGCCGACTGCCGTCCCGAGTGGATCCTGCGCTGGAGCGAGACATTGCAGGACTTCGGCGGCGCGCCCGGCCCCCTGCATACCCGCTCCAAGCGCTTCGCGAGCCTGAAGACGAGTCCCGACAAGATCGGCGCGATGTTGCGCGAGATCGGCGAGTACGAGGCCTTGTCGGCGAATCGCGACCAGGATTGGCTGCAGGACCTGGACGATGCGTCCGTCTGGGTGGAAGATTACTGGCGCGTCATCCAGGAGTCGCAGGAGGCCGCGATCCCCGGCCCGGACCGCATCCTGGAAGCCGCGCAGGACGCGCTCGACGTGGCGGAACCCGCGCTGGACGAGAGCCCGGCGCCTGCCGTCGTCGACCCGGCCTGGCCGGCGCTGGCGCTGTCCGTTTCACTGCCCCCCGGCTTCATGGAAGCGGCGGGCCAGCCGGCCGGCGCGCTGGGCCCGGCCGAGCGCCTGCTGGCGCAGGACGGCGTGCCGGTACGGCTGGCCGTGTATGCGAAACTGCTGGGGCCGGGCGACGAGTCCTATCCGGACGGCTGGCGCGATCCGGCCACCGGCGAATTGCCGACCATGCAGCAGCTGGCGGCGCTGGCCCGGGTATCGCTGCCGACGCTGCGCAAGCGGCGCGACGCCGCCATCGCGCGGCTGGAGGCGGCCCTGGGGCGGTCGACGGCAAGGCCGATGGCAAGCGAGGTACATGAGGAGGCGGATGCGAATGGATAGCAAGGGAATGTCGACGACGCGCAGGCTGGAGGAGAGCCTGCTGCTGGGACGCCGCGTCGAGGGCGACCGGCTGGTGCTGGACGACGCGACGCTGGCCGCCGCGCTGGACGGCAGCCGTCCCTTGACGCAAGGCGAACGCGCGGCGCTGCAGGCGTCGCCCCTGACGGCGCGCCGGTTGCGCCACCTGGCGCTGGAACGGCGCGCGCGGCAGGCCCCGGCACGCTGGCGGGGCAGCCGCGGCATGCTGCGCGCCGCCAGCACGCGCGCGGGCACGGGCGACAAGCTGCTGCTGCACACGGACGACGGCTGGTGGACGCTGCACCTGGTGGCCGCTGGCGGCGACGGCTGGCGCGCGATCCTGCAGCTGGCCCCGCAGGCGCCGTTCGCCGGTGCGCTGCTGGCCGACCGCGCGCCGCTGCGGGTGCTGGACGGCGCTGGCCGGACGGTGCTGGAAGGCTGCCTGGATGCCGACGGCGAGTGCGAGGCCGCCTGGCCGTTCGCCGGCACGCCGTCCGCCCACCTGCAGGAACACGGGGCGGCGTTTTCCGTCGCTCCCGCTTGAGACCATGAGGACAGCATGATCGGATTCTTCAAACGCGCCGCGCCGCCCGCCGAGGCCTGCGAACTGGGCCGCTCGGCGGTTGCGTTGCCCATGCGTGCCGGCTGCGCCGCGCCGCCGGGATGTCCGGTCGTGATCATCGACACGGACGGGCGCACGCGCCGCGCCACGACGGCCGCCGGCAAGCCCGTGCCCCTGCGCGACGGCGAACTGGCCTGGACCTATCATCCGGGGCCGTACACGGTCGACCTGGTGCCGCTTCCCCAGGCGCCGGAACTGGGCCTGCGCACCAGCTTCGCCGTGGATGCCACGGAAGCGCTGGCGCAGCAGCGCTTCGATCTCTACCTGTCGGCCGAGGCGGCCGGACGGCTGGACCTGGCGGAGCTGGGCCGCGCCGTCGAGGCCGCGCTGCAGCGCGAGCTGGCGCAGGGCGGCCTCGACCTGCCGCCGTGCACGACGATCGAAGAGTGGAACGCGTTCCGCCAGGGCCTGAACCAGCTGCTGTACATGCGCTTCGGCCTGACCGTCGACGATTGCGTGCCCGTGGACCTGGGCGAGTCGCGCGACCATGCGGCGCTGCTGGCCGCGCGTGCGGCCGGGCAGCCCGCGACCCGGGCGGTGGACGGCGCGCCGTCCGCGCCGTCCGCGCTGTCCTTCCCCGCGCTCCCCCACGAGGCCGGCGAGCGCTTCGAGCCGGCCGTGGCCGACGCGCGCGCGCTGCGCCGCCTGTTCCTGGAACTGCCGTGCCTCATGTGCGGCCTGCGCGGGGCGGCGCTGCCGTCCGGCCAGGACCTGTTCCGGCGCCAGCAGGCGCTGCTGCAGCGCCTGGACCTGCTCAGCGTCGGCGCGAACGCGATGCCGGCGCTGGCGCTGGCGGCGCCGGGCCAGCCGCTCGACGCGGGCGGCCAGCTGCGCCGCGCGCGCCACAGCCGGCGCGCCACGGTGGCGCTGGACGAGGCCTGGGCGCTGCTCGCACGCATGCACCAGGGCGGGCAGGCAGCGCCGATGGGCGACGCCGCGCTGGGCGAGCTGTACGACGAGGCCGAGCGCATCGTCGCGAACCTGGAGGCCGACTGCGCCGGCCGGCGCGCGGTAGCCGCCCACGTGCAGGCTAGTCCGGCAGGGGAGGCCGCATGAGCGCCGCACCCAGCCAGGCGATCTGCCGCAGCCGGCTGGCCGACGGCACGCTGCTGACCGTGACGGCCACGCGCCGCAGCCGCGACGGCCGCGCCGACGTCAAGTGCACCGCCCCCGGCGACGCCCGCCTGGCCGAGCGCATGGCCGAAGTGGTGCGCCTGGCGCGCCACACGGAAGCGCGCATCGACAGCCGCGACCAGGTCGTGCTGGGCATCGACCGGCTGCCCGCGGCTGGTGGACAAAACGTGGAGCGCGACTGGGAACTGGCGCTGGTGCTGGCCGACCGCATGGTGCGCGGCCTGTGGCAGCCGCGCGGCGAGATCGTCGCCAACGGCTGGTCGGACAGCTGGCAACTGGGCCGCGTCGACGGTCACGGCATCGATGGGGCGCCGGCCGGCACGCTGCTGGGCGGGCCCGACGGCCTGTCCCACCTGGGCCAGTTGCTGGGCCATCCGGACCCGGCGGCGGCCGTGTCGAGCGCGCGCGCCTGGTTCCCCCTGCACAGCGGCGGCGTGGCCGACAGCCTGTGCTGGGTCGAGGTCAGCGTCCATCCGCTGGCGCGCGACGGGCAAGCGGCAGAGGACGAGGAGCAATCCATCGCCGTGCCGGGCCAGGACGCGGCGCTTCAGCTGGCCGTGCGCCAGGCGCTGGCGGCGGCGCGCCATTTCGATGGACGCGGCCTGGGCCGCTGGCGCACCACCGTACGCTTCGGCGCCGGGCGCTTCCAGGGCCGTTCCTACGAACTGGCGCTGGTGCTGGCCGACCGCATCGCGCGCGGGCGCGAGTTCGTCCCGCGCGGGCGCCTGCTGGCGACGGGATGCTCGGACGCCTGGCATGCGGGCCGCGTCGAGACGGTCGAGGGCCTGGCACCGAAGTGCGCGCTGCTGCTGCGCGAGGCGGCGCCGGGCGACCGCATCCTGCTGCCGCGCGCCTGGCAGGACGGCCTGCCGCAGGGCTTCGCCGCCGGCATCGCCGCGGCCGGCGCCAGCCTGGCCTGCGTGGAACGGATCGGCATCATATAGACAGGCGACAGGCGGGGTATGCGCGGGCGTGCGCACGGCGGTGCGTACGCCGGATTTCGCGGCCGGCTGCTAGAATCCGCCGGTTGCACAGGGCAAGAAGGAGACGGTGATGGTGAAGATGTTCGGATTCGGCGGCGCAAGCTGCCCGCGCTGCGACCGCAGGCACCACGCGGCGGACGGCTATTGCGCCGGCTGCGGCCTCACCCTGGGCGCGCCGCGCAATCCCCCCGTGCTGGTGGACAACCGCTGGATGCCGGGCCCGGACGAACTGGCCGTGTTCTTTGGCGTGCGCGAGCTGTCGGGCGTGTTCGTCAAGACGCTGCGCGTGCCCGCCACCGCCAGGGCCTTCATCCTGCAGGGCGAACAGGCCACCGAGGTGCCGCAGGGCGAATACGAGATCGAGGGATTCTTCACGCGCCTGAACCACCTGCTGCGCGACCAGCACGCCGAGATCCTCGTCACGCGCAGCAGCGCGCTGCCGGTGGACTTCGACTTCGACGACCTGCCCAGCGCCGAGCACCTGATGGTGAGCGCGCGCCTCGTGCTGCAGCTGCGCATCGAGAACGTCCCCGCGTTCGCGCGCCATTTCATGACCATGCCGGGCACCATCGGCGCGGCCCAGCTGCGCGAGCTGCTGGCGGCGCCGCTGCGCCAGCTGGCCGCGGAGTTCGTCGCGGCGCGCTCGCTGCGCGACATGGCCGGCCGCGCCGAGCTGCGCCCGGAACTGGACCAGCACCTGCAGGGCGGGCTGGCGCTGCTGCTGGCCGATCACGGCCTGGCCGTCGTGCGCGTGGAGACGCTGGCGCTGCGCCACGACCGCTTCGACGCCAACCGCCAGCGCATCGCCAGCCTGTGGCTCGCCGCGGACGAGGCGCGCGTGCGCATCGAGCATGCGGCCCAGCTGGACACGCTGTATACCGAGGGAGAGTGGCGCAAGATCCGGCGCGAGGAGCAGGACTACCGCCTGCGCCACAAGCGCACCGAGCTGCGCCAGGAGCACGGCCTGGAGCGTGCCGAGCTGTCGCTGCAAAATGCGGAACGGGCCCAGGCGATCCGCGCCCGCGAGATCGAGCTGTACGGCCGCATCGTCGAATCGCGCACGCGCAAGCAGGCGATCGAGCGCGGCGCCCAGGACCTGGTCGCGGAGCTGGAGCACGAGCTGGCGCAGAAACGCGGGGCGCGCATGGACCAGGACGCGGAATGGACGCACCTGCGCGAACTGGCCGCATTGCGCATGCGCGAGGAGGTCGCGCTGACCCAGGCCGACGCGGCGCAGGCGCGCACGGTGGCGGCGCAGCGCTTCACGCACCAGCTGCTGCAGCAGCAGATCCGCAACAAGATCGAGCAGGCCAGGCAGATCGAGGATGCCGCGCGCCAGCGCGCCGAGCTGGCGCGCCTGCACGAGGCCGAGCAGGACGCGGCCCGGCGCGCGCGCGCGATCGACGCCGAGGAGCATGCGGGGCGCCTGAAGCAGCTGGAGCTGGCCAACGCCGCCCGCCGGCGCGAGGCCGAGCGCGGCATCGAATGGGACGATGCCCAGCTGCGCCGGCGCATCGAGGCGCTCGACACCGAGTCGCGCCACGACAAGCTGCTGCGCACGATCGAGGCCGATGCGCTGCTGGCGCGGCGCGAGCAGGAAGTGCTGCTGGATGCGGAACGCACGCGCACGGGGCTGCGCCTGGAAGAGCAGGATGCGCAGCGCCGCCACGAGCTGCAGCGCATGGAGACGCTCGGCGCGCTCGACGACGCCGCCAAGCTGGCGTTCGCGCCGGAACCGAATGCCGCGCTGCTGGCCGAGCTGCTCAAGACGCGCGTGCATGCCGGCATGGACGCCGACCAGCTGGCCGCGCTCGCGGGTATGACGCCGCAGGAAGCGATGGCGCTGGCCCGCGTCGAGGTCGAGGAAGAGCGCCAGCGGCGCGAGCGCGAGGTGGACAAGGATCGCCGCCACCAGCTCGACCTGCTCGACCGCCAGAACGACGTCAACAAGGCGGCGCTGTCCACCCAGGCCAGCCTCGGCGCCGGCCTGCTGGCGGCGGCGCCTGGCGCGGCGCGCTGCGGCCATGCGGCCGCGCGCCCCGATGACCGTTTCTGCGCCGACTGCGGCGCGGCGTTGCCGGCCAGGGGATGATGCAGACGGCGATGGACAAGCTGCGCGAACTGCGCGCGCTGCACGAAGACGGCTTGCTCAGCCGCCAGGAATTCGACAGCCGCAAGAACGCGATCCTGGACGCGGCCTATGCGGCGGCGCCCTCGGCGTCCGCCGCCAGTTCCACCGCCACCGATCCCGGACTGGCGCGCTCCAGCACGGAGATCGGCCTCATGGCGGGCCAGGAGGTCGGCCCGCCGAACCGCCGTTACCGGCTCGAGGGCCTGATCGCGTACGGCGGCATGGGCCAGGTGTGGGAAGCCACGGACCTCGCCACCCACGCCGAGCTGGGACACAGCGCGCGCGTGGCCTTGAAGATCCTCCCGCCCCAGCTGACCGAGCAGAGCGCCTGGGCCAGGCTGCTGGTCGAGGAAGCGGCAAGGGCCCGCCAGCTGGCGCACCAGCACATCGTGCGCGTCTACGACTGGGCGCGCGACCCGGCCACGGCCAGCTATTTCATCATCATGGAATGCCTCGAGGGCGAGGACCTGGACAGCCTGCTGGCGCGCGAGGGACGCCTGCCGCTGGCGCGCGCGCTGGAACTGCTGGCGCCGCTGGCCGATGCGCTCGACTACGCCTGGGACAAGCACCGCCTCGTGCACCGCGACATCAAGCCGGCCAACGTCTTCCTCGCCGGCGGCGACGTCAAGCTGCTCGACTTCGGGATCGCCGCGCGCGCCCGCGCCAGCACGGCGCAAGGCATGGAAGCACCGGCCACCTCGGGCACGGCGGGCTACCGGGCGCCGGAAGCGGGCCGCGCGGAGGGTGCGCCTGGCCGCGCCCTCGACGTGTACGCCACGGCCGTGATGGCGTACCAGATGCTGGCCGGGGCGATGCCCTTCGCCGACCGCCGCGCGGCCGGCGACGTTCCCGCGCGTCCCGACGGATTGCTGGACGCCCAGTGGGAAGCGCTGCAGGCCGGTTTCGCCTGGGAAGCGCAGGCGCGCCCCGCCAGCGTGCGCGACTGGCTGGAGCGCCTGCTGGCGGCGGGCGACGAGGCGGCTCGCCGGGCCGAGGAGCAGCGCCGCGCGGCCGCCGACGCCGCGGCGCGCGCGGAGGCTGCGCGGCGCGAGCAGGAGGAAACCCGGCGCGCCGAATTGCGCGCCCGCGTCCAGGCCGAGGCCACGGCCGCCGCCAGGGCGGCGATCGAGCGCCAGCGCCGCGAACAGGAACGGCTGGCGCGGGCGGCGGCCGAGGAGGCGCGCCAGGCGCGCAAGGAAGAATTGCGGCGCCAGCTGCACGAGCGCCGCGCCATCGAGGCGGAAAAGGCGCGCCAGGAACGCGAGGAAGCGCTGCGCAAGGCCGCGCTGGCGAAGGCGGCCGCCGCCCAGCTGGCGCAGCAGAAGCGTGCGCGCCACGAAGCCGCCGGCCAGGACGAAACCGCCGCGCCGGCCGCCGCCGCGCCGCCGGACGACCCCGTGGGCGCCGCGGTGCCGGTGCAGACGGAAGGCGTGCTCACCGAAGGCATATTGCGGGACCGCTTCCTGGACGGTTCCTCGAAGGGCCCGGAACTGGTGGTGCTGCCGACGGGACGCTTCCAGATGGGCTCTCCGGAGCACGAGCGCAAGATCGCGACGCAGGCGGGCGCCCAGAAGGGCTGGCTGGCGCGCGAATTGCCGCAGCACTGGGTCGGCATCGCGCGTCCGGTGGCGATGGGGCGCTATCCGGTGACGGTGGGCGAGTGGCGCGCATTCGTGCAGGCCACCGGCTGGGCCCAGGGCGGCGACGTCGACTGGGAGGCTCCGGGCTTCCCGCAGGACGCGCGCCATCCGGTGGTGGGCGTGAACTGGTTCGATGCGGTGCGCTACGCGCGCTGGCTCTCCGAGGCCACCGGCAAGACCTACCGCCTGCCCAGCGAGGCCGAGTGGGAGTATGCGTGCCGCGCCGGCACGAAGACGGCGTTCTCGTTCGGCGACGCGATCACCAGCGACCAGGCCAACTACGACGGCAACTTCAGCTACAACGGCGGGCCGCGCGGCGAATACCGGGGCGGCACGACGCCGGTTGGCAGCTATCCCGCCAATCCCTGGGGCCTTTGCGACATGCACGGAAACGTGTGGGAATGGGTGCAGGACGTCGTGCACGACAACTACGAGGGCGCGCCGGCGGACGGGAGCGCCTGGGAAGAGGGCGGCGACCAGGCCCGCCGCATTTTGCGCGGGGGCTCGTGGCTGTACAACCCGCGCTACCTGCGCTCGGCGCTGCGCAACGGCTTCTCGGCCGTGCTGTCGAACGACATCGTGGGATTCAGGGTCGTGCGCGAGCTGTAGAAAAGTACCACGTAAAAAACGCTGAACACAAAAGCGTCGCCCCCGCGCAGGCGGGGGCCCAATTCCTGTACGCGTCACGATAACGCATGCACGATTGGACCCCCGCCTGCGCGGGGGCGGCGTGTATTTATACGTTCTTAAGCTGCCGTCAGTGCCGGCACGCGGCGCTGTTCCAGGCGCTGCTGGCCGGCATCCAGGCGGAAGGTGTCGACCAGGTGGGCCAGCGCCTGCGCCTGTTCCTGCAGCGAATCGGCNTACGTTCTTAAGCTGCCGTCAGTGCCGGCACGCGGCGCTGTTCCAGGCGCTGCTGGCCGGCATCCAGGCGGAAGGTGTCGACCAGGTGGGCCAGCGCCTGCGCCTGTTCCTGCAGCGAATCGGCGGCGGCGGCGGCTTCCTCGACCAGGGCGGCGTTCTGCTGGGTGACCTGGTCCATCTGCACGATGGCCTGGTTGATCTGCTCGATGCCCGAGCTCTGCTCTTCGCCGGCGGCCATGATCTCGGCCATGATGTCGGTCACGCGCGCCACGCTCGAGACGATGTCGCCCATCGTCGCGCCGGCCTTGTCGACCAGCTGGGCGCCGGTGTCGACGTTGTTCACCGAGGTCGTGATCAGTTCCTTGATTTCCTTGGCGGCGGCGGCCGAGCGCTGCGCCAGGTTGCGCACTTCGCCGGCGACGACGGCGAAGCCGCGGCCCTGTTCGCCCGCACGGGCTGCTTCCACGGCCGCGTTCAGCGCCAGGATGTTGGTCTGGAACGCGATGCCGTCGATGACGGCGATGATGTCGACGATCTTCTTCGACGAATCGTTGATCGAACCCATGGTCTGGACCACTTCGCTCACCAGCTGGCCGCCGCGCACGGCGACTTCCGAAGCGGTCAGCGCGAGCTGGTTGGCCTGGCGCGCATTGTCGGCGTTCTGCTTGACGGTCGAGGTCAGTTCTTCGAGCGACGATGCGGTTTCTTCCAGGCTGCCGGCCTGCTCTTCGGTGCGGCTCGACAGGTTCAGGTTGCCGGCGGCGATCTCGCTGCTGGCGGTGGCGATCGACGAGCTGCTGTCGCGCACGCTGCGCACGGTCACGGCCAGCTGGCCCTGCATTTCGGCCAGGCCTTGCAGCAGCTTGCCCATTTCATCCTGGCGGTCGACTACGATGCGGGCCGACAGGTCGCCCTTGGCCATCGCGTCGAAGTGTTCCAGCACGCGGTTCAGCGGATTCATGATGGCGCGCAGCAGGGTCACCGACGACACGACGATCAGGAGCGCGCCCAGCACGATGGCGGTGATGGCGGCGGTGTAGATGCGGCCGGACAGCTGCTGGCTCGCTTCGTAGCTGGCCTTGGCGCCGTCGACCTGGTATTCGTCCAGCTTCATGGAGGCGGTGTTGAACTCGCCGTAGGCGGCCTGCATCTGCTTCATGAACAGGACTTCCATCTTGTCCTTGTCCTGGGCGCGGATGGCCTGGGTCAGGTCCTTGAAGCCGTTGATGTAGCCGGCGCGTTTCTCGGCCACGGCCTTCGCCAGCACGTCTTCTTCCGGCTCGCGCGGCAGCGCCATGTAGGCGGCCCACGACTTGTCGGCATCCTTGATGAAGCTCTCCATGCGGCTGATCGTCTTCTCGATGTCCGGCGAATCCGGGTGCAGCACGGCGCGGTCGAGGTTGAAGCGCGCGCGGCTCAGGAAATTCTTCGAATCGCCCAGGGCGATGATCGACTGCATCTGGTTGGCGTAGGTGTTCTCCAGCGCGCCGCTGGTCGACTTGATGCCGTAGATGCCCAGCAGGCCCACGGCAAGGATGATCAGCCCGAGGAACGCCATGGTGGCGATCAGGCGGAAGCGAAGAGTCAATTTACTGAACATAGCGTCTTTGAAGGTGACAGCGCCGCGGAGCGTGCTGGTTGAACGAGACTTGCTCTCATTTCCATGCTGACTATTGGTTCGGCACGGGCTAGGTTCGCACTTTATCTTTTAACTTTCCTCACTGCAATATTTTCGGCGCTTTTGTGCAGGATCTTTCCTGCATGGGTTGCGTATCTCCAACAAAAAATACGGTCGTCCCAGAATCACGATACATAATTGCCACTTTTATGCGAATGGCATAATGACGTTCATTCATCTTGGCGGATGCGCCACGTTGCGTTGTCGATCATGGAAAAGGAGGCCGCCATGCGGATTCCCGAGCACCTGCGGGCGCCGGCCATCGTCTTCGGCTTGCAGTTCGCGCTGCTGGCAGGATGCGGTCTGGTGTTCCTGCTGCTGGCCCAGCGCTGAGCCTCGGCCGGACTGCCGGCGCGGCGATCAGCCGAACAGCACCGACGGCGGCGCGCGGCGCCGCTCGCCCGTGCCGCTGCGGCGGCTGCCGTCCTCAGGACGCGGCTGGGCGGCGAAACGTACCCGGCCGTGGAAGCCGGACAGGCGTTCGAGGGCCGCGGCCGCGGACAGCGGGGTGTCCTGGCCGCTGGCGCGGTCGCGGTGCCAGAAGCCGCCGTCGCGGTGGAACAGCAGCGGCAGCTGCGCCGCGCGCGGCAGGCTGGCGCCGGCGGCGGGTGCGGCATCCGGCTCCACCCCTGGTGCCATCAGCATGAAGGCTTCGGCGGCGCCGCCGGCGTCCACGCGGTGCAGCACGACGGCGTGCCCCAGCACGGCGCTGACGACCAGCGTCACCACGCCGCGGATGCTGGCCGTGAGCTCGATGCGCATGCCGGTGCGCAGCAGCACCGGCACGTGCTTGCCCGGCCAGACGCCGTCCAGCAGCAGGCCGTAGCGCGACACGTCCTCGATCTCGAAGCCGTTGCGGCCGGCGCGCACGATCGCATGGCGCCCCGACAGCCGCCGCGTGAGACCGTCCGCGCGCGCGCCCCGTTCGTCGTAGTGCTGCAGCAGCAGGTCGGCTTCGGCGCGCACGGGTTCATGGCGGCCCAGTACGCATTCGTCCAGGGCGAACAGGCGCAGGTGGCGCTGGAAGCCCGCTTCCGGCTCGGCATGCACGATGCAGCCGGCCGAGGCCGGGGCCGGGTGGGCGCGCGCCGCCGGCAAATCGATCTCGATCAGGTCCTCGTCCCAGGCGATGGTCGGCAGGCCTACGGCGATCTTGCCGCCGTCGGCCTGGGCGGCGTCCAATGCCAGCCGGGCGATGCCGGCGTTGCGCGCGCTGATGTCGATGTCCATCGGCCCGCCGCCGGCCAGGCCGCTGAGCCGCGCGATCGAGCCGTCGTCGGCGCTGATGCGTACGTTCTTGTGGGTCGACAGGAAGGTCTGGTGGATCTCGCCCAGCGACGCATCGGCGCGCGGCACCAGCAGCACGAGCGTGGCCACCCAGGTGCGCGCCGTGCCGGCCCCGTCCGGGTCGCGCGCATGCACTTCGACGTCGATGCGGTACTGGCCGTGCTCGCGTCCGCGCGAGGAAAATTCCAGGAACAGGGGACGCCAGCTGCCATCCAGGCCGCGCGCCAGCCGGCGCGGACCGGATTCGAGCGGCAGCAGGTCCGATTGCAGCAGCAGCGTGACGGTGCCGGGCGCATCGGCCGGCATGCCGCGCAGCTCCAGCCGGATCGCATGGCGTCCGCCGGCCGCGCGCGGATCGAAGCCGCTCACGTGCAGGTGCGGACGGGCCGGCGCGGCGGCGCGCCGCACGGGGTGGGCCGGCAGGCCGTGCTCCGTGCGCGGACGGATCGCGTCCCCCGCCCGCTCGGTGCGCAGGCGGGTCAGCATGTCGAAGCTGGAGCCGAGGGCATCCGCCGCGGCGCTCGCCTGCGCCGGCTGCGGATGGCCGTGCGCGCACGCCGCCGCACCGGGGGCGACCCAGACGGTGCAATGCGGGTGGGCAGGGCTGCTGCAGCGTTTCATGGCGGCGTGGGCGGGAGCGGGTTCGTGTCGCGAATGGTTTGTCGGCAAAGCTTACGCGATTCTAGCCTGCCGCGGCGCACGCGGTTCGGCAAATGGCAAGACTTTTTTCCAAAATGCATCATTTACAACGATCAAGCGACGGGCAACACCGTTTCATCGGCCGCGGGCGGCCCGGGCACGCGCAACAGCACGGCCGTGATGTTGTCAGGATGGAAAAACGCGGGCGGATGGGCTTCGTAGGCGTCCAGCAGCGCCGCCAGCATCGTGGCCGCGTCGGCACCGCTGCCGAGCAGCTGCGGCCACCGTGCCACCCAGCCGTACGGATCGGCGCATGACCACAGGCCGTCGGTCGCCAGCAGGTAGGCGGCGCCCGGGCGCAGGGCGATCGCGCGCCGGTCGGCGAGCGGCGCCAGCCAGGCCGGCAAGCCGTCCGGCGCCAGCGCGAACAGCGCGTCGTCCAGCCGGGCCGGGTCGGCGATGGCGTTCCCGAGGATGAAGGCCTGCGACAACTGGGGCCGGTGCTCGCCGTGCACCTGCTGCCACCACTGGGCCTCGTCGAGCAGGCCGCCGATGGCGAAACCCGTCGCCGGGACGTGGTCGATGGTCATGGGGGTGGCGCGTGCGCGGGTGATTTCGTACAGCCGCGAATCGCCCACGTGGTACAGCAGGGGCGCTGCGCCGGCCGGCAGTTCCAGCAGCGTCAGCGTGGTGCCGGGACGCGGGCCCGGGCAGTCCGCGAACGCGCGCTGGAGCCGCGCATGCAGGACGTCGAGGTGGTGGGCCAGCGTGGCGCCGTCATGGCATGGCGGCAGCGCCAGCAGGCCGGCGACGACGGCTTCCGCCGCTTCCCGCCCATGGCCGTGGCCCCCCATCCCGTCCAGCACGGCCAGGCGCGCATGACCGGCCGGCCAGCCCGCCAGCGCTTGCCGCTGCAGGCGCTGGCCGTGCAGCCAGGCCGCGTTGCCGGCGTCGTCGACGACGAGGAGGTTGTCCTGGTTCTCCTCGCGCAGGCGGGGACCGGCGCCGCGCCGCGAGCAGGCGGCGACGTCGAGGGCGCCGATGCGCGCGGCGAGGGGGACGGCGGGGAAATCGGGAGCGGTGGACATGGCGTTACTCTAACCGACAATCGCGGCAAGCCGGGCAACGATCAGCCGCGCTGTTCCTTGCCTGCCGCGGGTTCAACGACCATGTCCCTCGTCGGCGCGGCGCAGCCACAGGCTGCTGGCCCAGCCTTCGACCGGCGCGCCGTCCACGCGGGCGCGCACCTGCCACCAATCCCCGTCCACCTTGCCCGTCGCGCGCACGACGGTGCCCGCGGCCAGCACGCGCAGGCGCGGCGCGCCGACGCCGTTGTCGCTACGCAGGTTCAGGTCGTCCACCACGCGGTAGCGGACCCCGGCATCGGGCCGCGTGGGCGGCGGCGCCTCGGGGACCAGCGTCACAGGGGCCGGCGCCGGCAGCGGTTCGGCCAGCGCCAGCGGGGGCGCCGAGGCCCCGAGTCCGGCCAGTGCGCCGAACAGCGTCCCGAGCGCCAGCGTGCCGCCGGCGACGACGGCGAAGGCGCGCAGGTTGGCGCGGCGCCACCAGCCGCGCGGGGTCAGGCGCGCGGCCAGCGCCAGCGTCAGCACGAGGGCGGCGCCGTAGGCCAGCAGCGCCGGCAGCCAGGCGTTCATGCGTCGAAGCGCAGCACGTAGTGGCCCGCGACCAGGTGGTGCCCGGCGGGCAGGCGGTAGGGCGCGTCCGCCGTCGCGTCGCCGATGGCGGCCACGAACTGCAGCCCCTCGTCCAGGTGGTACAGCGCCTGGGTCGGCGACAGGCGTGCGATGCGCCAGCCGTCGGTGTCCGCCTCGAAGCTGAATGCCGTGCGCGACAGGCCCAGGCGGTCGGCGCTGCACGGCGCGCCGCTGCTCTTGAGGAAGCGCGGCGAGTCGAGCACGCGCAGCCCGGCGAGCATGGGCGTGCCGCGGCCGAACACGAAGCGGGCGCCGGCCGCCACCGGCTGCGACGGCGGTCGGGGCAGGCGCAGCAGCGCGCAATAGCGGTCGGCGAGCGCCGGCGCGGGCGCCAGCAGGTCGACGCGGGTGCTGTCGACGGGGCTGAAGCTGGCCGGCGCGGCGATCCGCTCGCGGCCCGCCGGCGTGATCGCCTGCAGGCCGTCGTGCTCGTCGACCGCGAAGCCGATCAAGGCGTCGGGGCCGGCGGCCGCCGGGGCGAAGGCTCCGTCGAGGCCGATCTCCAGCGCCTGGGCGCCCGTCTCGCGGTAGCGCGACAGGCGCGGCAGCGCCAGCGCGGCGAGCGCCACGCGCTGGCGCGCCAGCGGCGCGAACGTGGCGTCGGCGATCGCTTCGCTTTCGCGCGGCGCGGGCGCGGCGGCCTGGGCGACGGGGACGGCCGTCATCTCGGGCTGGGGCGCGACGCGCGGCTTCCATACGGCCGGCCGTGCGGAGGGGGCGGTGGGACGCGGCGATGCACCTGCCATCGGAATCGGGCGCTGCGCCGCCGGCGCCGCCGGCACGTGCGCCGGCTGGGCCGGCGTGATGCGCAGCAGCAGGCGCAGGGGCGCGCCGGCCGCATCGACGGCGCCGCGGCGCGACTTGACCGTGTACCAGCCGGCCGACGCGTCGTAGTTGCATTCGAACGCGTCCTTCGGGCGCACCTGCACCTCGAGCGGAGTGCCGGGACCATCGTTGATCAGGAGGACGCCGCCCTCGGCACCGAACGGCCAGCCGGGGGCGGCGCAGGTGGCGCCGTATTCGTCCTGGCCGATCACGGTGAGGCGCTGGTTCGGATAGATGGCGCAGGCGGTCTTCCAGACGGCGCTGTCGCGCGAGACGGCCACCGTGTACTGGACTTGCTCTTCCGCCGCCGGCAGGTAGACGGCGTGGCCGAACTTGACCTCGACTTGACCCGGTTCCAGGCGCTCCGTGCCGACCACGTGGTAGCGCACGTCGTCGCCGGCCAGCAGGTCGCCGAAATCCTTCTGGTGCAGTGCGGCCAGGCCCTGGGCCAGGTCGCGCGCACGCGCACCGCGGGTCAGGTGGCGGTCGTCGTCGACTTCTTCCTGCGGCAGCATCAGCGTCACGTGCGAGAAGCAGCGGGTGGCGGCGCGGCCCCGTTGTTCGCGCGGGGCGCGTTCGAGCAGGTCGCGCAGCAGCGCGCGCCGCGAGAACAGGGCGAGGCCGGGCGATTGCCAGATGGCGTCGGCGTCGAACACGTCGTCGACCCGGCCCAGGGCTTGGTGTTGCACGTAGACGGGCATGATTCGTTCTCCTCTAAAGATTGGCTGCTGGCGGCAGCGAAGCCGAGCAGGGGGCAGATGAAAAACAGCAGGTGCGAGCCGCCGGCGGACAGGAAACTCATCGGCTGGCCCATGACGGGAAAGATCGCCAGGTTCGTACCCCAGGACAGCAACATGTGGCCGAACAGGAAGGCGGCGCCGCCGGCCAGGAAGAAGCAGCGGAACCGCGCCTGCCACGCCAGGCGGAAGTCGCGCGTGCGGCCGCCCGCCTGCCAGCAGCGCAGGGCCAGGCGCAGCAGCCCCGCCAGCAGCAGGGCCTGGAGCAGCCACAGCGCCAGCGCTGCGGCCAGGCCGTGGCGGTTCAGGAAGAAGGACGGGGCGAAATCGTCCTGCACGGCCGGGATGCGCAGGGCGCTCCCCGGGCCGGGACTGCCCAGGCCCAGCACGCCGTCGGCGCCCCACCAGCCGCCATCGCCGATCGCGCGCGCTCCCAGCAGCAGCTGCTGGCCCGTGTGCGGATGGCCGGCCGGGTCGAGCCAGACGAGGAAGCGGTCCGCATAGAAATCCCAGCGCGCGATCTCGCCCGGCCCCGCGTCGCGCAGGCCGGCCACGGCCAGCACGCCCAAGAGCGCGCAGCCGACCAGGAGGCCGGCGGCCAGGCGCTGGCGCGTGGCCAGCGCATGCGCCAGCGCCATCGCGCCGCCCCACACCGCCAGCAGCACGAGCGGGGAAAAGTCGTCGACCTGGACCACGGCGACGGCCAGCAGCAGCATGAACAGCAGGGCCGGCGCCACCAGGCGCAGCAGGCGCAGCCAGGCGCCGCCCGGCAGCGGATGGCCCGCGCAGGCGAGGGCCAGGCAGTGGGCCGACAGCAGCGCCAGCGCCAGCTTGGCGAATTCCACGGGCTGCAGGTCGAACACGCCCGTCTCGCTGCCGAGCGCCACCTGCAGCACGAGGCCCGCCAGCGCGAGGCCCGTGAGCAGCAGCAGGCCCAGCTCGACGCGCGCCTGGCCAGGCGGCAGCGCCGGTCGAACGAGACCGGCCAGCAGGCAGGCGCCGGTGCCCAGCGCGGCCAGCGCGCCCGTCTTGCCGGCATGGCGCAGCCAGGACGAGTCGGCGGCATCCAGGCCCAGTTCCAGCTGTGCCAGCAGGCCGAGGGCGAGCAGCAGCACGGCGGCGCCCAACGCCGGTTCGAAGCGGCGCGGCGCCAGCACGGCCAGCCACAGGGCGCCCCAGGCGGGCAGCAAGGCGACGCCGGCGCCGGCCGGCATGCCGGTGCGCTGCAGCCACAGCGACAGGACGCCGGTGGCGGCGAGCAGCACGCCGCAGCCCGCGCCCAGGGCCGCGCGCACGGCGACCCCGCGCCCGCGCCCGCGCCGCCGCGGCAGGAAGGCCGCGAGGCCGGCGCCCAGCGCCAGCGCCGCGGCGGCCAGCAGCGGCAGCGCCGCCGCTTCCGGCACGTGCCACAGCGCGCGCTGCGTCCACGTCCAGACGACGCCGTCCGGCAGGCGCACGCGCGGTTCGGCATACAGGCCCACGCCGGCGACCGGATGCAGGTGCAGCACGTCGCCGTTCGGTTCCACCAGGTAGCGCGTGCGGCCGGCGACGAGCACGTGGCCGCTGTCGGCACCCAGGCGCAGCGCGCGCCGTGCCAGCAGGTCCGCCCGGCCGCCTTCCTCCAGCAGCAAGGGGGCGGCGTCCGGGCCCGTCGCGGCGGCAAGCAGCAGGCCGCCACGGTCGCGCGCGATGGTGGCGGCGGGGGCCGGCAGGCCGGCGATGGCGATGCGGTTGCCGCAATCGAGGTTGCCGCCGAAGACGAGCGGCCGCGCCATCGTCAGCGCGCGGGGGGCGATACGGTTCCAGGCCGCGGCCAGGCGCGTGCCGAGGCGGGCGTCCGGGCAGCTCGGCTGCGGCACACCGTCGCGCTCGAGGAGCGCCCCGTCGTAGCGCCAGCGCACGGCGCCGCGCGAGAACGACATCGTGCCGCCGTCGGCGGCGTCGACGGCGAAGCGCGCCGCGCCGAGCTGGAAGCGCTGGCCGCTGGCCACGGCCACGCTGCCGCTGCGCTGCTGGCGCTCGCCGTCGAGCAGGCGCAGGGGCGTGGCGCCGCCGTTGGCGATCCACCAGGCGCCGCCGGCGTCGCGGCGCAGCAGCAGCTGGTCCTCGTCGGCCAGCGGCGCCGCGAGCGCGGCGCGGCCCAGCGCCAGCGATGCGTCGCGCCCCAGCGTGACCGTGATCTGGGACGGCATCCAGGCCGCCGGGGCGCGCAGCAGCGCGAGCAGCTGCAGGGCGCAGACCAGCAGCAGGACGGCGGCGGCGACCGTGCGCGCCTGGAAGCGGAAAGCGTTCATGCGGCGGCCTTGAGTCCGGGCGCCGCCACCGACGCCAGCGCCGCCGCGGCAGGCGCCAGCAGGCGGCTGATCTCGAGCGCGTGGCGCGGGCGTTGCTCCGGCCGCGGCGCCAGCAGGGCGCGCAGCAGGGCCAGCAAGGGCGCGCGCGCCGTGTCCGGTGCCTGGCCGAGTGCGTGCGCCAGGAACAGCGCCGCTTCGTCCGCTTCCAGCGGGTCGGCGTGGCCGGCCAGGGCGCGCGCCGCGCCGGGCGCGCCCAGTTCGCGGTAGGCCTGGGCGCAGCGCGCGCACCAGCGCAGCACGGTGCCGGTGACGAGGTAGTACAGCAGGGCGCCGAGCGCGAAATAGTCGCTGCGCGCGTCCGTCCGGTAGGCCTGGTCGGCCTCCGGCATGCATTGTTCGGGCGCTTGCCAGCCGGCGGTGCCCGCATAGGAATGGGCGCCGGCGTCGAGCAGCGGACGGTTGGTGCCGAAGTCGGCCAGCTTGAGGGCATTGCGGGGCGCGTCCAGCAGCAGGTTCGACGGTTTCAGGTCGAGGTAGCGCCAGCCGTACTGATGCACCTTGGCGAGCGCCTGGTTGACCTGGGCGATCCAGTCGAGCGCCTGGGCGGCGCCGACGGCGTCGCCCCGTGCCCGCCGCGCCGCCAGGTGCGAGGCCAGGTCGCCGTCGAGCAGTTCCAGCGCCATCGCCGGCTCGCCTTCGTGGGCGCCGCTGTCGAGCAGGCGCACGATGTGGCGCCGGTCCCAGGGCTGCAGGCCGCGCAGGAACGCGATCTCGGCGGCGGCGCAGGCGCTCCAGCGCGCGCGCTGGGGCGGCAGGGCGAGGGCCATCTGCTCGCGGTTGACCAGTTTCAGGGCGGCCGGCGTGCCGCTGCCCAGCGACTCCGCTTCCCACACGATGCCGTAGCTGGACCCGGCCAGCGGCGCGCGCAGGCGCCAGGCGTCGCTGCCGAGAGTGATGATGTCGCCCGCTTCGAGCATGTCTCCTCCTGTCTGCCGCGGCAGATGCCGCCGCGAGGGCCTAGCGGGGGGAGGGCGAAAAAAAACCGCGCACGGGGCGCGGTTTTTCGTCGGAGCCGGGATGAATCAGCGGTGGTGGTCCCAGTGGCCACGACCGTGGCCGCGATCCCAGCCGCGGTCGTAGTGTCCGCGATCCCAGCCGCGGCCGCCGCGGTCGATGACGACGACATCCGGGCGCGCATCGTAGTAATAGCGCGGCGACTCGACGTACACCGGGCGCGGTTCCACGTAGACCGGGCGCGGTTCGACGTAGACGGGGGCGGGCTGGTAGTAGCCCGACGAGTAATAGGTGTTCGAATAGCCGCGGTCGCGGTAGTAGTAGTTGTCGTTCGTGCGGATCGAATTGCCGACGACCGCGCCGATGGCGCCGCCGACCAGGGCGCCGTTGCGGCCGTTCGCAGCGCCGCCGATGGCTGCGCCGACCAGCGCACCTGCTACCGTATTCGCGCCGCGGTCCTGAGCCATTGCCGTAGTGGACGAGACGGCGGCCGCGGCCAGGAGTACCGCACCAAAGCATTTTTTATTCAACATGGCTGTTCCTTTTGCCGCAACGGGGATCGAATGATCGTGACGACGCCCGGCATGCAAGTATCATAGACCCGCGTTCGCCAGATTCCACGGGTTAATACGAATTCTTACATTCACACCCGACTTCGTAACAATCGGTATCGGTTTCGTTGCAAACGGGGCTGCCCTCCGCCTTTCGATAGGGGTGTTGGCTCTTGCACCACGAACAGTTCGCCCCATCTAATTAGCTCGACCACTCACGCATCGACATCCATGGCCCGACGACGCTCCGGTATTTCCCTCCTCGTGATCCTGGCGCTGCTGCACGCCTATATCGGGGTGCGCCTCCTGCCCGCGATGGAGATCGGCCTGGCCGGCCTGGCGCTGGGCGCCGTGCTGCTGGCCATCTCGGCCGTGCTCGTGCGCATCGGGCTGGTGGCACCCACGCTGCGCCGCACGCGCTGGTCCGAGCAGGTGGCCTGGGCGGGCCTGCTGGCCATGGGATTCTTCTCCTCGCTGTTCGTGCTGACGGTGCTGCGCGACGTGGCCCTGCTGGTGCTGCACCTGGCAGGCGCCGGCGGACCCGTGTTCACGCGCGACAGCGCCGTCGCCGTGCCGCTGCTGGCGCTGGCCGTGACGGCGATCGGCTTCGTCAATGCGCGCCGGGTCGCCCGCGTCGTCAAGGTCGAGGTGCCGATCGCCGGGCTCCCGCCCGCGCTGCACGGTTATTCGATCGCCCAGATCTCGGACATCCACGTGGGCCCGACGATCCGCCGGCCCTACCTGAACGCCATCGTGACCCGGGTCAACGCCTTGAAGCCGGACGCCATCGCCGTCACGGGGGACCTGGTCGACGGCAGCGTGCAGCGCCTGGCGCCGCATACGGAGCCCTTGTCGCGCCTGTCGGCGCCGGACGGCAGTTTCTTTGTGACGGGTAACCACGAGTATTACTCGGGCGCCGAACAGTGGATCGCGGAAGTGCGCCGGCTGGGGCTGCGCGTGCTGATGAACGAACACGTGATCCGGCGCCGCGGCGATGCCGCCCTCATGATCGCCGGCATCACCGACTATTCCGCCCACCTGTTCAACCCGGGCCACAAGAGCGACCCGCACCTGGCGGCGGCGGGCGCGCCGGACGACGTCGCCGTACGCATCCTGCTGGCCCACCAGCCGCGCAGCGCGCCGGCGGCGGCGGATGCCGGCTTCGACCTGCAATTGTCCGGCCATACGCACGGCGGCCAGTTCTTCCCCTGGAACCTGTTCGTGCCGCTGCAGCAGCCGTTCGTCGCCGGCCTCAACCGGGTGCGCTCGCTGTGGGTGTATACGAGCCGCGGTACCGGATACTGGGGGCCGCCCAAGCGCTTCGGCGCTCCATCGGAGATTACCTTGGTCAAATTAGTGCCTGCCTAAATCTCAATAATGTATTTACGGCAACAATTTCTCCCAAAGGGGAGGCTTATGCGCTATCGTTGGGGTTTTTCCTACCCCCACTAAAGGATAGTGCGCATGAATCGCCGTACCCGTCTTCCCGTCCTGACCATCCTGGCTGCGAGCCTCATCGCTGGTGCCGCGCACGCCGCCACGCCCGGCAACGATCCGGCCGCGCTCGCGAAGGTGCGCGACACGGCGCTGCAGAGCGACTACGCGTACCAGCGCCTGGAAGACCTGACGGACCTGGTCGGGCCGCGCCTGTCCGGTTCGCCGGGTGCCGCGGCGGCGGTGAAGCAGGTGGCGGACGAGTTGCGCAAGCTGGGCGCCAAGGTCACGTTGCAGCCGGTTAAGGTGCCGCACTGGGTGCGCGGCGCCGAGGCGGGGTCGCTGGTCGACTACAAGGGCCGTCCCGAGGGCGTGACGCAAAAGATCGTGCTGGCCGCGCTGGGCGGTTCGGGCGCGACGCCGGCCGCCGGCATCACGGCCAAGGTCGTCGTGGTCGGCAGCTTCGAGGAGCTGAAGGCCAAGGCGGCCGAGGTCAAGGGCAATATCGTCCTGTTCGACGTGCCGTTCGACCAGCGCATGGCCGACCGCGGCCTGGCGGGCACCGCCTACGGCCAGGCCGTCGCGTTCCGCGGCGCCGGCCCGCGCATGGCGGCCGAGATGGGCGCGTCCGCGGCACTAGTGCGCGCCGTCGGCGGCGCGGCCTATCGCATCGTCCATACGGGCGCCACCAATCTGCAGGACGGCGCGCGCATTCCCGCGGCGGCCGTCACCATCGAGGATTCGATGCTGATCGCGCGCCTGGCCAAGCGCGGCCCCGTCACCATGCACCTGACCCTGACCCCGCAAATCCTGCCGGACGCCGACAGCTTCAACGTCATTGCCGACTGGCAGGGCACGGACAAGGCCGACGAGATCGTGCTCGTGTCCGGCCACCTGGATTCCTGGGACCTCGCGACCGGCGCCAACGACGACGCCTCGGGCGTCGTCAGCGCGATGGAAGTCATCAATACGCTGCGCAAGCTCGACTATCGTCCGCGCCGCACCATCCGCGTGGTGGCCTGGATGAACGAGGAAAACGGCGGACGCGGCGGCGTCGGCTACGACGCCGCCTACAAGTCGACGGCCGAGAAGCACTTCGCCGCCTACGAGGACGACAACGGTTCGGGCCGTCCGTTCGGCTTGCGCGCCGGCCTGAGCCAGGCGTCGATGAAGCTGCTGGCCCCGCTCCAGGCGGCGCTGTACCCGATGGGCGCCGGTGCGCTGCGCCGCGAAGACGTGGTCGGCTCCGGTGACCTGCATGCGCTGGAAAAGTCCGGCGTGCCCAGCTTCGAACCGTGGATCGATTCGTCCGACTACTTCAATTACCACCATACCCCTGCCGACACCTTCGACAAGGTCGATCCGGACAACCTGCGCCGCCACGCAGCCGTCATGGCAACCACCGCGTGGTTCCTGGCGAATATGGATCAGCCGATCGGCCGCTCCAATATCTACGCGAGCGCTGCCCCGGCTGCCAATGCCGTCGCGGCCGGCGCCAACGCTGCGGCGAACGCCGGCGGTGGCGCCGGCGCCGCTGTCTCGTCTAGTGCCCCGGCCAAGGCCAAGTAAGGCGTGTGGGCCGGCGTCGTGCGCCGGCCCTTGCCCCGGGCTTGATCCTGGGACGTGTTGCGGCACGCGCGGGCACGAAGCACGCGGAGGGCAGGGCAGTGCCTGTGACCGGACTCAGCCGCCGCTGATGCGCCGGATCGCCCGCGCATGTCCACGGAACGGACGGCCATAGACTGTCTGGATGCCGCTGGCAAAGTTCTGCCCCCAGACCAGTTGCGGCCGCGTTTCGTGCTGCTCGGACGACCAGTACCAGACGCGATCGAAGGACTCGCGCTGGTTGGCGAACAACAGGGCCAGTTCGCGCCGGGTCGGTAGCGCGCCTTCCTGCATGCTTGCCCACTCGCTCGCTGCCGGCCAGCTGACGTCGGAAGCTTCGTCCGCCAGCAGTACCAGGTGGTAGTCGGGGTCGCCATTCTTGCCGAGGATGACCCCGGCGTAGACTTCGCCCTCCTTCAGCATTTCTTGGATCCTCAGGTAATCGCCCATCGCGCAGTCCTTTCGTGAGTGTAGCGTTCCTTAAGACCTTGATCGCCGCGCTTGGTTGCGGCACGGGACTCGACCTAGCTCATAACGGATAGCGCTGGCGCTGGTTCATAGCGCGTACTCGAGTTCGGGCACCGATGCCGGCGGCATCAAGACCACCGCCAGCGGCACCGCCGCG
>NZ_JASNRD010000027.1 GCF_030412015.1 Massilia sp. YIM B02763 | reverse complement strand
TCCCCGGGAAAGCGCGATGAACCAAAAAAAAGGCGCCCTCGCGGGCGCCCGTGCAGCGTCGCGTTACAGCACGTAGCGCGACAGGTCTTCGTTGACGGCCAGCGCGTCGAGGCGCTCGTTGACGTAGCCGGCGTCGATCGTCAGGGTCTGGCCAGACTTGTCGCTGGCCGAGTAGGAAATCTCCTCGAGCAGCTTTTCCATCACCGTGTACAGGCGGCGCGCGCCGATGTTCTCGGTGCGTTCGTTGACCGAATAGGCGATCTCGGCCAGGCGATGGATGCCGCCCTCGGCGAACTCCAGCTTCACGCCCTCGGTCGCCAGCAGCGCCTCGTACTGCTTGGTCAGGCTGGCGTGGGTGGCGGTCAGGATGCTCTTGAAGTCCTCGATCGACAGCGATTCCAGCTCGACGCGGATCGGGAAGCGGCCCTGCAGCTCCGGAATCAGGTCCGAGGGCTTGGACAGGTGGAAGGCGCCCGAGGCGATGAACAGGATGTGGTCGGTCTTGATCATGCCGTACTTCGTGTTCACCGTCGTGCCCTCGACCAGCGGCAGCAGGTCGCGCTGGACGCCGGCGCGCGAGACGTCGGCGCCGCCGTGTTCCGAACGCGAGGCGATCTTGTCGACCTCGTCCAGGAACACGATGCCGTTCTGCTCGACGTTGGCGATGGCCTTCTGCTTCATCTCGTCTTCGTTGACCAGCTTGGCGGCCTCTTCGTCGATGAGCAGCTTCAAGGCCTCCTTGACCTTCATCTTGCGCGGCTTCTTGCGTCCGGCCCCGACGCCGGCGAACATCGACTTGATCTGCTCGGTCATTTCTTCCATGCCCGGCGGCGCCATGATTTCCATCTGGGGCGCAGCGTCCGATACCTCGATCTCGACTTCCTTGTCGTCGAGCGCGCCTTCGCGCAGGCGCTTGCGGAAAGTCTGGCGGGTGGTGTCTCCGCCTTCCTTGCCGTCGCCATTGCTGACGTTGAAGCCGAAGTCGCGTGCCGGCGGCACCAGGATGTCGATGATGCGGTCTTCGGCCGCGTCCTCGGCGCGCTGGCGCACCTTCTTCATTTCGCTGGCGCGGGTCTGCTTGATGCCGATGTCGATCAGGTCGCGGATGATGGTGTCGACGTCGCGGCCGACATAGCCCACCTCGGTGAACTTGGTCGCTTCGACCTTGATGAAGGGCGCGTCGGCCAGCTTGGCCAGGCGACGCGCGATCTCGGTCTTGCCGACGCCGGTCGGGCCGATCATCAGGATGTTCTTCGGCGTGATCTCGTGGCGCAGCGGTTCCTCGACCTGCTGGCGCCGCCAGCGATTGCGCAGGGCAATCGATACCGCGCGCTTGGCCTTGCCTTGGCCGACGACGTGCTTGTCCAGTTCCGACACGATTTCGGAAGGGGTCATATTCATGAGTTGGTTCATTTCAGGTTCCCTGTCGGACGCTCAGTCGAGCGTCTCGATGATGTGCGACATATTCGTATAGATGCACAGTTCGCCGGCGATGGTCAGCGCCTTCTTGACGACGTCGGCCGGGGCCATGTCCGTGTTTTCCTGCAGGGCCTTGGCGGCCGACTGCGCATAGATGCCGCCCGAGCCGATCGCGCCGATGCCGTCTTCCGGTTCGAGCACGTCGCCGTTGCCGGTGATGATCAGGGTCTTCTCGCGGTCGGCCACCAACAGCATGGCTTCCAGGCGGCGCAGGACGCGATCCGTGCGCCAGTCCTTGGCCAGCTCGACCGAGGCGCGCAGGAGGTTGCCCTGGTGTTTTTCCAGTTTCGCTTCGAAGCGGTCCAGCAGGGTAAAGGCGTCGGCCGTGCCGCCGGCGAAGCCGCACAGCACCTTGTTCTGGTACAGCTTGCGCACCTTGCGCGCCGAACCCTTCATGACGACGTTACCCAAGGTGACTTGTCCATCGCCGCCGAGCGCTACCTGGTTGCCGCGCCGGACGCTGACGATCGTCGTGCCGTGAAATTGTTCCATATTTGCCTCGTGGTTGATCTGCTCACCGCAAGTGGGGATGTCATATGAAATTGCAAGATATTGACGTGTCGATCGTCAATTCTTGCCTATTCGGCAAGAGTGTGATCGTAGGGTGGGCACCATGTGCCCACCGAGCGCAGACGCAGTGCCGACATTTGGCGGGCACATGGTGCCCACCCTACGGTTATGATCAATACTTGTGGGCGTAGAGACGCACCTGCCCGCCCGCACCCAGCAGCCGCAGCAGCACGGCGACGACGTGGTTCAGGTCGCGCAGCACGACCTCGCGGCCATGGCCGGCAATGCCGCGCAACTGGGCTGCCAGCGCGTTCGCGGCCGCGTAGTCGATGTGCGCCAGGCGCGAGCAATCCAGCACCAGCGCCGGATGCTGGGCCGCGTGCGCGGCGATGGCGTCGAGGAGCGCCGTGGCGTCGCCGCGGATGGCGGCCGGCAGCAGGAAGCGGTCGGCCGTCGGCCCCGGACTGGCGCCCAGGCTGATGGCGGCCAGCTTCGGCGCTTCGAACGAGGGCGGCGAGACTTCGAAGGTGAGGCAGTAATCCATCGCCGTTTCCTCGAAATCCTTTTCGCGGTTGGCCAGCAGCAGCAGTTCCAGCAGCAGCAGCCAGGGCGCTTCGGACGCGGCGCGCTCGCCGATGGCAAGCATCGGGCGCAGCAGGGCGGCGAGCTGGTCGGCGCCGGCCAGCACCAGTTCGCGTTCGCTGCCGCGCAGCGTCTGCAGGGCGGACAGCAGCAGGAAGCAGCCGGCCGGGGTGGCGTCCGTCACCGCCTGGAACTCGAAACGCACCAGCGGACTGGGGGAGGACGCGAGGGCGCGCGCCAGTTGCGGTCCGATCGATTCGTCCAGCCTGCCGGACAGGATCGCGGTCGGCACGGGGCCGGCGAACTGGCGCGCGGGTGCGGCGGCGCCAGGCGCGGACAACGGCGTCCAGGCCGGCGGCGACGTCTCGAAACGGCTCGCATAGTCGATCGCGACGCTGTCGAACTCGCGTTCCAGGCCCATGACCTGGTACAGGTCGAATAGCATCCACCAGGGCTGGCGCTCGCTTCCCGCTTCGGCCAGGCTGGCGCGCAATACCAGGCAGGCGGCGTCGAGCTGGTCGTTGGCGTACAGGATGGCGGCTTCCTCGACGGCCGGCGCGCTGGATGGCGCGGCCGCCGCATCGGGCAATTCCTCGGCGCCCAACAGGCTGTCCGCGTCGGGTTCCGGCGCGGCGGCCGCGGCGATGCCGGACGCCGCGGCGGGAACGCGGCGCTTGCCGGCCCAGGTCTCGTCGTCGAAGATGTCGGCGATCATCTCCAGCTCGATCTCGTCGATCTTGGCGGCGGTGGCGCGCGCGATCTCGCGCTGGCGCTCGCGTTCCTCCTCGGTCTCGAGGCTCATGCGCGTGGACGGGCCGGCGAGGGCGGGCGCTGGAGTGGGCGCAGTAGCGGGCGCCTGAGCAGCGGCGGGCGCATCGTTCTTTTTCTTCAGGAAGGAGAAAAAACCCACGTGTTCCTCGTCGGCGGAAATCCAGTCGACATCGCGCTCGGCAGGGCCGGGATGCCGGTCGAAACAGTAGCACGGCCACGCGCGCTGCATGGCACGCACAACTGCGTTGCGTCAATCGCCGCGTGTGTCGCACGCGCGGCTGTCGCTCGTGTCGCTAGTGTAGACGATAGGAAATGTCTCGTGCATATATGTGCACGGGCCTGAAAACAAAAAAGCATGCGACAGGCGCATGCTTTTTCGTGGGGCGCGGCGGCGATCAGTCGCCGTAGAGCTTCTGCTTCAGTTCGCGGCGTTGCTGCGCTTCCAGCGACAGCGTGGCGGTCGGACGGGCGATCAGGCGCGGGATGCCGATCGGTTCGCCGGTTTCTTCGCACCAGCCGTATTCGCCGGTCTCGATCGAGGCCAGCGACTGCTGTACTTTCTTGAGCAGCTTGCGTTCGCGGTCGCGGGTACGCAGTTCCAGCGCGTGCTCTTCCTCGATGGTGGCGCGGTCGGCCGGATCGGGGACGAGTACCGTTTCGCGCAGGTGCTCGGTCGTCTCGCCAGCATTCTTGAGGAGTTCCTTTTCGAGCTCCTGGAGGCGGTTCTTGAAGAACGCCAGCTGTGCCGGGTTCATGTAGTCGTCGTCGCTCATGGCCCGAATTTCTTCTTCCGTCAGGAGGCGTTCTTCGGGCTGCGCAACGGTATTCGGTTTGCTTGTTTTAGTCATGACTTCACTTACCTTTGATACGACAGAGTTTCCATTTTAACAGCTAACTCGGCGCTGACCCTGTTGCTGAGTTGTGCGCGCGGGTGGCTACCGTAAGGCGCGAAACCCCTCCGCGCCTGCCCTGCCTTTCCGTGTGACAGGGCTTTTCAGTCCATAGAACCGGGCTAGTTTATACCAAACATTGTTCCAATCCGCGAATAAAGACGTCTTGCGGTAAATTTTTACCAATAAATACCATCTTGCTGCCACGCGCCTCGTTTTCCGCCCACTTTGCACCCAGGTCGCTGCCCATGATTTGATGCACGCCTTGGAAAACGACCTTGCGATCCGCCCCGGCCATCAGCAGCACGCCCTTGTAGCGCAACATGTTGGGGCCGAATACTTGCACCATGCTGCCAAGGAATTGATCCAGGCGCTCGGGGTCGAAGGCGCGCTCGCTCTTGAACACGAAGGCGGCGATGTCGTCCGTGTGGTGGCTGTGGTGGTGGTCATGGCCGTGGCCGCATGCCTCGGTGTGCTCGTGATCGTGACCGCAGCCGGGGCCGTGCTTGTGATCATGATCGTGGTCATGGTCGTGCTCGGCGGCGAGGAAGTCCGGATCCAGTTCCAGCTTGTCGTTCAGGTTGAAGCCGCGCAGGTCGAGCACTTCGCCGATCGGCGCGCGGCCGAAGTCGGACGTGCTGATCGGGGCGCGCGGATTGATGCGGCGGATGCGCGCCTTGAGCGCCTCGAGCGCGGCGGCATCGACCAGGTCGGTCTTGGACAGCAGGATCTTGTCGGCGAAACCGACCTGGCGCTGGGCTTCCTCGTGGCGGTCCAGCTGGTCCATGGCGTGGCGGGCGTCGACCACGGTCACCACCGCGTCGAGCAGGTAGTGGGCGCCGACTTCCTCGTCGACGAAGAAGGTCTGGGCCACCGGACCCGGATTGGCCAGGCCCGTGGTCTCGATGACGACGCGGTCGAAGTTCAGCTCGCCGGCCTCGCGCTTCTTCGCCAGGTTGGTCAGGGCGACGATCAGGTCGCCGCGCACGGTGCAGCAAATGCAGCCGTTGTTCATCTCGACGATCTGCTCGCTCGGATCCTGCACCAGGATCTCGTTGTCGATGTTTTCCTGGCCGAATTCGTTCTCGATGACGGCGATGCGCAGGCCGTGCTGTTCCTGCAGGATACGGTTGAGCAGCGTGGTTTTGCCGGCGCCGAGGAAGCCGGTCAGGATAGTGCTCGGGATCAATTCCATATGTCGTCATCCAATCAGAAGGGCCCGATGGGCTCCGGAGAATCGATGGATTATGCCGGAATTTATGGAATGTCACCACCAGCCACGGATGCGGCCGTATTCGCTCAGTCTTTGCCTGAGTCTCTGCGTTTGGCGCGCGGGTGGGCCTTGTCGTAGACGGCCGCGAGGTGCTGGAAGTCGAGCGCGGTATACACCTGGGTCGAGGTGATGCTGGCGTGGCCGAGCAGTTCCTGGACGGCGCGCAGGTCGCCCGACGATTGCAGCAGGTGCGAGGCGAAGGAGTGGCGCAGCACGTGCGGATGGACGTGCACCGGCGCGCCGGCCTTCTGGGCGTGCAGTTTCAGGCGCTGCTGCACGACGCGCGGACTGATGCGGGTACCGCGCGTGCTCAGGAACAGCGCGTGGCTGCCGTCGCGCGCCGGCGGGCGCACGGCCAGCCAGGCGGCCAGCGCGGCGCGCGCCGGTCCGCCCACCGGCACCCGGCGCATCTTGTTGCCCTTGCCGGTGACGACGACTTCCCCGGCATCCGCCTCCAGCCAGCCGAGCGAAGCCGGTGCGTGTTCGCCGGCCGCCACGTAGCGCACGTCGAGCCCAGCCAGCTCGGAGACGCGCAAGCCGCTCGAATACAGCAGTTCGAACATGGCGCGGTTGCACAGTTCGGCCGGATCCGGATGGCCGTGCGCATGGTGTTCCATCAGCTGCACGGCATCGTCCACGGCCAGCGCCTTCGGCAGGCGTTTCGGACGGCGCGGCGCGCGCACGCCGTCGACCGGGTTGGCCGCCAGCGTCACCTGGCGCGACAGCCATTCGAAGAAGCCGCGCCAGCCGGACAGCTTGCGGGCGATCGAGGTCGGGCCCTGGCCGTCGGCGTGCAATTTGGCGGTGAAGCGGCGGATGTCCGCATGGGTCAGGCGCGCCCAGTCGGCGTGGCCGGCCAGGCGGGCCAGTTCGGCCAGGTCGCGCCCGTAGGCGGCAATCGTGTGCGGCGAGAGCTGGCGCTGGGTGGCCAGCTCGGCCAGGTAGCGGCCGGACCAGGCATCGGCGGCCGCGATGTCCATCAGGCGCGCAGCGGCGCCAGCGCGGTGCTGGCGGTCTCGCCGATGTGGACGAGGAAATCGGTCGCCATCGCGGCGCCGAAGCGTTCCGGATCGTTCGAGCCCAGCACCAGGAGGCCGAAGGCGGTGCCGCCGGCGCGCAGGGCGACCAGCGCGGTCGAGCGGACGTCGTCGGCGTTCTCGAGCCAGCGCACGGCTTCGAAATCGCGGTTCGGGCCGCAGTAGGGCGCGCGCAGGCTGCTGGCGAACAGGCGGGCGTCGTCGCTGACGCCTGCCGTGTAGGCACTGCCTTCGTGGTCCGGCTTCAGGTTCCACAGGCGCAGCGTGGCTTGCGGGACGATGAAGTGTTCGACCAGGCCGTCGGCGACGGCGGCGGGCATGGCGGCCGCGTCATGGGTGCGCAGCAATTGCTGGGTCCAGCCGTGGAAGCGGTTGGCGATCGCCGCGTTTTCCTCGGCATGGCGCGCCAGGCCGGCCATGCGCAGTTCCAGCGCGTTGTACTTGGCGCGCATGACTTCCATCTGGCGCTCCTGCAGCGACACGGCACGGCCGGTCAAGGGGCTGGACAGCCTGACTTCGCCCAGCAGGGCGGCGTGTTCTTCGAAAAACTGCGGGTGGTCGGCCAGGTACTGGGCGACGGCGGTGGAATCCAGGAGAGCGCTCATTGCTGCGTGGTCGTGTTGCAAAAGTTGGTCGCTCATTTTACCTGACCGCAACGATTGCCATGCACAAAAACCTGGCGGACGGGGCGCCCGCGCCACGCTTTGCGCCGCCGGGAGCCGCCTAGAACCGGTGCCGCACGCCCAGCTGGAAGGCGCGCCCGTCTTCGCCGGGGAACTTGGTGAAACCGCCCGGCGCACCCGCCGTCGCCGGGCTGTACTGCGCCTCGTTGTCGTTCTTGATGAAGGACGCCACCGCATAGATGTCGGTGCGCCGGGACAGGTAATAGTTGTAGCCGAGCGCGAACAGGGTGGCGTCGCTGTCGGACGGCGTCTGGTCGTCCTGGTGCGCGACCGATGCCACGATGCGTCCCGGACCGCGCCGGTACTGCAGCCCGACCTGCACGCTGGCCGCATCCTGCTGGCTGTTGATCGTGATGTTGTCGACGAACACGGTGCGCAGGGCGGCCGCCGTGGCCGCGCCCAGCGGCGCCAGCGCCGGCGCGATCTGCGCATCCCAGCCGGCGATATAGGTCGGCAGCCAGGCCGAGTTGCGGTTGCGCTGGTCGTGCCAGCCGGCGAAGAACTTCCAGTCTTCCCACAGATACGAGCCGCCGATGGTGGTCGAGCGCAGGCTCGGCGCGCCGCGCGGGTCGTAGCCGTGGTTGTGGCCCACGCCCACGTCCCAGGGACCGGCCTTGTACGTGAGCGCCGCGCCCCAGAACTTGTTGTACAGGCCGAGGTAGCCGGAGCCGCGCCCGGCCACCATCAGCGAACCGCCCAGGCCCGAGGGCAGCGCGATGCGGCACTGCAGGGCGCGCTGGGAACGGATGTCGGCGCCCAGCGCCGTGAAGCCGGCCGTGCCCCCCGTGACGCTGCCCCAGGTGCCGCCGGTGCCCACCTCGAAGGCGTCGGCGGCGGCGAACACTTCGTAGCCGGGCGTGTACATGCGTCCCAGCAGGATCGCGCCGAACGGCGTCACCAGGCCGCCCATCGCGGTGCGGTCGAACAAGGCTTTTTCCGGATTCACGGCGGGACCGCCGGGCGGCTGCAGCGATCGGCGCACGGCGGCCAGGATGGGCGCGGGCAGGGATTCCATGCCGCGCGTGAGGTAGTAGCCCTGGTTCTCGTTGACCAGCGTGGGCCACTGGGTGCCGGTATCGAGTTCGATCCGCGCCTCGAGGTTGAAGACGGCCTTCAGGCCGCGCCCCAGTTCCTCGCTGCCCTTGATGCCCAGGCGCGAGCCGTCGGCGCCGCCGCTGATGATCTTGGGCGAGGAGCCGCGCTGCCACATCACGCCGGCGTCGGCGATGCCGTAGAGTTGGACGCTGGTCTGGGCCGGCGCCGCGGCGGGCAGCAGGGCGGCGGTGCAGATGGCGGCGCGCAGGGACTTGTTCATCGCTCCTCCTTCACAGGGCAGCGGCGGCAGGCAGGAACGCCGTGCCGTCTGCCCGGACAGCATGGGCGCGGGCGCCGGCGCCGCGTTTAAGCTTGTTCAATGAAGTGGCGGGGTGTGGCGCGGATCGGACGAGCGCTGCGGATAGCGGGGCCGAATGCAACAAGGGCGGACCCGGTTGCCCAGGTCCGCCCTTGCGGATCGCGCTGGCGGGGCGAGGCCCCGCGCTCGTGTCGCGATTAGAACGAGTGGTTGATGCCCACGTCGTAGTAGTTGACGGTCGGGACGCCAGCCAGGCCGCCGGTGACCGGGTTGATGATGTCCTTCTTGCGCGATGCGTCGATGTACAGGTAGGTACGCTTCGACAGGCTGTACTCGTAGCCCAGCGACATCTGCTTGGTCTTGGCGACCGAGTTGTCCTGGTCCTTCTGGCCGTAACCAGCCAGGATCTTGCCCGGGCCGACGGCGTAGGTCGCGCCCAGCACCCAGCCCTTGGTATCCGGACGGATGGTGTTGATGTGCTCCTGGTTCTGCTTCGAGAAGGTCGCCATCAGCTTCAGTTCCGGGGTCACGGCGAACGATGCGGCGCCCGACCAGACCTTGGTTTCGACGCCGTTGCGCTCGTAGGCCAGCATCGCTGCCGCCGGGCCGTTGTTGTAGGTACCGGCGACCGAGAACGGGTTCACCGAAGCCTGCGAGTTGGCAGCGTACGATGCCGCGCCGACGCCCTGGCCGGTGATGGCTGCGCCGCCGTTGGCTTCTTTCGACGCCCACGATGCGTTCACCTGGAAGCCGCCAGCGACCGGCGAGTTATAGAAGATCGCGTTCGAGATACGGTTCTGGTTGGCCGAGCCCGGGGTGCCGTTGCCGTAGCGGGCATCCAGCGGAGCGGACACGAAGCCGGCGACCGAGATGTCGGTATAGAAGCCGGCCTGGTTCGGCAGGCCGTGCCACGGTTCGAACGAACCGACGATTTCCTGGTACGGGGTCAGGCCGCGACCCAGGCGGACCATACCGAAGTCGCCCTGCAGGCCGACGCGGCTCTGGCCCTGGAACAGCGGACGGTTGTTGCCGTTTTCGGTGGTGCCGGTGTCCGGCTCGTAGCGCATTTCGATCTGGAACAGTGCTTTCAGGCCGTTGCCCAGGTCTTCAGTCCCCTTGAAGCCCAGGGTGTTGGCAGCGCGCTTGCCGATGTTCAGGGTCTGGCCGGAGCTCTTGTTGACGCCGACGTCGATGTTACCGTAGATCTGAACCGAGGTTTGAGCGTGTGCTACGCCGGCGAATGCGCCCAGCAGAGCGACTGCCAAGAGTGATTTTTTCATCTAGTTATGTCCTTATAAAATGAATCGAAGGAATCCGGAGAGCATTGAGATTTTTATTAGTTTCTGAACACTCGGATGTGTGAACCTTAAATGCTTAATGCGTCAAGATTGGTGGGTTGGTCAATTATGACCGTTTCACTTGGTGGAAAGCCAATAAAACCAATCGTGCTGTTGTATTTTCGAAACGCATCTGTCATGAGGAGGTAACAAACTTCGGGTTAGTTTAAGTTTCTCGAAGGCATTATTTCATCCGCATGACATGGTCATATTTGTGCCCGCTCAAAGGCTCGACAAATCGCAAACGAATCGTGCCGGCGCGGCTTTAGACTCTGGGCCATCCGACATCCCTGCCGTCGAAAAGCGCTCCAGATGAGTCCATTGGAGCCGATCCGTGCGCTTCTGCGCGCATTTTCTCGACGTCTCTTACATTCAAACAAAGAACGATGGCAAATCGCGAAGAATTGGCAGTGATCCGCGGTGCCCGGGCCGGACGCGCCGAGTCCCAGCTGGCGCTGGGACGACTCTATCTGTTCGGCAGCGCCGGCCTGCCGCGCAGCCTGCCCACGGCGTTGCACTGGCTCGACCGTGCCGCCCAACAAGGCTGCGCCGAGGCCTGGGAACTCATCGGCAACCATATTCCCCTCGACCTGGCCCGCCACAGCCCGCACCCGGTGACGCTCTGGTACGAACGCGCCTACGACAACGGCCTCACGCGCGCCGGACTGGTCTATGCCCAGTTGGTGCTCGGCACGCGCGACAAGCGCCCGGCCGCCCTCCAGCGCAGCAAGGCCTTGCGCGCCCTCGAGGAGGCGGCCCATGCCGGCTTCCCGGAAGCGCAGTGGCTGCTGGCGCGCGAGCATGGCGTCGCCCCGGAGCCGCAGGCGTCCCAGCCGCAGGCCGCCGCGTCCGCTCCCGTGCCCGCCGCGCCGGCACCTGCGCCGAATGCGGCCGCCGGCAGGCGCTGGCTGCGCGAGGCGGCCGACAACGGGCTCGAGCCGGCGCAGTTCGCCCAGCTCGAGCAGGACTGGGAGAGCGGCGACCGCGCCGCCTACCTGGCACGCGCCCTGCCGCTGGCGCGCGCGCTGGCCGGCTCCGAGGCCGCCCAGGGCCGCGCCGCCGCCCGCCTGGCGCCCGACGAGGTGCTGCTGCTGTCGCGCTGCGCCCGGCTGGTGGCCGCCAACGCGGCGGCGCACGACGTCGGGCCGGCCGAACTGCAGCGCTTCTGGGAGCTGGCGGCCACCGAGCAGGACCGTCATGCCCAGCTGGCGCTCGGCCTATGGTGTGCACGCATGCGCATCGACGGCAAGCGCATCCCGGGCGGCAGCGGGGCGGCCAATTTCAAGAAGGCGGTGCGCTGGCTGACGCAGGCCGGCGAGCAGGGCCTGGCCGAAGCCTGGTACGCGCTGTCGCGCATCTATATCAAGCCCGAATTTTCCCAGCGCAATGTCGTGGAGGCGCAAAAATACCTGGAGCAGGCGGCCGGCATGGGTTACCGCGATGCCCAGCTCGAGTGCGGCAATGCCGCCTGGCGCGCGCGCCGCGAGAACGAGAACAACGACGTGCGTGCCCTGTTCTGGCTGCAGCAGGCCGCACGCCAGGGCTGCCCGAAGGCGAGCGTGGCCGTGCGCAAGATCGCGCCGCGCCCGCCGGATGCCTGGAAGGGATTGGCGGGCCTGCTCGCCGGCCGCGACCTGTCCGCCCATCCGCTGCTGGCGGCGCGGCTGGAACTGGCACTGGCGTTCGGCCTCAGCCGGGCCGAGGCCCTGTTGCTGGATGTGTGCAGCGCCGATCGCGGCCACTGCCTCGTGATCGACATCCGCGCCAGCTATGGGCGCAGCCGGCGCCGTCTCGTACTGATCGAGACGGTCCAGGAGCGCCAACTGCTCGATCGCGTGCGGCTGCTGTTCGAGGGAATCGATTGCAGTCCGGGCGGTACGGAAGGAAATTACCGCCAGCGCCTGTATCGGCTGCGCAGCCTGCTGCCGGAAGACGTGGATACGGATTATTCACTGGCGGCATAGGGTCAGAGCCCGGTTCTTCGTTTAAAGCGGCTCAGGCAGGGGTCAGAGCCCGGTTCTTCCTTTAAGGGGCTCTGACCCCGGTGTTCAGCCGCAAAGCTGAAAGAACCCTGGCCGTCGGTGTTCAGCCGCAAAGCCAACCCCGGCTGTTCGACGGCAGGCAACTCCGGGGTCAGAGCCCTTTAGAGGCAAAACCGGGCTCTGACCCCTGGATCAGATCTCGATCTCGCCTTCGAAGACGGTCTCGGCCGGCCCGCTCATGTATACAGGCTCGCCTTCGCCGGCCCAGCGGATGGTCAGGCGGCCGCCGCGCGCCTGCACCTCGACGGGGGAGTCGAGCAGGCCGCGCCGGATGCCCGCCACGACCGCGGCGCAGGCGCCGGTGCCGCAGGCCAGGGTTTCGCCGGCGCCGCGCTCGAACACGCGCAGCTTCACGTGGCCGCGGTCCAGCACCTGCAGGTAGCCCGCGTTGACGCGTTTCGGGAAGCGCGGATGGTGTTCGATCTGCGGACCGGTCTCCAGCACGGGAGCCGTCTCGACGTCGTCGACCACCTGGACCGCGTGCGGATTGCCCATCGAGACGGCCGAGACCAGCACCGTGCGTTCCTCGGCGCCCACGCGTACCGCGAGCGGCCACAGCGTGTCGCGGCCCTGGGCCGTGCCGTCCAGGCCGGCGCTGTCGAACGGTACGCGCGCCGGTTCCAGGATCGGCGCGCCCATGTCCACCGTCACGCTGCCGTCGTCTTCCAGGCGCGGCGTGATGATGCCGGCCATGGTCTGCACGCGGATGCTGCGCTTGTCCGTCAAGCCCTTGTCGCTCACGAAGCGCACGAAGGCGCGCGAGCCGTTGCCGCACTGTTCCACTTCGCCGCCGTCGTTGTTGTAGATGCGGTAGCGGAAGTCGCAACCGGCCTCGGTCGGGCGTTCGACGATCAGGATCTGGTCGGCGCCGATGCCGAAGCGGCGGTCGGCGAGGCGGCGCCACTGTTCCGGACCCAGGTCGAGGGCCTGGTTGACGGCGTCGATGACGACGAAGTCGTTGCCCGCACCGTGCATCTTGGTGAACTTCAGTTTCATGTACTAAAAATCCTAATTAATACTTAGTCGTAGAACGACGGTTCGCCATTCGGGCGGGTCTTGAAGCGTTTATGCGTCCAGAAGTATTCCGCCGGATGCTCGCGCACGCGTTCCTCGATGAAGGCGTTCATCCGGCGCGTGGCGGCGATCATGTCGTCGCCGGGGAAATCCTGCCAGGCCGGATAGAACACGACGCGGTAACCCTTGTAGTTTGGCAGGAAAGTAGCGATGACGGGGATGACCTTGGCATTCGCGGCCGCGGACAGGCGGCCGAGCGCCGTCAGCGTGGCGGCCGGAATGCCGAAGAAGGGCACGAAAGCGGCATCCTTTTCGCCAAAATCCATGTCGGGCAGCATGAAATAGGGCAGGCCGTCGCGCAGCGCGCGCAGGATCGGCTTGACGCCGTCGGTACGGGTAAACAGGCGCACGGGGCCGAAGCGCTCGCGGCCGTAGCGCAGCAGGTCGTCGAAGGCCTTGTTCTTCTGCGGCGAATAGATCGTCGCCACGGGAATCACGCGCGATGCCACGCCGGCCACGTCCAGGCACACGAAGTGCGGGCACAGCAGGATGGTCGGGCCGCTTTCCATCTCGGCCTGCGGCACCGCCGGTTCGACATGGATCAGGCGGCGCAGGCGCGGGATCGGCGCCCACCAGATCAGCGAGCGTTCCAGGATGCTGCGCGAATAACTCTGGAAGTGGCGCTTGGCGATGTCCACGCGCTCGGCCTCGCTCAGTTCGGGCATGCACAGGCGCAGGTTGACCAGGGCGATCTTGCGGCGCTTCGGGATGGCGTAATACATCAGGCTGCCGACGGCGGTGCCGATGCGGCCGAGAATGGGCAGCGGCAGCCAATGCAGCAGCCACAGCAAGGCAATCAGGAACCTCATTGAACGACCTCGGCTTGCGGTGCATCGACGCCTTGCGGGCGCTTGTAGCGGTTGTAGCTCCAGAAATACTGGGACGGGCAAAGCGCGATCAATTGTTCCATCGCGCGGTTGATGGTGGCGGCCTGTTCGGTTTGGGTGCCGGCCAGCTCGCCCTCGAAGGGCACGAAGCGGATCGCATAGCCGCGTCCGCGCGGCAGGCGCTCGGCATATACGAGCAGGATGTCGGCCTTGCCCAGCTGGGCCAGCTTGGCGGGCAGCGTCATCGTGTAGGCATCGCGGCCGAAGAAGGGCGCCCATACGCCTTCGCCTTCCTGCGGCACCTGGTCGGGCAGCACACCGACGGGCTGGCCGCCCTTGAGCGCCTTGACCAGCATGCGCACGCCGGCCAGGGTGGCCGGCGCCAGGTGCATGTGCTGGCGCGCGCGCGCATCCTCGACCAGCGGCTTGAGCGCGCTCTTGCGCGGCGGACGGTACATGACCGTCAACTCGACGCGCAGCGAGACTTGCTGGGCGGTCAGCTCGAAACAGCCCAGGTGTGGCGTCAAAAATACAATCCCTTTGCCAGAGTCGAGCTGGCGCTGGACCAGTTCCCAATTCTCCATCGTGACGTGGCGGGTGACGCGCTCCTGCGGCGCGCACCAGACGAACGGCAGTTCGGCGATGGCCTTGCCGGATTCGGCGATGGCGGCCGACAGCCGGTTTTCATAGCCGGCCAGGGCCAGATTGCCCCGCAAGCGGCGGCGGTAGGAGGGGGAAGCGAGATAGACCAGCCAGCCGAGCCCGGCGCCGAGGGCATGCAGCACGGGCAACGGGAACACTGACATGAAGCGGAACAAAAAAACGAGCATGGTTTGATTCAGGATGGATAAGCGATGCCTTGCTACACCAAAATTTTTTAAGGAGCGTAAAATACCACTTTGAGCAGGATCCGCGGAGTTAATGACAACTTGCGAAGCGGAATATAAATATCGCTAAAGCGTCGCAGGCATCGGTACTGCGGCAATTATTTAACAGTATCAGGAGCCTCCAATTGTCCTCGAACGACTTCCTTTTTACTTCCGAGTCCGTCTCGGAAGGCCATCCCGACAAGGTCGCTGACCAGATTTCCGACGCCATCCTCGACGCCATCCTCGAGCAGGATCCGACGGCGCGCGTGGCTGCCGAAACCCTGTGCAACACGGGTCTCGTGGTGCTGGCCGGGGAGATCACGACGCACGCAAACGTCGATTATATTCAAGTTGCACGTAATACCATCAAGCGCATCGGTTACGACAACACCGACTTCGGCATCGACTACAAGGGTTGCGCCGTGATGGTCTGCTACGACAAGCAGTCGCCGGACATCGCCCAGGGCGTGGACGAAGGCGCTGGCATCGACCTCGACCAGGGCGCGGGCGACCAGGGCCTGATGTTCGGCTACGCCTGCGACGAAACCCCGGAACTGATGCCGGCCGCTATCTACTATGCGCACCGCCTGGTCGAGCGCCAGTCGCAGCTGCGCAAGGACGGCCGCCTGCCCTGGCTGCGCCCGGATGCGAAATCCCAGGTCACGCTGCGCTACGTGAACGGCCGTCCGGTGTCGGTGAACACCGTCGTGCTGTCGACCCAGCACGCGCCGGAAGTGTCGCACAGCCAGATCGAGGAAGCGGTGATCGAGGAGATCATCAAGCCGGTGCTGCCGAAGGAATGGCTGCAGGACACCCGCTACCTGGTCAACCCGACCGGCCGCTTCGTCATCGGCGGCCCGCAGGGCGACTGCGGCCTGACCGGCCGCAAGATCATCGTCGACACCTACGGCGGCGCGGCACCGCACGGCGGCGGCGCGTTCTCCGGCAAGGATCCGTCCAAGGTCGACCGTTCGGCCGCCTACGCGGCCCGCTACGTCGCCAAGAACATCGTGGCCGCCGGCCTGGCGCGCCAGTGCCAGGTGCAGGTGAGCTACGCGATCGGCGTGGCCAAGCCGATCAACATCACCGTCTACACCGAAGGCACGGGCGTCATCTCGGACGACCGCATCGCTGAACTGGTGGCCGAACACTTCGACCTGCGCCCGAAAGGCATCGTCCAGATGCTCGACCTGCTGCGCCCGATCTACCAGAAGAGCGCCGCCTACGGCCACTTCGGCCGCGAAGAGCCGGAGTTCAGCTGGGAGCGCACCGACAAGGCGGCGGCGCTGCGCGCCGCGGCCGGCCTGGCGTAATCGGCATGCGATGGTGGGCACCACGTGCCCACCACGCGCAGCCGCAAGCCCGGCAAAAAGCACGTAGCCCCGCGGCGCCACCCATGCTAGACTTATGAATTCCGAGGAGCGTTGCGACGAAAGAGTCCTCTTTCGCCAGGCTCGGATCATCAACACCGCGCTCACGTTACTTTTTTCTTAACTTGAAAGGAGGGCGTGATGAGCGCCGTACTCAAAGACACCACCCAGGATTACCTCGTTGCCGACATCTCCCTCGCGTCCTGGGGCGAGAAGGAAATCCGCATCGCCGAAACCGAAATGCCGGGCCTGATGGCCATCCGCGAGGAATACGCGGCCAGCCAGCCCCTGAAGGGCGCGCGCATCGCCGGTTCGCTGCACATGACCATCCAGACCGCCGTGCTGATCCGCACGCTGGAAGCGCTGGGCGCGCAAGTGCGCTGGGCCTCGTGCAATATCTACTCGACCCAGGACCACGCCGCCGCCGCCATCGCCTCGGTCGGCACCCCGGTGTTCGCCGTCAAGGGCGAGACCCTGGACGAGTACTGGGAATACACCCACCGCATCTTCGAATGGCCGAACGGCACCTACGCCAACATGATCCTGGACGACGGCGGCGACGCGACCCTGCTGCTGCACCTGGGCGTGCGCGCCGAGAAGGACATCTCGGTGCTGGACAAGCCGGGTTCGGACGAGGAAGTCTGCCTGTTCAACGCGATCAAGGGCCGCCTGGCCGTCGATCCGCAGTGGTACTCGAAGCGCCTGCCGGAAATCCAGGGCGTCACCGAGGAAACCACCACCGGCGTGCACCGCCTGTACCAGATGCACGCGGAAGGCAAGCTGGCCTTCCCGGCGATTAACGTCAACGACTCCGTCACCAAGTCGAAGTTCGACAACCTGTACGGCTGCCGCGAATCGCTGGTCGACGGCATCAAGCGCGCGACCGACGTCATGATCGCCGGCAAGATCGCCGTCATCGCCGGCTACGGCGACGTGGGCAAGGGCTCGGCCCAGGCCATGCGCGCCCTGTCGGCCCAGGTCTGGGTCACCGAGATCGACCCGATCTGCGCGCTGCAGGCGGCCATGGAAGGCTACCGCGTCGTGACCATGGACTACGCGGCCGAACACGGCGACATCTTCGTCACCTGCACCGGCAACTACCACGTGATCACCGAAGCGCACATGCAGAAGATGAAGGACCAGGCCATCGTCTGCAACATCGGCCACTTCGACAACGAGATCGAAGTCGCCGCACTGAAGAAGTACCAGTGGGAGAACATCAAGCCGCAGGTGGACCACGTCATCTTCCCTGACGGCAAGCGCATCATCCTGCTGGCCGAAGGCCGCCTGGTGAACCTGGGCTGCGGCACGGGCCACCCGTCCTACGTGATGAGCTCCTCGTTCGCGAACCAGACCATCGCCCAGATCGAGCTGTTCACCAACACGGCCGCCTACCCGGTCGGCGTGTACACGCTGCCGAAGAAGCTGGACGAGAAGGTCGCGCGCCTGCAGCTGAAGAAGCTGAACGCGCAACTGACCACGCTGACCGAAGAGCAGGCCGCCTACATCTCGGTGAGCCAGGAAGGTCCGTACAAGCCGGAGCACTACCGCTACTGATCGGTGCATGCGTTCGTGGGCACGGGGTGCCCATGAACGCCGGATCCATGCCGGCGTCGCAGGGTGGGCATCACATGCCCGCCAGGCAGCCGGCCGGTATGTTTTCTTGGTCTTCTGGTAATCTCTTCCGTGATATGGCGCTATATATATATATATCGAGCGCCCCGGATCCGTTCGCCCTCACGAAAGACACTATGCGTTTGCTCCTGACCTGGTTGATCAATGCCGCGGCCCTGATGGCGCTGCCTTACCTGATGCACTCCGTGACCATTACCCATATCGGCAGCGCCTTCGTGGCCGCGCTGGTACTGGGCCTGGTCAATACCCTGGTTCGTCCCGTGCTGGTAGTCTTGACGCTGCCCGTGACGGTACTGTCGCTCGGACTGTTCATCCTCGTCATCAACGCATTGCTGTTCTGGCTGGTCGCCCACCTCGTCGAGGGGTTCCACGTGGCCGGATTCTGGTCGGCCTTCCTGGCGGCTATCCTGTACAGCATCATTTCGTGGGCGCTTTCCACCTTATTGTTGAATAAAGATGGCAACCCCTGACATCAGCATCGAATTCTTCCCGCCCAAGACTCCCGAGGGCGCGGAAAAACTGCGTGCGGCGCGCCAGAAACTGGCCGAGCTGCACCCGAAATACTTCTCGGTGACCTTCGGCGCCGGCGGCAGCACCCAGCAGGGCACGCTGTCGACCGTGCTCGAGATCCAGGCCGAAGGCCACGACGCTGCGCCGCACCTGTCCTGCGTCGGCGCTACCCGCGACTCGATCCGCGCCATCCTGGCCGAATTCAAGGCCAAGGGCATCCGCCGCATCGTCGCCTTGCGCGGCGACCTGCCCAGCGGCTATGGCGGCGCCGGCGAACTGCGTTACGCCAGCGAGCTCGTCGAATTCATCCGCGCCGAGACGGGCGACTGGTTCCACATCGAAGTCGCGGCGTATCCGGAAATGCATCCGCAGGCCCGTTCGCCGCAGGACGACCTGCAGGCGTTCGCGCGCAAGGTGCAGGCCGGCGCGAATGCCGCGATCACCCAGTATTTCTACAATCCGGACGCCTATTTCCAGTTCGTCGACAATGTGCGCAAGCTGGGCGTGGACGTGCCCATCGTGGCCGGCATCATGCCGATCACTAATTACACGCAGCTGATGCGTTTTTCCGACATGTGCGGCGCCGAGATCCCGCGCTGGATCCGCCTCAAGCTGGCCAGCTTCGGCGACGATTCCGCGTCGATCAAGGCCTTCGGCCTGGACGTGGTGAGCGGCCTGGCCGAACGCCTGATCGCCGGCGGCGTGCCGGGCCTGCACTTCTACAGCATGAACCAGGCCGCGGCGACCACCGCGATCTGCCAGCGCCTGAAAGGCTGATCCGCCGCGGCGCCATGTCGATGCCCGCCCGGCCGACCGGCTGCGCGGGCATCGTCGCATCGGGCGCGGCGTCAGGTGATCCGGCTCGATTCCGTCACGATCACGTCCAGCGGCACGTCGTGCGGCGCATGCGAGAACTGCGCTTCCTGGTTGCTGTAGGCGATGCCCAGCGTGTAGGGACGCGGCGCGGCTTCCAGCGTGCGGTCGTAGTAGCCGCCCCCGTAGCCCAGGCGGTAGCCGTCGGCATTGAAACCCAGGCAGGGGATCAAGAGGGCGGGCGGGCGTTCGACGAAGCGCAGCTCGGCCGGCACCTGCACGCCCATCTCGTCCGGGATCATGGGTTCGCCCGGCGTCCAGTGGGTGAAGGACAGCGGCGCGTCGCGCTCCATCACGACCGGCAGCGCCAGGTGGACGCCGGCCGCGTGCAATTCGGCATAGGCGGCGCGCAAATCGGGTTCCCCGGCCAGCGGCCAGTACACGCCGATCGCCGCGACCTGGCGCAATCTCCACCAGGCCACGACCTGGGCGCCGATATGCGCATCCCACTGGACCTTGATGGCAGGATCCAGCGCCCCGCGTGCGGTTCTGAGTGCCTTGCGCAACGCCGTCTTCGCCATCTGCTTGTGATTCGCGCCCGGTTCTGGCTGTTGGTCCGGGTCGCGTGTTATTCTTGATTCGCCGGTCATGGATGAAATGAAGCCTCTCTTGAAAATTGGTTTGATGTTCCCGCAGAAACTGTTCGCCGGCGCTGCTTTCGCCGCCACCTTCGCCGCCTCGGGCCTGTTCCCGGCGCCTGCCGCCGCCCAGGTCGAGCCGGCTGCTTCCGCTCCCGCTTCCGCCGCCGCGCCAGCCGCGCCAGGAGGCAATATCGCCGTTCTCGCGCCCGCGCCGCCTGCCGACGCCCAGGACGATGTGTTCGCGCAACTGCGCGAAGCGGCGCGCAAGGGCGATGCCGACAAGGCGGCGGAACTGGCGGCGCGCCTGCCCGATTATCCGATTCCTTCCTACGTCGACTATTATCGGCTCAAACCGCGCCTGCGCGACGCATCGCCGCCTGAAGTGCTGGCCTTCCTGAAGCGCTGGGAGGGCAGCGCCATCGCCGACCGCATGCGCAACGACTGGCTGCTGGAGCTGGGCCGCCAGCGCGACTGGTTCAATTTCGACCGCGAACTGCCCCTGTTCGTCAAGAACGACGACTACCAGGTCAAATGCTATGCGCTGCTGTCGCGCGCCAGCAAGGGCCAGAATGTCGCCGCCGAGGCGCGCACCCTGCTCGACAATCCGCCGCTGTACGGCGAAGCCTGCGCGGCCCTGGTCGCCCAGCTGGCGCAATCGGGCCAGTTCACCACGAACGATTTGTATGCGCAGCTGCGCCTGGCCGGCGAACAGCATGCCACCGGTCCCGCACGCCGCACCACGCTGCTGCTGGGCGGTTCCGATACCCGAGCGGCCCAGGCCGTCGACTTGCCGGCCGTGGCGATGGCGCGCGGCGTGGGCAATTCGCGCCTGGAGCACGAGATCTACCTGGTGGCGCTGGGCCGCATGGCCCGCACGAGCCTGAAGCTGGCGACGGTGGCGCTGAACAAGAACGCCCCGAAATTGTCGGCCGAGGAACGGGCGATCGGCTGGTCGAACGTGGCGCTGGCCGCGTCGATGACGCTGGCGCCGGAAGCCTACGGCTACTGGCAGCAGGCGGCCAATGCGCCGCTGTCGGCCTACCAGCGCGAATGGAAGACCCGGATCGCGCTGCGCCGCGGCGACTGGAAGATGGTGCGCGCCACCATCGAATCGATGCCGCCGGAACAGCAGCAGCAGGCCGCCTGGACCTACTGGCTGGGCCGCGCCCTGCTGGCCCAGGGCCGCAAGGAAGACGGCCAGGCGCTGTTCCGCCAGATCGCCAGCCAGAACCATTTCTATGGCCAGCTGGCGATGGACGAGCTGGGCATGCAGGTCACGATCCCGCCCGCCGCCATGCCGCCGACGCCCGCCGAGCTGGGCCAGGTGAGCGCCGACCCGGGCTTCAAGCGCGCGCTGAAGTTCTTCGCGATGCGGATGCGCTTCGAAGGCACGCGCGAATGGAACTGGACCGTGAGCAACTTCAACGAACGCCAGCTGCTGGCCGCCGCCGACTACGCGCGCCAGAACGGCATCCTGGACCGCATGGTGAATACCTCGGAGCGCACCCGTACCGAGTTCGACTATACCCAGCGCTTCCCGGCCCCGCACGACGACATCCTGCAGCCCACCGCGCGCAACCTGGGCCTGGACCGCGCCTGGGTGTATGGCCTGATCCGCCAGGAATCGCGCTTCATCACCGATGCCCGTTCCGGCGTCGGCGCGTCGGGCCTGATGCAGGTGATGCCGTCCACCGCAAAATGGGTGGCGGGCAAGATCGGCTTGTCCGACTACGCGCACGACATGCTGCACGATATCCGCACCAACATCACGCTCGGCACCAACTACCTGAACATGGTGCTGGGCAATGCCGAAGGCTCGCAGGTGCTGGCCACCGCCGCCTACAACGCGGGCCCGGGCCGCGCGCGCACCTGGCGCGGCCTGCTGGACGCGCCGATGGAAGGGGCGGTGTTCGTCGAAACCATTCCCTTCGAGGAAACCCGCACCTATGTGCGCAACGTGATGTCTAACGCGACGAATTACGCGGCGCTGTTCGAAAAACGTCCCCAGTCGCTCAAGGCCCGGCTGGGCACCGTCACGCCGCGCGGCAACGGCATCGGCCTGCCCTAGCGAGGTTGACATGCACGCATCATCGGTGGTCGTATTCGGCGGTACCGGATTCATCGGACGTCATCTGGCGGCGCGCCTGTCCGAGCACGGCATGGCCGTCGCCATCGCGGCGCGCGGAGAGCGCCAAGCGACGCACCTGATGTCGCTGCCCGGCGTCGACGTCGTCCGCACCGACCTGCGCGACGACGCGGCGCTGCGCCGCCTCGTGGCCGGGCGCGATGCCGTCATCAACCTGGCCGGCATCCTGCATTCGCGCCGCGGCGACCCCTACGGTCCCGACTTCAAGGCCGTCCACGTCGACCTGCCGCGCCGCCTCGTCGATGCCTGCGCGGCCGGCGGCGTGCCGCGCTACCTGCACATGAGCTCGCTCGGCGCCGACCGCCACGGCCCGTCGATGTATTCCCGCTCCAAGGCCGACGGGGAACTGGCCGCGGCGAGCCGGACCGACGTCGCCGCCACGATCTTCCGTCCCTCGGTCGTGTTCGGCCCGGAAGACAATTTCCTGAACACGTTCGCGCGCCTGCAACGCTATGTCCCCGTGATTCCGCTGGCCGGCAGCCGGACGCGCTTCCAGCCCGTGTACGTGAACGACGTGGCGCAAGCCTTCGTGCGCGCGCTGCTCGACCCCGTCACGGCCGGCAAGACCGTCGAGCTGGGCGGGCCCCAGGTCTACACGCTGGCCGAGCTGGTGCGCCTGGCCGGGCGCTACGCGGGCCACGAGCGCCGCGTCCTGGCGCTGCCCGACGGCCTGGCGCGCCTGCAGGCCATGCTGTTCGAGGTGCTGCCTGGCGAACCGATCCTCACGCGCGACAACCTCGACTCGATGCGGGTCGATAATGTTGTCAGCGCGTCCATAAAAGCCTTGACAGCGGAGGCGCTGGGAATCAAAGTCACACCGCTCGAAGCGGTCGCGCCGCAATACCTGTCGCCGGCCGGCCGCCCGGGCGTCTTCGGGGCCCGCGCCGGGCGCTGAACCGTCACCCATTCCTTACGCCATGCAGACCATCGAACTCGATCCCACCCTCACGCAAACCCTCGACAACGCCCGCTCGGCCGGCCTGACCCTCGTCATCGGCAACAAGAATTATTCGTCGTGGTCGATGCGGCCCTGGGTGGCGGCCGTCGCCGCCGGGATCCCGTTCACCGAAGTGCGCGTGCTGCTCGACCAGCCGGATACCTCGGCCAACATCGCCAATTATTCGGCGGCCGGCCGCGTGCCCGTGCTGCTGGCCGGCGACATGACGATCTGGGACAGCCTCGCCATCTGCGAATACCTGGCCGAGCAGTTCCCCGACAAGCATCTGTGGCCGCAGGATGTCGCCGCCCGCGCGCTGGCGCGCTCGGTGGTGGCCGAGATGCACTCGGGCTTTCCCGACCTGCGCAGCGCCATGTCGATGAACATCAAGGCCAGCCTGCCGGGCCGCGGCCGCACGCCGGGCTGCCAGGCCGACATCGGCCGCATCTGCGAGATCTGGGAAGAGTGCCTGGCGCGGTTCGGCCACCACCGCTTCCTGTTCGGCGACTTTTCCATCGCCGACGCCTTCTTCGCGCCCGTCGTGACGCGCTTTAAAACCTATGGCGTGGCGCTGGCGCCGGCCGCGCAGGCGTATTGCGACCGCGTACTGGCCCATCCGGCCGTCGCGCGCTGGGTCGAGGAAGCGCTGCGCGAAACCGAGATCGCGGCCGGCCACGAAGACGACCTGCCTGGTTGACGGCGATGCAGGCGTATGTCGTCGGCGGCGCCGTCCGCGATGCCTTGCTCGGGCTGCCGGTGCAGGACCACGACTGGGTCGTGGTCGGCGCCACGCCGGAGCAGATGGTGGCCCAGGGCTTCCGCCCCGTCGGCAAGGATTTTCCCGTGTTCCTGCACCCGGACACGCACGAGGAATACGCGCTCGCGCGCACCGAGCGCAAGACGGCGCCCGGCTACCATGGCTTCGTGTTCCACACGGCGCCCGACGTCAAGCTGGAAGACGACCTCGTTCGCCGCGACCTGACCATCAATGCGATGGCGCGCGCCGCGGACGGCAGCATCGTCGACCCCTACGGCGGACGGCGCGACTTGCAGGACCGTATCTTCCGTCATGTATCCGATGCCTTCGCCGAAGACCCGGTGCGCATCCTGCGCCTGGCCCGCTTCGCCGCGCGTTTCGCCGACTTCCGCGTGGCCGACACCACCAATGCGCTGATGCGGCGCATGGTGGACGAGGGCGAAGCCGATGCGCTGGTGCCGGAACGCGTGTGGCAGGAAGTGGCGCGCGGCCTGATGGAGAACACGCCTTCGCGCATGTTCGCCGTGCTGCGCGACTGCGGCGCGCTGGCGCGCATCCTGCCCGAACTGGACGCCTGGTGGGGCCCGGCGCTCGCGCAGCGCATCGACGATGCCGCGGCGCGCGCGCTGGCCCTGCCGGTGCGCTTCGCCGTGCTGGTGCGCGAGTTGGACCCGCAGGCGATTGCCGCGCTGAGCAAGCGCCTGCGCGTGCCGGCCGATTGCCGCGACCTGGCCGTCATGACGGCGCGCGAGCAGGGCGAGATCCGCCGCGCCCAGGCGCTGGATGCCGAGGCGCTCGTCGCGCTGCTCGAGCGCAGCGACGGTTTCCGCAAGCCCGAACGCTTCGCGGACATGCTGAGCGCCGCCGGCGCGGAGGACGCGCAGGCGGCGCGCCTGGCGCGCGCGCTCGATGCCGCGCGCGGCGTGGATGCGGGCGCCGTCGCGGCGCGCTGCGCGGACGACCGGTCCAGGATCCCGCGGGCGGTGCACGCGGCTAGGGTCGATGCCGTCGCTGCCGCCGATGCCGCGCATGGCGAGCGGGCGTCGCGTCCCTGAGCGATCCTTTACAATAACGGGATTGCTGCGACGCACAAATCGGAAAGAGCACCATGCAGGACAATCCACTGCGGCGCTGGCTGAAGAGCCTCGCCGCCAGGAAGGGCGGCCGGACCGTGCTGGTCAAGGCCCTCTCCAAGCGCGACCGGCGCCGCGTGCTGCGCCATTTCCTGGCCCTCGACAAGGACGACCGCCTGCTGCGCTTCGGCAGCATGCTGGCCGACGAAGGCATCGTGGCGTACGTCGACAAGCTCGATTTCGCGCGCGACATCGTGTTCGGCGTCTACAACCCCACGTTCCAGCTGGTCGGCGTCGGCCACCTCGCGTTCACGTCGAAGGAAGCGCACCCGGACAGCATCCACTACACCGACAAGGAAAAAGTGGCCGAATTCGGCGTCTCGGTATCGAAGTCGGCGCGCGGGCAGGGCGTGGGCACGCGCCTGTTCGAGCGCGCCGCCGTCCACTGCCGCAACGTCGACGTCGACACGCTGTACATGCAGTGCCTGTCGTCCAACCGCACGATGATGCACATCGCGAAAAAAGCCGGCATGGAGATCCGCCGCGAATACGGCGAGGCCGACGCCCACCTGCACCTGCCGCCTCCCAGCCCGTCCAGCGTGCTGGCCGAAGCCCTGGAGGAACAGATGGCCAAGATCGACTACACGTTCAAGGCGAATGCGCGCGGCGTCCTGAAATTCTTCAAGCCGAAGCGCTGAGCGTTTGCATACATGAAATAACATGGCGATGTTCGCGCCCTGAATGTGGACGATTTTGCCGGTATCATTTTGTGTCCGTACAAAACGCGTAAAATATACGCAGAATTTACGTCACAAGGAAGTCGACATGGCTACGTCGTTCAATATCGATCCCAAGCTCGACCAAACGCTCGAGCAGTTGAAGAAACACTTTGGTGCTTCATCCAAGAGTGAAATCTTGCGCAAAGCCGTCGCTTTGCTGAACGTGGCGGCGAAGCACGAGAACGACGACGGCAGCGTTACTATTCTTCAGAACAAGAAAGACGAAACCAAGATCATCCTGCGCTGATGTATCCGGAGGCCGTCGTGAATGAAGATACTGTGGATCTGCGTGCCGGTAGCCCGGACGTGGAAAAGGTCGGCAGGATCGAAGCGGCCAAGGCACTGAGCATTACGTCCGACATCTGGCTGCGCGGTTTCATGGTTGCTGTCGTCAGTTCGATTTTTATCTGGCTCAACTGGCAAATCATCGATCTGGTGCGTGACGCGATGCAGAGCGACCTTGCGCAGATGGCCGCCAAGCCTCCCTTGCCGGCCACCGAAAGGCTGATCACGTCGAATGTGATCATGTCGCTGATTGGCGCCACCGTCGTGCAGACCGGTGTCGGTTTTATCGCGATTACGTCCTACCTTTTCCCGAAACGCATGGCGCAGGAAGCCTGACTCATCCAGCGAGATGCCGTCCCGCATCCATTCCCGCCAGCAGGCCGTCGATGGCATCGAGCGCCGGCGGCGTCGCGCCCGCCGCCAGGCAGGCCGCGGCGCCGGCCGCGACCGCGAAGCGCAGGTGCGCCAGGCCGTCGCGCTGCGGCGCATGCAGCATGCTCCAGGCCAGCGCCGCGATGCTGGCGTCGCCCGCGCCGACGGTATCGACCGGGGTGATGGCCGGCGCCGCCACTTCCCACGCGGCGTCCTTCCAGTGCAGCGACGCGCCCTGCGCGCCCTTGGTGTACAGGTAGCAGGCGTCCGGATTCCACGCGCGCAGGCGGGCGAAAGCGGCGTCGAGGTCATCGGTGCGCAGCAGGCCGGCCAGGTCTTCCTCCGACACCTTCACCACGTCGGCCAGCGCCGTCATGCGCGCCAGCGTGGCGTCGTAGCCCGCGTCCATGATGGCGCGGAAGTTCGGGTCGTAGCTGATGCGCACGCCCCGGGCCTTGAGCGCTTCGGCCAGGGCCACGAGCTTGCCGGCCAGCGGCTGGCGCGCCAGGCTGATGCCGCCGAAGTGGGCCCAGCGGCATGCCCCGTCCCAGCCCGGCGGCAGCAGCGCCGCATCGAAGTGCAGGTCGGCGCTGTCGTCGCCGACGAAGAAATAGCTGGGCGGGTCGAGCCGGTGCACGATCGCCAGCAGCGGCGATTTGTCCAGGCGCTGGACGAAGCGCGGGTCGAGCCCCGCGTCCAGGCTGGCCTGCCACAGCTGCTCGCCGAACACGTCGCGGCTGATGGAGCCGGCGAACGCGCTCGGCGTCCCCAGGGCCGCCATCGCGCGCGCCACGTTCCAGGTCGAGCCGCCCGTGACGCTGGTCCAGCGCGTCGCGCCTTGCTGGTCATCCGCCGCCACGATCATGTCGGTCAGGGCTTCGCCGGCGGCGACGAAGACGGGGAAATCGGGGCTCGCCATCAATCTTTCTCCAGTACGGTCAGCACCTCGTAGCAGGCGCCCATCGTGTGGTAGTCGACCTTGCCGGCCGGGCTCTTCTCGTCCGTCAGCTTCTCGTTGGCCGGGCCGAGGATGCGGTACCAGGCGCCGTGCGCGTGGTCGACGAAGTGTTCCCAGCTGTAGGCCCAGATGCGGTCGTACCAGTCCCAGTAGGCTTGTTCTCCCGTGCGCGCGCCCAGCAGGGCGGCGGCGGCCAGGCTCTCGGCCTGCACCCAGAAGTACTTGTCGGCGTCGCACACGCCGCCGTCCGGCGCGAAGCCGTAGACGATGCCGCCGTGCTCCGGGTCCCAGGCGCGCGACAGCGCGGCGTCGAACAGCTCCCTGGCGCGCGGCAGCAGCCAGTCGGACGGCGCCGCCAGGTGCGCCTTGTGGCGTTCCATGATCAGCAGCAGCTTGGCCCATTCGGTCAGGTGGCCCGGCTGGTAGCCCCAGGGACGGAAGATATTGGTCTTGTCGTCGCGGTTGTAGTCCGGGTCGACGCTCCAGTCGCTGCGGTAGTGTTCCCACACGAGGTTGCCGTACAGGGCGGCCTGGCGCACCGTGATGTTGCGGGCCAGCGTCTCGGCGCGGTGCAGGTAGCGCGCGTTGCCGGTGGCGTCGAAGGCCGCCAGCATCGCTTCGCAGGCGTGCATATTGGCGTTCTGGCCGCGGTAGCCGGATAGCGTCGACCAGTCGCCGCTGGCCTCGTCCGCATACAGGCCGTGGGCGGGCTCCCAGAAGCGCTGCTCCATCAGCGCATACGTCTCTTCCAGCCACAGGCGCGCCTCGTCCACGCCGGCCATCAAGGCATGCGCGTAGGCCAGCAGCACGAAGGCCAGGCCGTAGCAGTGGTTGGTGTCGTCGAGGACCTTCTTTTCTCCCTCGTTCCAGTCCAGCATCCAGGCATAGCCGCCGGTGGCCGGGCTGCGGTGCGCCTCGCGCAGGAAGCGCAGGCCGTGCAGCAGGCGCTCGCGGTCGGCCGCTTCGCCGAATTGGCGCGACGCCATCGCGAAGTTGAACACGAAGCGGGTGCTGCTCACCAGGTGGCGCGTGCGCGCGTCGTAGACCGTGCCGTCGTCCTTGTAGAAGTGGTAGAAGCCGCCGCTCGGGTCGACACAGCGCGGATCGTAGAAGCTGCGGGTATGGCGGATGTGCTGCAGCAGCACGGCGCGGGAATGGAAATCGGGTAGCATCGTGGGTCGTGGATCCTCGTGGTGGGGGCCGGCAGGCGCCGGCGGCGCGCGGCGGCGCTCAGCGCCGCGCGCGGTAGTCGTCGCAGACCGTGCTCGCGCGCACGATCAGTTCGACGGGAGAGACTTTTTCGAGCGGCGGTTCCTGCACCCCGCGCAGCAGCAGCTCGACGCCCAGCGCGCCCAGCTCCTTCTTGTCGATGCGCAGCGTGGTCAGGGGACGGTGGCCCAGCACCGCGCTCGAGATGTCGTCGAAGCCGACGATCGATACGTCGTGGGGCACCGTCAGGCCCTGCGCCAGGCAGCAGCGCATCGCGACGAGGGCGGCGGCGTCGTTGTAGCAGAACACGGCATCGGGCGGATGGGGCAGGGCGAGCAGCTGCTGCATCGCCTCGTAGGTCGCGGTCTCGAGGTCCACGCCGTCGGCCAGGCATACGTCCAGGCGCGGGTCGGCCAGGATGCCGGCCTCGAACAGCGCCTGGCGGTAGCCGCGGTTGCGCTCGCGCACGCTGTAGTGGCTCAAGGGGCCGGAGATCATGGCGACGCGTTCGCGCCCGAGGCCCAGCAGGTGGCGGGTGGCGAGGTAGCCGCCCATGTGGTTGTCCGGGTTGACGGAACTGTAGCCGCGCAGCTTCATGTCGATCAGCACCAGCGGCTTGCCGGTGGCGCGCAGCGCTTCCAGCAGCTCCGGTTCGAAGAAGCCGGCGCACACGATGGCGTCCGGCGCGTGCATGCGCAGCTGTTCGTTGACGCCGTCGGCCGGGCCCACGGCCATGAAGGACAGCACGATGCCCTGCTTGCGGCAGGCTTCCTCGGCGCCGTGCAGCACGGGAGAGTAGAACGGGCTGCTGGTGGCCGTGTTGTGCTGGCGGTGCAGCAGGAAGGTCAGGCGGCGGATGCGCTTGCGGCGCAGCTTGCAGAAATCGTAGCCCAGTTCGTGCGCCGCCGACAGCACCATCTGGCGCGTGTTTTCGGTCAGGCCGGGCTCGTTCTTCAGCGCCCGCGAGATGGTGCCGGTCGAGACGCCGGCGTACTTGGCCAGGTCGCGGATGGTGACCGGGGAAGGGCTGCTGCCCGTCGTGGCAGCGGCGTGCTGGGTATCTGGACTCACGCTGTCTCCAGGATTGGTGCGAATGGTGCGAACGCCGGCGGCGTCATGGTTGCGATGGAGTCTTGCATAGCGATTATGGGCGGTCAAACGCGGGGCGGTACTTACGCACGAGTTTAGCCGGCTTTACTAAACAGCCCGATGCAGATTATATTATCGACAAAAGAAATCGATTTCATTCGCGTCCGGGCCTGGCTGCGTCGTTGTTTAGTCCATCTCGCTAAACAGGCGCGACAGCAATGTGCCGTGTTTGACCCTGCATGCCCCCTTCGGCACAATCGATTTTTACCAAGACAGTTGTCGCCAGCCGGCGGATCCCCCGCGGCGGCGCTCGACTCGGAGACTTTGCATGGAACGTGTTTCAACGCCTATCCCACAGACGGCGCCCGCGCCTGAACATCAAGCCGCACCCACCGGCAGCACTACCTTCCCCCTCACCGTCGTCACCATCCTGTTCTTCATGTGGGGTCTCCTGACTTCACTGAACGATGTGCTGATCCCCCACCTGAAAGCCGTCTACACGCTGAANGCACTACCTTCCCCCTCACCGTCGTCACCATCCTGTTCTTCATGTGGGGTCTCCTGACTTCACTGAACGATGTGCTGATCCCCCACCTGAAAGCCGTCTACACGCTGAACTACGTGCAGGCGATGCTGGTGCAGTTCTGCTTCTTCGGCGCCTACTTCATCGTGTCGCTGCCGGCCGGCATGCTGATCCGCCGCATCGGCTACAAGCATGGCGCCGTCACCGGATTGACCATCGCCGCCTGCGGCTGCGCGCTGTTCTACCCGGCCGCCACCAGCGGCTACGGCCTGTTCCTGTTCGCCTTCTTCGTGCTGGCGGCAGGCATCACCGTGCTGCAGGTCGCCGCCAATCCCTACGTCACCGTGCTCGGTTCCCCGGCCACCGCGTCGAGCCGCCTGAACCTGACGCAGGCCTTCAATTCGCTCGGCACGACGCTGGCCCCGGCCCTGGGCGGCCTGCTGATCCTGTCCGGCACCGTGCTGGGTGCCGACCAGCTGGCCAAGCTGCCGGCAGCCCAGCAGGCGGCCTACAAGGCGCAGGAAGCGGCCGCCGTCCAGGGCCCCTACCTGGCGCTGGCCGCCGCGCTGCTGATCCTGGCCGTGCTGTTCGCCATCGTGCGCCTGCCGGCGATCCGCGAAGAGCAGGCCACCACCAGCGTGTCCGATTCGCTGTGGCGCCACAAGCACCTGGTGCTGGGCGCGGTCGGCATCTTCGTCTACGTGGGCGCCGAGGTCAGCATCGGCAGCTTCCTGATCAACTTCATCGGCGAACCGACCATCGCCGGCCTGTCGCACGCCGACGCCGCCCTGTACGTGACGTATTACTGGGGCGGCGCGATGGTCGGCCGCTTCATCGGTTCGGCCGTCATGCGCCGCGTCAGCCCGGGCCGCGCGCTGGCGTTCAACGCGCTGGTGGCGATCGTGCTGGTGCTGGCCGCTACCTTCGGCCACGGCCACGTCGCCATGTGGGCGCTGCTGGCCGTCGGCCTGTGCAACTCGATCATGTTCCCGACCATCTTCAGCATGGCGCTGCACCGCCTCGGCCCCCTGACGGGCCAGGGCTCGGGCGTGCTGTGCATGGCCATCGTCGGCGGCGCGCTGGTGCCCTTCGTGCAGGGCGCCGTGGCCGACGCCGCCGGCCTGCAGCCGTCCTTCCTGGTGCCGGTTGCCTGCTACGCCTTCATCCTGTACTTCGGCATGAAGTACGCCCGCCTGTACGCCGACAAGGCTTGACCGTTCCACCCGCCGCGGCCCCGTGCCGCGGCGCGCCGTTTCGCCCATACCAACCACAACTATACGAGAGAGAGAGGGACATCCCATGCGTCTTCGCCACCTGACCATCGTCGCTGCGCTTGCCGCCGTGTTTCCCGCCGCCGCCGTCCTGGCTGCCGCGCCCGAGCCCGCCGAACCCGCGCAAAAGCCCTGGCTGGACCGTTCGCTGAGCGCCGACCAGCGCGCCAGGCTGGCGGTGCAGGCGATGACGCAAAAGGAAAAGCTGCGCTGGGTGTTCGCCTATTTCGGCCACGATTTCGCCGGCAAGAAGAAGATCGAGGAAGCGCTGCCGCAGTCGGCCGGCTACATCCCGGGCACCCCGCGGCTCGGCCTGCCGGCGCTGTTCGAGACCGATGCCGGCGTCGGCGTCGCCTCGCAGGCCGGTCCGAACGTGCGCGAGCGCACCGCGCTGCCGTCCGGGATCATGACGGCTTCCAGCTGGGACCCGAAGGTCGCCTACGCGGGCGGCGCGATGATCGGCTCGGAAGCGCGCGCCTCCGGCTTCAACGTGATGCTGGCCGGCGGCGTGAACCTGATGCGCGAGCCGCGCAATGGCCGCAACTTCGAATACGCGGGCGAGGATCCGCTGCTGGCGGGCGTCATGGTCGGCAATGCGATCAAGGGCATCGAATCGAACAACGTGATCTCGACGCTGAAGCACTTCGCCCTCAACGACCAGGAAACGGGCCGCAACGAACTCGATGCCCGCATCGACAAGGCGGCGCTGCGCATGTCCGACCTGCTGGCGATGGAGCTCGCGTTCGAAGTGTCCGACGCCGGCTCCGTCATGTGCGCCTACAACCGCGTCAACGGCCCGTACGCCTGCGAGAACGGCTATCTGCTGAACGACGTGCTGAAACGCGACTGGGGCTACCCGGGCTTCGTGATGTCCGACTGGGGCGCGACGCACAGCACGGTGAACGCCGCCAACAACGGCCTGGACCAGCAGTCCGGCCACGAGTTCGACAAGTCGCCGTACTTCGCCGGCGCGCTGGAAGAGGCGATCAAGACGGGCGCCGTGCCGCAGGCGCGCCTGGACGACATGGCCTACCGCATCGTGCGCGCGATGTTCGCCAAGGGCGTGGTCGACAATCCGCTCAAGAAGGACGTGGCGATCGATTTCGCGAAGAACGGCGCCGTCAGCCGCGTCACCGCGGAAGAGGGCATGGTGCTGCTGAAGAACGAGGGCCGCGTGCTGCCGCTGGCCAAGGACGTGCGTACCATCGCCATCATCGGCGGCCATGCCGACGTGGGCGTGCTGTCGGGCGGCGGCTCGTCGCAGGTGTATCCGCGCGGCGGCATGGCGGTCAAGGGCCTGAAGCCGGACGTCTGGCCGGGCCCCGTCGTCTACTACCCGTCCTCGCCGCTGCGCGCCATCCAGGCGCAGGCGCCGAACGCCAAGGTCGTGTACGACGACGGCACCGACCCGGCCCGCGCCGCCAAGGTGGCCGCGCAGGCCGACGTGGCCCTCGTGTTCGCGACCCAGTGGATCGGCGAGGCGAACGATGCGCAGACGCTGGCGCTGCCGGACAAGCAGGATGACCTGATCGCCTCCGTGGCCGGCGCCAACAAGCGCACCGTCGTCGTGCTGGAAAACGGCGGCCCCGTCGCCATGCCGTGGCTGGCGCAGGTGCCGGCCGTGCTGGAAGCCTGGTATCCGGGCACCAGCGGCGGCGAAGCGATCGCCAACGTGCTGTTCGGCGCCGTCAACCCGTCCGGCCACCTGCCCGCCACGTTCCCGGTGTCCGAGCAGCAGCTGCCGCGCCCGAAACTGGACGGCGACCCGAAGGTGCCGGAACTGCAGTTCCACGTCGACTACCACGAGGGCGCCGCCGTCGGCTACAAATGGTTCGACCTGAAGGGCCACAAGCCGCTGTTCCCATTCGGCCACGGCCTGTCCTACACGACCTTCTCGTATTCGGGCCTGAGCAGCCGGATGAAGGATGGCCGCCTGCACGTGCGCTTCAAGGTGACGAATACCGGCAATGTGGCCGGCAAGGACGTGCCGCAGGTGTACGTGGAGCCGCTCGCCGCCAAGTGGGAGGCGCCCAAGCGCCTGGCCGGCTGGGACAAGGTCGCCCTGCAGCCGGGCGAGTCGAAGGACGTCGAGGTGGCGGTGGAGCCGCGCATGCTGGGCATGTTCGACGAAGCCTCGCGTACCTGGCGCGTCGCCAAGGGCAAGGTCAAGGTGATGCTGGCCGAGGATGCGTCCGGCGTCAACGCGACCAGCGTGACGGTCGACGTGCCGGCGGCAACCCTCGACGTGCGCGGCCGTCCGCAGAAGCGCTGAGGGAAAGGGGCGCAACGCCCCACCGTCCCCCAGGCCGCCGGTGCGGCGGCCTGGGCGCGGCGTGGCTTACACGATCGGCAGCGCCGTCGTTTCCTTGATGCGCTGCAGGGCGAAGCTGGACTTCACGTCCAGCACGGCCGGGTGGCGCAGCAGCGTCGCCATCATGAAGCGCGAGAAGTGTTCCATGTCTTCCACGTGCACGCGCAGCAGGAAGTCCATCTCCCCCGTCATCGCATAGCAATCGACCACTTCCGGCCACGCCGCCACCGCCTCGGCGAAGGCGAAGCGCGGTGACGTCGCCGGGATGCGCGCATTGGGCGCGCCTTCGCTGTGCTTTTCCAGGCGCACGTTCACATAGGCCAGCAGGCCCAGGCCCAGCTTGTCCGGGTCGAGCAGGGCCACGTACTGCTTGATCACGCCCGCTTCTTCCAGGCGCTTGATGCGGCGCAGGCAGGGCGACGGCGACAGACTGACTTTTTCGGCAACATCCTGGTTCGACAGGCGGCCATCTTCTTGCAAGATCGCAAGAATCTTGCGGTCCGTTTTGTCCAGCTCGATTTTTGACATGAGGTTCCTCGGCAATCGCGTATACCGCAATTTTATTGCGCAATCTGCTCGGCGGGGGGAATCGATTGAAATTTAATGTCGGCGGGTGAGGTCTATACTGGCTCAAAACCGACGCGGGCCGAGCCACACCGAGCCAACGCGCGCACACCACCACAATTGGAGACAAGCATGAACGCCCCCCTGGATCGCACCCAGCTGGAGCCGGCGCAGCCATCGCCCGCGCACGACATCACCCTCGACGACAAATGGACGCTCGAACGCGGCCGCGCCTTCATGACGGGCACGCAGGCGCTGATCCGCCTGCCGATGCTGCAGCGCGAGCGCGACCTGAAGGCGGGCCTGAACACGGCGGGCTACATCACCGGCTACCGCGGCTCGCCCGTTACCCAGGTCGACCAGACGGCGTGGAAGGCCAAGCAGCACCTGCAGGCGCACCACGTGCACTTCCACCCCGGCATGAACGAGGACCTGGCCGCGACCGCCGTGTGGGGCACGCAGCAGACCAATCTGTTCGAGGGGGCCAAGTACGACGGCGTGTTCTCCATGTGGTACGGCAAGGGTCCGGGCGTGGACCGCTGCGGCGACGTCTTCAAGCACGGCAACAATGCGGGCAGCGCCAGGCATGGCGGCGTGATCGTGCTGGCCGGCGACGACCATGCGGCCAAGTCCTCGTCCACCGCGCACCAGTCCGACCACATCCTGCACCACTGCGGCATTCCCGTGCTGTACCCGTCGTCGGTGCAGGAATACATCGACTACGGCCTGCATGCCTGGGCCATGAGCCGCTACAGCGGCCTGTGGGTGTCGATGAAGTGCGTGACCGACATCATCGAGTCGGGCGCCGTCGTCGACCTCGACCCGGACCGCGTTCGGATCGTCACCCCGACCGATTTCATCATGCCGCCGGGCGGCCTGAACATCCGCTGGCCGGACGCCGTGCTGGACCAGGAAGTGCGCATGAACCACTACAAGTGGTATGCGGCGCTGGCCTATGCGCGCGCCAACAAGCTGAACCGGATCATCTGGGACAGCCCGGCGCCGAAGATCGGCATCATCACCGCCGGCAAGTCCTACCTGGACACGCGCCAGGCGCTGGCCGACCTCGGCATCGACGAGCAGGCGGCGCGCGAGATCGGCCTGCGCCTGTATAAAGTCGGCATGACCTGGCCGCTCGACGCGCCCGGCGTGCAGGAGTTCGCGCGCGGCCTGGACGAGATCCTCGTGGTCGAGGAAAAGCGGCAAGTGCTGGAATACGCGCTGAAGGAAGAGCTGTACAACCTGCCGGACGGCGAGCGGCCGCGCGTGGTGGGCAAGTTCGACGACACAGGCGAATGGAGCATGGACAGCCGCTCCGGCCGCGGCGACTGGCTGCTGCCCGCCACCTACGAGCTGAACCCGGCCCAGATCGCGCGCGCGATCGCCTCGCGCATCACGCACTACTGCGCCGGCCACCCCGTCGCGCAGCGCGTCAAGGAGCGCATCGCCTTCCTGGAAGCGAAGGAGCTCGTGCTCAGGAACATCCCGGCCAAGGCCAATCCGGAAACCGACCGCATCCCCTATTTCTGCTCCGGCTGCCCGCACAACAGCTCGACCAAGGTGCCGGAAGGCTCGCGCGCCATGGCCGGCATCGGCTGCCACTACATGGTGCTGTGGATGGACCGCGAGACGTCGACCTTCACCCACATGGGCGCGGAAGGGACGACCTGGATCGGCCAGGCCCCGTTCACCGACGAGAAGCACGTGTTCGCCAACCTGGGCGACGGCACCTATTTCCACTCGGGCGTGCTGGCGATCCGCGCCTCGGTCGCGGCCAAGGTCAACATCACGTATAAAATCCTGTACAACGACGCCGTCGCGATGACGGGCGGCCAGGTCGTCGACGGTCCGCTCGACCCGGCCAAGATCAGCCGCCAGCTCGCGGCCGAGGGCGTGAAACCCATCGTCGTCGTGACCGACGAGCCGGACAAGTACCCGGCCGACTACCCGTGGGCGGAAGGCGTCACGGTGCGCCACCGCGCCGAGCTGATGGACGTGCAGCGCGAGCTGCGCGAGATGCCGGGCGTCTCGGCCATGATCTATGACCAGACCTGCGCGTCCGAGAAGCGCCGCCGCCGCAAGAAGGGCAGCTATCCGGACCCGGCCAAGCGCGCCGTGATCAACGAGGCCGTGTGCGAGGGCTGCGGCGACTGCTCGAAGCAGTCGAACTGCCTGTCGGTGGAACCGCTGGAGACGGAGCTGGGCCGCAAGCGCCAGATCAACCAGTCCTCCTGCAACAAGGACTTCTCGTGTGTGACGGGATTCTGCCCGAGCTTCGTCACCGTGGAAGGCGGCGGCTTGAAGAAGCCGAAGAAGGCCGCCACCAGCGAAGCGACCCCGCCGGCGCTGCCGATGCCGCAGATCCCGTCGACGTCGACCCCGTTCGGCATCCTCGTCACCGGCATCGGCGGCACGGGCGTCGTCACCGTGGGCCAGATCCTGGCGATGGCCGCCCACGTCGAGAACAAGGGCGCGCTGGTGCTGGACATGAGCGGCCTGGCCCAGAAGGGCGGCCCCGTGATGTCGCACGTGCGCCTGGCCGACCGCCAGTCGGACCTGCACTCGACGCGCGTGGGCACCGGCAACGCCGACCTCGTGATCGGCTGCGACCAGATCGTCACCGCCAGCCGCGACGCGCTGTCGCGCATGGGAGAGGGCCGCACCTGGGCCGCCGTCAACGGCAGCGGCGCGACCACGGCCGCCTTCATCAAGAACCCGGACTGGCAATTCCCGGCCGAGGGCTCGCGCGGCGCCATCGTGCAGGCCTGCGGCGAGGGCAACGTCGACTTCATCGACGCCGGCCACATCGCCACCACGCTGATGGGCGACGCCATCGCCACCAATATGTTCATGCTCGGCTACGCGTTCCAGAAGGGCCACGTGCCGCTGCAGGAAGCGTCGATCATGAAGGCGATCGAACTGAATGCCGTGTCGGTCGCCTTCAACAAGGCGGCGTTCGACTGGGGCCGCACGGCCGCGCACGACCTGGCGTCCGTGCTCAAGCTGACGACGCCCGCCAAGGTCGTCGAGTTCAAGCGCGCGCCCTCGCTGGCTGACCTGGTCGAGCGCCGCGTCGAACTGCTGACGGCCTACCAGGACGCCGACTACGCGCACGCCTACCGCGACTTCGTGGCCACCGTCCGCACGGCCGAGGAGAAGCTGGGCAAGGGCACGCGCCTCACCGAAGCCGTCGCCCGCAACCTGCACAAGCTGATGGCCTACAAGGACGAGTACGAGGTCGCGCGCCTGTACACGGACCCCGCCTTCATGCGGAAGATCGAGGCCATGTTCGAGGGCGACGTCACGCTGAAATTCCACCTGGCGCCGCCGCTGTTCGCGAAGAAGGACAAGGACGGCCACCTGGTCAAGCAGGAATTCGGGCCCTGGATGATGAAGGCCTTCGGCGTGCTGGCCAAATTGAAAGGCTTGCGCGGCACGGCGTTCGACCCGTTCGGCCGCACCGAGGAGCGCCGCACGGAGCGCGCGCTGATCCAGGAATACCGCCGCACGGTCGAGGCGCTGCTGCCGAAGCTGACCGGCGAGAACATGGCCCAGGCCGTGGCGATCGCGTCGATCCCGGAAGACATCCGCGGCTTCGGCCACGTGAAGGAGCGCAACCTGCAGGCGGCCAAGCGCAAGGAGGCGGGGATGGTGGCGGCGTTCCACGATGCAGGAACCGCTTCACGCGCCGCGTGATGCGTCGCCCCTGCGCAGGCAGGGGCCCGATTTGCTGGCACAGCGACGGTGCACGCCATATTCGGCCCGGCCTGCGCAGGGGCCACGGCGCCTCGGCGAGCGTCCTTGTGTGCGCCAAGGTGTCTCATCTTTCCAACGACGACATTTAGTTTTATTTAGCCTGGGTCGATGTCTATAATCGACCGCATGACTTCGCTTTCCGTTCCCTTCGCCCGCGCGGCCAGCCTGGCCGCTTCCCTCGCCGCCGCAACGTTGATGCTGTCCGCCTGCGGCGGTGGCGGCGGCGATCCGACCCGTTTCACGTCCGACGCCGGCGGCAATGCCGGCGCGACCACGCCAGCCGCGCCCACGACGCCGGCCACGCCCACGGCGCCGGTGACGGCAACCCCGGACCCGATCCCGGCCGACTTCATGAGCTACCAGAACCTGTGCGCCGTCCCGCGCACGGGCGCCGACACGGACGGCACCCCCTTCCCGGACCGCCAGGGCACGCTGCAGGACGAAATGCGCTTCCTGCGCGGCTGGGCGGACCGCCACTACCTCTGGTACGACGAAATCCCGGCGACCGTCCGCATGGCCGACTACACGAACGTGCTCGACTATTTCGACGCCTTGAAGACGCCGGCCGTGACGGCGTCGGGCAAGCCCAAGGACAAGTTCCACTTCACCTACACGACCGCCGAATGGAATGCGCTGAGCACGTCCGGCGAGGAAGTCGGCTATGGCCTGACCTGGTCGATCAATGCGTCGACGGCGCCGCGCACCTGGCTGGCCGCCATCGTCGAACCGGGTTCGCCGGCCGCGAAGGCGGGCCTGCAGCGGGGCGACATGCTGACGGCCGTCGACGGCGTCGACTTCGTCAACACCAGCACGGGCGAGGGCGTCGACAAGCTCAACGCCGGCCTGTTCCCGGCCGGCGCCGGCGAGACGCATACCCTCACCGTGCAGCGGGGTAGCGACAAGATCGCGGTGACGATGGATGCGGCGGTGGTCGCCAGCAGCTCGGTGAAGAACACCAAGGTGATCGATACGCCGACGGGCAAGGTCGGCTACCTGACCTTCGACGACCACAATGCCGTCGCCGAGAAGCAGCTGATCGACGCGTTCACGCAGCTGAAGGCACAGAACGTCAGCGACCTCGTGATCGACATGCGCTACAACGGCGGCGGCCTGCTGTACGTCGCCAGCGAGCTGGCCTACATGGTCGCCGGGCCGGCAGCGAACGGCCAGACCTTCGAGCGCCTCAGCTACAACGACAAGACGGCGCCGGAAGCGCCGATCCTGTTCCGCAGCACCGCCTTCGGCTATCCCGCGCCTAACCCGGCCCGCGCCGGCCAGGCGCTGCCCTACCTGGGCCTGAAGCACGTCACCGTGCTGGCGACCTCCGGCACCTGCTCGGCCAGCGAAGCGGTGATCAACGGCCTGCGCGGCATCGACGTGCAGGTCGACGTCATCGGCGGCCAGACCTGCGGCAAGCCCTATGGCTTCACTCCCGTCGACAACTGCGGCACGACCTATTTCTCGATCGAGTTCGCGGGCGTCAACGCGAAGGGCTTCGGCGACTTTGCCGACGGCTTCGCGCCGACCTGCGCCGTGGCCGACGACCTGTCGCACGCGGTGGGCGACCCGGCCGAAGGCATGCTGGCGGCGGCGCTGTCCTACCGCGCCAGCGGTACCTGCCCGACGTCGCGCGCGAAGGCGGTGCCGATGAAGCTGGCACGGTCGCAGGCGAAGGAGATCGCGGTACTGCCGCGGCGATAACCCGTCGTTCCTGCATCACCCCGTCGCCCTGCGAAGGCAGGGGCCCAATTTTCCAAGCGCAGCGGAGATGTTTGTAACATTGGGTCCCTGCCTGCGCAGGGACGACGTCGTAATCTGCTCGCATCGAGCATGCACGTCTATAATTTCCAGCTTAAAACTTTCTCAACCCTGCTGGAGTGTTAGATGATTCGTTCCGCGTTGCTGGCCGCCTTGCTGGCTGCCGTTCCCCTGGTCCACGCCGCACCCGACCTCGTCACCGTATCCGAACGCTCGGGCTTCACGGCCACCGGCCGCTATGACGAAGTCGTCAAGCTGTGCAGCGCCTTCCAGCAGGCGTATCCGAAGCAGGTCAAGTGCTTCCAGTTCGGCACCACGCCGGAAGGACGGCCGATGCTGGCGCTGGCCGTAAACGCCAACGGCGTGTTCAGCGCCGACGCCGCGCGCAAGGCCAAGCTGCCGGTGACGCTGATCCAGGGAGGCATCCACGCGGGCGAGATCGACGGCAAGGATGCCGGCTTCCTGGCCCTGCGCGAGATGCTCGAGGGCCGCCTCGCCAAAGGTGCGCTCGACAAGCAGGTACTGCTGTTCGTCCCCGTGTTCAACGTCGACGGCCACGAGCGCTTCGCCAAGTGGAACCGCCCGAACCAGCGCGGTCCCGTCGAGATGGGCTGGCGCACCACGGCCCAGAACTTCAACCTGAACCGCGACTACGTGAAGGCCGACGCGCCCGAGATGCAGGCCATGCTGGCACTGGTGAACGCCTGGGATCCGCTGACCTACGTCGACCTGCACGTGACCGACGGCGCCATGTTCCAGCACGATGTCTCGATCCAGGTCGAGCCCGTGTATTCGGGCGATCCGGAATTCCGCAAGGCCGGCCTGGCGCTGCGCAGCGGCGTCATCGCCGACATCACCAGGGAAGGCTCGTCGCCGCAGTCCTACTACATGTCGTTCAAGGAGACCGACGATCCGGCCTCGGGCTTCGTGGACAGCGTGTCCGAGCCGCGCTTCTCGACCGGCTACTTCCAGCTGCGCAACCGCATGGCGATGCTGGTCGAGACCCATTCGTGGAAGGATTATCCGACCCGCGTGCGCGTGACCCACAACTCCTTCGTCTCCGTGCTGGAGCAGGTGGCGCGCCACGGCAAGGCATGGCAGCAGGCCGCGGCCGAGGCGGATGCGCGCGCCATGCGCATCGCCGGCCAGCCCGTGGCGCTGACCTATAAGACGACCGACAAGGCCACGATGGTCGACTTCCAGGGCTATGCCTACACGCGCACGATGTCCGACGTGTCCGGCATGCTGATGACGCGCTACGACGAAACCAAGCCGCAAGTCTGGCACGTGCCGCTGCGCGAGGACGTGGTCGAGGACCTGCGCGTGGACGCGCCGCGCGCCGGCTACGTGGTGCCGGCCGCGTTCGCCCAGATCGTCGCCGCCAAGCTGACCCAGCACGGCATTGCCTACCGCCGCATCGACAAGGCGGTCGAGGACGCGCCGGTGCAGACCTTCCGCGCCGACAAGGCGACCTTCTCGCCGGTCTCGTTCGAATCGCACCAGCGCCTGCAAGTCGAGGGCGGCTGGAAGCCGGAACCGCGCAACCTGGCCAAGGGCGCGCTGTTCGTGCCGATCGCCCAGCCGAAGGCGCGCCTGGTGATGGCCATCTTCGAGCCGCAGGCGCCGGATTCGCTGCTGGCCTGGGGCATCTTCAACAATGCCTTCGAACACAAGGAATACATGGAAGAGTACGTGGCCGAGGACGTCGCGCGCGAGCAGATGGCCAGGGATCCGGCGCTGGCCGCGGAATTCCGCCGCAAGGTCGAGAGCGACGCCGCCTTCGCCAAGAACCCGCACGCGCGCCTGGAATTCTTCGCGCGCCGCCACGCGTCCTGGGATGAGCGGCTGAACCTGTATCCGGTGATGCGCACCGATACGGCGCTATAAAGCAAACCCTGCGTCGCCCCCGCGCAGGCGGGGACCCAATGTTGCAGGCGCTGCCGGATTGCTTGAAACTTGGGTCCCCGCCTGCGCGGGGACGACGGGGTAGCTGATCCCGCTCAAATCTCATCCATTCCGCTGCAACCCCTGCACGGCCCCATGATCTGACTGCATAGACGTCTTTGCAACCGCGAGGAGGGATCATGCAGCGCATCTTGCAGCACAGCTTTCAGCGGACATCGTCCCACGGCAGTCGTCGTCATCATGCGCGCTACCGACATTGATGCCAGCTGCGGCATCCTCTGCGGCGGTGCGCTCCCCGCGCACATCGAACGCCTGCTGCAAAGCCTCGCCGCCAGCCGTCCGCGCCTGGCGGTCTACCTGATCGGTCCTCCCGGCCAGTCCACACTCATCGCGCTCGCTGGGCGCTACGATGCCCGTTACCTGGACGCGCCGCCGCACCTGGGCGCGGGACATGCGCGCAACCTGTCGCTGCGCGCCGCGCTCGCCGACCGTCACCCTTACCACTTCCTGTTCACGCCGGACGTCGCCCTGCCGCTCGATGCCGTCGGCAAGATGCTGGCCTGGATCGCCGCGCATCCCGACGTCGGCCTGCTGGCGCCGCGCATCCGGCATCCGGACGGGCGCCTGCAACCCCTGTGCAGCCTGCTGCCCGGGCCGCTCGACGTGCTGCTGCGCGCCTGCGCGCCGCTGCTGTACCGCTCCAGCGGCGCCCAGGCGCGCTTCGAGCTGCATGCGGGCGGCTACCGCCACGTGATGGACGCGCCCGTGCTGCCCGGCTGCTGCCTGCTGGCGCGCACGGCGGCCGTGGAGCGCGCCGGCCTGTGCGACGAGCGCCTGCTGCGCGGCTTCGACACCGTGGACTTGGCGCGCCGCGTGGCGCCGCACGCGCGCTGCGTATTCGTGCCGCACGTGGGCGTGGTGCGCGACCCGGCCCGCGCGGGCGGACGCGGCTGGCGCGCCGGCTGCCACTACGCCATCTCGGCGCTGCGCTACTTCGGCAAATGGGGCTGGCGGCGTGACGAGGAACGCGCACGCGTCAATGCGCGCACGCTGCGCGCGCTCGGTATCGCGGGCAATACGGTACGCGGCGTGGCGCGGAAGGACGCCGGCGCTGCCGTGGCGGCAGGCCGGCATACGGGACGTTGATATCGTGGGTGGGTCAGGCCGGGGTACCTGCGTCGGCCAGCTTGCGCAGGGCCGGCACGACGCCGTGCAGCGTCGCCACTTCGAACGTCGGCAGCGCCTGCGAGGTATTCGCGAGGCCGCCGGGATTGAACCAGCAGCTGTCGATGCCGAAGCGGTTGGCGCCGAGGATGTCGGCATCCAGGCGGTCGCCGACGATGATGGTTTCCTGTTGGCGGAAGGCACGCGCCAGCTTGACCGTGTAGTCGAAGAAGCGGCTGTCCGGCTTGGCGAAGCCGCAGGCTTCCGAGGTGGCCACGAAGGACACGTGGGCGGCCAGGCCGGATGCGGCGATGCGGCGGTTCTGGATCGTGTCCACGCCGTTGGTGATGATGCCGACCTCGCCGATGGCGGACAAGGTCTCGCACAGCTGCACGGCGCCGTCGACGAGGACGACCGTGTCGGCCAGCGCATCCAGGTACAGGCTGCTGGCGGCCTGCGGATCGAGGTCCAGGCCGTGCGCGGCGAAGGACTGGCGGAAGCGCTCGACCTTCAGGAATTCCTTCGTGACGGTGCCCTGCTCGAAGCTGCGCCACAAGGCCGTGTTGATTGCCTGGTAGCGTGCGAACAGGGCGTCCAGGTCCTCGTGCGCCCCGAGCGCCTGCAGCGTGCGCGCGAACGACAGGCGTTCGGACGCGCGGAAATCGAGCAGCGTGTCGTCCAGGTCGAACAGGAACAGGCGGTGCTTCATGGGCGTCTGTTCAGCCGCGCTGCAGCGGCTTGCGCGCATACCAGCCGAACACGAGGATCAGCAGGTAGCAGACGGCCGGCACCGCCAGCGACATGCGCAGGCCCGCCACGTCGGCCGCATAGCCGGTGATCAGGGGCACGACGGCGCCGCCGACGATGGCCATGCAGATCAGGCCCGAGCCTTCGGCCGCGCGCTCGCCCAGGCCTTCCGACGCCAGCGTGAAGATGGTCGGGAACATGATCGAATTGACGAGGCCGATGGCCAGCAGCGACCAGCCCGACACGGCGCCCGTGCCGGTGGCGGACACCGCCAGCAGCACGGCGGCGATGCCGCCCGCCACCGCCAGCACCTTGCCCGGCGAGCACACGCGCAGCACGTAGGCGCCGAGGAAGCGGCCGACCATGGCGCCGCCCCAGTACAGCGGCACGTGCTTGCCGGCCGCTTCCTGGCCCAGGCCCAGCACGTCGTGCTGCATCAGGTAATTGACGATGATGGAACCGACCGCCACTTCCGCGCCCACGTACAGGAAGATGCACAGGGCGCCGAAGGCGAAGCGCGGCTGCTTGAGCAGGTCGAACGCGCTCCAGATGCTGCCCTCGGGGTTCGTGTGCTCGGCCAGCTTGTTGCGGTTGAGCCAGACCATGACGGCGACGACGGCCAGCGCGATCGCCAGGCCCATATAGGTGTGCACGACGACCTGGCTCTCGGCCGCGCGGTAGGCGGCGAGGGCCGCGGCATCCAGCGTCGCCTGGTCGACCTGGGCGAGCGAGCCGAGGATGACGATGGCGCCCACGTAGGGGAACACGGTGGTGCCGAGCGAGTTGAAGGCCTGGGCGAAGGTCAGGCGGCTCGACGCCGTGGCGGGCGCGCCCAGCATCGAGATCAGCGGGTTGGCCACCACCTGCACGATGGTGATGCCGGCCGCCAGCACGAACAGCGCCGCCAGGAAGGTGGCGAACAGGCCGGACGCGGCCGCGGGAATGAACAGCAGGCAGCCGACCGTCATGGTCAGCAGGCCGGCGACGGCCGTGCGCATGTAGCCGGCGCGGCGCACGATGGCGGCGGCGGGCAGCGAGACGATGAAGTAGGCGGCGAAGAAGGCCGACTGCACCAGCATCGCCTGGGCGTAGGACAGCGTGAACAAGTCCTTCAGTTTCGGGATGATGACGTCGTTCAGGCTGGTGATGCCGCCGAAGATGAAGAACAAGGCGAAGACGAAGACGCGCAGGCTGGCCATGTTGGCGTTCGACTGTGCGGGAGCGGTGCCGGTCTGGGCAGCACCGGCGGAAGGGCCGATTTGCATGGGAGAGATACTCGATGGATCAATACACCCGGCCATACCGCGTGCCGGAAAGACCGGAATATACCACCGCTTGACCGGATGCATGATTTCCCATTGCGCGGGTGACAACGCAAGCTCGTCGTTCCCGCGAAGGGTAAAACAGTCCAGTGGACTGTTTTACCCCATGCTGACGCTCCGAAGTCGGCGCCTGTAAATGCCGGGACGTGTTTAACAGACGGAATTCGGTTGCTCAGTATAGATTCCCGCCTCCGCGGGAATGACGATGCTTTTTCCGCTAGATTTACAGCGCTTGCAGCGGAATCGTCCCCGGCACAGTGGTCGGGGTCGAACACGGTTCCTCGTCGAACGCGATGTCGCCGTCCGGATTCGCGATGCCGTCCGTCTTGAGTTCGGCGAAGCCGAACAGGTCGCGGTCCATCAGGTGCGAGGGTACGACGGTCGACAGCGCCGAGAAGGTGTTCTCGACGCGGCCCGGGTATTTCTTTTCCCAGTCGCGCAGCATCGCCTTGATCTGCTTGCGTTGCAGGTTTTCCTGCGAGCCGCACAGGTCGCACGGGATGATCGGGAAGCCCTTCACTTGCGCATAGCGCTCCGTGTCCGCTTCCTTCACGTAGGCCAGCGGGCGGATCACCATGTGCTTGCCGTCGTCGGACACCAGCTTGGCCGGCATGCCCTTGATCTTCGCGCCGAAGAACATGTTCAGGAAGAAGGTTTCCAGGATGTCGTCGCGGTGGTGTCCCAGGGCGATCTTGTTGCAGCCCAGTTCATCGGCCACGCGGTACAGGATGCCGCGCCGCAGGCGCGAGCACAGCGAGCAGGTGGTTTTACCCTCCGGGATCAGGCGCTTGACGATGCTGTAGGTGTCCTGGTTCTCGATGTGGTACGGGACGCCCAGCTTGTCCAGGTAGGCCGGCAGCACGTCGGCCGGGAAGTTCGGCTGCTTCTGGTCCAGGTTAACGGCGACCAGCTCGAAATTGATCGGCGCGCGCTCGCGCAGCGTCATCAGGATGTCGAGCAGCGCATAGCTGTCCTTGCCGCCGGACAGGCAGACCATGACCTTGTCGCCATCCTCGATCATGTTGAAATCGCCGATCGCCTGGCCGACCAGGCGGCACAGGCGCTTGTGCAGCTTGTTGTTCTCGTAGGCCTGTTTTTCGAGCTGCTTGTCGCCCGGTGTGGCGGCCACGTCGTCTTCGAGCGCGCCGGGGCGCGCCATCGTCACTTCATTCATGCTTCATCCTTGATCTGGAATACTTCGACACCGACGCCTTCGCAGTCGGGGTACACGTCCGGTTTCATCGTCGACACGCTGACGGCGCGCACGCGCGGGTGCGCCAGCATCGCCTTGACCACGTCGTCGCACAGCGTTTCCTGCAGGTGGATATGGCCTTGCGCCAGGCGCTTGGCGATCGTCTCGCGCATGAAGTCGTAGTCGACCACTTCGTGCAGTTCGTCGTTCCGCGGGGTCGACAGGGCCAGCGGGACGTACAGCTCGACGTTGAACAGGACGCGCTGCTCGCCCTTCTTCTCGAAGTCGTGCACGCCGATATTGATCATGACTTCGTAATTGCGCAGGAACAGGCGACGGCAATCGCGCAGCTGCGGGTGGGACAGGGCGGACAACATAGGAAACCTTGGTAGTAATGGTTATTGATCGGTCAGGAACATCACGTCGCGGCCCAGCGGCACCAGGTGCTGGCCGCCGTCGACCAGCAGTGTGGTGCCGGTCAGCGCGCGCGCCTGCGCCGCGTACAGCACGGCGTCGACGATGTCCTGCGGCGTCGACGAGCGGCCCAGCGGCGTCGCCGTATGGGCTTGCTCGAAGCCGGCCTGGCTCTGGTCGCCGGACACCAGCGTGATGCCGGGCGCGACGCCGACCACACGCAGCTTCGGCGCCAGCGCCTGGGCCAGCATGGTGGTCGCCGTGTGCAGCGCCGCCTTGGACAACGTATAGGACAAAAAATCCGGGTTGAGATTGTACAGTTTCTGGTCCAGCAGGTTGATGGCGACCGCCTGTCCGCCATCCGGCACCAGGCGGTGCAGTTCCTGCGCCAGCACGAGGGGCGCGGCGACATTGCACTGCATGTGGGTCGCCAGCAGCGCCGGCGAAAACGCGTCGGGCTTGTCGTATTCGAACAACGAGGCGTTGTTGACGATGCAATCCAGCCGGCCCAGCAGGTGCAGCGCCTGGCCGGGCAGGGCCCGTACCGCGCCTTCGTCGGCCAGGTCCGCATGCAGGGCGGCGGCGCGCCGGCCCATGGCGCGGATCGCGTGCACGACCTCTTCCGCCTCCGCGGCCGACTGGCGGTAGTGGACGGCGATGTCCCAGCCTTGTGCGGCCATGCCGAACGCGATCGCCCTGCCGATGCGGCGGCCGGCGCCGGTGACCAGGGCGGCGCGCGCCGTTGCCGGGGCGGCAGTCGGGGCAGCCGATGCGGTGGATGCGGCCCGCGTGCCGCCTTCGTTCGAATTCGTTGTTAGCATGCTGGTATCTGGTGGGGCCGGGAAGGCGCCGTTGTTGGTCCGTGGCGATGTTCGCTACAATGACCGGATGTCACTTCCTCTGCCGAACAGCGACGCGCTGGCCGCGTCCCAAGCCCTGCAGCGCCTCATCGCTGCCGAGATCGCCGAACAAGGCGGCGCGATCCCGTTCTCGCGCTTCATGGAACTGGCGCTGTATGCGCCCGACCTGGGTTACTACAGCGGCGGCGCCGCCAAGCTGGGGCAGGACGGCGATTTCACCACCGCGCCCGAGATCAGCAGCCTGTTCGGCGCCACGCTGGCGCGCGCGGCCGCCGCTATTATGGCGCAAAGTGGCCCCAACATCATCGAATTCGGCGCCGGCACCGGCCGCCTGGCGCGCGACGTGCTGGCCACGCTGGCGCAACTGGGCGTGCAGGTCGACAGCTATACGATCATCGAACTGTCCGGAGAATTGCGCGCGCGCCAGCAGGAAGCGCTGAAGGATTTCCCGCAAGTGCGCTGGCTCAACGGCTTTCCCGAGGAATTCCGCGGCGCCGTGCTGGCCAACGAAGTGCTCGATGCGATGCCCGTCGAACTGGTCGTCAAGGAAGGCGGGCGCTGGCGGCGCCAGCTCGTCACGGTCGAGGAGGGCCGGTTCGCCTTCGTCCACGGCGAAGCGGACGCGGCGCTGCAGGAACAGATCCGCGGCCAGATCGTCGATGCCGACACCTTGCACGACGGCTACCTGACCGAGGTGCACCCGGTCGCCGCCGGCTTCATGCGCTCGCTGGCGCAGATGTTCAAGAACGGCAAGGGCGCTGCCATCCTGATCGACTACGGTTTCCCGGGCCGCGAATACTATTTCGACGAGCGCACCGGCGGCACTCTGATGTGTCATTACCGCCACCATGCCCATCCCGATCCCTTCTTCCTGCCCGGCCTGCAGGACATCACGGCCCACGTCGACTTCACGGCGATGGCGCTGGCGGCCCAGGATGCGGGGCTGGACGTGCTCGGCTACATGAACCAGGCCGCCTTCCTGCTGGCCTGCGGCATCGGCGAACTGCTGCTGCGGACGGATCCGGAAGACGCGCTGCGCTACCTGCCGCAGTCGAAGGCGGTGCAGAAACTGGTGTCGCCGGCCGAGATGGGGGAGCTGTTCAAGGTGCTGCTCGTGGGCCATGGCATCGAGCCGGACCCGGCAATCGTGCGCGCCGACCGCAGCCACCGGTTGTAGAATTTTTGACATCTTGCGCTACGGACACAAACCCGGCTATGCTGTGCTGCCGCAGGCCTGTACGGTACATGGCTCTGCCGTCCGGGGGGAATGCGCTAATATTGAGCAGCTAAGATTGAGCAAGTAATAATGCAGCCCGCGCTCCGACGTCGCGGGCATTCGTGCGTGGCGCTTCGTACAAAGACTCCGACCAATGGCCAAGATCCATACCCACTATGACAACCTGAAGGTGTCGCGCCACGCGCCCCAGGAAGTCATTCGCGCGGCCTACAAGGCATTGAGTCAGAAATACCACCCGGACAAGAACCCGGGCGACGAGCGCGCCGCGCGCATCATGGCCATCGTCAATACCGCCTACAACATCCTGTCCGATCCCGTGCGCCGCAAGGAGCACGACGAATGGATCGCGTCCGAGGAATGGGAAGTCGAATGGCTCGAGGGCGGCGAGGAAGGCCGCGACAAGTCCCGCGGCGACGCCCACTGGGAACCGCGCCAGGTCCCGGCGCCGTCCCGCCTGCGCTTCCTGCGCGAGCCGCGCTGGTGGGGCGGCATGCTGGCCTTCTTCGCGGCGGGCGCGGCGCTGGCCGTGGTGCTGGTCGACCCGCCCAGGACGCTGCCGAGCGCGCTGGCCTGGGCCAAGCCGCCGTCCCACGGGCACGCCAATTCCCCCACCGATCCACTCGGCAGCGACGCCAGCGGCGACGGCTGGGCCCGTCCGGCAGGGCAGGGCGACACGCCGCCCGAGGTCAAGGCGCTGGCCGTGACCCAGCTGGTGGTGCCGGCGCGCGCACCCGATTGCGATACCGACCTGCAGAGCCAGGTATCGCCGACGGGCGAGCCGTGGCCGGCCCAGTCCGGCTATATCGACGGTTTCCCGGTCGGCAACCAGGGCGATGAAATGCAGGTCCTGGTCGACAACAGCGACAATCCTTCCCCCGTGCTGGTCAAGATCTACGACCTGGACCGCCGCTCCAACGTGCGCCACGCCTATGTGCTGGGGCGCGCCAAGTTCCTGGTCGACAAGCTCTCGGCCGGCAAGTACGAGGTGCGCTACCAGAACATCCTGATCGGCGGCGGCCGCCCCGAATGCGTCAACGGCCGCCGTGCCCAGTTGCGCCAGGCCGCCGCGCACCAGCCCGACGCCTGAGCGCCCATCGCGCAAATCTGTGGTTTTTCGGGTCGCCACAGGCCCGTAAAACGCCGTAAATTCAAGTAATTTATTCCCTGGACGTAATATACTTCCGTAAAGAAAGGCCGACGGCGCCTGCGCAGAACACGGGAAAACCGGGGATATGAACGAACTCGAAGGCCTCAGCGCCATGATCATCGAACCGCAGGCCGGCATGCGGGCGACGATCCACAATATGTTGACCCTGTGCGGCCTGACCAAGGTCGACCATGCGGCCAGTTCCAACCAGGCCGTCAAGCACCTCGGGTTGAAGGCCTACGACCTGATCCTGTGCGAATACGCGCTCGAAGGCGGCCAGGACGGCCAGCAATTGCTCGAGGACGTACGCCACCACAAGCTGATGCCGCTGTCGACCATGTTCTTCATGGTCACGGCCGAGGGCGACTACGGCAAGGTCGTCAGCGCCGCCGAGCTCGGCCCCACCGACTACATCCTGAAACCCTTCACGGCCGACCGCCTGCTCGAACGCATCGCGCGCGGCCTGGAGCGGCGCAATGCGCTGCTGCCCGTCTACACGCTGATGGAAGAGGGCAGCCAGCGCGAGGCGATCGACGCCTGCCTGCACGGCGAAGCGAAGCATCCGCGCTACCTGGTCGACTTCCTGCGCCTGCGCGCCGAACTGCACATGTTCCTGGGCGAGCCGGAGCAGGCCGAGCCCATCTACCGGCAACTGGCCGATACCCGGGCGATCGCCTGGGCGAGGCTGGGCCTGGCCAAGACGCTGTTCCTGCGCGAACGCTTCGTCGAGTCGCGCGACATGCTCGAAGAGCTGGTCGACAGCAACAAGAACTTCGTCGACGCCTACGACTGGCTGGCGCGCACCCACGAGGCGATCGGCGAGCTGGGCCGCGCCCAGGAAGTGCTGACCGAGGCCGTGGCCGTCTCCCCCCACGCCGTGCGCCGCCTGCGCAAGCTGGGAGAAACGGCGTTCGAGGCGGGCGACCACGACACGGCCGAGAAAGTCCTCAAGCAGGTCGTGACCAAGGCCAAGTATTCCGAATTCCGCGACCCGCAAGACCATGTGCGCCTGGTACAGACGCTGATCCGCAAGGGCGATCCGGTGCAGGCCGCGTCCGTGATCCGCGACCTCGACAAGTCGATGGCCTTCCAGAAGAACACCCCGCTGTGCAGCGCCATCGCCTCCAGCATGGTGCACGAGTACACGGGCAACGAGGCGCGCCTGGGCGAGGCGCTGGGTGCCGCGCTGGCCGGCAACCGCGAGGCGCCGGAACTGCGTCCCGAACTGAAGCTGGAACTGGCCCGCGTGTGCATCGACAACGGCATGCAGGAAGGCGCCGACGAGGTGGTGCGCGAAGTCATGCGCAACGCCCGCGACGGCGCCGCCATGGCGAAGGCGATGGCCGTGTTCGAACAGGCCGGCCAGGCCGAGCGGGCCAAGCAGTTGGCGTCGGAAAGCCGCCAGCAAGTGGTCGACCTGGTCGCGGGCGGCGCCGCCCGCGCCAAGAGCGGCGACTTCAAGGGCGCGGTGGCGCTGATGCAGGAAGCGGCGATCAAGCTGCCCGACAATCCGCAGGTCGTGTTCAATGCGGCCCTGGCCACGCTGAAATGCCTCGATGCCGACGGCTGGGACGAGAAGCTGAACCAGCAGGCGGCCGGCTACATCGCCGGCATGCGCCGCCTGGATCCGGTCAACCCGAAGCTGCCGGCGTTGGCCGGCCTGCACCAGCAGATTCTGAGAAAATACAACAAGAACAAGGCGCCGCGTCCCGTGCCGGCGAACAGCGCAGGCTAAAGTGGGTAACATCGTCGCATGAGCGCCTCGCCTTCCATCGAACCGGACCCGCGCCGCGTGCGCGCCGCCCTTCTGGGCAAGGTCGGCGGCAGTCCGGACATGGCCGCCCTGGGCGCGGCGCTGGCGCGCGTGGTCGGCATGGCATCGTCGGACGACCGCGGCACCCAGGACCTGACCCGCTACGTGCTGTCCGACGCCGCGCTGACGAAACGCATCCTGCGCCTCGTGAACACGGTGCGCTACCGGACCGCGTCCGGCATGGCCGTGACGACGATCTCGCGCGCCATCACCCTGCTCGGCTTCGACAACGTCAAGACGACGGCGCTGGCGATGCTGCTGGTCGATGGACTGGCCGCGGCGGCGGCCGACGGTCCCCATGCGCGCTGCGTGCGCGTCGAACTGGAAGCGGCACTGTGCGCCAGCCTCGTCGGCGGCGAGCTGGGCCACGCCAGCAGCTGGCCGGCCGCGGAAGAGGCGGCGTTCGCCGCGCTGTTCAAGAACCTGGGGCCGCTGCTGGTGGCGGTCCACGAGAACGAACGCTACCTCGAAGTCCAGGCGCTGGCCGCCGCCGGCGAGCACACGCCGCACCAGGCCGCGCGCATGATCCTCGGCTGCAGCTACGAGGCATTGTCCGAAGCGGTCCTGGATGCGTGGCAGATGCCGGCGACGATCTCCCGCGTCCAGGTGGCGCCGCCGGACGGCGTGCTGCCGGTGGCGCTCGAGCGCGCGGCGTGGATGCGCCAGGTGGCCGCGTTCGCCCACGACGTCGCGCGCCTGCTGGGCCGCACCCACGATCCGGCCGGCACGCCCGAGGCGCAAGGGCTGCTGGAGCGCTACGGCATCGCGCTGGGCCTGGATGCCGTGCGCCTGGAGACGCTGTTCGAGACGGTGGGCTCGTCCCTGGCCGGCCTGCTGCAGAGCATGGGCCTGCAGCCGATGCCGCGCCTGGAGCGGCGCGACGGCAAGGAACCGGAAGGCTTGCCCAACGTCCTGCTGCTGGCCACGCTCGGCGCCGGGGAGGCGGAAGAGCAGGGCGTGCATCCCAGCGGCAAGCCCCGCAATGCGGCCGACCTGCTGCTGGCCGGCGTGCAGGACGTGACCCAGATGCGCGCCTGCGGCGAACGCAAGGCCAACGAGATCATGCTGGCCGTGCTGGAAACGCTGTACCAGGCGCTCGGCTTCCGCTTTGCCGCGCTGGTATTGAAGGACGTGCGCACGGGCCAGTTCCGGGCGCGCGCCTCGTTCGGATTGGGAGACAAGGGCGTCCAGGACGGTTTTGCCTTTCCCGCGATGGCGCCGGGCGGCGTGCGCGACATCTTCCACCTGGCGCTGGGCAACGATGCCGACCTGGTGATCACGGATGCGCACGCGCCCAAGATCCGCGACCTGCTGCCGACCTGGCACCGCATCCTGTTGCCGGATGCGGCCAGCTTCGTCGTGCTGCCCCTCGTCGTCGGCAAGGCCCAGCTCGGCATGTTCTACGCCGACCGCACCGTGGAGGCGCCGGAAGGCATTCCGCCCGACGAGACGGCCTTGATCAAGGCCCTGAAGATGCAGGTGTTGACGGCACTCGGCTGCGCTCCGAGTGTCTGACAAAAGCCCATGGCTGCGTTGCATCGTCTCGCCGTACTAGCGTCTAAATTCCCTTACCGAACAACTTTCGATCTTTTCCGCATAAACAACCCTTGCGGAGTTGGAATTGGATCGCTACAATCACGCCCCGAAGCAACGACACTCTGTGCGTTAGATCAGTTTGCTAACGGAAGTAGTTGACAGAAGATTGTTTGTTCTTCATACTCTGCGGTTCTTCGCGGTGGGGTGGCCGAGTGGTTAAAGGCAGCAGACTGTAAATCTGCCCTCTCTGAGTACGCTGGTTCGAATCCAGCCCCCACCACCAAATGCGTGGATCGTGAAGTTGAATCGAATGTAGTTCTGTTGTTGTTGTACCTCGTGCGGGTGTAGCTCAATGGTAGAGCTGAAGCCTTCCAAGCTTATGACGAGGGTTCGATTCCCTTCACCCGCTCCAGTTTCAATGCGGTGCAGTTCATGTATCGCAAAAATAAGCCCTTGTAGCTCAGTGGTAGAGCACTCCCTTGGTAAGGGAGAGGCCACGTGTTCAATCCACGTCAAGGGCACCAGAATTTTGTACGGCAGTCGCAGTACTCGACCGTCAGGTGTGCCTGGTACTTTTCAAATATTGTTAGGATCTTAGGAGTCTAGAATGGCTAAGGAAAAATTCGAACGGACCAAGCCGCACGTCAACGTCGG
>NZ_JASNRD010000026.1 GCF_030412015.1 Massilia sp. YIM B02763 | reverse complement strand
GCGGCCGGACGCGCCGCGCCGGCGGCGCCGTTCGGCGCTGGCTGGCCGTTCGCGGTCGCCCCGGACGCGGCGGCGGGCGGCACTGCGGGCGGCAGCGGCGTCGCCTGCAGCGGCGGCAGCGGGATCGGGGCCATCTTCGGCAGGTTGCGGCGCGGCGTGGTGTTGCCGTTCGGCTTGGCCGCCTCGTCGGGCGGACGCGGCGCGGCCGGTTCGTCGGACATCACGATCAGGAGCTGGCGGTGGCGGTCGATGCCGGCCAGCGGCTGGCACACGACGTGGCCGAAGGAACCGGCCGCCACGTTCTCGACCTGCATCACCTTGGCCACGGCCAGGCCGGCCGGGTACATGCCGTCCAGGCCGGAGGTGACGAGCACGTCGCCGACCTGGATGTCGGCATTCGGCGCGACGAAGCGCAGGTCCAGGAGGCCCGAGTGGCCGCGCCCGTAGGCGACGCTGCGCAGGCCGCTCCTGAGCACCTGCACGGGAATCGCCTGCTCCTTGTCGGTCAGCAGCGTGACTTCGGAGGTGAACGGGAACACGCGCGTGACCTGGCCGACCACGCCGGCGTTGTCGATCACGGGCAGGCCGGCCTTGACGCCGTTCTGCGCGCCGCGGTCGAGCACCACGCGGCGCGTCGACGGGTCGCGCGCGTCGTACAGGATCTCGGCCATCATCGAGCGCACCGGCAGGTGGGCGCGCGCGTCCATCAGCTTGCGCAGCTGGACGTTCTCGGCCATCTGGAGCTGGGCCTGCTGCATCGCCTGGGCCAGCGCGACCTGCTGGCTCTTGAGGTCATGCACTTCCTTCTGCAGCGCGGAGATCGAGGAAAAATAACTGCCCATGTTCGCGAGCGCGTCGCGCGGGACCAGGGCGGCCATCTGCAGCGGGTACAGCACCGTGCCCGCCACCTGGCGCACGGCGCCGAGCGCATGAAAACGCGCGTCGACCACCAGCAGGACGATCGAGATCAGCGCGAACACCGTCACCTTGACCCTTGCGGGGGCGCCTTGCTTGAACAGCGGCGGAGGACTGTATTCCATGACTTCCAATAATGCAGGCGCCGTGCGCCAACGTCAATGAAGGCGCCGCGCCACTACCCGATGGCGGCGTGCGCCAATGTCGAACGCGGGCAGGCATGCAGCTTGTGGCCGCACGCACTGCCCGCGCTATGCCGGCACGTGCTTACTCGTACGAGAAGATCGAGCCAAGCTTGTCCATGCGCTCCAGCGCCATGCCCGAGCCGCGCACCACGCAGGTCAGCGGATCCTCGGCCACCAGCACCGGCAGGCCCGTTTCTTCCATCAGCAGGCGATCCAGGTCGCGCAGCAGCGCGCCGCCGCCGGTCAGCATCATGCCCTTCTCGGCGATGTCGGCGCCCAGTTCCGGCGGGGTCTGCTCGAGCGCGTTCTTGACGGCCGAGACGATGTTGTTGAGCGGGTCGGTCAGGGCTTCCAGGATCTCGTTGGAAGAGATCGTGAAGGAGCGCGGGATACCTTCGGACAGATTGCGGCCCTTGACTTCCATTTCCTTGACTTCCGAACCCGGGAAGGCGGAGCCTATGGCTTTCTTGATCGCCTCGGCGGTCTGTTCGCCGATCAGCATGCCGTAGTTGCGGCGGATGTAGTTGACGATCGCCTCGTCGAACTTGTCGCCGCCGACGCGCACCGAGCCCTTGTACACCATGCCGCCCAGCGAGATGATGCCGACCTCGGTGGTGCCGCCGCCGATGTCGACGACCATCGAGCCGGTCGCCTCGGCCACCGGCAGGCCGGCGCCGATCGCGGCGGCCATCGGTTCCTCGATCAGGTAGACCTGCGAGGCGCCGGCGCCCAGCGCCGATTCGCGGATCGCGCGGCGCTCGACCTGGGTCGAACCGCAGGGCACGCAGATGATGATGCGCGGCGACGGGCGGAAGAATTTCGAGTCGTGCACCATGCGGATGAACTGCTTGAGCATCTGCTCGGTGACGGTGAAGTCGGCGATCACGCCGTCCTTCATCGGGCGGATCGCCTCGATGTTGCCGGGGACCTTGCCGAGCATCTGCTTGGCTTCCTTGCCGACCGCCTGGATCGTCTTCTTGCCGTTCGGGCCGCCTTCCTGGCGGATCGCGACGACCGACGGCTCGTCCAGCACGATGCCCAGGCCGCGCACGTAGATCAGCGTGTTGGCGGTGCCCAGGTCGATGGCCAGGTCATTCGAGAAATAGCTGCGTAAAAAACCAAACATGTGTGTCCTGATGCGCAACCGAGTGCGCCTAAAAACGAACCTCGAAAAACGTTTCCAAGGCCCTCATCATTGATCGGGAATCCTCGCCGCGATCGCCAGGGTGCGTCGCGGGCTTCTTGTGGTGCGGCGGGCCGGCGGGGACTGCGCCGCCGAGGGCGGCACGCCGGTCCGCCCTTTCGGCGCCGAGAACGCATTAGCCCGCCATTCTACCTTATAATTTGTCGATTAAACGCTGAAAAACGGCCCGATTGGGCCTCAATTCAGCAGGCGAGATCGGCGGTATTACCAAGCTTTTATCGGCTTTAACGTGCCGTTGTCCAAATTTCATTATCTGCATAACCATCCTTGAACGCGGCATCGAACCGCGCCATTTGCCATGTCCCTGACACTTTCAGACGTAAAACGGATCGCCAACCTGGCCCAGCTCGATATGGACGAGGCTCACGCCGAGATCGCCCTGAACGAGCTGAACGGGATTTTCGCCCTGGCCGAGCAGATGCAGGCAGTCGACACCACGGGCGTCGCGCCGCTGGCACAGCCGCTGTCCGCCATCCTCGCGCAACCGCTGCGCCTGCGCGAGGACGTGGTCACCGAGGAGAACCGCCGCGAGGATTACCAGGCGCCGGCGCCGAAAGCCCAGGACGGCCTGTACCTCGTCCCGAAAGTCATCGAATAACCCAGCCGGGAACGTTGTAATCATGCATAACAAGACCATCAAGGAGCTGTCCACGCTCCTGCACTCGAAACAGATCTCGGCGACCGAGCTGACGCAGCACTACCTCGGCCGCATCGCGGCGAGCGGCCACAACGCCTTCCTGGACGTGAACCCGGAACTGTCGCTGGCCCAGGCCAAGGCAGCCGATGCGCGCATCGCCGACGGCCTGGCCGGCCCGCTGACCGGCATCCCCATCGCCCACAAGGACATCTTCGTGACCCAGGGCTGGCGCTCGACCGCCGCCTCGAAGATGCTGGGTAATTACGTCAGCCCCTTCGACGCGACCGTCGTCACGAAGTTCGCCGACGCCGGCATGGTCACGCTGGGCAAGCTCAATTGCGACGAGTTCGCGATGGGCTCGTCCAACGAGAACTCGGCCTTCGGCGCCGTCAAGAACCCGTGGGACGCGCTCGCCGTGCCGGGCGGCTCATCGGGCGGTTCGGCCGCCGCGATCGCCGCGCGCCTGGCGCCGGCCGCGACCGGCACCGACACGGGCGGCTCGATCCGCCAGCCGGCCGCCTTCTGCGGCATCACCGGCATCAAGCCGACCTACGGCCGCGTGTCGCGCTTCGGCATGATCGCGTTCGCCTCCTCGCTCGACCAGGGCGGCCCGATGGCGCGCACCGCCGAGGACTGCGCCCTGCTGCTGAACGAGATGGTCGGCTTCGACGAGCGCGACTCGACCAGCCTCACCGTCGAACAGGGCAACCTGCGCGAGGATTTCGCGCGCGACCTGAACCAACCGCTGAACGGCCTGCGCATCGGCGTACCGAAGGAATACTTCGGCGAAGGCCTGGCCGCCGACGTCGAGCAGGCCGTGCGCGCCGCGCTGGACGAGTTCGTGAAGCTGGGCGCCACGCTGGTCGAGATCTCGCTGCCGAAGACGTCGCTGTCGATCCCCGTGTACTACATCATCGCCCCGGCCGAGGCCTCGTCGAACCTGTCGCGCTTCGACGGCGTGCGCTACGGCTACCGCGCCCCGGAGTACACGGACCTGCAGGACATGTACAAGAAGACCCGCGCCCAGGGCTTCGGCAAGGAAGTCCAGCGCCGCATCATGGTCGGCACCTACGTGCTGTGCCACGGCTACTACGACGCCTACTACGTGCAGGCGCAGAAGATCCGCCGCCTGATCGCCGAGGACTTCCAGGCCGCCTTCAAGGACAAGTGCGACGTGATCATGGGCCCGGTGGCCCCGTCGGTCGCCTGGGACCTGGGCGCCAAGGCCGACGACCCGGTCGCCAACTACCTGGCCGACATCTTCACGCTGTCGACCAGCCTGGCCGGCCTGCCCGGCATGTCGATCCCCGTCGGCTTCGGCCAAGGCGAGAAGAATGCCAAGCGCCCGGTCGGCCTGCAAATCATCGGCAACTACTTTGCCGAGGCGAAGCTGCTGAACATCGCGCACCAGTACCAGCAGGTCACCGACTGGCACCAGCGCGCACCGGATGGCGTCTAAGAGACAAACAAGAGAGAACACTATGCAATGGGAAGTCGTCATCGGTCTTGAGAACCACGTCCAGCTCACGACCAATTCGAAAATCTTCAGCGGCAGCTCGATCAAGTTCGGCGCCGAGCCGAACACCCAGGCCAGCCCGGTCGACCTGGCGCTGCCGGGCGTGCTGCCCGTGATGAACAAGGGCGCCGTCGAGCGCGCGATCCGCTTCGGCCTGGCGGTCGGCGCCAAGATCGCGCCACAGTCCGTCTTCGCGCGCAAGAACTACTTCTACCCCGACCTGCCGAAGGGGTACCAGATCAGCCAGTTCGAGGACCCCGTGGTCCAGGGCGGCACGATCAGCTTCGCCTACGAAAAGGACGGCAAGCTCGAGACGAAAACCGTCAACCTGACCCGTGCCCACCTCGAGGAAGACGCGGGCAAGTCGCTGCACGAGGACTACGCCGGCATGAGCGGCATCGACCTGAACCGCGCCGGCACGCCGCTGCTGGAGATCGTCTCCGAGCCGGAAATGCGCAGCGCCGCCGAAGCCGTGGCCTATGCCAAGGCCCTGCACGCGCTGGTGATGTGGCTGGGCGTCTGCGACGGCAATATGCAGGAAGGCTCGTTCCGCTGCGACGTCAACGTCTCCGTGCGTCCGCTCGGCCAGAAGGAATTCGGCACCCGCTGCGAGATCAAGAACCTGAACTCCTTCCGCTTCATGGAAGAGGCGATCCACTACGAGGTGCGGCGCCAGATCGAGCTGATCGAGGACGGCGGCAAGGTGCAGCAGGCCACGCGCCTGTGGGATCCGGACAAGAAGGAAACCCGCGCGATGCGCAGCAAGGAAGACGCGCAGGACTACCGCTACTTCCCGGACCCCGACCTGCCGGCCCTGACCATCTCCGAAGAATGGATCGAGCGCGTCAAGGCCGACATGCCGGAACTGCCGGCCGCGATGCGCGCGCGCTTCACGGGCGACTACGGCCTGCCGGAATACGACGCCCTGATCCTGACCTCGTCGCAGGCGATGGCTACCTACTACGAAGCCGTGGTCGCCAAGGCAGGCAAGGAGAACGCCAAGGCCGCCGCCAACTGGATGATGGGCGACGTGGCGTTCACGCTGAACCGCGAGGGCATCGACATCGCCGAATCCCCGGTCGAGGCCTCGCAACTGGCCCTGCTGCTCAAGCGCATCGCCGACGGCACCATCTCGAACAACGCCGCCAAGAAGGTGTTCGGCCTGATGTGGGAAGCGAAATCGGAAGACGAGCACCTGGCCGACGCCATCATCGAGCGCGAAGGCCTGAAGCAGATCTCGGACACGGGCGCGCTGGAAGCGATCGTCGACGAGGTGCTGGCCAATAACGCCAAGTCGGTCGAGCAGTACCGCGCCGGCAAGGAAGCGGCGATCAACGCCCTCATCGGCCAGTGCATGAAGGCCTCGAAGGGCAAGGCCAATCCGGCCCAGGTGACGGAGCTGCTGAAGCAGAAGCTGGCCGGCTGAAGCTTGCCGCCTGCATGAAAAAAAACCGGGGCTTGCCCCGGTTTTTTTCATGGCGGTTACAGCGCCGGCGCGGCCGGCAGGCCGAAGCGCGGACGCGGCGCTTCACCGCTTACACGTTGTACTGCGCGCCGTACTGCGCGCGGTACGCCGCCACCGCGTCCTTGTAAGCGCCCAGCGCCGGATCGGCCGACAGGTAGGCGAACAGGTCGGCCAGGTTGGCGATCGAGATGACGGGGATGCCGTAGTTCTGACTGACTTCCTGCACGGCCGACAGCGGCGACAGGACGCCGTCCTTGCCGCCGCGCTCCATGCGGTCCAGCGCGATCAGCACGGCGGCCGGTTCGGCGCCGGCGGCGCGGATCATGGCGACCGATTCGCGCACCGAGGTGCCGGCCGAGATCACGTCGTCGATGATCACCACCTTGCCGGCCAGCTTGGCGCCGACGATGGTGCCGCCTTCGCCGTGGTCCTTGGCTTCCTTGCGGTTGTAGGCGAACGAGGTATCGCGGCCCTTGGCGGCCAGCGCCACGGCGGTGGCCGACGCCAGCGTGATGCCCTTGTAGGCGGGGCCGAACAGCATGTCGAATGCGATGCCCGAGTCGAGCAGGGTCTGGGCGTAGAACTGCGCGAGCTTGCCCAGCGTGGCGCCGTCGTGGAACAGGCCGGCGTTGAAGAAGTAAGGCGACTGGCGGCCGGCCTTGGTGGTGAATTCGCCGAACTTCAGGACTTCGGCTTCGACTGAGAATGCGATGAATTGCTGGCGCAGGTTGTCCACGTGGGTGCTCCGGTTTTTCTGTAAAGGCGGTATTGTAGCCCGGCCGCCCGACCTGCATGGCCGCCAGGCGGCCGCTGACGGCCGGCCGCAACAACCTTGATGGCTTGGCAAGCATGTTGATGGCGGACAAAACACGCTACACTATCGGCCTCGCAATCGTGCTCCGACCCGTGTAGACCATGCCAAGAATTATTTCCGCCAACCTGAACGGCATCCGCTCCGCCCACAAGAAGGGCTTCTTCAACTGGCTGGCCAAGCAGGACGCCGACTTCATCTGCGTGCAGGAGCTGAAGTGCCAGCTCGCCGACATGACCGAGGAATTCCTGGCGCCGCACGGCTACCACGGCCACTTCCACTACGCCGAAAAGAAGGGCTACTCGGGCACCGGCGTCTACAGCCGCGCCAAGCCGGATGCGTTCAAGATCGGCTTCGGCTGCACCGAATTCGACAACGAAGGCCGCTATACCCGCGTCGACGTGGACGACCTGACCGTGATCTCGCTGTACGCCCCGTCGGGCTCCTCGTCACCCGAGCGCCAGGAAGCCAAGTTCCGCTTCATGGAAGTGTTCCTGCCCCACCTGGTCGAACTGCAGGCCGAGGGCCGCGAGATCGTCGTGTGCGGCGACTGGAACATCGCGCACAAGGAGATCGACCTCAAGAACTGGAAGGGCAACCTGAAGAATTCCGGCTTCCTGCCGGAGGAACGCGCGTGGATGACGCGCATCTTCGACGAGCTGGGCCTGGTGGACGTGCACCGCGGCATCGACCAGCGCCCCGAGCAGTACACCTGGTGGAGCAACCGCGGCCAGGCGTACGCGAAGAACGTGGGCTGGCGCATCGACTACCACGTCGCCACCCCGGGCATCGCTTCCAGGGCGCATGCCGTGTCGGTCTACAAGGACGAGCGCTTCTCCGACCATGCGCCCCTGATCATCGACTACAAGCCCTGATCGTCCCGCCGGCCGGCGCCGGCCAGCACTGCCCGGATGTCTTCGGCGGCGGCGGGCTTGAGCAGGTGCCGGTCGAAACCGGCCGCCCGCGAGCGCGCCCGGTCTTCCGCCGCGCCCCAGCCGGTCAGCGCCACCAGCGTCAAGGCGGCCAGCTGCGGCATGGCGCGCAGGCGGCGCGCCGTCTCGTAGCCGTCCATGCGCGGCATGCCGATGTCGAGGAAGGCGAGCTGCGGCAGGAATGCGGCCGCGGTCTCCAGCGCCTCCACGCCGTCGGCGGCGATGCGCACCTCGTGTCCCTCCAGTTCCAGCAGGCTGCCCAGGATCCTGGCGGCATCGGCATTGTCGTCGGCGACCAGCACCCGCAGGCGCTGCTGCTGCCGTTGCTGCGCCAGGGCGATGCCGTCGGCGCCCGCTTGCAGCAAGCCCTGCGCCGCCAGCGGCAGGCGGATGGTGAAGGTGCTGCCCTGCCCCGGCCCGGGGCTGGCGGCGCGCACCGTGCCGCCGTGCAGCTCGACCAGCTTCTTCACCAGCGACAGGCCGATGCCCAGGCCGCCGTTGGCGCGGTCGATGTTCTTGGCCACCTGGGTGAACATCTCGAACACGGCGCCCAGCGCCTCGGCCGGGATGCCGATGCCGTCGTCGGCCACCGCGATGACGACGGCGTCGCCTTCCGGTGCGGGATCCAGCGCGACATCCAGTGCAATACGGCCACCCGGTGCCGTGTACTTGGCGGCGTTCGTCAGCAGGTTGCCGATCACCTGGCTCATGCGCACGGCGTCCGCCTCGATGGCGACCGGCCCGTCGGGCAGCGTGACCGACAGCCGGTGGCGCGCGCCTTCGACCAGCGGCGCGGTCGACTCGACGGCACTCTCGACGACGGCGCGCACGTCCACGATTTCCTTCTGCAGCACGATCTTGCCGCTGGCGACGCGGGCGATGTCGAGCAGGTCGGACACCAGGTGCGTCATGTGGCGCAGCTGGCGGTCCATCGTGTCGCGCACGGACGCGCGCAGGGCCGGGTTGCCGTCGGCCAGGCGCAGGATATCCAGGCCGTTGCGCAGNGCAGCTGGCGGTCCATCGTGTCGCGCACGGACGCGCGCAGGGCCGGGTTGCCGTCGGCCAGGCGCAGGATATCCAGGCCGTTGCGCAGCGGCGCCAGCGGGTTGCGCAGCTCGTGCGCCAGCGTGGCCAGGAATTCGGACTTGTGGCGGTCGGCCGCGCGCAAGGCCTCGGTCGAGCGCACCCGCTCGATGTGGGCCCAGCAGCGCTCGACCACGGCGTCGACGAGGGCCACCTCCTCGGCGCTCCAGGCGCGCGGCTGCTCCTGGTGCACGGCCATCATCGCCACCAGCCGGCCTCCCTTGGCCAGGCCGCAGCAGACGATGGCCTTGATGCCGATCTGGTTGAACATGTCCTTGCCGTCTTCCGGCGCCAGTTCGCTGTCGACGTCGCCGATCACCAGGTTGCGGCCCATGCGCAGGTTGGCGCGGGCGCGCGAACCGAACAGGTCGAGCGAATAGACGCCCACGGTGCTGATCGCGCCCGGCACGCGCCAGTCGTGGCGGATGGTGAAGCGGTCGTTGTCCGCTTCCAGGTCGGCATAGGCCACCCGGGTCGCGCCCAGGTATTCGCCCAGCAGGCGCGTGGCCTCTTCCATGATCACCTTCGGATCGGACGCGACCCGCGTCGCCTCCCCGATGCTGTCGAGCAGGCGCAGGCGCTCCTCGACCCCGTAGCGTTCGGTGATGTCGGTGCCGGTGGCGGCGATGAACAGCGGCGTCCCGTCCGGCCCCGCGACGGGGGCGAGGACGAGCCCGATGAAACGGCGTTCGCCGTTCGCGCAGAAATGCGGCACCTCGAGACGCACGGTGTCGCCACGCGCCGAGGCCTCGACGCCGGCGCGCACCTGCCCGGCCAGCCCGGCCGCGCCGTTCCACCAGCCGCATTCCCAGAACGCCCGGCCCGCCACGTCGGCCCGCGCGTAGCCGCCCGTTTCCAGCGACGCGCGGTTGGCCTCGGCCACGGTGCCGTCCAGCGCCAGCAGCACGGCGAAGTGCGGGACCTGGTCGAAGAAGGACGGGAACCAGTTGCCGGACGGCGTCGGGTCAGGAGAAGCGTCGGTCGAGGGACGGGTCGGCATGGGCAACACGGAAAACGGAACAAGTGCGAACGATAACACGGCCCTTGCCGCGGTGTTGCCGTTCACGCATCGGGCCAGGCCAGTTCGCGCACGCTCTCGAACGTGCGCTCCTCCCCCGTCAGCGGATCGGTAAAGCCGATGCGGCGCGCCAGCAGCTGCAGCGGCGCCGAGAAATCGTCGCCCTTGCACGGCAGCGCGACCGGATAGAAGGCATCGTTCAGGATCGGCACGCCCAGCGAGGCCATGTGCAGGCGCAGCTGGTGCTTGCGTCCCGTGTGCGGGTGCAGGCGGTAGCGCGCGAGGTCGCCGCGCCGTTCGATCATGTCCACCAGCGTTTCCGAATTCGGCTCGCCCTCCTCTTCCTTCATGACGAAGAATTTTTCGCCGTCGACCATGCGGCTGCGGTAGGTGAAGGGAAAGTCGCGTCCCTGCAGCGCCGGCGCCAGCGCCTCGTAGACCTTGCGGATGCTGCGCTTCTGGAACATCGACTGGTAGGTGCCGCGCGTGTCCAGGTTGTGCGAAAAGATCACGACGCCGGCCGTCTCGCGGTCGAGGCGGTGGATCGGGGTCAGGTGCGGCAGGCCGAGCTTGTGCTTCAGGCGCACCAGCAGCGTCTCGCGCAGGAAGCGTCCGGTCGGGATCATGGGCACGAAGTGCGGCTTGTCGACCACCAGCAGGTGCTCGTCGCGGAACAGCACCCGTTCCTCGAACGGGATCGGGGTTTCCGCGTCGAGCTCGCGGTAGTACCAGATGCGCATGCCGTGGCGCACGTGGCTGTCCGGCTGCAGCCGCTCTCCCTTGGCGTCGACGACGTCGCCGCGCGCCAGGCGCTCGGCCCAGGACGGCCCGCCGACGGCGCCGAAGCGCTCCTCCAGGAAGGCCAGCATGCCGCCCGGGCGATCCTCCGTGATCCACAGGTAGCTTGGCGCGACGCCGTCGCGCACCGGCAGCGGGACGACGGCATTGGCGGCGGCCTGGTGGCCCTTCCTGACGAAACGTGCCATCCCTTCCCTAGCGTGACGCGACGTTGCTGCGGTAGGCCGGCAGGCGCTCGACCGACGTGCCCTTGCTGCGCGCGTACAGCGGCAGCAGCACGTCCATGTGGTCCTGGATCTGCTCGATGCGCTCGCTGCCGCCCGGGTGGGTCGACAGCAGCGCGATCGGCGCGCCGCTCTTGTCGAGCTGCGCCATCTTGTTCCACAGCGCGATGCCGGCGCGCGGGTCGTAGCCCGAGCGCGCGGCGATGTCGAGGCCGACGAGGTCCGCCTCGCGTTCCTCGTCGCGCGAGAATTTCAGCACGACCAGCTGGCCCGCCGTATTCGCCAGGCCGCGCACGTCGTAGCCGAGCCAGGCCGAGGCCAGCGCGCCGCCGATGCCCGTGACCAGGCCCGTCGTCGTGGACTTGCTCTGGCGGTCGCGCCCGTGCTCGCGCAGCGCGTGGGCGATCTCGTGGCCCATGACGGCGGCGATCTCGTCGTCGGTGAGCTTCAGCTTGTCGATGATGCCGGTATAGAAAGCGATGCGGCCGCCCGGCATGCAGAAGGCATTCACCTGGTCCGACTTGAGCAGGTTGACCTGCCATTTCCAGGCCTGGGCGCTGTCGTTCCAGCGCGCCGTGTTCGGGATGATGCGGCGCGCGATGGCGCGCAGGCGCTGTACCTGCGGATCGCTTTCCGGCACCAGCACGCCTTTTTCGCGCGCCTGCGACACCAGAGCCGTGTACTGCTGGGCGGACTGCTCGTTGATCGCCTTTTCCGGCGCCGTGAAGTCGCGCCAGCGTCCGCGCAGGCCGTCGCGCTCGATGGGCTTGACGGCGATGCCGTCCTGGACGACCTGATCCTGCGCGAAGGCGGGCGCCGCCTGCAGCGTGCCGCACAGGGCCAGCAGCAGCGCGGCGTGTTTGACGCGAATGAATTTGTTCATGGTCGGTATCCTTGTACGTTCTTGACAAGAATCTTCTCAAAAAGCACGTACGTACAGCACACGATAGATCAGCTGACGACCAGATCCTTCTTGCGCAGCCTGAACACGGCCAGGCTGCCGCGCAGGTTCGGCAGGAAGGAGACCAGCTTGCCCTCGGCCAGCGCCACGTAGTCGATCACCTCGAGCCCGCATTTCTCGGCCAGGTCCTTGAAGTCGTAGATCGTGGCGTAGCGCACGTTGGGCGTGTCGAACCACTGGTACGGCAGGGAGCGCGACAACGGCATGCGCCCTTTCAGCAGCGCCGCGCGGTGCGGCCAGTAGGCGAAGTTGGGGAAGGACACGATGGCTTCCTTGCCGACCCGGACGATGTCGCGCAGGCGCGCCTCGACATGCTGCATCATCTGCAGCGAGGACAGGCACAGCACCATGTCGAAGGCGTTGTCGCCGAACAGGTCCAGCCCCTCTTCCATATCGTGCTGGATGACGTTGATGCCGCGCCGGGTGCTTTCCAGCACCTTGTCGTCGGCGATCTCGACGCCGTAGCCGGTGCACTGCTTTCCCGTCTCCAGGTAGCGCAGCATGGCGCCGTCGCCGCAGCCCACGTCCAGCACGTGCGATCCTTCCTTCACCCAGTGCGCGATGAACGCGAGGTCGGGCCGCAGGGTGCTCAGGTCTTCGAATTTCATGCGGCCTCCCGCTTTTTGTTATTGCTTTCTTCCCAGATCCGCTCGTAGTAGGCGCGCACGATGTTCATGTAGCGCGCATCCTCCAGCAGGAAGGCGTCGTGGCCGTGCGGCGCGTCGATCTCCGCATAGCTCACCTTGCGGCGGTTGGCCAGCAGCGCTTCCACGATCTCGCGGCTGCGCTCCGGCGAGAAGCGCCAGTCGGTGGTGAACGAGGCGATCAGGTATTGCGCCTTGGTGTTTTCCAGCGCCTTGGCCAGGCTGCCGCCGTGCTCGCGCGCGGGGTCGAAGTAGTCGAGCGCCTTGGTGATCAGGAGGTAGGTATTCGCGTCGAAGTACTCGGAGAATTTATCGCCCTGGTAGCGCAGGTAGGATTCGATCTCGAAGTCGATGCCGAAGTCGAACTTGTAGTCGTTGGTCTCGGCCGCGTTGCGCAGCTTGCGGCCGAATTTCTCGGCCATGTCGTCGTTCGACAGATACGTGATGTGGCCGACCATGCGCGCCACCTTCAGGCCGTTCTTCGGCACCACGCCGTGCTCGTAGAAATCGCCGCCGCGGTAGTCGGGGTCGGTCAGGATGGCCTGGCGGGCGACGTCGTTGAACGCGATGTTCTGGGCCGACAGCTTGGGCGTGGAGGCGATCACGATGCAGTGGCGCAGGCGCTCGGGGAACATGATGCTCCAGGCCAGCGCCTGCATGCCGCCCAGCGAACCGCCCATGACGGCGGCGAACTGTTCGATACCAAGGCGGTCGGCCAGAAGGGCCTGGGCCGCGACCCAGTCTTCCACCGTCACCACGGGGAAGGCGGCGCCGTAGGGCTTGCCGGTGGCCGGATTCGTGTGCATCGGCCCCGTCGAGCCGAAGCATGAACCGAGGTTGTTGACGCCGATGACGAAGAAGCGGTCGGTATCGACCGGCTTGCCCGGCCCCACCATATTGTCCCACCAGCCCGCGCTCTTGGGCTCGTCGTAGTGGCCGGCCACGTGGTGCGAGGCGTTCAGCGCGTGGCAGATCAGGACGGCGTTCGACCGGTCGGCATTCAGCGTGCCGTAGGTTTCGTACATCAGCGTGTAGTCGGCGATCGACGCCCCGCCCTGCAGGCGCAGCGGTTCGGCGAAGTGCATCGCCTGGGGGGAGACTATTCCAAGGGATCCCATGAGACTCGTTGTTATATGTGCGCGCCGTGCCGCGGGATGCCGGGCACGGCGTCGAAGCAAATCGTTTAAAGGGTTTGCAGCTGCTCGACGGCCTCGGCGATCGCCGCCGGTTCCATCGTGCGCAGGATGCGCTTGGTGCGCGCCGTCAGGGCCTGCGCGTCGCTGGACAGGATTTCCTGCTTGACCGCCAGCAGCTGGGCCGGATGCATCGAGAATTCGCGCAGGCCCATGCCCAGCAGCAGGCGCGTGAGCTTGACGTCGCCCGCCATCTCGCCGCACACGGCCACGTCGATGCCCGCCTTGCGGCCGGCGTCGATGGTCATCGCGATCAGTTGCAGCACGGCCGGATGCAGCGGATTGTACAGGTGCGCGACCTCGTAGTCGACGCGGTCGATGGCCAGCGTGTACTGGATCAGGTCGTTGGTGCCGATCGACAGGAAATCCATGCGCTTGACGAACATCGGCAGCGCCAGCGCGGCGGCCGGGATCTCGATCATGGCGCCGACCTCGATCGCCTCGTCGAACTTGATGCTGCGCTCGCGCAGCTGCTGCTTGGCCTGCTCGATCAGGACCAGGGTCTGGTCGATCTCGAACGCGTGCGCCAGCATCGGGATCAGCATGCGCACCTTGCCGCAGGCGGAAGCGCGCAGGATCGCGCGCAGCTGGGCCAGGAACATCTGCGGCTCGGCCAGGCAGTAGCGGATGGCGCGCAGGCCCAGGGCCGGGTTCAGCGCCGTGTGCTCGGCCTGGTCGAGCGGCTTGTCGGCGCCGACGTCGAGCGTGCGGATCGTCACCGGGCGGCCCTTCATCGCCAGCACGGCCTTGCGGTACTGTTCGAACTGCTCGTCCTCGCCCGGCACCTTCAGGCCCTGGGCGCCGCGCCCCATGAACAGGAACTCGGAGCGGAACAGGCCCACGCCGGCGGCGCCGGCATCCAGCGCCGGGCCGCAGTCGTCCGGCAGCTCGATGTTGGCCAGCAGCGTGATCGCCGTGCCGTCCCTGGTGACGGCCGGGGTCTTCTTGAGCTTGAGCAGGCGCTTGCGCGCCTTCATCAGGGCGGTCTGGCGCGCGCGGTACTGCTCCAGCACCAGGGCGCTCGGGTTGCAGATGACGACGCCGGCGTCGCCGTCGACGATCACCCAGTCGTCCTGCTCGATCAGGCGCGAGGCCTGGCTCATGCCGACGGCGGCCGGAATGTCCAGGCTGCGCGCGACGATCGCCGTGTGCGAATTCTGGCCGCCGACGTCGGTGACGAAGCCGACGAAGGAACGGTCGCGGAAGGCCAGCATGTCGGCCGGCGAGATGTCGTGGGCCACCACGATCATCTGCGGCTGGAAGTGATCTTCACCCGATGGCCGGACCGGCGGCGCATGCAGCTCGGTCCCCATCAGCACCTTCAGCACGCGCTCGGCCACCTGCTGGATGTCCTGCTTGCGCTCGCGCAGGTAGGGGTCCTCGATCTCGTCGAACTGCGCCGACAGCTCGTCGATCTGCGTGACCAGCGCCCATTCGGCGTTGTAGTGGCGCGTGCGGATGATGTCCAGCGGCGCCTCGGAAATCATGGGGTCCGACAGGATCAGCACGTGCACGTCGATGAACGCGCCCAGCTCGGTGGGGGCATCCTTCGGCAGCTCCGTCCACATCTCCTGCAGGTTGCGGTGCACCTCGCCGATCGCGTGCTGCAGCCGCTCGACCTCGGCCTCGACCTGCTCTTCCGGCACCAGGTAGTGCTTGACGTCGAGCGCGGCCGGCGTGAGCAGGTGCGCGCGCCCGATCGAGATCCCGCGCGAGACCGGAATGCCATGCAGTGTGAACGATGCCATCGATGGTCCCTGGAAGCGCCCGCTCCGTGTATCCGGCATTTACTCGCCTTCGCCGAACTTGTCGTTGATCAGGGCGGTCAGGGCCGCGATGCATTCCTGCTCGTCCGGCCCTTCCGCTTCCAGCGTGACTTTCGCGCCCTTGCCGGCGGCCAGCATCATGACGCCCATGATCGACTTGGCGTTGATGCGGCGGCCGTTGCGGGACAACCAGACGTCGCTCTGGAATTTCGCGGCCAGTTGGGTGAATTTGGCGGAGGCGCGGGCGTGCAGGCCCAGCTTGTTGATAATTTCGAGTTCTTGCTGAATCATAAGTCGATGAGGTCTGCCCGCTCGTTGTCGTTGTTATGCGGGTAGGCTAGGAACCTACCCGAATCCTGTTGTCCACCCTGACCGCGCCGTTCTGCGCGCCCGCCAGCGCCATCTCGACGACCACGTCGAGCGTGTCCTGCCGATAGGTGATGGCGCGCAGCAGCATCGGCAGGCTGATGCCCGCGATGACTTCCACATGACCGGGGTCGGTCAGGCAGTTGCAGCAGTTGGACGGGGTGCCGCCCTTGACGTCGGTGATGACGAGGACGCCATCGCCTTCGTCCAGGCGCTTGATTGCGCTCTTGGCGAGCGCGTCGATCTCCTTCGTGTCCTGGTCCGCGGTGACGTCGATCGCCTCGAAGCGCTCGACGGGTGCGCGGAACACGTGCGCGACCGCCGCGATGAATGCCTGACCCAGCGGAGCGTGGGTCATCAGCAGGATGCCTACCATGTCAGTTCCCGTTTATTTACCGGATGCGTTCCGTTCGACGGCATCGATGAACATCGCCGCGACGTCGAATCCGGTCTGGTCGAAGATCTCCTGGAAGCAGGTGGGGCTGGTAACGTTCACCTCCGTCAGGAAATCGCCGATCACATCCAATCCTACCAGCAACAGGCCACGGGCGGCCAGTAGCGGGCCGACGCTTTCCGCGATCTCGCGCTCGCGGTCGGAAATCGGCTGGGCCACGCCCAGGCCGCCGGCCGCCAGGTTGCCGCGCACTTCGCCGCCCTGCGGGATGCGCGCCAGCACGAACGGCACCGGCTTGCCGTCGATGACGAGCACGCGCTTGTCGCCCTTGACGATGGCGGGAATGTATTTCTGCGCCATGATCGTGCGCGCGCCGTTGTCGGTCAGCGTCTCGATGATGGAGCCCAGGTTCAGGCCGTCGTCCTTGACGCGGAAGATGCCGGCGCCGCCCATGCCGTCGAGCGGCTTGAAGATCACGTCGCCATGCTCGGCGTGGAAGGCGCGCAGTTGCGTCGGCGACGACGACACCAGCGTCGGCGAGGTGAACTGGCTGAACTGGGCGATGGCCAGCTTTTCGTTGTGGTCGCGGATCGCGGCGGGCTTGTTGATCACGCGCGCGCCCTGGCGCTCGGCCTGTTCTAGCAGGTAGGTGCCGTACACGTATTCCATGTCGAACGGCGGGTCCTTGCGCTGGATGACGGCATCGAAGGCCGACAGCGGCACCGTCTCGGTGGCGCCGGTCACGTACCATTCGTCGGGGTCGCCCGTCAGGGTGATCTCGGTCGCTTCGGCGGTCACGATCCCCTGGTTGAGTACCAGGTGGCGCTGTTCGAAGGCATAGACCCGGTGGCCGCGGCGGGCCGCCTCGCGCATCATGGCGAAGGTCGAATCCTTGTAGATCTTGAAGCCGGACAGCGGATCGGCGAGAAAAGCGATTTTCATGATGGTTCCAGTCGGGACAATGCCTCGATTTTAGCCGGAAATGCCGATGTTCGCGGAAAGCGGCCTGGCAGATTCCCCTTGGCAAAAAGTCATCTATCCGGTACGCGTTTGCGACCCCTCAAGCATCCATGCGGCATGCTTGGGAAGATGCGAACGAAGGAGGAACGGCCATGAACGAGGGGGCTGAACACGAACGCATCAACCAGGTCTATCGCACGTGGCATGGCGGGGCCGCCCTCGCCCGCTACGCCTGGCACCGCCCGGAAATCGTGCGCCAGGCGGCTGGCCGTGCGCGCACGCTGGCCGCGCTGCTGGCCGCCACCGTCGGCCGCGATTTGTCGGCCGTGCGCGTGCTCGACGTCGGCTGCGGCAACGGCGGCTTCCTGCGCCAGCTGATCGACTGGGGCGCCACGCCCGCCCACCTGGCCGGCACCGAACTGCAGCAGGACCGGCTCGACCAGGCGCGCAGCCGCAGCGCGCCCGGCGTGCGCTGGCACCTGGGCGGGCTCGAAGCCTTCCCCGACGACAGCATGGACCTGGTCAGCGCCAACACGGTGTTTTCGTCGATCCTCGACGAGGACCTGCGGCGCGCGCTGGCCGCCGAGATGTGGCGCGTGCTGCGCCCGGGCGGCTGGACCATGATCTTCGACTTCCGCTACGACAATCCGCGCAACCCGCAGGTGCGCAAGGTCGCCGACGTCGAGCTGCTGCGCTTCTGGCCGGCCGAGCAGCGTCATTACCGCAGCCTGGTGCTGGCGCCGCCGCTGGGACGCGCGCTGGCCAGCCTGCCCTGGATGCTGCCGGAGCTGCTGGCCACCTGCGTGCCGCTGCTGCGCTCCCATTTCATCTACATGGCGCGCAAGCCCGAACCGGTGCCCCGGTTCCGGGCGTAGGGTGGACGGCTGCGCCGTCCACGCGGCGATACACGCCGGCAGCGCCGTCGCTACCGACCACGACGCCGAAGGCTGGGCACCACGTGCCCACCACAACAGAGCCCGATCAATAAATCTCCGGATCCGGATCCGTACGTTCCAGCTCCAGCGACGCCGCCAGCAGCGCCAGGCGCGCCACCACGCCGTACACGTAGAAGCGGTTCGGCGCCGCCGTACCCGGCTTGGCCTTCAAGTCCGGCACCGCATGCTGCTGGGCGAACGCCAGCGGCACGTATTGCGAGCCAGGCGCGTTCAAATTCTGGTCGACGCCGCGCTCGGCGTGCACGCGGTAGAAGCCGCCCACGACATAGCGGTCGATCATGTAGACGACCGGTTCCGCCACCGCGTCGTTGATCGATTCGAAGGTCGGGACGCCTTCCTGGATCATGACGTCGGTCACGGTCACGCCATCCTTGATGACCGACATCTTGTTGCGCTGCTTGCGGTTCAGGTCCTTGACCTCGCTCGCATCCTTGACGGTCATGATGCCCATGCCGTAGGTGCCGGCATCCGGCTTGACGATGACGAAGGGTTTCTGGTCCTTCATCCCGTATTCCTTGTACTTCTTCTTGATCTTCGACAGCAGCGCCGACACGTTGTCGGCCAGGCATTCCATGCCCGTGTCTTCCTGGAAGTTCACTTCGCCGCACTTGTTGTGCAGCGGATTGACCAGCCAGGGGTCGATGTCGATCAGCTTGCCGAATTTCTTGGCAACTTCGTCGAAGGCCTTGAAGTGGTTGCTCTTGCGGCGCACCGCCCAGCCGGCGTGCAGCGGCGGCAGCAGCGACTGTTCGTGGACGTTTTCCAGGATGGACGGGATGCCGGCCGACAAATCATTGTTCAGCAGGATCGTGCAGGGATCGAAGTCGGCCAGGCCCACGCGGCGGCCATTGGCCGAGCGCACGAGCGGCTCCACGACGAGCATGTTCCCGTCCGGCAGCGCCAGCGGGGTCGGCTGGGTGACGTCCGGCGACAGCGAACCCAGGCGCACGTGCAGGCCCGTCTGGCGGAAGATCTGCATCAGGCGCTGCACGTTCTGCAGGTAGTACGGGTTGCGCGTATGGCTTTCCGGGATCAGCAGCAGGTTGCGCGCGTCCGGACAGTACTTGTCGATGGCGGCCATGGCGGCCTGCACGGTCAGCGGCAGCATCTCGGTCGACAGGTTGTTGAAACCGCCCGGGAACAGGTTGGTATCGACCGGGGCCAGCTTGTAGCCGGCATTGCGCAGGTCCACCGAGCAATAGAACGGCGGCGTATGCTCCTGCCACTCGAGGCGGAACCAGCGCTCGATGGCGGGCGTGGCTTCGAGAATCTTCTTTTCCAGGTCCAGTAGCGGACCGGACAATGCGGTGGCGAGATGGGGAACCATAACGATGACGTCCTTCAGGCTTTATTTTTGGCGGTTTGGTTGACTCACATTGGGGCGCCAGCGCGCATTTTAAAGCCCAGATCCCGTCAAGCAATAAAAAAAGCGCCCGGGAAGGATCCCGGGCGCCCTGGAAGCGCCGATGGACGCAGGAGATTACTTAGGAGTGATACGCCGATTCGCCGTGGCTGGTGATGTCCAGGCCTTCGCGTTCCTGGTCTTCCGGCACGCGCAGGCCGACGACCACGTCGACGATCTTGTAGGCGATGAAGGCAACGACGGCCGACCAGACGATGGTGGTGCCGACGGCTTCCGCCTGGACCAGCACCTGGCTGGCGATCGAGTACGGATCGGCCGACAGCTTGTTGGTGGTGTAGTCGAAGATGCCCTGGCCGCCCAGCTGCGGCGCGGCGAACACGCCGGTCAGCAGCGCACCCAGGATGCCGCCCACGCCGTGCACGCCGAACACGTCGAGCGAGTCGTCTGCGCCGATCAGGCGTTTCAGGCCGTTCACGCCCCACAGGCAGACCAGGCCGGCCACCAGGCCGATGATCAGCGCGCCCATCGGACCGACGAAGCCGCAGGCCGGGGTAATGGCGACCAGCCCGGCCACCGCGCCCGAGGCGCCGCCCAGCATCGACGGCTTGCCCTTGGTGATCCATTCGCCGAAGACCCACGACACGGTGGCGGCGGCGGTGGCCAGCAGGGTGTTGATGAAGGCCAGCGCGGCGATGTCGCCCGCTTCCAGCGCCGAACCGGCGTTGAAGCCGAACCAGCCCACCCACAGCAGCGAGGCGCCGATCATGGTCATGGTCAGCGAGTGCGGGGCCATCGATTCGCGGCCGTAGCCGACGCGCTTGCCGATCAGGATCGCGCCGACCAGGCCGGCGACGGCGGCATTGATGTGGACCACGGTGCCGCCGGCGGTATCCAGCGCGCCCTTCTGCCACAGCCAGCCGCCCTTGGCGGTTTCGGTGGCCAGCGAAGCGGCCGTGATGGCGTCCGGACCGGTCCAGAACCAGACCATGTGGGCGACCGGCAGGTAGCCGAAGGTGAACCACAGGACCATGAACAGCAGCACGGCCGAGAAGCGCACGCGTTCGGCGAAGGCGCCGACGATCAGGCCGCAGGTGATGGCGGCGAAGGTGCCCTGGAAGGCCACGAAGATGAATTCGGGGATGACGACGCCCTTGCTGAAGGTGGCGGCGGCGGCGAAGCTGCCCTTGACCGGATCCCAGATGCCCTTCAGGAAGGCGCGGTCGAGGCCGCCGATGAAGGCATTGTTTTCCGTGAAGGCGAGCGAGTAGCCGTAGATGCACCACAGGACGATGATGACGGCGAACGTCATGAACACCTGCATCAGCACGGACAGCATGTTCTTCGAACGCACCAGGCCGCCGTAGAACAGGGCCAGGCCCGGGATCGTCATCATGATCACCAGCAGGGTGGCGACGAACATCCAGGCGGTGTCGCCCTTCTGGGCCGTCGGTGCGGCCGGGGCCGCTTCGGCGGCGGCCGGTGCCGCGGCGGCAGCGGGTGCAGCTGCGACCGGTGCTGCGGCCGGTGCCGCGGCGGGCGCGTCGGCCGTGGCGGTGGCCGGGGCCACGGAAGTGGATGCATCCTGCGCGAGGACCGGGCCCGACAGGCCCAGCGCCACGGCGACGGACACGCCTGCGATCAATTTAGTAATAGTACGGATCATGGTTTCCCCTTACAGCGCATCGTTGCCGGTTTCGCCGGTACGGATACGGATTACCTGCTCCAGATTGGAGACGAAAATTTTGCCGTCACCGATTTTGCCGGTGCGTGCCGCGCTCTGAATCGTATCGATCACCTGGTCGACGATGGCATCGTCGACTGCCGCCTCAATCTTGGTTTTCGGCAAGAAATCGACCACGTATTCCGCACCGCGATACAGCTCGGTGTGGCCCTTCTGGCGGCCGAATCCCTTCACTTCGGTCACCGTGATGCCCTGCACGTTGATCTCCGACAGGGCCTCGCGGACCTCGTCGAGCTTGAAGGGTTTGATGATGGCGGTGATCATTTTCATGCTATTGCCTCTTCAGAAAGTTTTTGAAACAGTGAGCAGGGCCGCGGACTTGCCCAGGTTCTCGGCCGACGGACTCAGGTAGGCACTGGTGTCGGCTTTCACCCATGCGAGGGCGACCGAGCAGATGCCCAGGTCCTTGGTGACGCCGATCTTGTAGTCAGTGTAGGAAAGCGAACCGTTGTGGCGCAGGCGCTGGCGCCCGACGTGCACGTTCACGACGAAGCCGTTGGTGACGTCGATGTTGGCGCCGACGTCGAGGTAGCCGCTCTGCTTGCTGTCGGCGGTGCCGAACAGATTGGTCAGGGAATGCGAATACTTGATGTAGGCCGGGCCGTAGCCGAGCTGGCCGTACAGTTCGAAGGTGTTGGCATTCGGCTTCAGGCCGTTGTCCGGGTAGAAATAGTAGAGGCCGCCCACGTCATAGGTGATGGCGTCGCTGATGTTGCCGCGCTTGCCGCCGTAGATGTCCCACTCGACGTTGCCGTCGCCGCCCAGGTCCTTCGTCCACTTGATCGAGGATAGCCAGGTGCCGACGTACAGGCCGGTCGGGTTATGCGTGTAGTCGGCCCCGCCGGAGACGGCCGGGTCCAGGCGCGACTGCGACAGGCCGCGGTAGCGGTAGTCGCTGCTGATGGCGGCGTTGTAGGTGACCGTGTGTTCCGGTTGCTGTTCCTGCGCGGTTGCGATCTCGGTGGCGAACACGGTCGCTGCCAGTAATGCAACCTGGGCCCACGTATTGCGGTAATGCGTGCCGTCATGCGTCATACGACTTCTCCCCTAGTTGTTGGTCATGTGCTGGTGATGCGGTTTACAATCCGTGTTCGCGATCCTGTCAAATCGGAAGCGCCTGAAACCGCCGCCTTGTGCGCAACAGTTTGTTGGGATTCTTATGTTTTAGGTATGCTTTAGCAGGATGCGTGCCAACCCACGGTGCAAGGAATATCCCCTTGTTTTCAGGGTATTCCATCGCAACATGGGGTTAAAAAAAAGCAATACCTGTCTTGACGCCTGCGCCATTGCGGTGCACGCACTATTTCAGGATCATGCGCACCATCGTGGTGCGGCGCCTATTACCAGGAACACTGTGAAATGAATAACTTCTTCAACGACTTGCAAGGCAAGCTCAACCAGGCAATCGAGAATTCCCCGGCCAAGGACATCGAACGCAACGTCAAGGCCATGATGACCCAGGGCTTCTCGAAGCTGGACCTGGTCACGCGGGAGGAGTTCGACATCCAGGCCCAGGTGCTGGCCAAGACCCGTGCCAAGCTCGAGGCGCTGGAAGCGCGCGTGGCGGCGCTGGAGGCGAAATTGGCGGCGTCGGAGACCACCAAGATCTGATCGGCGGGGTGGCAACGCGGTGGGCACGTGGTGCCCACCCTACGTATGGCGTGCATGCGCGCCCACCATACGGATCCATGGCGTGGGGTGGGCATCACATGCCCACCATGGCGTATCAGGCCGTCGCGCCTTGGGTCGCGAGCCAGCGCCGCGCCGCGTCCTGCGCGCTCAATCCTTCCACGCGGATCGCATGTTCCAGGTCCGTGACCACGTCGTTCCCCAGGTACAGTCCCCGCAGTTCCTCCAGCGCGGCCGGCGCGATGTTCGGCAGCACCGTCTTGCGCGCCACCAGCGTCGCCTGGTCCTGGCCGCCCAGCAAGCCCTTCGGCTCGACCAGGGAGCGGATGCGGTAGTCGTGGTGCAGGTACTGCGGGCTCCACAGCGGCAGCACCAGCCAGCGCTTGTCGGCGACGGCGCGCTCGAACTTGGCGAACGCCGTCGCCTCGCTGCCCGGCTCGAAGCGGTAGCCGAACTCGCGCAGGCCGTAGGCGTCGATCATCGCCGTCGAGAAGCGGCTGATGCCGGCACCGGGATTGATGCCGTCGATGACCCGGTCCATCTTGTCCAGCACCTCAGGCTTCTTCAGGTCGTCGACCGAGGCCAGCACGTCGGCCGGCACGTAGTCGGGCACGCCCCACAGGCAGTACGGCTCGTACAGCACCGTCAGTTTTTCCACTTCGTCGAGCGACGGCGCCAGGTAGCCGCCGTGGCTGGCCGGCAGCCAGGCCGACGAGACGATGTCCACTTCCTTCGCGTGCAGCAGCTGGAACATGGCTTCGTGCGGCGCCGCGCGCAGTTCCACCGTGTGGCCGTGGCGCTCCAGGATTTCCTTCACGACGCCGGCGCTGGCCAGGTGGAAGGACAGGTCGATGTAGCCGAGGCGGATCGGCTGGTCGGTACGGGTAGTCATTACTTGATCTCCTTCATGTCGATGCTGTACAGGGTGACGGGCTGCTGCACCTTCGAGGTGCCGCCGTTGAACACGGGCACGCGGTCCATCTGGGGCACGGGCAGCCAGATGCGGCCGTTCGCGATGGTGGGGGCATCGACCCAGTGCAGGCGCGGATCGCTCAGCACGGTCGTGACCTTGCCGTCCGGCGCGCGCTTCACCAGGCTGCTGGTGCGCAGCTCGGTATAGAACAGGTTGCCCTTCGCATCGAGCACGGAGCCGCCGATCGGCGGCAGGTCGGCCCAGGGCTTGACGGCGGTGGCCAGCGTCGCGGCCGTGGACGGATCGTCGAGCAGCTGGGTCGGTACCTGCGACCAGGGGCCGGTCAGCGGGCCGTAATACAGCGTCTTGCGGTCGGGGCTGAGCTCGAACGGGTCGACGTTCACGGCCAGCGGCTCGCCGTCGGCGCCGCGCACGATGGTGCCGGCGACGTCGATCGGGCGGGTCTTGGGCGCCACCACGGACGGATGGTTGTCGAGCACGCGGCGCGACTTGCCGGTGTCCAGGTCGACGACGATCAGGCCCGGCTTGCCGGCATCGGTGAGATAGGCATGGCGGCCGTTGAAGCGGATGTCGTCGACATAGCTGCCCGGCAGCGCCACGTCGGGGCCGAAGGAAACCGTGCGCACGACGCGGTTGGTCTTCAAGTCGATCTGCACGGCCTTGGCGCCGCCCGGCAGCGGGTCGCCGCCGAACTGGGGCGAGCCGGTGTCGATGACCCACAGGCTGCCGCGGCCGTCGAGGTGGATCGCATTCACGTTGACGAAGGCGTGGCTGTTGTCGCCGCCTTCCTTCCAGCCGTTCCAGGCCGCGTCCGGATAGGGCACCGGCTTGCCGTCCTTGCCGACCAGGCCGAGGGCCGGGCCTTGCGAGCCGGTCCAGCGCGGGCCGGCGACGAAGACGCGCTTGCCGTCGACGGCGACGGCATTCCAGATCATCGTGTCGCTGGCCGCTTCGACCTTGAGGACGGGGGCCGCGGCGGCGCTGCCGGCGATGGCGGCAGCCGACAGCGCGGCGGTGGCGAGCATGGAAGGTGTGGACATGGTGGACGCTCCTGGTATTGATCGATAGAATCAGCTTACGCCATGCTTTTTTGAATGAAAAGCCTCCATTTTGCATAACCTGGATTCACTTTTGAATGAACGCTGATTGGAACGATTACCGTGTCTTCCTTGCCATCGCGCGCCACGGCACGCTGAGCGAGGCGGCGCGCCGCCTGGGCCTGTCGCAGCCGACGATGGGCCGGCGCCTGCAGACGCTGGAAGAAGCGCTCGCGCGTCCCCTGTTCCAGCGCACCGCGGATGGCTACGTGCTCACGAACGAAGGCCAGTCGGTGCTGGCGAACATCGAGCAGATGGAAGAACAGGCGACGGCCGTCGAGCGCAAGCTGGCCGGCGAGTCGGAACTGGAGGGCCTGGTGCGCGTGTCGACGACGGAATGGTTCGGCGCCCACCTGCTGGCGCCGATCCTGGCCGGCGTGCGCATCGACTATCCCTGCCTGGCGATCGAACTGGTCACGGAAACGCGCCTCGTCAGCCTGGCCCGGCGCGAGGCCGACCTGAGCTTTCGCTTCCGCGAATTCGAGGAACCGGACGTGGTGCAGGTACGCGCCGTGGCGCTGGACTTCGGCGCCTACGCGAGCCATGCCTACCTGGAGCGCTGCGGGCTGCCGCGCGGCGGCGATGGCGATGGCGATGGCGATGGCGATGGCGATGGTGATGGTGAGGGCGGCGGCAAGGGCCACACCCTGATCACGATGGACACGGGCTTCGGCACGCTGGCCGACGTGTCCTGGCTGACGGGCCGCCTGCCCGCCGCCGCGATCGGCCTGCGCGCCAACAGCCGCGACGTGCAGGCCAGGCTGTGCGCGGCCGGCGCCGGCATCGCCGTGCTGCCGCGCTGCGTGGGCGATGCGACGGCGAACGTGGCCCTGCTCGACCTGGGAGAAGCGCCGCCGGGACGCACCGTCTGGGCCGGCTACCACAAGGACATAAAACGCTCGCCGCGCGTGCGCGCGGTGCTGGATGCGGCCCTGCGCGGACTAGCGAAACCGTAACAGGCGCCAGCCGCCGAACAGCCCCGCCCCGCCCAGGCTGACGCCGACGAAGATGCCGACCATCCAGGCGGCGGGATTGGCCAGCGTGAGGGAATCGGCGCCGAACAGCAGGCCGCAGGCCAGCACCGCCTGCGTCACCCACACGGCGCGCAGGGGACGGAACGCCTCGAGGTCGCCGCGCCGCCACAGGCGCAGGGCGACATACCATGCCGGGCCGCACAGCAGGACGAACAGGATGGCGATGCCGAGGACGGCGAGGACGATGCGGTGCATGGGTGACGGTACAGGTCGCGGTGACGGTCGGCAGGCGCCGAATCCGCTACATTACCAGAGCGCGCGCCAGGCCGTGACCCCGCGTGCCCCGTTCACCCGGGAAGGCCCGCCTCGCGGACACGCGCCGCGGCGATCACGTCCAGCTTCGGGTAGCGGCGCGGCGCCTGTCCGGCCAGCACGTCGCGGCCCTTGGCGGTGTCGGCGTAGATCCTGCCGTGGACGATCATGCCGTCCTCGATGCGGAACAGGAACAGGTGCTCGTTCTCCATCTGCGCGCCGTTGCGGGCTTGTGCCCGCGCGGTGACGGGCACCGCGACATGGTCGCCGCCGTCGATGACGGCATGGGCATCGTAGTGGAAGTAGTCGTAGTACTCGGCGTACAGCACGGTCCACCACGCCCGGAACTCCTCGATGCCTTCGTAGCGCCCGCCGTACGGCAGCGACTCGGGAAATTCGAAGACCACGTCGCGGTGCAGGAAGGAAGCCAGGGCGTCGCGGCGGTTGCGTTCGAAGCCCGAGTAGGCGAGCCTGCAGGCTTCGACGATCGGTGCATTGCTCATGGCGATTCTCCGGAAAGGGCCGGCGCGCGCCGGCTGCGGCTTACCATTTGGGAGCGCCCTCGGCCAGCTGGGCCAGGCCGCGCCCGAACGAGAAGTTCTCGTTCGGGACGGGGATCGCGGCGATGAACAAGTCGTCCGGGCGGATGCCGGCCTGTTGCTCCAGCAGCGCCGCCAGCGTCGCGAACAGCTGCTTTTTCTGCTCGAGGGGCCGGTGCGCGCCCATCAGGATATCGACGATGACGGCGCCTTCGCTGCGCTGCATGCCCATGAAGGTCGGATGGATGTGCAGCTCGCCCGGGCCGTGCTCGGTGATGGTGACGAAGCGGTCGCCTTCGGGAATGCCGAGGGCGTCGACCAGCGACTGGTTGGCGGCATCGGCGATGCGGTGCTTGCGCTCGACGTCGAATCCGCGCGGGACGTGGAAGTGAAATACGGGCATGGCTTCTCCTTCGGTGGACATGGCAGCGCTCATTCGGCGCCCAGGTGCGCGGCGAACCATTCGCAGGCGGCGCCGCAGGCAATCGGGAAATGCGTGTCGTACGGGGTGAAGTGGCCGCCGCGCAGCAGGACGAGGCGCTTGGGCTGCAGCGCCGCCTCGTAGGCCTGCAGTTCGAGGTCGGCGAGGGTCACGCGGTCCTCGTCGGCGACGATCATCAGGAGCGGCGTCGGCGCGATGCGCGCGGCCCAGATGCCGGGCTCGTACTGGCGCGCGCGGTCGCTGGAACGCACGGTGACCGTGTTGTTCCAGTCGGCGCCGCCGAGATCCTGCAGGTAGAAATCGATCGCCTCGCGCGAACGGTAGGCCGCCGGCTGCGCCGGGTCGGCGCCGGCCACGGCCTGCATACGGGGCGCCTGGCCGGCGTGCACGGCGCGCAGCTCGTCCGCCAGCAGGTCCAGGTAGGCCGGCATGTCGTCGGGGGCGACGCGGCGCTGGCTTTGCTCGTAGCCGCTGATCGTGGGCACCTGTGCGACGACGCAGCGCACGCGCCGGTCGACCGCCGCCAGCACCAGCGCGTGCCCGCCGCTGTAGCTGGTCCCCCAGATGCCGATGCGCCCGCCGTCCACTTCCGGCCGCCCTTCCAGGAAGCTCAGGGCGCGCCGCCAGTCGGCCAGCTGCATGGCGGGATCGATGTCGTGCCGCGGCAGGCCGCCGCTGGCGCCGAAATTGCGATGGTCGTGGACCAGCACGACGAAGCCGGCGTCGGCGAAGGCGCGGGCGAAGCGTTCGAGCCCATGCTCCTTGACGGCGGCGAAGCCGTGGCACATCGAGATCGCGGGCCATGGCCCCGTGCCGGCCGGGACGAACAGCCAGCCGCGCAGCGCGACATCGTGTTCGCCGGTGAATTCGATTGCGTGCCTGACGTGCATGGACATCCTCCGTGGATCGGCGGCGGCGCCGGTGCGCCACGTGCCGGACACAGTGTAGGCAGCGCCAGTGCGCGGGCACAGTACGGGGCCGGCAACGGAGCATTGCGGCAACCGGAACAATCGCCCGGCCGCACGGGCGCCGATTGTTACGCACGCGTACATGCTGTCGTGCCGCCGGCGGCGTTTATCCGCGGCGCCGGCCTGCCTACACTGGCAAGACCAGGGCGCCCGCCCTTCTCCCCCGACAGACAGGAGAACGACTTGATCATCGACCCGCAGCAACTCGGCGCCCCGGCGCTCTACAAGATCCTCATCGGCACGGTGCTGCCACGGCCGATCGGCTGGGTATCGACGGTATCGGCGGCCGGCGTGCCGAACCTGGCGCCGTTCTCGTTCTTCACGGTGGTGGCGCGCAAGCCGCCGATGGTGAGCCTGACGATCCAGCCGCGCGCGGACCTGGCGACGCCCAAGGACACGCTGGCGAACATGCGCGAGACGGGGGAATTCGCCGTGCACATCGTGTCGCTCGCCCAGGTCAACGAGATGCACCTGAGCGCCGTGGACCATCCCGCCGACGTGGACGAATTCGCCGTGACGGGACTGGAGCGCCAGCCGTGCGACCTGATCCGCCCGCCCCGCGTGGCCGGCGCGCCGGTGGCGATGGAATGCCGGGTCAAGCGCATCGTCGGCCTGGGCGAGGTCGGCGACCACGTCGTCATCGGCGAGGTGCTCCGCTTCCACGTCCGCGACGACCTGTGGCATCCGAACGGCAGGGTCGACACGGCGGCGATCCAGCCGGTGGGCCGGCTGGCCGCGGAATACACGGTGGTCGACACCACCTTCGCCTGCCCCGCGCCCGCCGAACTGGTGGCCGGCCGCGCGGGGTCGCGCATGCGCCGCCTCGACGGCCGCGACGCGGGCTGGGCCGCGGTGGACGACAAGCACTGGTCGGCCTCCGGCAACGCCAGGATCGACTAGCCCGGCGGCGACGGCGTGGGCGAATGGGGGTAGAATCCCCTGCTGCGCCCGCCTGCACGATGCCTCCATCGGCGGCGCCGGCGCGGGAGCCGACAGATGGACCGCTTGCAAACGTTGAGGGTATTCGTCCGGGTGGCCGAACATGGCGGATTCGCCCGTGCCGGCGTGGTGCTGAACATGTCGAACGCGGTCGTCAGCCGCCACGTCGCCGACCTGGAACGGCATCTCGGCGCGCGGCTGATCAACCGCACCACGCGCCGCCTCTCGCTCACCGATACCGGCAAGGCCTACCTGGAAAAGGCGCGCCAGATCCTGGACGCGTTCGACGAAGCGGGCGCGCTGGCCGGCGCCGACACCACCCAGGCGCGCGGCACGCTGAAGCTGTTCGCGCCCAGCAGTTTCGGGCCCGAACTGAACCGCATCCTTCCCGAATACCTGCGCAGCCAATCCGGCATCCGGCTCGAAGTGACGGTCTCGGACCACGAGGTGGACATCGTGCGCGACGGCTATGACGTGGGCATCTTCACCAACTTCCAGCCGTTCGATGCGTCCATGGTCGTGCGCCAGCTCGGCGTGTCCGAGGTCGTCGTGTGCGCCTCGCCCGACTACGTGCGGCGCCATGGCGCCCCGCGCACGCCGGAGGAGCTGGCGCAGCACGTGTGCCTGAACTTCTCGCACAAGGAACTGCGGCATGCCTGGGTCTTCGCGCAGGGCGGCAAGGAGCGCTACCGGATCCCCGTCGGCAGCCGCGTCGTCTCGAACAGCGGCGACCTGCTGCGCGCCTGCGCGCTGGACGGCGCCGGCCTGCTGCTGCGCACCTCGTTCACGCTGAACGGCGACCTGGAAAGCGGCCGCCTCGTGCGCCTGCTGCCCGACCACTTCCTGGGCGAACTCGACGTGGTCATGGCCTATCCCAGCCGGCGCCAGGTGCCGGCCCGGCTGCGGACCTTCATCGACTTCATGATCGGCAAGTTTCCCGACCCGCGCGAGGATGGCTGGCGCCCCCGTCCGAGGGCGGAAAGGCCGGCGGCCGCCCTGCACGATTAACAGCGCTCAAAGCCGCGCCCGGCGCAAGCGTGCACTATCGTGCGGGTCCCGCATTCACAGGAATCCCATGAGCCTCGCCGTCCTCCGCAGCCGCGCCCTGGCGGGCATGGATGCCCCCGCCGTCAGCGTCGAAGTCCACCTGGCCAACGGGCTGCCGGCGATGCATATCGTCGGCCTGCCCGATGCCGAGGTGCGCGAAGCGAAGGACCGCGTGCGCGCGGCGCTGCAAAATTCCGGCTTCGAGGTGCCGAACCGGAGGATTACCGTGAACCTGGCGCCGGCCGAGCTGCCGAAGGAATCGGGCCGCTTCGATTTGCCGATCGCGCTCGGCATCCTGGCGGCTTCCGAGCAGATCCCTGCCCGCGAGCTGGATGGCTACGAGTTCGCCGGCGAGCTGTCGCTGTCGGGCAGCCTGCGCCCCGTGCGCGGCGCGCTGGCGATGAGTTTCGCGATGCAGCGCCGGCGCGCGGAGGGAGAACCCGTGCGCCGCTTCGTGCTGCCGGCGGCGAATGCGGACGAGGCGGCGCTGGTGCAGGATGCCGTCATCCATCCGGCCGGTACGCTGCTGGAGGTGTGCGCGCACTTCGCCGCCCGCGACGAGGATGGGCGCCTGCCGCGCTACCGCCCCGTGTTGCCGGACCAGCCGCCGCTGTATCCGGACTTTGCCGACGTCAAGGGCCAGCAGCAGGTCAAGCGCGCGCTCGAGGTGGCGGCCGCGGGGCTGCATTCGGCCCTGCTGATCGGGCCGCCCGGCGCCGGCAAGAGCATGCTGGCGGCGCGGTTTCCCGGCTTGCTGCCGCCGCTGTCGGAAGACGAGGCGCTGGAATCGGCCGCCATCCAGTCGCTGGCCGGCGGCTTCGCGATCGAGCGCTGGCGGCGGCGGCCCTTTCGCAGTCCGCACCACACGAGTTCCGGCGTGGCGCTGGTCGGCGGGGGTACCGTGCCGCGCCCCGGGGAGGTCTCGCTGGCGCACCACGGCGTACTGTTCCTGGACGAGTTGCCCGTTAGGTCCGGTTTCAACCTGTCTGTATCAAACGGCTAAATTTGAAACCTAGAAGCGATTTGGTAGTTCGCAGTTGTCGACAACAGGAATGTGCCAGCGTTTCTCAGGTAAGCTCAGTTATAGATGCATTTTTAGATCTTGTTTTTCCACATGGAAATCCCATATGAAGAAATAGCACTGTTGACTAACGTGCATCCCTCAATATTTCATAGGTCGCCAAATGGTAATCCAAGAACAAGTTACGGTCATACGAGAGTTGCTGCAAGATGCTGCAATTCATCGCACGACAGTATCGTTTCCTCAAATCTTTTGGCTATTTGATGAGGACGTAGCGCCACACGATGTGTATGACACACTCGAGGCCGCTTGTGTCCAGATTGCAGACTGGAGCACAGCAATCTATTCGGCAGTTCTCGCGAAATCCGGCAGTCATATGCCTGGCGATGGATTCTTCGATATTTTTCGGCTGCACCGCGAAGCCGAGTATCGACGTATCGCCGCTCGGGCACACGTGCGCGAACTTAGTCTCGAACAAAGACGCCAGATGGTTGCCTTCGAGAGAGATCGAGTATATTCCCACGCAACCCGCTAATTGAAAAGAGAGGGTTTGGCATGTTCAAGCCCAGTTTTTTCGTAAGGCTCTGGGTGGGGGATTCATGTAAATGCCCCCGCTATTAGGCATACTTGCTCTCCCAAGAGCCCCCTAAAAACTCTTCAATATTTCCCAAACTCGCCCTTAGACCATGTGAGTCATATTTGACATCAGACTGGCGTCATCTCGGTTGAGTTCGAGCGCACAACATTCTACAAGCCCTCAACTAGTTATTGAAAAAGGAACGCAGTAATGCAAACGAGTAATCTCTACATCTTGGTGTTCCGCGGCAGAGATTACATCAAGATTGGTAAAGCAGACGATATCCATGCCAGGATCGCAGTCCTTCAGCGCATATGGGGCCCGGTTGACTACGATGCTTCGTATTGCCTGCAAGCGCCTGTAGCAGTCGTTCGCCAGGTAGAAGGCGGTTTGTTGTCATTACTGGCGCAGTTTGCTGTATCTGTTATGGAGGGAGATGGCAAAACTGAGCTTCGCGCAATGCCGGCCCTTTCGATTGCTCTGCAATACCTAGAAATCTACTGTGCGAGCATGCCAGAACTGGGTGGACTGAAAATGGGAGTGGCTCTGCCGCCATCACCCCAGAAGAACGCACGGCGACGGGTTCGACGTGACAGACTGCTGCGCAAATCTATGTGCATGACGCGTAGCATTAGTGATATCGCACACAGGTTTGGCAGGATCAACCGTTTGCTAACATTATTGCACCGCCGTCAGGAGAGGATTCCATTCGAATATGAGCGTCGAGGCGATCAGATTTGCTTTCGGGTGCGTCGGCCAAATAGCGTTTCGTCGTTAGATTCGGAATCGAGTGCCATTATGAGCTATTTCAGCTTCCAAATCGAAGACCAATATGGTTGGGGCGGATTCAATTTCTGCTCTGTGGCAGGATCTGCGGACGTGGTGCAATTCAATGTGAACTTGCCTAGCCCTGGTGTAAAAGAATGGGATGCAGTAATCAACTATTTCGTTGCTCAAAGCATGGCCTTCTTGGAACGGCTGCCAACGCGATCGGCCGCAGCGAAGGAATCAGTCCCGCCTTTGAACTGGTAGCCGACCTTGACTCTAGGTCGTATCTCGTTCCTTCAACTGCCTGTGGGCCACGCGATGACAATTCGCACAAAGACACTGAAGAGAATCCAGTCTGGTCTTGTGCCCGTGCTTCATCTCGCTTACATGAATTTCGCTGTGATGGACTTCAATGCAAGCCTCGCCATCAACCGATCCGTAAAACTTAACTGGGTCAAGCTTGCAGTGTTCACAAAACAACTTCCCATAATCTCGTTTAAAGCGAGATCGTTTTGCTTGCGCTAGCCCCTTAGCCCTTTCACGCACAAGATGTGTAATTAACTTTGGCCGCCCCTCAGCCCACTCCATGTCGGATTCAGTTATTTCACGTATTGGCGCAACTTGCCCATCCTTTTGGACAATTTGGTAGCCGGCCCTTCGGAGTATACGAAAACAAGGCGAGCTCTCGCCAGCCGTGAAATGCTTGGGTTTAACATTGAATCCTAAGGCGAGCCTCGCTGCAAGACCGAAGACTGCTTTAGGCGGCAACCTATTGCCATCCGAATCGATCAGGTCGTAATCGGTTGAAGAACCAAACTCATGTTCATTATAACCATCGAGGAGCATCCGAACTGCTTGCCTAACGTTGTCGTCGCTGATCTTGTTTAACTGCCTGGCAGGCAGTCGCTCTGCGCTGCGATTCAGTTCGACAGGTCTAGTGCTCGAATCGAACCGCCATCGAATTCTGACCGGCGATTCGTCCCATATCGCAACCGCTTTTCCCATCCCGGCATAGGTAAATGGATCGCGATCTCCTACGCGCCAAAAAACATGAACTTCCGCACCAGGGTCTGACATTCTTTTGATAGTGGGGTGATGAATGCGACTATTGGTCTTTCCTCGCCAGATCAAATCTCCGTCTTCGAAATAGTTGCCGTAATTATGACCTGTGCGACTGGCTCCCCCCACACTACAAAACACTAAATCCGCCCCGTTCTGCTGCACGTAGCCTGTATCTATCGAGCCGCCCTTCGATTTTGGATCTAATCCGAGAACGGCTCGGATTTCGCTGCGCCTGTACTGTTGATTGAGTTGAAATTCGTAAATGCTCATGACTAGAGTACCGCCCGAGAGGCGGCACTATACGTTGTTGTCTGACGTTAGCGGTGACGCAAGTGGTTACAACTCGGCTGAATTGAACACACAAACCAACTCCACTTTTCCCTCTGGGGCCTTTTCTGCTTTAAGTAGCTCCTTAAGATTTTCAGGAAGGACATCCTTTACCTTCAAATCGATGAACTTTTCAAGGCACGCGCCGCTCTTCTGTGGAATGCTGAGTTTGTTACACACTACTTCCGTGGACACCCCAGACATGTCATAGTGCTTTGCAGACTCTTGAGCAAGCCAAAGAGCGATTCGGATGCTCGTGGTGTCTCTGAAATAAAATGTATTTGAGTTCGTCTTTGCCATCGAAACGACGAGTGGCTCGCCAGTCTCAGAATCTTTTAACACTACGTGACCGTTTTCAAATTTCTTGCCGTGCAAATAGAGCTTCACGTCAAGAGTCATAATATGATCAACTTTTTGGGACGCCCACCGCGTCATATTGTTGGTAGTAGCGAGCAGAAAATGCATCGCAATATCATGACGTAACCGCCCGCAGACTTGTAATCCGTTGCGCTTTGCCCATCGAACGAAAGTCTTCGTAGGAACGGAAATCTGCCTTCCTTTCTCGAGTACGAAATCCCACTCTTTTCCTTGAATAGTTAGCCCACGTGCTACCAGCTCTTCTTTATAAACATCAATTGAGTGATTCTTCACTGGTTTTGCCTTGGCGACTGCAAAGAGTACCGACTGTCCATCTCGCTGCTGATTGAGATCACACTGCTGTGTAATGTGAACGAGGCATTCTGTGTTAAGTGCAAGATTCGGCGGCGCCAACAACCCGCCGAAAGGAACCAAGCTACTAAACTCCTTGGTCGCAGTCGGGAGATCCACCTTGCTAAGACTCTGAGGAAGGGGCATTCCAGTCCACGTAAAATGGGAGACTAATTCTCGACCATGCTTTGGCTCTACGAACGGAGCGATGAACCGCTGCCGAATAGCTGCCGGCTTTTTGGGATCTGGACGTACCAACTGGGCTTGAAAGCACTCATCCAGTGCTTTGATGGCATCAGCGACTGCCTGAACAGATTCGACATGCCACAAATACTCGCGCGAGATTAGCGCATTTAAAAATTCATCATAGGGGTCGTTATCATTATGCGCAACGAGGTGAATCTCTTGCATAGCGGCAGCGTCTAAGTTCCACAATGCCTCAGCCGCCTTGTTCTTTCCTGCTTCCAAAGCATCAGTCCATGCGCGCATAAACACCCGCATTTGTTGCGCGACATCACGTTGCCGTTCCAGCTGCCGGTAGCTAAGCAACATTCCTTCTGCCCCAAATTCGGCTTTCTCAATCTTTCCTTTTGGAAGAATCAGAAGGCCTGCGGCACTGATGTTGGATTTCGTGCTGAACTGGATCTGATAATCCACCAGTTCCCTATGGCTCGACATTACTACCACACATGGTACAGGGCGCGGGTACGCATCTCGCCCTAACGCCGCCAGATACTTTACAAGCTCATCAACTGCCGATGCCGAGGAACCTAATACGAGATCCAGTATCAATAAGTCATACTGAAAAAGTTCTTCGGGTGCGCTCGGCCTAGCACCAAGCCAGGTGATTTCCGCCTTCTGTTCGGGAAAAGCTTCTTCAATAGTATTACGCAACGTGGCAACTTTGGCAGCTCGTTCGTGGAAAAACTGCAAAGCACTCTTCGTAGGTTCTTGAACTTCTGCGATGAAAGTGGGATGCAGTAAAACCTGACGGACTAGCTCATCAGATGTGAGGAACGCAGCTGCATCCTTAGGCGCCTCTTCTAACGCGGGACGACCGCAAAGCTTCATAGCGTATGCCCAAATTTCCTCGACTTCTGGGCTACTGACGTCACCTAAAACTTGCTTAAATTCATCTGTTAGATGGCTCTGATTCATGCCGAAAAGCTCGTCATCCACAACAAGTATCCGGATCTTTTGTTCCGGCACGCTTTGCTCGGCAGCGGCAACTTGCGCGACCTCAGCGTGTGCCGCACCTGTCAGTTGTGCTTGAAGTGCCGCCTCACTAGCTTGGGCTTGGTCCATCTTTGTTGTCATTATTTTTCCTCTTTTGGCAACTCGATTACGAATGTACGCAGACGACCATCTGTATCTTCAGATGCGTCCAGATATAGCTGACCGCCGTGATAGTCAACCAGCTCTCTAGAGATATAGAGACCGAGCCCTTTGCCTTTTTTGCGCGTCGAATAGTATGGCATAAAGACATCCCTGGCATTTCTAGGATCAATACCTGGACCATTGTCGGAAACGTTTATGCAGAGTGCTTTCGAGTCGATTTCAATGCGTATCGTTCGTTGGCTGTCCCCTTCACGCAACCCCTGCTGTAACCAATAAACTGAATTGCTTAGTAGATTTTCTAGCACTTGAGCGATCAACCCTCTAACCATGTAAACGTTCAGTTCACCCAGTTCATCGGTGCGTTCGTCTAGGCTAACTAAGCACACAACCTTATGTCGCTTAAATCGATTCGCGAAGCCTGCGACAATTGCCTGAGTTTGCGCAACGGCGTCGTAGCGTTCGCGCCTGTGCCGTCCAGATGGACTCATCACGTCAACCGTTCGAATGCGTTTATTGGTAGCGTTAATTTGTGAACGAAGATTATCAACCACGCCTAGAATATCGGCATCGCTCTTTTTCGTTTTTAGGTCTGACAGCAATTCGCCTGTTCGTTCAGTTAGACGACTCAATTCATGAATTACAATCTCAACTACAAGGCCGATGTTCGCGAGCTCCAAGATTTCGACCTTGGTTTCGCGAGCCATGTTTAGCGAGTTTTTGATTGTCTTTACGTATTCCACTTGATCGTGGAGTGCCTCACGGATTTCCGCCACCTTGGCTTTGTGTTCAGTCGGAATTGTCTTACTAATTTCGGCCAACGTTGAAAGGGTTTTCTTGAGGCTGTCCTCAGATCGTTTCATGGACACTTCAGTGGACTCTTCAGCAATAGCCAGCTTCGCCTCCGCATCACGAATTGCATAGATATGCGAGCGCAGGTCCTGAACAATTACTTCGCCTAGCAAATTTTTGAGGAGTTCCTGCTCCGGACAGGAGATCAAGCGCTCGCGATTCGCAGCATCAACCAAGCGAGGATTTGTTGTGGATGAGATAGCGACACTACCAACCGTTTGGTATCGGTTCAGCGCGAAGCCTTTGGCTTTGAGGGCCGTACTATCCCACTCAAGCCAGTCGTCATCCATTCCGCCAGTTTTCCCTACGCGGAAATTATCTCGATAGATGCTAAAACCTCCGCACCAATTATTTAGCTCGTCCGCGATCTCTGTGCGTGTGCGTTCTACACCATTGCCTGCCAACCTTTGGCGGTTAAACCACAGACAGTTTGCCTCAAATCTTCCTAGGCTTTTGAATAGACTGGCAGGAACACCTAGTTGCCTAGTGAGCTCACTTAGCTCCCAACTGCGAATTTCCGGGGTTGTAGTCCCATGCCATACAAGCTCACGTCGAAACACTTGCTCAGTTCCGTCCAGCCCGCTAGGATCAAAACGAATAGACGCTTTAAATTGCGCGCAACCTTTTAACCAGTCTGGCAACGACGCGATAGATTGTCGTTTTTCGTTGAGGCGGATATCGATCGGATAAGGCAACTTATCCACTAAGAATGGATCTTGTAGCCTGCGAATATACTTGTTGATAAAAGCACTGACCTTTTCAGGTGTCCAGTTCGCATTCAACCGACTTATAACAATTTCGGTCCCATGAGGAAGATCAGGCTCAGTCGTAGCCTCGTCGACTTCTACTTCAACTTGATCAAGGAACAGTGCTGGGTCGTCGAATCTATTCCAATCAAACTTGATCTCATGCCACTTCCCGTCTTTTGTTTTTGATCGGATGGTGGCCAGTTGACCAAGCCGCATCATGGAAAGACGTCCGATACCCTTCTCGCCCAAGATTGGCCTATCCGACTTGCCGGATTCGGTCTTTTCTAAAAGCTTGCCTGGAGTCCCGATTACAAGGAAGCGATCAGCCAGGTCATCCTTGCTCATGCCACGACCACGATCTTGGATCACGATCGTCTGCGATTCATAGAATTTTTTTAGGAATCGTGTGAAGCCATCCTTATCATCAAGGTATTCATTCAATTTCTTGATAAGCTTGGCTCGAGCGTCTAACGTAAGGGCCGACGAAACAGCTTTCTCGATGCGTTCTATAGCTTGAGCGTTCTCGATCGAACCATTGTGTAGCTGCTCCTCGAGCAAGGAAAGTGCCGCCATGTCCGCAGTAGCCGTGATTGAAACACTTACTCGAGGTGAGCGGGCATCGAAGGCATTTTTTATAAGCTCGTTTAAAGCCACATCATCGGATGTAATGAGTTCGCCGCCAAGTTGGCGTAGCGCTCTCGCGGCGATCCTGAAACCTTTTGCCATGATATTCCTAAGCGAATAATGTAAGTCACTTATGGCAGATCAGACATGATCCGCCGCCTTCATCTTCGAGATACAGGTCATCAATTTCCAGTGGCCTAGCTATCTCCGGACGCAAAGGATTGATACGAATCTTCGCGTACTCTCTTTGCTTTCGAATTTCGAAGTCTGCCTCAATCTGTGCCATTCGCTCCGGGCGCTCCAGCTCTTCTAGCGATTCACGTTGAGTCCATGTGAACGGCGAACCATGCTCCAGCGCTGTTTTCTCATACTGCTTCGCTTCGTCAAAGCGACTAGGATGCTCCCGCTTCAGCCTAACCCATTCGATCTTCTGCTGGAAGAAGCAGAAGGTACAACCGCTTCGTGAGCGCCACTCATAATACTTGGGCATTCCTACGCCTGAGGAATCCAATAGATCGTAAACACCTCGTTTATCGACGCCATGCTCTCTAAAGGGTAATTCCACAACCAAATTGTCGTGCTGCGATACCAAGCCTTCGCGATGATCCTCATCGGCACGAATTGCGACGTAACTACGAACTGTATCTCCAGCTTCCAGCCACGGTCTAACCCAATGCTTAAAGGGCAGGAGCTTTAGCTGGCGCGTGCACCAGCGTGTTTGCGGGCTCGGAAGAAAGTGACCATATTCACGCAGCCAAAAGTCGAAGTCTCTGTGTGGATTGAGCCTTTCGATGGATTTGCCCAAAAAGCCTTCGAGCTTCGCAAGAAAGTCGTAGACTTCTGGAAGCTCTTTTCCAGTATCAGTAAAGAAGTAGCGAATATTTAAGTCAGGGTATCGCTGACGCATGAAGATCGCCAATGCTGCGCTATCCTTTCCGCCGGAGATCCCTAGGACGTGATGTTCAGCCATTACTCCACCTCTTTCAATTCTGTACTTTGCTCAAACAAACTTGCGCCTACTTCTGCGATCGCCGCCAAGAGGACTTCACGTTTCATTCTTCCAGTGCTCACTTGCGCAAGCAGTTCGCTGGCCAATTCTTTCACGACGACAGAGTCATTTTCTGAGACATCAAACGTTCCCGTCACTGTTCGTTTCGAAGCAAATACAACACCGATCGCCCTGCGATTCGCAGGTCGTCCGCGAACTTGAGCGAGTGATTCAAGTCGGCGGAATTCCATCGCCCATGTAAGTAATTGCATCTCCCCTGCATCGATATCCGGGTCGCTCCAATCCTTCGTGGACTTTCCGATCGCGAGCATCAAAAGTCCTTCGATATCGGCCTGAGTCCCCTTAAATTGGGAAAGCCTCGAAGAGAAAGCGTCCAACTTAAAATCGGAACCAATTCCAGATACTGCGGCCGCGCGCGCATTCAATGCGTTGAGGTTGCCGTCGCAGTCGAGTGCATCGATCAATCGCACCTCAACTTTGCGCAATCGGCTTCCAAATATATCTGTAAGCTCACCAGCGATTTCAGCAATCTGATGAGCAAGTTGCAAAGGGCTTCTGGTCTGCAGGACAAGGGGCAGATCAGCAAACAAAACTTTGTGGGGGTCGGTTGCGTTGAGCAGTAATCGCCGTACATCTTGAGCCTCCTTAGAGACAAGCATCGTGCGCCGTGCCCAAGGTGGTAACTGATAGACCATCGAAACCAGGGCGCGCGCAGAGTCCAGCACATCCGTTGCAACTTGATGCCCCAGTCTTTTCGTTAAGGCAGCAGCCAACGCTTTCAGCATTTCCCTGTCATCGCCCTCAATACGAACAAACCTCCATGAGATCCTTGTAGGATCTTGCAGCCATTCGTCAATATGAGCTTCGTTAACATCGGGCGTGAACATACCCTCCACATACAGCGCTAACTGATGACGATTTGCCATAAAGAAGGCAAGTGCAAAAATCGGCATAAGCCCAGACTTCACGCCAAATGGCCGGCGCCGCCACTCCGCATAGAGCGTGTCGAGCCGAATTAGTTGCGTAGAGTTGAAAACAAGTTGCTCCGCAGCGTTCCATAGCTCTTTCATGGAGCCGCTCCGAGACGTTTCAGCAGGGTCGGCAAATTTCCACGTACCGGAAATTTCTCTGTGCAATCCGACTGCCTTTACAACTGTGTGATAAAGCCCAGCATCGGCAGAAAACGATGTGTAACCGAGGTTAGGTTGAGACGATGCAGTCAGCATCGCATGCAGTAGCTCTTTCTGAGCTTTGGCAGCATTGCTAGATATCGAATCGCGATTAATTAACTCGCTATGCACAACTGGCGAGCAACAAAATACAGTGTCAGCAATTTCGGATGCAAGGTGGGACAAACCTTCTTTGCTTACTCGCTTGTGCGTCTTACCGCTGACCTCATAGTGCCACACCGCATTTTGGAAGCCATCGCGCAGCTCATCTGAAAGCATAGCCTTGGTTACTTGAAGACGTGCCGTGACCTCGCGCATTGCGATATCATCCCCGTCCAATTGTTGGCTATTTTTTCGGACAAACTCTAACGCAGCAAGCTCTTGAATGAGGTCTTCAATACGCGGCGAGTTTGTTGGGACACCAATTGTGATGCCGTTACTCTCGCCAAATTGAACAGGTTTCTTAATTGACGCGGCCGTCCCATCTCGACTTTGTGGGGCGTGGTGTTGATCAGACAATACCAGCAAAAATTCACCACATTGGCTTCCCGATGGCGCGAACTTCGCCACATAACTTTCGACTTGTTGAGCGTAGATCACGTTACGGGAGAACCACCGCATAGCACCAGTGTTCCAGTAGTGACGGCGGGCCGTTACAGGCCCGAGCTCTACGAGCTCGCCAAGCCGCGCAATATCTGCCGTCCCCAATTGCGCTTTTGCATTTCTAAGAGCTGCCTCTATATCGAAATCGCTGCCTGCATAAACGCCATATGCATCCAGGTGCTTTCTAAAAATCAGTATCGATGCGGCAGTGAGTTCATTTAGGGCGTCCTCTACATTTTTTGCATCGGTCGCTCGCACACTGACTTTCAAGAGATCAAGCTCAGCTGCCAGCCCAGTGCCGTTACGTAACAGCTCGATAAGACCGATTGTCTTGACTATCTCAACATGGAGGCGTGAAAAGCGCGCCTCTGTCCGTTCGATCGCCTCTTCGCAAAGAGCCCAGCGATGACTATCCGACGACGACGCAATAGCGGGCTCAAAATTTGTGCGCAAATAGTCCCAGAATTGGAACGGCCAATAATAGCTCGATGCTGAAGCCTCAAGCCCGGCCAAAATCTCGGTAAATCCCACCGGTTCCGCGGAGGCTAAGAAGCTGAAAACGCTTCGTTCGTTTTGCCCGAAACGCTTACGAGAGGCAGGACCTAACAACGCAGCAGTTACCGGATGGAGCGGCCAGCATGAATCCATTAAGGGAGCAATGTCGGCGCCTGCGCTCGGTCGGCGTTTCTTGATGACTTTCGCTACCTTGTTTGCGACCTCTATCGAAGGAGCATGCTCAATGCTCACTTCCAAGGCACGCCCAATCAAGGCCACTACCTCGTCCGATCCAGCGACTAGTGGAATGTCAACATATCGTCCTTGCACCTTTGCCCATTCTTGCTGAATAAGCGGTCCCAATCGAGACGCATATTGCTCAAACGCCTGATGCAATATCCCAATTACAATTAAGTTCCCCTTACACCGACTAGCCGCTTCGGCGAGGTCTTGATAGAAACCGACATCCTCCCCCGAATGCGCTGCATGCTCAAGAAACTTCCCCAGTTCGTCGACGATAAGTACAATGCCGCCGAATTCTGTTTTGGCTTCTGCTGCCCGCACTAACTCCGCAATCACATCTCTCCGGCCAGCAATCTGCGGCTTCCGCCCGCGCACGCCAGGGAGGTAAGTGTCAATTGCCACTCCGATCTCATCTGTAATCGGAACACGCTTCCCGACGACCGGTAAAACAGCCCACTTCTCTTTGGTGCAGAAGGCATTGTATAAGGGGCTGCCGCTACGAACGCCTAACGATGATCGGGCGGCTTTTCTTAAGGAATCACTCCCCCCCACTAACGATGCAAACGCAAGTGCAAGCGAAGACTTGCCTCCCCCATAAGGACCGGTCCAGGTAAATGCACGCTGCTGAGAAGTTAAGAAATGGTTCGCAGTTGCCTCAAGCACCGATTGTGCAGACGCCTGCAAGATGTAGCCCTGCATCGCATCATCGCGTCCCATATCGGAATCCAATCGAACCGACCTCAAGAACTGACGACGCACTGTTACGTAATTTGAAAGCCTATTTGACATATGCGTATCTCAAAATCTCATTCATCTTCTGCTTCATTGACTCGCTCCCCATTCGACTCACTTGGCGAATACCTGACGAATCAGTCCATTCCAGATAACCGCTGGTGATTTCAGCAATTCGAGAAAGACGGTCTCCAACGGAATCTTCATCCAACTTGAAGACGCGCCCCGGAGATCCGTAATCATGAGCGATTGAATTAAAAGACAGAGTTGCCTGATTGGCAAATGACGAGCTTTCCCATCGGCACCAATAATCGAGCAGCGCATAAGCAAATATTTGGTCGGGCAACGAATACTGATCTCCACGATGAAAGTGATAACTGTCTTTCCCGCTCATCGAAAGCAGACCCAAATCCGAAAGCAGAGGCTCAGCGCTATCTTCAGTCGCATTTCTTTGCGACACGGACGTGTAGCTTCTCAAACACACTTCTACGTCGCGACTTAGCGTCGTACCAGATCGCACGGCTTTGTTGGCCATCGCATATTCGTCAAGCAACGCAAGCACATCGCTAGATCTAAATGATTGGCTTTGTACAAAATTAAAGATGACATACCAAGTTGCTGACCTCGAAGCTCGTCCGGCCAAAAGCCAATGAACCAGCCAAATAGTTGCATCTCGCTCAAGGTAGAGGTCACAAGGATTTTTCCCAAAAAGCACCTCGCCTATTTCGCCTCGACGAAACGAATCCTTCCCTACCTTCCTGATCACGTCACAAGCCAACGCCCAATGCTTGATAGAAGAAACCATATTCTTACCAACACCGAACCTCTCGATGGCATCTTCGGCGGAAAACACCTCTTTTGGCGCTACTTCGCCATAGGTGTCAATTTGAGCGAAAGCTTTTCGAAGCCAAAGCTGACGCAAGGGGAAGGTTTCATGCCCAGAAAATAGGGGCTCAATATCGGCAGGAAATCGAATTAGTGACATGGACTGGAGGCTTTCGCCAGTGGAGACAGTGGCAACTGGTGAAGTCTACCAGCTCGGCAACTCTGAGGCTAGCGAAGCGATCGAGCGGGAGAGTGTTCGCGAAGAGGGCAAACAAGTCGCATCATCGATTTCATGCATGAAATCGCCATAAGTATATGAATTTATTGAAAAAACCAACAAATTCAGTTAGGGATATCTAAGCATGCTATGGCCAACTCACCGCGACGCGTGTGAAGTGCCTGCAACGAGTGCTCAAACTGCCCTTCTACCATGTAGCGTATGAGCGGAACAGGCTGTTACACAAAGCATAGGAAAATCCTAAAAGAACCGCCCATGTAACGCCGGCCCTGGAGGCAAGACGGCACTCGACACCATGTCGCCTCGTCAGGCCGAAAGAGTCAACTATGATGTCAAATTGTCACATCAGCTTGAAGTGCTTCTTTCGCTGTTGTTCTCGGTACCATCAGACATCGCGAGATCAACCAACTCTACAACGAGCGATGGCACTGATACGGAACGCCGACGCTCAACAGTAAGTTCGGCCGAACGGAGAAGCAGCTTCTCATGCAACACAGGGTCAAGTCTAATTAGTACTGGTTTCTTCAAGGTATACCTTAACTGAAGCAGAGTGTAGGCGAAATTGCGAAAAATGGGCCATAAATGCCGTGGCCTATTTTGCCCTATAATTCGATCATGCGGGGATGAAATCCTCCTCGCCCGGCCAAGAATTTAGCGAACAGCTGGTTGCTGTTGGCTCAGCCGTTCGTGCCATGCGAAAGGAAATGGGGATGTCTCAGGAAGAGCTTGCGCATTACGCTGCTATCGATCGCAGCCACATGGGTAAGATTGAACGCGGCGAGCGAAATGTAAGCTTCGCCAACATCATGCGTATTTCGATCGCACTGGGCTGCACGCCCTCCAACATTTTCTCGCGTGCCGGCTTGTAACTACCTCAACGGCGACTAGAGGACTCTTTTCGAATTTCGTTAGCAAGTTGTTTGCTCTTCTTACGTTCCGCTTCAAGCTCAAGCGCGAGTTCGAAACAAATATATCTTAGTGCCATGACTTGGCGCTCCAGCTCGGCGATAACCTCTTTATCTGTTTCGGACGTGCTCTTTTCACGCTTCACGGATTTTCGGTTCTTTGGCGCCGCAGCTCCCTTAGCCTCAATCAGCATCTGACGATGCGAGGCATAAACATTTGCACGGCTTACTTTAGCAAGGCGGCAGATTTCTGAAATAGATGCCGATTCTATACGATTCTCTGCTTTGAGAAGCGCCAGTGCCGAGGCGAGGCGGTTTTTGACGCTATTCATCCATTCCCTCTTTTGCATGTTGGCGGATGACACTAGACAAAACCTTTTCCGTCATTGCTAACTGTTCGGATACAACACGCTTAGTTTGCTCTGGTAAGCCAGGCCTACTCAAGAACTTGCTCTGCTCAACATGTCTTCGCTCCCACCAGGGCAGGTGATGGTCAGCGACTGCAAAGTTTGTACAGGATGCGCAAACTGATGGTGCCCGCAATATGGGATTAGGGCCATTTGCATTCCCTTTACATTTGGACTGCTCACGCGCATATACGCAGTATCCCCAATCGCAAGGCGCTAGAATGAGGCCATTCTTTACAAGGTTCTCGACCACCCCATCTAATGTAACCTTACCTCTTAGGGCAGGTGAAGCGGCGATTCTTTCCCTCGCCATCATCATTCGCTCACCGGCTTTTCCTCCAATATTGGCTGCTGTCAGAAGTTTAGTTAATCCCTCGCGGAGTTCAGCTATGTCTTCCGTTCGAATGAGTTCTTCTAGTCGAAAGTCATTGCCAACATAATGCCGATCGAGTATGGCTGCGTAAACATGCCCGTAGTGATGTGCGAGCGACTCAAGGGCAGATTTGTCGCGCATCACCACAAACCGAGCAAATGTCTTACGCGCACGGTGAGCGTGAAAACTTGAACTTAAATCGCACAAGTTATTGCCAATCCCGCCAATAGCCTCTCGCATGATCAGGTTCGCTCCTGCGCCAGTGAGGGCATGTGGTTTGAAGCGTCCAGTGAGTATTCGCATCGCATCGAATTGACGGGGGAAGAGCATCGACACCTTGTGCAGCTCACGGATCGGCGCGAATAGGCGTATTTGAAGGCGAACAACATCCGCAATAACGTCAGGAACGACCCACAGACGTTCGCGTCCTTTTCGCTTGGCGCCGGGCCCCTTTAGGTAGCAATAAACGATGCCGTCTGCATGTTGACGAGTTACCAGACAATTTGTTTGCAGCGTCAAAACTTCCGATATCCGCATGCCGGTGAAGAACAATATGATTAGAAGAATGGCCCCCTCAAGATTCCGAATTGCCGATTGAAGTCGCGTTTTCCCCAAAGCATCACCCACAACGAATTGTTCCGAGTAGCGAGCATCTACCCGGAGTAATAATTTCCGAAACTCTTGCTTACACATGTTGCGCGTCGTTCCAACCCAACGCTTCCGAGATGCCCAAATTTCAGCAAGGGCGTCTTCCACCGGGGCTGATCTCTCAACCGTAGACAACGCCCATCGAAGAAGTTTTTTTGCCATCGTCAGCTCTACCGGTGCCCAAATTTTGTTTGGCATTGCGCGAGCCATTAACTCTGGCAATCCGACAAGGCGCTCAACGTCTATTTGCAGCGGAGCGACGTATTGATCGCGAAGTATCCAAAGCTGCTTGAGCATTCCGTAGTATTCGCCGATCGAGCTTTGCGTCACAGTGCCCGAGTCTTCGCAGCCTGAACGCCTAGCAAACAACCGGATTTCTAGGAATTCCATAACGTCTGAAGCTGTCAACGAGCTAAATCGCCATTTACCTTTCTCTATCATCCAATTGCACAACACCCGAATGCGGCGAAAATCCAGTTGCACCGTTCCTGGGCTGAGCAATCCAGCACGAGCTTCGGCATGGGTAATTGAGGCATAGAAGAATCCCTTCACGCTTTGACTCAAGTAAGCCCGTTCATGCCTGGACTCCTCCCCCTTCGGCGGCAATAGGCGAGACCAGCAAATACGAAGGTCTCTCGGCCCGTATAGTGGATGTGGGTTGATGAGCCACACCCGACTTCTCTTGCTCACGATTGTTCTCATATTTCCTTACTCAAGTATAGGAAACGGCCGGATCTTAGCTATTGACTCCGCTGCCTCAATCACATGAGCAGGAACCTTGGGCAACAGGTCATTGCTTATTGCATCTAGAGTCGGCTGGTATAAGGCATTAAAACGGGGTAACCAGCCTTGTTGAATAGCGCGTTCCTTTGTCTCGACGAGACTTTTGTGAGACCTGAGAATTGCTGCAATTACGTCTGGCCGATCTAGTGGAATGAGAGCTCCAGGGCATGTGGCGCATCGATGGAAATGATCGCATGGCTTTTCGGGGCTGGACTGATCAACATGGCCGGCGAAAGGGTCCGAGCACAAAAATCCGAATACCGTGTCTGCGGGCGCGACTGGCTCCTTTCGTACCAAACGACGGAGAGGAACGCTATGGATTTCCTTCCTCAGTTCCTCTTGGCTGGAGTGCACGACACGGTCATGCATATCCCCGACATTTTCGTAGCTTGAATATCGAACTGTCGTTGCAACCGACGCATGATTAAGCTTTTGCCGAGCGATCAGAATCGAGCCTGCTGCTTGATGGTGCAAAACGGCTGATGTACGTCGCAGCTGAGCAAAGGTGAACTCAGGAAGATTATGTCTATGCCGAAAATCGAGTAGGGAATTGTGCCATGTCTGCAGGGATGGCACAGCGACACGCCCACGGTCATAAGCTAAAAAGACAAAATCTTTAGTTGCTTCGTTAAGGCTTGTCAGAGGCTGTGTAAGTTCACTCAATCGGCGAATCAGCGATGGTGCGGAGGTTGCCTTCCCGGCAGGGAAGTCAGCCCGCTGAGCCTTTGCACCGCGGGGCTTATCCCAAATGACCCATTCTCTGTCTTCTCGTAGTTCGTTCACTTCAATGCAATCGCGGCGCAGCTTTGCTATTGCCTGCGGATTACCCGCTAACTGAAACTGAATGGCTACGTAGAATGGTAAGAGATCACGCGGAACGGGAAAGATCATCCGGCAGAGGAGCTTCAAACCGCCTTCATCACGCATGCGGCGAGCAAGAGATTCCTTTGAAGTGGCAACGATTCGCTCTACCGGAATGCGTCCTTCACCAATTTCGAGAAGGCGTGCAATTAGCTTTGCCCGCTGTGTCGCTTGCTCATTCAGTTCTTCTCTTCCAACACGAATCCGTGTAGCCACTTCCTCAATTTCGACAAGCGCGGCATTCATCACTAAGCGGGAATCATGCTCAGACAGCGATGGACCAATAACTGGTTGTTGGCGGAAGAAATTGCGCGACTCGATCGCGAGGGGACCGTCCAATATGTCCTGAACGTTGCGCGCACACCAGTGAATCAATGCTCGGACAATGATCATGTCAGACTGTTTGCTGGCATCTTTGATTGGTGTGTCGCTGAGCCAGTCAAAAAAGAGACTAAGGATTTTTCGTGGAAAACGCTCGGTGTGGGCGTGTCCAAGTTCAACCATACATCTTGCAAGCTTGCGGATACATTGCCAAGCGCGATCCCGAGTCCCTTTTTCGCAAGAGCCGTAGAGCGATTCATGTGCCTGTACTAGCACCATTGCGATAGGGGTGCTAAGACCTAGAGAAAACGACCTATCTTCATAATGCACTCGTCTACGCATCAAAACTCGCCTTCGCTTTGCCATATAAAAAATCAAGGGCATGCTCAACGACGGGAGACATAACTTGAAGACTCTGCAAATAGATATCAGTAGTCTCTAGTGAAGCATGCCCAAGGAGGACCTGAAGTGTTTTTAAGGGATTTATCGCGACACCTTTAGCGGCCTGACGCTCCAAGATATCCAGTACATTCAACGCAAACGTATGCCTGAGGCCATGGAACGTGGAATCAATCCCGGCGTGTTCACATGCGACCTTGAAGCGGCGAGAAACAGCTTGCTTGCTTATCTTGGTGCCACGCCTGGTCAGGAACACGCACTCACTATCAGTAGCATATCCCGGTCGCACCGTATCGATGTACCACCGGGTTTCGTCAATCAGTCCTTGCAAAACGAAGACGCTCTTTTCCCTTCCTCCCTTTCGCAAAATAGGCATCTCCACAATGCCACTAGTCGCTGGAATATCTGTCGCACGAAAAATATCGGACACAGTGAGGCGACAGATCTCCGCCCGCCGAAGTCCAGTCGTAAGCGCCCAAACAAAAATCAGCTGATAGGGCTGTGGTAATTGGCGTGCGATCAGCTGAAGAGATAACGAATCAATCGGCTTCGGTGACCTTGAGCGGACTCTTGGTAGAACGATTAACGGCGACGTTCGCGATCTCCAACCGCTTCGCCCTAGGCGAGCACTAGTACGAGGACTTTGCAGCAATTGCTTCCCCAACGGAGAAGTCGCCCAACTGTATGTCTGACACCATTCAAAAAAACGCACAACGACACCAACGCGAAGCCCAATCGTAGCGGCTGCCAGTTTTTTTCCTTCCCTCGAACTGGATAGAAAGTTCCGATATTCCTGAACATCACGCTCCCCTACCAGTTGATGCACAACGCCTCTATCTGACGCGTAATTCAACCAATCAACAATTGCCTCTGCATATGTTCGCTGAGTGTCCAGTTCTACACTTCGACTCCGCTGGCTACATGCCGCAATGTAGGCGGTTGCAGGGCCACACATAGCACCGTCACCTTGAATGATCAGGGCGATAGCTGGCGAGCTGCTATACCGCCGAGGGAATGCATCAGCGGATAGTGGAAGCCGCGCTAACTCAGCCTCTATGTGTCGTGAGAGGTTGGCAGGATGCAGCCAAATCAAGCGAAACCGGTTCTTTGCCATGAGCGCCTTCTAAGGTCGATCAAGAAGTCACTTTAGCGTAATAGAAAGGCATCTGGAACGGACAGACAATTTTGTATTCCTAATGCCGGAGTTCGACCGGCGCGTGCTGGAAGTGCTGCGCGAACCGCTCGAGTCCGGCGAGATCACGATTTCACGTGCCGCCCACCAGGCCGACTTTCCGGCCAGCTTCCAGCTGATCGCGGCCATGAATCCCTGCCCCTGCGGCTGGCTGGGCCACCCGTCGGCGAAGTGCCGCTGCACGCCGGACGCCGTGCAGCGCTACCAGGACCGCATTTCCGGTCCCCTGCTCGACCGCATCGACATCCAGGTGCCGGTGGCGGCGATGGCGCCCGAGGCGATGGCCCGGCTGGCCGACGGCGAGGCGAGCGGCGCCATCGCCGCGCGCGTGGCCCGCGCCCACGCGCTGCAGCTGGAACGCCAGGGCAAGGCCAACCGCACGCTGACGACGCGCGAGATCGACCGCCATTGCTGCCTGGGCCCGGGGGCGGAAGCGCTGCTGCGCGAGGCGATGGGACGCCTGCACTGGTCGGCGCGCGCCTACCACAGGGTGCTGAAGGTGGCGCGCACCATCGCCGACCTGGCCGCGTCGGGCGAGGTGCAGGCGGCCCACGTGGCCGAGGCGATCCAGTACCGCAGAGGACTGCGCGAGGGCTGAATCCGAATCAGGCCCCGACGGCGTTAGCCGGCACCCGCTGGCGCCCGATCGCCAGCGTCAGCAGGATCGCGGCCAGCTCGAAGCTGCCGCCGACCCAGCCGACGGCGCCGGCCGACAGGTGCGCGACCGTCCAGCCGCCGACCACGGCGCCCAGCGAGAAGCCGACGTACTGGAACGACGAGTTCAGCGACAGCACCACCGGCGCCAGCGCCACGCCGCCGCGGGTGACCAGCATGTTCTGCTGGGCCGGGAAGAAGCCCCAGGTGGCCATGCCCCACAGGACGATGCCGGGCAGCGTGAGCAGCAGCGGCCAGTGGCCGAAGCCGGCCAGGCTCGACAGGTAATAGAACGCGAGCGTCAGGAGGCCCAGCGCCGGGATCACCACGTTGAAGGAACCGAAGCGGTCGGTGGCGCGTCCGCCGACGGCCAGGCCGATGGCGGCCGAGACGCCCCACAGCAGCATCACCATGCTCATGTTCGACGCCGGCATGCCCGCCACCTGCGCCAGGTAGGGCGCGAGGTAGGTCAAGGGCGCGTAGGTGCCGATGCCCCACAACATGGTCACGACCAGCGTGGGCAGCACGCCCGGCTGGCGCGCGGCGTCCAGGCGGGCCTTCAGGCTGGGCGGCGCCACGCCGGCCCCGACCGACTTCGGCAGGCCCAGCGCCAGCGCCACGGCGGCGAGCAGCGACAACACGGCGACGGCCCCGAAGGTGGCGCGCCAGCCAAGGTGCGTCCCCAGCAAGGTGCCGAGCGGCACGCCGGCCACGATGGCGAACGTCATGCCGCCGTTGACGATGGCCAGCGCATGGCCGCGCCGTTCGGGCGGCGCCAGCATGCTGCCCAGTGCGTTCGCGCTGGGCATGTACAGGCCGGCCGTCAGCGCCAGCACGACGCGCGCGACCAGCAGGCCGGCATAGCTGTGGCTGGCCCAGGCCAGCGCATTGCCGACCGCGAATATGGCCATGCCGCCGACCAGCACGGTACGGCGCTCGAAGCTGCCGGACAGGATCGCCAGCAGCGGTCCGCCGACGGCATAGGTCAGCGAGAAGGCGGTGACGAGCAGGCCGGCCTGGGCCACGCTCACCGCCAGGTCGGTGGCGATGCTCGGCAGCAGGCCGGCGATCATGAAGCTTTCGGTGCCGATGGCGAAGGTGCCCAGCGCGAGGGTATACAACAGCCCCCTGGGCAGGGTCTTGGATTGCGCGTTCATCTCAACTCCTGTTCTGATCGATGGCGGGAATTGGATCGGGTCGTGCCGGATCCAACAGCGGGCCCATCTTTTCAGAACGGGAGATGACGCGTAGGACTAATTTGCCTCTTTTCCGGACATGTCCGCGCGCACTGGCAAACCGTCAAGCGTAGCTGGCCGTCATGGCCGCCTGCTCGCGGGCGGCGCGCTTGATCGCCTGCGGCGGCTGGCCGAAGGCGCGCAGGAAGGCGCGACGCATGCGTTCCGGGTCGGCGAAGCCCGTTTCGCGCGCGACTACGTCGATCGAATGGTTGCTGCTCTCGATCATGGCGCGCGCCGCCTCCACGCGCAGCACCTCGACGGCGCGGGCCGGCGACTGCCCCGTCTCGATGCGGAAGGTGCGGCTGAACTGGCGCGTGCTCAGGTTGGCGGCCTCCGCCAGTTCGTCGACGGACAGGGGCTTGCGCAGGTGCTGCTTGGCATAGCTGAGGGCCTGCTGGATGCGGTCGGACTTCGGTTCCAGTTCGAGCAAGGCCGAGAACTGGGACTGGCCGCCGCTGCGGCGGTGGTACACCACCAGCTGGCGCGCGATATTGCGTGCCAGGTCCACGCCCAAGTCGCTTTCGACCATTGCCAGGCACAGGTCGACGCACGCCGTCATGCCGGCCGAGGTCCAGATCTTGCCCTCGTTGATGAAGATGCGGTCTTCCTCGACACGCAGCTTCGGATAGGCGCGCTGCAGGTCGCGCGCCAGTTGCCAGTGGGTGGTGGCGCGCTTGCCGTCCAGCAACCCCGCTTCGGCGAGCAGGAAGGCGCCCGTACAGATGCTGGCGACGCGGCGCGCCTGCCGGCCGGCCTGGCGCAGGATCTCGATGAAGCCTGGCGACGATGGTTTTTTGCCGGGCAACATCTGCCCGGCCACCAGCAGCGTGTCGTAGTCGTGACGGGCGACAGGTTCCGTCAGCACGCTCACGCCCGAGGAACTGGTGACGGGACCGCCATGCTCGGACAGCATGGTCACTTCGTAGTGGGTCTCGTCGCTGAGGTTGTTGGCCAGTTCGAAGACGGTCGTCGCCATCAGGTCCAGGGCCTGGAAGCCGGGCGGGAACAGGAGTCCGATACTGCGTTTCATGATGTCCTCTAAGTATTCGATAAAAGCAGGAGCAAGCGGCCATCCCGGCAAGAGGACGGCAAGTTTGCTGCAGTGCATGATGATAATCATACGACACTCATCGTACTGCTTGCTGGGACAACTGACAGGACAGATAGGCCAGAAGATAGTGTGTGCACGCACATATTGTCTTAAAACGAGGTTTCTTTGTCTCTCAGGCGATTGCATTCCTGGCGAAGATGTTTCCCATGAGCTCAGCGCTCGACAACGGCACAAAGCCCGACACCATTTCTAGGAGAACATCATGCAACTGACCAACAACACCATCTTCATCACCGGCGGCACCTCGGGCATCGGCCGCGGCCTGGCGGAAGCCTTCCACAAGCTGGGCAACAAGGTCATCATCGGCGGCCGCCGCAAGGCCCTGCTGGACGAGGTCACGCGTGCCAATCCGGGCATGGCCTCGATCGAGCTGGACATCGCCGACCCGGCCGGCATCGAGCGCGCCGCCGCCCGCCTGATCGCCGACTACCCGGCACTGAATGTCCTGATCAACAATGCCGGCATCATGCCGTTCGACGATCCGTCGGCCGACATCGACGAGGCAACGGCGCTGTCCACCATCAACACCAACCTGCTGGGCCCGATCCGCATGACGTCCGCCCTGGTAGGCCACCTGAAGAAACAGCCGCGCGCCCACATCGTCAACAACACGTCGATCCTGGCCTACGTCCCCCTGGCCACCAACGCCGTGTACTCGGCCACCAAGGCGGCCCTGCACTCGTACACGCTGTCGCAGCGCTTCATGCTGCGCGATACCTCGGTCAAGGTGCAGGAAATCGCCCCGCCCTGGGTCAACACCGACCTGATCTACAAGGGCACCGACCCGCGCGCCATGCCGCTGGACGCCTTCATCGAACAGACGATGCAGGGCCTGGCCACCGACAAGGAGGAAGTGGTGGTCGAGATGGCGCTCGGACTGCGCAATAACGCGGGGCCGGATGAACACAATCTCGTCAACGCGTTCAACCAGGAAATGGCCGACAACCCGATTCCGGTCGGCGCCTGAACGCCGCGCGGCACCGGACCCCGTCCGGTGCCGTCCGATATCAACCTCATTCGAGTACCGATATGCAACTGAGCGACAACACCATCTTCATTACCGGCGGCACCTCGGGCATCGGCCGCGGCCTCGCGGAAGCCCTGCACAAGCTGGGCAACCAGGTCATCATCGGCGGGCGCCGCAAGACCCTGCTGGACGAGATCACGCGCGCCAATCCAGGCATGCGATCGATCGAGCTGGACATCGCGGACGCGGCCAGCATCGACCGTGCCGCCGCCACCCTGGTCGCGGACTACCCGGCGCTGAACGTGCTCATCAACAATGCGGGCATCATGCCGTTCGACGACGTGTCGACCGCCATCGACGAAGCCACGGCGCTGTCCACCATCGACACCAACCTGATCGGCCCGATCCGCATGACGTCCGCGCTGGTCGGCCATCTCAAGCGGCAGCCCCGCGCCGCGATCGTCAACAACACGTCGGTCGTCGCCTATGTGCCCCTGGCGACGACGGCCGTGTACTCGGCCACCAAGGCGGCGCTGCACTCGTACACGATGTCGCTGCGCTTCATGCTGCGCAACACCAATGTCGAAGTGCGGGAAATCGCCCCGCCCTGGGTCAATACTGACCTGATCTACAAGAGCGGCGATCCCCGTGCGATGGCACTGGAGCCGTTCGTGGCCGAGACGCTGCAAGGGTTAGCGGGCGAGCGCGAGGAAGTGCTGGTCGAGATGGCCCAGGCGGCGCGCAACAATCCCGGCCCGGGCGAGCACAAGATGATCAACGAGCTGAACCTGTACTTCGTGGACAATCCGATCCCTGTCGGCGCCTGACGCACGCGCGTATCGCTTTGCGGGGGAGCCTGTTACCATCGTGACATGCGCTCCCGCCCCGCTCCCCTCCTGGCACTCGCACCGGTGCTGCTGGCACTGGTCCTGCTCGCCGGCTGCAATCCCACCTACAACTGGCGCGAGGTCGCCGGTCCGGACGCGTCCTACCGCGTCCTGCTCCCGGCCAAGCCCGCCACCGTCACCCGCGACATCGACCTGGACGGCCTGCGCGTCGCCATGACGATGACGGCGGCCGAGGTCGAAGGCGCGACCTTCGCCGTCGGCACGGCCGAAGCGCCCGATGCCGCGCGCGCCCGTGCGGCGCTGGCGGCGATGCGGCTGGCGCTGGCGCGCAATATCGGCGCCAGCGCCGGCCCGATCGCCGCCGATGCCCAGCCCACGGCCGCCATCGATGCGCGCGGCGAGCGCAATGGCGTGCCGATGCGCGTGGTCGGCCGCTTCGAGGCGCGCGGCAAGCGCATCTACCAGGCGATCGTCGTCGGTCCCGTGTCCGCCATGCCGGCCGAGCAGGTCGAGCAATTCCTCGTTTCCTTCACGCCCCGCTGAGCGCCTTCCATGACCGATTCCTCCCCCGCCCTGGTACTGCGCGCGCTGCGCAAAGCGTTCGGCCGCCCGGCCGTCGACGGCCTCGACCTCACCGTACGGCGCGGCGAACTGTATGCGCTGCTCGGCCCCAACGGCGCCGGCAAGACGACGACGCTGCGCATGGTGACGGGGCTGCTGGCGCCGGACGCCGGCCAGGTCGAGGTGCTGGGCGTCGACCTCGCGCGCGATCCCGCCGCGGCCAAGCGGCGCATGGCCTACCTGCCGGACGACCCGCTGCTGTACGGCAAGCTCAAGCCTGGCGAGTACCTGGAATTCGTCGCCGGGCTGTGGGGCATCCGCGCGCTCGACGCCGAACCGCGCGCGCGCGAACTGCTAGACTGGCTCGACCTCGCGCAGCACGCGCACGAGCTGACCGAAGGCTTTTCGCGCGGGATGAAGCAGAAGCTGGCGCTGGCCGGCGCCCTGATCCACGATCCGGAACTCCTGATCCTCGACGAGCCCCTGACGGGCCTGGACGCGGCCGCGGCGCGCCAGGTCAAGGACCTGCTGCTGTCGCACGTGGCCAAGGGCGGCACCGTGATCCTCACGACCCACATCCTCGAAGTGGCGGAGCGGCTGGCGCAGCGCATCGGCATCATCCGCCAGGGCCGCCTGATCGCCGAAGGCACGCTGGAAACGCTGCGCGAGCGGACCCGCGGCGGCAGCCTGGAAGACGTGTTCCTGCAGCTGACCGAAGGACAGGCGGCATGATGGGCTTCGGAGCAGGTGCGCCGCCGGGCAGCGCGCGCTGGCTGCTGGGCCACGAATTGCGCCAGGCATGGTACGGCGCGGCCGTCAACGGCAGCGGCAAGCGCCGTCCGGGCACGGCGGCCATCGTCGCCTGGATCGCCGGCTTCGCCGCCCTGCACGTGTTCGCGTGGGCGCTGCTGGCGAAAGCGGGCGCCGGCGCCGTTGGACTGCCGCTGCTGGCGCCCGTGGTGACGGTCGTGCTGGCCGTCTGCGCCACCTTCATGCTGGCGACGGCGCTCAAGGCCTGCGTGCTGGCGCTGTTCGAACGGGGCGACCTGGACCTGCTGCTCTCTTCTCCCCTGCCCTCGCGCAGCATCTTCGCCGTGCGCCTGCTGGGCGTGGCGGCGAGCACGGCGGCGCTGTTCCTGTACCTGTTCGCGCCCTTCGCCAACGTGGGACTGGTGCGGGGCCATCCGGGCTGGCTCGGCATCTACGCGGCCGTCGCCGGCACCGCCATGGTGGCCGCCTGCGCCGCCATGCTGTCGACGCTGGCCCTGGTGCGCGTGCTGGGCGCGCGCCGCACGCGCGTGCTGGCCCAGGTGCTGGCCGCCGTGGCCGGCGCCGCGCTGTTCCTGATGACACAGCTGGGCAACCTGCTGGGCCACGAACGCAGCGCCGGCGTCGGTCCGGTCCTGGCCGCGCTGGCCCGGCATCCGCTGCTGGCGGCCGACAGCCCCTTGTGGCTGCCCGGCCGCGCGGCCCTCGGCGACCCGCTGCCGCTGCTGGGCATGCTCCTGCTGGCCGGCGCCGCCTTCTTCCTGACGGTGGGGCGCACGCACCGCTTCTTCGTGCACGGCCTGCAGCAGGCCGCCGGCAGCGGCCGCGCCGCCGCCCGGCCGGCCGGTGCGCTCACGCTGCGTTTTCGCGCCAGCCTGTTCGATACCATCGTCGTCAAGGAATGGCGCCTGATCGCGCGCGACCCGCACCTGATCTCGCAAGTGCTGCTGCAAACGCTGTACCTGCTGCCGCTGCTGCTGCTGATCCTGCGCGACGGCGGCCGGGTCGGCGCCGGCGTCAATCCCGCCGTCGGCGCCGGCCTGACGCTGCTGTGCAGCTCGATCACGGGCGGCCTGGCCTGGATCGTGATCTCGGCCGAAGACGCGCCCGACCTGCTGGTGTCGTCCCCGGCGGCGGGGCGTACGATCCGCCTGGCCAAGCTGGCCGCGGCGGCGATGCCGGCCCTGCTGCTGGTCGCGCTGCCGCTGCTGTGGCTCATCGTGCATGCGCCGCTGGCGGGCCTGCTGGCCGCCTTCACGACGGTGGCGGCCATCGTCAGCGCGGCCCTGATCGTCCAGTGGGTAGGCAGGCCGGCCCCGCGCAACAACTTCAAGATGCGCGGCAAGGAGAATTTTTTGTGCAGCATGTTCGAACTGGTGTCGACGCTGTGCTGGGGCGGGCTGGGCTGGCTGCTGGTCGCGCTGGCGGGCGGGGCATCGGAATGGACGCTGGCGGGCGCCGCGCTGGCGCTGGCCGCCGGCTGCGCCGTCCTCCTGCTTGCCTGGCTGCTGCGCCACCGTCAAGATGGGCGTTAACCACCGCCTAAGTCGAGACGTGATATCGTTCGATTACTAACGATTGACCGGAAAAACAAAACTATGCTGATCACTTTCAAATCCAAGGCCTACCCGAACGTTCTGATGTACCAGGAACACGCAAAACGCATCCTCGACCTGCTGCACAAGGACAGCGACCGCGGCGTCATCACCGCCGCCGAAGCGACCCAGGCAGTCAAGCTGCTGGAAAACGAGATCGAAGAAAGCCGCAAGCACCAGGCGACCGACGAACTCGAGGAAGACGTCAAGGCGCACCACGGCGACAATGCGGATGCCGAGCACGAGCAGGTGCAGACCGTCAGCTTCTCGACCCGCGCCTACCCGCTGCTGGAAATGCTGCGCGCCGCCCGCGACCAAAGCAGCGACGTGCTGTGGGGCGTCTGACGTCCTGATGCGTCAGTAGACCGTGGCGCCGCCGTAGGACGGCGCCACGATTGCCACCTGGCCCTTGCCCTTGCGCTTGGCCTGATACATGGCCTGGTCGGCGCGGGCCAGCAAGCGCGCCGGATCCTGCACGTCGCGCGGCATCTGCAGGGCTACTCCGATGCTCGCTCCCACCTGCACGGTGGCCGTGGTCAGCACGAACGGCTGCGACAACTGGGCCAGCAGGGATTCCGCCTTGGCCCGCACCTCGCTCCCATCGTTCAACAATTCCAGCACGACGACGAATTCGTCGCCGGCCAGGCGCGCCACCAGGTCGGTTTCACGGATATTGGCCTGGATGCGCTGGCCGAACTGGCGCAGCAATGCGTCCCCTTCCTCGTGGCCATAGGTATCGTTGACGGCCTTGAAGCCGTCCATGTCGAGGAACATCAGCGCGCACGGACGGTCCAGGCGCGCCGCCCTGGCCATCGCCTCGGGCAGCATCTGCACCAGGGCGCGGCGGTTCGGCAAGCCCGTCAGCACGTCGCGCATCAGGAGTTCCTGCAGTTCGGCGGTACGCTCGGCCACCGTGTCTTCCAGCTGCGCATTCATCCGTTCCAGCGCTTCGCGGTGGCGGCCTTCGCTGCGCAAGAGCTCGCGCATCGCATCCGACAATACCTGGGCTTCGTGGAAGCCGCCCACGACGGGAATCGACGCCGGCGTGGCCACGGCGGGATCGTGGGCGATATCCTCGATCGCTCCGCTGAGCACCTTCAACGGCTGCACCAGTCGCCGCGCCAGCAGCGCCGCAGCGGCTGCCAGCGCCGTCGCCAGCGCCAGGCTCAGCCACAACGCGCGGCGTTCGAAGTCGTGCGCCGACGCCATGGCGGCTTCCCTCGTCTGGCGCACCAGCACGCTCCAGTGCAAGCTGGTGCGCTCGTCCGTGCGGCCCGTCTGGCTGTAGCCCGTCACATAGGTCTTGCCGTCCGACCAGCGCTCTTCGATGGCGCCCGTGCGGCCGAGCTGGGCCAGCCGCAGGCTTTCGGTGGCGATGCGTTTTTCCAGGATCGCGTCGGGGCCGAGCAGGACGACACCGTCGCTGCGCACGACGACGATCTCGGCGCCGTATTCGCGCAGCGCCGGCGTCAGGAGGTTGCGGGCCAGGGAACGCGCCCATTTCCAGCTCAGGTGGATGGCCAGGACGCCGATCGGCGCGCCACGGTCGTCCTGGATCGGCCCGGCAAGGTCGACGAAACGCCAGGGATCGGGAGCGCGCGGCAGCAGGTCGCCCAGCAGCGTGGCCGGGTGATAATCCTCGGCGATCGCGGTGCGCTGGCCGGCCTTGAACCAGGGTCGTCCCGTGACGTCGCGGCCTTCGAGGAGGCGGCCGGTAGCGGCCTTGACCTTGCCGTCGATGCCGGCGATGCCGATCCAGGCGTAGTCGGGATAATTGCGCTGCATGCTTTCCAGCACGCCGCGGGCCAGATCGGGATCATTCTTGAGGCGGATGGCCGGCAGCGAAGACAGCACGCGCACGTCGCGCACCGCCTGCTCCAGCGTGCGGTCCAGGGAATCGCGCATCTGCCAAGACAGCTGCTCCAGGCGCAGGCGCGCCTCTTCGGAGGCGTGTTTGATAGCGAAATGGTCGACCAGCGTCAGCAGCAGGAACGAGGTGATCGCGACCGTCACGCAGGCAAACGACACCATCAGTGCGGCAAGGCGGAAAGCCTGGCTGCGCTTGGCCCGTGCATCGGTGTCGCGATCAGCGTTCATGTTTAATTTTCTATGGCAAAGCCGGAGATGCTACCGTAAATGTTGGTGTGCATCCAATTGAAAGTTTCCTGTCTGCCATATAAATAGTGGAGAAAACCACATTCGGAACATGGAAATGCGGTTCAACATGCGGTTCAGGATGCTTATCCGGCGCCCCAAAGCAAAAAACCCCACCAGGATCACCTGGTGGGGTTTTTCATATAACTAGCCTGACGATAACCTACTTTCACACTGGTTGCAGCACTATCATCGGCGCAAAGTCGTTTCACGGTCCTGTTCGGGATGGGAAGGGGTGGTACCGACTTGCTATGGTCATCAGGCATAACTTGTACGCATGTCGCTTTGTTGGGCGTCACGCTGAATCCGGAAGAAGTAAGTTCTTATTGTTCTCTGTGTGTTCAACAAACAGCTGAACC
>NZ_JASNRD010000025.1 GCF_030412015.1 Massilia sp. YIM B02763 | reverse complement strand
AAAATCAAGGATGCGTTCCCCGGGAAAGCGCGATGAACCAATCTTTATGCCAAGCACGTAATGAGGTGCGCGACACCCTTTTCGAGGGTTCCTGGAGCGCCAGGACAGTGCACCACACCGTTCCGGCGCGTTTTTAGTGCGGGGCCGTGACAATCCGCGCATTTTTTTGGGGAAGCGACGTGTATATTCGCGACACAATCAGTTCACATTTCGCCGATCCACGCCAGGTCCCATGAAGATCCTTCGTCACTTAGCGGCAGCGGCCGTGCTGCTGAACGGCGCAACCGTCCAGGCGGCCACGCCCTCATTTACGCCATCATCCGCGCCTTCATCCACTTCACTGCCCGCGCCCGCCCAATTGGCGCCCCTCGCCTTTCCCGGCTGGAGCGCGACGGGGCCGGGCCGCGTGCAGACGGTGCAGATCCCGTTCGGCACGGCCGAACACGATGGATGGCGTACCGGCCAGGTGCGCGTGCTGGTCGAGCCGAAGCTGGTGCTGCGCGTCGATGCCGGACACCTGGTGCTGGTCGCCGGGCTGGTGCCGGCAGGCGACGACGGCCGCGCCAGGGCGGGCCAGGCCACCCCGATGGCGCTGGCCGCCTACCAGTTCGAGAAACAGGGGAGCACCTGGCATGTGAGCCTGAGCCAGGGCATCTTCGCCTGGCGCGGCTTCGGCGGCAACGCCACGCTGCACGCGGTGGCGCTGGGCGGCCAGCGCCAGGGGCTGGGCGTCGAATACGGCAGTTGCTGGGATGGTTACTGCGGCACCTGGCTGGCGCTGTACGAGCAGGACAAGGACGGCATGCACCGCGAGCCGGCGGTGGAACTGGCGCTGTCCGGCGCCAACACGGGCAGCGCCGCCGACTGCCCGCGCCGGCTGCAGCCGCTGGCCGGGGCCCAGCCAGCGGCGCTGCGGACGCATGCGGCCATGCCGGCACGGGACGACGCCGACGCCCACGACTGCTACGCGATCGACGGCAGCTGGACGGTGGATGCGGCGCACGACCAGCCGGGCGACCTGGTCATCCATTACCAGGGCGCCATCAACCGCGGCGAATCGCGGTCCGCGCCGCCGCTGGCCGTCGACCAGCGCCAGGTGCTGCGCTACGGCGGCGGCAAGTACCGCGCCGTGTCGGGCTTCAATCCGGTGCCGTCGCTCTGACGGCACCGGACGACGCATCACGACTTCGGCGGCTTCACGGGCGTGAAGTTCAGGTCCTGGAAGTCGTAGCTGAAGTCGGTCTCGGTGGAGATCGGCTGCATCTTCATGCGCTCGATGCTGCCGTCCGGGTTCAGCGCGAAGGTCACGTAGGCGTCCGCGTTGAAGTTGCGCTCCTTCCAGCGCACGATGAAGGTGTCGTGCTGGAAGTGCTCCAGTTCCCCCGTCAGGTCCGGCGTGCGCGAAAACGCCAGCACCTGTTTGTTCCCCACGTGCTTGATGGTGGCGCTGCCGTACCACGGATCCTGGTACTCGCCGTCGTAGCTGGCGCGCGGCAGCGATGGTTGCGACTTCGCGGCCCGGGATGCGCTGGCCTTGGCCAGGCGCGCCTGTTCCTTGGCGTGCGCCTCGTCCTCGACGGCCTTGACGGTACCGATCCAGTCCGTCTTCGCCTGCGGCTCCAGCATGCGTTCGAGCAGCTGCCACTGCAGCGCATTGAGCGAGCCGCCGCTTTCGGCATTGGTCAGGATCGCGATGCCCAGCTTCGCTTCCGGCACCAGCACGACCTTCGAATAGAAGCCCTGCAGCGCGCCGCTGTGCATCGCCAGCAGGCGGCCCTGGTAGTCGCGCAGCTGGAAACCGAGCCCGTAGGCGAGGAAGTTCGGACGCGTGGCGGCCAGCTTCGGATCCGGCTCGCTGATGCGCATCGGCGTCTGCGCGGTCCACATCTCGCGCGCCTGCCTGGCGCTGAACAGACGACGCTCCTTGCCGTCCGGTCCCGTGCCCAGGCTGCCCTGCGCGAGCAGCACGTTCATCCAGCGCGCGATGTCCTCGGCATTGGTATTGATGCCGACGGCGCCGACGGCGTTCGGGACCGGCATCGCCTTGACGGCGGCGATCTTGCCGCCGATCTTGCTGTGCGCGTTCGCCACGTCCGGATTGCCGGCGTTGTCCGCCAGGCTGGTCGTCGTCGTGTTCATGCCCACGGGCGCCAGGATGCGCTCGCGGATCGTCTCGCCCCAGGTCTTGCCGGACTTGGCGGCGATGATCTTGCCGGCCACGATGTACAGCAGGTTGTCGTAGGCATAGCTGCTGCGGAAGCTCGTCGCCGGCGGAATGAAGCGCAGCTTGTGGATGATCTCGTCGGTCGAGAACTGCGTGGTCGGCCACCACAGCAGGTCGCCGGCACCCAGGCCCAGGCCGCTGCGGTGGGTCAGCAGGTCGCGCACCGTCATCTCGTGGGTCACGTAGGCGTCGTACATCTGGAAGTCGGGCAGGTGCTTGGTGACCGGGTCGTCCCAGGCCAGCTTGCCTTCGTCGACCAGCATCGCCAGCGCGGCGGCGGTGAACGCCTTCGAATTCGAGGCCACCTCGAACAGCGTCTTGCCGTCGACCTTGTCCGGCGCGCCCAGCTTGCGCACGCCGAAGCCCTGGGTCGCCACGACCTTGCCGTCCTTGACGATGGCGATCGCGATGCCGGGCACGTCGAACAGTGTCATCGTCCGCTGGACGTCGCCGGCGAGCCAGGCCTGCACGGCCGGATCGGCGGCGGCGGCTGTTGCGGAAGCGGTGACAGAAGCGGCGGCGGGGGCGGTCTGGGCCAGGGCGATGCTGGAGAAAGCGAGCAGGACGGCTGCTGCGATGCGGTTCATGGAGAGCACTCTTGGGTTCCTCGGTATGGCGGCGCCGCATCCATCGACAGATCGATACGGCGCCCGATGTCAGGGCGGCACGGCAAGCCGTGGGCGCCAGCAGGATAGCATTTCATCCGGCAGACGTCACCGCGTGTCATCGCTCCCCCGCCGCGCCACCTTCTGCTATGATCCGCGCCTTGCTCTTTCCGCCCGCCCCCGATGGACGCCTTCCTCATCTCCACCGGCATCGTCGCCCTCGCCGAAATCGGCGACAAGACCCAGCTGCTCGCCTTCCTGCTCGCCGCGCGCTTTCGCCGCCCGCTGCCCATCGTGCTCGGCATCTTCGTCGCCACGATCGCCAACCACGCTTTCGCTGCCGCCGCGGGCACCCTGGTGGCGCGCCTGCTCGGCCCGGACGCGATGCGCTGGGTGCTGGGCATCGCCTTCCTGGCGATGGCCGCCTGGATCATGGTGCCCGACACCATCGACGAGGACGACGAACCGGCCCCCGCGCGCCTGGGCGTGTTCGCGACCACGGTGCTCGCGTTCTTCTTCGCCGAGATGGGCGACAAGACCCAGGTCGCGACCGTCGCGCTAGCCGCGCGCTATGCCTCGCTGCCGCTGGTCGTCGCCGGCACCACGTTCGGCATGATGCTCGCGAACGTACCGGCCGTGCTGTTCGGCGACCGCATCGCCGGCCGCGTGCCGCTGCAGCTCGTGCACGGTTGCGCGGCCCTCATCTTCGTCGCGCTGGGCGTGGCCACGCTGCTGGGCGCGGGAAGCAACCTGGGCTTCTAGGGAGACTGGTCGACCCACACGGGCGCCGACCACAGGATGCGGCCGTCGTCCTGCGTCACCTTCGCGTAGTAGAAATGCGGGCCCGGCGCCGGCGCCAGCTGCACGTCGGCCCCGCCGGGCAGCGTCGCGACCTCGCCGCCCCGGCCCGGCACGCCCTCGACGATCTCCACCGCGGCCGCCGTCCTCCCCGGTGCCCCGGCGAAGCGCACCAGCAGGCGCAAGGGACCGCTGTTGGCGAAGCGCTCGCCCATCAGGTGGCCATTGGCGGTCAGCACGAGTTGCGCATCCTTGTCCATCGTGGCGAACACGCGGCGCGCGCGCAGCGCCTCGACGAAGCTGTCGCGCGTGAGCGGCACGCCGTTCGGTATCAGCACGGCGGTGCGGTTGGCGGCCGACGCGCCCCAGTTGGCGCAGTGGTTGTCCTGGTTGCTGCTGAAGGCAACGTGGTAGCCCGCTTCGAGCAGCTTGTTGCAGGCCTGTTCGAAATTGCTGCGGCGCGTCTCGCCCTCGTTTTCGCTGGTCGAGAATGCGGAGCTGTTCATCACCTCGCACAAGGCCATCGCGGCGTCTCCTTCCGGCGTGTAGGCCAGCGCCTGGCCGCCGACGGCGAACTGCCCGGTGAGCGCCGGATGGTTGAACTGGCCGATCCAGCCGCGCCGCTGCATCAGGGAATACAGGGCGCCATAGTCGCCGCGCGCCGTCTCCACGTCCGCCAGCAGGTCTCCCTTGCCGGTTTTTTCCCAGCCCAGCAGCGCGTCGCCGTTGAAGATATTCAGGTGGCCGCCGTTGCCGATCACGCCCCACTCCAGTCCGTACAGCGCGAGGAAATCCTTGTGCGCGGCGTTGAAGGCGCGCGCGCTGTCCAGGCCTGCGCGGTACAGCGCTTTCGCCGCCAGCGGATCGGCGTCCGTCCTGGTGCCGCTCGAACCGTCGTACATGTGGTTGTGTTCCGAGACCATCAGGATGTCCAGGCCGTGCCGCCAGGCATAGGGCCAGGCCGCATCCGGGCCGAAGGGCGCGCTCTGCGGCTCCTGGGCGCCGTGGCAGTCGTCGACGGGCGCGCCGCCGTCGCTGTGGCTGGTCTGGCTGTGCAGGTTGCCGTAGTAGACGGTATAGGGCAAGCCGTCAGGCGCCGGTGCCGCAGGCAAGGTGTCGTGCAACGGCGTGCGCCGCGTCGGCAGGCCGGCAAAGGGTGGCATGGACGGCGCCGCGATCGTGCCCACGGCGATATCCCAGGCCTGTTCCACCTCCTCGCCGGCGACCCGGGCATGCAGGCGCACGCGGTAGATGCCGGCGGCGGGGCGCGCGCCGCCCACCAGTCCCTGCCAGCGCACCGCCACGCTGGCCGGCCGGCCGCCTGCCAGCGCTTGCCGCCCCTGCCACTGTCCGACGCGGCGCCCCTTCGGCGCCAGCAGTTCCAGGCGCCAGGCGACCTCGCCGCCGGCCAGGCCGGGATAGTCGAACGCGAGGGTGAACGTGCGCGCGTCGGGCTGGCCACGGCCGTCGCCGCGGTAGGGTGCGTGCAGCGTGGCATCGAGCTCGCGGTGCTCGTGCTGCGCCGCCACGACCGGCACGGCAGCAATTGCGGACTGTACGTTGATCGAGCCGGCCGCGGCCAGCGCCAGGGGGAGGAGGAAGGATAAGGTTTTCATGATGCAATTTTTGCAATTGCATCGATTCCCGCCTTGATCCCAAGATCATATTCTTGTCATTATTTTATTATCTTATTGACAAAGATAAAGTGATACTGGGTAAAACCTAAAAATGGTATTCGGCCCCCGGCACGTCGCCTACGCGCACGTCCCACATGAGGGTCGGCCCCGCCACCAGCATGCGCTTGCGCGAGTTGTAGCCGACGTCGTTCTTGGTGTTCCAGTCGAAGCCCAGCACAAGTCCCACACCCTTGACCTTGCCGAAGCGGATCGGCTCGCCGCGCAGCGCGCCGATGTCGACGGTGTGGCGGTAGACCACGTACGCTTCCTGCGCCCCTTCGCGCCCGTTCAGGGAAGCCGGATCGTTGCGGTCCGACTCCAGCAGGTCGAGGTTGAAGTAACTGGTGCCGTAGCGGTAGCCGCTGGAGTGGGTCAGCGCGACGATATGCTTCTTGATGTCGGCGGGATTGAAGGGTTCGCGAAAACGGGTGCCGTAGCGCCAGCTGATGGCCGTGTCGCTCCAGTCGGCGGCGCGGGCTGCGCGCTCCGGCACCAGCACGGCGCCGAAGCCGGCCGCAGCCAGCGCGGCCGAGCAAGCCACGCTGGCCCCGGCATGTACCCGTCTCGTCATCGGTCGATCTCGGCCCGGTTCTCGTGCTCCGCGGGGAGCGCCCCGCCGTCTTCCGCCACCCGCAGTTCGACGCTGTGCGGCCTGCCGTCGTCCACCAGCACGATCGCATCGCCGTCCTGCGCGACGCCATCCACGACAAGGCCGGGCTCGCTGCTGCGCGTCACGGCGATCGTGTAAGGCGTATCGCCGTAGCGGTAGTGTAGCGTGAAGCCGGGCCAGGCGCGTGGCAATTGTGGCGCGAGGGTCAGGCGCTCGCCGCTGCGTTCGACGCCGAGCAAGGATTCGACGATCAGGCGGTACATCCAGCCGGCCGAGCCCGTGTACCAGCTCCAGCCGCCCCGCCCCACGTGCGGCGCCACGGCGTAGATGTCGGCCGTCATCACATAGGGCTCGGCCTTGTAGACGGCGCAGGCCTCCAGCGTGCCCGTATGGTTGGCCGGGTTGATCATGCGCAGCAACTCCCAGGCGCGTTCGGTATCGCGCAGGCGCGCGAACGCCATCGCCGTCCAGATCGCCGCATGCGTGTACTGGCCGCCGTTCTCGCGCACGCCCGGCACGTAGCCGCGGATATAGCCGGGATCCAGCACGCCCTTGTCGAACGGCGGATCGAGCAGCTGGATCAGGCCGGCGTCGCGCCGCACCAGGTGCGCATCCACTTCGCCCATCGCCTGGCGCGCGCGCTGCGGATCGGCGGCGCCGGACAACACGCCCCAGCTCTGCGAGATCGAGTCGATGCGGCACTCGTCGTTCTGCCGGGAGCCGAGCGGCGTGCCGTCGTCGAAGTAGGCGCGGCGGTACCAGCTGCCGTCCCAGGCGTTTTCCTCGATGTTGTGCGACAGCACCTGGGCCGCGCTGCGGCAGGTGGTGGCGAAGCCGTAGTCGGCGCGCCGTTCGGCCAGCTCGGCGAAGCGCTGCAGCACCTCGTACAGGAAGAAGCCCAGCCACACACTTTCGCCGCGGCCTTCGTTGCCCACGCGGTCCATGCCGTCGTTCCAGTCGCAGGTGCCGATCAGCGGCAGGCCGTGCGCGCCGAACGTCAGCGCGCGGCGGATCGCGCGTACGCAGTGCTCGTAGATACTGGCCTGCTCGCGCGACTGGCCCGGCAGGTCGTACCACGATTCCTCTTCCTGCTTGAGCGGACGGCCTTCGATGAAGGGCGCGACCTCGTCCAGCAGCGACGCGTCGCCCGTCACGCCGACGTAGCGGTGCACGGCCAGCGGCAGCCACAGGTAGTCGTCCGAGCAGTGCGTGCGCACGCCGCGTCCGGTGGGCGGGTGCCACCAGTGCTGCACGTCGCCCTCGGCGAACTGGTGGCCGGCGAACAGCAGGATATGGTCGCGCAGCAGTTGCGGGCGCGTGTGCACGGTGGCCATCGCATCCTGCAGCTGGTCGCGGAAGCCGTAGGCGCCGCCCGACTGGTAGTAGCCGCTGCGCGCCCACATGCGGCAGGCGATGGTCTGGTACATCAGCCAGCCGTTGGCGATGGCGTCGAGGGCCGGATCCGGCGTCTCGATGCGGATCGCGCCCAGCGTCTCCTCCCAGTACTCGCGCACCTTGGCGAAGTCCGCCGCGGCGACGCCGCCGCCGCTGTGGCGCTGGACCATGCCCGACGCGTCCAGGTTGCGGCGGCCGCCCACGCCCAGCATGAACACCAGCTCCTGCTCTTCTCCCGGCTGCAGCTCGACCACGGTCTGCAGCGCCGCGCACGGATCGAGCGCGGCGCCGCTGCGGCCGGACAGCCCCTGGCGCTCGAGCGCCGCCGGATTGGCCAGGCTGCGGTTGCGGCCGACGAATTCGGCGCGGTCGCAGGTATAGGACACGTGCTCGGCATCCAGGTGGAAGAACGCGACGCGGCCCGAGAAGTCCGTGTTGTAGGCATTGCGGGCGAACAGCGCGCCGCTGACCGGGTCCTGTTCCGTCACCACGTGCATGGCCGACTTGGCGCGCAGGTCGCCCAGCACCCATTCGACGTAGCCGGTGACGGACAGGCGGCGCGCGCTCGACCCTTCGTTGCGCAGCTTGACCGTCACGTACTTCAGCGGCGCGTCCAGTGCCACGTAGGTCAGCAGTTCGCTGCGGATGCCGTGGGCGCTGTGCTCGAAGGCGCTGTAGCCGAAGCCGTGGCGGGTCAGGTAGTCGCCGCCGGACGGCGCCGGCAGCGCGGTCGGCGACCAGAACACGCCCGTGTGCTCGTCGCGCAGGTAGAACGCTTCGCCGCCGCGGTCCGACACGGGATCGTTTTCCCAGGGCGTCAGGCGGAACTCGTGGGCGTTCTGGTTCCAGCTGTAGGCCGTGCCGCTGTCCGAGACGACGCTGCCGAACATGGGGCTGGCCAGCACGTTGACCCAGGGCGCCGGCGTGTGGCGCCCCGAACCCGTGCGGATCAGGTATTCGCGGCCGTCGGCGCTGAAACCGCCGATGCCGTTGTCGAGGATGGTCGCCGGCGCCGGCAGCGATGCGACCGTGTCGACCGGTATCCCGTCCGGCTGCTGCGGCACCAGCGCCGGCGGCAGCTGGCCTTTCTGCGCGCCGGCGCGGCGCAGCTGGTCGGCCAGGCTGCCCGCCTCGTCCGACAGCACGATGCGCGCCACCGACTGCATCAGGATCCGGTCCTCGTTCGGGATCTGCTCGAGCAGGCGCACGAACACGCCGCCCGGACGGTCGACCGATTGCGCATCCATGCCGGACGCGATCAGGCTCATGATCTGGTCGTACAGGCCCTGGCGGTAGCCGCTGGTGTTTTCCTTGCGCTCCTCGCACCAGATCACGATGTCGACGACGAGCCCCTTCAGGCGCCAGTAGGCATGCGCCTGCACCAGCTGGCGCGCCAGCTCGATGTTGGCCACGTCGCGGATCTGCAGCAGCACGATCGGGAAGTCGCCCGAGATCGCGTACGCCCACAGGCCGGACTGGCCGCGCGCATTGCGGGCGATGACGGCCGGGTCGGCGCGCAGGCCCGTGTTCGGATAGATCACGCTGCCGGCCAGGCGGCTGTACAGCTGGGCGTCGGCCTCGCTGGCGTTCAGCTGGCGCAGCACGACCTGGCTGTGGGTCCAGGCCAGCTCGAACACGCGGTCGGCCAGGTGGCGGTCCTGGTACTTCTCGACGAGGTGCAGCGCGTGCTCGCGCGTTTCCGCCGCGCCCAGCACTACGTCGAACACGGCTTCCTCGTGCGGTTCGAGCACGAACACGCGGCGGATCGCCGCCACCGGATCCAGCACGGAACCGTCCTGGCCGCCGAGCGGCGCGCGGTTCATCGCGGCCAGCGCCTGCGGCAGGGCGTTGCGGTTGCCGCGGCCGATGAAGTCGGCGCGGCTGGTCTCGAATTCCGGCGCGGCCGGCGCCTCGCCGCCCTTGCCTTCCTGGTGCGCCGTCATCAGGTTCAGCATCCAGGGCATGTGCTCGCCCTTGTGGCGCGGACGGCGCGTGCACAGGATGGCGCCGCGCTCGCGCAGGATCTCGGTCTGCACGAACAGTTTCGAAAACGCCGGGTGGGCGGCATCCGCGTTCGGCGCGGCCATCGCGACTTCGGCGTAGCTCGTCACCTCGATCGTGCGGCGCACGCCGGAACGGTTGGCGATGCGCGTGCGGCGCAGCTCGATGTCGTCCTCGGGCGACACGACGATTTCCGTATGCAGCTCGATGCCGTGGTCGCGGCGGCGGAATTCCGCGCGTCCCTCCGAGAAGCTGGCCTCGTAGTGCTCGGGCTCGGCCTGGGTCGGCTGCCAGGCCGTCGACCACAGCTGGCCGTTGTCCAGGTCGCGCACGTAGCAGAACTGGCCCCAGTCGTCGACGGTGGGATCCTCGCGCCAGCGCGTGACGGCCAGGTCGCGCCACAGGCTGTAGCCGGAACCGCTGCCCGTCACCATCACGTGGTAGCGGCCGTTGGACAGCAGCTGCGCTTCCGGATGGGCGGCGTGCGCCAGGCCCACCGTGCGGGTCGGCATCGCCGCTTCCGGCGCCGGCAGGCGCAGCGCTTCCGCCTCGGCGCTGGCCGATTCGAACGCGCCCGACTTCGGCACGCGCTCCTGCAGCAGCAGCAGCGTGGCCTGGAATTGCGGGTCGCCTTCGAAGCGGCGCTGCATCGGGCGGTCGTGCAGCAGGTAGGACAGCGCCAGGAAGCCCATGCCCTGGTGGTGCACCATGAAGGAACGGACGATCGCGAAGTCCTGGCCGCGCGGCACGCGCGCCGGCGTGTAGTCGACCGCCTCGTAGAAACCGTAGTTGCCCATGAAGCCCAGCTTGGCCATGCGCTCCAGGTTCTCGCACGCGAGCTCGGGTTCGACCATCAGGCCCATCATCGTGGCGTACGGCGCGATCACGAGGTCCTCGCCCAGGCCGCGCCTCAGGCCCGTGCCGGGCACGCCGAAGGCGCGGTACTGGTAGTTCATGGCCGCGTCGACCGTGTTGTAGCCGGACTCGGAAATCCCCCAGGGGATGTTGCGGCGGCGCCCGTAGTCGATCTGGGCGTGGATGATGCCGTGGTAGGTCTGGTCGAGCAGCGTGTCGCGGTAGGTCGGCATCACCAGCAGGGGCATCAGGTATTCGAACATCGAGCCGCTCCACGACAGCAGCAGCTGCTGGCCGCCGACGAGGCACAGCTGGCGGCCCAGCGAGAACCAGTGCTCCTGCGGGAACTGGCCCTGGGCGATGCCCACGAAGGACGCCAGGCGCGCCTCCGAGGCCAGCAGGTCGTAGGTGCTGCCGTCCAGGCGGCGCTCGCTGACGTTGTAGCCGATCGCCATCAGGTCGAGATCGTCGACATACAGGAAGCCGAAGTCCATCGCCGCGAACTCGCGCGCCTGGCGTGCCAGCAGCGCGATCTCGTCCAGGCGCGCGCGCGCGTTGGCGCTGCCCTCGGCGACCAGCTTCGCCAATTGCTGCTGCCGCGCGCGTTCATCCTCGGCCAGGTCGGCGCCCGGCGCGCGCATGGAAAACGCGGCCAGCTCGCGCAGCGTCGGGATGCGCGTCAGCGTCGAGTCGATCACGAACTGGTGCACGGCGCGCATCCACGGCGCCGTCAAGAGCAGGTCGGCGTGGGCGGCCTCGCATTGCGCGAGCAGCTTGGCGGTCCAGGCGTGGAGCGCCGGGTCGGCGTCTGCCGGCACCGCCTTGTGCGCATTGGCGGCCAGGCGCGCCAGCGCGCCCAGGCATTCGGCCAGGCCGGGCAGCGTGTCGGCGCTGCGGCAACGCTCGGGGGCGAGCTGCTGCCACAGCGCGCCGACCGCTTCCGCCAGCGCCGGCAGGGTTTCCGCCCGGGTTTCCGCCTCCTGTTCGATCACGCGCAGCGTGTCGCGGATGCCGTCCAGCGAGCGGCGCGACGCGATCGGCTGGTCGCCCAGCTGTTCCAGGCCCGCGGCCAGCGTCAGCAGGTGGCCGGCCAGGTTGCCGCTGTCGACGGCCGACACGTACATCGGCTGCAGCGGCGCCATCGTCAGCGTGTCGTACCAATTGTAGAAGTGGCCGCGGTAGCGCTCCAGGCGGCCCATGGCGCCGAGCGTGGCGCGGGTGCGCAGCAGCAGCTCGCCGGCGGCCACGTAGCCGAAGTCGTAGGCCGTGACGTTGGCCAGCAGCGCCAGGCCGATGTTCGTCGGCGACGTGCGGTGCGCCACCACCGTGGCCGGGTGCTCCTGCATATTGTCGGGCGGGAGCCAGTTTTCCTGCGCCGTCACGTGGTCCTCGAAGAACGCCCAGGTGCGGCGCGCCAGGCGCTGCAGGAAGCGGTGCTGGTCGACGCCCAGCGCGGGCTTGGCGCGCTCGACCGGCAGGCTGACCCACCATGCCACCACGGGCGACAGGAACCACAGCAGCAGCAGCGGCGCCGCGGCGAACAAGGCGAACGGATTGGCGAAGGTCAGCAGCACGGCCGTGCCGACGGCCAGCGCCGGGGCGAACCACATATTGCGCCAGTTGCTTTCCATGTCGGTGCTGGAGCGCGACAGGCTCGACGCGCGCCACTCCAGCAGGTGCCGGCGCGACACCAGCATGCGCCACGCGGTGCGCGCGATCGCGTCGACGCTGTACCAGGCCTCGTGCGGCAGGAAGGCGGTGTTCAGCACGGCGTGGCCGAGGCCGATGCGCGCGCCCTGCGTCCAGTTCAGCAGGTGCTGGCGCAGCGTGATGTCGTGGGCCTTGTCGGCCAGGCCGATCAGGCTGCCCATGAAGAAGGGCAGGAAGAACACGGACAGGATCGCCGCGCTCCAGAACGCGGGCGCCGGCAGCAGCGCCCAGCACAGCAGCAACAGGACCGTCAGCGTCGGCGCCACCAGGCTGCGGCGCAGGTTGTCGAACAGCTTCCAGCGCGCCAGCGGCGACAGCGGATTCGGCCCGCGCTTCCCGTCCGGCAGCGGAACCTTGTTGCGCAGCCAGCCCGCCAGTTGCCAGTCGCCGCGGATCCAGCGGTGGCGGCGGCTGACGTCGTCGCTGTAGCGCGGCGGATAGGCTTCCACCACCTGCGCGTCGCTGAGCAGGCCGGCGCGCACGTAGCAGCCTTCCAGCAGGTCGTGCGACAGCACGCGGTTGTCCGGCAGGCGATCGCTCAGCACCGTCTCGAACGTCTCCAGGTCGTAGATGCCCTTGCCGGTGAACGAGCCTTCGCCGAACAGGTCCTGGTAGACATCGGACACGGTGCGCGTGTACGGGTCGATGCCCGGCTCGCCGCTGCACAGGCGCTCGTAGCGCGAGGCGTTCTCCAGCGGCAGCGAGGTCGTCACGCGCGGCTGCAGCAGGCCGTAGCCGTCGACCACGCGGCTGCGCTCGGCGTTGAGCACCGGGTGGTTCAGCGGGTGCGCCATCGTGGCGACGAACTGGCGCGCGGCATCGCGCGGCAGCTGGGTGTCGGCGTCCAGCGTGATCACGTAGCGCGTCTCGGCCAGGCCCGCCGTGTCGCCTTCGACGACGGCGAAGCGGTCCGCCGCGCCGCCACGCAGGAAGGCATTGAAATCCTCCAGCTTGCCGCGCTTGCGCTCGCGGCCGATCCAGGCCTGCTCCCCTTCGCTCCAGCTGCGCGCGCGGTGCAGCAGCAGGAAGGGGCCGCCGTCTTCGCCGGCATATTGTTCGTTCAGCGCGGCGATGGCGGCGCGCGCCTGCTCGACCAGTTCGGCGTCGCCGTACATCTCCTGCTGGGGCGCGTCGGCCAGGTCGGTCAGCAGGCAGAAGCGCAGGTGCTGGTCGCGGTTGGCCAGGTAGCGCACTTCCAGCGCGTCGCACAGCGCCGCCACGTTGGCGCGGCTGTACAGCAGCGAAGGCACGACGACGACGGCGCGCGCATCGGGCGGGATGCCGTCGCTGAAGTCCATGCGCGGCAGCGGCGCCGGCATGACCAGGCGCGTGGCCAGCAGGTTCACCAGGGACAGCGCCAGCTGGCTCGCGCCGAGGACGGCCAGGATGCCGATGGCCACCATCAGCCAGTGCGGCGCGCCGTTCTGCCATGCGTGGACGACGGCGGCGGCCGTGAACAGGGCCGTGAAGGCGCCGATGCCGCCCAGGTAGGACAGCAGGGGCCAGGCGCGGCCCGTGCGGCGCAGCGAAGCGACGAAGCCGGGCCGCATGTTCAGGCGCCGCTCCAGGCTCGGGTAGCCTTTGCCCGCCAGGTAGTAGCCGACGTGGCGCAGGCGCGCATCGTGGCCCGCGTTGGCAACCTCATCGGCGCCCGCATCGCGACCATGCGCGGCAGCCAGCGCGACCGCCTCGGTCGCGACCTCGAGCTCGCTGCGCCCGCTGGCGCGGGCCAGGCGTTCGACCACGTGGCGGTAGTGGTCGCGGGTGGCGAAGTCCATGCGCCCGTAGACGCCGGCCGGGTCGCCGCGCAGCGCCTGTTCCACGGCGCTCAGGGTCTCGACGAATTCGCGCCAGTCGGTGGTGCCCAGCAGGCGCAGGCTGCCGATGCTGTTGGCCACCGAGACCTGGTCGCTGGACTGCTGGCCGATGTCGGCCTGCACCGCCTGGTCGATCGTGCGGCCCTCGTCGGCCAGGCGCGTGGCGATCCACTGCAGCGCCTGGGTCAGCGGGCCGCTGCGGCCCTGCAGGCGGCGCGTCAGCTCGGCCACGAAGCTCGATCCCATCGGCTGCACTTCGCGCGCCATGTCGGCCACCAGCAGGATCAGGTCGCCCGGCTTGTCGTCGGCCCGCTCGGCCATGCGGTCGGCCCAGCGGTTGGCCTGCTCGCGCTGGACGCGGTTGTCGGCCTGGCGCGCGGCGATGCGGCGCAGGTTCTCGATCAGCGCGAGGCGCAGCATGATCGGAATCGCCCACAGTTCGCCCAGCGCCAGCGGCGCGCCTTCCTGGTAGGCCGCGACGAATCTTGCCAGGCTTTCCGGCTCCAGCCGGCCGTCGCCGTGCGCGACCATTTCCAGCGCCAGCTGGTACACGCGCGGGCGGCCGCCCGCTTCCGCATCGGCGTCCGCCAGGCAGGGCAGTTCGCGGCTGTAGTCCTTGGGCAGGTGGCTTTGCGCGGTGCGCACCTGCTCTTCGATCAGGTAGTAGTTATCGAGCAGCCATTCGGCGGCCGGGGTCAGGCGTACGCCCGCCTCGGCGGCGCGGGTCAGGCCAGCGCAGGCATCGGCGATGACGGCGGCATTGTCGGCCAGGCGCGCCAGCAGGCGGTCGCTGCCCGGCTGGCTGCCGACCTGGTGGCGCGCCGCCAGGCGGCGGCCGTGCACCGCCATCTGGGCGGCGGAATACAGTTCGGCACGCAGCGGCGCCTCGCCGTTGGCGAGGCTGGCCGATACGGCGGAAGATCCCGCGCCGGACGCTGGGCGGGTGAAGTCTTTTTCTTGTTTCAACAGGAACCTCGATGGTGGCGTGCGCGGCGAACCGCCGGGTGGGCGCGCAAGCGGCCAGGTCGAGATGAGGCGGGGTGGGCTGGGAGGCGCACGGCTGACGCCATGCTAAGAGATCATGCTTGTGGACACCGTGCGCTAGCGTACACAGTTGGTGCGTGGATATGCACGCGATCAATATCGCCGCGTGGACGGCTTTGCCGTCCACCCTACGGTACATGCGGTGCCGGTAGGGTGGACAGCTTTGCTGTCCACGCGTCCAACCGGTACCTGCGTTATCGCATCAGAGCGAGGCCGCCGACGAGCGTAAACACCTGCGCATGCCCCAGCCGCTGCAGGCACAGCGCCGCGCGCGCGCTGCGGTTGCCGCTGCGGCAGAAGAACACCAGCGGACGTGCCGGCTGCGCCAGCAATCCGGCCGCATGCTCGGCCAGGCGCGACAGCGGCACGGCCAGCGCCGCGCGGCCCGCGGGCGTGCCCGCGCCGACGGCCGTCTCGCCCGCTTCGCGCACGTCGACCAGCAGCGCATCCGGATGGCGGCGCAGGAAGTCCTCCAGCGCATCCGGCGCCAGCTGCGCGGCAGCGTCGTCGCGGCGCACGCCCTCCTGGGCGGACGCGACGCCGAACGGCACGCCGGCCATGTCGGCCGCGTGGCACAGCAGCACATCCTTGCGCGCGATGCCGTGGAGCGCCGGCACGCCGCTGCCAGCGAATACCATGCGCACCGCATCGGCCGGCAGTTGCGCTCCCGCCGCCGCGCCCAGCAGGTACAGGGCCGCGCCCTCCCCCGCATCGACGCGCGCCAGCAATGCCGTGCCCAGCGTCAGCGCGGGCGCGCGGCCGCCGTCGCCCAGCAGCGCTTCGCCACTGGACCGCGGCCAGCCGAGCGGCCCCGGATCGGACGCGTCCTGTCCCAGCGCCGCGCGCAGCAGGCCGCGCGCATGTGCTCCATCCTGGTCGGCCCCGGTGCCCAGCACGGCGGCCACGCGCAGGTCCTGGCCGCGCAGCTGCGCCGCGATGCGGCCGGCGAGCGGCGCGGGCGGATCGATCACGATCGCCTGGCCGGCGCGGCGGTCGAACACGATCCAGCCGTGGCGCCCTTCGCTGCTGAGCTGCAGCACGCCGGGGTGACCGTCCGCATGGTCGAGGACGTGGCGGCGCAGCGCTCCGCCGCAGCGGCGGATGCGGGCGCAGGCGGCGTCGATGAAGGCGTCGTCGGACAGCGGCCCGAACGACAGGCGCACGGCGCCGGCGCTGCGCCACTCGGGCAAGCCCATCGCCGCCAGCACGTAGCTGGGCGCGGCCTTGGCCGCCGAGCAGGCGGAACCGGCCGAGACACGCAGGCCGGCCGCGTCGAACAGGTCGAGCACGTCCTTGCTGGCCAGGTCCGGCACGGCGAAGTTCAGCGTGGTGGGCAGCGCCAGGTCGAACGGGGCATTGAACACGATGCCGGGGAAGGCGTCGCGCAGCGCGGCGGCGACGCGCTCGCGCATGGCGGCCAGCTCGGCATGGCCGCGGAAGGTCGTGCCCTCTTCCAGCGCGGCCAGCACGGCGCCCATGGCGGCGATGCCGGCCATGTTCTCGGTGCCGGAACGCTGGCCGGATTCCTGGCCGCCGCCGATCATCAAGGGCGTGTAGGGAGCGCCGTCGCGCACGTAGAGGATGCCGATGCCCTTGGGCGCATGCAGCTTGTGGCCCGAGAACGGCGCGTAGTCGATGCGCGTGTTCGCCAGGTCGAGCGGCAGCTTGCCGAGCGCCTGCACGCAGTCGACCATCCAGTAGGCGCGCGGCCCGTGCTCGCGCAGCACCTGCGCGATGCCGTCGATGTCCGAGATCACGCCCGTCTCGTTGTTGGCCGCCATCGTGCAGACCATGGCGGCGCGCGGCGCCAGTTCGCGCAGCACGTCCAGGCGGTGGCGGCCGTCGCCGTCGACGGGCAGCGCCTGCAGCGTCAGGCCCGTGCCCAGCAGGCGGTTCCAGTGCGCCAGCGCTTCCGACACGGCCTTGTGCTCGGTGGCGCCGTAGACCAGCAGCTCGCCCACCGCCTCGCCGGCCGCGCGCCGCTCGCGGATCGCGCACAAGGCCGACAGCACGGCGGTCTGGATGCCTTCGGTGGCGCCGCTGGTAAACAGCACGCGGCCCGGGCCCGCGCCGAGCACGCGGCGCGCGCGCAGGCGGGTCTCGTCGAGGATCCACTTGGCGCGCAGGCCGGTCGCGTGGCTGCTGCTTGGATTGCCGTATCGCCCTTCCATCGCCTCGACCGCCGCGGCAAGCGCGGAAGGCAGGACCGGCGAAGTGGCGTTTGCGTCGAGGTAGATATCCGGGGTCATGAAATAATTGCTAAAAGTCCAAAAATAGTTGAGCCATCCGCGTGATTGTTGAGTAATATGTTACGGACTCATGCCGAATTGAACGTACTAAAGAATCTTTGGTTTTTCCACGGCAGAAGAACAAGCATTCTTAAAAATCGGGACGGAAACAATGAACTCACTCGACAAATACGATTGTGCGATTCTGGCCGCCCTGCAGGCGGACGCTACCCTGTCGATTTCCGGCTTGAGCGAGAAAGTGGGCCTGTCCAGCACCCCTTGCTGGAAGCGGGTCAAGCGCCTGGAAGAAGAAGGCTATATCGAAAGCCGGGTCAGCATCGTCAACCGCCACAAGGTCGGCCTGCCCGTCACGGTGTTCGTCAGCGTGCGCACCACGGAGCATGACGAGAAGTGGCTGGAAAAATTCGCCGCGTCCGTGATGGCCCTGCCCGAGGTCCTGGAATTCCACCGCATGAGCGGCGACGTCGACTACCTGCTGAAGGTCGTCACCACCGACATCGACGGCTACGACCGTTTCTACAAGAAGCTGATCAAGACCGCGCAGCTGTCCGGCGTCTCGTCGGCGTTCTCGATGGAGCAGATCAAGTACACCACCGCGCTGCCGCTGGAACTGATCTCGCACGGGCTGGCCGCCTGAGCCGCCATCCTGTTTGCATGCGCGCGTGATCGTGCGATGATGGCAGCCGTTTGCATCGAACGGAGACATCAAGGAATGCCATCGAAATTCACTATCGCGCTGGCCGCCGGCCTGCTGGTGCTCGGCGCGCAGGCCCAGGGACAGGAACAGGTGGTGCGCATCGGCGTGAGCGGCCCGCTGTCCGGCGCCAACGCCTTCGCCGGCAAGGACAACGAGAACGGCGTGCGCCTCGCGGTCGAGGAACTCAACGCCCAGAAGATCAAGGCCGGCGGCAAGACCCTGCGCTTCGAGCTGCTGTCCGAGGACGACCAGGGCGATCCGAAGGCCGGCGTGAACGTCGCCCAGAAATTCGCCGACGCCGGCGTCAAGTTCGTGCTCGGCCCCTACAACTCGGGCGTGGCGATTCCCGCATCGCGCGTCTACAACGATGCCGGCATCCTGATGTCGACCGTGGGCACCAGCCCCAAGATCACGCAGGCGCGCTACCCGAACGTGTTCCGCATCGTGGCCAGCGACACGCAGGTCGGCGCCTCGATGGCCTCGTACGCCGCCAAGGAGCTCAAGATCAGGAAGGTCGGCGTGATCGACGACCGCACCGCCTTCGGCCAGGGCATCGCCGACGAGTTCGCGCGCCAGGCGCGCAGCTCGGGCCTGTCCGTCGCCGGCCGCCAGTTCACCACCGACAAGGCCAGCGATTTCTCCGCCATCCTGACCGCCTTCCGCGCCCAGAAGGTCGATGCGATCTTCTACGGCGGCTACGCGCCCCAGGGCGCCCCGATGGCGCGCCAGATGAAGCAGCTCGGCATGGCGAACGTGCGCCTGCTCGGCGGCGACACGCTGTGCAGCCCCGAGATGGCCAAGCTGGGCGGCGATGCCGTCGGCGACAACATCCTGTGCGCCCAGGCCGGCGCCATGCTCGACAAGCAGCCCGGCGGCGCCGCGTTCAAGGCCCGCTACAAGCAGCGCTTCCAGCGCGACCCGGACGTGTACGCGCCGGCCTTCTACGACCAGGCCATGTTCATCGGCCGCGCCATCAAGGATGCGGGCGCGGTCGACGCGGCCGCCGTGTCGAAGGCGCTGCACACGACCAGCTACCAGGGCGTGGCCGGCACCTACGGCTACGACGAAGGCGGCAACCTGAAAAAGACGGCCGTGACGGTCTATACCTTCAAGGGCGGCCAGCTGGCGCCCCTGGCGAGCTATTGAACACAGCCTGGTAAAGACTGGGCATGCTGGCGGCACCCGGGTATGCTGGGCGCCGCCATTTCTTTTCCCCGAGAGCACATCGACACATGACACACCTCCTGAAGCTCGGCGCGATCGCCTGCGCCGCCATGATCGCCTGCGCCCCTGCCGGCGCCGCCGAAGCCGCAAAGGCCGCCAAGCCTGCGGCAGCAAAGCCCGCCGCCGGCGCCGCCTCGAAGGCGCTGAACAAACTGGCCGACGACTACTGGGACGCGCTGGCCCGCTTCGACCCCGTATCGGCCGGCGAAAGCGGCGACAACCGCTTCGCCGACCAGATCGGCATGTCGATCGCGCCGCAACAGCGCGCCGCGCAGTTCGCGCTGTACAAGGACTACCTGAAGCGCCTGCATGCGATCCCGCGCGCCGGTCTCGCGCAGCGCGACCAGACCAGCTGGGACATCCTCGACTATGAACTGCGTACGGCGCTGCGCTTCGAGCCCTTCCCCGAGCACCTGCTGCCCATCAACCAGATGGACAGCCTGCCGGTGACCTTGGCGAACTACGCCAGCGGCCAGGGCGCGCAATCGCTGACGAACGCCAAGGGTTACCAGGACTACCTGAGCCGCCTGTCGCAGCTCGGTCCGTGGATCGACCAGGCCATCGCCAATATGCGCGAAGGCATGCGGCGCGGCGTGGTGCAGCCGAAGGCGATCATGCAGTCCGCCCTGCCGCAGTTCAAGCAGCTGGTGGCCGCCAGGCCGGAAGACAGCATCTACTATGCTCCGGTGAAGAACTTCCCGGCCGGCGTGAGCGATGCGGACAAGAAGCTGCTGACGGAACGCTACCGCGTCGTGATCGAGTCCAAGCTGAACCCCGCGCTGCAGCGCCTGGCCGACTTCCTGGAGAAGGAATACATCCCGGCCTGCCGTACCAGCACCGGCTGGAGCGCGCTGCCGCAGGGGATGGACTGGTACCTGGTGCGCGTGGCCAGCCAGACCACGACCGACCTGCGGCCCGAGCAGATCCACCAGACGGGCCTGAAGGAAGTCGCGCGCATCCAGGGCGAGTACGCGCGCATCGGCCCGAAGATGGGTTACACGGGTCCGGCCGCCGGCCTGCCGACCTGGGTGTCGGAACAGGCGAAATACAAGCCGTTCAAGACGGACACGGAAGTCATCGACGTCTACCGCCACCTGGACGGCGTGCTCGAGACCAAGCTGCCGGCCCTGTTCACGCTGCGCCCGAAGACGCCGCTCGACCTGCGCCTGGAACCGGAACTGTCGCGCGCGACGGCATCCGACCACTACACGCCGCCGGCCGTCGACGGCTCGCGTCCCGGCGTGTTCTGGTCCGTGGTGAACGACCCCGCGCAGTACGGCAGCACCGGCATGGTCACGCTGTTCCTGCATGAAGGCAAACCGGGCCACCACTTCCACATCGCGCTGATGCAGGAGCTGGGCCTGCCGAACTTCCGCAAGTTCGGCGGCAACAACGCCTTCACCGAAGGCTGGGCGCTGTACGCCGAGACGCTGGGCCGCGAGATGGGCCTGTTCGACAAGCCGGAGGATTATTTCGGCCACCTGAACGACGAAATGCTGCGCGCCGTGCGCCTGGTCGTCGACACGGGCATGCACGCCAAGGGCTGGACGCGCGAGCAGTCGATCCAGTACATGCGCGAGACCCTGGGCTATCCGGAATCGATCGCGCGCAGCGAGACCGAGCGCTACATGGCATGGCCGGGCCAGGCGCTGGGCTACAAGATCGGCGCCCTGAAGATCCAGGAACTGCGCCGCCGCGCCGAGACGGCGCTGGGCAGCAAGTTCAGCCTGCCGAAGTTCCACGAGATCGTGCTGGGCGAGGGCACGCTGCCGCTGGAGCTGCTGGAGAAGAAGGTCGACCGCTGGATCGCCGCGAGCAAATGACGTGGCAACCGGGGCGGCCTCCGGTTCTCAGGGACAGGTCGCCTCGGTGTCGTACCCCAGCGGCACGTAGTAATCCGCATAGGGCTTCCGGTCGCGCAGCGCGCGATACAGGCGCATGTGGATGCCTTCGATGCCCAGGCACTGGCGCACGAATACGGGCTTTGCGCCCTGCGCCAGCGTGATTTCCCACGTGTCACGCCCGCGCTTGCGCACTGCGGTCATGCCTGTCAGGCCGAACGCGATGTCGCCAGGCTGCGCGCCAGCCTGCGCGTTCGCCGCGCCCTTGCCGGCCAGGTAGCCGGAATAGGCAAGGATCTTCTCGTCCTTGTCCGGATCGCCGTACAGCACCTCGGACATACTGCCGGCCTTCGGCTTCGCCACCCGGGCACCCGGCTTCGCGCCGACATGAAAACAGCAATCGATCTTCGCCTTCGGCTGCGTGAGCACGTACGGCATCTCGGCACCGGCAGCCACGCCGCCCACAGTGGAGTGCAGCGTGGGACTGCCTTCCTGGCGCATGTCGACCACGTAGAAGGCGGGCGGTTGGGCCACGGGTTTGGCCGCAGGTTCGGCCGAAGGTTCGGCTGAGTAAGCGGCCTGGCAGGACAGCGCGAGCGCGAGGAGGAGGGATCGTTTCATCGGTCGTGGGCGAGCATGGGTGGAGGGCAGAATATGCCCAAGCCGCATCGGCCTGTCCAGCCCATCCTTCGCACGGCTTTTTGGCGCCGCGTGAAAATCGGTGAGTTTTCCAGGGAGAAAAATTCGGCATACTGCCCGTTGGCCGGCGGCCGCCGGCATCGATATCGACAACAATCCACAACGGGGAATCATGGCAACGCGCATCGCACTGAAACACAAGGAATCCGGCATCGTGAAGGACGGTTACTACGGCTTTTCCTGGACCACCCTCTTCTTCGGCTTCTTTCCCGCGCTGTTCCGCTCGGACTTCATCACCTTCATCGGCGGCTTCGTGATCTGGGCCATCATCGGCTTCATGACCTTCGGCATCGGTTCCTTCTTCGTCGGCTTCGTCTGGGCCTTCATGTACAACAAGTACTACACCCGCAAGCTGATCGAACGCGGCTACGTGCTGGCCGGCTCGGACGCCGACAATACCCTGGCCGCGTCGGCGCTGGGGGTCGCGCTGCCGGCGGCCGTCGCCATCTGACCCGCCAGGCCACGTGAAAACCGGGACACGCGGGTCCCGGTTTTTTTTCGCCTCAAGGGTGCGGCACGATCCGCCACGTAGCACGCCGGGACCGGCCCATCGTTTTCATTGCGTAGCCATCGCTTTGCGCGCCAGGTCGCGCTCCACGACCCGCAGGAAGGTATCGACCGACCAATCGAGGTCGTTCACGGAGATCGCCGGCAGGTAGACCTCGCCGTTGGCGCGCGCCCGGTTCACGTAGACCTTGTTCGGCACGATGACCGTGGCCAGTCCCGAGGCCACCTTCTGGTAGCGCACTTCCATATAGGTCGAGTCGGCCGCGCTCGGCGCGCCGACCAGGACGGTGTTGGAGAATTGCGTGAACACGTCGAGCGCATCGAGGCAGGCGCTGGCGCACTGGCCGGGCACGACGACGTACACGGGCCGTGTGAACGGCGGCGGATCGGTGGGCAGGTCGGCACGCGGATCGCCCGCGCCGCCAGCCGACGCATCTTTCTTTTCGACGTAGAACTTGTCGCCGCGCGCCAGCGCCGCCTGCATGCCGGCGCTAATGTGCCGCACCCATTCCACGGCATCGGCCTGCCGTTCCCTGGTCAGTTCGTCGACCAGCTTCCGGACGTGTTCCACGTTGCCGGGCGAGGCGCGCCACCAGACTTCGGTCCTGGCCGAGCGCGCGTCCATGCGCCGCTTGACGCGTCCCTCCCCCCACAGCGCCGCGGCCAGGTCGCGGCTCCAGAACGAGGAGCCGCCCTGGTTCTGGCGCAGGTCGATCACGACCGCATCCGCCGCCAGGAAGCGCCCGCGGTCGGCGGCGATGTCGCGGTTGATGGCGCGGTAGGTCTCGCGCTGCTTCTCGTCGGGGTGGAAGCTCGGCATCGCGATCCAGTACAGGCCCTTGCGCGGTTCGCTCATGCCCGCGTCCAGCGTCCGGCCGTTATACGTCGCCTCGCGCCAGCGCCCGGTCTGCTCGTCCCACGGTTTCCAGGCGATGTCCTGGGCGTAGGTCTTGCCGTCCAGGGCGAACTCGCAGTGCGCGGGCAGCTGGATGAAGGGGTTGCCGAAGTCGAAGAACAGGTTCCTGCTGCGGCTCCACCAGCGCCCCGGTTCGCCGATGCGGCCGTCGAACGCGAACACATTGTCCTCGAGGAGCCGCTTGACCGGCTTGCCGTCACAGCCCAGCACCTGCGAACCCGGCTTGGGCCCGTCCGGTTCGGACGCCGCCACGAACATGCCTGTTTCGCGCCACACGACGACGAAACCGGGCCAGCGCGCCGGCGCCTCCACGCCGGCCGGGAGCGTGGGCACCATGCCCGCGTGCCCGTCGCCGATGGCGGCATTGAAGCGCAGCAGCGCGGCGCTGTATGCGCCCGGGCCATCCACCTTCTGCGCCAGCGCCAGTCCTTCCTGCCGCGCCTTGTCGAGGTTCGCGGCGAAGGCGGGATTGCCGGGATCGAACATCCCCGGATGGTTGTCGCGCGTGATGCGCACGCCTTCCTCGATGTCCTGGATGGCGGCCTGGCGCCACTCGGCGGGCGTGCGCGGGGAAGCCGCCTGCGCCTGCGCGCCGACGGAGAAGGCAAGCAGCGCGAGGCCGGCCATGCCGGCGTGCAGCGCACGAAAAGCGCGATTGCTCATGGACTCCTCCAGGCCATCATTCGTCAAAAGTTGTCAAATGATAAGGTCTGGAGGAGCCAAGATCACGCTTTTTTCGATGCATACCTCACGTGCCGGGCACGATCCGCCACATCACGCCGCCCGCGTCGTCCAGCACCAGCAGCGCGCCGTCGGCGGCCACCGTCACCGCCGTCGGACGGCCCCAGACGTCGCGGTCGCTCAGCACCATGCCCGTCATGAAGTCCTGGTACCGGCCCGTCGGCACGCCGTCCTTCATCATCACGCGCACCACCTTGTAGCCGGTGCGGATGCCGCGGTTCCAGGAGCCGTGCAGCGCGACGAAGACGTCGCCTTCGTACTCCTTCGGGAAGGCGTGCTTCGCGCCCGCAGGAGCCTGGTACACGGCCATGCCCAGCGGCGCCGAGTGGGCCTGGATCAGCGTGTCGGGCACGATCGCCTTGTCCTTCAAATCGGGACGGATGCCTTTCAGGCGCGGATCCTCGTGGGCCCCCAGGTAATACCACGGCCAGCCGTAGAAGCCGCCCTGCTTGACGCGCGTGACGTAGTCCGGCGGCAGGTTGTCGCCCAGCTCGTCGCGCTCGTTCACGCTGCAGAACAGGTCGCCCGTGGCCGGGTGCACGAACATGCCCACACAGTTGCGCAGGCCGGTAGCGTAGGTGCGGCGGTTCTTGCCGTCCGGGTCGAACGCGAGCACGGCGGCGCGGTCCGTTTCCTCGCCCCAGGCACCGCCCAGGCCGTGGACCTTTTCCCATTGCGCCAGCGGCTGCGGCGGCGTGGCGCCGATGCCCGCCGCCACGTTGGTGGCCGAGCCCACCGACAGCAGCATGGTCTTGTCGTCCTTCGAGAACGCCAGCGTGCGCGTGGTGTGGCCGCCGCTGGTGTCGCTGATCTTCTCGACGACCATTTCCTGCTTGCCGCGCGCCTTCAGGTCGCCCACGGCGAACGGGAAGCGCACGACCGAATCGACGTTGGCGACGTACAGGTACTTCGGATTCGCGGCCGGCCACAGCGCCAGGCCGTAGGGGCGCGACAGGCCCGTCGCGAACACGTTGGCCGTGCCGGCCTGCTCGCCGTTCGGACGCAGGATCGTGATGCGGTCGCGGCCCGTGTCGGCCAGGATGATGTCGCCGTTGGGCGCGCGCAGCGCGTAGCGCGCCCGGGCCGTGTCGTCGGCGAAGATGGAGACCTTGAAGCCCTTGGGCACGGCCGGCATGGCGCCGTCCGGCCGCTTCGCCACCTTCGGGCCGTTGCCGGCGCTGTCCGTGCCGTAGGGCGCGACCAGCTGGTCGACCGTGATGTGGTGCAGGTCGCCCGGCTTGTCCTCGGTCCAGGCGCCGTCCTTGGCGGCCGTCTTCGCCCCGGCCACCGGCGCGGCCGCGGCCACTTGCCCGCGCTGCGTGCCCAGCCAGTCGATGACGGCGGCGCGCTGCTTCGCGTCCGCGATCCCGATCGGCATCGTGGTGCCCGGCACGTCCTTGCCGGGGTCGCGCAGGAAGGTATCGAGTTCTTCCTTCGTCCAGGTCTTGCCGGCGGCGCCCGCCTTGGCCAGTGCCGCGCTGTAGTTGTAGCCGGCCACGCTGGCCGCCTTGCGTCCGACCACGTTGAACAAGCCCGGGCCGGCGCGCGAACCGAGCTTGCTGTCGATCGTGTGGCAGCTCGCGCAGTTCTGCTCGAAATACGTCTGGCCGGCCGGCGCCGCGAGCACGCCTCCTGTGGACAGCGCCAATCCAGCCAGCGCGACGATGTTTTTCTTGTTCATGCTCCCCCTCTCCTCGGTATGTCTCAATCGATCATGAAGACCGGATAGCGGTTCCACTCCGGCTCGCGCCAGCGCGCGCAGTGGGCGAAGATGAAGTCGAGCACGGCGCCCTGGTCCTTCAGCAGCTCCGGGTTCGCCGCCTTCCAGGCGTCGAACTTCGCGGCCAGTTCCGGCTCGGCGGCCAGCAGGCGCTCGGCCTCGTCCTCGAACACATAGTCGGAATACGCTTCCTTCTTTTCCAGCACGCTGTTGAAGAAGCCCCAGCGGAAGAAGCTGTCGTGGGCCTGCGGCTCCAGCGTCTCGACGGCGTAGCGCGCATTGTCCTGGTCCAGCGGCACGAGGTAGTCGCCGGCGCGGATCGTCACCGTCTCGCGGCCGCGCTCGAGCTGCACGTCGTCGTGGAACATATGGCCCTCGTAGGCGCGGGCGCGCGAGCTGACGGAGGCGATGCGGTACACCGACACCTCCTGCTGGCGCTCGGCGTCCACGCGCTCCAGCTTGACGCCGTTCCACTGCAGGCGCTCGATCGCTTCGCGCCACTGCTGCGGCACGACGTAGGCGCGCGGCGCCGGCACCGTGATGTCGGCCGGGAAGCGGTTGTAGTAGGCGATGTCGCGCTCGAACGGGGCGCTGCGGTCGTAGTACAGGCGCTGGTAGTCGCCCAGCCTGCTGGCCTTGTACTTGGCTGCATAGCCCTTGAAGCGGAAGGACGACGGGTTCGCCTCGTCCATCGCCCAGTGAATCGGCCATTCGCGGCGGATGCGGCCATGCGCCTTGGCCGCCTGGCGCAGCGCGACGATCCGCTCGCCATGCGCGACGGTGAAGTCGAGCGCCGTCTCGACCAGCGTGCGCATCGACGCGTAGCGGTCGGCGAAGGGTTTCAGCATATGCGTCTCGGGCATGAAGCCGATCGTGTCGTGCAGCGCCGCGTAGCCGGTCGAGAACCTTGCCGTTTCCAGGAATTCGGCGATGCCGTCGTCGGGGCTGTCCTTGACGGGGTTCACGTACGGGCAGGTCGGCCAGCCGCGCTTGTCCATCTCGGCGTACATGAACGGCAGCATGGTGTCGCGCAGGAAGACGCCGAGGTCGCCGCCCAGCTTGTCCGCCTGGGTGTGGATCAGCGTCATCGTGTAGCTGTAGTCGGCGCCGTTCGAGGTGTGCGTGTCGACCATCACGTCCGGATCCCAGGCCGTAAACAGTTTATTGAAGGTCTGGGCCGTCAGCGTATCGCACTTGACGAAGTCGCGGTTCAGGTCGAGGTGGCGGCTGTTGCCGCGGAAGCCGAACGCTTCCGGGCCGTCCTGGTTCACGCGCGAGGTATTCGCGCGGTTGAAGGCGCCGTCGACGTTGTACAGGGGGACGAACAGGAACACGGTCTTGCCCAGCCCCGCCAGGCGCTCCGGCTGCTGGCAGAAGTCGCGCACCAGCGCCATGCAGGCGTCGACGCCTTCCGGCTCGCCCGGGTGGATGCCGTTGTTGTTGAAGAAGACGGGACGCCCTTCCCGCTTGATCTGCTCGCGCTCGAACACGCCGTCCGCCGAGACGACGCCCGCATGGATCGGCACGCCGGCATCCGAGGTGCCGACGACGCCGAAGCGCAGCACGTTCGGATACTGGAGGGCGAGATCTTCGTACCAGGCGATGCAATCGGCCCAGGTGGTGGTCTGGTTCTGGTTGCCCTTCTCGAAAGGCGTGGTCAAGGCGTTGAGCATGATGTTCCGTGAATGATGGTGGTATTGCCGAGGACAGTAATTTAACCCGGTTTCGGCGCCAGCGGCAGCGTGATCGCCACCAGCGTGCCTTCGCCCGGCGCGGACTGCACGCGGATGCTGCCGCCCAGCGCATGCACGCGCTCGCGCATGCCGATGATGCCGATGCCTTCGGACGCGACGGCCGGGTCGAACCCGTCGCCGTCGTCCTGCACCTCGATGTGCAGGACGCCTTCGTCTTCGGACAGGGCCAGGTCGACTCTTGCGAAGCCGGCGTTCGAATGCTTCATCACGTTCGACAGCGCTTCCTGCACGATGCGGTAGGCGGAAATGGCCAGCTCGTTGCCGATCCTGGCGAAGTCGCCATGCGAATCGAACTCGAACAGCAAGCCCGCGCTGCGGTAGTGGTTGACCATTTCCTCGACGGCGCCGTGCAGGCCCAGCATGTCCAGCACCTCGGGGCGCAGGCGCCGCACCAGGCGGCGGCCGTTGGCGTACAGGTCGAGCGCGAGCCGGGTGATGGATTGCGCCTTGGCGGCGATCTGCTCCAGGTCCGCCGCCGGTTCGGATGCGGCTGCGGATGCCGCGCGCGTGGCCAGGTGCTGGATCGTCTGCGATTCCAGGCGCACGGCGATCAGGGAGGCATTCAGTTCGTCATGGATCTCGACGGCGATGCTCTTCCGCTCGTCCTCGATGATGTTGTTGACCTTCTGGATCAGCTTGCGCTTGTCGGCGTCGGCGCGCAGCGCCTCGTTGCGCGAGGCGAGCAGGTCGCGCGTACGCTCCGCCACCTTGTTCTCCAGGTCCTTCTTGGATTCGTCCAGCGCCACCGACATCTCGCCGATCGACGCCTGCAGCTCCCCGACCTCGCCGCCCGTCGTCACCAGCAGCTCGACGCGATAGTGGCCGCCGCGGATCCGGCGCAGCGTGGCGATCGCCTCGCGCAGGGGCACGATCAGGCTGCGCGCCAGCACCCAGGCCAGCAGGCCGCTGCCGAGCAGGGCCAGCGCCGCCATCGCCAGCTCGATGCGGAAGCGCCGCAGCTGCCGGGCCAGCATGTTCGTCGGCGACATCGTCACGCGCACCTGGCCGACGACCTCGCTCGTCAACGTGGGCGGGCGCGTGTCGCTGGAAGCCGAGACGTGCGGGGTGCCGTTGTCGGAAAACAGGTTGATCCAGATGACCTGCTTGCGGATCGTGGCGACGAAGGCGCGGCCCTCGGCCTCGACCGGGTGTTCGGACACCACCGCGATGACGTTCCTGCCGTTGACGTCGACCACATCGACGCGGTAGACGCTGCTGTCCGACTGCACCAGGCCGTTGATCGTCAGGCGCAGGTCGGCCAGGTTGCCGGAGATGACGTTGTACTCGCTCGTCACGGCCAGCGCGCGCGCCAGGATGGTGCCGCGCTCGGCCAGCTCCTCGTCCACCTGGGCGCGGTGCGCATACCAGGAATACCAGACGAAGGATGTGAACAGCAGCGCCACCGGCAGCATGGTGATGAAGGCCATGCGCAGGCCGATGCTCCAGCCGCGCCAGAACTGCCAGCGCCGCTGCCGGTACCGATGCGCGACGTTCATGGCTTGCGCGCCGGCGCCGGCCGCGCGAAGGCGCGCACGGCGTCGGACACCTCGACGTCGAGCGAGCGCGCCACGCCCTCGTTGACGATGGTGCGGAAGTAGCGCGGGAACTGCGGCGCCGGCAGCGTGCCGCTGGCGACGTAATCCGCGACGATTTCCTCGACCTGGGCGTCGATGTCCTCGATCTCGGAATAGGTCGTGGCGAGCGCCCCGGCCTTGACCATGTCGCTGGAAAAGCCGATCACGCCCTGCTTGTGGCGGTAGGTCGAGAGCAGGATGTTGCGGAAGTTCTCGGCGTTGTAGACGCTGCTGTCGGGCAGCGCCAGCAGCGCGTCGGTCTGGGCGATCTGGCCCAGCAGGCGGTTGATGTCGCCGTCCCTCCCGGCATCCAGCACGGCGACGCGGTTCGCGCCTTCGCCGGCCGCCAGCACGGGCTTCAGGAAGGCCGTGCCCGGACCGAGCAGCGTGGCCACGCGCACGGGCCGGCGGTACAGCAGCGCGGCCAGGCGCAGCTGGTCGGCGGGCGCCGGTTCCGCATATACGGCCGTGACGGCGGCCGCGCGTTCCGGCGGCAGCGTGGCGAGGATCGCACGCACGACCTGGCTGGACGTGAAGGTCGAGATCACGACGCAGTCGCAGCGGCGCGCGGCCACGTCGCGCAGCGCATCCGGCCCGATGGCGACGTACAGCATGCGCCGGCGCTGGGCCAGTTCGGTGCGGAAGACGGAAAAGATGGGGACCAGGCGCCGCGTCAGGTCGTCGACGATGCGGCGGGTGACGGCGCTGTCGTCGTCGGTGGTGACGATTTCGAAGCGAAAGCCGGGGGTGGGGTCGGGCCTGGCGGCGTGGGCCGGCGTTGCGAGGGCAAGTACTGTCGCGACGACGGCGAGTAAATTGGGTCCCTGCCTGCGCAGGGACGACGGCCTTTGAGTCGGCGCCACGAATGACACGTCGTCCCTGCGCAGGAAGGGACCCAATTTCGCCAACCGGAGCACGCGGCGCAGCACGTGAGAATCAGCCGATCAGGGCTCGATCAAGCCATGCTTCACCGCCAGCTTGGTGATGTAGGCCTGCCGGTGCACCCCCAGCTTTTCCTTCACCGCCTGGCTGATGTTGCTGATGGTCTTGGTCGACAGGTCCAGCCGTTCCGCGATCTCCGCATTGGTCAGCCCTTCGGCCATCAGCTTGAAGATCTCCAGGCTGCGTTCGTCCAGCTGCGACTGCGGCGAGACGTCGCCGCGCACGGCCAGGCTGGCCAGGCGCTCCGCGATCTGGGGCAGGAAATACAGCTTGCCCGCATGCGCGTGGCGCACGGCGTCGGCCAGGTCGGCCGGGTCGCAATCCTTGGTCACGAAGGCGTGGGCGCCGAGGCGGTAGGTTTCCTTGATCAGGCTGTCCTGGTCGAACTGGCTGAGGAAAACGATCTTCGCCTTCGGGTCCGCCTTGAGGATGTTCTGGGCCGCGTCCATGCCCGTGAGCTCGGTGCCGAAACGGATGTCGAGCACGGCAACGTCGGGCTTCGTTTCCTCGTACATCGCCAGCGCCTCGCTCGGCGTCCTGGCCTGGCCGACGACTTCCATGCCCTGGGCGCCCAGCGACATGGCAAAGCCCTGCATCACGATCGGGTGGTCGTCCGCCAGCATGATGCGGATCGCTTGGTCTTTCTGCACTTGGTGTTCTCCCGTGGTTCGCTTCGTCCTTTGCCACAAGCTGGCAGCGGGACTTGCCCGTAGGCGGTACGTGGCATGCGTTGATTATTTCATACAACGGCACGGGGCGCGACTTCCCGATTCCCACCGGAGGCACCGCAGGAATGATGGACTACCAAGAAAACCCTTTGCGAACTTCCAATACATGGCATATATTACTTCCAACGGATGGCAATATCGTTTCTCTCGTATCCCTTTCCCGGTAACGACAAGGAGGATGACCATGCAGTTTTCCCATACCAACCAGCCGGGCGGCAGCCGGTTCGGCAAGTTCGCCGTCGTGGCGGGCCTGCACGCGGCGCTCGCCATCCTGTTCGTCCAGGGCCTGGACATGAAGAAGCTGCCGCTGCCCGTACCGGACGGCATCGACGTCACGTTCAAGGCCGAACCGGTAACGCCGCCGCCGCCACCTCCCGAACCGCCGCATCCCGTACCGCAGACGGCGCCGCCCAGGCTGTTCGTGCCGCCGGTCGAGATTCCCGTGGCACCGCCGCCCGACCCGGCTCCCGTGCGGGCCACGACGGCGGAACCGGCGCCGCAGCCGGCCACGCCGGCGCAACAGCCCGTGGCGGACGCGCCGCCCGCGGCGAAGCCGGCAGCGCAGACAGGTACCATCCGCAGCGCCGTCTTCGCCGACGCCAATGCCTGCACCCTGCCCGCCTATCCGACCCGCGCGCTGCGCAACGGCGACGCCGGCACCACCACGCTGGCGCTGCTGGTGGGCGTGGATGGCCGCGTGACGTCGGCGCGCGTCGAACGTTCCAGCGGCTCGCGCGACCTGGACCAGGCCGCGATCCACGCGCTCAGCCTGTGCACCTTCAAGCCCGCGCTGAACAACGGCGTGGCCGAAGCCGGATGGGCGCGCCTCGCCTATGTCTGGACACTCGACTGAGCTGTTGAAGAAACCCCTGTAGCCAGTTTTGCCCGCCTCCCCCTCGGCGGGCTTTTTTTGCCTGTCATGCGATACAAGGAGGTGCGCGATGCGCCAGGATCCCGCTTTGCCCGGCCACGCCGGACCCACGCTGTTCGCGATCGCGGCCGCGATCGCGCTGGCCCTGCTGGCCGGCTGGCTCGCCTTGCGTCCGGCCGCCGTACCGGTACCGGACGGTCCGCCCGCTTCCGGCTTTGCCGCCGGCCGGGCGCTGGTCCACGTCCACGCGCTGGCGCAGGCGCCGCGCCCCGCCGGCAGCAAGGCCAATGCGCGCGCCCGCGACTACCTGGTCGCGCAGGTCCGCGCCCTCGGCCTGGAACCGGAGATCCAGACGGCGATGGCGCAGGCGGCATCGGCCGACATGATGGCGAACGTGCGCGTCACGCTGGCCGAGGCGCGCAACATCGTCGTGCGCAAGCCCGGCACCGCGCGCACCAATGGTCCGCGCCAGATGGTGCTGGCCAGCAGCCGCTACGATTCCAGCGCCGGCTCTCCCGGTGCCGCCGACGGCGCGGCCGGCGCGGCCACGCTGCTGGAAGCGCTGCGCGTGCTGCAGGCCGGCCCGCCGCTGGACAACGACATCGTGTTCGTCTTCACCGATGCGGATGCCGACGGACTGGCGCTGGGCACGCGCGCCTTCGCCGAATCGCATCCGTGGGCGAAGCGGGTGCGCGTGGCGCTGCGCTTCGACCATGCGGGCAACCGCGGCCTGCCGGCGCTGGTCGATGCCGGGGCCGCCGACGGCTTCGCGCTGCAGGCGTGGGCGCATCTGGCGCCCGAGCCGCGCGGTTCCTCGTTCATGGCGGAGCTGCTGCAAGGCCTGCCGCAACGCAGCGCGGCGCGGGCACTGGCGGCGACGGGCGCCGCCACCCTGCAGTTCGCCACGATCGACGGCACGCTGGGCTGGGACGGCATGCACGACGTGCCGCAGCAGCTGTCCGCCGACAGCCTGCAGCATGAAGGCGAGACGGTGCTCGCCCTGCTGCGCCACTTCGGCAATGCCCGTCTGCCGGCGGCGGGCAGCCGCGGCCAGGTGTTCTTTTCCCTGCCCTTCGTCGGCCAGGTGCACTATCCGGTGTGGTGGGTGTGGCCGCTGACCGTGCTGGCCTGCGCACTGAACGTGGCCGCATGCCGTATCGCCGTGCGGCGCCTCGGCATCGCCGGCAGCGATATCGTGCACGGCATGTTCGGCTTCGCGTTCATGACGGCCCTGGCGATCTTCCTCACCTGGCTATGCCGCGAAATGCTGACCGGCCTGCAGTGGCGCTGGGACGCGGACCACCTGGCTGGAGACGGCGGCCTGCGCTGGCAAGCCTGGGCCTTTGTCCTGCTGCCGGCCGCGCTGTTCGCCATATTGCAGCGACGGCTGCTCGCGCGCCTGGATGGCGCGTGCCTGGCGCTGGGCGCGATGCTGGCGGCGAACGTCGCGCTGCTGGCCGTGAGCTACGGCGCCCCGGGCGCCAGCTACGTGCTGGCCTGGCCCTTGCTGGCGGCCCAGGCGGCGTGGCTGGCGCTGGCAGCACGGCGCCTGCAGGCGTGGCCGCCCGTGCGGCGCACGGCGCTGCTGGCGCTCGCGGCCGTGCCGGCGCTCGTGCTGATCGTGCCGGCCGCCGTCGACAGCGCCGCCTGGCTGTCGCCGCGCTGGCTGCTGCTGCCCGCGCTGCTCGCCTGCCTGCTGCTGGCGCTGTGCAGCATGCTGCTGGCGCAGGTGAAGGCGGCTCTCGTCGCGGCGCCGCTGCTGCTGGCGGGCGGCGCCTGCGTCGGGATGGCCTATGCCGCGCATCCGGTCCCGCCCGAGCTGCCCGTGCCGAACCGCCTGCTGTACCTGAAGGACACGCCAAGCTGGCAGGCGTTCTGGATCCATCCGGCCGGCCCCGTCGACGCCTGGACCAAGAGCGTCTTCCCGAATGCGCTGCAGCCCTACGTGATGCCCTACACCTTCGGCGCCGACAGCGACCCCGTTTGGTATGGCCTGGCGCGGCGCGACGACACGATCTTCTATCCCTACCTGCTCATCGAGAAGGACGACCGGCGCGGCGACGTGCGCCGCGTCGAATTCCTGCTGCGCTCGAAGAACAGCGCGCCCGACCTCGTACTGCGCCTGAGCGGCGCCGACACGCTGCGTACCAGCGTCAACGGGCGCGTGCTCACCGACCGCCGCTACCGCGGCTGGCAGGCGACGCTGCACGGCATGGGCGAACGCGAGCTGCGCTTTGCCATCGAGCTGGTCGGCGACCCGGCCTTCACGATCTTCGTGCAGGAGCGCATTCCCGGCCTGCCGGCGGGACTGCCGCCGCGGCCGGACGACATGCGCCCGCGCCTGCTGCCCGGGAGCGGCACCACGATGACGGTCGACATCCTGCGCTTTCCCTGATTTCGGGTCGCCCGGCAAGGCGGATGCCCTACAATGCAGGCGCACTGTCGCATCCACCAACCTGCAGGATTCCATGCACAAGATCGTTTCCTCGGCACTCGCGGCCAGCATCGCGCTGGCCTTCTCCCTTCCCGCCGGCGCGGCCGCGCCCGGCCAGGCCGCCACGGTCCAGGAGGCGCCGCTGCGCGCCCACCTGGCCTTCCTCTCGTCCGACCTGCTCGAAGGCCGCGGCACGGGCCAGCGCGGCGGCGACCTGACCGTCAGCTACCTCGAGACCCAGGCGCTGGCCGTGGGCCTGAAGCCGGCCAACGGCAACAGCTACCGCCAGAGCGTGCGCATCGCCGGCGTCAAGGCGCTGCCGCAGGAAAGCTCGGTCGCGCTGGTCGCGGGCGGCAAGCCGCTGGCGCTCGCCTTCGGCAAGGACTGGGTATGGGCGCCGGGCGACGCCCAGGCCGAGCACAACCTGGATGCGGAACTGGTCTTCGTCGGCTACGGCATCGCGGCGCCGGAAGAAGGGGGCTGGGACGACTACAAGGGAATGGACGTGAAGGGCAAGGTGCTCGTCATGCTGGTCAACGATCCGGCGCCGACCACGGCGGAACCGAACCGCTTCGCCGGCAAGGGCCTGACCTACTACGGCCGCTGGACCTATAAATTCGAGGAAGCCGCGCGCCGCGGCGCCGCCGGCGTCCTGCTGGTCCACACCGACGCATCGGCCTCCTATGGCTGGGGCGTGGTGCACAACAGCTGGACCGCCGAGCGCTTCCAGCTGGCCGACGCCGACCTCGGCTCCGGCATGCAGGGCTGGATGACCGACGCGACGGCGCGCGCCTTGTTCGCCGCCGCCGGCCAGGACCTCGACAAGCTGCGCATCGCCGCCGAGGACAAGTCGTTCAAGCCGGTGACGCTGGACGCGCGCGTGCAGGGCCAGGAAAAGGCCGCCGTGCGCACGCTGGAACAGTTCAACGTGGCCGGCGTCGTGCCGGGCACGGACCCGAAGCTGAAGAACGAAGTCGTGATCTACAGCGCGCACTGGGACCACCTGGGCAAGCAGGAAAGCAGTGACAAACCCGGAGGCGACACGATCTACAACGGCGCCGTCGACAACGCCTCGGGCACGGCGGGCCTGCTGGCCATGGCCCAGGAAGCGGCAAGGCATCCGGCCAAGCGCAGCCAGATGTTCCTGTGGGTCGCGGCCGAGGAACAGGGCCTGCTGGGCAGCGCGGCCTACGCCGCCAAGCCGCTGTGGCCACTCGATAAGACGGCGGCGGCGCTGAACCTGGACAGCCTGAACTTCGTCGGCGCGGCCCGGGACATCGGCGTGCAGGGCAGCGAGCGCAGCAGCCTGGCGGCAACGGCGGCGACGGTCGCCAAGGCGATGCAGCTGAACGTGGCGGCCGCGCGTCCCGACCTGGGCGGCGGCTACTTCCGCAGCGACCACTTCAGCTTCGCCAAGGCCGGCGTGCCCGCGTTCTCGATCTCGGGCGGCCGCGACTGGGTCACGAACAAGGACGCGAACGACGCCAAGCAGAAGGCCTACGGCGCGCGCTACCACCAGGCCAACGACGAATACGACGCGAGCTGGGATCTGGCGGGCATGGTGCAGCAGGCGCAGTTCACGCTGAACCTGGGACGCGCGGTGGCGGACGCGCCGGCGATGCCGGCGTGGAAGGCGGGGGATCAGTTCGGGAAGGTGCGGGAGGGGGCAAAATAAAACCCGTCCGCTCATATACCACCGTCGTCCCCGCGCAGGCGGGGATCCAATGTTGCTGGCGCGGTCGAAATGCGTGCAGAAATTGGGTCCCCGCCTGCGCGGGGACGACGGTGGCGTACGCAGGGACGACAGCGGCGACTTTCACGTCGCCGGCTTGCGCTCCCCCGCCGCCGCCAGGATCTGCGCCAGCTTCCCGATCTCCACCGGCTTGACCAGGTGATGATCGAAGCCCGCCTGGCGCGACAGTTCGCGGTCGCGCTGCTGGCCGTAGCCCGTCAGCGCGACGTGGACGGCGTCGGCGTGGCGCGGATCGCGGCGCAGGCGGCGCACGAGTTCATAGCCCGTCATGTCGGGCAGGCCGATGTCGAGGATGAAGACTTCGGTGTCGGTGGCGCCCGCGGCCTTCAGCGTGCTCGATGCATCCTCGTACACGTGCACCGTGTGGCCGTGCGCGCGCAGCAGCACGGCCAGCGAGTGGGCGGCGTCGCCGTTGTCGTCGACGATGGTCACGGACAAGGGACGCGCTTCGTCGCCGCCTTCTCCCGTGCGCACGACCTGGCCCACTTCTGCCTGCGCCACCGGCAGCGTCACCGTCATCGTGGTGCCGCGCTGGGGGCCGTCGCTGTGGGCGGCTACCTTCCCGTTGTGCATGCGGACGATGCTCTTCACCAGCGCCAGGCCGATGCCGAGTCCGCCCTGCGAGCGGTCCGGCGCGCGGTCGGCCTGGGTGAACAGGTCGAACACATGCGGCAGCAGCTGGGCGTCGATGCCGCTGCCGTTGTCGCGCACGACCACTTCCGCGGACACGCCGTCGTTGATCACGGCGATCGCGATCTTGCCGCCCTGCGGCGTGTACTTGGCCGAGTTGTTGAGCAGGTTGACCAGCACCTGGATCAGGCGCGTGCGGTCGCCCTCGACCGGCACCGGATCCGGCGGCAGCTCCACGGACAGGGTATGCAAGCGTTCCTCGACGTGCGGACGCGCCTGCTCGACGGCGGCCATGGCGACCTTGTTCAGGTCGAGCACCTCGTTCTCCAGCTTNGCTCCACGGACAGGGTATGCAAGCGTTCCTCGACGTGCGGACGCGCCTGCTCGACGGCGGCCATGGCGACCTTGTTCAGGTCGAGCACCTCGTTCTCCAGCTTGACCAGGCCGCGCGTGACGCGCGAGACGTCCAGCAGGTCGTCGACCAGTTCCGTCATGTGGCGCACCTGGCGCGAGATGATGTTGCTGGCCTTCAGGCGCAGGCCCTCGTTCACTTCCGGCAGGCGCAGGAGCTGGGCCGCGCTGGTGATCGGCGCCAGCGGATTGCGCAGCTCGTGCGCCAGCATGGCCAGGAACTCGTCCTTCATCTTGTTGTGGCGCTCGGCCTCGGAACGGGCGGCGCGCTCGGACGCGAGCAGCTGTTCGCGCTCCTGCGCCAGCGTCTCGCTCGCGTTCCTGGTCAATTCCAGCTGGCGCGTCTCGTCGCGCACCGCGTGCTCGGCGCGCATGCGGCGCAGCGCATCCCAGGTGCGGTGCGCGGCGTCTTCCACGATGCGCATTTCCTCGCCGCCCCAGTGCTGCGGCGCCGTCTCGTGCAGGAACAGCAGCGCCTCCAGGCGCCCGTTGTCCATCAGGGGCACGGCGATCCCGGCGGCGATGCCGAGGGCGCGCCAGCGCTGGGGATCGACGACACGCGCATCCTGCGACACGTCGACCGTCCACACCGTCTCGCCGGCATGCAGGCGCCCTTCCTGGCCGAAGCACAGCATGCCCAGCGGGACGACGGCATCCGGATGCCCGGCATCGTCGCCGCCGGCACGGTCGACGTGCACGACGGCCCCGCCGCTGGCCTGGTCGATGACGGCGTAGCCGATGCGAGCACCTTCGAAATAGGTGCCGATGCACGCAACCGCCGCGCGTTGCAGCGCCAGCGGATCGGCCGCGCCGCGCAGCGCGTCGGCCAGCGCCAGCTGCAACGCCTGGCGCCGTTCGGCACGGTGGCTGGCGGTGGTGTCGAGGAAGGTGGCGAGCACGCCGCCGACACTGCCGTCGTCGCGGTAGACGGGGCTGTACGAATAGGTAAAGCAGCGTTTCTCGGGATAGCCGTGCAGGTTCATCTGCAGGCATTGCCCGCTGCCGCCGACCGGCTCGCCCTGGCGTACGCGCGCGAACAGCGGGGCGACGTCAGGCCACAGCTCGGGCCAGATCTCGCGCAGGTCGCAACCCAGCGCGCGCGTCTTGTTGACCAGCAGCGGCGTGCAGGCGTCGTTGAAGAACTGGATGCAGTCCACGCCCCAGGTCAGGTGCATGGGCAGCTGGCAATCGAGGAGCGTGCGGATGGCGTGCTTCAGGCCGCAAGGCCAGGTGGTCACTGGGCCGGCACTGGTCGTCTCCCAGGGGAACTCGCGCATTTGCCGCTCCATGGCGCCAGTCGTGAGGTGCGGAGCGTCGTCGGACGCGAGGTCGATGGGCCAGGGCATGATGTAGTTCTTGGAATGATGGCAGCGATGTGATGCCTAGTTTCCATGATACAGCATTGTTAAATGTATGCACGCGCAATGTGTTCCAGCAGGCGCCGTCCGGCTGCAACGATCTGCGGGTCGCGGCGGAACTGGGCCCGCACGATCATCCCTTCCACGCACAGCATCGCCTCCTGCGCCGCCAGTGCGGGTTCGTTCAGGCCCAGCCGCACGGCGACGTCGGCCAGGTAGTCTTCCAGCGCCTGCTTGTGGACGATGGCCTGCCGCAGGTGCAGGCCCTCCTCGACGGCGCCCGTCTCGGCCACGGCGTTGATGAAGGCGCAGCCGCGGAAATCGTCCTGCGCGAACCACTCGCCCAGCGCATCGGCCACCGCGCCCAGTTCCGCACGCTCAGCCAGGCGGGCCTCGACGGCGCCGCTGAACCAGCCCATCCAGTGGTCGTGGCGCCAGACGAGGAAGGCGGCGATCAAGTCGTTTTTCGACGGGAAATGGCGGTACAGCGACATCTTGGCCACGCCGGACTCGGCGATGATGCGATCGATGCCGGTGGCGCGCAGGCCGTCGCGGTAGAACAGGCGCTTGGCGGTGTCGAGGATGCGCTCGCGCGCGGAAGGCTGGGGCATGAGGTATCGACGTGACGTGATGCGGAACTCCAGTGTGACAGACAGACCTGTATAGCGCAACCTCTCATTGCTGAGAGCTTGGCCGCGCCGCGATGACGTCTACGATACAGGTCTGTCTACCTATCAAAGAAAGGAAACGCCATGTCAGACATCGAAAGCCGCCCGCCGCTGCCGCCGTTCACCCGCGAGAGCGCAATCCAGAAGGTACGCCTGGCCGAAGACGGCTGGAACAGCCGCAACCCGGAAAAGGTCTCGCTGGCCTACACGCCGGACAGCCGCTGGCGCAACCGCGCGGAATTCGTCAACGGCCGCGCCGAGATCGTGCAGTTCCTGGACCGCAAATGGAAGAAGGAGCTGGACTACCGCCTGATCAAGGAATTGTGGGCGGTTGAAGGCAACCGCATCGCCGTGCGCTACGCCTACGAATGGCACGACGATTCCGGCAACTGGTTCCGGACCTTCGGCAACGAGAACTGGGAATTCGACGAGCACGGCCTGATGCAGCGCCGCTATGCCTGCCTGAACGACATGCCCATCAAGGAGTCGGAGCGCAAGTTCCACTGGCCGCTGGGACGGCGTCCGGACGACCACCCGGGGCTGTCGGACCTCGGATTGTGATGCAGGACTGTGATGAAGGGGCGTCCGGCCACGCGGACGCCCTTGGTGGATTTACTGGATCACGCCGCAGGCGATGCGGTCGCCGCCGCCGCCCAGCGGTTTCGGCTGGTCCGAGTAATTGTCGCCGCCGGCGTGGATCATGAGGGCCTTGCCCTTCACGTCGGCCAGCTTCGTCAGGCGCGGCGCCGTCACCGCGACGGTGGCCGTGCCATCGCCGCCCACGACCAGCGGCGGCAGGTCGCCCAGGTGGCCATCGCCGGTCGGACCGGCATGGTGCTTGGTGGCCTGCGGGTCGAAGTGGCCGCCGGCGGCGCCCGCCGCGACCTTCTTGCCGTCCTTTTCGTTGGCGCCGCAGTTGCCCATCTCGTGCACGTGATAGCCGTGCGGACCGGCCGGCAGGTCGGTGAGCTTGGGCGTGAACACGAGGCCTTTCGGCGATTCGGTGATCGTCACGTTGCCGATCATCTTGCCGGTGCCGTCCGGCGTCACGAGCGTCATGAGCGCTTGCAGCTTCTCGGCCGATTGGGCCGCCGCGCCGGCGGCAGCGGTGGCGAGGGCGCAGGCCAGCAGGGCGCCGAGGGTTTTAGTCATCATGCCGTCTCCTTTCAGGGGTCTTCAGGTTGAGGATGTGGGGGCGGCTCTAGTGTATTCGATTGCAATGATGCGTGTCGGACATCATGTTCCTCGTTCGTCGCCGCAATGCCATCAACATGAACACTATCATATGATGACAATACCCTTTCTTTGTGACACTATCGTCATTGCAATTTAACCTTGTCGAATTAAACCTGGTCGGGAGGTCCGATGAGCAAACCCTTCGCACGCATGGGCGATCGCACGAGTCATGGCGGGACGGTCATTACTGGCGACATGACGTGGGAAATCCACGGAAAGGCTGTCGCACGGGTCGGCGACCTGACAGTTTGCCCGAAATGCAAAGGCATCTTTGCCATTACAACCGGCGCCGAGGATACGATGGGTTTTGGTCAGGCAGCCGCGCGCGATGGCGACAAGACCGCCTGCGGAGCGACCATCGTCACCTCCCAAATCACGACATGGTGGGACAACCATACCGATACCGGCACAGCGTCCTCCCCTACCGAAAACCTCCAGGTCAGTGCCAAGGCGATAGCGCAGGAAGCGCCCTCGATCTGCCTCGACTGCCTTGCACAGGCTGCGGCTGCAGGCTCCTCCATGGTTGTCCGAAGCTGAGTCATGATCGACGTCGTCACGCGATTCCAGACCCGTAAGCAAAACGGGGCCACGCTCAACCTGTATGCCTTGGTCGACGGTTTCCAGTACGAACAGCATACCGGTCGCCGCCTCGAGCATCGGCCCGGTATCAACCGCCCTATCTTCCTGGGCACGGAAGATGAACCGCTTGCCCATGCGGGGCCCTGGCTCGTCGATACCGCAAAAGCACCGGACCAGATACAGCCGCTATACGAACTGGAGCAGGCCTTGCCATCCGTTTCCTGGCTGCTGACGTCGATCGACCTGGAAGGATTGAGCCAATTGCTGCAACTGAAGCTCGATGGCGAGTTGCCCGACGAGCGAAAGGTATTGGTGAGGTTCTATGATCCGCGCGTGTTGGGCAACCTCTTCCAGGCGATGAGCACCGAACAAAAAGCAGCATTCTTTCATCTGATCGACGAGTGGCTTTTCATCTATAACGGCCGCCGGGTATCGGCGGGGAGGAGCGAATGATCAAGTTCAACGAGGAACAGCTCGCGCAATTGGATCGCTTGGAAAAACTCCAGTACGTGGCTGAAGTTCATCAAATGATCGTCAAGGAATATCCGGAGCTTGCCGGAGATAGAGGCCTGCGCGACCGCCTCGAGCGTGCCTATGCGCATGCGGTGTCACTGGGCTTCAAGGACGGAGGCGCGATCACGCAGTTTCTCTACTACGAAGCCTTCGCCCCGAATTTCTACCGCCAGCCGGCCATCGATGCATGGCTCAGGAAACCTGGCCAGACCGTCGAACAACGGTTTGCGGACCTGCTTGCGCAGGCGAAGTCCAAGCTGAGGGAGGATTGAATGGCTGCGCTTGCCGTCCCACTCCTTGAAGCGGCAGGTGCCGCACTGCTGCGCGCACTCGGCGTTGCAGCCGTCGCCGGTGCCGGCGCGGTCGCTGTCAACGAAGCGGCAAAGAAGAAAGCCGATGCCGCCGACAAGGCGAAAACGGCGCCCATTGCGCAAGCCAGTACGCAGACGCAGACCAAGGACACGTGTTCGAAATGTCCGCCGGATTGCGGCACGCTGGTAGAGCGCAAGTGGAATATGTCCGAGGATGCGCGTGCCTATCAGGCACGTATCACTGGCTTCGCCCCCTATACGGAATGGAACTTCAAGGCGACGGATTTTGATGGGTTCAAGTCGCAGGCGTGCCTGTTGCTGGAGGCGAAGGCGGCGTATGACCAGTTTTTTGAATCAGCCGTAGAACCGAAGTATTTCTTTAAGATCATGGGTCTACCCAAACTTCTAAACCAAGGAATACGTCAAAGTGAGATAGTTCAAACTTCACCACCGTCACGATTGCATTGGCATTTTATGCAGCCACTAAGCCACGCATATGTCAGCATATTTTTCAGGAAACGCTCTTTACCCATCATTACGTTCCTTACGCCATGAACTATATTTTCGATATTGATGCGAATTTCCGTACCGGATCTTCTCTTCCTTCGATAGAAGAACACTACAGCAGCATTTGGAAGATCGCCAAGTTTTTAGAGAAGCTAGGCTTTCAGCTTGCCAATTGGTTTCCACCCGCTGACACTGCGGAAAACTCGCTTCTTAACGCAGCCTTCACGGAAACCGGCCCGAGTGCGGCTGCGCTCGCCATGGCGAAGGCTGACAAGGAAAACCAGGCTACGGATCTGAGAACCCTCGGAGTTTGGAATGGTACGGAAAAGGATGGCGCTATGGCCTATACCGCTACCTATAACACTGGGCATTTTCCATCTAGCCTCAACTTCAGCAGCAAAAATATTCAGCAATTTTCTGATTTTCGCAATGTCGTCAAATTAGTTGAAGCCATTGTCAGAATTTGGAAGCCGATGGTCGTTCAAATTGCACCGGGAGGATATTTGGTGCAAAGCGTCTTTCCTGACAGGCCGGGTGCTGGATGGATGCTTTACCTTCCATTTAATATCAAGAGCCAGCAGGTTCCCGAGGCAGCACAGGTCATCGAGGTCATGGACGATACAGGCAAAAAACAGCTCGGCACGCTGCTGGTTAGCGTCGAGGAAACCTTCGATGTGCAGAACGACGCGCACATCAAGAAGGCTAACGCAATCGAGACCCGACTAGTGGATCAGGACCTGCTGCCAACCAATTCTCAGTTCCTTGAACGGTTTTAGTTGATCGGATCGCGAAAAGCAAGTTTGTAGCTGATAGAACTTCAGGAGTTAAATTCCGATCGCTTTCTTTCTTCGGGTGCTGCACGTCATGATCTTCAATCTTAAAGTCAGTGCGAACTTTCGGGTAGGGTCAGCTCTCCCGACGATAGATGAGCACTGCATCGATCTCTGGACATTGGCCAAGTCGCTGCGAGACATAGGTTTTCCACTTGATGAGTGGCATCCGCCGGCGAATACATTGGAACAATCCCTTCGCAACCCCGCATTCACCGACGCCGGTCCAAGCACAGCAGCATTAGCGATGGCCAAGGCAGACAGAGATAACCACGATAGTGATCTGAGAAACTTGGGCGTCTGGAACGGCAAAGACAACAATGGCGGAGGCGCGATTTACACCGTAATGCATTGCACTGGGGCAATCCCGTCTCATCTCCACTTCCGATGCGAGGAGGTAAAGTCTCTTCGGGACTATCGCAATGTGATCAAGCTCATCCAAGGCATCGTTATGTTGTGGAAGCCAATGCTTGTACAGATAGCACATGCTGAATACGACAGCGTCTTCCCGGACCGGCCGGGCGCAGGCTGGATGCTCTACCTCCCGTTCAAGATCGACAGCCAACAGGTGCCCGAAGCAGCCCAAATCATCACGATCATGGACGACGCCGGAAAGAAACAGTTCGGCACGCTCATTGTAACTGTCGAGGAAACCTTCGATATGGAAAACGAAGAACACGTCAAGCGGGCCAACGCGATCGAGACCCGATTGGTCGATCAGGACCTGCTTCCTACCAACGCCGAATTTGTCGAAAAATTCTGATTCAACCACAGCCCGGTCATTTTCACAGCACCTCTATTTATCGGTCGATCTCTTTGCCTTAGCTCGACAAATCAAATGTTCAACATCACTGCGAACTTTCGTACGGCCACTCCCCTGCCATCAATAGAGGAGCAGTACACCGATCTCTGGAAACTGGCGAAGTTTTTGCAAACGTTAGGACTACCACTGAAGGAATGGTTCCCTCCAGCCGACACGGAAGTGAATTCGCTGCTCAACAAAGCATTTGCCGAAACTGGCCCAAGTAATGCAGCGATTGCGATGGCAAAAGCGGACAAAGAGAATCTTACCTATGATTTTAGAAATTTAGGGGTGTGGAACGGCAAAGAAGGCAAAGGCGGCATTGCTTTTACAGCTACCTACGACACCGGGATTATTCCGTCTTTCTTTGACTTTATTAGCAGAGACATTCATGCGCTTCGGGACACTCGCAACATAGTCAAACTGGTGCAAGCTATCGTCAGCTTGTGGAAGCCAATGCTGATCCAGATTGCGCCTCCAGGATATCTGGAAAAAAGCGTCTTCCCGGACCGGCCAGGCGCAGGCTGGATGATCTACCTTCCCTTCAAGATCGAAACTCGGCAAGTACCCGAAGCAGCGCAAGTCATCAAGATCATGGACGACGCCGGGAAGCAGCAGCTCGGCACGCTCATCGTAACGGTCGAGGAAACCTTCGATATGGAAAACGAAGAGCACATCAAACGGGCCAACGCCATCGAGACTCGCCTGGTCGATCAGGACCTGCTTCCGACCAACGCGGAATTCGTCGAAAAATTCTGAGTGGCCGGGCCGGCCGTGTCATAACTTCTCGATCTGCCGGTCGATCGCCTTCCTGGCCCGCTCGCTGCGCTCGCTGTAGCGGTCGTTCAAGTAGTCGCTGCGGCCGCGCAGCAGCAGCGTCATCTTGAACAGCTCTTCCATCACGTCGACCACCCGGTCGTAGTAAGCCGACGGGCGCATGCGTCCCTCGTCGTCGAACTCCTTGTAGGCCATCGGCACGGAGGACTGGTTCGGAATCGTGAACATGCGCATCCAGCGCCCCAGCAGGCGCAGCGTGTTCACGACGTTGAACGATTGCGAACCTCCGCACACCTGCATGACGGCCAGCGTGCGTCCCTGGCTGGGGCGGATCGCGCCCTGCTCCAGCGGAATCCAGTCGATCTGGTTCTTCATCACGGCCGTCACGGCGCCATGACGCTCCGGGCTGCACCACACCTGCCCTTCCGACCACAAGCACAGTTCGCGCAGTTCGACGACTTTCGGGTGCGTCTCCGGCACGCTGCCCACCATCGGCAGTTCCATGGGATCGAAGATCCTCACCTCGGCGCCGAAATGCGCGAGGATGCGCGCCGCCTCCTCGGTGAGGAAACGGCTGAAGGAACGTTCGCGCAGCGAGCCGTACAGCATCAGGATGCGCGGCGGGTGGTTGAACGCTCCCGCCGGCTCCAGCCTGGCGGGCGTCGGCAGGTCGAGTTGATCGGGGCGGATGTTGGGGAGGTGCGGAATCTTGTCCATGGTGCGCTCGCGGTTGGTTCAGGAGAGGCGCAGGGCCAGCGCGCACAGCGTGACGAACAGGATCGGCAGCGTCAGCACGATCCCCACGCGGAAGTAGTAGCCCCACGAAATGCGGATGTCCTTGCCGGCCAGGACGTGCAGCCACAGCAGCGTGGCCAGGCTGCCGATCGGCGTGATCTTCGGGCCCAGGTCGCAGCCGATCACGTTCGCATAGACCATCGCTTCGCGGACGGCGCCCGTGGCGGTGCTGGCATCGATCGACAGCGCGCCCACCAGCACGGTCGGCATATTGTTCATTACCGACGACAGCAGCGCGGCGATGAAGCCCGTGCCGAGCGCGGCGCCCCATACGCCGTAGTGCGCGCAGCGTTCCAGCACGCCCGCCAGCCAGTCGGTCAGGCCGGCGTTGCGCAAGCCGTAGACGACCAGGTACATCCCAAGCGAGAAGACGACGACCTGCCACGGCGCCCCCTTGACCACTTCGCGCACGGGAATCGCCTGCCCGCGCGCGGCGACGAGCAGCAGCACGATGGCGCCGGCGGCGGCCACCGCGCTGATCGGCACGCCCAGGTCGTCGAGCCAGAAGAAACCGACGAGCAGGGACGCCAGTACCCACCAGCCGGTCGCGAAGGTGGCGCGGTCACGGATGGCGGTCTGCGCAGGCCGAAGCTGGGCGAGATCGTAATGCGCCGGGATGTCGCGGCGGAAGTACCAGAGCAGCGCGCACAGCGTCGCCGCCGTCGCCGCCAGGTCGACCGGCACCATCACGGCCGCGTAGCGCGCGAAGCCGATGCCGAAATAATCGGCGGACACGATGTTGACGAGGTTCGAGACGACCAGCGGCAGGCTCGCCATGTCGGCGATGAAGCCGGCCGCCATCACGTAGGCCAGCACGGCGCGCGGCGGGAAGCGCAGCGCCGCCAGCATGGCGACGACGATGGGCGTGAGGATGAGCGCGGCCCCGTCGTTCGCGAACAGGGCGGCGACGGCCGCCCCGAGCAGCACCAGAAGAACGAACAGCCGGCGTCCCGACCCGCCGCCCCAGCGCGCCACGTGCAGCGCGGCCCATTCGAAGAAGCCGGCGCGGTCGAGCACGAGGCTGATCAGGATGATGGCGACGAAGGCGCCGGTGGCGTTCCACACGATGTGCCAGACCACCGGGATGTCGCCGACATGGATGACGCCTGCCAGCAGCGCGGCGATGGCGCCCGCCGCCGCGCTCCAGCCGATGCCCAGGCCGCGCGGCTGCCAGATGACGAGGACGAGGGTCGCGACAAAGATGAGGAAGGCAACGGGCACGGGCGTCCTTCCGGTTCAGGCGGCAATGGTGCCGATGCGGTCCAGCGCGGCCTTGAACGCGGCGCGGTCGCCCTGCAATGCATCCAGCGGCAAGGCCAGAAAGGCCTCGATGCGCGCGCGCAGGATCGCGTACGCCTGCTCGAACGCGGCCGCGATCTCCTCTTCCGTGCCGGTGACGTGGCTGGGATCCTCGACGCCCCAGTGCGTGCGCAGCACGGGGCCCAGGTAGGCGGGACAGGTTTCGCCGGCGGCGCTGGCGCAGACCGTGACGACGATGTCGGGCACGACCGGCAGGTCGTCCCAGGATTTGCTGTAGTAGCCCTCGGTCGGAATGCCCTTGCGCTGCAGGAGCGCGAGCGCGCGTTCGTTCAGCTTGCCCGTGGGCTGGCTGCCCGCGCTGAGCGCGCGCCATCCTGCCGGCGCCAGGTGGTTGAACAGGGCTTCGCTGATGAGCGAGCGGCAGGAGTTGCCGGTGCAGAGGAAAAGGACGTTCATGGCGGCTTTCGGGAGGTTCAGCAGGGGTTGGCGGGCGTGCAGGGCGCGCCCCCGCAGCAGTTTTCGGTGAGGAAGCCGAGCAGCGCGTTCATCGTGTCGAAGCGGGCCGCGTAGATGACGAAGCGGCCTTCCTGGCGCGCGGTCACGAGGCCCGCATGCGTGAGCTCCTTCAGATGGAAGGACAGCGAGGAATTGGCGATGTCCAGCGATTCCGCGATGCGGCTGGCGGCCAGGCCTTCCGGGCCGGCCTGGACGAGCAGGCGGAAGGCGGCGAGGCGCGATTCGTGGGCCAGCGCGGCCAAGGCGGTCACAACGTCGGGTGATTGCATGGACGGATTCCTGTGTCGGTGAGCGGAATCGTATCACTCATTTTTCGACATTTCCACAATTATTGAAATGATGCTACGGCGTCGCATGGAGCACGATGGAGACGGGCGAAAAAAAACGGCACCCGAAGGTGCCGTTCTTATCAGCCGTTCAAGCGGCTGAGGCTGACGCGAGGATTACTCGCCTTCGCCCGGATGCTGCTCGGCGTGAGCCGCCTGCTGCTGGTCTTCCATCGCCTGCAGTTCGGCAGCCATGTTGGCCTTCTCCTGCTGCAGCAGTGCCTGGCGCTCTTCCGCCTCCCACTGCTCCTTCTCCTTGCGGGCGCGGTGGAATGCCAGGCCGGTACCGCCAGGGATCAGGCGGCCGACGATGACGTTTTCCTTCAGGCCGCGCAGACCGTCGCGCTTGCCCATGATCGCCGCTTCGGTCAGCACGCGGGTGGTTTCCTGGAACGATGCGGCCGAGATGAACGAGTCGGTCGACAGCGATGCCTTGGTAATACCCAGCAGCACGTTTTCGTACTGCGCCGGCAGCTTGTTGACGGCGTTGACGCGGTCGTTCTCTTCCAGCAGTTCCGAACGCTCCACCTGCTCGCCGACGATGTAGTCGGTGTCGCCGGCATCGGTGATCTGGACACGACGCAGCATCTGGCGAACGATCACCTCGATGTGCTTGTCGTTGATCTTCACGCCCTGCAGACGATACACGTCCTGCACTTCGTCGACGATGTAGCGGGCCAGCGCTTCGATACCCAGCAGGCGCAGGATGTCTTGCGGATCGGCCGGGCCGTCCACGATCATCTCGCCCTTGTTCACCACCTGGCCGTCGTGCACCAGCACTTGCTTGTCCTTGGTGATCAGGAACTCGTGCTTGTTGCCGTCCATGTCGGTGATTTCCAGGCGCTGCTTGCCCTTGGTCTCTTTACCGAATGCGACCGTACCGGTGACTTCCGCCAGCATGCCGGCATCTTTCGGCGAACGGGCTTCGAACAGCTCGGCAACGCGCGGCAGACCACCGGTAATGTCACGGGTCTTCTGCGATTCGGTCGGGATACGTGCAAGCACTTCACCCACCGACACTTGCTGGCCATCCTTGACCATGATCAGTGCGCCGACCTGGAAACCGATCGTCACGGCGTGTTCGGTGCCGGCGATCTTGACTTCCTGGCCTTCGTCGTTCAGCAGCTTGACCTGCGGACGGTTGACCTTGCCCGAACCACGACGCTTCGGATCGATTGCCACCAGGGTCGACAGGCCGGTCACTTCGTCGACCTGGCGAGCGACGGTGACGCCCTCTTCCACGTTCTCGAACTTGATCGTGCCACCGTATTCCGTGATGATCGGACGGGTCAGCGGGTCCCAGGTCGCCAGCGGCGTGCCTGCTTTCACAGCCAGGCCGTCGTGGACGGTCAGGGTCGCGCCGTACGGCACCTTGTGGCGCTCGCGCTCGCGGCCGTGGTCGTCCGTGATCAGCACTTCGCCGGAACGCGAAATGACGATCTGGGCGCCCTTGCCGTTGGTCACGTAACGCATGGTCGCGGTGAAGCGGACCGTACCGTTCGACTTGGCTTCGACCGACGATGCCACTGCCGCACGCGATGCCGCACCACCGATGTGGAAGGTACGCATGGTCAGCTGGGTACCCGGCTCACCGATCGACTGTGCCGCCACGACACCGACTGCTTCGCCGGCGTTGACCAGCAGGCCGCGGCCCAGGTCGCGGCCGTAGCACTTGGCGCACAGGCCGTAGCGCGTGTCGCAGTTCAGCGGGGTGCGGACCTTGACTTCGTCGATGCCCAGGCGCTCGATCTCTTCGACCATGTCTTCGTCCAGCAGCGTGCCGGCTTCGTACAGGGTTGCCTGCGTTTCCGGATTCACGATGTCGGTACCGGCGACGCGGCCGAGGATACGGTCGCGCAGCGGCTCGATGACTTCACCGCCTTCGACCATCGCCTTCATGTGCGTGCCGTTGGTGGTGCCGCAATCGTCCTCGATCACCACCAGATCCTGGGTCACGTCGACCAGGCGGCGGGTCAGGTAACCCGAGTTTGCCGTCTTCAGCGCGGTGTCGGCCAGACCCTTACGGGCGCCGTGCGTCGAGATGAAGTACTGCAACACGTTCAGGCCTTCGCGGAAGTTCGCGGTAATCGGCGTTTCGATAATCGAACCGTCCGGCTTCGCCATCAGGCCGCGCATACCGGCCAGCTGGCGAATCTGCGCCGCAGAACCGCGGGCGCCCGAGTCGGCCATCATGTAAATCGCGTTGAACGATTCCTGGGTGCTTTCGGTGCCGTCGCGCTTGGTGACCGGTTCCACTTTCAGCTGGTCCATCATCGCCTTGCCGACTTCGTCCGAGGTCTTGCCCCAGATGTCGACGACCTTGTTGTAACGCTCGCCGGCGGTGACCAGACCCGAGGCGTACTGCTGCTCGATCTGCTTCACTTCCGCTTCGGCGGTCGCGATCATGGTCTTCTTGACGTCCGGGATCAGCATGTCGTCCACGGCGATCGAGATACCGGCGCGGGTCGCCAGGCGGAAGCCCGACTGCATCAGCTTGTCGGCAAACACGACGGTCGCACGCAGGCCGCACTTGCGGAACGACGTGTTGATCAGCTTCGAGATTTCCTTCTTCTTCAGCGCGCGGTTCAGCACCGAGAACGGCAGGCCTTTCGGCAGGATCTCGGACAGGATCGCACGGCCGACGGTGGTCTCGTAGCGCGTGAGGGTACGGTCGAAGCCGCCTTCGTCGTTCTTCGGATGCTCGACGATACGCACGGTGATGCGGGTCGCCAGTTCGACTTCCTTGTTGTCGTACGCGCGGATGACTTCCGACACGTCCGGGAACAGCATGCCTTCGCCCTTGGCGTTGATCGCCTCGCGGGTCGCGTAGTACAGACCCAGCACGATATCCTGGGACGGCACGATCGACGGTTCGCCGTTCGACGGGAACAGGATGTTGTTCGAGGCCAGCATCAGGGTGCGGGCTTCCATCTGTGCTTCGATCGACAGCGGGACGTGGACTGCCATCTGGTCACCGTCGAAGTCGGCGTTGAACGCCGCGCAGACCAGCGGGTGCAGCTGGATCGCCTTGCCTTCGATCAGCACCGGCTCGAACGCCTGGATGCCCAGGCGGTGCAGCGTCGGCGCACGGTTCAGCATGACCGGGTGCTCTTTGATGACTTCTTCCAGGATGTCCCAGACCACCGGTTCCTGTTGCTCGACCAGCTTCTTGGCGGCCTTGATGGTGGTCGCGAGACCCATCAGTTCCAGCTTGTTGAAGATGAACGGCTTGAACAGTTCCAGGGCCATCAGCTTCGGCAGGCCGCACTGGTGCAGTTTCAGCTGCGGACCCACCACGATGACCGAACGGCCCGAGTAGTCGACGCGCTTGCCCAGCAGGTTCTGACGGAAGCGGCCGCCCTTGCCCTTGATCATTTCAGCCAGCGACTTCAGCGGACGCTTGTTGGCGCCGGTCATCGCCTTGCCGCGACGGCCGTTGTCCAGCAGCGAGTCGACCGCTTCCTGCAGCATGCGCTTTTCGTTGCGCGTGATGATTTCAGGCGCGCGCAGTTCCATCAATCGCTTGAGACGATTATTACGGTTGATCACGCGGCGATACAGGTCGTTCAGGTCGGACGTGGCGAAACGGCCGCCGTCCAGCGGGACGAGCGGACGCAGCTCCGGCGGCAGGACCGGGAGCACTTCCATGATCATCCAGTCCGGCTTGATGCCCGAACGCTGGAATGCCTCGAGCACTTTCAGGCGCTTGGCGTATTTCTTGATCTTGGCTTCGGACTTCGATTCCTTCAGCTCGACGCGCAGGGCTTCGGCTTCGCGGTCGATGTCGATCGAACGCAGCAGTTCACGGATGCCTTCGGCGCCCATGAACGCGGTGAAGTCGTCGCCGTACTCTTCGTACTTGGCGGCGTAGTCGTCTTCCGACATGATCTGGCACTTCTTCAGCGGGGTCATGCCCGGATCGGTCACGACGTATGCTTCGAAGTACAGCACGCGCTCGATATCGCGCAGCGTCATGTCCAGGACCATGCCCAGGCGCGACGGCAGCGATTTCAGGAACCAGATGTGCGCGGTCGGCGAGGCCAGCTCGATGTGGCCCATGCGCTCGCGGCGGACTTTCGCCAGCGTGACTTCGACGCCGCACTTTTCGCAGATGACGCCGCGGTGCTTCAGGCGCTTGTACTTGCCGCACAGGCATTCGTAGTCCTTGATCGGACCAAAGATCTTTGCGCAGAACAGGCCGTCACGTTCCGGCTTGAACGTACGGTAGTTGATGGTTTCCGGCTTCTTGACTTCGCCGAACGACCACGAACGGATTTTCTCGGGCGACGCCAAGCCAATCTTGATGGCGTCGAAGCTCTCGTTTTGCTGAACTTGCTTGAATAGATCGAGCAGTGCTTTCATTTATCACTCCGGGTGATTGAATTCTGTACTAAGTACTACTACCGCCGCTTCTCACCGATTTTCGCCGGTGCTTGCCCAACCGCCAGCCCCTGAAAGCGTCATCCCGGCGCAGGCCGGGATCCAATTTTTTCGGCCAATCGCCGAACTTGGGCCCCGGCCTGCGCCGGGGCGACGATACAAGGGTAGCAGGTCGCGCCCGAAGGCGGCGGCCATGCTGCGCTTGCTTACGAACGCTCGAGATCGATGTCGATACCCAGCGAGCGGATTTCCTTCACCAGCACGTTGAACGATTCCGGCATACCTGCATCGATCACGTGGTCGCCCTTGACCAGGTTTTCGTACACCTTGGTACGGCCATTCACGTCGTCCGACTTGACGGTCAGCATTTCCTGCAGCACGTACGATGCGCCGTACGCTTCCAGTGCCCACACCTCCATCTCACCGAAGCGCTGGCCACCGAACTGGGCCTTACCGCCCAGCGGCTGCTGCGTCACCAGCGAGTACGGGCCGGTCGAACGGGCGTGCATCTTGTCGTCGACCAGGTGGTGCAGCTTCAGCATGTGCATGAAGCCCACGGTGACCTTGCGCTCGAATGCTTCGCCGGTACGGCCGTCGAACATGGTGACCTGGTTCTTCGACGGGGTCATGCCCAGGTGCTTCGCGATCGGGTCGGGGAAAGCCAAATCAAGCATGCGCCGGATTTCTTCCTCGTGCGCACCGTCGAACACCGGGGTCGCGAACGGCACGCCGTTCTTGAGGTTGTTCGCCAGCGTGACGATTTCCTCGTCGCTGAAGTTGTCCAGGTCTTCCTTCTTGCCCGTTTCGTTGTAGATCTTGCCCAGGAACGTACGCAGCTGCTCGGTCTCGGCTTTCGCCTTGATCATTTCGCCGAGACGCAGGCCCAGGCCCTTCGCCGCCCAACCGAGGTGGGTTTCGAGGATCTGGCCGACGTTCATACGCGACGGAACGCCCAGCGGGTTCAGCACGACGTCGGCCGGGGTACCGTCGGCCATGAACGGCATGTCTTCGACCGGAACGATACGCGAGACCACACCCTTGTTACCGTGGCGGCCTGCCATCTTGTCGCCCGACTGCAGGCGGCGCTTGACGGCCAGGTAGACCTTGACCATCTTCTGCACGCCCGGCTGCAGCTCGTCGCCTTGCGTCAGCTTCTTGCGTTTCTCTTCGAAGGCCAGGTCGAACTGGTGGCGCTTCTCGTTGATCGATTCCTTCATCGCCTCCAGGGCGTTGGCGGTATCGTCGTCGGCCGGGCGGATGTCGAACCAGTGGAACTTGTCCAGGTCGTCCAGGTAGGCCTTGTCGATGACGGCACCTTTCGACAGCTTCTTCGGACCGCCGTTGACGGTCTTGCCGACGAGCAGGCGTTCCAGACGCTGGAAGGCGTCGCCTTCCACGATGCGCAGCTGGTCGTTCAGGTCCAGGCGATAGCGCTTCAGCTCGTCGTCGATGATCTGCTGGGCGCGCTTGTCGCGCACGATGCCTTCACGGGTAAACACTTGCACGTCGATCACGGTACCGACCATGCCCGACGGCACGCGCAGCGACGTGTCTTTCACGTCCGACGCTTTTTCGCCGAAGATCGCGCGCAGCAGCTTCTCTTCCGGAGTCAGCTGGGTTTCGCCTTTCGGGGTCACCTTGCCGACCAGCACGTCACCGGCTTGCACTTCGGCGCCGATGTAGACGATGCCCGACTCGTCCAGGCGAGCCAGCTGGTTTTCCGCCAGGTTCGAGATGTCGCGGGTGATCTCTTCAGGGCCCAGTTTGGTGTCGCGCGCGACGACCGACAGTTCCTCGATGTGGATCGAGGTGTAGCGGTCGTCCTTGACCACGTTCTCCGAGATGAGGATCGAGTCCTCGAAGTTCAAGCCGTTCCACGGCATGAACGCCACCAGCATGTTCTGGCCCAGTGCCAGTTCGCCCAGGTCGGTCGATGCGCCGTCGGCGATGACGTCGTTGCGCGCAACGCGGTCGCCCACTTTCACGATCGGACGCTGGTTGATGTTGGTGTTCTGGTTCGAACGGGTGTACTTGATCAGGTTGTAGATGTCGACGCCGACTTCGCCAGCCTGCGCTTCGTCATCGTTGACGCGGATCACGACACGGCCTGCGTCGACGTAGTCGACGATACCGCCACGGGTCGCCTGCACAGTGGTGCCCGAGTCGACCGCCACGGTGCGCTCGATGCCGGTACCGACGAAGGCTTTTTCCGGACGCAGGCAAGGCACGGCCTGGCGCTGCATGTTGGCGCCCATCAGTGCACGGTTCGCGTCGTCGTGCTCCAGGAACGGAATCAGCGATGCCGCGACCGACACGATCTGGCCCGGAGCCACGTCCATGTACTGGATGCGTTCCGGCGACACGAGGATGGTCTCGCCCGCTTCACGTGCCGACACCAGTTCGTCGATCAGCTGGCCTTCTTCGTTGATCTTCGCGTTTGCCTGGGCAATGATGTAACGGCCTTCTTCGATCGCCGACAGGTATTCGATCTTGTCGGTGACCTTGGAACCGTCGACCTTGCGGTACGGGGTTTCCAGGAAGCCGTATTCGTTCAGGCGGGCGTACAGAGCCAGCGAGTTGATCAGGCCGATGTTCGGGCCTTCCGGCGTTTCGATCGGGCAGACGCGGCCGTAGTGGGTCGGGTGCACGTCGCGCACCTCGAAGCCGGCGCGTTCGCGGGTCAGGCCGCCCGGGCCCAGTGCGGAAACACGGCGCTTGTGCGTGATTTCCGACAGCGGGTTGGTCTGGTCCATGAACTGCGACAGCTGCGACGAACCGAAGAATTCGCGGATCGCGGCCGAGATCGGCTTGCTGTTGATCAGATCGTGCGGCATCAGGTTGTCCGCTTCGGCCTGGCCGAGGCGTTCCTTGACGGCGCGCTCCACGCGCACGAGGCCGGCGCGGAACTGGTTTTCGGCCAGTTCGCCGACGCAACGTACGCGACGGTTGCCCAGGTGGTCGATGTCGTCGACTTCGCCGCGGCCGTTACGCAGTTCGACCAGGATCTTGATCACTGCCAGGATGTCGTCGTTCGACAGGGTCATGTCGCCCGTCAGTTCGTCGCGGCCGATGCGGCGGTTGAACTTCATGCGGCCGACAGCCGACAGGTCGTAGCGCTCGGCGCTGTAGAACAGGCCGTTGAACAGCGCTTCCACCGACTCTTCGGTCGGCGGTTCGCCCGGACGCATCATGCGGTAGATCGCCACGCGTGCGGCGGTCTGGTCGGCGGTGTCGTCGGTGCGCAGGGTCTGCGAGATGTAGGCGCCCTGGTCCAGGTCGTTGGTGTACAGGGTCTGGATGCCTTCGATGTTGGCATCGCGCAGCTTGCCCAGCAGCTCGTCGGTCAGCTCGTCGTTGGCGTTGGCGATGATCTCGCCGGTGTCCGGATCCACGACATTGGTCGCCAGCACGCGGCCGACCAGGTAGTCTTCCGGCACGGAGATGTGCTTGATGCCGGCGTTCTCGACGTCGCGCACGTTCTTGGCGTTGATGCGCTTGTCCTTGGTGATCAGGGTCTTGCCCGACTTCGGATCGACGACGTCGAAGCGCGCGACTTCACCGCGCAGGCGCTCGGCCACGAATTCCAGTTCCGCGCCTTCCGAGCGCAGGTTGAAGTTGTCGAACACGAAGAAGTTCGCCAGGATCTGTTCCGGCGTCATGCCGATGGCCTTCAGCAGGATCGTCACCGGCATCTTGCGGCGGCGGTCGACGCGGAAGAACAGGATGTCCTTCGGGTCGAACTCGAAGTCCAGCCACGAGCCGCGGTAAGGAATGATGCGGGCCGAGAACAGCAGCTTGCCCGACGAGTGCGTCTTGCCGCGGTCGTGTTCGAAGAACACGCCCGGCGAACGGTGCAGCTGCGAGACGATCACGCGCTCGGTACCGTTGATGACGAACGAGCCGTTGGCGGTCATGAGCGGCAGTTCGCCCATGTAGACTTCCTGCTCTTTCATTTCCTTCACGACCGGCTTGGTCGGCGATTCCTTGTCCAGGATCACCAGACGCACCTTGGCGCGCAGCGGCGATGCGAAGGTCAGGCCGCGCTGCTGGCATTCCTTGACGTCGAAAGCGGGGTCACCCAGTACGTAGGAGAGGAATTCCAGGCGCGCGAAGCCGTTGTGCGACACGATCGGGAAGATGGAGGTGAAGGCCGATTGCAGGCCTTCGTTCTTGCGGGCGACAGGACCTGCGTCTGCCTGCAGGAAGTTCTCGTAGGACTCCAGTTGGGTGGCCAGGAGATAGGGAACGTTGTGAACGTTGGCGCGCTTCGCGAACGACTTGCGAATGCGTTTCTTCTCAGTAAATGAGTAGTGCATGGACACTCCGTGAGTGACAGAAAGGATGAGAATTCAGGGATTGCCAGTGGCTGAGCCACCACATGCAAGGCCTCAATGCTCGTCGCTGTCCGTCGGGTGAAAAGGAACCGGTACTGCTGTGTTACGATTATTGCGTGCTGCGGCGCTTCTGAAGCGGGGTCATGCTGTTTGCCGTAGGGACGACAAAAGAGCCAAAGCCGCATACCCCACCTTCCGGCGGGGGTCTGCGCGCTTTGACTCCGGCGCGGAGCGCTGTTGCCAGCGCCCTTTGCATATGGATTACTTGAGCTCGGCCTTGGCGCCAGCTTCTTCCAGCTTCTTCTTGGCGGCTTCAGCGTCAGCTTTCGGCAGGGCTTCCTTGACGGTCTTCGGTGCGCCGTCGACCAGGTCCTTGGCTTCTTTCAGGCCCAGACCGGTGATTTCGCGGACGGCCTTGATGACGCCGACCTTGTTCGCGCCGACTTCAGCCAGCACGACGTTGAATTCGGTCTGCTCTTCAGCAGCAGCCGCGCCGCCAGCAGCAGCACCGCCAGCTGCCGGTGCTGCCATTGCAGCTGCCGACACGCCGAACTTCTCTTCGAAAGCCTTGACCAGGTCGTTCAGTTCCATGACCGACATTGCGCCAACTGCGTCCAGGAACTCTTCTTTGCTAATTGCCATTTGAAACTCCAAATATTTAGTATGAGGTTAATGCTTGACCAAAAAGGGGGAAATTATTCTGCTGCTGCGGCTTCTGCCGGAGCTGCGGAACCTTCGCCTTTTTGTGCTGCAACTGCAGCCAGAACACGTGCAAAGCCGGAAACCGGAGCCTGCATGACGCCCAGCAGCTGGGCGATGAGGACTTCGCGGCTCGGGATGCTTGCCAAGGCGTTCACGCCGGCGACATCCAGGTTCTTGCCTGCGTAGTTACCGCCCTTCACCACCAACTTGTCGTTGGTCTTGGAGAAGTCGCTGATAACCTTGGCGGCTGCGACGGCGTCGTCCGAGATCGAGTAGATCAGCGGACCAACCATCGAGTCAGCCAGCGAGGCGAACTGGGTGCCTTCCACAGCGCGACGTGCCAGCGTGTTCTTCAGAACACGCAGGTACACACCCTGCGAACGAGCTTTTGCACGGAGTTGCGTCAGAGCACTAACCTGGATGCCACGGTATTCGGCGACGACGATGGTTTGCGCAGTTGCTACTTTTGCGGAAACTTCTTCGACGACGACCTTTTTGTCATTCAGATTAAGACCCACGGTCAATCTCCTTAAATGATGCGAGGAACATTCCCCACACCGGTTCGAACACGGCGTCCGAAGTTAAGAAGTACGACAAAGCATCGACTACAAAACTTGTTCGGGTTCGCCATCTGCGTTGGGTTGTCTTTTAACCTCCTGCCTGCCTGCTGCATTCGGCCCAACGGTCTTTGATTGCCTGGCGGGTTGCCCCGCCAGCCCAAAGATCTGCCCTGTGGTACTGCTGACAGGGGCTTTATTCTTTACGTATCTTGAACGCGTGGACGGCATAGCCGTCCACCCTACCGTTCAATCAGGCAGCCAGGGTGCCGTGGTCGACACGGACGCCAGCGCCCATGGTCGACGAGATGGCGACCTTGCGCAGGTAGATACCCTTCGACGAAGCCGGCTTGGCCTTGTTCAGGGCGTCGATCAGCGCGACCAGGTTGCTCTTCAGCTGTTCGTCCGAGAACGATTTACGGCCGATGGTGGCGTGGATGATACCTGCCTTGTCGGTACGGTACTGGACCTGACCGGCCTTGGCGTTCTTGACGGCGCCAGCCACGTCCGGGGTCACGGTGCCGACCTTCGGGTTCGGCATCAGGCCGCGCGGGCCCAGGATCTGACCCAGGGTACCGACGATACGCATGGTGTCCGGCGAAGCGATCACGATGTCGAACGGCATGTCGCCGGCCTTGACGCGCTCTGCCAGGTCTTCCATGCCGACGATGTCGGCGCCGGCGGCTTTAGCCTGCTCGGCCTTCTCGCCCTGGGCGAAGACGGCGACGCGCACTTCCTTGCCGGTACCGGCCGGCAGAACCACGGAACCACGAACGACCTGGTCCGACTTCTTCGGGTCCACGCCCAGCTGAACGGCGACGTCGATCGACTCGTTGAACTTGGCGGTGGCGAATTCCTTGACGATTGCGACGGCGTTGTCGAAAGCGTAGACCTTGTTACGGTCGACTTTGGCTTTCATTTCCTTGACGCGTTTGGACAGCTTAGCCATTAGATACCCTCCACCGTGATGCCCATCGAACGAGCCGAGCCGGCGATGACGCGCACAGCGGCGTCCAGGTCGGCAGCGGTCAGGTCCGGCTGTTTGGTTTTTGCGATTTCTTCAGCCTGGGCGCGGGTCAGCGTGCCGACCTTGTCGGTATGCGGCTTGGCCGAGCCTTTGGTGACGCCCGAGTACTTCTTGATCAGGTAGGTTGCCGGCGGGGTCTTCATCTCGAAGGTGAAGGACTTGTCCGCGAAGGCGGTGATCACCACCGGAATCGGCATACCCGGCTCCATGCCTTGGGTCTTGGCGTTGAACGCCTTGCAGAATTCCATGATGTTCAGGCCGCGCTGACCCAGGGCCGGGCCGATCGGGGGGGACGGGTTTGCTTTACCAGCCGGCACTTGCAGCTTGATAAAACCGACGATTTTCTTTGCCATGTTGTGGCTCCTTGTCGATTGTTGAGTAGTAGCGCCCCGCGCGTACTACTCTGCGGCGGGGCTCCTCTTACCGGATTCCGCCTAGCTGCTGCGACGCTCCGATTCGGCGTTTTAGACTTTTTCTACCTGCCCGAACTCCAGTTCCACCGGAGTTGCGCGGCCGAAGATGGTGACAGTGACACGCACCTTCGATTTTTCGTAGTTGACTTCCTCGACGTTGCCGTTGAAGTCGGTGAACGGGCCTTCCTTGATCCGGACTTGCTCGCCCACTTCGTACAGGACTTTCGGACGCGGCTTTTCGACGCCTTCCTGGACCTGCTGCATGATCTTGTCGATCTCGCGCGCCGGGATCGGCGTCGGCTTGTTGCTCTTGCCGCCGATGAAGCCGGTGACTTTCGGCGTGTTCTTCACGAGGTGCCAGGTCTCGTCGGTCATTTCCATCTCGACCAGCACATAACCCGGGAAGAAGCGACGCTCGGTGACCGATTTGCTGCCGTTCTTGACTTCGACCACTTCTTCGGTCGGCACCAGGATGCGGCCGAATTGTTCTTGCATGCCGCCGCGTTCGATACGGTCGGTCAGGCCGCGCATCACGCTCTTTTCCATGCCCGAATAGACATGCACGACGTACCAGCGCTTGTTGCTGACCGGGACGCTCAGCGGTGCACCAGCGTCTTGTGCCGGGGCGTCGCCCGGCACGTTATCTTGCTGCACGTTGTCGCTCATTATTGTTTCCACCCCAGGATCACGTCGTACATCAGGAATTCGAGAATCTTGTCCGTGCCCCACAGGAAAATCGCCATCACCAGCACGAAGCCGAACACCACGAGGGTGATCTGGGTCGCTTCTTTACGGGTGGGCCAAACAACCTTCTTCGTTTCGCGCACCGACTCTTTGGCGAAGCCCAGGAAGTCGCGACCGGCAGTCGAAGTCCACAAGAGCAGCACGGCAATAGCCAAACCAGCCACGAGTGCGCCTGCGCACATGAGGGCTGGTTTATTCTGGCCTTTCAGGTAAAAGAACCCGACCACGCCTGCAATCGTAGCAACCACTGCCAGCGCGACCTTGAACTTGTCGTTCGAGGTGCTGACGGTTTGCACGGATTGATTAGACATACTTATTTTACTTTCGGGTGCCTGTGGCACCGAATTCGGTGGCAGGGGAGGAGGGAATCGAACCCGCGACCTTCGGTTTTGGAGACCGACGCTCTGCCAATTGAGCTACTCCCCTACGAAAACTTCTCGTTGAATCGAGCATTATACACGACTTGAATACATCGTGCAACACTCTGGGTTGGGCGGAACAGAAACGTTCCGCCCGGTGTGCAACTAATTACTACTGATCAGGCGATTAGGCCAGGATCTTGGCAACCACGCCGGCGCCGACGGTACGGCCGCCTTCGCGGATTGCGAA
>NZ_JASNRD010000024.1 GCF_030412015.1 Massilia sp. YIM B02763 | reverse complement strand
CCCTCCCGAATCGCCACTTTGCTGTCCGCACCGCGGACAGCCCGCGCGCCGAGGGCGCGCGATGCCGGCATCTCCAGGGAAGCTCTTCACCGTAGCATGTTCACCTTCGCCAGATCGATCAGCTCCCCAGCCCTCCCATCCAGCACCGCCTTCAGCATGAACAGCCCGAACTTGTGCGCTTCCTCCAGCGTCGTGGCCGGCGGCATGACCAGCTCCTGGCGCGCGCTGACGACATCCACCAGCACCGGCCCGTCATGCGCCAGCGCCTCGCGCACGGCGTCTTCCAGCCGGTGCGGATCCTCGACGCGGATGCCCTTGATGCCGACCGCCTCCGCCATGGCCGCGAAGTTCGGGTTGCGCAGGTCGCAGCCCGTGTCGAGGAAGCCGTTGGCCTTCATCTCCAGTTCCACGAAGCCCAGCGTGCCGTTGTTGAGCAGGATGATCTTGACCGGCAGGTCCATCTGCGACAGCGTCAGGAATTCGCCCATCATCATGGAAAAGCCGCCGTCGCCCGAGAACGAGATCACTTGGCGGCCCGGGTGCGAGGCCTGGGCGCCGATGGCGTGCAGCATCGCGTTGGCCATCGAGCCGTGGTTGAACGAGCCGACGATGCGGCGTTTGCCGTTGACCTTCAGGTAGCGCGCCGTCCAGGCGATCGGCGTGCCCACGTCGGCCGTGAAGATCGCGTCCTCGCTCGCCAGTTCGCTGACGACGCGGGTGACGGCCTGCGGGTGGATCGTGCGCGTGCCGGCGTCGATCGCGGCCAGCTTGTCCAGGTCCGCCCTGGCGGCGCGGTAGTCGTCCAGCGCGCTGGCCAGGAAGCGACCGTCCGTCTTGGGCGTGAGCTTCGGCAGCAGCGCGTCGAGCGTTGCCTTGACGTCGCCCTGCAGGCCCAGCTCCAGCGGGCAGCGGTTGCCGAGCGCTTCCGGGCGCACGTCGATCTGTGCGATCTTCGCCCCGTCGGGGAAGAACTGGCGGTAGGGGAAGTCGGCGCCCAGCACCAGCAGCGTGTCGCAGCGCTTCATCGCCTTGTAGCCGGACGCGAAGCCGACCAGGCCGGTCATGCCGACGTCGTACGGGTTGTCGTACTCCATGGTTTCCTTGCCGCGCAGCGTGTGCACGATCGGCGCCTGCAGCGTCTCGGCCAGGCGCATGATCTGCGGGTGCGCGCCCGCCGTGCCCGCGCCGCAGAACAGCGCCACGCGTTCGCCGCCGTTGAGCAGGGCGGCCAGCGCGTCGATGTCGCCAGAGGGCGGCACGACCGTCGGCTGCGCGGGCAGCAGCCAGGCGGGCGGGGTTGCGGCGAGCGGCTGCAGGGCGACGTCGCCGGACATGACGACGACGGCCACGCCTTTCCTCGCCACGGCGACGCGCATCGCCCGGTGCAGGATCTGCGGCAGCAGCGCGGCGTTCGACACCAGCTCGACGTAATGGCTGCATTCCCTGAACAGGCTTTCCGGGTGCGTGGCCTGGAAATAATCGATGCCGATCTCGGTGCTGGGGATGTGGGCGGCGATGGCCAGCACGGGCACGCTGCTCCGCTGGCAGTCGAACAGGCCGTTGATGAGGTGCAGGTTGCCCGGGCCGCAGCTGCCGGCACAGACGGCCAGCTTGCCGGTCAGGTGCGCTTCGGCGCCGGCCGCGAACGCCGCGCCTTCCTCGTGGCGCACGTGGACCCAGTCGACGGTTTCCTGGCGCCGCAGCGCATCGGTGAAACCGTTCAGCGAATCGCCGACGACGCCGTAGACGCGCTCGACGCCCGCCAGGGCCAGGGTATGTGCCAGGTAGTCTGCCGCGGTCTTGCTCATGTCCTCACTCCCGATGACAGCAACGATGGACGAAGGGCCCGCCTGCGTGGCGAGCCCGTTCATTGATGAGGGAATTCTACGGGAGGGTCAGGCCCGCACGGACGGCCACCCTGTCCAAGGGCAGGTTCGGCGCCGGTACGGGCGAACCGCCGGGTCAGCTCAGCTCAGCTCAGCTCAGCTCAGCTCGCGCAGCTTGCCGCGGGCGACGCCGCCCAGGGTCTGGACGACGAACACTGCGATGATTAGCGAGGCGAGGGCCAGGATCACCGCCGCGATCGCATCTGTCACCGGATGCTTGGCATAGTCCGCATACTTCAGCGCGGCCACCGCCGTCGCTGCCAGCGGGAAGCTGGCGGCCCACCACGACACGCGGAACGGCGAGCAGCGCGGCAGGTGACGCAGGCGGCCCAGCAGGATGGGCAGCACGAACAGCATCACCATGTACAGGCCCTCGGCGAAGCCGTCGATGTGGCCGGTGGTCGTCACGTAGGCCGAGAAGCCGACGGCGAACGGGGCCAGCACGATCAGCAGCGCCGGCTGCAGCGGCGCCGGCAGCGGGTCTTCCATCGCCAGGCGGGTGAGCAGCATGGTCAGGATGGGCAGCGCGAAGAACAGGCCCACGGCGGTGCCGAACATCATGACGCCGTGCAGGCCGTCCCATTGCAGCAGGGGCACCGCGAGCGGCACGTCGAGCATGCCGACGACGGGGACGATCCAGGTCGGGGCGATCTGCGCGCCCGTATGGCGGACAGTGATCCAGCGGATCACGATGACCCAGCCGAACACCGTCATCAGCGCGGCGCCCAGCACCCAGGACAGGCGCGCCAGGTCGAGGCTGACGTCGACCAGCACGAAGGGCAGCAGCAACAGGCTGATCAGCGGGGTGCCGAACAGGTTGCCGGCGACCGGGTTGGCGAATTCCGCCTTCACGGCCGAAAAGCCGGAGGCCGCCTTGACGGCGTAGGCGATGGCCAGCACGATGAAATCGAGGAGGGCGAGGGCGCCGATGGCCTGGCCGATCCACGCCGGCAGGCCGAAGTGCTGGTGGGCGAGGTGCCAGGCGATCGACAGGCCGGTCAGGCCCATCACGGAGCCGAACATGCCCACCGGCAGGTAGGCGAGGGTAGTGGAAGGTGCCGTGGCCGGCTTGGGCGCGGGGGCGGCGACGGAATCGGCGGTTTGCATGGTGATCCTCCTGTTATCGGGCATGGCGTCTCGGTGGCGCCTTGACGGTATTGTCGATCCGGCCCCGTCCGGTGGACATGCCTGGATGCCGCGATATTTTGCTCGTTCGTCGCAGGTTCGGCGCCACCCGGAGGGAGTGGTGGCGGGACGGCAGGCCGGTCAGGCGCCCTTGACGGCATGCAGCCAGACGGCCGCGATGCGTTCGACGTTCTCGTAGCCGTCGCAGCCGAGCTGGCCGCCGAAGATGTCCGGGTCCAGTTCCTCGTACTGCCAGTCGCTGCAGCGGCCGTCGAGGTCGCCGCGGATCGCTTCCAGGAAGCGGTCCTGGCCGTCGACGATCGCCGAACCCGTGTACAGCAGCAGGCTGCCGCCGGCATGCAGGCGCTCGAGCGCGCAGCGCACGATGCGGATCGACAGCTCGGCGCCATGCTCGCCGCCGCCATGGCGGTAAGCGAGTTCGTCCTCGTCGAGGATGTAGGGCGGGTTCGACATGACGAGGTCGACGTGCCCGTCGACGCCGTCCAGCAGGTCGCTGCGGCAGGGGATCACGTTGGCCGCGCCGTTCAGCGCCGCGTTGACGTCGACGAGGGCCAGCGCGGCGTCGTTGATGTCGGCGCCGTACACGGTCGCCGTGCGGAACTGCAGCGCCAGTTCGATCGCGCCCGCGCCGCTGCCGGCGCCGATGTCGACGGCGCGCTGCACCGGGCGGCCCAGCCGGCCCAGCGAGCGGCGCAGGGCGGCGACGTAGCGGTAGGTGTCGGGGCCGAAGAACACGGCATCCTCGTCGTCGGTCGGCCAGGCCGAGTGGAAATACAGGCAGTCGCCGACGCTCGATGCCCGCACCAGCGCGCGCCAGCCCGGCTGTCCGTCTTGCTCGTGCGGTGCCAGCACGCCGGCGCGCCGCGCCAGGTCCTCGATGTCCGGCGGCAGCACGCCCGTGCGGAACGGCCGGCTCCAGCCGAACACGCCGCGCATGTCGCGGGCCCAGGCGTTCTCGGGGCGGCGGTTGACCCGCCGGTGGGTCGCGGGCGTGACCGTGACGAAGCGGTAGCCGGCGCGCCGCAGTGCGTGGCCGAGTTCGACGAGGGTGGAGGGTGAGCGGAGCGGCATGATGCCATCATGCGCCAGTGGACTGCCGAGTTCCGTACGCTGCCGCACATACGGCAGCGTGCGCTGGGGCCGGCGCCGCCTTCCATGTATGATTATGTGAAAGTTCGAACAGACCGCCGCGCAGCCGCTACGCAATACTTGGCTCGAGGCGGCGACGCATTGCCCCTCGTACGTTGAAGGACATGAGCATGAAGCTGCAGAACGATTCCCTGAAAGACCGCCTGGAGCGCGAAGTCGAGCGCGAACGCCACCAACGCCTGATGAACGACGAATGGCGTGCCGGCCTCGCGGTGGACGAGGAGTACCGCATCAAGGATGCGCGATCGAACGAGGGAGCAGTGAATCTGAGGCGCCAGTCCGGGCGCTGACCAGGAATAATCCGCCGGCGGCCGGACTGCCGCCGGCACGTTGTTGGCGCGCCTGGAGCGCGCCGGGGAGTGTGCATGCGTTGGGAAGGCGATCGTCAGAGCGACAATGTGGAGGACCGCCGCGGTGACGGTGGCGGTGGCGGCGGTTTCGGCTTCGGCGGCGGGACCATCGGCATCGGCACGATCGTCGTCGCGCTGCTGGGCTCCTGGTTCTTCGGCGTGTCGCCGACCACCATCCTCAGCCTGCTGTCGGGCGGGGGCGGCAACCAGCACGTGCAGCAGCAGGCGCCGTCGCATCCGCCCGCGAACGACCGCGAAACCCAGTTCGTGCGCACCGTGCTGGGCTATACCGAGGACACCTGGACGCAGATCTTCAAGGCCGGCGGGGCGACGTACTCGCCGCCGACCCTCGTGCTGTACTCGGGCCGCACCGGCACGGGCGGCTGCGGCGTGGGCCAGAGCGCCGTCGGTCCCTTCTATTGCCCGGCCGACCGCAAGGTGTACATCGACCTGACCTTCTTCCGCATGATGCAGCAGCGCTTCAAGGTCGGCGGCGAATTCACCCAGGCCTATGTGATCGCCCACGAGGTCGGCCACCACGTGCAGAACCTGCTGGGCATCTCCGGCAAGGTCGACCGCATGCGCGAACGCGCGTCCGAGACCGAAGCCAACGCGATGTCCGTGCGCTTGGAGTTGCAGGCCGACTGCTTCGCCGGCGTCTGGGCCTACCACACGAACCAGGCCAAGCAGATCATCGAAGGCGGCGACATCGAGTCGGCCCTGAACGCCGCCAGCGCCATCGGCGACGACGCGCTGCAGCGCCAGTCGCGCGGCGAGGTCGTGCCCGATTCCTTCACCCACGGTTCCTCGGCCCAGCGCGTGCGCTGGTTCAAGCGCGGCATCGAGACGGGTTCGGTGCAGCAGTGCAATACCTTCGAGGCGCGCCAGCTGTAAGCGGCCCGCGCCAGGAATCGACGGCCGCCGCGTGCGGCCGTTTTACATTTGGCGTCAAAAAGTTCTGGCTGGAATTAAACGTATTGACGTAACTTTCCTTTTAAAAACAAAGCGCTAGCATTCCTTAAAAAATCCTGCTGAATACCCCCGTCCTTTCCGTGCGCGTATCGCCTTCTTGAATAATTTGACATATGGTTGTGGCAAGTGTTCGCTCTACGCGGCGGACGGTCAACCATTCGAGGAGGATACCCATGCTGGCAATGAACTACCGCGGGCCGTACCGCGTCCGCGCCGACCACAAGCCCGATCCCGTCATCGAACACCCTGGCGATGCCATCGTGCGCGTGCTGCGCAGCTGCATCTGCGGCTCCGACCTGCACCTGTACCACGGCATGGTGCCGGACACCCGCGTGGGCCACACCTTCGGCCACGAGTTCGTCGGCGTCGTCGAGGACGTCGGCTCGGACGTCAAGACCCTCAAGGTCGGCGACCGCGTGCTGGTGCCGTTCAACCTGTTCTGCGGCTCCTGCTTCTTCTGCGAGCGCGAACTGTACGGCAATTGCCACAACACGAATCCGCAGGCCACGGCCGTGGGCGGCATCTACGGCTACTCGCACACGGCCGGCGGCTACGACGGCGGCCAGGCCGAATTCGTGCGCGTGCCGATGGCCGACGTGGGCCCGATGATCATCCCCGACGACATCCACATCGACGACGCCGTGCTGATGACGGACGCGCTGCCCACGGGCTACCAGGCCGCCGAGATGGGCGACATCGCCGAAGGCGACACCGTGGTCGTGTTCGGCGCCGGCCCGATCGGTATCTTCGCCGCCAAGTCGGCCTGGCTGATGGGCGCGGGCCGCGTGATCGTCGTCGACGAAGTGGAGTACCGCCTCGAGTTCGTCAAGCGCTACGCCCAGTGCGAGGTGCTGAACTTCCGCAGCGTCAACGACATGGCCGAGCACATCAAGAAGATGACGGACGGCCTGGGCGCCGACGTCTGCATCGATTGCGTGGGCGGCGACGCGGCCGGTTCCATCGCCCAGACGCTGACGGGCCGCCTCATGAAGATGCAGGCCGGCGCCTCGACGGTGCTGCACTGGGCCATCAACTCGGTGCGCAAGGGCGGCAACGTGTCCATCGTCGGCGTCTACGGTCCGACCTTCAACGCCGTCCCGATCGGCAATGCGCTGAACAAGGGCCTGACCCTGCGCATGAACCAGGCCAGCGTGAAGCGCCACCTGCCCCGCCTGATCGAGCACATCCGCGAGGGTCGCATCAATCCCAAGGAAATCATCACGCACCGCGTGCCGCTGGAAGAGGTGTCGGACGCCTACCACATCTTCTCGAGCAAGCTCGACGAGTGCATCAAGACCGTCCTGATCCCGCCGTCGGCGCGCGAAGTCCAGGCCGTCAAGTCCAGCACACTGCATTGAGGAGCCGCCATGGAACACCGCGAACACCACGCCAACGGCCACGATCACCATCACGATCACGAGCACGAGCACGGCCACATCCACCGCCATGCGCTGCAGGGCGATTTCCGGGACGTGCCCCGGCGCCCGAGCCGCGAGCAGCTGGCCCACATCAACGGCTGGGGTGCCGACCTCGACCGCAAGAACCGTCCCGCCGTGCCGATGGAACGCACGCCGCCGCGCTTCATCCACCAGCACGAAGGCAAGCTGCCGCAGCAGGAAGAGAATGTCGAAGTGCTCGTCTCCAGCGAGCGCTTCGGCCAGATCACCCCGATCTTCGGCACCGCGCAACCGCCGAAGGGACTGTCGGGCGCGCTGCGCCGCATCGCGTTCAAATGGTCGGAGAACGACTTGCGCCACTGGCTGCTGCTGCTGGCGGCCGACCGCGTGAACGTCGTCGAAGGCATCGGCGAAGACCTGGCGCACGGCAAGGTGCCGAACGTGCTGGGCGAGATGGGCATCAAGGCGGAGTGGGAGCATAACCGCTCCGGCCTGATCAAGAAGGCGGCCGTTGCCGGCGCCGTCGTCGGCCTGGCCGTCTACCTGACGCGCCGCCGCGACCGCTGATCCGGCACCCGCATCACCCGCGCAGCCCTGCGGCGGAGCCATCCCGCCGCAGGGCTTCTTGCGTTTGAGCAAATCTTTTTTAAGGAGCTCATCCACACTTCGATGAGGCCCATCAACGGGCGTCACCGAAGGAGATGAGATGAACAAGCGCATCCTGCTGGCGCCGCTCGGCGCCATTTTCCTTGCCCTTGCCCTCGCGCAGGCGGCCGCCGCCGGCCCCGCGGCGATGAGCGCGCCCGTGGCCGCCGATGCCAAGGCGCGCGCGGCGCTGCTGACCCAGCTCGAGTCGCGCCGCGCCGCCCGCGGCATCGATGCGCGCCTCGGCTTTGCGCTGGCGACGCAGCACCCCGGCACGCAGGGCACCCAGGTCGCGCGCGTCGACTACACGTGGAAGGGCGTGCGCGTGTTCGGCGCCGAATCCGTCGTGGTGCTGGACGGGACGGGGAGAGTCGTCTCGGAATCGCCGTCGAAGCGGGCCGAGGCGCTGGCCGGCAATACCGGTGGCAAGGGCCTGGCGGCGCCGGCCACCGATTTCAGCGTGACGCCGGCGATCTCGTCCCGGGCGGCCATCGATGCCGCGCTGGCCTCGCTGCGCGCCGCGCTGGTGGGCGACCTGCGCCACGTGACGCCGCCGACGGCGGAACTGATCATCTGGCCCGTCATGCGCACCGAACGCAGCGAGGCCGCGCGCGACAAGCCGGAGCAGGAACTGAACGCCGTCGACGTGCAGGACGTGGTGGAGCGCTACGAACTGGCCTATCTGGTGCGCACGCGCCTGCATGCCGGCAATGACGCGTCGGTCCGGCCCGTGTACCACGACACCGTCGTCGGCGCCCGCGACGGCAGCATCCTCGACCAGTGGAACATGCTGCAGACCGTCGTCGGCGTGGGCAAGAGCCAGTACAACGGCGAGGTGCCGATCAATACCACGCTGCAGGCGGACGGAAAATACAAGATGATCGACGACAGCCGCGGCACCGGCGGCACCTTCGGCGCGATGGCGATCACGAACGCCAACCACGGCACCAGCGCGGGCCAGGTCTACGTCAACGACAGCAATACCTGGGGCGACGGCAAGCAGTACGTCAAGGGCGGTTCCACCACGAACGCCAACGGCCAGACGGCGGCCGTGAACGCCATGTGGGGCCTGATGAACACCTACGACGCGCTGAAGAACGTGTTCAACTGGCAGTCGCTGGACGGCCACAACACGGCGACCTATATCGCCGCCCACGTCAACACGGCCTACGACAACGCCTATTACAGCGACACCTGCCGCTGCATGTTCATCGGCGACGGCAACCAGTTCAACAGCCTGGGTTCGATCGACGTGATCGGCCACGAGATGGGCCACGGCGTCACGGCGGCGACGTCGAACCTGACGTATTCGGGCGAGTCGGGCGGCCTGAACGAATCGGCCTCGGACATCAACGGCGAAGTGGTGGAAGCCTACGCGCGCGCGGGCGGCAAGGGCGACACGATTCCCGCATCGGGCAACGACTGGGTGCTGGGCGCCGAGATCAGCAAGACCGGCACGCCGCTGCGCTGGATGACGAAGCCCAGCAAGGACGGCAACAGCCCGGACGCCTGGAGCACGTCGCTCAAGCGCCTCGACGTGCACTACAGCAGCGGGCCGAACAACCGGATGTTTTATTTCCTGTCGCAGGGCTCGACCATCGACAAATCGGGCGACACCTACAGCAAGTACCTGGTCAAGATGCCGCTGGCGATGACGGGGATCGGGATGGACAAGGCGTACCGGATCTGGTTCAAGGCCAACACGACCAAGTTCACGTCCAGCACCAACTATGCGGAGGCCAGGACCAGGATGATCGAATTGGCCGAGGAGTTGTACGGCAAGGGCAGCCGCGAGTCGATCGCGGTGCAGCGCGCGTATGCGGCGATCAACGTCGGGGCCGACGTCGACGAGGTGACGGGGACGTCCGACTGAACGATGGCCGCTGGCAGTGAAACCGCCGCCCCGGCGCAGGCCGGGGCGACGTCGGGCTGGAAAGGTGCAGTGGCGCTGCTTACTGCGCCGACCGCGTATTCAGCGTGACCCGGCAGATCCGCGCCGCCTGCAATCCCATCCAGGCCGCATTGGTCCAGAAGAAGACATAGGGCAGGGCGACGACGGCCATGCCCGCTTTCCGCATGCAGAACGACAGCAGGATCGTGAGCGCGCCGCAGAACGAGGCCATCCCGAACGTGGTGCCATGCCGTGCGGCCGTTTCCGACGCGCCGGCCGCGAAACCGATCAGCAGGGCGACGGCGAGACAGGTGGCGATGTCGGCGGCCGAGGCGATGCCGGAAAAACCACGGTACAGACGGGCGAGGGCGAGCACCGTGATCAGGTACCCACCGAGGAAAACGGCAAGTTGGCGTAATTTCATTGAACGAACTGGCAAGAGATGACTTTGTGCGCTCAACGTGCGCACGACGAAGAATCCGCCAGTATACATTCACTTAGGAAATTTTGCCGAGAAGCAGGATGCGCATCCTTGCCGAACGTGGCGTCGACCGGGACGCGTGGCGAATCACGCTTTCGTATCGTCGATCATGCGCGAGCGCATCAATGCCCAGTCCATCTCCCGGGCCATCTGATTGAGGCTGCGTGCGGTGACTTGCGGCAGGGCGCTCTCTGGAACGACACTCGACGCCGGTCCGGGGCGCGTCACGAAGTTGGAATAGATCGCCTGTCCCTTGACGGCCTTCGTAATTTCATCGAGGCGCGTCCGCGCCAGGTCCAGCCCGCTGCCGTCTTCCGTGAGCTTCAATCCAGCAATCTGCTGCCGCGTTTCCGCGCTGCCGGAATCGTAGACCGTTGCGATCACTTCGCCATTCACGATGACCTGGCCAAACATCTTGCTGGGATGCTGTTCGGCGTACTGGGCCACGGCTGCTTCACGCTGCCGGGTTTGCTCATCATGCAGTTTGAGCTCTTGTATTTGCTCCTCGGTAGCAGGCATCACGAAGCCAGGCTTCTCTTTCGCGATGTCAGCGATCTTCATGACATTGCCTTGAACGCGGTAAGTGCTGCTTGCATTGATCGTGGACATATTGCTCAGCTCCCGGATGAGAATCACCGATACATTGTCGAGTGCGCCCTGGGTGCGGCGTCCAAAAAACAGCACGTCGCGAGCCCGTCATGGTGTTGAATTAGTGCAAACTAGAAATATCTTAGATCGAAGTATTTCTGAAAGTCAACAATTATGACGGTTTAATTTGACATTTCGATGAAGAATCCCACGCCCGGGAAGCGAACATGCGACCCAGTATCGGATGCGGCACCGTGCTATTCCGCCAGTAGTGGATACGGATTCACGGGCGTCCCCTTCCACCACTGCTTTTCTGGCGTCAGCTCGAACACGGCGAAGTGCAGGTGCGGCGTATCCGGCGCCGCGTTGCCGGTGGTGCCGACGTAGCCGATCAGGTCGCCGCGCTTGACCGTCGCGCCTTCCTGCAGGCCCTCGGCGTAGCGGTCCAGGTGGGCGTAGTAATAGGCGTACTTCTCGGTGGGATCGAACTGGTAGACGGTCAGGCCGCCCGGCTTGCTGGTGAACAGCTTGGCGACCTTGCCGTCCGCGGTGGCGAACACCTTCGTGCCTTTCGGTGCCAGGATGTCGAGCGCCTCGTGGTGGCGTTCGCTGCCGCGCGGCTGGTCGTAGGTGTCGCTCAGCTGCTTGAACGCGATGCCGTCGACAGGCACCATCAGCTTGCCCGGCGCCACGGCAGGGACCGCGTTCGCGGCCGGCGTCAGCGCGTCCATGCTGGCCGGGCGCAGCGGCAGGTCCAGTTCCGTCAGGTCGGGCGTCACCTTCGGCGCCGGCGGCAACTGGGCTTCCAGGCTGGGGCCGGGCGGGGCCGGCAGGGCGCCCGTGGCCACCTGGGCCGTGGCGGCGTCCTCATGCGGCATCTGGCGCAGCCAGGCGAACAGGCCGCCGGCGCCGACCAGCACGCCGAGCAGGAAAGTCATCAGCCATTTCATCGTCTTCTCCTCTTGCTTGGGTGATCAATGATTCGCCCGGCGCTGGCCGGAAGCGTCAGTCCTGCAGCGCGACCTCGGTACCGGCCTGCACCAGTCCCGCGACTTCCGCCGCGCTCCAGTTGGTCAGGCGGATGCAGCCGTGCGACTCCGTCTTGCCGATCATCGACGGCACCGGGGTGCCGTGGATGCCGTAGTGCGGCTTGGACAGGTCGATCCAGACCACGCCGACCGGGTTGTTGGGGCCGGCGGCGACGGTCGCCTTCTTGTCGCCCGGCTGGGCGTCCCAGAACAGCTTGGGGTTGTAGTGGTAGGTCGGGTTGCGGTGCACGCCCTCGATCTTCCACAGGCCGATCGGCAGCGGATCGTGCTCGCTGCCGGTCGACACGGGGTACTGGGCCAGCGTGGTGCCCGCCGCATCCTGCAGCCACAGCACGCGCGCGTCCCTGGACACCACGACGCGCGCGGCCGGAGGCAGCGGCGCCGTGCCGACCACGTTCGGCACCAGGATCTGCGTGCCCAGCTGGCCCAGCGGCTTGCCCGGATTGAGCTTTTCCAGCAGCGCGGGGCTGGCGTGGAATTTTTCGCCGAGTCCCTCGACGGGCGTCGCGTAGCCGAGCGTGGACAGCTTGGCCTTGTCCATCATGTCGTTCGGGATCGGCTGGAACGGGCCGGCGACGTCGCTGTCGGCCAGCGTGTAGTTCAGCAGCGTGGGTGCGGCGTCGGCGTTCAGGGCGTTCCAGGTGACGTCGTCGAGCTTGCCGGTGACGGGCAAGTTGCGCGCCTTCTGGAAGCCGGACAGGGCCTGGCGCATGTTCGAGCCGTAGGCGCCGTCGATCTCGCCGGGCGAGAAATGGGCGCGGTCCAGCAGTACCTGGGCGCGCAGCAGGCGTTCGAATTCGGCGGCCTGGGCTTGCGCAGCCGCCGGGTCCTGCGCCTGGTTCGCGGCCGGCTGCGCTTGTTGGGGCTGCTGCGGTTGTTGGGTCTGCTGCGCTTGCGGCGCGGCGGCTTGCGCCTGGCGTGCCTGGGCCGGCACGACGGCCAGGGCGCCCAGCAGGGCGGCGAGGAGGGGGATGCTGTGCTGTTTCATGGGCTTCCTATTGCTTGCTTCCATGAGCCCAGATTAATTATCTGCAAATACAGGGTCTGTGCGCGAACGAACCCATGCAGCCGGCATGGCCGGCCCGCCCGCGGACGCTGCCGGTGCAACAGCCGCAGCGGGTACAATCGCCGGCATGAGCACAGCGACCATTACCCTCCAGCCGTCAGGCTGGTCGTTTACGGCCGAGGAGGGCGTCACGATCCTGCATGCGGCCGAGCAAGCCGGCATCGAGCTGCCCAGTTCCTGCCGCAACGGTACGTGCCGCACCTGCATCTGCCGCGTGCAGTCGGGGAGCGTGCGCCACACGATCGAGTGGCCGGGGCTGTCCCTCGACGAAAAACGCGAAGGCCATATCCTGCCCTGCGTGGCCGTGGCCCAGGGCGACGTCGTGCTCGAGCAGCGCCTTGCCCGGCGCATCGACTGGGGCGACTGAAGGAGCCACCGCGGGGACAAGCGAAGGGCAATTGAGCGCCTGCCGCTGTCTCGCGTCAAGCGGCCACGGGACTTATTTTCCGGACAAGGCCGATTCGATCGCCTGCAGCACCAGCGGCCACGACGGCGAGGTGGCCGCCACTTCGTCGTAATGGCTGGCGCCCGGCAGGATGACGACCTCGGCGGCATCGCCGGCGGCCTTGGCCCGGGCCGCGAAGTCGTGCGCCACGCGCGGCGGCGAGATCGTGTCCAGCTCGCCCGTCACGAGGATCGTGCGGCTGCCGTTCGGCATCAGGTCGCCGGCATTGGTGTCGGAAAACACGTCGGGCCGCGCCTTGCTGGGCGTGCCCGCCAGCTGCTCGGTGCTGCGCTCGCAGCTGGTCTGGATCAGGGCCGCTTCGCGGCGCAGGTCGGCCAGGCCGCCCAGGCTGACGACCTGGCGCACGGGCAGGGCGTCCGGGTGGTACAGGGGGCTCGACGCGGGAATGCGCGGCCGCGCCGCCAGCCACTGCACCAGCTGGCCGCCGGCCGAGTGGCCCACCGCGGCCAGGCGCCGCAGGTCGAGCGGATGGTGCTTGGCTTCGCGCGCCAGCAGGTCCAGCGCCGCGTTCATGTCCTGGTAGGTGCCGGGATAGCCGCCGCCCGCCTCGTCGACACGGCGGTATTCCACGTTCCACGACGCGATGCCGCGCCGCGCCAGCGCGCCGGCCATATTGCGCAGCTGGACGATGCCGCCGAACTCCCTGGTCCAGCAGCCGCCGTGCACGAGGATGGCGACCGGAAACGGTCCCTTGCCTTCGGGAAGGAACAGTTCGGCGTATTGCGACGGCGCGCTGCCGTAGTGGAAGGTGGCGCTCGGCGCCGGCCCGCTCAGGGCCATGTAGTCGGACAGTTTCATCGGGGCGGCGTGGACGGTGCCGGCGCACGCGACGGCGGTGGCGAACAGCAGGGGAAGCAGGCGGCGCATCGGTCGGCAAATGGATGAGTGGCAATGCGCCACTATAGCAGCCTGCGCACGATTGAAAAACCGGGCCCGATCTTCCATGCTAGGCTGCACCCAACGTCAACGGTGTCAACGGAAGGAGAACGCCATGAGCCAATCGAAATCCAGCGGTAACCAGAACAAGCAGTCGGCCACCATGTCCGAAGAGGAGATGGCCAAGAGCCGTGCCGGCAAGCCGGAAAAGAGCAGCCACGATGCCAAGAGCGCCGTCAAGGCGGGCAAGGACACGGGCGCCGGCGGCGGCGCCAAGCAGAAGCACCGCCGCTGAGCGGCCGCGGCATCGAGATTCGCGATGGAGGAACAAGCATGAATCTGCAGGACCAGGAAGCGCGATCGCCACTGCGCGCCCATACCACCCCGGACCCCGACCTGCCGCCGCCGGATCCGCGTCCCGACCCGGACGACGTGCCGGCGCCGGCACGCGCGCCGGTGGAAGAGCCGGACCAGCCCCAGCCGCCAGTCAAGGCGGCGTGAACGCAAAGTCAATGCATGACGAACGTCGCCCTGCGAAGGCAGGGGCGACGGCTCGAACGCTGGCCGCTACAATCAGCCTTTCGATGAATCCTGCTTCTGCTGGTTGCCCGCGTCGCCGGCATCCTGCCGGTTGCCGTGGCCGCGCGTCGGGATTTCCTTGATCATCTGGTCGGTTTCCTGCTGGGCCGGCGTGCGTTCGCCGCTGCCGATGTCGGCTTCGTGCAGGTTGGCCGGGCCCGATGCCGCGGGGTCCGGTTTCACTTTCGATGGTGCCATGGCGTGCTCCTTGGAGTGGTCGATGTTGACGCGATCCTAACAGCCCGCACGTTGCCACGGCGCCCGATAGGCTCCGCCGCTGCCTTGGAAATGTTGCCCTGAAGATGCATTGTGAAAGACTTTCGGGACGCGCGCGCATGGCGCGGCAGGAAAGTTTTTATAATGGCTTTATCGTCAAGCCGTCGAACAACGTTGAAAAGGAGACCCCATGAGCACCACCTTGCACAACAAGATTTATTTGGGCCGCAACACGATGTTCGGCTCGCGCCGCATGCAGGCCGCGCTGGCCCTCGGTGTGTTGACCGGGCTGAGCCTGGTCTGGGCCACCATGCGCGCGATGCGCTGAAGACGGGAAGACGGGCAAGCGGGAGTTGCCCGGCAGGCTCGCCGCCGTTACCATGGCGGGCTTGTTCCTATCGAAAGCGGTAATGAAAAACCTGAAACTGACGGGCGACGAATACGACGCCCTCGCATTCATCCGGCGCGGCGCCACGAGCGACCGCGTCAACGCCTGCGTCGGCCGCAACGCCAAGCGCCTGTCGGGCCTGAAGCTGATCCAGTATGCGCGCAACGGCAGCCTGTCGCTGACCGAGCAGGGCGCCGAACTGCTGTTCCTGCGCCGCTGCGTGCAGGCCCTGCGCGCCCTCGAGGCCGATGCCGCGGCTCCCGTCGATGCCGACGTCGTCCAGTTCCTCAGCCGCAAATCGCACATCGCCGAACGGGCCGAAGGCGGCTTCGAACTGACCGCGCGCGGCCGCGAATCGCTGGCCGACATCGCCGCCCAGGAACCGCAGCCGCGCTGAGTCCGCTGCGCTGCGATGCGCTCAGCTGGCGCGCCGGCGCTCCGGATAGACCAGGGTGCGCACGGCGATCTCGGCCGGCACGTTCATCGCCGCCAGGAATTCGGCGGCGCGCTGCAGGCCCAGGGTCGGGATCGACCCCACCGCCTGGTTCACCAGGTCGCGGGTGCGCATGTCGGTCCGCGGGCGGCGCCGCGCGGCTGCGGTGGCGGTCGCGCTGTTCATCTCGTTCATCTTCATGGGTTTTGCCTAGGTTTGCTGAAGCTTGCTAAAGCGCTACCGGCTATTGTAGAAGAACGATGTCGTTTGGGCTACAAATAAATAGACCAAATGTAAATATTGCAGTGTAATCAAGCGGCCGCGGCAGGCGTCTCGTCTTCCAGCATCGCCAGGCCGCGGCGCTGGCGCAGCAGCTGCTCGAATTCCTGGGCCGGCAGCGGACGCGAGAAGTAATATCCCTGCATTTCGTCGCAGCCCTGGTGGCGCAGGTAGTCGAGCTGCTCGGCCGTCTCCACGCCCTCGGCGATCACGGACAGGCGCAGGTTGTGCGCCAGCGCGATGATGGAGGCGACGATCGCGGCGTCGTTGGCGTCGTGGCCGATGTCGTTGACGAAGGAGCGGTCGATCTTGAGCACGTCGATGGGGAAGCGCGACAGGTAGGAGAAGCTCGAGTAGCCGGTGCCGAAGTCGTCGATCGACAAGTTCACGCCCAGCGACTTCATGCGGTGCAGCAGTTCCACCGCCGGCGTCACGTCGCTCATGAACAGGCTTTCCGTCAGTTCCAGCTCCAGGCAGGCGGGATCCAGGCCCGTGTCGTTCAGCACCGATTCGATGTTGTCCAGCAGATCGCTCGATGCGAACTGGCGTGCCGACAGGTTCACGGCCACGCGCAGCCGGCCCAGGCCGGCATCCTGCCAGGCCTTGTTCTGGGCAGCGGCGGTGCGCATCACCCAGGCGCCGATGGGGACGATCAAGCCCGTGTCCTCGGCCACGCCGACGAAGCGGCCCGGCGGCACCATGCCCAGCTCCGGATGCTTCCAGCGGATCAGCGCCTCCATGCCGACGATCTGGCCCGTCTTGAGGTCGACCTGCGGCTGGTAGTGCAGCACGAATTCGTTGCGTTCCAGCGCGTTGCGCAGCGCGCTCTCGATGCGCACGCGCTCCAGCGATTCCTCGTTCATGGCCGGCGTGTAGAACTGGAAGTTGTTGCGGCCCAGTTTCTTGGCACGGTACATGGCGATGTCGGCGTGCTCGATCAGGTTCTCGGACGGGGTGCCGTCGCTCGGGTAGACGGCCACGCCGATGCTGCAGGTGACGAAGAATTCCTTGGTGCCCAGCATGACCGGCTGCGCCACCGCATCCATCAGGCGCTGCACGATGTCGGGGGTGAGCGGCTCGTCGCGGTGTTCGGACAGGATGGCCACGAATTCGTCGCCGGACAGGCGCGCCACCGTGTCGCTGTCGCGCAGGGCCCCGCGCAGGCGCGCGGCGACCGTCATCAGCAGCACGTCGCCGGCCTTGTGGCCCATGCTGTCGTTGACGAACTTGAAGCGGTCCAGGTCGATGAGCATCACCCACACGGGGCGGCCGCTGCGGTTGGCGTAGGCGACGGCCTGGCCCAGGCGGTCCTGCAGCAGCGAGCGGTTGGGCAGGCCCGTCAGCACGTCGTGCTGGGCCACGTGGTGCACGCGCTGTTCCGTCATCTTGCGCGCGGTGATGTCGCTGCCGGTGCCGCGGTAGCCGGCGAAGCGTCCGTCCTCGTCGAACACGGGCTGGCCGTTGATGCAGAACCAGCGTTCCTGGCCGTCGTCGTCGACGGCGCGGTATTCGAGGTTGCGGAACGGCTCGTGCGCTTCCAGGCAGGCGCGGTGCTCGCGGCCCAGCTCCGTGTCCACCAGCGCGGGCACGTAGTCCCAGCGCGACTTGCCGAGCACGCGCTCGATGCCGATGCCGGATTTTTCCGTGAAGTCGCCCGTCACCGACACGAAGCGGAACTGCTCGTCCTGTTCCCAGTACCAGTCCGATGACATGGCCACCAGCTGGCGGAAGCGCTGCTCGCTTTCCTGCAGGGCCTTTTCCGTTTCCTTGCGCGCCAGCATGTCGTCGATCAGGCGCTGGTTCGTCAGCTTGAGATCGGCCGTGCGTTCCTGCACCAGTTCCTGCACCCGACGCGCGCGTTGGCCGGTCGCCTGCACGAAGGCGCACAGCAGCAGCGTGGACAGGATGCCGCCGCCCAGCAGCAGCGTCGAGGCGAGGTGGGTGCCGGTCCAGGTGTGCGGCGCCGCCAGCGTCTCGACGGTCCAGTCCTGGCCGCCGGCCGAAAAGCCGTGCAGCGCGTGGCCCTCGTGGCCGCCGCTCAACCAGTGCAGCGAGGGCAGGACGAAGGACGGCGCCACGGCCTGGGCGTCGTTGGCGAAGACGAGGCTGGCGGGCAGGGCCTGGCGGCCGGCGTACAGGCGCAGCAGCACGCGGTCGTCGCCCGCGAGGCCGGCACGCGTCAGCGTCTCCCGCGCCAGCTTCTCCGCCCCCGGTCCGGCCGCGCCGGACGCCGTCGCCTGCGCCATGCCCTGCTGCAGGGCGGCGACGCGCACGACGCTGTCCTGGGCGAAGGCAAGCGCCTCCTTGTCGAATTCGAGGCGGCCGACGGCAGCCGTCAGCACGGCTGTCGCGACCAGGCCGCCCACGAGCGTGAGGGCAGCCGCGGGCGTAAACGAAAACGGCGGTCGGCGACGCGACATCCAGGCTTCCTATGGGTTACGGGAGGCCGGCGACCGCCGGTTCCCAGGGAACGATAGCTTGCTTAGAAGCAGCAAATGCGGGCGCCAGTTTGTCACAGAAACCCCTGTTTCCGCAAACAAATCGTCAGCTGCCGGGACGGGCGCGTTCCCTCTGTGGCAGGGGCAGGACAGTCCGCATTATGATCCAGGCAAGTACCAGGCGCACGCCTAGCCGATTCAACCATCCCGCTCCCAGGCCGCCGCGGCGGGCCAGGCAGCGCTGCATGGGGGCTGCCGGCGTGGCCGCGCCGCCGGCGACGGCGAACACGATGCGGTTGTTGCCCGCGACGCCGCGGGGAGCGCAGACGCGGCCGTCGAACACGGCGCCGAGCGCGGCCAGCACGGCATCGTGGCGCGGGTCGTAGCTGAAGACGTTGGCGACCAGCACGCCGCCGGGCCGCAGCGCGCGCCTGCAGTCGGCGTAGAAGGCGGCGTCGGCCAGGCGCGGCGGCAGGCCGGCGGCGTCGAAGCCGTCGAGCAGCAGCACGTCGGCCTGGCCGGCCAGGCGCGGCAGGTAGTCGGCGGCATCGGCGTGGACGACGGAGAGGCAGTCGTCGTCGGGCGGCACGTGGAATTGTTCGCGCAGCGCGATGACGTCGGCGCGCAGTTCGATGACGGTGATGCGCGTGCCGGGAAAGTGGCGCCGGCAGAACTTGACGAGCGAGCCGCCGCCCAGGCCCACCATCACGATATGTCGCGGGCGCGGCACGAACAGCACGAAGCACATCATGGCGCGCAGGTAGGCCAGCGTCAGCGCGTACGGACGCGACAGCAGCATCTCGCTCTGGATGTCGCCGGGCGTGAATTCCAGCGTGCGCCGGCCGCGCGCGGTGCGCACCAGCGGGGCGGGGTCGTCGTCCTGGTAGACATGGCGGTAGGGTTGGCCGGGCATGGCCGGAGTATAGGGCAAAGCCTGCCATGGCGGGCCGGCCGAGGCGGCTTGTTGCCCAGGATGAATTTCTGATAAGCTGGCCGCCGTCGGCGCGACTGGCGCGAACGACCACGACTTCCGAGGGCCGATGGACTCCACCACCATGGTATTGGCGCTGGCACTGGGCAACCTGGCCCTGTGCGCCACCCTGTTCTTCTTCGAACATGCCGAGGGCCGGCCGGCGGCGCTGTCCCCGTGGGGCTGGGCGCGCCAGGTCCAGGCCGCGGCCTGGCTGCTGCTGGCGATCGCCGCCGGCGGCGTGGTGCCGGAGGGCCTGGCGCTGCCGGTCGCCTATGCGCTGCTGTTCGCGGGCGTCGCCTGGGAAGCGGGCGCGCTGTGGGAACGCGCGGGCAAGCGCCGCTGGCGCCGCGTCTTCGTGCCGCTGCTGGTGCTGGCCATCGTCGCCTTCCTGCTGTGCTGGTGGATCGACGAGGTCGGCCTGCGCGCCGTCGCCGCTTCGCTGATCCTGGGCATCCTGTACCTGACGGCGGCGGCGGCGCTGGCGCGCGGCTGGGCCGGCTCCTCGATGCTGCAGCGCTTCCTGGCCGTGGCCATCGCGCTGCTGGCCCTGGTCGTCGGCGCGCGTGGCGCGCTGGTGCTGGCTTCGCCCGCGGGCTGGGGCTGGATGAGCAACGAACTGCTGCGCCAGCTGCACGGCGGCGCCCTGTACCTGCTGGCGCTGCTGGGCGGCTTCGGCTGGCTGCTGCTGGGGCGCGAGCGCCTGCAGGACGAACTGGCGCGCCTGGAAGTCGTCGACCCGCTCACCGACGTGCCGAACCGGCGCGGCTTCTTCCAGGCGCTGGCGCCGTGGATGGCGCTGGCGCGCCGTCCGGGCCAGCCGACCGCGCTCGTCGTGTTCGACCTCGACGGCTTCAAGCGCATCAACGACAGCTACGGCCATCCGGCCGGCGATGTCGTGCTGGCGGCCCTCGTCGAAGCCTGCAAGCGCCAGCTGCGCGACAGCGACCTGCTCGGGCGCCTGGTCGGCGTCGAGTTCGCGATCCTGCTGCCCCGCACCAGCCTGCAGGATGCCGCCATGGTGGCCGAGCGCATGCGCGCCGCCATCGCGGCCCAGCGCGTCAAGACGGAGCGCGCGATGATCTCGCTGACGGCCAGCTTCGGCGTGACGGCGATCCGCGCCGACGACAGCACCGTGACCCTGCTGGCGCGCGCCGACGAAGCGCTGCGCGCGGCCAAGGACGCCGGACGCGACCGCGTGGCGTTGGCGGCGCCGCCCGCCGACGTGGCGGAAGAGTAATCAAGCAATCACGTCACGCGATCACAGCGCGTCGCTCACCCACTGGCGCCAGCGTTCCTGGTTGGCCAGCAGGCGCGGTGCTGGCGAGCAGTTGCACAGGCACAGGTCGTCTTCCAGCGCGGGCCGGCGGCCGTTCTCGCTGACCGCCAGGCGCGCGCCGGCGCAGGCGATCCTTCCTTCGGCGCCGCACGTGGGGCAGGACACCAGGTCGCCTTCCAACGCGCGCGGCACGCCGTCGAGCGACATCAGCGAACTGGCCGTCACCACCTTGCCGCCGGCTTCGGTCGCGGCGCCCAGCACGATGTAACGACGGCTCCTGATGGCGGTGACATGCATGGCGTTCCTCCAGACAAAACCGTCAATCTAGGCTTGCGGACAGCGCTTGCCTTGATCCTTATCATGGAGAGGCGCATTCGTCATCCGCCGAAGCGCTCTTTCGGTCGAGCGCGAAATAATATATATTGTTTGGTTTGTTTGACGATGGAGTATCCGATGGCGAGGACGAGTGCCAAGGCCGCCAAGGCCCCCGTGAAGCCGGCCGCGAAGGCGGCGGCAAAGGCCGTGGCGAAGACCGAGGCGAAGCCAGGCATCAAGGCGGCCGCCAAGCCTGCCGCAAAATCGGCCACTAAAGCGGCTACGAAAGCGGCCACGAAACCCGCCGCCAAGGCCAGCGCCCAGTCCGCGGCCACGGCCGCCAGGCCGGTGGCCAAGGCCGCAACCAAGGCCGCAACCAAAGTCGCAACCAGGGCCGCGACCAAGGCTGCAACCAAGGCCGCACCCGCGGCGCCGCGCGCGAAAGCCGCTCCCGTGGCCCGGCTGGCCCGCGACGCGGCGCGCGGCCTGGCCGGCGGCGCCAAGGGGGCGAAGGCGCAGGCCCGCCCCGAAGCCGATGCGCGCCCGGTCCTGGTGCGCGACAGCTTCACGATGCCCGAACAGGAATATGCGGTGCTCGGCGCCGTCAAGCAGGCATGCCTGCGGGCCGGCTTCGAGATCAAGAAGAGCGAGCTGCTGCGCATCGGCGTGGCCTTGCTGGGCCAGCTCGACACGCAGGGCTTGCGCGCCGTGCTCGACGGGCTGCCGCAGCTCCGGACGGGCCGCCCGCCGGCCGAGTAGGCGGCGCCGCGCTAGTGCCGCGTGGGCGGCACCGGCTGGGTGCGCGCTTCCGCCGTCAGCTCCTTCAGCTCGCGGATCGGAATGTTCGACTTCTCGTGCATCCGCAGCAGGATGGTGGCGCCGACGTTCAGCTTGCGGTGCCGGATCTTGCTGATGATGGGAGGCTGGACCTCGAGGACGCGGCACAGCTCCGCGTCGTTCTTCAGCTGCATGCGCTGGATCAAGGTGTCGAGTAGTTTATTGGGGACGAAGCTCGATGGCTCCATCGCTCTCGCTCGATGCATTGCTTCGAGCAACTCCTGTTTCTTCTGCCGTACGCTCATGAATTTTCTCCACAGTGGTGAACATTCAAGACAGATCGACTGTTTTGGAGAAACTCTGATTGGTGTTGTCCCCGTGTGGATGTGTCGGTGCACGCGTCGCGCCATGCGACAGGGCACCGCTTTTCTCCACGCCGGTGTGCTTTGTTGGAATGCTACTACTGTTTCGACGGATTCGACGCACTGTTCATGAATAAAACTTCATAACGTCGGTCTTTCTGCTGGGAATTTACGTTAATTTCAATCCGGAACGTGTCAGCACGATGGTCCGGTCCGCCAGCGCCGCGGCCGCATGCGAGTGGGTGACCATGATCGCGCCGGCGCCGCTCGCCTTGATCTCGGCGCGCAGCAGCTGCAGGATGCCGTCCGCCGTTTCCGGATCCAGGTTGCCGGTGGGCTCGTCGGCCAGCAGCAGGGCGGGGCGGTGCACGAGGGCGCGCGCAATGGCCACGCGCTGCATCTCGCCGCCCGACAACTGGCGCGGGAAATCGCCGTCGCGCCCGCCCAGGCCCACGGCGTCGAGCATCCGGGCGACGCGCTCCGGGTCGGGCCGGCCGTTCAGCAGCAGGGGCAGGGCCACGTTCTGTGCCAGCGTCAGGTGCGGCAGCACGTGGAAGGCCTGGAAGATGAAGCCCATGCGGGTACGGCGCAGGCGCGTGGCGGCATCGTCGTCCAGCGCCGTCGTGGGCGTGCCGTCGACGACGACCTCGCCGGCGTCGGGCGCATCGAGGCCCGCGACGAGGTTCAGCAGCGTCGACTTGCCGACGCCGGATTCGCCCATCACGGCGACGAATTCGCCGGCCTCGAAGCGGTGCGACAGGCTGGCCAGCACGGTGCGGCCGCCATAGGATTTGCTCAGGTTGACGAGTTCAAGCATGGGTTTTCCGGCGGCATCGAGGCATGCGTCAAAAGTATATATCGTACCGGAAAATGCATAGAAACCACGTTGCATGGCAGGGCAAGAGGCTTCCCGCAATCCCTGCCGCCCCCTACACATGGGTGGCGTCCGCTTATACGCAATTCGCGTATCATAATTAAAACAGCAACATTGACAGTCATGCCGCACGGTGCGGCATGGCGCCACCAAGGACACGCGATGCGCAATGCCACGTCGATCGACGCCCCCGCCCAGCAGGAGCGCCTGCACGTTCCCGCCGAACTGGATGCGAGCCTGCGCGCGCGCCAGGCCTGGATCTCGCCCAAGTTCCTGTACGATCCGCTGGGTTCGAAGCTGTTCGAAGCGATCTGCGAATTGCCCGAGTACTACCCGACCCGCACGGAAGCGGGCGTCTTCGCCGCGTTCGGCGGCGAGATCGCGCGCACGGTCGGCACCGGCAGCACGCTGATCGACCTGGGCGCCGGCAACTGCGCCAAGGCGGCCAGCCTGTTCCCGCTGCTGCATCCGGCCCAGTACGTACCGATCGACATCTCGGCCGAGTTCCTGCAGGACGCCGTCGCGCGCCTGCAGCAGCGCTTCAGCCACATCGAGATGCAGCCGCTGGGCATGGACCTGTCCGGTCCCCTGAACCTGCCGGACACGGTGCGCCCGGAACGCCGCCTGTTCTTCTATCCCGGTTCCTCGATCGGCAATTTCAGCCCGGACGAGGCACGGGACTTCCTGCAGCGCGTGCATGCCCAGTGCGGCCACGACGGCGGCCTCCTGATCGGCATCGACCTGGCCAAGGACCACGCGGTGCTGGACGCGGCCTACGACGATGCGCTGGGCGTGACCGCTGCGTTCAACCTGAATGTGCTGAACCACGTGAACCGCCTGCTGGGCGCCGACTTCGACATCCGCCAGTGGCGCCACCGCGGCTTCTACAACGCCGCCGAGCGCCGCGTGGAGATGCACCTGGAGGCGAACACCGCGCAGCTGGTCAGCTGGCGCGGCGGCAGCCGCCGCTTCGAGGCCGGCGAGTGGATCCATACGGAGAACAGCTACAAGTACCGCCAGAGCGATGCCGTGGGCCTGCTCGAGCAGTCGGGCTTTGCCGCCACCAAGGTGTGGACCGATCCGCAGGGCTGGTTCGCCGTGATCCACGCGCGCGCGCTGTCGCACTGATCCTGCCGGAGACGCCATGGGAGCCAATGAACACCGCCCGGAGCTGGAATTCGCCCACGTGCGCCAGCGCTCGACCCACCTGGCCGAGCCGCTGTCGCCGGAAGACTGCTGCGCCCAATCGATGCCCGACACCAGTCCCGTCAAGTGGCACCTGGCGCATACCACCTGGTTCTTCGAGACCTTCATCCTCGAACCGCGCGAGCAGGGCTTCCACCCCTTCCATCCGGCGTTCCGGGTGCTGTTCAACTCCTACTACAACAATGTCGGCGACAAGCATCCGCGCCCGCGCCGCGGCCTGCTGACGCGGCCCGCGCTCGCCGAGGTGCTGGCCTATCGCCAGGACGTCGACCGGCGCGTGATGCGCCTGCTGGCGGCGCATGGCCAGGATGCGGAACTCGCCGCCCTGGTCCAGCTCGGCCTGCAGCACGAACAGCAGCACCAGGAACTGCTGCTCACCGACGTCAAGCACCTGCTGGCGCAGAACCCCTTGTACCCGGCCTACCACGACTCGCCGCTGCCGGCCTCGCACCCGGCGCAGCCGCTCTCCTGGATCGCCTTCGACGGCGGCCTGGCCGAGATCGGCCACGAAGGCCGCGGCTTTTCGTTCGACAACGAGCTGCCGCGCCACCGCCAGTACGTGGCGCCGTTCGCGCTGGCCTCGCGCCTCGTCACGAATGCCGAGTACCGCGAATTCATCGAGGCCGGCGGCTACCGCGACCCCGACCTGTGGCTGGCCGAAGGCTGGGACAAGGTCTGCAGCGGCGAGCTGCGCCATCCGCTGTACTGGGTCGAGGAGGAGGGCGGCGCCTGGCGCGAATTCACGCTGCACGGCCTGCAGCCGCTCGATCCGGTCCGCCCCGTCACGCACGTGTCGATGTATGAAGCGGACGCGTATGCGCGCTGGCGTGGCGCGCGCCTGCCCACCGAGGCCGAATGGGAATTCGCTGCGCGCGACGTGGCGCTCGCCTGTGGCGACCTGCATCCGCGCGCGGCGGGCACCGCAGGCCTGTCCCAGATGTTCGGCGAATGCTGGCAGTGGACCAGCAGCAGCTACGCCCCCTACCCCGGCTTCGCCCCCGCGCCCGGCGCCCTGGGCGAATACAACGGCAAGTTCATGGTCAACCAGTACGTGCTGCGCGGCTCCTCCTGCGCCACGCCGCATGGCCATGCGCGCGCCAGCTACCGCAACTTCTTCCCGGCCGGCGCCCGCTGGCAATTCACGGGGATCAGGCTGGCGCGATGAAGGGTGCGCGCGGCCTGCGCCTGCGGATCCTGAACCGGCGCGCCAACGCCTATATCGTCGCCCACCCGCTCGACTTCACGCTGGCAGTGCTGAAGGCCTTCCGCGCCAACCAGGGCCTGCTGCTGGCCGGCGCCGTCGCCTATTACGCGCTGCTGTCGATCGTGCCGTTCCTGATGCTGGTCGTGGTCGCGCTGTCGCACTTCATCGACCAGGGCGAGCTGCTGGTGACGCTGCGCCGCTATCTCGAATTGCTGGTGCCGGGCCAGTCCGGCTCGATCGTCGCCGAGGTCGCGCACTTCCTCGACACGCGCGACCTGATCACCTGGGTGCTGGCCGCCACCATGCTGTTCTTCAGCTCCTTCGCCTTCACCGTGCTGGAAAACGCGATGAGCGTGATCTTCGTGCACCGCGTGGCCGTGCGCCGGCGCCACTTCCTGATCTCGGCGTTGCTGCCGTACTGCTACATCCTGGCGCTGGGCTTCGGCGTGATGATCGTGACCCTCGTCGCCGGCACGCTGCAGGTGATCGGCACCGAGAGCGTCGACCTGTTCGGCTACAGCTGGTCGCTGCACGGCGTCTCGGGCGCGCTGCTGTACCTGCTCGGCCTGGCCGGCGAGATCCTCGTGCTGACCTCGATCTACCTGGTGATGCCGGCCGGGCGCCTGTCGCTGTCGCATGCGCTCGTCGGCGGCATCACGGCGGCGCTGCTATGGGAAGTGGCGCGCCACGTGCTGGTCTGGTATTTCTCCACGCTGTCCAAGGTGAACCTCGTGTACGGCTCGATGAGCACGGCCATCGTCGTCATGTTCAGCCTGGAGATCGCGGCGGCGCTGCTGCTGTTCGGCGCCCAGGTGATCGCGGAATACGAACGCGTGGGCCAGGGCGGGCGCGAGGGCGAGGCGCCCCAGCCCATTTAATCTCGCTTGAGCGCGGGATCGTCGCGCAGCGCCAGCGGCATCGCGCGCGCCCAGCGGTTCGAGGACAGCGAGAACGACAGCGCGCGCACCTGGTGGTACCAGCCGGCCGGCACGTACAGCATCTCGCCCGGCCGCACGACCACGTCCACCAGCCGCGCCTGGCGCGCCAGCGGATAGCGCTCGAAATCGGGATGTTCCGGGTCGAACGGGGAGCCGAACAGCACGGGGTTCGCCGGCTTCACGTACAGGAATGCGTCGTGGTGGGGCGGGGCCAGGAAGATGCGCTTGCTGCCCCATACCTGGGCGAAGATATTGTCGTCGTAGTCGCAGTGCAGCGGCGTGACGGTGCCGGCCGGGCCGACCCAGAAGCGCGGCGGCCCCATCTTCTCGAACCAGCCGGGCCAGTGGCACAGCGCGTTCAGTTCGCGCAACTCCAGGTTGCCGACGTAGGGCGGCAGCGCGTGGCCGCCCTGCTCGGCGAGGTCGAGGTAGTCGCGCATCGCCATGTCCCGCATGGCGCGGTCCGGGGCGAACGCGGTGCCGATGTAGTCGCCCACGCGGGCCCGCACGGGCACGTGGCCGTAGCGTTCGCGCAGCACGGACGGGGGCAGGGCGGCCAGCGGCCAGCGGCTGGCGACGCCTTCGACGAGGAAGGGCAGGCCCTGCTCGGCACGGGCGCGGAACGCGGCGGCGTCGGGACGCTTGATGCGCGGGACCTTATCCAGCAGCGGGAGGGCGCGTGCGGACTCCCTGATGGCATCGCGCATGGCCTGCATGGAGACGACGCCGCGGGCCCGGGCATCGCGCTCGGCCCGTTCCTGCTGCAGGGCCTCGTCGTGCGGCGCGGCCTGGCGCGAGGCCTCCAGCGGCGGCAGGCGGCGCGCGTCCTGCGGCTGGTCATTTTCGTCGGATCGAAAGGGTGCGGTATTCATTGGCTGCGCATTGTAAGCGACAGCCATCCACCCGGGGCGTTTTCGCCGGCGCCTCGCGCATCCCTCAGGACTGTCGGCGCCGGCGCCAGGCCAGCAGCAGCACGCCGGCGGCCGCCATGGCGGCCCCGCCCGGTTCCGGCACGGGAGCAGGCACGATGTCGAACCGGGTCTGGTCGGTCCAGTAATAGCGGTAACGCTCTTCACTGAACTGGCCGTACGAATACGACGAGGCCTGCAAACCGCTCGTCACGGCGCTGCTCCAGCCGGAGTAGTATTCGTCATTGCCGCTGACGCCTGCCGAAAACGCCAGCGTGCCATCCTCGGCGTAGCTGAACGTCGACAGGCTGCAGCGGCGGTAGGGGCTCGGATTGTCCATGCAGTCGAAGTAGTCTTCGCCGCGCAGGCTGAAGCCGGTGAGTTCGGACAGCGCGACGATACCGTCCGCATCCGCATCGGATCCCGTGAAGCTGCCGTAGATGGTGTAGTCCGGAAGGAAGGCTTCGGTGTGCGTGGTCTCGTCGCGATAGCTGATGTCGACCGTCGAGAAGAAGCCGGTGTACGTGAATTGCCAGGTCGTGGGCTCGGCGTACGCCGGCAGGGCGATGGCGCCAAACAAGGCGGCAAGCAGGGGTGTGCGCATGGCGATGCTCCCGTAGTGGATGCATCGGCCAGATTAGCACCGGACGCGGCGCACGTAATGACGCACGCGTCCGCTGTCACGGAAATGCGACTCGGCAGTAAAGCCGGTGCGGCTTACTTCGTGATGCGCAGGATGGCCGTGGCCAGGCGCGAGAAGCAGGGCGTCAGGTCCGCTTCGGTGGCGGCGTAGCAGTACATGCCCACGGGCTGGTTCGGCTTGTAGCAACGCGCCGGCGCGTCGGGTACGTTGGCCATGCACTTGAGGAAATCCTCGCCGATCTCGCCATCGATGGTTTTCTTCAGGTCGCTGCCGAGGCCCAGCGTGAACACGTAGACGCCTTCCGCGCGCGACTGGGCGGCCATCGCCTCGGGGAGGTTGCGCGCGACGCGGCTGATATTGGTGAGGCCGACGCTGATGTTCGTGAGGTCGGTCGTCGTCACTTGACGGGGCGTGTCGGTGAGCAGCGGATAGGTCACGGTGTCGGGATGGGCGTTGTACGCATCGGGCATGCGCTTGATGTTGGAAACCGCTTGCGAGGTGGAGCCGAAATACGTGTAAGTGGTTTGTACTCGGCTCGCCGTGCAACCGCTCATAACTGTTCCATAAGTTTCGGTCACCGGAAATAGACCGCTGTATCCGCCGTACTGGTTGGGCGGCGATGTATCGATGGCGCCGACCTTCGAGCAGTTGTAGCCTGGATTGAACGTGAACGATGACGAAAACGAAGTCGGCACCCCGTCCGAGAAGAACACGATCACGCGCATGACGGAGCGGTTGTTGGATGGAATCAAATTCAGCTGGTTTCGGGCGTTCCACATGCCTTCGGAGGAATTTGTTCCGCCTTCAAATTGGAATGCGTCGATGTTCGTGCTCATCGATGTGCGGGTGAAGCCCCGTGCGCTTGTGTTGATCGGGTTGTCGACCTCCGCACCACTGGAGAAATGGATCAGGGACACCCGATCCTGGCTGCTGTTGAACTTGTTCAGAAAGGTCTTTGTCGATGCCTTTACGGTGTTGCCCACGGACTTCAGCGAGCCCGACGTATCGATGACCAACGCCATGTCGAGGTCGTTGCGGATCGTCTGCGCATACGCCACCGGCTTCAGGCTCGTGAAGCCCAGCACCTGCATGAAGGACACCGCCAGCGGCGCCTCCGCCGTGACGTCGATGGTGGCGCGGCCGCCGTTGAAAGTGACGTTCGTGCTGAGCAGCTTCGGCTTCGAGAACATATAGCTCGTCGGAATGTTGGCCGCGAAGAAGGTCGCGGCCGCCGCCTGCGCGCTGGCGATCTGGGCGGCCTGGGTGCTGCCGTCCGTGACGGCGCGGGCTCCCGCCAGGGCGGCCGAGTCGACGGCGGCGTTCAGGCGCGCCTTGACCAAGTAGGCCAGGCCGGCATCGACGACGAGGCCGACGGCGCCGAGCAGCACGACCATCGAGATGGCCACCATGATGGCGACGGCGCCGCCCTGACGGCGGGGAGTGGGGTAGCGCTGGTGCATGTCAGAAGATCGTCATCGAATACAGGTCGGGGCCGAACACGGGCAGGCCGAAGAAGCTGGTGGCGGTGCCGGCCGTCAGCATGTCGTAGCGGTACCAGGTCTCCACGACGAACACGATCTCGCCGTCGTCCAGCTGGCCGCTCATGATCGACGTCGCCGGGCGCGACGTGCTGCTGATCGAGGTACAGGCGCCGTTGCTCCAGGCGCCACAGCTATACACCTTGCTGCCCGGGCCGTACTTGCTGGCCCGGTAGCCGAGGTTGCGGGCCGCGTCGTCCCAGCGGTACTGGTCCAGCACGACGCTCCTGGAAACGCCGTTGCTGACCACCCCCATGACGCGCGTGATGTAGATCATTCCCTGCTGCTTGACGTTGAGCGGCGGGGCGCTCGCCATCAGGGCGTACATGACGTCCTGGCTGCTGCTGGCCAGGTCGACGTTGCCGCGCGCAACCAGATTGGCCCCTTCGCGGCCGAGGTTGACCATGATGGTATTGGCCTGCAGGGCGCGTCCCGCATCGATCATGCCGAACAGCAGGATCATCAGGATCGGCAGCAGCAGGGCAAATTCGACCGCGGCGACGCCGCGCTGGCGTAAATGATAAAACATGGTCAGAAGAAGAACTCGTTGCGCATGACGGTCGCGACGGCGAAATGGTATTTGCCGTCAGTAAAGAATGCGGCCAGCAGCGGCGTCGTGACTTTCCAGTCGCAGTCGAGGCGCATCACGATGATGTCGCCGGCGTTGCCGAACATGGCATTGCTGTACGTCGACGTCGTGTATTTGGTGCCGTTGACGGAAATGGTCGTGCCGAGCTTGTCGTAGAAGCCCATCGAGTTGTTCTTGATTTTCTGGATGACCGCGCTGTAACGCTGGCTGGCGACAGCCGGATCGAGGCTGGTCTGGCCGGTAAGGGCAAAGCGCCCGCCTTCCCGGATCGCGTACTGCATCGTCAACGTCGAGAAGAACATCAGGCTGAGTTCGAGCAGCGACAGGAGGACGAGCAGCACGACAGGCGCGACGATCGCCATTTCGACGATTGTCGCACCGGACTGACGGCGAAATTTTGTCTTGTTTATCATCTTTACCGTTTCTACGCGGCATATGGTGTAAGATTTTGCTGATTCTACAGGGCAAGAATTACGCTCCGGTCGAATCTTGAGTAAGTGTCACGGATAGTGTCTGCCCCGAACAACATGAGTTGGATTGACAGCATCGCTTTGACTGCATCGCTTAAGAAACCCGCTACTTCCCTCGACGGCCCCAGCGCCATCGCAACCCGTATTGCACCACCCGGCGCCGAAGTGTGGATGGTGTTCGGCATGCGCCTGCTGCTCGCCGTGTCCGCATTGCTCACGCTGTACATCGGCTCCGGCGTCGTGCTCACCGGCCGCTGGTCGTGGCTGATCTTCGCCGCCTACACGCTGCACAGCCTGACGCTGCTCGTGATCGCCCATTACCGCGCCGGCTTCTGGCACGGGCCCGCCATGTACTGGGTCGACCTGGGCTGGTACGGCCTGATGGTGTGGGCCAGCGGCGGCGCCTCCAGTCCCTTCGTTGCGTTCATCTTTTTCGCGATCCTGGCTGCCTCGTTCCGCCACGGCTTCGACACGGGCGCGAAGCTGACGCTCGGCTCGGCCATCGTCGTCACGGCCGCGGTGTTCGCCGGACGCAGCGCCGTCGTGCTGCACCTGCTGCTGCTGCGCGCCACGTTCGTGCTGGCGCTGGGCTACATGATCGCGTTCTGGGGCGGCCTGGCGGTGGAGCAGCGCCGCCGCCTGGCGCTGCTGCGCGACGTCAGCCGCTTGTCGAACCCGCGCTTCGGCGTGCAGCACACGCTCGACTCGCTGATGGAAAAGATCCTGCGCTTCTATGGCGGCACGACCTGCGTACTGCTGACCCAGGACGGCGACGACTGGATGCTGACCACCGTGCGGCACCCCAGCCACGGCCGCGCCATCGTGCGCAGCCGCGTCGCCGCGGCGGCCGTTGAGCCGCTGCTGGACCTGGAGGGTGGCGCGGCCGTGCTGTACCGCGTTCCCGCGCGCCTGTTCGGGCCGGACCGCGCGCCGGCCGTCCAGCTGGCGTCCGGCGCCACGGCATGGACCGCGATCGACCCGTCCGGCTGCGCCGCCGTCGCCGACCTGCTCGATGCCCGTTCCTTCATCGCCGTGTCGCTGCCGCTGCGCAAGGGCAGCGGGCGCATCTTCGTCACGGCGAACGAGCGCCTGCGGCGCAACGACGCCTCGTTCCTGAACCATATCGTGCAGCAGGCCTTCCCCGTCATCGAGACCATCGAGCTGCTCGACCGGCTGGCGTCCGAGGCGGCCTTCCGCGAGCGCCAGACCATCGCGCGCGACCTGCACGACAGCACGATCCAGCCCTACATCGGCCTGCGCCACGCGGTGGCGGCGATCCGCAACCAGGCCGGCGCCGACAATCCGGTGGCGCCGGAACTGGAGCGCCTGGTCGACATGTGCTCGGACGTCGTGACCGACATGCGCCGCTTCGCCCACCAGTTCAAGAGCGGGCGCCAGCAGGAACCGGAACTGCAGGTCGCGCTGCGCCGCCAGATCGACAAGGTGCGCACCTTCTACGACGTCGACGTGACGCTCGACGCGCAGGGCACGCCGGCCATCAACGACCGCATGGCGGCCCAGGTGTTCCAGGTCGTCACCGAAGGCGTCAACAACATCTGCAAGCACACCCGCGCCAGGCAGGCGACGGTGACGCTGAAGGAGGAGGAGGGCCAGCTCGCGATCGTCATCGCCAACCCGCCCGACGGGCACGGCGCGCCGGCGGCCTTCGTGCCCGTCTCGATCGCCGAACGCGTGCAGGGACTGGGCGGCACGCTCGACGTCGCGGCGACGGAGCAGGGCACGCGGCTGCACATCCGCGTGCCGATCTGAGATGACGACCAAGAACGACAAGGAGAGGACATGACGACCATCCGCATCCTGCTGGTGGATGACCACAAGACCATGCTGTGGGGTCTGGAGCGCCTGATCCAGGCCGAGGGCCCGCCGTTCGAACTGGTGGGCAGCGCCAGCGACTGCGAGCAGGCGACGCGCCTGTGCGCGGAGCTGGCGCCCGACATCGTCGTGCTCGACCTCGACCTCAAGGGCAGCAGCTCGCTCGACTTCCTGCCCGCGCTGGTGGCGAACGGCAGCACGCGCGTGGTGATCCTGTCCGCCAACCGCGACCAGGCCACGCTCGCCTGCGCCGTCAAGCTGGGTGCGCGCGGCGTGGTCAGCAAGGAGGCGCCCACCGAGGACGTGCTGGCCGCGATCCGCAAGGTATTCGCCGGAGAGCTGTGGCTGGACCAGTCGCTGATGCAGGCGCTGCTGGGCCAGATCGTGGCGCCGGCACCGAAGGCCGACCCGGAAGCCCAGCGCATCGCCGCGCTGACCGCCCGCGAACGGGAGGTGATCTCCCTGATCGTGCAGGGCAAGGGCGCCATGAACAAGGACCTGGCCGAGCGCATCTTCATTTCCGAGCGCACCCTGCGCAACCACCTCACCACCATCTACCAGAAGCTGGGCGTGGCCAACCGCCTCGAGCTCTACGTCTACGCCACCAGGCACGGGCTCTCGTGATCCGTCGTCCCTGCGCAGGCAGGGACCCGATTTTGCAAGCCTCCCCACTGCGCATGAAACGTCGACCCTGCCTGCGCAGGGGCGACGGGCTGGCGTCGGCGCCCTCCGACAGGCGCCTAGTACATTTGTCCCGCCCCGTCACGGCAACAGCTCCCACGCAAAAAGTGATATTTGCCGGATGTGACGAAACCCGCAAATCCGTATAGTTCAACTCATGCGCTGCGCAACGAAACATGCGGTCCGGCGCTGACGACAGGAGCGAACGTGTACGACAAGGAAGATAACCCGGAACTACAGTACGAAAGGAGCGGGACGCCCGCTACCGCGTACCTCGTTCTCGGCGTGCTGGTCGCTGTTGTCGGTTTGATCGCGGTACTCGCCGCATGGACGAGCAGCTAAACAAACAATCAATTTCGTTAATTATTAAAGGAACATCATGAACTTCATCAAAAACTTCATCCGCGAAGAAGACGGCGTCACCGCAATCGAATACGCCCTGATCGCCGCCCTGATCGCCGCCGTGATCGTCGGCGTCGTGACGACCCTGGGTGGCAACATCAAGGCCGTCTTCGAGGGTATCGCCAAGAAGATCGTGATGCCGGCTGCGTAATCGCAGCGCTGCGCCGGACCGGCGCATCCCGGTCCGGAACGCCCCCTCGTTCCGGACTTTTGTTTTCTACGGAGCCATCTTGACCTCGATTCCCCTGATCCTCTTGTGTGCGCTGCTGGCCGTGGCCGTTTGGCATGATGTGGCAGCACGCCGTATCCCGAATGCCGTGGTGTTCCCCGGCATGCTGGCCGCGCTGGCGCTGCACGCGCTGCTGCCGGCCGCGCTGGGCGGATCGGGGATCGCGTCGGCGCTGGGCGGCCTGGGCCTCGGCCTGGCCATCCTGATGCCGATGTACGTGCTGCGCCTGATGGGCGCGGGCGACGTCAAGCTGCTGGCGATGGTTGGCGCCTTCGTGGGTGCCGGCCAGGTGGCGGCGGTGGCGCTGGCCACGCTGCTCGCCGGCGGGGTGCTGGCCCTGCTGGTCGCCGCGTGGCAGGGCAGCCTGCGCCGCCTGCTGGGCAATACGCGCCAGATGATGGTGCACGGCGGGATGTCGGCGCTGGCCGGCTTCATGACGCCGGCCGTCGCGCCGGCCGCGCCGGCCAGCGGCCGCCTGCCGTACGCGGTGGCGATCGCGGCCGGCACCGGGGCCTGCCTGGCGTGGGTGCAACTGCTTGGAGAATGGCCGCTGTGAGCGAGACAATGATTGCGCCGGCCGACGCGCGCGCTCCGCGCACCGTCGAGGATACCGGCCTGCCGTTCCTGTTCCTGGTCGAACTGGTGGCCAAGGTGCTGCACCGGCGCGGCCAGCTGCGCCTGCCGGAACTCGCCTCGCACCTCAAGCTCGGCGTCGGCGTCATCGACCCCCTGATTACCTTCCTGCGGGCGGAAAAGCTGTGCGAGGTCGCGCGTGTCGGCAGCAGCGGCACCGACGCCGACCTGTGCTACCAGCTGACCGACGCGGGCCGCGCGCGCGCCGCCACGGCGCTGGCGCGCAATGCCTACGCCGGTCCCGCGCCCGTCACCCTGGCCGCCTACACGGCCCAGGTGGCGGCGCAGAGCGTGGGCAACGTGCAGGTCACGCGCGCCGCCATGGCGGACGCGTTCAGCGGCATCGTCGTCAACCCGCAGGTGCTGGCCCAGCTGGGCGCCGGCATGAACTCGGGCCGCGCGCTGTTCATGTACGGCCTGGCCGGCAGCGGCAAGACCTACCTGGCCGAGCGCCTGCGCGACCTGCTCACCGGCGCCATCGCCGTGCCCTACGCCTTGATGGTGGACGGCGAGGTGATCCCGTTCTTCGACGGCGTGCAGCACGTGCCGGCCGGCGTGTGCGAACTGGCGCCGACCGGCATCGACCGCGGCAGCGCCCCGGACGCGCGCTGGGTGCGCGACGTGCGCCGTCCGGCCGCGCTGGCCGGCGGCGAACTGACGCTCGAGATGCTCGACCTGCGCTTCGACCCGCACACCCGGCTGTACCAGGCGCCGCCGCACCTGAAGTCGAACAACGGCATCTTCATCATCGACGACCTGGGGCGCCAGCGCTGCACCCCGGAAGCGCTGATGAACCGCTGGATCGTGCCGATGGACCGCAACGTCGACTACCTGACGCTGCACACGGGCCATACGTTCCAGGTGCCGTTCGACGTGATCGTCGTGTTCTCGTCGAACTTCGTGCCGCAGCGCCTGTCCGACGGCGCCTTCCTGCGCCGCCTCGGCTACAAGATCGAGGTGCCGCCGGCGTCGCGCGACGAATACGAACAGCTGTTCCGCCAGGCCTGCGCGCGCACCGGCGTGGCGTTCGACGGCGGCGCGTTCGACTACCTGCTGCGCCTGCACCGCGAGCGCGACGTGCCGCTGCTGGCCTGCCATCCGCGCGACCTGCTGCGCCAGCTGAGCGACCTGGCGCGCTACGAGGACCGCGCCCCCGAACTGTCCAGCCGCACGCTGGACTGGGCCTGGGATAACTATTTCGCGGCCGCCGCCCCGCGCGGCCGCGCCATGGAACTGGACCGCCGCGAACGCGGCAAGTTGGAGACACAGCAATGCGAAATTCGAGAGCCCTCCTGATCATCGGCGTGGCGCTGTTCCTGGCGCTGGCCGCCGTCGTGGTGGCCGCGCGCTGGATGAACGCGCAGGGCGCCGCCGGCACCTTCGTGGTGACGGCCGTGGGCGACATCCCCCAGGGCACGCGCGTGACGGCCGCCAACCTGCAGCTGACGGAATGGCCGTCGGGCTCGCTGCCTGCCGGCGCCTTCGTCGAGCTGAAGCAGCTGGAAGGCCGCGTCACCCGCGCCGACGTCGCACGCGGCGAGCCGGTGCTCGAATCGAAGCTGGCGCCCCCGGGCACGACGGGCGGCCTGTCGGCCGTCGTCGCGGCCGGCAAGCGCGCGATGACCGTGCGCGTCAACGACGTCGTCGGCGTGGCCGGCTTCGCGCTGCCGGGCAACTACGTCGACATCCTCGTCAACCTGCAGGCCGGCGGCGATGCCCTCAACGCCCAGCGCTCGATCTCGAAGATCGTGCTGGAGCGGATCCTCGTGCTGGCCGTCGCGCAGGAGTCGGCCGTCGACGACAGCAAGCCGCGCGTGGTGAACGCCGTCACGCTGGAACTGACGCCGGACCAGGTCGAGAAGCTGGACCTGGCGCGCAGCATCGGCTCGCTGTCGCTGGTGCTGCGCAACCAGGTCGATCCGCAGCCGGCGAATACGGCCGGTGCGACGCGCGAATCGGTGCTGGGCCTGCCGGAACCGAAGCCTGCCCCGGCCCCGGCGCCCGCCATGATGGCCCCGCCGGCCGACCCGGCGCCGCGTCCGGCGGCAGCCCCCGCACGCCAGGGCGCGCCGCGCGCCGACGGCGTCCTCGTGATCCGCGGCCTGGACGCCGCCCAGCAAGCAACCCAATGAAAAGCACGCACGCGATGAAACTCCTGAACCACAAGACCCTGCTGGCCTGCGCGATCGCGCTGGCATGGAACGCCGGCCATGCCGCGGCCGTGGCGCCCGTGCGCGCCGCCGCCGTCGCCACCGACTGCATCGACCTGCACGGCAGCGGCCCGCAGCGCCTGGAACTGGTGCGCGGCAAGTCGGTCATCAAGCGCTTCTGCACGCCGGCCAGCCAGGTCACCGTGGGCGCGCCGGAAGTGGCCAACGTGGTCGTGCCGAACGCGAACGAAGTCGTGATCGTCGCGCGCAGCGTGGGCACGACGAACCTGATCGTCTCGGGCCGCGACCAGCGCTCGACGGTGCTGGACCTCGTCGTCGGCCTGGACACCGCGGCGCTGCGCGCCCAGTTCGACACGCTGTTCCCGCAGGAGAAGGACATCCGCATCGGCAGCGCCGGCAATACGCTGGTCCTGTCGGGCATGGTCAGCGATTCGGCCGTGGCCAGCCAGCTGGTGGAGATCGCCACGGCGTTCCAGGAAAGCACGGCGCAAGCCGGTGCGGGCGCCGCCGCCGCCGGTTCGCCGTCGCCGGCCGGGATCGGCGCGCCCGCCGCGCCGGCCGCTCCCGCTGCCGGCGCAAGCACGGCCAAGGTGCTCAACATGCTGTCCGTCGCCGCGCCCCAGCAGGTGCTGCTGGAAGTGAAGATCGCCGAAGTGTCGAAGTCGCTCGTCGACCAGCTCGGCGCCAGCGCCACGGCCGCCTACGGCAAGGCCAACGGCTGGACCTACGGCATCGCTTCCAGCCTGCTGTCCGGGGCCTCCGGCAGCGTGAGCCTGGCCAAGGGCGCGGCGCGCAGCTTCCAGATCGACGGCCAGAAGCAGGACGGCCTGGTCAAGATCCTGGCCGAGCCGACCGTCATGGCCATCAGCGGCCAGGAAGCCAGCTTCCTCGCCGGCGGCAAGATCTTCATCCCGGTCGCGCAGAGCGGGGCAGCCGGGGCCACCACCATCACGCTGGAAGAGAAGGAATACGGCGTGGCCGTGAAGTTCCTGCCGACCGTGCTGGCCGGCGGGCGGATCAACCTGCGCGTGGCGCCGGAAGTGTCGGAACTGAACCGCGACGGCATCGGCATCAACGCCACCGGCGGCTCGAACGCCACCGCGATCCTGCCGGCCTTCACCACGCGCCGCGCGGCCACCACCGTGCAGCTGCGCGACGGCGAAAGCTTCGCGATCGGCGGCCTGATCCGGAATAACGTCACCAGCGACATCAAGCGCTTCCCCTTCCTGGGCGACGTGCCGGTGCTGGGCACGCTGTTCCGCAGCAGCGAATTCCAGAACGACCGCACCGAGCTGGTGTTCCTGGTCACGCCGCACCTGGCCAAGCCGCTGGCGGCCACGCCGCGCCTGCCGACCGACGATTACGTGCAGCCGAACCGCGTCGACTTCCTGATCGGCGGCCAGCACGAAGGCTGGCGCCCGGACGGCGCCAAGAAGGAGCAACAATGATGAACATCCGATTTCCGATCGCGCTGGCCATGCTGGCCGCGCTGGCCGCGCTGGCAGGTTGCGCCTACGAAGGCCCGGCCGGCAACGGCAGCGCCGTGCGCGCCATCATGGCCAGCCAGGTCATCCCGCCGCAGCCGCGTGCGGAGACGGGCACGGACGGCGCCGCCGCCGCCGCGGCCTACGCCAACTACAAGCAGTCGTATGCGCAGCCGACGCCGCAGGGCGACAGCGCCATGGTCGGCAAGCGGTAAGGAGAAGCCATGAAAATCGCCGTGTTGTCGCGCGACGACCGCCACCTGATCGAGCTGTCGCGCATGCTGCGCAACCGTCCCGGCTCGGACGAAGTCGACATGATCCCCGGCACGCCGGCGCGCCTGTCCACGCTGGACGATGCCGCCGTGCCCGACGTGCTGATCGTCGACCAGCCGCGCGTGGAAGAGGGTGAGCTGGACCAGCTCGAGCGCGTCGGCCACCTGTTCCCGCGCCTTGCGTTCATCGTGATCACCGCCGACCAGTCGCAGGACTTCCTGCTGCGCGCCATGCGCGCGGGCGTGCGCGAGGTGCTGCCGCCGCAACCGTCGGAAACGGCGCTGACGCAGGCCGTGGACCGCGTCGCCGAAAAGCTCGGCAGCGCCAGCGCCGCCCAGGGCAAGGTGCTCGCCTTCATCTCGTGCAAGGGCGGCAGCGGCTCGACCTTCCTCGCGACCAATCTCGCCTACGCGCTGTCGGCCGGCGGCACCAAGAAAGTCTGCCTGATCGACATGAACCTGCAGTTCGGCGACGCCTCGCTGTTCGTCTCCGACACCAAGCCGCTGGCCACGCTGTCCGACGTCGCCACGCAGATCCACCGCCTCGACCCGTCGTTCCTGACCTCGAGCATGGTCGCCGTGACGCCGAACTTCAGCATCCTGGCCGCGCCGTCCGATCCGGCCCACGCGAGCGACGTCAAGCCGGAGCACGTGGACGCCATCCTGAAGCTGGCGCGCCGCCAGTACGATTTCATCGTGCTGGACGTCGGCCGCAGCCTGGACCCGGTCAGTATCCGCGCCCTCGACCACGCCGACCGCATCTATCCCGTGCTGCAGATGACGCTGCCGTACATCCGCGACGGCAAGCGCCTGCTGACGGTGTTCCGCAACCTGGACTACGGCAAGGAGCGCATCGAGCTGATCGTCAACCGCCACGACAAGAACAGCGACATCCGCATGAAGGACCTGGAAGAGGCATTCGACGGCGTGAGCATGCGCACCGTGCCGAACCACTACGACGCGGCCGCCAGGTCGGTCAACCAGGGCGTGCCCGTCACGCGCCTGGTGCCGGACAGCCTGCTGTCGCTGATGCTGATGGAAATGGCGCGCGACCTGACCGGCGAGCCGGCTCCCGTGCAGCCCGGCGGCGGCCTCATGAAACGCCTGTTCGAACGTAGGAGCAAACCCCGATGAACATCCCGTCCGTCTCCCTGCGCGACCGCCTCGGCGGCGCCGGCGCGCGCCCGGCCGCGACCCGCGGTCCGATCGACAACCGCGCCTACCACCAGCTCAAGAGCCGCATCCACGAGGCGCTGCTCGACCGCGTCGACCTGGAGAGCATGCAGCGCCTGAACCAGGACCAGATCCGCCAGGAGCTGCGCCTCCTGGTCGAGCGCCTGCTCGAGGAAGAGATGGTCGTCATCAACGACGCCGAGCGCAAGACCCTCACGCGCGACATCCAGAACGAGATGCTGGGCTTCGGCCCGCTCGAGCCGCTGCTGGAAGACCCGACCGTGTCGGACATCCTGGTCAACGGCGCCAAGCAGGTCTACGTCGAACGGCGCGGGCGCCTGGAGCTGACCGACGTGACGTTCAACGACGACGCCCACCTGATGAAGATCATCGACAAGATCGTCTCGCGCGTGGGTCGCCGCATCGACGAATCGAGCCCGATGGTCGACGCGCGCCTGCCGGACGGCTCGCGCGTGAACGCGATCATCCCGCCGCTGGCCATCGACGGCCCGGTGATGTCGATCCGCCGCTTCTCCGCCGATCCGCTGCGCATCGCCGACCTGGTCTCGTACGGCAGCATGACGGCCGAGATGGCCGAGGTGCTGCAGGGCCTGGGCAAGGCCGAAGTCAACATCCTGATCTCGGGCGGCACGGGCAGCGGCAAGACCACGATGCTCAACGTGATCTCCAGCTTCATCGGCCACAGCGAGCGCATCGTCACCGTGGAAGACGCGGCCGAGCTGCAGTTGCAGCAGCCGCACGTGGTGCGCCTGGAGACCCGCCCGGCCAATATCGAAGGCAAGGGCGAGGTCACGCAGCGCGCACTGGTGCGCAACGCACTGCGGATGCGTCCCGACCGCATCATCCTGGGCGAGGTGCGCGGCGGCGAGGCACTGGACATGCTGGGCGCGATGAACACGGGCCACGAAGGCTCGATGGCGACCATCCACGCGAACACGCCGCGCGACGCGCTCACTCGCCTGGAAAACATGGTCAGCATGGCCGCCGGCACGCTGCCGGCCAAGGCGATCCGCCAGCAGATCAGCGCCGCCGTCGGCGTCGTGGTGCAGGTGGCGCGCCTGACGGACGGCAAGCGCAAGGTGATGTCGATCTCGGAAGTCACCGGCATGGAAGGCGACGTCATCACGATGCAGGAGATCTTCGCGTTCCGCCAGACCGGCGTGTCGCCCGACGGCGCGGTGCTGGGCCATTCGACCGCCACCGGCGTGCGCCCGCGCTTCGCCGAGCGCCTGCAGGCCTACGGCGTGAACCTGCCGGCCCACGTCTTCGAGCCGCGCTGAGGACCGCCGCGCATGGACATTACCTTCACCGTCTTCGTCGTGCTGCTGTTCGCCGCCGTCATGCTGCTGGTCTGGGGCGTGTACGTCGGCTGGCGCGCGCACCGCGACCCGGAGGCGGAGCGCATCGCGCGGCGCCTGCGCGGCGTGATCGGCGGCGAGGTGCGCGAGGCGGACGTCACCATCGTCAAGGACCGGCGCCTGTCCGACAGCCCCGACCTGGATGCGATGCTGCGCCGCATGCCGGGCGCGCGCCGCCTGGACCGGATGCTGCTGCAAGCGGGGGCCCGCTACCTGGTCTCGGCCCTGGTGGGCATGTGCCTGGCCTGCTTTGCCGCCGGCTTCCTGGTGGCGCTGTGGCTGCGCGTGCCAGGCCTGGCGCTGCTGCCGCTGGCGCTGGCCGCCGCCGGCCTGCCGCTGCTGCGCCTGGCGCGCGCGCGCATCAAGCGCATGGAACGCTTCGAGAAGCAGTTGCCCGACGCGCTCGACATGATGAGCCGCGCGATGCGCGCCGGCCACGCCTTTCCCACGGCCCTGAAGCTCGTCACCGACGAGATTCCGGCGCCGCTGGGCGAGGAATTCAAGGTCGCCTTCGACGAGGTCAACTTCGGCGTGTCGATGGCCGACGCGCTGAACAACCTGGCCGTGCGCGTGCCCAGCATGGACCTGCAGTACTTCGTCGTCGCCGTGCTGATCCAGCGCGAGAGCGGCGGCAACCTGACGGAATTGCTGGCCTCGATCAGCGCCATCATCCGTGAACGCCAGAAACTCGTCGGCCACGTGCGCGTGCTGTCGGCCGAGGGCCGTATCTCGGCCTGGGTGCTGTGCCTGCTGCCGTTCGGCGCCGCCACCATGATGTACTTCGCGAATCCGGAGACGATGAGCATCCTGTTCGTCGATCCGGCCGGGCGCAAGCTGGTCGGCGCTGCGCTCGCGATGATGGCCTTCGGCCTGCTTGCGATCCGCAAGATCGTCCGCATCCGCATGTAAGGAAAGTCCATGAAGCCGTCGCAACTCCTGTTCCTGGCCCTGATCTTCATCCTCATCTTCGGCGCGGCCATCCTGGCCATGCTGCTGTTGACGCGCAACCCGCTCAAGAACCGCCTGTCCGCGCTGGACGAGCACGATTCCGGCAAGGGCGCCGCCGCGCCGGAAACGAGCTGGCGCGAGCGCCTGGCGCGTGTGGCCGCGCCGCTGGCGAAACTGTCGGTGCCGTCCGAAGGCTGGGAGACCTCGCCGCTGCGCCTGCGCTTCATCAACGCCGGGTGGCGCGCGCCGTCGGCACCGGGTCTGTTCCATGCCGGGAAGACGGCGCTGACGCTCGGCCTGCCGCTGGTCGCCTGGCTGGTGCTGCGCGAGAAATCCGGCGAGTCGGGATCGACCATGCTGATCGCCCTGACGATCGCGGCCGGCGCCGGCTACTACCTGCCCGACCTCATCCTCAAGCGCAAGGTGGCGCTGCGCCAGCGCGACATCTTCGAAAGCTTCCCGGATGCGCTCGACCTCATGACCGTGTGCGTGGAGGCGGGCCTGGGCATGGATGCGGCGCTGGCCCGCGTGGGCGCCGAGATCGGCCTGAAAAGCCCCGTGCTGGCCGAGGAACTGCAGCTGGTGACGCTGGAACTGCGCGCCGGCATCGCCAAGGACAAGGCCTTGCGCAACCTGGCGCTGCGCACGGGTGTCGAGGACGTCGACGGGCTCGTCAAGATGCTGATCCAGGCCGACCGCTTCGGCACCAGCGTCGGCACGGCGCTGCGCGTGCAGTCGGACCAGCTGCGCACCCGCAGGCGCCAGATCATCGAGGAAAAGGCGGGCAAGATCGCGACCAAGCTGCTGTTCCCGCTGATCTTCTGCATCTTCCCGGCATTGCTGGTGGTGCTGCTGGGACCAGCCGTGCTGCAGATCATGCGTTCGCTGGGACCGATGTTGGGGTCGAACGGGGGCTGACGCCGTCGTCGCGGGACGAAAAAAAGGCCGCCGGCAGTGCGCCGGCGGCCTTTTGTATCAAGGGAACCGGAATCAGGCCGCGCGTGCGGCCGGCGCCTCGCTACCCATCGCGATGTGGCGGTTCACCGCCGACAGCACGGCCTTGAACGAGGCGGTGACGATATTGCTGTCGATCGCGGCGCCGAAGAGGGTGGGGCCGCTGCCCAGGCGCAGCTCGACGTAGCAGGCGGCGCGGGCGTCGGCGCCGGAGCCGATCGAGTGCTCGTGGTAATCCATCAGGCGGATGTCCAGGCCGAGCGCGGCCACGAAGGCGTCGATCGGGCCGTTGCCGCTGCCGTGGCGGGTTTCCGTCACGCGCTCGCGCTGCACGGCCGTCTCGATCTGCACGCGCTCTTCGCCGCCTTCGCTGTTCTCGACCATGCGGTGCGACACGTAGCGGTAGGCCGCGCCGTCCTGCTCGAAGTATTCGCGCGAGAACAGGGCGTGGATGTCGGACGCCGCCACTTCGCGGCCGCTGGCGTCGGCGAACTTCTGCACCACGCGCGAGAATTCGATCTGCAGGCGGCGCGGCAGTTCGAGGCCGTATTCCTGCTCCAGCAGGTAGGCCATGCCGCCCTTGCCGGACTGGCTGTTCACGCGGATGACGGCGTCGTAGCTGCGGCCGAGGTCCGCCGGGTCGATCGGCAGGTAGGGCACTTCCCAGATGGCGTCCGCCTGCTGCTTGGCGAAGCCCTTCTTGATCGCGTCCTGGTGCGAGCCGGAGAAGGCGGTGAACACGAGGTCGCCCACGTACGGGTGGCGCGGGTGCACGGGAATCTGGTTGCATTCCTCGACCAGCTGGCGTACCGAGTCGATGTCCGAGAAGTCCAGGCCCGGATGCACGCCCTGGGTGTACAGGTTCAGGGCCAGCGTCACGAGGTCGACGTTGCCGGTACGCTCGCCGTTGCCGAACAGGCAGCCCTCGACGCGGTCGGCGCCGGCCATCACTGCCAGCTCGGCGGCGGCGACGGCGGTGCCGCGGTCGTTATGGGGGTGCACGCTGATGACGAGGCTGTCGCGGTCGTTCAGGTTGCGGCACATCCACTCGATCTGGTCGGCATACACGTTCGGCGTGGCCGCTTCCACCGTCGACGGCAGGTTGACGATCATCTTGTTCTGCGGGGTCGGTTGCCACACGGCGGCGACGGCGTCGACGATGCGCTTGGAGAAGTCCAGCTCGGTCGTCGAGAACGATTCCGGCGAGTACTCCAGGCCCCATTGCGTTTCCGGATGCCGTGCGACCAGTTCCTTGATCAGCTGCGTTCCCTTGACGGCGATCTGGACGATCTCGTCCTCGTTCATGCCGAACACGACGCGGCGGAACACGGGCGCCACCGAGTTATAGACGTGCACGATGGCGCGCTTGGCGCCGATGCAGGATTCCACGGTACGGCGGATCAGCTCGTCGCGCGCCTGGGTCAGCACGATGATGGTGACGTCGTCCGGGATGCGCTTCTCCTCGACCAGCATGCGCACGAAGTCGAAGTCCGTCTGCGAGGCCGAGGGGAAGCCGACCTCGATTTCCTTGATGCCGATCTGGACCAGCTTCTCGAAGAAACGCAGCTTCTTTTCCGGGCTCATCGGTTCGATGAGGGCCTGGTTGCCGTCGCGCAGGTCGGTGCTCATCCAGATCGGCGGCTGGGTGATGCTGCGGCTCGGCCACTGGCGGTCGGCGATGTCGACGGCGGGGAAGGGACGGTATTTGGCGGCGGGATTGGTCAACATGGTGCTGGCTCCTGGTTTTCGTGTGTTCGTGTTCGGTTCGATGCTGTGGCGAGGGCTGCCGGACGGGCCACGATGACGCTAGGCCCGGCAACCGATCGGTAGTGTTAGCAGCAGGGCGGTCGAAGCACGCGCGCCGGACGACAAGGCAAACGGGCCGGCGGGGGTGAAACGGGATGAGGATTGGGTGGACACTAACATCGGTGCAACTTTCCTTGGGCTACGGATCCGGCACGGGGCCGGGCGGGACAACGCGGCTTACGCGCGTAGTAGCAGGCCGGCCGGCGATAGCGCGCCGGCGAGCGGTAGGGAAGTCGACAGAGGCAGTTGGGAGAACATTTCTTCACTCTAAGTGAATTTTGTTTGGCGTGTCAAGCGTTTCGTGGCACGGGCTTCTGCGGACGCCACATTGATTCTCTTCAGAAATTATTGCGCGCTGGCCCGCCAGGGCTACGATGTCGTGCTGCGCTACTACAGCCACAATGCGAAGGGGTACGCCGGCTCCAAGCGGTACGCCGAGCAGCAGCGCTATAACCTGATTCAGATGCTGCCGGCAAGTATCCTGGGCGAGGACGGCGCCGTGCTGCACGTCGATCCGGATGCCAGCCACCCGGAGCACGAGGCAGGGTTGTTCCGAGTGTAAGATAGCCGCTTTCGAAAGGAGCGCGCTTGGACGTCACCCTGCAGGACATCACCGAAGAGAATTTCGAAGACTTCATGGACATGGAGCTGCCCGAGCACCAGCGCGAGCTGTTGGCCAGCAATGCCTATTCGATCGCGCAATCGCGCTTCTATCCGGACTACATCCCGCGTGGCGTCTATTGCGACGGCGAGCCGGCCGGCTTCCTGCTGTACGACCGCCGCGCCGGCGACGTCGAGGGCGACTACGCGATCTACCGCTTCATGGTCGACCATGCGCGCCAGGGCCGCGGCATCGGGCGGCGCGCGATGGAACTGCTGCTGGCGGAATTGCGCGCCCGGCCCGACATGCGCCGCATCACGATCTGCTACCACGAGCGCAACGCGCGCGCGAAGGCGTTCTATGCGAGTTTCGGGTTCGTGGAGACGGGCGTGGACGAGCGGGGGGAGATGGTGGCGGAGTTGCGGGCTTGATGTACTGAGCGTGCTTCGAGATCCGTCGTCCCTGCGCAGGCAGGGACCCATGCCGAACATCCGAAGTCCGTTTCTCCGAAACCTGCGGGTGCTTCCGACAGGCCGAATTCTGCTCTTTAGCATGGGCCCCTGCCTGCGCAGGGGCGACGGTGGCGTCAGGCGACGACGACCCGCGCGGCGCCAGCTTCCATCCGGCCGATGACGGCCGCATCGCCGAAGCCTTCGCGCTTGAACAACGCCAGCACCTCGTCCACGCTGCCCGCATCGCACGAGACCAGCAGGCCGCCCGAGGTCTGCGGATCGGTCAGCAGCACGCGGCGGGTGTCGGAGACGTTCGCGCCCAGCTCGACGTCCTGGCCGTAGGCGTCCCAGTTGCGGCCCGATGCGCCCGTGAAGAAGCCGGCGTGGGCCAGGTCCTCGACACCCGGCAGCAGCGGGATCCTGTCCATGTCCAGCCTGGCCGTCAGCTTGGCGCCGCGCGCCAGTTCCAGCAGGTGGCCCAGGAGGCCGAAGCCGGTGACGTCGGTCAGCGCATGCACGCCCGGCAGTTCGGACAAGGCCTTGCCCGGCTTGTTGAGCTTGGTGGTGTTGGCGATCATCGCGGCATAGCCGTCCGCATCGAGCTGGTCCTTCTTGAGCGCGGCCGACAGCACGCCCACGCCCAGCGGCTTGCCCAGCACCAGCACGTCGCCGGCCTTCGCATCCGCATTGCGCTTGACCTTGGAAGGGTGCACGAGGCCCATCACGACCAGGCCGTAGATCGGCTCGACGGAATCGATGGTGTGGCCGCCGGCGATGGGAATGCCCGCTTCGGCGCAGATCGATTCGCCGCCCTGGATGATCTTGCCGATCGTGTCCAGCGGCAGCTTGTTGACCGGCATGCCGACGAGGGCCAGCGCCATGATCGGCGTGCCGCCCATCGCGTACACGTCCGAGATGGCATTGGTGGCGGCGATGCGGCCGAAGTCGAACGGATCGTCGACGATCGGCATGAAGAAGTCGGTGGTGGCGATCAGCGCCTGCTCGTCGTTGAGCTTGTAGACGGCGGCGTCGTCGGCCGTCTCGATGCCGACCATGAGCTCCTTCGGCACGGGGAATCCGCTCGATTTCTGCAGGATTTCGGACAGCACGCCGGGCGCGATCTTGCAGCCGCAGCCGCCGCCGTGGGAGAACGAGGTCAGTTTCAGGGGTTGGTCAGTCATGCGTCGCTTTCGTTCGTGAGGTTGCGGGCGCCGCCGTGCAGGGCCCGTGGCAATAGCAGATTATCCACCAAGTCGACGAGGCGCGCTTGCTCCCGCCTCGGGGTGAAGAGCCGCGCGCGCGCCGCGCACTGGCGCACGAGGCGCGCATGGAAGCGCGCATCCAGGCTGCTGCGTTCGATCAGGTGCGCCAGCGCGGCCGCGTCGCCGGGTGCGAAATACCCCAGGTAGTCCTCGCCCAGCATGCCGCGGTTGCCGGGAATGTCGGAAGCCAGCACGGGCACGCCGCAGGTGACGGCTTCGATGATCACGTTCGCGCCGCCCTCCATGCGCGAGGCGATCGCCATCGCATGGCAGCGTCGCAGCAGGCGCCGCGCGGGCGCGTGGGGCAGGGCGCCGAGCCAGCGGTAGGCCGGTACCTGCGCCATCGTCTCGCGCGCCGCCGTGTCCAGTGACTCGTCGAGCGCACGCCCCACGTGCAGCAGGCGCAGGCCGGGCACCGCCAGCCGGTGCGCGGCCCGCATGAAGGTCAGCGGATCCTTTTCCTCGCGCAGGTGGCCGACCATCGCGACGTCCAGGGCGGCGCCGCGGCGCGGGACGGCAGGACGCAGGCTGGGCGCCGACTGGTAGATCACGTGGGCCTTGGCGCGCGCGGCGGCATCGAGTTCGTCCAGGCCGCGCGGCTGCAGCACGACGATGGCATCGGCCAGCGCCAGCGAGGCGCGCGCGGCGGCGTCCGCGTGGATGTCGCGGTACAGGTCCGTGCCCGTCAGCACCAGCAGCGCGGGACGGTCAGGATGCGCGGCCTTGAACGCGGCCAGCGCGGCGGCCGAGCGCCTGGCATGCAGCGCGACGAGCAGGTCGGGGACGGCGTCGCCCGGCTGCCAGCCGGCGCCGATGGCGACGCGGTAGTCGCGCTGCAGGAAGCGGCGCCAGCGGCTCGCGGTCTGCCAGTTGCCGTTGTTCTCGCGCGCGGAGGCGGGGCTGGCGATGAAGATGGAAGGACGTGCCATGCGGTTGGAAAGCCTAGGGATGCCGGTAGTACAATGCGGGGATGAGCGACAAGCATGCATCGTTCCGCACCGCGGGACCGGAAGACCTTGGCGCCGCGCTGCAGGATGCGCGGCATTATACGCTGGCCCTGTTCGAGATACTCGCGGACGCCGGCTACGACGACGCGCAGCAGGTGCCGCGCCTGTCCATCGTGAACCCGCCCTTGTGGGAGCTGGGCCATACGGCCTGGTTCGCCGAGTGGTTCGTGCTGCGCGACGCGACCGGCAGCCAGCCGGGCGAGGCCGACGGCCACTCGCTGCTGGCGCGCGGCGACGACTGGTTCGATTCGGGCAACGTGGCGCACCGCACGCGCTGGACGCTGGACCTGCCGTCCACTGGCGCCATCAAGACCTATTGCAACGAGGTGCTGGAACGCATCCTGGCGCGCCTGTCCCGCGAGCCGGACGACGATGCCGCGCTGTACCCGTACCGCCTGGCGCTGGCGCACGAGGACATGCACGGCGAGGCCTTGCTGTACACGATCCAGACGCTGGGCATCGCCGTCGACCCGGACGCATTGCGCCGGGTGAAGCCCGCGCAGCGGCCAGGGCCCGTGGCCGGCGAGATCCCCTTTGCCGGCGGCAGCTTCGTGCGCGGCGGCGACCAGTCGCGCGGCTTCGTGTTCGACAACGAGCGCGATGCGGCGGCGTGCAAGGTGGCGCCGTTCGCCATCGATGCGGGACTCGTGACGAATGGCGCCTTCGCCGCCTTCGTGCGCGATGGCGGCTACCAGCGCCCCGAACTCTGGAGCGATTCGGGGCGTACCTGGCTGATGGGGCAGGAGCGCTCGGCGCCGCGCTACTGGGAGCGTGACGCCGATGGTGGCAATGCGGGCTGGATGACCCGTACGCTCGGCCATGCGGCGCCGCTCGATCCGGCGCAGCCCGTACGCCACGTGAACTGCCACGAAGCCGAGGCCTATTGCGCCTGGGCCGGGCGGCGCCTGCCGACGGAAACGGAATGGGAGTTCGCCGCCACGTCGGGCAGCGACGGTTTTGCCTGGGGACGGCTGTGGGAATGGACGGCCTCGCCCTTCCTGCCGTTCGCGGGCTTCGCGGCCGACCGCTACCGCGAGTATTCGGCACCGTGGTTCGGCACGCGCCGCACGCTGCGCGGCGCCTCCTTCGCGACACCGGCGCGCCTGCGCTCGCCGCATTTCCGCAACTTCTTCACGCCGGAGCGGGACGATATCTATTGCGGGTTCCGGACTTGCGCGCTGTAAGGACCGGCGCATAAAACACGGCGCGCCCGCGTCTAAAAATCGCGTTCACGTATAAACGTCGCTCGCGTATAAAAGCCGCGCTCGCGTATAAAAACGTCGCCCCCGCGCAGGCGGGGGCCCAATTTGCAAGCGTTGCGTTACGGCTTGCAGAACTTGGACCCCCGCCTGCGCGGGGGCGACGGGGTAAGGCTGACTACCTGGTGCAGTCGTCGATCAACGATCGCCGAAGCTGCGGCGGGCGCCGTCGGCCGAGCGCGGGTGGGCGCTGCCGTAGCCGGCGCTGCGTTCGCGGCGCTGGCCTTCGCTGGCGCCACGGTAGCCGCCTTCACGGCGCTGGCCCTGGCCTTCGCCGCCGCGGTAGCCGCCTTCGCTGCGGAAACCGCCCTCACGGCGCTGGCCTTCGCCGTTGCCGCGGTAGCCGCCTTCCTTGCCCTGGAAGCTGCGCTGGCCCGGCTTGCCGGCATTGCGGCCGTCGCCCGGCTTCCAGCCCGGACGGGTGGTCGAACGGGGTGCCGGAGCGCGCTTCGGCTCGAAGCCTTCCACCACGTCGACGGGGATCGTCTGCTTGGTGAAGCGCTCGATGCGGCGCACGTTCATGTTCTCGGCGTGGTTCACCAGCGAGACGGCGACGCCGTTGCGGCCGGCGCGGCCCGTGCGGCCGATGCGGTGCACGTAGTCTTCCGGGAACTTCGGCAGGTCGTAGTTCACCACGTGGGTGATGTTCGGCACGTCGATGCCGCGCGCGGCGACGTCGGTGGCCACCAGCACCTTCACGCGGCCGCGGCGCAGGCCGTCCAGCGTGCGGTTGCGGGCACCCTGGTGCATGTCGCCGTGCAGCGCGGCGGCCGAGAAGCCGGCGATGTTCAGCCGGTCGGCGATCATGTCGGCGTCACGCTTGGTGGCGGTGAACACGACGGCCTGGTCCAGCGTCTCGTCGCGCAGCAGGTGGTCGAGCAGGCGGTTCTTGTGCGACAGGTCGTCGACGAAGTGCACCTTCTGCACGATGTTCTCGTGGCGCTTGGTGGCGCTGGCGATCTGGATCACCATCGGATCCTTGGTGATGCGGCGCGCCATGTTGCCGACGACGCCATCCAGCGTGGCCGAGAACAGCATGGTCTGGCGCGAGTCCGGCGTGGCGGCGACGATCTTCTCGATGTCCTCGATGAAGCCCATGTCCAGCATGCGGTCCGCTTCGTCCAGCACCAGCACTTCCAGCTGCGAGAAGTCGATCTTGCCCGACTCCATGTGGTCGATCAGGCGGCCCGGCGTCGCCACCAGGATTTCCGGATTCTTGGCCAGCAGCTGCATCTGCTTCGGGTAGGGCATGCCGCCCAGGATCGACACGGCGCGGATGCGGCGCATGTTGACGGTGTACTGCTCGGTCGCGGTGGTCACCTGCAGCGCGAGTTCGCGGGTCGGGGTCAGCACCAGCATCTTCGGCTGGGCCGGCTTGAAACGGACGCGTTCGCCACGGGCGCGCGCCGCCTGGGCTTCCTGGGCCGGGGTGCGGCCGGCGGGAGCCGGTTCGATGTTCGCGAAACGGTTCAGCGCCGGCAGCATGAATGCGGCGGTCTTGCCGGAACCGGTCTGCGAGGACACCAGCAGGTCGCGGCCGGCGATGCCCGCCGGAATAGCCTGCTCCTGCACCGGCGTCGGCTTTTCGTAGCCGGCCTGCTCGACTGCCTTGACGATGGACGCGTGTAAGCCTAATGCTTCAAAACTCATTGTTTAACTTTGCTTTCGATAGATCTGTGGGCGCTTACGCATGGCAATGACGCACAACCGCGGAAACGCAAAATAGCAACGCGAGCCAACAAACGAAATGACTCAAAGACGAAAGAAATTTCGGCACAAAAGCTTTGCGCCGGGACGGTGCCTATGGCGGCACGCAGGGCGGGGGGCTTTATGAAAGGGCGTTTTCGGAAACGCCGGGGCTTGCGAAGCTGCTGATTTTTTCTACTGCTACCCGGCTGCTTGCCGGGCTGGGTCGACTGCTGGCATCGGGCGCTTGCCGATGCGTTTTGCAGCGCACAAACGACACTATACCTCAAATCCGGCAAATCTGCACGGACTACGCAAAAAGCGTGCCGCAGGGGCACGCGAGCGTATCGTCATGACAACTGTACTATGCGGCTGCGATCAGCGCCGCTTGCGGCCGTTGGCATTCACGGCCGGCTTGCGCGAGACGCGGCTCTTGATCTCGGCCACGGCGTGGGCGGCCGTCGCCTTGATGCGCTGCACGCCGCTCAGCTTCTTGCCACGGCTGTTGCCGCGGTCCGCTTCCAGCATCACCTGGGCATTCTCGATGATGTTCTCGGCGATGTCGTTGTGGGCGGTGGCTTCCGTCTTCGGCACCAGGATGGTGGAGCCGGCCCGCAGGCGCATCTGCGGCGGAATGTTGTTGGCCTGGCGGATGACTTCCGGCGTGGTGCCGAATTTCGAGGCCAGCGAGGCGATGCTTTCCTTGGCCGAGGTGATCTTGTGCGTCGTCCACGAGGACAGCGCCTGGGTCCACGAGGCCAGGTTCAGGTGGAATTTCTCCGCGTTTTCCTTGGGCAGCAGGATCTTCGAGTCGCCGGCGATGACCGGTTTCTTGAACTGCGGGTTGAGCGCCTTGAATTCGTCCAGCGACATCTCGGCCAGCTGGGCCGCCACGGCCATGTCGATGTCCGAGGTCTTGTCGATGGTGGTGAAATACGGGGTGTTGTCGATGGCGGGCAGCACGATGCCATACTGGGCCGGGTTGGCGATGATGTTCTTCACCGCCTGCAGCTTGGGCACGTAGTTGCGCGTCTCGGCCGGCATCAAATCGGCCAGGCTGTCGAAATCGGTCGGCTTGCCCAGCGCGCGGTTTTTCTGGATCGCCTTCTGGACATTGCCTTCGCCCCAGTTATACGCGGCCAGCGCGAGCTGCCAGTCGCCGAACATGGTGTACAGGCGCTGCAGATAGGTCAGGGCGGCGTCGGTCGAGGCGAGCACGCCGCGGCGTTCGTCCTTGAACATGTTCTGCTGCAGGCTGAAGGTCTTGCCCGTGTCCGGCATGAACTGCCAGATGCCGGCCGCGTTCGCGGTCGACAGCGCCTGCGGGTTGAACGCGGACTCGATCACGGGCAGCAGCGCCAGCTCGGTCGGCATGCCGCGGCTTTCCAGCTCCTTGACGACGTGGTACAGGTACAGCGAGGCGCGGCTCGACATGCGCGTCAGGTAGTCCGGACGGCTGGCGTACCACTGCACGTGCTTGGCGACCAGCGCGTTGTCGACGTCGGGAATGGCATAGCCGCTGCGGATGCGCGCCCACATGTCCGGATCCCTGTAGTCGTCGGACTTGGCGGGAGCCAGCGCCGTCGGCAGCGCGGCGCGGGCGAGCGCGGCGGCGCTGCTGCCTTGGGCGGTGACGGTCGATGCGGAGTCGGCGGCGTGGCCCAGGGCAGGGGCCAGCACGAGGGCGATGGCCAGGGCTTGCGTAATGCGGGTCGTTTCGTGCATGGCTTTCCAGTGTTGCGTCCAGGAACGTCAGACTGACGAGTAAAAACGGAGTGTACGGACCAGTTCCCAAGTCAGTCAAGAAGTAAGTCGGCGCGGTTACAAAAAACCTTGTCTAGTCTTTTTGCCAACACCTTGTTTTGATTCGATATTGATCGAGGGAGTATCTGTGAAGTGCCCCGATACAAGGGGTACGCGACACGTAAAAGCGTCGATACACCCCGGGAGTAAGCAAAAATTGCCGGCCTGAGCGCAGGTGCTGCGGATGGCTTCTTCGACAAGGTGGCGGCGCCGACCGCCGGGCCCGGCGCGCAATACCAGTTACCGGGCACATGCTCGACATCCTGGCGTGCTGGGCCGCGGAGGGCATGAGGGGACGCAAATGCGCGTACAATGCCGTCTTTGCATCACGTATTTGTTTGTATCTTTGGAAAGCCCCAGATGAGCACTGCCAACCTCAACGCGGACGACGACGCGATCGTCGCTGCCACCCGGCGCTGGCTCGAGCGCGCCGTCATCGGCCTGAATCTTTGTCCGTTCGCCAAGGCGGTGTACACGAAGGAACAGGTGCGCTACGTCGTCTCGCCCGCGCGCACCCCGGAAGAATTGCTGGAAACCTTGATGGACGAGCTCCAGCTGCTGTCCGATACCGACCCGGCCAAGGTCGACACCACGCTGCTGATCCACCCTTTCGTGCTGCAGGACTTCCTGGATTTCAACGAATTCCTCGACGTGGCCGATGCCGCCGTCGAAGACATGCATCTCGACGGTGAACTACAGGTCGCCAATTTCCACCCGGATTACCAGTTCGCCGACACGGACCCGAACGACATCTCGAACTACACGAACCGCGCGCCGTACCCGATCCTGCAACTGCTGCGCGAGGAAAGCATCGACCGCGCCGTGGAAGCGATCCCCGACGCCGCCGACATCTTCGAGAAGAATATCGAGACCATGGAAAAACTGGGCCACGAAGGCTGGGACAAGCTCGATGTCGGACCCGCACGCTGAACCCGCGGGGCAGCCGCCCGTCCGCCCGGACACGCCATGCGTGGCGGTCTGCTCGACCACCTTCGACGAAGTCTGCCGCGGCTGCGGCCGTACCGTCGTCGAAGTGGCGCACTGGGTGTCGATGACGCCCGAGCAGAAGGAAGTCGTGTGGCAGCGGATCCTGGCCCAGGGCTACCCGCGCAGGAATACGTGATGCGATGGTGGGCACGTGGTGTCCACCACGCGCTTACACCGGCGCCATCTCCATGATGGCGTCGCGCTTGTCCAGCAAGTGCTGGCGCAGGATCGCAGCCAGGCGCTTGCCGTCGCGCGCTTCCAGCGCCACGATCATCTCCTCGTGGTCGCGCGCGGCGCTGTCCCACTTGGTCGGCTTGTAGTTCGACTTGAAGCGCAGCGCCTGCAGGCGCCGGTTCATCATCAGGTAGGTCTGGTACAGCACCGAATTGCCGGCGGCCTCGGCAATCCGGTTGTGGATCGCCTGGTTGCGGGCGTAATAACCGGGCAGGTCGCTCCTGGCCTTGCAGGCCAGCATCTCGTAATGCAGCGCCTTGATGTCGGCGAGGCCAGCCGCGTCGATGCGCGCGCAAGCCAGTTCCCCGGCCAGCGCTTCCAGGCCGCTCATGAATTCGAACGTCTCCAGGATCTCGGTACGCGACATCTTGCAGACAGACGCGCCCCGGTTCGGGGCAATCTCGATCAGGCCTTCGAAGGCCAGCACCTTGAACGCCTCGCGCAGGGGCGTGCGCGAGATGCCCATCGTCTCGCACAGCTCGCGTTCGTTGAGCTTCGTGCCGGGCGCCAGCGTCCCTTCGACGATCAGGTTGCGCAGGTGGCCGACGACGGTGTCGTGCAGGTGCTGCCGCTCCAGCCGCGGCAGGGCGGGCGCGGAGGCATCGGTATCGTTGTCGAATTCGACGACTGAGTCTTGCATGCAAAATCCTTTTCGACCGCTTTTTAGTCAACGCTTTCTCGCCAATTCTATCACCGCATCCCACGCCGCCATAGCGATCTCGGGGCATACGAAATAGTCGTTGACGGCCGCAGCGTCGAAGTCTAGACTGAATTTTGCATGCAAAATACAAAACAAGGAACGATGCGTTAAATTCACACGATGGAGGAGTAATGCTGAAACTGGATTTCCACCCTGCCGGCCGCCACTTCCTGCAGATCCCGGGCCCGAGCCCGGTCCCGGACCGCATCCTGCGGGCCATGAGCTACCCGACCATCGATCACCGCGGCCCCGAATTCGGCGCCCTCGGCCTGCAGGTCCTGGCAGGCATCAAGAAGATCTTCAAGACCGAGCAGCCGGTCGTCATCTACCCCGCCTCGGGCACGGGCGCCTGGGAAGCCGCATTGACCAATACCCTGAGCCCCGGCGACCACGTGCTGATGTACGAGACGGGCCACTTCGCCACGCTGTGGAAGAAGATGGCCGAGGCGCTGGGCCTGAAGCCGGAGTTCCTGGGCCTGCCCGGCATCGAGGGTTGGCGCCGCGGCGTCCAGGCCGACTTGATCGAGGCGCGCCTGCGCGAGGACAGCGGCCACGCCATCAAGGCCGTGTGCGTCGTGCACAACGAGACCTCGACCGGCGTGACGTCGAACATCGCCGCCGTGCGCAAGGCCATCGACGCCGCCGGCCACCCGGCGCTGCTGCTGGTCGACACCATCTCCGGCCTGGCCTCGGCCGACTACCGCCATGACGAGTGGGGCGTGGACGTCACCGTGTCCGGTTCGCAGAAGGGTCTGATGCTGCCGCCGGGCATCAGCTTCAATGCCGTCTCGAAGAAGGCGCTGGAAGCGAGCAAATCCGCCAAACTGCCGAAGGCGTTCTGGGGCTGGCACGAGATCATCGAGATGAACGCCACCGGCTACTGGCCTTACACCCCGAACACGAACCTGCTGTACGGCCTGGCCGAAGCGCTCGACATGATCCTCGGCGAAGGCCTGGACAATACCTTCGCCCGCCACCAGCGCCTGGCGGCGGCATGCCGCAAGGCCGTGACGGCCTGGGGCCTGGAGATCACCTGCCTGGATCCGGCCGTGTACTCCCCGGTGCTGACCGGCGTCATGATGCCGGACGGGATCGACGCCGACGCCGTGCGCAAGCTCATCTATGACAACTTCGACATGTCGCTCGGCACCGGCCTCGGCAAGCTGAAGGGCAGGATGTTCCGCATCGGCCACCTGGGCGAAGCGAACGACCTGACGCTGATGGCCACGCTGGCCGGTTGCGAGATGGGCCTGAAGCTGGCGGGCGTGCTGCTGGCGGGCAGCGGCGTCCAGGCTGCCATGGACGTGCTTGCCGCCCAGAAGCAGAAGCCGGAACTGAAGGCGGCGTGATCCGCGGCCGAATCCGAAGCAAGACGGAGGAACCGAGCCGGCCCGGGCACGACCCGGCGCCGGCATATCGATACGCTTCGATGCCGCGCATCCGTTTCGAAGAAAACGCGCCGCGCATGCCGGCGGGCGGGCATCCCTAGAGGAGACAGCAATGAGAGTTCTACGCTTGCGGGCGACGACCGTCGTCCTGTTGATGCTGTGCCTGATGTACTTCATTACCTACCTGGATCGCGTCAACGTCAGCACGGCGGCGGTCGGATTCGGGAAGGAATTCAATCTCTCCAAGACCGAAGTCGGCCTCGTCTTTTCCGCCTTCGCCTATCCCTACCTCGTCTTTCAAATCATCGGCGGCTGGGTCAGCGACCGCTTCGGCGCGCGCCGCACGCTGATCTGGTGCGGCCTGCTGTGGGCCGTCGCCACCATCCTCACGGGCTTTGCCGGCGGCCTCGTCTCGCTGCTGCTGGCGCGCCTGCTGCTGGGCTTCGGCGAAGGCGCCACCTTCCCGGCGGCCACCTCCGCCATGTCGCGCTGGGTCGCCAAGGAAAACCGCGGCTTCGCCCAGGGCATCACCCATGCCTTCTCGCGCATCGGCAATGCGGTGGCGCCGGCGGCCGTCGTCTGGATCATGGCGACGCACGGCTGGCGCGAGTCCTTCTATATTTGCGGCGCCATCAGCCTGGCCTGGGTCGTCGGCTGGGCCTTCGTGTTCACGGAAGATCCGGCCAAGCACCCGCGCATCACGCCGCAGGAGTTGGAAACGCTGTCGCACGTCAAGAAGAAGAACGTGACGGTGGCATGGGGGCCGCTGTTCAAGCGCATGCTGCCCGTCACCATCGTGTACTTCTGCTATGGCTGGACGCTGTGGCTGTTCCTGAGCTGGATCCCGCAGTACTTCCTGCACAGCTACGACATGGACATCAAGAAGTCGGCGCTGTTCGCGTCCAGCGTGTTCTTTGCCGGCGTCGTGGGCGACACGCTGGGCGGCATCGTCAGCGACCGCATCCTCAAGAGGACGAACAACCTCAAGAAGGCGCGCAGCTATATGGTGTCGATCTGCATGCTGCTGACGCTGCTGTCGCTGATCCCCTTGATGATGACCCACAATATCGTCGTGTCGATCCTGAGCCTGTCGGCCGGCTTCTTCTTCGCCGAGATGACGATCGGCCCGATGTGGGCCCTGCCGATGGATATCGCGCCGGACTGCGCCGGCACGGCCAGCGGCATGATGAATACGGGGTCGGCGCTGGCGGCCATCCTGTCGCCCGTCGTGTCGGGCTACCTGATCGACCGGACCGGCAGCTGGGAGCTGCCGTTCGTCGGCAGCATGATCCTGATGGGCATCGGCGTGGTGCTGGCGTTCCGCATGCAGCCGGAGAGCAAGTTCAAGCATGTGCCGGCCATGCCCGAAGAAGCGGACACGGGGGTGAAACACCATGCCTGATACGATCGGCCCCATGCCGGGCGCCATGACGCGGCCCGAGGAGCTGGCCCGCCTGCTGGCGGGCGCCTGGCGCGAGAAGACCCAGGCCGCCGTGCCGCCGGCGCTCGCCCCGCAGGACAATGCCGACGCCTACCGGGTGCAGCAAGCCTTCCTGCACCAGCTGGGCAGTCCCATCGGCGGCTGGAAGGTCGGGGCGAAGTCCGCGGACGGCCCGATCCAGGGCGCGCCGCTGCCGCAGGCCTGGATCCATCCGGATGCCGCCATGCTGCCGCGCACGCGCTTTCCCGTGCTCGGCATCGAGCTGGAGATCATGTTCCGCCTGGGCCGCGACTTCCTGCCCGGCGCGCCGCCGCCGGGCGAGGAGGAGGTACGGGACGCCATCGCCGGCGTGGCCGCGTCCATCGAGATCGTGTCCAGCCGGCTGGCCGGCTGGCCCGACGTGCCCAAGCCGAGCCAGTTGGCCGACCTGCAGAACCATGGCGCCCTCGTGGTGGGCGAGTGGGTCGGGCGCTGGGACGGCATCGATTTCCTGACGCCGCAGGCGCGGCTCGCGTTCAACGGGCGCGAGGTGTTCGCCGGCGCCGGCGGCAATCCGGCCGGCGATCCGCGCCGCCTGCTGCTCTGGGTCGTGCGGCATTGCCACGCGCAGGGCATCCCGCTCCCGGCCGGCACGCCGATCACGGCCGGTTCCTACACGGGCATGTTCTTCCCGCAGGAGGCGGGCACGGTGGAGGGCCGGATCGGCGCTCTGCCGCCGATCCGCTTCGACATCGTGTAGGGTGGGCGCCCGCGCCCAGCGCGGGATCAGAAGGTGCCGATGAAGTCGCGCTTGCCGATCTCCAGCCCGTTGTGGCGCAGCAGGTCGTAGGCGGTGGTGGCGTGGAAGTAGAAGTTCGGCAGGGCGTAGTGCACGAGGTAGGCGGTGCCCTTGAAGCGGCGCTGGTTGTCGCCCGTGCCGATCACGATGTCGCGCTCGCCGCCGGCATCGATCGCCTCGCGCGCGACGGTGTCGAGGAAGGCGAGGGTCTTTTCCAGGCGCGCCTGCAAGCCGGCGAAGTCCGTTTCCACGTCCTCGTAGCGGGGCACCTCGACGCCGCCCAGGCGCGCCGCCGCGCCCTTGGCGAAATCGGTCGCCAGCTGCACTTGGCGCAGCAGCGGCAGCATGTCCGGGAACAGGCGCGCCTGCAGCAGCGCGTTCGGATCGAGCTTCTTCAGGTCCGCATGGGCCTCGGCCTTGGCCAGGATGGTCGCCAGGCTGCCCAGGATCTGGCGGAACACGGGCACCGAGGCACCGTACAAGGACATCGTCATCGTTCAACTCCTGTGTGAAAGATGGCGATGATAGCAAGGCCTGGCGCGGGCTGCCGGGACGTGGGTCGCCGGCAAGCGTGGCTGGGCGGACACGTTCTGCCGTCATTGTCCCGGTCGGTCACGGGAACTTGGTGACTCTTGGCAATTCTTGCGTGCATAATCCGATGGCGAACAATCATATTTGATTTTCGGCAATATTGATTATCGGAAAGTACGCTCGACCACCCATGCTCATCAAGGATGTCATTTCCAGGATTGCCCTGCGGGCCTTGCCGTCGCGCCTTGCGCGCCTGTACGGCCGTTCGCTGGTCGGCGCCTTGCTCCTGATGCTGTTCGCCGGCCTGGCGATGCCCGCGCTGGTGGGCGGCTACTTCCTGATCGGCGTGCAGGAACAGCGCGAAGCGGAGCGCACCCTGGACGACACCCTGCAGCGCGACGCCGAGATCCTGGCGCTGGGCATGCAGGAACCGCTGTGGAACATGAATCCCGATGCGGCCCGCTCGCTGGTCGATTCGCTGATGCGCGACCCGGCCGTGCTGCGCGTGGCCGTGCATGCCCAGGACGGGGCCGCCGTGATCGACCAGCGCGCCCCGATGTCTCCGGCCGGCCGCGTGCTGCGCGCCGAGCGCGACGTGGTGGCGCGCGGCCAGCGCATCGGCCACGTGGTGCTGGAACTGGACGACAGCCGCAGCCAGCAGGCGCTGCGGGTCAAGCAGTGGCGCTACGCGATGGTGCTGGCGGGGCAGCTGGCCGTGTCGCTGCTGCTGATCGTCCTGCTGTTCAAGCACCGCCTGGTGGCGCCGCTGCGCGCCCTGATGGGTTTTTCGGATCGCCTCTCGCGCGGCAAGTTCGACGCGCCGCTGGTGCTGACCGCCCATGACGAGCTGGGGCGCCTGGGCCGCCAGCTGGAGCGCATGCGCATCGCCATCGGCGAACTGTTCCAGGACATCGGCCGGCGCGAGGAACGCTTCCGCTCGATCGTGACCCAGGTGCCGGGGGCCGTGTTCCGCGCCCGCGGCGGCGGCACGATCGACTTCGTCAGCGACGCCATCGAAACCATCGCCGGCTACCCGGCGCGCCGCTTCATCGGCGAGAGCACGGAACGCTGGGTCGACCTGATCTGCCCGGAGGACCGGCGCACCTACTGGCACCTGGTGCGCGAAGCCGTGCAGGCGCAGTGCGCCTACGCGATCGAATACCGCATCGTCGACGCCTTCGGCATCGAGCGCTGGGTGCTCGAGAGCGGCCAGCCGGCGCTGGGCGAGGAAGGCTCCTGGATCGACGGGATCATCTCCGACATCAGCGAGCGCAAATACAACGAGATGCGCATCGAGGGCCTGCTGGCCGAGCAGGGCGCGGTGCTGGACAACGTCATGTTCGGCATCCTGCACGTGCGCGAGCGCCACGTGGTCTCGACCAACCGCCGCTTCGACGAATTGTTCGGCTACCGCGAGGGCGACCTGGTCGGCGATTCGCTGGCCGTGCTGTTCCCCACCGTGGAAGACTACGAGCGCGGCGAGGCGGCCAGCATGCCCGTGCTGACGGCCGGCCGCGACTTCACGGGCGAACTGCAGTTCCGGCGCGGCGACGGCAGCCTGTTCTGGTGCATGGTGAGCGGACGCATGCTCGACCCCGAGCAGCCCGGCGAGGGCAGCATCTGGGTGTTCGCCGACGTCAGCGAGCGCCGCGCGGCCGAGGAAAAGCTGCGGCTGTGGGCCACCGTGCTGGAACACATCGCCGACGGCGCGATGGTGCTCGACCCGGAGGGGCGCATCGTCGCCATCAACCCGGCCTATACGCGCATCACCGGCTATACCGAGGCGGACCGGGTGGGCGGCTGGTCGCGCCTGGCCCGCAACCGCCAGGACCGCGGCGACGGCAATGGCGACGACGCCTACGAGGCGATCTGGCGCGACCTCGAGGAGAGCGGCTTCTGGCGCGGCGAGCTGCGCAGCCTGCGCAAGGACGGCGAGGCCTACCTCGAATCGCTGACCGTGTCGGCCGTGCGCGACGAGCGGGACGCCGTCACCCACTACGTGTGCGTGTTCAGCGACATCACCAGGGTGCGCCAGTCACAGGCCCAGCTCGACCACCTGGCCCACCACGACCCGCTCACGGGCCTGCCGAACCGCCTGCTGTTCCACGACCGCCTGCAGCATGCGATGGGGCGCGCCGCGCGCGCGAACCGCCAGCTNCCCACCACGACCCGCTCACGGGCCTGCCGAACCGCCTGCTGTTCCACGACCGCCTGCAGCATGCGATGGGGCGCGCCGCGCGCGCGAACCGCCAGCTGGCCGTGATGTTCATCGACCTGGACCGCTTCAAGAACGTCAACGACACCCTCGGCCACCACGTCGGCGACGAGCTGCTCAAGCAGGTGGCGGGCATGCTGGCCGCCTGCCTGCGCGAGGGCGACACGCTGGCGCGCCTGGGCGGCGACGAATTCATCGTGCTGCTCGAGGACGTCGACGGCGCCGACGGCGCCGGCCTGGTCGCGCAAAAGCTGATGCGCCTGTTCGAGCGCCCGATCCTGGTCTCGGACTACGAGCTGTTCGTGACCGCCAGCGTCGGCATCAGCCTGTTCCCGCAGGATGCCACCGACCTGAACATGCTGATCCGGAATGCCGACCTGGCGATGTACCAGGCCAAGGCGCGCGGCCGCAACGGCTACCAGCTGTACCTGCCGTCGATGGAAGGCGAGGGCGTCGAGCGCCTGCGCCTGGAAGCGCTGCTGCGCCGCGCGATCGAAAAGGACGAGATCGGCCTGGCCTACCAGCCGCAGGTCGAGATCGACAGCGGCCGGCTGATCGGCGTCGAGGCGCTGGTGCGCTGGACCAGCCCGGAGCTGGGCCAGGTGCCGCCGTCGCGTTTCGTGGCGCTGGCCGAGGACATCGGCTTCATCGGCCAGCTCGGCGACTGGGTGCTGGAACAGGCGTGCCGCCAGATGGTGTGCTGGGAAGAGGCCGGCCTGTCGGTCCCCAAGATGGCCGTCAACCTGTCGGGCCGCCAGTTCGACCGCGGCAGCGTGGCGCCGCGGGTGGCGCGCGTGCTGGCCGACACGGGCCTGGCGCCATGGCGGCTGCAGCTGGAGGTGACGGAGTCGGTCATCATGAACACGGGCGACGCGCTCCAGTACATCAACGACCTGCACGCGATCGGCGTGGGCCTGGCCATCGACGACTTCGGCACCGGCTATTCCTCGCTCGCCTACCTGAAGCAGCTGCCGGTGCAGACGCTGAAGATCGACCGCAGCTTCATCCGCGACATCACGGGCGGCGCCAACAGCGATGCCAACGACGAGGCGATCGCCATCGCCGTCATCCAGCTCGGCAAGAGCATGAACCTGTCGGTGATCGCGGAGGGCGTGGAGACGAGCGAGCAGGCCGCCTTCCTGCTGCGCCACGGCTGCAACCAGGCGCAGGGTTATTTCTATGGCAAGCCGGTGGGGGCGGACCGGGTGCTGGAGGACTGGGGGCAGGCGCCGGCGGACGAGCGGGGCTACGGCACGGCTTGACGTCCGGGCCGAACACGGTGGGCAACCGAACGCGTGCCTATTCGTCCGCGTTGGCGAACAGCACGCGCAGGTTGAACGCCTGCCGCTCGGGCTGGGCGGCGGCCTGGCGCGCCAGGTCCGCGTCCGCCAGCGATGCCTGGGCCTGCAGCAGCCGGTCGGCCACGTTCGGGTCCGGCACCATGGTGCCGAAGAAGGCGACGTCGTCGCCGCGCTGCAGCAGCAGGGTGGGGAAATTCTCGACGTCGAGGTCGCCCACGGTGGCGGCCTGGTCCTCGATGTCGATCCAGACGAAGGTCTTGTCCGGATGGCGCGCGGCCAGGGCGTCGAATCCGGCGCGGTAGGACGAGCAGGTGCCGCACCAGGCGGCGCACAGGCAGGCGACGATCCAGCCGTCGCCGGCGAGGGCGGCGGCGACCTGGTCGCGGGTATCGGGCTCGAGGGTGATGCTGGACATGGCCGGATTTTACAACGGTCCGGCCGATCCGGCATCCTCCCCGGCCTTTTTGCCGGCGCCGCCGGCGGGTTAAAATACGCCATGCCTATCATTCTTGCCATCGAAACCTCGTCGGAGCTGGCTTCCTGCGCGCTTGCGCGCGGGTCCGGACCCAGTACCGACGTCCATGTCACCTCGCGCGAATCCTCCGGCGTGCGCACCCACTCGCAATCCGTCCTGCCGATGGTGCAGGAATTGCTGCGCGAGGCCGGCATCTCGCTGTCGGACTGCGACGCCATCGCCTTCGGCGCCGGCCCCGGCTCCTTCACGGGCGTGCGCACGGCCTGCGGCGTGGCCCAGGGACTGGCCTTCGGCGCGCGCCTGCCCGTGCTGCCCCTGGTGACGCTGGAAGCGATGGCCGAGGCCTGCCGCGCGCGCACCGGCGCGACCGAGGTGCTGGCGGTGCTCGATGCGCGCATGAACGAGGTGTACTGGGCCCAGTACCGCTGGGCCGGGGAATGGGAAACCGTGTGCGCGCCGGCGCTGGGCGCGCCGGAGGCGGTGGCGCCCGTGGCCGTCGACGGCCTGGCCGCCTGCGGCAACGGCTTCTCCGCCTATCCGGACGCGTTCGCGGGCCACGGCTTCGCCGCCAATGCCCACGCCGACATCCTGCCGCATGCGCGCGAGCTGGCCGTGCTGGGCGCTTGCGCGCTGGCCGCGGGCCGCGCCGTCGCGGCCGACGAGGCCCAGCCCCTGTACCTGCGCAACAAGGTCGCCTACACCAGCGCCGAGCGCCAGGCGATCAACGCGGCCAAGGCCGGCGAGCCATGAGCGCTGTCGCCGCCGGCCTGGCGCTGCGGCCGATGGTCGTCGATGACATCGATGCCGTGCACGCGCTCGAACGCAGCGTGTTCCCGCATCCGTGGAGCCGCGCCAATTTCGTCGACTCGCTCTCCAGCGGCTACGATTGCTGGGTGCTGCGCGAAGCCGCGCAGGACAATGGCGAAGGCGCGCTGGCCGGTTATTTCCTGTTGATGTACGCGCTCGACGAAGCGCACCTGCTGGACGTGGCCGTGGCCGGGCAGCGCCACGGCACGGGCCTGGGCCGCTACCTGCTGGACCGCATCGCCGCGCGCGCCCGCGACCAGGGCATGGAATCGATTCTGCTCGAGGTGCGCCCGTCGAACGAGCGCGCGCTGCACGTCTACCGGCGCTACGGCTACCAGGAGATCGGGCGCCGCAAGGGCTATTATCCGGCGCACGAAGGCCGGCGCGAGGATGCGATCGTGATGAGGATGGCACTATGAATGGATTTTCCGAACGCGACACCGTCTTCCTGAACGAGATGGGCCTGGGTCCGCTGTGGATGCTGCGCGCGGCGCCGGGACAGGCCGCCGCCGCTGCGGCCGTGGCCGAGGACGGCGGCGTGGCCGTGGCCGAGGTCGAGGTCGTGGCCATCGAAGCGGAGGCGCCCGTCGTCGTCGCCCAGCCTGCGCCGCGGGCTTCCGAGCCCGCGCCGGCGTCCGAGGCGCCGCCCGCGCCGCCGCCCGCCGGACCGCGCCCGCTGCAGCGCGTGGCCCAGTCGGCCTCCGCGCTGGAAGCGGTGCCGGAGCCGCCCTTGCCTGGCAACGGCTACGGCGCCGACCTCGACTCGGCCTGGGACGATGCCGCGCTGCCGGCCGACGCCAGCCCCGAGGAAATCGCGCGCATGGACTGGGACCAGCTGGCCGTGGCCATCGCCTCGTGCCGCCGCTGCAGCGCCTGCCGCGACGGCCGCGCGCCGGTGCCGGGGACGGGGGCGAAGCAGGCGCGCTGGCTGGTCGCCGCCGGCGCATCGACGGCCGCGGACGACCGCGAGCGCCTGCCGCTGGCGGGCGAGCCGGGCAAGCTGCTCGACAATATGCTTGCAGCGGTGGGCATGGGCCGCGATCGCGACGTCTACATCACCAACCTGATCAAGTGCCGCCCCGCCTCGCCGAACGGCGGCGAACGCGCGCCGACGGCGGCGGAAGCGGCGGCCTGCCGTCCCTACCTGGAACGCGAGGCCGTCCTGACCGGCTCGCACACGGTGCTCACGCTCGGCCAGATCGCGGCGAACACGCTGCTGGGCCGGCCGCTGCAGGAGCCGCTGGCGGGCGCGCGCGGCAGCGTGCATCCGCTCGCCATCGGAGGCGGGGAGGGCGACGGCCAGGGGCAGAGCGAGGTGAGCCTGGTCGCCACGCTGCACCCGGGCGAGCTGCTGCGCCGCGGCGGCGACAAGGCCCTGGCCTGGGCCGACCTGTGCCGCGCCAGGGCGGCGCAAAAGGCCGGCGGTGCGCGCCCGGCCCGATAATTACCAGGCCGTCTTCGAGCGCCGCTGGGGCCACCTGCGGCGCGCCCGCGTACGCGCGCTGGCCTGGCTGCTCGACGCGCCCGACCTGCTCGACGTCCACGATCCGCACTGGGAAGGGCGCATCGCCACGCTGGGGCCCGTATCGCCCGAGACGGCGCGCTGGCTGGCCGACGTCGATGCCGACCCGTCGCGCCTGGACGCCGTCCTCGGCACCAAAATGATCACGCGCCTGGGCCTGTACGCGGAAAAGCTGATGGCCTTTTATTTGGTTCATCGCGCTTTCCCGGGGAACGCATCCTTGATTT
>NZ_JASNRD010000023.1 GCF_030412015.1 Massilia sp. YIM B02763 | reverse complement strand
GTCTAACTTCTCTGGGTCAGTTCACCTGCGCAGGGGCGACGGTGTTGTTGCGTTTGCGTTTGCGTTTGCGTTTGCGTTTGCTTTTACTTGCTCCGCAGCCGCGCCGCAAACGCCGCGTGCAGGCTGTTGAGCAGCTCTTCCGCCGCCACCATCTGCTCGGCCACCTCGTTGATCTTGCGCCGGCTCGAGCGCGCGTGGTCGCGCAGCACTTCGAAGGCCGTGTTGCGGTCGGTCTGGAAGCGCGCCATCAGCAGGCCCACGGCCAGGCTCGTCTCGCGGCCGGCGGCCAGTGCGGCATTCAGGTTGACCTCGGTACGGCGCAGCTGGCGGATCTCGTCGGCGCGCGCCAGCGCGGATTCCAGCGCCGGCAGCAGGTGCGTGGCGTCGATCGGCTTGACGAGGAAGCCGACGGCGCCATGGGTGGCGGCCTGGCGCGCCGTCTCGGCATCGTCGACGGCCGACAGGAACATGAAGGCGACGCCCGTATGGTCGCGCAGGCGGCGCGCCAGGTCGAGGCCGGACATGCCGGGCATGCTGATGTCCAGCAGCGCGAGCGCGATGTCGGCCTCGCGTTCGGCGATGCGCTGCAGCGCCTCCGGCGCGGACGCGGCTTCGATGGTGTCGTAGCCGGCATGGCGCACCACGGTGGACAGGAATTCCAGCATGACCGGGTCGTCATCGACCAGCAGGATCAGGCGGCGGGAGGAAGCTGAAGAACTCATCGGCAGTGTGCTTGGGCGACGAAATGAAAGGATGACAACGGCAAGCACTCCTGCGGCCGTCGTTAGTTGACCAAAAATATATCACGCACAGCTACCTTCCGCCATCAAAAATGTTTCCACGCAACAAATATTTGCCGAACGACCGTGCTACAAAAACCGGCACGGCGCCATCGCAGTTGACCGGCCGTCATCTATAATGGCCGTTTCGCCGAACTCCAATAAACCGAATACAAGCCACATCATGGAATTAGCAAAGTCTTTCGAGCCAGCCGACATCGAACAGTTCTGGCGCACGGAATGGGAACAGCGCGGCTACTTCGCCGCCACGATGGATGAGGGCAAGCCGTCGTTCAGCATCCAGCTGCCTCCGCCGAACGTGACGGGCACCCTGCACATGGGCCACGCCTTCAACCAGACCGTGATGGATGGCCTGACCCGCTACTACCGCATGCGTGGCTTCAACACCGCCTGGGTCCCGGGCACGGACCACGCCGGCATCGCGACCCAGATCGTCGTCGAGCGCCAGCTGGACGCGCAGAAGATCTCGCGCCACGACCTCGGCCGCGAGAAATTCATCGAGAAAGTCTGGGAGTGGAAAGAGAAGTCGGGCAGCACCATCACCGGCCAGATGCGCCGCCTGGGCGCCTCCGCCGACTGGAACCGCGAATACTTCACGATGGACGAGCCGCGCACGAAGATCGTCGCGGAAGTGTTCGTGCGCCTGTTCGAACAGGGCCTGATCTACCGCGGCAAGCGCCTCGTGAACTGGGACCCGGTGCTGGGCACCGCCGTCTCGGACCTGGAAGTCGACTCGCAGGAAGAAGACGGCTCGATGTGGTACATCCAGTACCCGCTGGCCGACGGCTCGGGCCACCTGACCGTCGCCACGACGCGCCCGGAAACGATGCTGGGCGACGTCGCCGTCGCCGTCGACCCGACCGACGAGCGCTACACCGCGCTGGTCGGCAAGATGCTCACGCTGCCGCTGGTCGGCCGCGAGATCCCGATCATCGCGGACAGCTACGTCGATAAAGCCTTCGGCACCGGCTGCGTGAAGATCACGCCGGCGCACGACTTCAACGACTACGCCGTCGGCCAGCGCCACAACCTGCCGATGCTGTCGATCATGACGCTCGACGCCAAGATCGTCGACGACGCGCCGGAAGCCTACCGCGGCCTGGACCGCTTTGCCGCGCGCAAGCGGATCGTCGCCGACCTGGAAGCGCAAGGCCTGCTGGAACAAGTGAAGCCGCACAAGCTGATGGTGCCGCGCGGCGACCGCACGGGCGTCGTCATCGAGCCGATGCTGACGGACCAGTGGTTCGTCGCCATGAGCAAGCCGGCGCCGGAAGGCACCTTCAATACGGGCAAGTCGATCACGGAAGTCGCACTGGAAAAAGTCGCCAGCGGCGAGATCAAGTTCGTGCCCGAGAACTGGTCCACGACCTACAACCAGTGGCTGGGCAACATCCAGGACTGGTGCATCTCGCGCCAGCTGTGGTGGGGCCACCGCATCCCGGCCTGGTACGGTCCGGAAGGCCAGATCTTCGTCGCCCGCAGCGAGGAAGACGCGAAGGCGCAAGCGCTTGCGGCCGGCGTCACCGGTGCATTGCGCCGCGACGACGACGTGCTGGACACCTGGTTCTCGTCGGCGCTGGTCCCGTTCTCGACCATGGGCTGGCCGGAACAGACGAAGGACATGGACATGTTCCTGCCCTCGTCCGTGCTGGTGACGGGTTTCGACATCATCTTCTTCTGGGTCGCTCGCATGGTCATGATGACGGCGCACTTCACGAACAAGGTGCCGTTCAAGACCGTCTACGTGCACGGCCTGGTGCGCGATTCCTCGGGCCAGAAGATGTCGAAGTCGAAGGGCAATACCCTCGACCCGATCGACCTGATCGACGGCATCGACGTCGAGTCGCTGGTGGCCAAGCGCACCACGGGCCTGATGGACCCGCGCGCCGCCGAGAAGATCGCGAAAGCCACGCGCAAGGAATTCCCGGAAGGGATCCCGGCCTTCGGCACCGACGCCGTGCGCTTCACGATGGCCAGCTACGCCTCGCTGGGCCGCAACATCAACTTCGACCTGGGCCGCGCCGAAGGCTACCGCAACTTCTGCAACAAGCTGTGGAACGCGACCCGCTTCGTGATGATGAACACGGAAGGCAAGGATTGCAGCCAGCCGAAGCCGGAAGACCTGTCGCAAGCGGACCGCTGGATCATCTCGCTGATGAACCGCGTCGAGCTGGAAGTCGCGAAGGGCTTCGCCGACTACCGCTTCGACAATATCGCGTCCGCCATCTACAAGTTCGTCTGGGACGAGTACTGCGACTGGTACCTGGAACTGGCGAAGGTCCAGGTCCAGCAAGGCACGGAAGCCCAGCAGCGCGCCACCCGCCACACGCTGCTGCGCGTGCTGGAAGTGATCCTGCGCCTGGCGCACCCGGTCATCCCGTTCGTCACCGAGGCACTGTGGCAGGCCGTGGCGCCGCTGGCGGGCAAGACGGGCGACACCATCATGCTGCAGCCGTACCCGATCGCCGACGAGTCGCTGATCGACGCGGACGCGGAAGCCTGGATGGACAACTTCAAGCGCTTCACCGACGCCACCCGCAACCTGCGCGGCGAAATGAAGCTGGCCCCGTCGGTGCGCGTGCCGCTGATCGTCGAACCGCACGGCGACGCCGACCGCGCCGCGGCGCAGGGCTTCGCACCCTACGTCCAGCTGCTGGGCAAGCTGTCGGAAGTGCAGATCGTCGACGCCCTCCCGGACTCGCCGGCCGCCGTCGCCATCGTCGGCACCACGAAGCTGATGCTGAAGGTCGAGATCGACGTCGCCGCCGAGCGCGAGCGCCTGAAGAAGGAAATCGCGCGCATCGAAGGCGAGATCGCCAAGGCCAACGGCAAGCTGTCGAGCGAGAGCTTCGTCGCGCGCGCCCCGGCCGCCGTGGTCGCGCAGGAGCGCGAGCGCGTGGAGAACTTCAGCGCCACGCTGGTCAAGCTGAACGAGCAGTTCGCGAAGCTGCCGGCGGCCTGACGCCGCCAGCCGCAGTTTGAAAAGCCGCGCCGGGCCTTTGCCCGGCGCGGCTTTTTTTTGGGCGCCGCACGCGCCGCACCGTGTCATGCCTGCCTCGGCCGTTCAACCGTGCGTCTGTTCCGAAACCAATTAATTACACTGGGTAAAGTTTTTCCCGACATGTCCATTCGGAGACACCCATGACGCAACTCAGCCAAGCCCTCGAACGCCCCACGGTCCCGACCTACACGCCGCACCTGCGCAGCCACATCAAGGCGGCCGCGGACCACCTGCACAACGATTCCGAGGAAATGCGCCAATGCTCGCCCGAACAGGTGCTGTACCACGCCTACATGCAGGCCGGGGCGCCGCACGGGCCCGTGCTGTACGCGGTGAAAGGCGAGCACTGGAACGGCGTCAGCCCCAAGTTCCTCGAATTCATCAACGCCTTCCAGTTCGAGCGCAGCGACATGGGCTATGCCGAATCCGGCTACGGCATCCAGCGCCACCGCAACTTCATGCGCCGCCTGATCGTGAACGAACACCACCTGGGCCAGCGCAAGCCGGCCGCCGGCCTGGACATCGACGTCGGCTGCCTGGCGATGACGACCCGCATGGCGATGTACGACATGGCGAAGGTGGCGCTGCGCCACTCCAAGGAACAGTTCCCCGGCAAGACGCCCGTGGCGCTGGTGCCGACGCCCTCCTGGGACTACCGCGGCATCTTCAAGGACGTCGGCTTCGAGATCGTGTTCCTGCCGCTGGGGCCGAAGAACGGCTGGCTGCCCGACCTGGGCGAATGGGACCGCATCGTGCGCGCCACCCTGGCCGACGGCAACCGCCGCATCGCCATGACCGTGAGCAACCCGCAGCACAACCCGACCGGCATGCAGTGGCCGGTCGAGGTGACGCAATACCTGCTGGCGCTGGTCGCCGACCAGGGCGGCCACCTGCTGCTGGACGATGCCTACTACTGCGTGCACGACCCGCGCGTGCCCGTCGTGAACCACCTGAAAGCCGTGCTCGACGCCTTCGACGTCAACGGCGGCGACAACGACCTGGTCCGTTCCGGCATGTTCGGGCGCTGGGTGGCCACGCGTCCGTTCGGCAAGCAGTTCTCGTGCAATACGATGGGCGTCGCCGCCATCACCACGTCGCCGACGATGCTGCGCCAGCTGAGCCGCGAATCGTGGATCAACCGCTACCACACGAATACCCATAACGCCGAGCTCATGTGCGCCTGGCTGGCCACGCCGGAAGCGGCCGACTGGACCATCGAGACGGGCCTGTTCTACACCCGCCAGAAGGACCTGGTGCGCACTTGCCTGCTGGAACGCATGGGCTGGCAGGCGGCCGGCATCTGCGCCGGCCCGTCGACCTCGTACATGCTGATCGAGATCCCGCCCGTGTACCAGCAGACCGACGGCGGCATCGACCGCTTCCGCGACGATTTGTTCTTCGCCACCGGCACGCTGGTATCGGCCTCGCTGTTCAACCAGACGGCGCAGGTGCCGTTCGTGCGCCTGCACCTGGGCAGCCACCCCGAGGTGATCGAGGAATTCCTGCGCCGCTGGGAAGCCGCCGGCCTGCGCTACGACATGCCGAAGACGTTCGGCGGCAAGGAAGCGCTGGCGCGGCCGGTCGCGCCGCCGGTGTTCCGCCAGGAAGCCTGAGGTGACGGGCGCCGGAGGAAGTTAAGCGAACGACCGTTCGATTTGCTACACTGGCGCCACAACAACGTCATTGGAGACCGCCATGCGCACCTTCGTTACCGCTTCCCTGCTTGCCGCCGCCTTCGCCGCCCCGCTCGCCTTCGCCCAGGACTCCCCTGCCGGCCTGTGGAAGAGCATCGACGACGCCTCCGGCAAGCCGAGCGCCCTGATCCGCATCACCGAGAACGGCGGCGTCTTGCAGGGCAAGATCGAAAAACTGTTCCGCACGCCGGAAGAAGACCAGAACCCGAAATGCGTGCTGTGCACGGATGCGCGCAAGGACCAGCCGATCGTCGGCATGACGATCCTGGAGGGGCTCAAGAAGGACGGCGACGAATACAACGGCGGCCAGATCCTCGACCCGAAGAACGGCAAGGTCTACAAGAGCAAGCTGACCGTGCGCGACGGCGGCAAGAAGCTGGAAGTGCGCGGCTACATCGGCATGCCGATGCTGGGCCGCTCGCAGATGTGGCTGCGTCAGGAGTAACGCTGCTGATCGTGGCTCGTCGTCCCGGCGCAGGCCGGGACCCAAGTTCGATACGCTGCCGGCTTGCGCATGAATTGGGTCCCGGCCTGCGCCGGGACGACGGATATCATGCGGATGGTCGCGGGCGCGGCCGGCGCGCCAGGTGCCGGTCCAGCGCATTGCCGAAGCGCTGGCGGTCGGCCTGGCTGAAGGCGGCCGGTCCGCCCGTGTCGACGCCGCCGCTGCGCAGTTCTTCCATGAAGGCGCGCATCGTCAATTGCTGGGCAATATTGTCCTTGGTGTAGAACTCGCCGCGCGGGTTCAGCGCGTCGCCGCCCTTCTCCAGCACGCGTGCCGCCAGCGGGATGTCGCCGGTGATCACCAGGTCGCCCGGCGCCAGCCGTTCGACGATCTCCGTATCGGCCACGTCGGCGCCGCTGGGCACCTGCAGCGCGCGGATGAAGCGCGAACCGGGCACGCGGATCAGCTGGTTCGCGACCAGCGTCACCTGCAGCTCGAGCCGGTCGGCCACGCGGAACAGGATGTCCTTGATGACGGCCGGACAGGCGTCGGCGTCGACCCAGATCTGCATGGCGATCAACCCGGCGGCAGGTTGTCCCACAAGTCGCCAGTCGGGCTGATGCGGGGCGCGGCGACGCCGAAGTGTTTATACGCGAGCGGCGTGGCGATGCGGCCGCGCGGCGTGCGCTGCAGATAGCCCTGCTGGATCAAATACGGTTCCAGCACGTCCTCGATGGTGTCGGCCGCCTCGCCGATCGCCGCCGCCAGGTTGCCGATGCCCACGGGGCCACCGGCGAACTTGAACAGCACGGCTTCCAGCAGCTTGCGGTCCATCACGTCGAAGCCGACCGTGTCGACGTCGAGCATGCGCAGCGCGCGGTCGGCCATGTCCTTGGTGATTTCTCCGTTGCCCTTCACTTCCGCATAGTCGCGCACGCGGCGCAGCAGGCGGTTGGCGATACGCGGCGTGCCGCGCGCGCGCTTGGCGACTTCGCGCGCGCCCTCCTCGTTGATGGGCGCGTCGAGCAGCGCGGCGCTGCGGGCGACGATCTTGGTCAGTTCCTCGACGTTGTAGAACTCCAGGCGCGCGACGATGCCGAAGCGGTCGCGCAGCGGATTAGTCAGCATGCCGGCGCGCGTGGTGGCCCCGACGAGGGTGAACGGCTGCAGGTCCAGTTTGACGGAGCGTGCGGCCGGGCCTTCGCCGATCATGATGTCGATCTGGTAGTCCTCCAGCGCCGGGTACAGGATTTCCTCGACCACGGGCGACAGGCGGTGGATCTCGTCGATGAACAGGACGTCGTTGGCCTCCAGGTTCGTCAGCAGCGCGGCCAGGTCGCCCGGGCGCTCCAGCACGGGGCCCGAGGTCTGGCGCAGGTTCACGCCCATCTCGCGCGCGATGATGTGCGCCAGCGTCGTCTTGCCCAGGCCCGGCGGACCGAACAGCAGCGTGTGGTCGAGGGCTTCCTGGCGCTTGCGCGCGGCGTGGATGAAGATCTCGAGCTGGTCGCGGATCTTTTCCTGGCCGACGTATTCTTCGAGATGCTTGGGCCGCAGCGCGCGTTCGATCGCCTCTTCGTTGGGCGAAGCGGGGGCGGCGTCGATGACGCGCTGTTCGGTGAAATTGTCGGTCTGGATGCTCATTGCTAGTTCCGTATCACCGTCGTCCCTGCGCAGGCAGGGACCCAAGTTTCAAGCGTCGCGACAGCGTATGCAAAATTGGGTCCCCGCCTGCGCGGGGACGACGGTGGTGTTTTACGCTTTCGAAAGGGCCTTCAATGCCAGCTTGATGCCATCCGACACGCTGGTACCCGCCGGCATGTTCTTGGTGGCGATCAGCGCTTCCTTGTCAGAATACCCCAAAGCCAGCAGCGCATTGAGCACGTCTGCCTGGGCATCGTCGCGCGGGGCGCCGCCGACCACGCCGATGTCCGCGCCCAGCTTGCCCTTCAGTTCCAGCAGCAGGCGCTCGGCCGTCTTCTTGCCGATGCCCGGCACCTTGACGAGGCGTCCCGCCTCCTGCAGCGTGACGGCCTGCGCGAGATCCGCCACGGTCATGCCGGACAGGATCGACAGCGCCATGCGCGCGCCGATGCCGGTGATCTTGATCAGCTGGCGGAACACGGCGCGGTCGCCGTGCGTGCCGAAGCCGAACAGCAGGTGCGCATCCTCGCGCACCACGTAGTGGATGAACAGCGTCACCTTCTCGCCCGTGTGCGGCAGGTTGTAGAACGTGCTCATCGGCACATCGACCTCGTAGCCGACGCCGTTGCAATCGACGAGGACTTGCGGCGGATTCTTTTCCAACAGGATTCCGGACAGACGACCGATCATCGGTGACCTTTCAATGGATGGATGGCGTTACACCAGGCGGCCGCGCTTCATGTGCAGCGTCGGCTTCTTCGGATTGGCCGGCGCCAGCGCGCCGACCAGGCCCAGCGTGTCATGGGTGTTGGCATGGCAGATCGCGATGCCGAGGGCGTCGGCGGCGTCCGTGCCCGGCAAGCCCGGCAGCTTCAGCAGGCGCGCGACCATGTCCTGCACCTGCGCCTTGACGGCCTTGCCCGTGCCGACGACGGCCTGCTTGACCTGGGTGGGCGTGTACTCGGCCACGTCCAGGTCGGCGCCCACGAGGGCCGTGATGGCGGCGCCGCGCGCCTGGCCCAGCAGCAGCGTGGATTGCGGATTGACGTTGACGAAGACTTTTTCGATGGCCGCGCAGGCCGGCTGGTAGGTCGCGACGATTTCGCTGACGCCCGCCAGGATCACTTTCAGGCGCGGCGGCAGCGCCCCTTCCGTGCCCGTCTTGATGGTGCCGGAAGCGATGTAGCGCAGGCGGTTGCCCTGCTTTTCGATGACGCCGAAGCCCGTCGTGCGCAGGCCCGGGTCGATGCCGAGGATAATCATTATCGAATGTTATACCGGCGCAGGTGTTTCGTGGGAAAAATACTGTCTAAAAACACAGGCCGAGGCAACATCGTTGCCTTGGCCGTAGGGTGGACGGCTTCGCCGTCCACGCGGTGATACGTGCCATCCGATCCGTCGTTCACGAAGATACGTGCCATCCGATCCGTCGTTCACGAAGATACGTGCCATCCGATCCGTCGTTCACGAATACGGCGCCATATGTTGAACGCGTGGACGGCAGAGCCGTCCACCCTACCGTGACCGGCGCTATGCCGGCAACTACATCAATGACGGAAGTGGCGCGTACCAGTATAGAGCATCACCACGCCGCGCTCGTCCGCCGCGTCGATCACTTCCTGGTCGCGCATCGAGCCGCCCGGATGGATCACGCAGGTCGCGCCCGCGTCGACGACGACGTCCAGGCCGTCGCGGAACGGGAAGAAAGCATCCGACGCCACCGCCGAACCGGCCAGCGACAGGCCCGCGTTCTGGGCCTTGATCGAGGCGATGCGGGCGGAGTCGATGCGGCTCATCTGGCCGGCGCCGACGCCCAGGGTCATGCCGCCGCCGCAGAACACGATGGCGTTCGACTTGACGTACTTGGCCACGCGCCAGGCGAACATCAGGTCCTGCAGCTGCTGCGGGGTCGGCTGCTTCTTGCTGACGACGCGCAGGTCGGCCAGCGCCACGTCCTTCGCATCCGGCGATTGCACCAGCAGGCCGCCGCCGACGCGCTTGACGTCGAACAGGTTCTGGCCGTCGCCAAGCGCGATTTCCAGCAGGCGCACGTTCTGCTTGGCCGCCATGATGGTCAGCGCTTCGGCGGTAAATGCCGGAGCGATCACGACTTCAACGAACAGCTTGGCGATCGCTTCGGCGGCGCGGCCGTCGACCGGCACGTTGAAAGCGATGATGCCGCCGAAGGCCGAGGTCGGGTCGGTCTTGAGCGCGCGCTGGTAGGCGTCCAGCGCATCGGCGCCGATCGCCACGCCGCACGGGTTCGCGTGCTTGATGATGACGCAGCCGGCCGGCTGCTCGAAGCCACCCAGCGATTTGACGCATTCCCAGGCCGCGTCGGCATCGGCGATGTTGTTGTACGACAGTTCCTTGCCCTGCAGCTGGCGGTAGTTCGCCAGGCTGCCGGCGGCCGGGACCAGGTCGCGGTAGAACGCGGCGCTCTGGTGCGGGTTCTCGCCGTAGCGCATGTCCTGGACTTTTTCGAAGTGCAGGTTCAGCGTCTGCGGGTAGGCGGCGCGGGTGGTGTGCTCGCGGTCCTCGCCCAGGCTGGTGAGGTAGTTGGTGATGGCGCTGTCGTATTGCGCGGTGTGCGCGAACACTTTCTTGGCCAGGCGGTACTTGGTGTCGTAGCCGACGTTGCCGGCCACCTCGCCGGTGCCCTTCATCTCGGCCAGCACCGGACCGTAGTCGGCCGGGTCGACGATGACGACGACGTCGCGGTGGTTCTTGGCCGCCGAACGCAGCATGGTCGGGCCGCCGATGTCGATGTTCTCGATCGCGTCTTCCAGCGAGCACTGCTCCTTGGCCACGGTCTGCTGGAACGGGTACAGGTTGACCACCACCATGTCGATCTGCGGAATGCCGTGCTCTTCCAGTTTGGCGACATGCTCCGGCAGGTCGCGACGGGCCAGGATGCCGCCGTGGACCTTCGGGTGCAGCGTCTTGACGCGGCCGTCCAGCATTTCCGGGAAACCGGTGTAGTCGGCGACTTCGGTCACCGGCACGCCGTTATCCTGCAGCAGCTTGGCGGTGCCGCCGGTGGACAGGATGTTCACGCCGAGCGCGGACAGCGAGCGCGCGAAATCGAGCACGCCGGTCTTGTCGGAGACGGAGATGAGAGCTTGTTTGATCATGGGAGTGCCTGTTGATGAAAATTCGGTTGAACGCGGACATCGAGGAGGCAGCGTTCGACGCGATCCGGCACGCCGCGGCCTCCCGCCAGCGGCTTAGAGCAGCCCGTGCTCCTGCAGTTTCTTGCGCAGGGTGTTGCGGTTGATGCCCAGCATCTGCGCCGCGTGCGATTGGTTGCCTTCGGCGCGCGTCATCACCACTTGCAGGATCGGTTTTTCGACGGTCAGGAGCATCATGTCGTAGATGTTCGACGGTTTTTGCTCGCCCAGGTCGTTGAAATAGTCTTCGAGGCTTTTCTGAACGACTTCCTGGATACTTTCTTTGCTCATTTTCCTGCTTTATCCTGGTTAAAAGCTGCTTGTGGCAGCGTCCGTCTCCGAATGTTCTTCTTGTTCTCTGCTGCGGGTTCAGGCAGCGATCAGCTCGTCGGTCGTTTGTGCGGGCCGGTATTGTAACCGCTCGCCGAACTGGCGTTGCGATTTGAAAAATTCATCCACGGCCGCCAATTGCTCGGCGGTCGACTCCATCCGGTTCATGCGCTGGCGGAATTCTTCGCCGCCCGGCAAGTCCTCGACATACCAGCCGATGTGCTTGCGCGCCGTGCGCACGCCCAGGAATTCGCCGTAGAACGCGTAGTGGGCAGGCAGGTGTTCGTTCATCAGGCCGCGCACTTCCTCGACCAGGGGCGCGGGCAGCAGTTCGCCCGTGCGCAGGTAATGGTCGATCTCGCGGCAGATCCAGGGACGGCCCTGGGCGGCGCGGCCGATCATGACGGCGTCGGCGCCCGTGTAGTCGAGCACGAACTTGGCCTTTTCCGGCGTCGTGATGTCGCCGTTGGCGACGACGGGAATCGAGACGGCCGCCTTCACCGCCTTGATCGTGTCGTACTCGGCGTCGCCCTTGTAGCCGTCGGCGCGCGTGCGGCCGTGCAGCGTCAGCATGGCGATGCCGGCCTGCTCGGCCATGCGGGCGATGGTCAGGGCATTCTTGTTTTCGCGGTCCCAGCCGGTGCGGAACTTCAGCGTGACGGGCACGTCGACGGCACCCACCACGGATTCGAGGATGCGCTGCACCAGGTCTTCGTGCTGCAGCAGCGCGGAGCCGCACCAGTTGTTGCAGACCTTCTTGACCGGGCAGCCCATATTGATGTCGATGATCTGGGCGCCGCGCTCGACGTTGAACTTGGCGCATTCGGCCAGGTCGTGCGGGTCGGCGCCGGCGATTTGCACGGCCTTGGGCTCCATCTCGCCTTCGTGGTCGGTGCGGCGCGCCGATTTTTCGCTGGCCCACAGGCGCGGGTTCGACGCCGCCATTTCCGACACCGCGTAGCCGGCGCCGAGCTGCTTGCAGAGCTGGCGGAACGGCCGGTCCGTCACCCCGGCCATCGGGGCGACGAACACGTTATTGCGCAGCGTATAGGGACCAATTTGCACGGCAGAAAATCACGGGAAAGATCGGGAACTCGCTATTTTACCCGAAGTGCTGCTTAATTTCTCAGCACTATTTTTTGCGAGCTGTTGCGCACATGACATAAGTGGGCTTGCAAAACGGGGCGTCCGTGCTCACGGCGTCCGTGCTCACGGCGTCCGTGCTCATCGCGGTCCGGCTCAGGGCAATTCGTCGAGCACGGCCGGACGCAGGTGTTCGACCTCGCCCCAGCTGCACAGTTCGAGGCGGCCATCCGACGGGTGATAGCGGAAGCGGTTGATGCTGGCGTTATAGACCTTGAAGTCGCGCGGCGTGTCCAGCGGCAAGCCGCGCGCCAGGCGGTAGGCGCATTCCAGCACGCCGCCGTGGGCGACCAGGGCCAGCGTCGTGCCCGGGCTGGCCGCGGCCAGGCGCAGGATGGCGCCGGTGCAGCGGGCAAAGAAGGCGCGGAAGGTCTCCGCCGTGTTGCGCCCGGCCGGCAGGGAAGCGTCGACGTCGCGCGCCTGCCAGGCGGCGAACTCGCGCGGGAAGCGCTGCTCGATCTCGCTGTACAGCAAGCCCTCGAAGCCGCCGTAGCCGCGCTCGCGCAATTGCGCGTCCTGGCGCAGCGGCAAGCCCTTGATGTCGGCCACGGCCTGGGCCGTCTGGCGTGCACGCATCAGGTCGCTGGAAACGACGGCGTCGATGGACTCGGCGGCCAGCGCCGCCGCCAGCAGGGCGGCCTGGCGCTCGCCTTCCGCGTTCAGCGGGATGTCGAGGTGGCCCTGCAGGCGGCGTTCGGCGTTCCAGGCGGTTTCGCCGTGGCGGATCAGGAGGATGTCGGTGGGGGCGGCGTTGGTATCGATGGTCATGCGTCAGGAAGGTTGCCCGATCAGGTCCGGGACCGTGCCGGGGTTCAGCGTATAGATGCCGAAGATGCGCGCCTCGTCGAGGATGTGGCCGGTGATCGCCAGGCGCGCCTCCTGCCCGGTGAAGCGGCCGTCCAGCGGCAGGCGCGGGATGTCGAGCGCGTACAGCGTGAAGACATAGGTGTGCACGCGCTCGTCGTTCCAGGGCGGGCACGGGCCGTCGTAGCCGAAGTACTCGCCGGCCATGTCCGGGTCGTTCGCGAACCAGCCCGTATAGTCGTTGACGCCGTGGCGCAGCTGGTGCTCGGTGCCGTTCTTGATCGTGAACGGCACCAGCGGCCCGGCTTTCCCGCCCGGGGTGACCATGTCCGAGAACAGGCCCTCGCCGAAGGACTCCAGGCAGACGGGAATGTCGGCCAGCACCCAATGGTAGAAGTCCTGGCGCGGCACGGCGTCGGCGACCGTGCGCCCTTCCTGGTTGACGTCCGTGCCGACGGCGGGCACGTCGAGGTCGTGCGCCAGCAGCAGCAGCGACTGGGTACCTGCCGGCACGTCGTCCCACGCGATGTGGGGGCTGCGGTTGCTCGACAGCCGCACATGGCTGTCCGGATCCATTTCCGCGAACGCACAGCGCGGCGGAATCATGTCGCCTTCGGTAAAGGAATCGCTCCAGATTTTCATGATCGTGTCTCCTGCCACCCGGCCCATATGACCCGCGCCCGGCGGCGCAGTTTCATGCATTCAGCTGGCCGGCCTGGGTGGATCAATGCGCAGCCAGAAGGTCACCGGTCCGTCGTTGACCAGGGCCACCTGCATGTCGGCGCCGAAGCGGCCGGTCTCGACGATAGCGTGGCGTTCGCGCGCGCGGCGCACGGCATGGTCGAACAGGCGGCGGCCGTCCTCGGGGGCGGCGGCGGGGGAAAACGACGGGCGGGTGCCGGAACGGGTGTCGGCGGCCAGCGTGAACTGCGGCACCAGCAGCAGGCCACCGGCGACGTCGACGACGCTGCGGTTCATCTTGCCGGCCTCGTCGGAGAACACGCGGTAGCCGAGCAGCTTCGCCAGCAAGGCGTCGGCTTCGCGCTCGGTGTCGCCCTTCTCGGCGCACACGAGCACCATCAGGCCCGGCCCGATCGCGCCGACGACCTCGCCGCCGACGGTGACGCTGGCCTGCGTCACCCGTTGCAGCAGGCCGATCATGCGCTCAAGGTCACGCGGGCGAACTTGCGCTTGCCGACCTGCAGGACGAACGTGCCGGCCTGGACCTGCAGCGCCTTGTCCGACACAACGGCGCCGTCGATGCGCACGCCGCCCTGGTCGACCATGCGCATGGCTTCCGAGCTGGACGCGCACAAGCCGGTCTGGCGCAGCAATTGGGCCAGGCCCAGCGGCGCACCCGAGACGGCCACTTCCGGCACGTCGTCCGGGATGCCGCCCTTGGAGCGGTTGACGAAGTCGGCCAGCGCATCCTCGGCCGCCTGCTGCGAGTGGAAGCGGGCGACGATTTCCTGGGCCAGCGCGACCTTCGCGTCGCGCGGGTTTTTGCCGCCCTCGACCTCGGCCTTCAGCGCGGCCAGGTCCTGCAGCGAGCGGAACGACAGCAGCTCGTAGTACTTCCACATCATCACGTCGGAGATGCTCATCAGCTTGCCGAACATGGTGTTGGCCGGCTCGGTGATGCCGATGTAGTTGTTCTTCGACTTGGACATCTTGTCGACGCCGTCCAGGCCCTCCAGCAGCGGCATCGTGAGGATGCATTGCGGCTCCTGGCCGTAGTCTTTCTGCAACTCGCGGCCGACCAGCAGGTTGAATTTCTGATCCGTTCCACCTAGCTCAAGGTCCGCTTTCAAAGCCACGGAATCATAGCCTTGCATCAAAGGGTAGAGGAACTCATGCACCGAGATCGGAGTCCCACTCTTGTAGCGCTTGGTGAAGTCGTCGCGTTCCATCATGCGGGCCACGGTGTAGCGCGAGGCCAGCTGGATCATGCCGCGGGCGCCCAGCGGATCGCACCATTCGGAGTTGTAGCGGATCTCGGTGCGCTCGGCGTCGAGCACCAGGGAGGCCTGCTTGAAATAAGTCATCGCATTCGCCTCGACCTGCTCGCGGGTCAGCGGCGGACGCGTGACGTTGCGGCCCGACGGGTCGCCGATCATCGACGTGAAGTCGCCGATCAGGAAGATCACCTGGTGGCCCAGGTCCTGCAGCTGGCGCAGCTTGTTCAGCACCACGGTGTGGCCCAGGTGCAGGTCCGGGGCGGTCGGGTCCAGGCCCAGCTTGATGCGCAGCGGGGTGCCGGTCTTTTCCGAACGGGCCAGTTTCTGGGCGAATTCGGCTTCGATCAGCAGTTCGTCGACGCCGCGTTTGGTAATCGCAAGCGCTTCTTTTACAGCGTCAGACAGGGGAAGAGGCGCGGCTGCACTTGTCATTTGTGCATTACCAGATGTTTCTGCGGAGGTCATAAAAATCTTGTAGGAGTAGGACTAAAACGGTTGTAGGACCCCATACTTTGGTATAATTCGCGATCCCGTCAATCTTGCTGCATGAAAAGTTTTACCGACAACAAGAAGCAAAATAACAACAAAGTGGTGTTGGTCTAGGCTGTTCAAGCGGTAAATTTTAACTGATTGCATGAACCCTATACAGAAAATCACCGGCAAGCGCTGGTTCGGCCTTGCCGAGACGAGCCGCAAGACCCGCATCGTTGCCGGCGGCACTGCAGCACTGGCCCTGTGCGCGTTCGGTGCCACCGCAGTCGCCCCGATCGCGCCCGATCCCGCCGACATGCCGGTCAAGTCGATCTCCCAGGACCTGCAACTGCCGAACCTGGCCGACCAGATCGCCGCCCTCCAGCAAGACGAACAGCAATTCATCCGCGAAGAACGCATCCGCCCGGGCGATTCCCTGGCTTCCGTGTTCACCCGCCTCGGCATCGAAGACCAGCAAGCCCAGGCCTTCGTCCGCTCCGACAAGACGGCCCGCGCCATCCTCTCCCTGAAAACCGGCAAGCGCGTGCAAGCCGAGACCGACGAAAACGGCATGCTGCTGACGCTGCGCGCTACCGTGCCGTCGAACAGCAACGAATTCAAGACCATCACCGTCACCCGCAAGGGCGAGAAATTCGTCTCCGACCTGGCCCCGGCCCAGCTGGAACGCCGCGTCGAGATGCGTTCGCGCGAGATCTCGACCTCGCTGTACGCCGCCACCGACGCGAATACCGACGGCGCCCAGATCCCGGATTCGGTGGTCAACCAGATCATCGAGATGTTCTCGACCAATATCGACTTCCGCGGCGACCTGAAGCGCGGCGACCGTTTCAACGTCGTCTACGAAACCTTCTGGATGGACGGCGAGATGGTCAAGACCGGCCGCGTGCTGGCGGGCGAGTTCATCAACCGCGGCGTGGCCTACCAGTCCGTCTGGTATGAAGACCCGGTCACCAAGCAAGGCGGCTACTACAGCCTGGACGGCAAGTCGCTGAAGAAAGCCTTCCTGAAATCCCCGGTCGCGTTCAACCGTATTTCCTCGGGCTTCTCGATGCGCGTGCACCCGGTGTTCGGCACCTGGAAGCAGCACAAGGGCGTCGACATGGCCGCGCCGTCGGGCACCCCGATCCGCGCTTCCGGCGACGGCACCGTGGACTTCGTCGGCGTCTCGAACGGCTACGGCAACATGGTCGTCCTGAAGCACTGGTCGAACTACAGCACCGCCTACGGCCACATGAGCCGCTTCGCCTCGAACCTGCGCAAGGGCCAGAAGGTCGCCCAGGGCGACGTGATCGGCTACGTCGGTTCCACCGGCTGGGCCACCGGCCCGCACCTGCACTACGAATTCCGCATCGGCGGCCAGGCAACGGACCCGATGAAGCTGAAGAACCTGCAGCAACAGCCGCTGACGACGGGCGAACTGAACCGCTTCCGCACCGCGGCGGCCGACATGTCGCACCGCTTCTCGCTGCTGACCCCGGCCGGCGGCGCGATGGCTGCCCGCTGATCCGATCCAGCCCCGACAAGAACGCCTTGCCCCGCCCGCGGAGCAAGGCGTTTTGCTTTTGGAGCCCCGTCGGGTGGGCACCATGCGCCCACCCGACCAATATAGATAGAACAGACCATGGCTGCTTCCACTCTCTACATCGGCCTGATGTCCGGCACCAGCCTGGACGGCGTGGACGGCGTGCTCGCCGACTTCTCCGGCCGTGGCATCCGCACGCTGGACGCCGCCTTCGCCCCCTTCCCTGCCGAATTGCGCGCCGAGCTGATGGCCTTGCAAGCCGCCAGCGCCAACGAGCTGGAACGCGAAGCGCTGGCCGCCAACGCGCTGGCGCACTGCTACGCCGAGTGCGTGCAGGCGCTGCTGGCCAAGGCGCCGGGCCCCGTGCGCGCCGTCGCCGTGCACGGCCAGACCATCCGCCACCGCCCCGAACTGGGCTTCACGCGCCAGACCAACAACCCGGCCCTGCTGGCCGAGCTGACGGGCGTCGACGTGATCGCCGACTTCCGCAGCCGCGACGTCGCGGCCGGCGGCCAGGGCGCCCCGCTGGTGCCGGCCTTCCACGAAGCCCGCTTCGGCAAGCGCGGCCAGGTGCGGGTGGTGGTGAACATCGGCGGCATCGGCAATATCAGCGTGCTGCACGGCGACGGCCGCATCGGCGGCTACGACACGGGACCGGGCAACGTCCTGATGGACTTGTGGATCGCCCGCCACCTGGGCAAGCCCTACGACGAGGACGGCGCCTGGGCCGCCAGCGGCCGCGTCGACAACGCCCTGCTGCACACGCTGCTCGACGAACCCTTCTTCCGCCAGCCGCCGCCCAAGAGCACGGGCCGCGACCTGTTCCATGCCGACTGGCTCGACGCCAGGCTGTCGCGCCATCCGGGCCTGGCCCCGGCCGACGTGCAGGCGACGCTGACGCGTTTGACGGCCGTCTCGATCGCCGACGCGATCCGCCAGGAAACGGGAGGACAGGCCCCGCACGCCGTCTACGTGTGCGGCGGCGGCGCCTACAACGCCATGCTGCTGCGCGACATCGCCGCCGCCCTCGGCGGCAAGGTCCCGGTAGCGTCCACCGAGACGCTGGGCGTGGCGCCGAACCGCGTCGAAGCCCTCGCCTTCGCCTGGCTCGGCTACCGCTTCATGCGGCGCCAGCCGGGCAATCTGCCGGCCGTCACGGGCGCGGCGGGGCTGCGGGTGCTGGGGGCGCTGTATCCGGCGTGATCCGGCAGACGTTACCGCCGGGAGCCGGTGCTCCTGGCCAGTGATGGGCCAACCGTTTCCTTGGGCGAGATATGGCATTCTCACCCTCTGCCTCATTCATGCCAGCGATGCAGAGCATCGTGCCGCATATCGGAACGTGGTCGAGCGCCTTGCCGGAGATAGATTTCAGCGATTACCAAGTTCGGCGCCCAGGACAGCCATGCGATGCACCGGTAGGCAACGGCGAAATCGATACCGATCACTTGGGATAACCGCAGGTATCCACCTATGACGCGGATCGATTCCGAATGTTCGCCCATGGCAGGAGGCGGTCTCTACTGAAGGACCACAATCGACCCATTTCAGACGTTCACCATATGAGGTGCAGCAGACTGTTTTCTCTCCAACAGAAGACGAGTGTCATTGCCCGAACGGGAACTTCTGCAGGATTTGTTCGTGCTCTACTTTCAGCCGTAATCCCCAAGATGGTCTCAAATCTGCCATTAACTTCTCTTGATATGGGAACCACACAGCCCTGCCATCACCAGTCGGCTTTCGATTGCGTAATTCGTACGAAGTGGCCATGATCGAAGTGATCCCCGCAAAAAGCAGGTACAGAACCTCATCATTGTCAAGCCCCGATATCCTTTCAAGCTCCGAGCCACGCTCAGTTACCACGAACTCAAACTTTCCGGACCTCATCTCAACATGGGGCGTCCCATCATGCTGCGGAGACGTATGAAATGCTTTGTAGTATGGCTCTACATCCAGTTGCTCAGCCAATGAACGAAACTCGGCCTCAAGACCGGATAGCGACAGTTTTCCCATCGTAGGTCGTTTTCCGTAACAGGTCGTTTTGATGATCGCAAGAGGTTCGTTTCTGGCCGACTGCTGCCGTTCAATGTACGGCAGTCTTCGACCCGAAGCGAACGAAGTTTTCTATTTCCACTCGTATGACGCGCCACGAATCAATGAGTCAACCGCGCGCTTACTCAACCACGGATACGTCCGCTCTAACTCTTGACGAATCAGTGCATCAGAAGTTTGAAACCTTGGTTCCCGCCAGTACTTCGCATCAGTTACCTCGGCCCAGAGTTCGTTAATAGTCTGTATATCCGAGCTCTCAAGCCCCTGATGCACAAGCACAGCGTGAATGTATTCCCAAGGTCGCCCCCCACTCGTAAAAGCCCCCAAGCGCATCGTTCACCCGACTCCTGTCTGCCATATGCGGTCACCCAGTTCAAGTTGGGAAAGAGGTTGCTCAGCAAAGTCCGCTTCTGGCCGATAGCTGACGGTCTTACGGTTCAGCTTACGAGTCTATTACTTTTATTGCAAGCCGGACATCGTCCGCAGGTCGTCCTTCTCGTAATGCTCTTTATCAGCGAGCCCGCACCGCCGGCTGCACAGGACACGACGCCAACAACATCTCGATCAACGCCCGCGACGCCGCTGACAAGCCGCGATGAGCTGGATAGATGACGGACACGGTACGCGTGCGCCCGCCCAGGCCCGGCAGCACCTCGACGAGGCGCCCGGCCGCCAGGCTGGCTTCCACGAACATGCGCGGACACAGCGCGATGCCCATGCCCTGCTCGGCCAGCCATACCACGCCCAGCGCATCGGTCGACACGGTGACGCTGGCCGGCGGGATCCAGTCGATGTCGCGGCCGCCGCCGCGCAGCTGCCAGGGAATCACTCGGCCGGTGCTGGGGCGGATGAAGGCGAGGCAGCGCTGGCGCGCCAGGTCGTCGAGGCTGGACAGCGGCCCGGCGGCCTCCACGTACTCCGGCGACGCGATCAGGCACAGCGGCGATACCTCGATCGGGCGCGCCACCAGGCTGCTGTTGGGGATGGGACCCGAGCGGATCGCCAGGTCAAAGCCCTCGGCGACCAGGTCGACGAGGCGGTTGCTGATGTCCACCTCCAGCTCGACCAGCGGATAGGCGCGCGCATAGGCGGCCAGCAAGGGCGCCAGGCGCTGCTGGCCGTAGCTGTTCGACACGCTCATGCGCACCTTGCCACTCAGTTGCAGCGTCGTGCTGCGGATGGCCTGCTCGGCCTGCTCGATCTGGCTGAAGGCGACGCGTACGTCGTCGGCATAGCGCCGGACCGCGTCGGTGAGGCTCAGGCTGCGCGTGGTCCGCCTGAGCAATTGGGCACCCAGGCGGCTCTCCAGCCGCGCGACGGCGCGGCTCAGCACCGAAGCCGTGGTCGAGAGTACCACTGCCGCGGCACTGAACGAGCCATGCTCGACCACGCTGAGCAATACTTCGACATCCGACAAGTGATCGAACCTGCGCCCCATCTTCACCTTTCACGAACAAATCATTTGCTGACCTCCTAGTTTATTGCTTGGTGAAGAGGGAATACAATGCTGTCACCCATTATTAACGAGGTCCGCAATGGAATTACTGAATAAACTGCAATGGCGCTACGCCACCAAGGCGATGGATCCGACCCGTCCGGTCGCCGAAGACAAGATCGAACGCATCATCGAGGCGGCCCGCCTGGCGCCGACCTCGTCCGGCCTGCAACCGTATGAAATCTTCGTCATCAAGAATCCGGCCCTGCGCGCGCAGATCCGCGAAGTGGCGTGGAACCAGGCGCAAGTGACGGATGCGTCGCACCTGCTCGTGTTCGCCGCCTGGGACGACTACACGGCCGAGCGCATCAACCACATGTTCGACCTGACCAACGAAGTGCGCGGCTTCCGCAACGAAGGCTGGGAAGCGTATCGCCAGCAACTGCTGTCGACCTATCCGGGCCGCGGCGAGCAGGTGAACTTCGAACACGCGGCGCGCCAGGCGTACATCGGCTTCGGCGCGGCCGTCATCGCGGCCGCCTTCGAGGAAGTCGATGCGACCCCGATGGAAGGCTTCGATCCGGCCGCCGTCGACGGCATCCTGAAGCTGCGCGAGCGCAACCTGCGTAGCGTCGTGATGCTGCCGTTGGGCTACCGCAAGGCCGACGCCGACTGGCTGGTCGACCTGCCGAAGGTGCGCCGCCCGCGCGACCAGTTCGTCACCGAGATCAACTGAACGCGTATCCCGGTAACGCGCACACTGGTGGGCACATGGTGCCCACCCTACGTGAACAGGCCCGTCATTTCTCGTGCACGGCGCTCCATGCCATCTCCGGAGCGCGAACGCATCCACCGCACTCGCTTGCAACGCGAGCTTCTTGAAAGCGACGAGCCACTTCGGCGCTCCCCCCCTGCCGCCTGCGCATCACGCGCAAGGAAAGACGGCCCGCCCCCTGTCGCGTCGCACTCCTGGCCGTTCTGGCCCAGGTACCAATACGGGTCTGGAAATAACAACACCAGAAACGAAAACGGCCGCCGCGGCAATGCCGGGGCGGCCATTCAATGGGACGAAACGTCGATCAGGCGGAGAACGAGGAACCGCAGCCGCAGGTCGAGGTGGCGTTCGGGTTCTTGATGACGAACTGGGCGCCTTCGAGGTCGTCCTTGTAGTCGATCTCGGCGCCGACCAGGTACTGGTAGCTCATCGAGTCGATCAGCAGCTGGACGCCGTTCTTTTCCATCGTCGTGTCGTCGTCGTTGACGATTTCGTCGAAGGTGAAGCCGTACTGGAAGCCCGAGCAGCCGCCGCCCTGCACGAAGACGCGCAGCTTCAGGTCGGGGTTGCCTTCTTCTTCGATCAGCTGGGCGACTTTGTCTGCGGCGCTGTCGGTGAAGATGATGGGCGACGGGATGGTGGTGTCTTGCGACTCTTGCACGTCGGCGACTGCATTCATGGATAAACTCCTGATTGGATTACGGATTTCGTCCATTATAGACCGTTGGCGCAAGTCATGCTGGCGCACCTTCAGGGGCCACCCCGAGGTGGAACACGGGTTCTTCGGTCAGCAATTCGGGCTGGTGGGTCAGCTTGCCCGTGACGAGCGCGCCGCCGTGCATTTCGAGCAGGCGGTAATGGACATCACCATGTATGCGGCCTTTCGGCTGCAATTCAAGTAGCTCGGAGCAATATACGGTACCCGCGATCGAGCCGTTGACGACCAGGTTGGCGCAGCGCACCTCTCCCTCGATGCGCGCATGTTCCGAGACGATCAGCACGCTGTCGGTATCGCCGCCGGCCAGCACGTTGCCGTGCACTTCGCCGTCGATGCGCAGGCCTCCGGTGAAGACCAGGTCTCCTTCGATGCGCGCGGAAATACCGATCAGGCTATCGATTTCGCTTTTTGCGTTACGACCGAACATGGCAATCCCCTCGCAATGAGATCCGGAAAGAAATGGTGCAACGGACAATTTACCGTCCCCCATCCGGCTCGCCTTGATCTGCATCTTGTCGCCAAACCTTGCCAAAAAACAACGCGGCGTCTCCCCCAGGGAAGACGCCGCGTCGATGTGTTGCGGATCGAGCAGATTACGGCAGCAGCGCGATCTGCTTCAGGCCCATGCTTTCCGGCAGGCCGAACATCAGGTTCATGCACTGCACGGCCTGGCCCGAGGCGCCCTTGACCAGGTTGTCCTGCACGACCAGGATCACGACGGTATTGCCGTTGTCCGGGCGGTGCAGCGCGATGCGCAGCATGTTCGAGCCGCGCGTCGAACGGGTTTCCGGGTGCGAGGCGAACGGCATGACGTCGACGAACTCGGCGTCCTTGTACTGCTCCTCGAACAGCTGCTGCAGTGCCTCGTTGGAAATATCCTTGTTCAGGCGCGCGTACAGCGTCGCGTGCATGCCGCGGATCATCGGCACCAGGTGCGGGGTGAAGATCAGGCCGACCTGCTGTTCGGTGTAGCGCTGCAGCTGGGCCGAGGTTTCCGGGGTGTGGCGGTGGCCATGCACGCCGTAGGCCTTGAAGTTGTCGCTCGCCTCCGAAAACAGCGTGCCGATCTCGGCCTTGCGGCCGGCGCCGGACACGCCCGACTTGGCATCGGCGATCAGGCTGCCCGCATCGATGATGCCGGCTTTCAGCAGCGGATAGAAGCCCAGCTGCATCGTGGTCGGGTAGCAGCCCGGGTTGGCGATCAGGCGCGCGTTCTTGATGTCCTCGCGGTTCAGCTCGGGCAGGCCATAGACGGCCTCTTCCAGCAGTTCCGGCGCGGTGTGCGGGATCTTGTACCACTTCTCGAAGGTCGCCTGGTCCTTCAGGCGGAAGTCGGCGGCCAGGTCGATCACCTTGACGCCGGCGGCCAGCAGCTCGGGCGCCTGGGCCATCGCGACGCCGTGCGGGGTGGCAAAGAACACCACGTCGCACTGCTTCAGGTCGGCCTTGTCCGGGCTCGAGAAGGCGATGTCGACATGGCCGCGCAGCGACGGGAACATGTCGGCGACGGGCAGGCCGTCTTCCTTGCGCGACGTAATGGCGGTCAGCTCCGTTTCCGGATGGGCTGCGAGCAGGCGCAGCAGTTCTACCCCCGTGTAACCGGTTCCGCCAACGATGCCAACTTTGATCATGTCTATTCCTTCTTGGTAATAAAGAGTCATTCCCGTACGAGCCCGCAATTCTAGCAGGCTGCTCCCGCTTGTGTTGCATTGCACTGGCTGGCGCCGCCCGTATATTCCCGTGAGGCAGCCGCGCGCGCCGGTCGGGGTGGCAATGCTAGCATCCGCTGCATCGCAACAAAAAACAGGAGAGCGCATGAAGCCGATCGCCGAGCAAGTCGTCGTCATCACGGGTGCGTCCAGCGGTATCGGCCGCGCCAGCGCCCTCGCCTTCGGCGCCAAGGGGGCCCGCGTGGTACTGGCGGCACGCAACCGCGATGCACTCGAGCACGTCGCGACGCAGATCGAGGCCAGCGGCGGCCAGGCGCACGTGGTCGTCACCGACGTCGCCGAGTGGCCCCAGGTCGAGCGCCTGGCCGAGCAAGCGGTGCAACGCTTCGGCCACATCGACACCTGGCTCAACAATGCTGCAGTGAACGAGCACGCCTCGGTACTGGACATGACGATCGAAGAACTCGACCGCATCATCCAGGTCAACCTGATGGGCCAGATCTACGGCGTGAAGGCGGCACTGGGCCCGATGCGGCGCCAGCGCAGCGGCACCATCATCAACATGGGATCGGCGGCATCGAACCGGGCGGTGCCCCTGCACTCCGCCTACGTGGCGTCCAAGCACGGCATCGCGGGCTTCACCGACAGCATCCGGCTGGACCTGATGCGCGAAGAGATGCCGATCACGGTGACGCTGATCCAGCCCGGCTTCCTCGACACACCGTTCTTCCACAACGCCCGTGCCAAGCTGGGCGGGCACCAGTCCAGGCCGATCCCGCCGATCTACGCACCGGAAGTGGTGGCCGAGACCATCCTGTTCGCAGCCACGCACCCGCGCCGCAACCTGGTCGTCGGCGGCCAGGCGGCGATGGCGATCTTCCTGGAGAAGCTCAGTCCGGGACTGGTCGACAAGCTGATGCTCGCGCGCGGCGCCGGCTTCCGGCTGCAGACGGAAAACACGCCGGACGACGGCGTCGACAACCTGTTCGCACCGATTCCCGGCACCGGCGCCGTGCGCGGCACCTGGGGCAATGAAGCGATCGTGTCGAGCTTCTACACGCGCCACATCGAATGCTATCCGAACCGCAAGCGCATGCTGTGGGCGGCGCTGGGTATCGGCCTGGTCGCGCTGGCGCGGCGCGGACCGCCGGGGGCAAGCAGATAAACAAAAAAGCCGCCGGCTTTGCAGCGGGCGGCTTTTTGTTTGGGAGCAGCACCGAGGTGCTGCAATCCAATTAACGCTTCGAGAATTGCTTTGCGCGACGTGCTTTGCGCAGACCAACTTTCTTACGCTCGACTTCACGGGCGTCACGGGTGACGAAACCGGCACGTGCCAGGTCGCCCTTCAGGCCTGCGTCGTAGTCGATCAGCGCGCGGGTGATGCCGTGGCGCACTGCACCTGCCTGGCCGGACTCGCCGCCGCCGTGCACGTTGACCTTGATGTCGAAACGCTCGACGTTGCCGGTCAGTTCCAGCGGTTGACGGATGACCATCAGGCCGGTTTCGCGCGAGAAGTATTCGGCGGCCGGTTTGCCGTTCACGATGATCTGGCCGGTGCCAGCCTTGATGAACACACGGGCCACTGCACTCTTGCGACGGCCGGTGCCGTAGTTGTAGTTACCGATCATGGCAATTCCTTACAGTTCGAGTGCTTTGGGTTGCTGGGCAGCGTGCGGGTGGGTGCCTTCCGCGTACACTTTCAGCTTCTTGATCATGGCGTAGCCCAGCGGGCCCTTCGGCAGCATGCCTTTGACGGCCTTTTCCAGGGCACGGCCCGGGAAGCGCTGTTGCATTTTCAGGAAGTTGGTTTCGTAGATACCGCCCGGGTAGCCCGAGTGACGGTAGTAGGTCTTCGCGGTGGCCTTGGTGCCGGTCACGCGCAGCTTGCCTGCATTGACGACGACGATGAAATCGCCGGTGTCGACGTGCGGAGTGAATTCGGGCTTGTGTTTGCCGCGCAGTCGGAGTGCCACTTCGCTGGCAACACGTCCGAGGACTTTGTCCGTCGCGTCAATCACGTACCAATCGCGCTGGACTTCATGGCCCTTAGCGGAAAAAGTTTTCATGTTGACTTCCTATATATAGGTGTAAATGCTCAAATGGTGGTTCCGCGGGGTCGATGCTGCCGGACTCGCGGACTCGGCCTTATTGTCTTTTCCTGAGCAAATGGAAAGCCTGCGATCATAGCCGATTTTCCACGCACCAGTCAAGCCAGCCGTCGCCTGCCCGCCGCCCTTGGAGGCAGCGCAAGCGGCTTGTTCCCGGAACACTGGATCATGCAATTTTGCAACTTTCAATTGACCGCCAAAAGAATAGCAAACTACTATGATCGGCATCGAAGAGGAGAGCTCGTGAAATCAAGTCCGATCCGGGGAGCGCTGCTGGCGCTCCTGCTGCTGTGCGGCGGCCAGTCCTCGGCGGCGACGCCTGCCGCCGCCCATCCCGAACCGCATGCCTGCCACCTGCCCGGCGTCGAGGAATCCCTGCGTTGCCTGAAGCTGCCCGTGCCCCTGCAGCCGGGCCAGCCGGCCACGCTGTCCCTGCACGTGACGATCGCCCCGGCGCTGCGCGAAGGGGCGCAGCCGGACCCCGTGTTCGTGCTGGCGGGCGGTCCCGGCGAAGCGGGCAGCGACGTGCTGCCCCTGCTCGCCACCGCATTCAAGCGCGTGCGCGCCACCCGCGACATCGTGTTCATCGACCAGCGCGGCACGGGCCTGTCGGGCCGGCTCGAATGCAAGTCCGGTCTCGAGGAAGACGTCCAGCTCAGCGACGACGAGGTCGATGCGGAACTGCGGCGCTGCATCAAGTCCAGCAAGGCGCCGTTCGCGGCCTACACGACAACCAATGCGGCGCGCGACATCGAGGCCGTGCGCCGTGCGCTCGGCTACGGCAAGATCAATCTCTGGGGCGGCTCCTACGGCACCCGTCTCGGCCAGGTGTATGCGCGCGCCTATCCGGCCAGCGTGCGCGCGCTGATACTGGACGGCGTGGCCGCGCCCGAGCAGGTGATCCCCGCCGGCGGGCGCGACAGCCAGGCCGCGCTCGACCGCCTGTTCGAGCAATGCGCCAAGGATGCCGCCTGCCGCGCCGCCTATCCGACCCTGCGCGCCGACTTCGCGGCCCTGGTGGGCAAGCTCGATGCCACCCCGCTCAAGCTGAATTTGCCCGACCCGCGCACCGCGCGCCAGGTCGACGTCACGATGACGAGCGCGCGCCTGCTCGACACGGTGCGCAACATGCTGTACGCCCCGGCCGACGCGCGCCGCCTGCCCTTCCTCGTGCACAGCGCCTTCGCAGGCCGCTGGCAGCCGTTCGTCGCGCGCCGCAACCTGGCCGCCGACTTCGCGCCGGACGCCTCGCCCGCCACGCTGATGCACCTGGCCGTCGTCTGCGCCGAGGACGTGCCGCGCTTGACGCCGGCGCTGGCCGCGCAGGATGCCTCGCCGCTGACGAAGGAGCTGACCGTGCGCATGCGCGGCCTGTGCCAGGCGATGAACGTGCCGGCCGTGCCGTATGTCGCGCCGACGCGCATCGAGGCCCCGGCCCTGCTGCTGTCCGGCGCCCTCGACCCGGTCACGCCGCCGCACCGCGCGGCCAGTGCGGCGCGCCACATGGCGCATGCCCAGCAGCTGGTCGTCGCCAACGTCGGCCACGGCGTCTCGCAGCTCGGCTGCGCGCCGCGCCTGCTGCGCGCCTTCCTCGACCAGCCCGGGAAGCCCGTCGACGGCAGCTGCCTGAACGAGATCCCTGCCCCCACCTTCCAGCTCGGCAGCGCCGGGCCGCAACCGTAAACGTAGACATAACGACGACTTATGATCGAAGCCAACGAAGTCCGCAAGCAGTTCGGTGCCGTGCAGGCGCTCGGCGGGGTCAGTTTCCAGGCGCGCGACGGCCACATCACGGCCCTGCTCGGCCCCAACGGCGCCGGCAAGACCACGCTGCTGCGCACCCTGGTCGGCATGCTCAGGCGCGACCACGGCACCATCCTCGTGGACGACGTCGACCCGGAACGGGATCCGATGCGCGTGCGCGCCAACATCGGCTTCCTGACCGACCAGTTCGGCCTGTACGAGCGCCTGTCGACGCGCGAATACCTGACGTATTTCGGGGAGCTGAACGGCATGGCCGGCAGCGCGCTGCGCGAGCGCATCGACGAGGTGTCGCAGATGCTGTCGATGGACGACATCCTGGAGCGCCGCAGCAAGGGCTTCTCGCAGGGCCAGCGCATCAAGGTCGCGCTGGCGCGCGCGCTGCTGCACCGGCCGCGCCACCTGCTGCTGGACGAGCCCACGCGCGGCCTGGACGTGATGAGCACGCGCGCCGTGCGCCATGCGCTGGCGGCCCTGCGCGACCAGGGCTGCTGCGTCGTCATGGCGACCCACGTGATGCAGGAAGTGACCCACCTGTGCGACGACGTGATCGTGATCGCCAAGGGCCATACGGTGGCCCAGGGCACGCCGCAGGAACTGTGCCGGCGCACCGGCATCGCCAACCTGGAGGACGCCTTCGTGTCCCTGGTCGGCACCGACGAGGGGATCGCCGCATGAAGCCAAGGTTCCTCATCGTCTTCCTGAAGGAGTTCCGCGAAACCCTGCGCGACAAGCGCTCGCTGGGCGTACTGGCGCTGTTCACGCTGATGTACCCGATCATGCTGGGCTACATCCTGAACCAGCAGATCGACCGCGCCACCCGCCCCGAGCGCGAAGGCATCAAGCTGGCCGTCATCGGCGGCGCCCAGGCGCCCACGCTGATGTCCCAGCTCAAGCAGAAGAACATCGAACTGCAGGAGACGGCCGCTCTGGACGAGCCGGCGATCGGCGAGCTGCTGCGCTCGCGCAAGGTCGCCGCCGTGCTGCGCCTGCCGGAGAAATTCGCCGCCGACTACCAGGCCATGCGGCCGGCGCGCATCGAGCTGTGGTACGACACGGCCGCCGATCAGGATGGCCGGCGCGACATCGAGGACGTGCTGCGCGCCTACGAATCGAACATCGCCAGCGCGCGCCTGCTGGCGCACGGCGTGTCGCCGGCCACCATGTCGCCCGTCGACCTGCAGCGCTACGACACCGGCAGCAATGCCGCGCGCTCGGCCGGCGTGATCGGCGGCATCCTCGGCTTCCTGTTCTTCCCCGCCTTCGTGTGCGGCCTGTCGGCGGCCGTCGACAGCACCGCCGGCGAACGCGAACGCCGCTCGCTCGAAGTGCTGATGGCGCAGCCGGCCGCGGCCTGGGAACTGGTCACCGGCAAATGGCTGGCGGCGGCCCTGATCGCCATCGTCGGCATCACGCTCGAACTGATGCTGGCGCATGCGATCCTGTCCTGGCTGCCTCTGGAGGAAATCGGCATGTCCTGGCGCGTCACCTGGAGCGCCCTGCTGCTCGTGTGCCTGGCCTCGGTGCCGCTGTCGCTGTTCGCGGCCGGCCTGCAGATCGCGGTGGCGATGAACGCGAAGTCGTTCAAGGAAGCGCAGAGCGTGCTGACCTTCGTGATGCTGCTGCCGATGATCCCGGGTATCGCCGTGTCCATGCTGGACCTCAAGACGGCCACCTGGATGTACCTGGTGCCGATGCTGTCGAACCAGACGCTGCTGCGCGAGACGGCCAAGGTCGGAGAGCTGGGCATGCTGCCCTTCGTGCTGACCTTCGCCTGCTCGAGCGTGGCGGCGCTGGCGGCGGTCGCCTTCGCCAGCTGGCGCATGAAGAGCGAGCGCTACGTGCTGGCGGTCTGAGGGGCTTGCCAGCGCAAGGATGGGCGCTGGCTTAGAATGCATGTCTTCACACACAATCCACGATGGAGCAAGCGATGGAAGTCAAAGTCAGCTGGAACGGCCCGACCGGGATGAGCTTCCGGGCCGAGACCGGTTCCGGCCACATGGTCAGCATGGATGGGGCGCCCGAGGGCGGCGGCCACAACCTGGCGCCGCGTCCGATGGAAATGGTGCTGCTGGGTACCGGCGGCTGCACGGCCTACGACGTGGTGCTGATCCTGAAACGCGGCCGCGAGGACGTGCGCGGCTGCGACGTGACGCTCAAGGCCGAACGGGCCGACAGCGACCCGAAGGTGTTCACCAAGATCCACTTCCACTTCACGGTCACGGGCCGCAACCTGAAGGAAGCGGCCGTGGAACGCGCCGTCAACCTGTCGCACGACAAGTACTGCTCGGCGTCGATCATGCTGGCCAAGACGGCCGAGATCACGCACTCGTTCGAGATCGTCGAAGGCTGATCAACCGGCACCGCCAAACAACGTCGCCCCTGCGCAGGCAGGGGCCTAATTTCGATGCGCTGTCGTGCCGCATGCAAAATTGGGCCCCTGCCTGCGCAGGGGCGACGGTTTTCGTGCAGCGCTTAGATGTGATACGCGGTCGTCGTCATGACCTTGCCCATCGCCCGCATCAGCATCTTGACCGGCAGCGGCAGTTCGGCCGCGCCCAGAGCCTGGGCCCGGCTGGCGTGCTCGACCTCGTCGTCGCGCATCTGCGTGACGATGGCGCGCGACTTGGCGTCCTGCGGCGGCAGCTGGTCGAGGTGGCTGTCCAGGTGGGTCTCGACCTGGCGCTCGGTCTCGACCACGAAGCCGAGGCTGACGGCGTCGCCCATGCGCGCGGCCACGGTGCCGATCGCGAAGGCGCCGGCATACCACAGCGGGTTCAGCAGGCTGGTCCGGGAACCGAGTTCCGACAGGCGCTGGGCAGTCCAGGCCAGGTGGTCTTCTTCCTCGCGGCCGGCCTGGGCGAACTGGGCGCGCAGCGCGGGCGTGGAGGCCTGCAGGCCCTGGGAATCGTAGAGCGCCTGGGCGCACACTTCGCCGACGTGGTTCACGCGCATCAGGCCGGCGCTGTGGCGCTGTTCCTGTGCATTCATCTCGGCGTCCGGGGCCGCCAGGCCCGGGTTCGGACGGCCGGCCTTGGCCACGCCGCCCACCACGCGCAGCGCCTTGTCCAGGCCGACGATCAGGTGGTCGAGGGGATTGATGTGTCGTGTTGCATCTGCCATGACTTGCCTTGGGGTGTTATTCCACAAGCCTCCATTATATGCCTTCGGGGGCCGCGCCCTGTCCGCCCTGCTTCTGCTGCTGCAGCCAGTCGTGCAGCGGTCCTTCGACCTCGAGCTTCGAGATGTTCTTGGCCACGCCGAGGTTCAGTTCGAGCAGGAAGGGGATCGAATCCTGGGGCACGGCCGGGCAGCAGGACGTGAACGCCTGCACGAAGCGCTCCGACTGCACGATCGGCAGCACCCCCTTGCCGCTCATGAACTGCAGGATGCTGGTGATCGTGTGGCCGCCGCCGATGACGTGGTAGATGAAGCGGTTGTAGTCGCGGTCGACCTGCTTGAAGTCGATGGTTTCCTTGGTCATCAGGCCGGCCAGGTAATGCAGGCCGACGGCGACGCGGAACCAGTCGGTCGACTCGGCCCGGGTACGGCCCTGGCGCGTGACCGCCAGGATCTTGTCCTTGATGAGGGTGTCCATGCCTGCATTATGCATGTTTACCGCCTTCGCGGCCGCGTGTTATTTCGGCCAATGTTGACAAAGTGGACAGAGTTTTTACTGTCGCGTATTCTGTCAGCGCGTTTCCCCTGCGTCCTGTCCCGCTTTTTTGCACTCTGGGCGGGCAAAATGCCCGTGTATCGCATGGCTGCTGCCTCGACCGTTCGTTTTTAATACAATGCAATAGTCATGAAATACGCGCATTCTCACAGCTCTGCTTGCTGCCATGCGCGCGCCTTACCGGACCAGGAGTCTCCATGGAATTAGAAATCCGCAATTTGTCCAAGACCTATGCCAACGGCACGGTCGCGCTGGACAAGGTCACGCTGAGCATCCCGCCCGGGATGTTCGGCCTGCTGGGCCCGAACGGCGCCGGCAAGTCGACCCTGATGCGGATCCTGGCCACGCTGCAGGAGTGCGACAGCGGCTCGGTGTTCCTCGACGATATCGACGTGCTCGACGAAAAGGACGCCGTGCGCCGCCTGCTCGGTTACCTGCCGCAGGACTTCGGCGTCTATCCGAAGGTCACCGCCTACGAACTGCTCGACCATTTCGCCCAGCTGAAGGGCTTGTCGAACCGCACGCGCCGGCGCGAGATCGTCGACGCGCTGCTGCAGCAGACCAATCTGTTCGAGGTGCGCAACCAGCGCCTGGGCACCTATTCCGGCGGCATGCGCCAGCGCTTCGGCATCGCCCAGGCCCTGCTGGGCGACCCGCAGCTGATCATCGTCGACGAACCCACCGCCGGCCTCGACCCGCAGGAGCGGGTGCGCTTCCACAACCTGCTGTCCGACATCGCCGAGGACAAGACGGTGATCCTGTCGACCCACATCGTGTCCGACGTGGCCGACCTGTGCGCCAACATGGCGATCATCAACAAGGGCCACGTGCTGCTGTGCGGCGAGCCGGTGCGCCTGACCGAGGGCATCGAGGGCAAGATCTGGGCGCGCTTCGTCAGCAAGGGCGAACTGGCCGCGTTCCAGAAGCGCCACACGGTGATCTCCACGCGCCTGTTGAGCGGCCGCCCGCTGATCCACGTGTTCGCCGACCGCTACCCGGGCGACGATTTCGAACCGGTCCACCCGACCCTCGAGGACGTGTACTTCGCCACCATCGCCGGCCGCCACAACGACCTGGCCGGGAACTGCTGAGGCCATGCGCGCCCTGTTCGCCATTGCCGGCTTCGAAGCCCGGCAGCGCCTGAAACTGCCGTCCACCTGGATTTATTTCTTCGCTTTCCTGGCGCTGGCGCTGCTGTGGATGGCCGCCGCCGGCGGCGCCTTCCGCGAATTGAACGTGTATTTCGGCGGGCGCGTATTCATCAATGCGCCGCGCCAGCTCGCGATCAGCATGGCCTTGCTCGGCTCGCTCGGCGTGATCGTGGCGGCGGCCATGATGGGCCGCGCCGTGCAGCAGGACTTCGAGCACGACATGCACCACTTCTTCTTCAGCGCGCCGATCCCCAAGCACGCCTACGTGTTCGGCCGCTTCCTGGGCGCGCTGTCCACGCTGGCCGTGGTGTTCTCCGCGATCCCCCTCGGCCTGCTGCTGGGCGGCCTCGTGCCCGGCGTCGACCCGCAGCGCATCGGCCCGTATTCCGTGGCCGGCTACCTGCGCCCCTACTTCCTGACGCTGCTGCCCAACCTCGTCATCTTCGGCGCCATCTTCTTCGTGCTGGCCGCCCTCACGCGGCGCATGCTGCCCGTCTACGTGACGGGCGTGGTCATGCTGGTCGGCTACCTGGTGGCGCCGTCGCTGGCGCGCGACCTCGACTACAAGACCCTCGCCGCCCTGATCGACCCGTTCGGCACCTCGGCCGTGACACGCCTGACGGAGTACTGGCCACTCGCCGAGCGCAACACGGCGCAAGTGCCGCTCGAAGGCGTCTACCTCGTCAACCGCCTGATCTGGTCGCTGTTCTCGCTCGTGGCCCTGCTGCTCGGCTACTGGCGCTTCACCTTCGTCGCCACCCCGGCGGGACGGCGCGCGCAGGCACGCCCCGACGGCGACCCGGGCGCGCGCGTCAATCCGGGCAGCGCCGACCTGCACGAGGCGCCCGACTTCGCCGGCCGCAGCCTGGCGCTGCTGCTGGCCCGCGCCGCCTGGCTGAACCTGCGCGAATCCGTCAAGAACGTGTACTTCGCCGCCATCGTGCTGGCCGGCGTGCTGCTGCTGGCGGTCGGATCGCTGAACCTGGGCTCGATCTACGGCACCCCCACCTATCCCGTCACCTACATGGTGCTCGAACTGATCCGCGACCTGTTCGCCCCCTTCGTCCTGGTCGTGACGACCTTCTACGCCGGCGAGATGGTGTGGCGCGAGCGCGAGGCGCGCATGGGCCAGATGATCGACGCGCTGCCGGTGCCGAGCTGGCTGCCGCTGGCGTCGAAGACGCTGGCCCTCGTCGGCCTGCAGGTACTGCTGCTGCTGACCGCGATGGTGACGGGCATGGCGATCCAGCTGGTGCGCGGCTACGTGACGCTGGAGCCTGGCCTGTACCTGTTCACGCTGTTCGGCGTGCTGCTGCCGCGCTACGTGCTGCTGGCCGTGCTGGCGATCGCCGCCCAGGCCATCCTCAACCACAAATTCCTCGCCTACTTCGTCCTCGTCGTGTTCTACGTGGCCGGCATCCTGCTGGCCGGCTTCGGCCTGAACCACCCGCTGCTGTGGTACGCGGCGCTGCCGGACGTGACGTATTCGGCGATGAACGGCTTCGGCCACTACCTGGCGCTGCAGCGCGCGCTGCTCGCCTACTGGGGCGGCGCGGCGCTGCTGCTGCTGACGCTGGCCCTCGTGCTGTGGCCGCGCGGCGTCAGCGACAGCCTGCGCGAACGCCTGCGCCAGGGCCGCCGGCGCCTGACGACGGGCGTGCTGGCCGCGTTCGGCGCGGGCATCGTGCTGGTGGCCGGCAGCGGCGCCCTGCTGTGGTACAACCTCGACTACCTGGGCGCGTACCAGAGCGACTGGCACAAGGACGAACTGCGCGCCGAATACGAGCTGCGCTACCGCCGCTTCGCCGCGCTGCCGCAGCCGCGCATCGTCGACGTCAACCTGCAGGCCGACATCATGCCGGACACGCGCACGCTGTCCGTGCGCGGCGCCTACCAGCTCGAGAACCGCACGGCGGCGGCGATCCGCGACATCGTCCTGTACCAGCAACCCGGCCCGACGCTGCGGGCGCGCTTCTCGCAGGCGGCGCGCCAGGTGACGGCCGATCCGCAGCGCGGCTTCTACCGCTACGCCCTCGTCACGCCGCTGGCGCCGGGCGCGAAGCTGGCGCTGGACTACGAACTGGTCGACGCGCCCGGCGGCATCCTCGGCCTGGGCCGCGACACGGCCGTCGTCGGCAACGGCACCTTCTTCAGCAACGCGATCCTGCCGCGCATCGGCTACCAGCCGCATGCCGAGCTGTCCGACGAACGCGACCGCAAGCGCCACGGCCTGGCGCCGAAGGAAGCGATGGCCGCGCGCGACGACGCGAAGGCACAGGCCAACAACTACCTCGGCAACGACGCCGACTGGATCCGCTTCGACGCCGTCGTCAGCACCAGCCTGGACCAGACCGTGGTGGCGCCGGGCGTGCTGGAACAGGAATGGATGAACGGCGGCCGGCGCTACTTCCGCTACCGCGCCGACCGGCCGATCCTGAACTTCTACACGATCCAGTCGGCCCGCTACGAGGTGCGCCACGACCGCTGGCAGGACGTCCTGATCGACGTCTACTACCATCCGGGCCACGAATTCAACATCGACCGCATGATCCGCGGCGCCAAGGCCACGCTGGCCTACGGCGCGCGCCACTTCAGCCCCTACCAGCACCGCGAGCTGCGCATCGCCGAGTTCCCGCGCTATGGCGCCTACGCGCAGGCGGCGCCGGCCACCATCGCGTTTTCGGAAAGCGCCGGCTTCATCGCCAAGGTCGACCCGGAGTCTCGCAAGGACATCGACTATCCGTACTACGTCAGCGCGCACGAGGTCGGCCACCAGTGGTGGGGCCACCAGGTCGTGGCGGCGGACACGCGCGGCGCCACCGTGCTGTCGGAAAGCTTGGCCGAGTACACGGCGCTGATGACGATGAAGGCGACCTTCGGCGCCGACCGCATGCGGCGCTTCCTGCGCTACGACCTCGACCGCTACCTGATGGGCCGCGCCACCGAGCGCCGCAAGGAATTGCCGCTGGCGCAGAACGAGGACCAGCAGTACATCCACTACAACAAGGGCAGCCTGGCGATGTACCTGCTGCAGGACCTGCTGGGCGAGGACGCCGTCGACGGCGTGCTGCACGACCTGCTGGCCACCTACGCCTTCGAGGGGCCGCCCTACCCGACGGCCACCAGCCTGGTGCAGCGCCTGCGCGCCATCACGCCGCCGGACAAGGCCTACCTGATCGACGACCTGTTCGAATCGATCGTCCTGTACGAGAACCGCGCCGACAGCGCCCAGGCGCGGCGCCGCCCGGACGGCAAGTACGAGGTGACGATCCGCGCCAGCGCGGGCAAGGTGCGCGCCGGCGAACTGGGCGAGGAACAGCCGCTGCCGCTGCACGACTGGATCGAGTTCGGCGTCGACGGTGCCGACGGCGTCCCGCTGGCGCGCGAACGCCGCCGCGTCGACAGCCCTGAGCAGACCGTCACCCTCGTCGTGGACGGCCGCCCCGAGCGGGCCGGCATCGACCCGGACAACAAGCTGATCGACCGTAAACCGGCGGACAATATGCTGCCTGTCGACATCTTGTGAATCTCGCGTTATGATCTGGTAACAATTCTATGTCAGGAGTCGCCATGACCACGGTTGCAGAACTGGCCGCACAAATCCAGCAATTGTCCGCCGCCGACCGCCATGAACTGCTGCGCCTCCTGTTGGTGGACAGCGACGAAGCCGAACAGGATGCCGACGAAGCGTGGCGCAACGAGGTCGTGCGGCGCGTGAAGGCCATTCACAACGGGGAAGCGGCCATCAGGATGTTGCAGGACGATTGAGGAATGTGCTTGCCGCGGATGCGGCGGGCATGAAAAAAAACCGCGATGCCGGATGGCTCGCGGTTTTTTTTATTTTCTACGGTGACCAACCACCTCGTCGTTCCCGCGAAGGCGGGAACCCATGCTGAGCATCTTTAGCCAACTCGGTATGGGTTCCCGCCTGCGCGGGAACGACGGCAGGACTTATTCGGCAGCGACTTTCTTCGCCGGCGCCTTCTTCGCCGCCGGTTTCTTGGCCGCCACGGTCTTCGTGGCCGTCTTGGTCGCCGTCTTCGCCGCCGCTTTTTTCGCAGCCGGCTTCACCGCCACCGCCGTATCGCCGTCGCCGCCTTCATCGGCGGCCGCGGCCTTGCCCTTCGCGGCCGGCTTGCCCTTGCGCTCCTCGAACTCGAAGCTGATCTTGCCGTCCTTGCCGCGCACCAGGTAGGCCTTGAAGGCGCGGCGGGTGCGCTGCGACACGAAGCCCGGCAGCAGGTCGGTCTTGCCGTCGTTGAGGAGCTTGGCCATCTGCTCGGGCAGGATTTCCTGCTGCAGGATGATGCGGCTGCTGCGGAAGTCGCAACCCTTCGGCTTGGCCACCGTCTTTTCGCAGACGTAGGCCAGGCCCATCTCGTAGACGTTGCCGTTGCACTTCGGGCAGGGACCGAGCGCAGGCTGGCCCGTGAAGTCGACGCCCTCGCCGTCCTCTCCCTCGTCCTGGTCCTGGCCGAAGTCGAATTCCAGCTTGTAGTTGTGGATGTCCTCGTCGCGCACGATGCGCAGGATCGCCGCGAACGGACGGCCCATCTTCGAGCGGAAGCCCTGCAGCGGGCCGATGGTGCGGTCCTTCAGCAGCTGCTCGACTTCCTCGATCTCGAACTGGCGTCCGCCCGGCACCTTGGTCATCGAGAAATCGCACTTGGTGCAGGCGAAGCGGCGGTAGTTTTCCTTGACCACGCCGGCGCAGTTCGGGCACGGCGTCGTCAGGGTCGCGTAGTCGCCCGGGATGGTGTCGTTGTTGTATTCCTTGGCGCGCTTGACGATGATTTCGGTCATCTCGGCGATCTCGCGCATGAATTCGTCGCGCGTGATCTGGCCCTTTTCCATCTGCGACAGCTTGTATTCCCACTCGCCCGTCAGCTCCGGCGCCGTCAATTCGTTCACGCCCAGACCGCGCAGCAGCGTCATCAGCTGGAACGCCTTGGCGGTCGGGATCATCTCGCGCCCTTCGCGCAGCAGGTATTTTTCCGTCAGCAGGCCTTCGATGATGGCGGCGCGCGTCGCCGGCGTACCCAAGCCCTTGCCGGCCATGGCATCGCGCAGCTCGTCGGAGTCGACCAGCTTGCCCGCGCCTTCCATCGCCGACAGCAGCGTCGCTTCGTTGTAGCGTGCGGGCGGCTTGGTGACGAGGCCGTTGGCATTGACCTTCTCGGCCAGCACCTTCTCGCCCTTGGCCACCGGCACCAGGCTGGCGCCGTCCTTGTCGTCGGCGCTCGTGTCCTTGCCGTACACGGCCATCCAGCCCGGGTTGGTCATCACCTTGCCCTCGGTCTTGAACTGGTGGCCCAGGACTTCGGTGAAGCGGGTGGTGACGAGGAACTCGGCAGCCGGGAAGAACACGGCCATGAAGCGGCGCGTGACCAGGTCATAGAGCTTCTGTTCCGGCTCGGACAAATTCTTCGGCACGACGCCGGTCGGGATGATCGCGAAGTGGTCCGAGATCTTGCTGTTGTCGAAGATGCGCTTGTTCGGCTTGACCCAGCCCTTGTCGAGGATCTGCTTGGCGAACTGGTGGTAGTTCGCGTTTTCCTTCAGCACTTCCAGCGTTGACTTGACGGTGCCCAGGTAGTCTTCCGGCAGCGCGCGCGAATCGGTACGCGGATAGGTCAGCACCTTGTGCTTCTCGTACAGCGCCTGGGCCAGGCCCAGCGTGTTCTTGGCCGAGAAGCCGAAGCGGCCGTTGGCCTCGCGCTGCAGCGAGGTCAGGTCGAACAGGGCCGGCGCCATCGAGGTGGTCGGCTTGGACTCCTCGGTGACGTTGCCCTGCTTGCCCAGGCAGGCGGCGACGATGGCCTCCGCATCGGCCTTGTTCCAGATGCGCTCGGCGCGCTTTTCCGGATCGTTCTCGTCCTTCTTGAACTTGGTGTCGAGCCAGCGGCCCTCGTAGGTGCCGGCCGCGCAGCGGAACTCGGCGCGCACTTCCCAGTAGTCGCGCGGGACGAACTTGCGGATCTTTTCCTCGCGCTCGACCACGATCGACAGCGTCGGCGTCTGCACGCGGCCCACGGTCGTCAGGAAGAAGCCGCCCTCCTTCGAGTTGAAGGCGGTCATCGCGCGGGTGCCGTTGATGCCGATCAGCCAGTCGGCTTCCGAGCGGCAGCGCGCGGCATCGGCCAGCGGCATCATCTCCTGGTCGCTGCGCAGGTGGGCGAAGCCGTCGCGGATCGCGGCCGGCGTCATCGATTGCAGCCACAGGCGCTTGACGGTCTGCTTGGCCTTGGCGTTCTGGGCGATGAGGCGGAAGATCAGCTCCCCTTCGCGCCCCGCGTCGCATGCGTTGATCAGGGTGTCGACGTCCTTGCGCTTGATCAGCTTGTTGAGCACCTTGAGGCGCGATTCGGTCTTGGCGATCGGATTCAGCGCGAAATACGGCGGGATCATCGGCAGGTGGGTAAAGCTCCACTTGCCGCGCTTGACGTCGTATTCCTCGGGCACCGTGATCTCGAGCAGGTGGCCGACGGCGGACGACAGGACGTAGTCGTCGGATTCGAAATACTCATCGTGCTTGGTAAAGCCGCCGAGCGCCTTGGCGATATCGTTCGCCACGGAAGGCTTTTCGGCAATGATGAGGGCTTTGGTCATATGGGTTCTCGTACTCGGTCGATGAAGCGGGCTCGCGCATCATACATGACGCGGGCCGGCCGGGATCTCGTCCCTTTGATAACTTATTGGAAACTTTGGCGAATTAGCGGCCAATGATAAGCGGGTTGCCGCGCAATCCGCAAGTAGACGCTGTCTGGACGATCTTCAAGGCCGCCGCCCGCGCTTGCCAGGAAAACTACGCCTTTTATTTCTTCAATGCAAGAAAAAACGGGGCCGCAGCCCCGTTTTTCTTATATGCATGACAGTATTCAGTGCAGCAGGCGCGGTTCCGCGTCTTCGTCGTCGGCGCCGAACAGGTCGTCGAACATGAGCGCGTCCGGCTCCTTGCCCTGGCTCCAGAGGAGCATCAGGACGATGATCTTGAGCTTGCCCAGCGTGACGGGCGCCTCGTCCAGCGCCAGCGCGCGCTCGATGACGATTTCGCGCTGCGAGGCCGACAGCAGGCCGGCCAGTTCCAAGAACTGGATGAAGCCGACGGCGGCGGTGCCGAGGGTGTCGACTTCCTGGTCGATATAGAAACGGGTACCGCTCGATTCGAGGGCCGGGTCGACCGCGCTGGCCATCTCGGTCAGTCCATGCAACCAGTCCAGCGCTTCGGTAATTTCGACATCGTCGAAACCGACGGCGGACAGCTTGCGTGCCAGGGCAGCCGGCTCGGGGCAGGCGTCGGGACGGTAATACGTCTCGTAAAGATAGACTAGGATGTCGAACATGGTGTCGCTACTGTAGCAGCTAAGCTCCATGGGGCACAAGTCTGGCACGTGCTCGCCCATGCCCCGCAAACATCGACGTTGTTTATCGGCCTTATTCGCTTCGCACTTAGTTTCCCGCCTGTCCACAGCCCTTGTTTCCTTGTATTTCCGGCCTGCTCACGAGGCGCTGCACGCGCCCGCCGGGCAGGCGTTCGACCTGTCCCGACAGCTCCAGCAGCAGCAGGCGCGCGCTCAATTCGCCCGCGTTGCAATCGAGTTCGGCGAGCAGCGCGTCCGGGTCGACGGGGCCGTGGCCCAGCGCGGCCAGCAAGGGATCCGACGAATGCGCCGCTGCCTCCTCCATGCATGCGGCATCGGGCTGCGTGCGTGTTGATGCAGACTGCATGGCAAGCAGCGGCGACAGCGCCAGCGCCTCGAGCACGTCGTGCGCCGTGTCGACCAGCTTGGCGCCCTCACGGATCAACTCGTGGCAACCCTTGGCCAATGCGGCATGGATGGAACCGGGAATCGCGAACACCTCGCGCCCCTGCTCGGCCGCCTGGCGCGCCGTGATCAGGGAGCCCGATTGCGCCGCCGCCTCGACCACCAGCACGCCGGCGGCCAGGCCCGAGATGATGCGGTTGCGCTTGGGGAAATTGGCGGGCAGCGGCGGCGTGCCCACCGCGTATTCGCTGACGATGCAGCCCTCCTCGGCGATCCGCTCGGACAAGGCGCGGTTGCGCGCCGGATAGACCAGGTCCGGCCCCGTGCCGATCACGGCGATGGTGCCGCCGGCGCAGCGCAGCGCGCCCTCGTGCGCGGCCGCGTCGATGCCCAGCGCCAGGCCGGACACGATGGCCACGCCCGCCGCCGACAATGCCTCGGCGAAGGCCAGCGCGTTCGCCTTGCCCTGGTTGCTGGCGTTGCGGCTGCCGACGATCGCCAGGCACGGCCCGGCCAGCAACGGCAGGCGCCCTTTTATATAGAGCAGCAGCGGCGGATCGGGAATCTGCGCCAGCAGCGCCGGATAGCCGGGCGTGCCCAGCGCCAGCACGTGACGGCCGGGCGCGTCGAGCCAGCGCAGCGTGGCATCGACGAGGCGTACGGTGTCGGGGGACGGCGGCTGCAGCAGCGCGCGCGCCAGGGCCGGGCCGGCGTGCACGGCGAGCGCCTCGGGCGCGGCGGCGAAGATGGCCTCGAGGCTGCCGAAGGCGGCGAGCAGGCCGGCGGCGGTGCGCGGTCCCACGCCGCGCGTGCGGTCCAGGCGCAGCCAGGCGGCCAAGTCCGCAGGGGAAAGCGCGGGAGGAAGCGAAAGCGCAGGCGCGGGCCCGGCTGCAGCGCCAGGTCCTTCGTCGTCCTTTCCGCTGCTCGGGGCCGTGTCCTGCACGCTAAGTGCCTCCCTAAGTTACTCCCTAAGTTACTCCAGCGACTACTCCGGTGATTTCGCCACGTCGCCGACCTGGACCGGCACCGTCGCTTGCATGACCAGGCCGTACGAGACATGCCCGAACACCCGGAAGACGAACAGTTCGCCATACTGCTCGTCCGGCAATCGCAGCGTTGCGCCGGCGAAGTCCAGCAGGCCCTTGCTGCGGCCTTCCGGATCCTTCACGGTCTGGCCCAGATGATAAAGCTGCAGCACGGAGCCGACGTCGAGTCCGTCAAGTGCGCCCCGGTTGACAGCCACGACCTGGTGCTGGGACGCGTAGTTCACTTCCGACGGCACCGCCATCACGCGCGCCGCCACCGCTTGCTGCGGCACGTGCGGCACGTAGTTGCGCGGCACCGCCGGCGGGGCCGGCAGCAGCCGGTCGCCGATGCCCATTTCCTGCACCGAGCGGGTGACGACGAAGCTGTGCACGTCGGCGCCATTGCCGGCCGGCGTGACAAGGCGCGCCGTGCCGGTGAAGGTGGCCTCGTAGGCCATCGTCCTGCCCGTGTCCGGATCGACCAGCGCCTTCCCGGGCCGGAATACCTGGAAGCTGGTGGCGCCGTTCAAGTCGCCGCGCACGTAGATGCGGTCGCCCTCGCCCAGGTAGACGCGGCTCTCGGGCACGGCGGCGATGCGCGCCGCCCCCGCCAGGGTATCGTTCTCGACGATCAGCGGCTGGGTCAGGAACGGTTCGATCGCGCTGGACGGAATCGCCGGCACGGCGCCGTCGGGCCCCAGCGCATCCGTGCGCAGCTGGGGCGACAGGCGCACCAGCGGCGGCTGGCCGGCATCGGCATCGGGGTCGCCGGGACGGGTCAGCGTGAGGCGCCCGCCGCGGCGGTCGAAATACACGACCTGGCCGGGATAGATCCAGTGCGGGTTGCGGATCTCGTCGCGGTTCATGCCCCACACCTGGGGCCAGCACCACGGATGCTCGAGGAAGGCGCCGGAGATGTCCCACAGGGTGTCGCCCTTGACCACGACATGCTGGTCGGGCGCGTTCGGACGGAAACGGCATTCGATGGCGTGGGCGGAACCCGCCGCCAGGCAGGCGAGCATGGCCGCGGCGGCACGGCGGCCTGCGAGCGACCAGGCAGCGCCTGTGCTAAAATTTTTCATCAGAGAGTCCGTAAATGCGGCATTGACACGGGTGCTGGCTGCCAGCCCGGCCAGCCACGGCGCAGAATCAGACGATCCCTCGGCCGCATGGCGGACCATGACAGGTCCTTCGAGGGTTGCCGAACTGAATCAAATTCTGCCGAGAAATCCATGAAACAGCAAGACAAACCGCGTCCACCCGCCGGGACAGGACGGCTACGGGCGTTTGTGTGTTGTGTCTATGCGGCAACTTGAACCTTCGGGGCGGACACCCGATATACCTTTTATTGAATTACTTCGAACGACGACGCCATGGCCTTACTGAACATCCTCCGCTATCCCGATCCGCGCCTGCACAAGGTGGCCAAGCCGGTCACCGAATTCGGCGAGCGCCTCGAACAACTCGTGGCGGACATGGCCGAGACCATGTACGACGCCCCGGGCGTCGGCCTGGCTGCGACCCAGGTCGACGTGCACGAGCGCGTGATCGTCATCGACGTCAGCGAGACGCACGACGCGCTGATGGTCTTCATCAACCCCGAAATCGTCTGGGCCAGCCCGGAAAAGCAGGTCTACGACGAAGGCTGCCTGTCGGTGCCGGGCGTGTACGACGGCGTCGAACGCCCGGCCCGTGTGAAAGTGCGCGCGGTCGACCAGTTCAACAAGCCGTTCGAGGTCGAGGCCGACGGCCTGCTGGCCGTGTGCATCCAGCACGAGATGGACCACCTGATGGGCAAGGTATTCGTCGAATACCTGTCGCCGCTCAAGCGCAACCGCATCAAGACCAAGCTGATGAAGGAAGAGCGCAGCATGCAGAAGGAAGGCCGCCGCGCATGAAGGTCGTGTTCGCCGGCACGCCCGAATTCGCCGCCAGCGCCCTGCGTTCCCTGCTGGACGCCGGCTTTACCGTCCCGCTGGTGCTGACCCAGCCGGACCGGCCGGCCGGACGAGGCATGCAGCTGCAGGCATCCGCCGTGAAGCAGGTCGCCCTGGCCCACGGCATCGAGGTGCTGCAGCCGCTGTCGCTGCGCATGGATGCCAAGGATCCGCAGCGCGCGCTGGAAGCGAAGGCCGCGCACGAGCGCCTGCTGGCCACGGACTACGACGTGATGGTGGTCGCGGCCTATGGCCTGATCCTGCCCCGCTCCACGCTCGACATCAAGCCCTGCATCAACATCCATGGCTCGATCCTGCCGCGCTGGCGCGGCGCCGCCCCGATCCACCGCGCGATCGAGGCGGGCGATGCCGAGACGGGCGTGACGATCATGGAAATGGAAGAAGGCCTGGACACGGGCCCCATGCTGCTGATGGAGCGCATCGCCATCGAGGAAACGGACACCACCGGCAGCCTGCACGACAAGCTGGCGGCCCTGGGCGCGCGCATGATCGTCGACGCGCTGCGCCGCATGGAAGGGGGCCTGCTGGAAGCGGTGCCGCAGCCCGAGGAAGGCGTGACCTATGCGGCCAAGATCGGCAAGGAAGAAGCGAAGCTGGACTGGTCGCTGCCCGCCGCGGACCTGGCGCGCAAGGTGCGCGCCTTCAATCCATTCCCCGGCGCCTCCGGCCAGGCCGGCGCCAGCACCGTCAAGATCTGGCATGCCGAGCCGGTTGCAGGCGCGGGGCTGCCCGGACAGGTGCTGTCGGCCGATGCCCAGCGCGGCATCGTGGTCGCCTGCGGGGAAGGCGCGCTGCGCCTGACGGAGCTGCAGAAGCCGGGCGGCAAGCGCCTGGCGGCGGCGGAATTCCTGAAGGGGTTCTCGTTCGAAGGCGTGACGTTCGCATAACGCACGCAATGGTGGGCACGTGGTGCCCGCCATGCCGCCCCAAAAGCAAACGGCCGATTCATGCTGAAACATGAATCGGCCGTTTGTCATTGCGACGGGCGCTGGGCCCCGGTATTACTTAGTGCTGCTCGCCCGAAGCGCGCACGCGATTGGCTTCCATGTATTCACGCAGCACCTGGTTGATACGGGTCTGGTAGCCCGGACCGGCCGATTTGAACCATTCCAGCATGTCGACGTCCAGGCGGATGGTAACGATTTGTTTCACACCGGCGACGGCGTGGGTCTTGGCCGGAGCGGCGGTTTCTTCGCTGCGGACTGCCGGCTGGTCCCATTCAGGCACGTATTCTTTATTCATAGCAATTTTCCGAGTAGGCGGCGGGGCAACGGCCCGCACTTTCCGTTGATTTGGACTAGGAACCGCGCTCGCTGGCGGCTCCATGGCGTTTATTGTCACGCCTGTATGTATCCTGAAAATTGCTGAAATGCCGCGTTTTGTATCTCAATGTAACAACAGCGTTTTAGAAACATTACGTTACAAACGTCTTTACATCGTGGTTTTCTTGACCCGGATTGCATCATCTTATTGACGCGAGAACAAACTCTTCCAGTGACTGTATAATTTCAGACCCACCTCGCGAAACCCGCCGATCCAGCCGCCTGCAGGGCTCGTCGGGTATCCAACTAAGATCAGTCCCCAAGGAAAGCAGAACGATGACCACCGTCCACGTCCCCTCCCCCGTCGAAGCCCAGTTGCGCGCCACCCTGGCCCGCCGCATCATGATCCTCGATGGCGCGATGGGCACGATCATCCAGCAGTACAAGCTGGACGAGACCGCATACCGCGGCGGTCCGCAGGGGCGCTTCATCGATTTCGCGGCGCCCGAAGGCAGCGGCGCGCGCGAGCTGTTCGTCAAGGGCAACAACGAGCTGCTGAACCTGACGCAGCCGCAGGTCATCCAGGAGATCCACGAACGCTACCTGGCGGCCGGCGCCGACATCATCGAGACCAATACCTTCGGCGCGACCAGCGTGGCCCAGGACGACTACCACATGGCGCATCTCGTCTACGAGATGAACGTGCAAGCGGCGAAGCTGGCGCGCGCCGCCTGCGCCAAGTATTCGACGCCGGACCAGCCGCGCTATGCCGCCGGCGCCCTCGGCCCCACGCCCAAGACGGCGTCCATCTCGCCCGACGTCAACGACCCCGCCGCGCGCAACGTCACGTTCGACCAGCTGGTCGCCGCCTATCACGAGCAGGTGTGCGCGCTGGTCGAGGGCGGCGTCGACCTGCTGCTGGTCGAGACCATCTTCGACACGCTGAACTGCAAGGCCGCGCTGTTCGCCATCGACCAGTATTTCGACGAGCATCCCGAAACGCCGCGCCTGCCGCTGATGATCTCCGGTACCGTCACCGACGCCTCGGGCCGCATCCTGTCCGGCCAGACCGTCACCGCCTTCTGGAACTCGGTGCGCCACGCGAAGCCGCTGACCATCGGCCTGAACTGCGCGCTGGGCGCCGCCCTGATGCGCCCGTACGCGCAGGAACTGTCGCAGATCGCCGATACCTATGTGTGCATCTACCCGAACGCCGGCCTGCCCAACCCGATGAGCGACACCGGCTTCGACGAACTGCCGGAAGACACCTCCGCCCTGCTGCGCGAATTCGCCGACGCCGGCTTCGTCAACGTGGCCGGCGGCTGCTGCGGTACGACGCCGGAACATATCCAGGCCATCGCGCAACTGCTGTCGACCGCCGCGCCGCGCACGGTGCCCGAGATCCCGACGGCGCTGCGCCTGTCGGGCCTGGAGCCGTTCACCATCGACGACGACTCGCTGTTCGTCAACGTCGGCGAGCGCACCAACGTGACGGGTTCGAAGGCGTTCGCGCGCATGATCCTGAACGAGCAGTACGACGAGGCGCTGTCGGTGGCGCGCCAGCAGGTCGAGAACGGCGCCCAGGTCATCGACATCAACATGGACGAGGCGATGCTGGACTCCGTGGCCGCGATGACGCGCTTCCTGAACCTGGTGGCGTCGGAACCGGACATCTCGCGCGTGCCGATCATGGTCGACTCGTCGAAGTGGAGCGTGATCGAGGCGGGCCTGAAGTGCGTGCAGGGCAAAGCCATCGTCAACTCGATCTCGATGAAGGAAGGCGAGGAGGAATTCCTGCGCCAGGCGAAACTGTGCCGCCGCTACGGCGCCGCCGTCATCGTCATGGCCTTCGACGAGAAGGGCCAGGCCGACACCTTCGAGCGCAAGATCGAGATCTGCAAGCGCGCCTACGACACCCTGGTGGAGAAAGTGGGCTTCCCGCCCGAGGACATCATCTTCGACCCGAACATCTTCGCCATCGCCACCGGCATCGAGGAACACGACAACTACGCCGTCGACTTCATCAACGCCACCCGCTGGATCCACGAGAACCTGCCGCACGCGAAGATCTCGGGCGGCGTGTCGAACGTGTCGTTCTCGTTCCGCGGCAACGACCCGGCGCGCGAGGCGATCCACACCGTGTTCCTGTACCACGCGATCAAGGCCGGCATGACCATGGGGATCGTCAACGCCGGCATGGTCGGCGTCTACGACGACCTCGACCCCGAATTGCGCGAGCGCGTGGAAGACGTGGTGCTGAACCGCCGCCCCGATGCCACCGAGCGCATGATCGAATTCGCGGGCCAGCTGAAGGCCGGCGGCGCCAAGCAGGAGCAGAACCTCGAGTGGCGCAACGCCCCCGTCCAGAAGCGCCTGGCGCACGCCCTCGTGCACGGCATCACGCAGTGGATCGTCGAGGACACCGAGGAAGCGCGCCAGAAGATCATGGCCGACGGCGGCCGCCCGATCCACGTGATCGAGGGCCCGCTGATGGACGGCATGAACGTGGTCGGCGACCTGTTCGGCCAGGGCAAGATGTTCCTGCCGCAGGTGGTGAAATCCGCGCGCGTGATGAAGCAGGCCGTGGCCCACCTGGTGCCGTTCATCGAGGAAGAAAAGGCGGCGGAAGAAGCGCGCACCGGCATCGTGGCGAAACCGAAGGGCAAGATGGTGATCGCCACCGTGAAGGGCGACGTGCACGACATCGGCAAGAACATCGTCTCGGTGGTCCTGCAGTGCAATAACTTCGAGATCGTCAACATGGGCGTGATGGTGCCCGCCGCCGAGATCCTGGCCAAGGCCAAGGAGGAGAACGCGGACATCGTGGGCCTGTCGGGCCTGATCACGCCCTCGCTGGAAGAGATGGCCCACGTGGCGCGCGAGATGCAGCGCGACCCGTGGTTCCGCGACCGCAAGATCCCCCTGCTGATCGGCGGCGCCACCACCAGCCGCGCCCACACGGCCGTCAAGATCGCGCCGCACTACGAGGGCCCCGTCGTGTACGTGCCGGACGCCTCGCGTTCCGTGTCGGTGGGCCAGTCGCTGGTGACGGCCGACCTGCGCGAGGGCTACGTGGCCGAGCTGGAGTCCGACTACGAGCGCATCCGCGAGCAGCACGCCAACAAGAAGGCGCTGCCGATGGTGTCGCTGGCGCAGGCGCGCGCCAACAAGGCCAAGCTGGCGTATGCGCCGGCCAAGCCGAAGTTCGTCGGCCGCCGCGTCTTCAAGAACGTCGACCTGGCGCTGCTGGCGCGCTACATCGACTGGGGCCCGTTCTTCCAGACCTGGGACCTGGCCGGCCCCTACCCCGCCATCCTGACCGACGAGGTCGTGGGCGAGGCGGCGACGAAGGTCTTCGCCGAAGGCCAGGCGATGCTCAAGAAGATCATCGACGGCCGCTGGCTGACGGCCAACGGCGTCATCGCCCTGCTGCCGGCGAACGCGGTGAACGACGACGACATCGAGGTCTACAAGGACGACACGCGCGCGCAGGTCGACTTCACCTGGTACGGCCTGCGCCAGCAGGGCGTCAAGCCCGTGGTCGACGGCGTGCAGCGCCCCAACCAGTGCCTGGCCGACTTCATCGCGCCGAAGTCGTCGGGCATCGCCGACTACATCGGCATGTTCGCCGTCACGTCGGGCCTGGGCATCGAGAAGCACGAGCAGCGTTTCGAGCAAGCGGGCGACGACTACTCGTCGATCATGCTGAAAGCGCTGGCCGACCGCCTGGCCGAAGCCTTCGCCGAATACCTGCACGAGCGCGTGCGCACGGACCTGTGGGGCTATGCGGCGGGCGAGGACCTGAGCAACGCGGCCCTGATCAAGGAAGAATACGTGGGCATCCGCCCGGCGCCGGGCTATCCGGCCTGCCCCGAGCACACGGTCAAGAAGGAGCTGTTCGAGACGCTGCAGGCGAACGAGATCGGCATGGAGCTGACGGAATCGTACGCGATGTACCCGGGCGCGGCGGTCTCGGGCTTCTACTTCTCGCACCCGGAATCGAAGTACTTCGTGGTCGGGAAGATCGGCCAGGACCAGCTCGAGGACATGGCCAAGCGCCGCGGCATGCCCAAGGACGAGCTGGAGCGCCACCTGGCGCCGAATCTCTGATTGGCCGGTTGACGTTGCGGTGGGCACGTGGTGCCCACCCTACGTCCACATCGCCGTAGGGTGGGCATCACATGCCCACCATCACCGGCGCCGGTCAGATAGCGTAACGGACGACGTTATCGCTCCACTGATAGGCCGCCATCTCCATCTCCACCATGTCGTCGCTGGAAATCTGCAGCGACTTCAGCGTCGGCATCACCTCGTCGTCCGCGCTGTCGGCCTGCTCGATCAGCTCCGCCAGTTTCAGCAGCTCGCCGAAGAAGCCCTGGCGCGACAGCAGCGCCTTGCGGATCTCGTCGCTCACGGGGATCTGCTCGACGATGTCGGCCATCGGGATGCCGAACAGCGTATCCATCAGCGACATGATGCCGACGGTGAAGGCGACGTCGCCCAGGTAGCCTTGGGCGGGACGCAGGCGCTTGGCCAGCAGCTCCATCAGGCGGCCGCGCGTGGTCGCGAGCATCAGCAGCGGGGTCTGGTTGTGGCCGCGCGTCGCGGGCTCGGCGTACAGCATGATCTGCAGCCAGCGCTGCAGCTGGCGCCGGCCCAGCACGACGAGGGCCTGGGCGACGGAATCGATGCGCTGGCGCACGCCCACGGCCGGCGTGTTCACGAGGCGCAGCAGGTTCAGCGCCAGCGTGACGTCCTTCTTCACGGCGCGCTCGACCTCGGCGTTGTCGACGTCCGAGGTCACGAGGTTCAGCAGGTTCAGCACCGTCATCTGCGACGGCGACAGCTTGCGTCCGCCCAGCACGGACGGCTTGGCGAAATAATAGCCCTGGAAGTAGTCGAAGCCGAGGTCGAGGCAGGCTTCGTATTCCTCGCGCGTTTCCACCTTTTCCGCGACCAGCTGCCTTTCCATGCCGTGCAGGCGCCGCGCCAGGTCCGGCAAGGCGGGAAGCGTCACGCCGCGCAGGTCCAGCTTGACGAAGCCGGCCAGCGGCAGCAGGCGCTGCAGGCGCAGGCTGTCGCCCTCGATGCCGTCCAGCGCGAAGCGGAAGCCGTGGCCGGCCAGTTCGCGCATGCGCGCGATCACCGCGTCGTCGGGATCGACGGAGCCGACGATCTCGAGCACCGTACGCTCGCGCGGCAGGAAGGCGAAGATGTCGCTGGCCAGCACGTCGGCATCGACGTTCAGGAAACAGGTGGCGTCGCCGATCGCGCGCGCCAGGCCGAGCTGGGCGGCATGGGCGATCACGGCGGCGGTGGCCGTCAGGCCGCTGGGCATGGCGGCGCCCGCCGGGTCGGGCTGCGCCGGCGCGCCGGCGGCCATCGCGCTGGCCGGGACGCCACTGCGGAACAGCAATTCATAGCCGAACAGTGCCTGGTGGCGGTCCAGCACGGGCTGGCGCCCCAGATAGAAGTCGCGCACGCGCAGCGGGTAATTGGCGTGGTCCAGGCTGGCGGTATCGGTCATCTCGGACTCTTTCACATGGGAACTAGGCTACTTTACCGCATTCCACAGTGGAGGTGAAAACTGGAAATTAATTTCGCCTGAAAACGCCTGGTCGGCTCAGGTTTGCGGCCATCCGTCCACGAACAGCTTCAACTCGCCTTCCGCGAAATCGGTCCAGGTCTCGTTGGTCGTGAGCGGCGTGGTGACGATGATGGCGACCCGGTCGCTGGGCGTGGTCACCTGGGAAAAGTCGACCGACAGGTCTTCGTCGGCCAGGCAGGCGGCCGCGAACGGGTACTGGCGCACCACGTAGCACAGCTTGGTCGAGCAATGGGCGAACAGCGCGGTGCCGTCCGACAGCATCATGTTGAAGGTGCCGTGGCGCGCGATCGCCGGCACAAGGTCGGCCAGCGCGGCGCGCAGGGTCGGCAGCGGGGGCGCCTGGTCGCCGAAGCGCTCGCGCAATTGCTGCAGCAGGAAGCAGAAGGCGCGCTCGCTGTCGGTGGTGCCGACCGGGCGGTACGGCCCGTCGAGCACGGGGTCGAAGTCCTTCAGGTCGCCGTTGTGCGCGAACACCCAGTAGCGGCCCCACATCTCGCGCACGAAGGGATGGCAGTTCTCCAGCGCCACCTGGCCTTGCGTGGCCTTGCGGATGTGGGCGATGACGTTCAGCGACTTGATCGGATAGTGCTTGATCAGTTCGGCGATCGGCGAGGCGACGGCCGCCTGGTGGTCGACGAAATGGCGCACGCCGGCGCCCTCGAAGAAGGCGATGCCCCAGCCGTCATGGTGGGTATCGGTGCGGCCGCCGCGGTGGGCGAAACCGGTAAAGCTGAACACGATGTCTGTGGGGACATTGCAGTTCATGGCGAGGAGTTGACACATGGTCGAAGCTTACCATGCGTCGGCGCAAAGACGGAATGCGAAACGTGTGGCTGAGGAAGGATGCGGGGATGGGAGAAGGCGGGCTGGCCGCGTCGCCTTCCGGATGGCGCGTCACGCAGGCCAGTGGCCGGGCTACCCGCAGGGATAGGCCCGGGAAAACAAAGATTAATGCAGTACGACCGGTTGGCTCATCAGGGTATCGTAGGAACCCAGGAAGTCGTCGATCTCTTCCATCGTGGGTTCGCTGGCGATCAGGTTGTTCACGTCGCGCCGGAACGATTGTGCCAGTTTGCCGCCGATGAATGCTTCGCGCCGGCCGGATTTGTCGACGATCTCGTAGCCGCCGAAGCGCAGCGCTTCGAGGTTGTGATCGACGCCGAATTCGACGACGCTGTACTGTTCGCTGTTGTAGATCATGTTCATGATGACTCCTTCACTCGATCAGATGGGTGCAAGGTTGCGCCCGGCGGCGGACGCTAGGGTATTGCACTTCGCATACCACTTCGCGCATTCCATTTCGATTAAGAGATGAGGCTGACGAACCGGATTTCAAGAAGCGCTACAACTTGTTACGTTTGCAGCCCTGTTCGCGGGATTTGGGCGATTCAGGCTCCGAGATCCGGCGTCAGCGTCAACAGCTGATCGTATGGCTCGGATTGCAGCCACGATCGCAACTGATCAAGGTGCTCGCTCTGTGCGACGCCGATGAACAGGCGTTGCGGACGGCGCCGCAGCAGGCGATTCAATGTTACACGCAAAACGAGATTGCCGGTGCAGCACAGGCAACCGGGCGCGATGCGGGTCGCGCGCCAGTCATCGGGCAGGGTATCGAGGGGAGAGTCGCCCGAGGCCAGGCCTTCGAGGATCACGGCGGTGGCGCCGTCGATGGGAGCGGCGGCCAGGCGGGCGGCGATCGCCGCTTCCCTGGCCCGGGCGCTGGCCCCCGTGACCAGGGTGGCGGTCACGGGAGGCGCCGCCGTCATTGGACGTTTTTCTTGCCCAGCTTGCCGGGTTCGACGCCCAGCTGCTTGAGCTTGCGGTACAGGTGGGTGCGTTCCAGGCCGGTCTTCTCGGCCACGCGCGTCATCGAACCGCCTTCGCGGCCCAGGTGGTGTTCGAAGTACATGCGCTCGAAGGCGTCGCGCGCCTCGCGCAGCGGCAAGTCGAAGGACAGCGTGTAGCCGTGCGCATGCGCCTCGCCGTTGGACGGGCGCCCGATCCCGATCGCGCCGCCGCCCAGCGCCCCGCCCATCGCTCCACCCTGCTGCGGCGCGTACATCGGCTGCGCCTGGACGCTCGGCTCCGGCGCGGCCGGCACCGCCGCCGCCACCTGCGGACGCGGGGCGAGCGCAGGCGCGCGCGCCGCTTCCTGGCCGCGCGCCAGGCCTTGCTGCACCGCCTTGAGCAGTTTTTGCAGGGCGATCGGTTTCTCGAGGAAGTTCAGCGCGCCGATGCGGGTCGCCTCGACGGCCGTGTCGATGGTGGCGTGGCCGGACATCATGATGACCGGCATGGTCAGCAAGCCGTCGCGCTGCCATTCCTTCAGCAGGGTGACGCCGTCGGTGTCCGGCATCCAGATATCGAGCAGCACCAGGTCGGGCGCGCCCTGCTGGCGCGCCTGGCGCGCCTGCTGGGCGTTTTCAGCCAGTTGCACGGCATGGCCTTCGTCACCCAGGATTTCCGAGAGCAGCTCGCGGATCCCCATTTCATCGTCGACTACGAGTATGTTCGCCATCTTGTCATGCCTTCCTGGTCTTTAGCGGGCACGCCGAACAACCTACTGCGCGTTGCACCGGCGGCCTGCGATGCTCGCTGTACTTCTCGCACAGCTGCGCTTCTCGGCCACCATTGCCGCCGCTCGCGACGGTTGTTCGACGTGCTGATACTGTTACGGGCAAGCTTAAAAGCGCCACATGTGTGGCGCTTTTTTCAAGCTTACCTTACAGCCAAGATTTTATGCGCGAATCGCGCTTTAGGCCAAGTTCGCCTCTGGGGCTAACTTTAACAGCAAAATCGATACCGAAGCGCCAGTTCCATCCGAGCGGTTGGCGACGTCGATCCGGCCCCCGTGTTCGTCCACGATCTTCTTCACCATCGGCAGGCCCAGGCCCGTGCCGCGCGCCTTGGACGTGACGTAGGGCTCGAAGGCGCGCGTCAGGATCTTGGGCGCGAAGCCGGGGCCGTTGTCGACGATGGCCAGGCGCACCGCGGTGCCCGTGCAGCCGTCGGCGCCCACGTAGTGGATGGCTTCCGTGGTGATGTCGATGCGCGGCGCGGCGTCGGCGGGCGGCTGGTCGGCCAGCGCGTCCTGGGCGTTCTGCAGCAGGTTGTGGATCACCTGGCGCAGTTGGGTCGCGTCCCCCATCACGGGCGGCAGGCCGGCAGCCAGCTGCGGGTGGATCGTGTCGGAGCCGTCGTCGGACAGGTAGAGATTGAGGATTTCCTCGATCAGCGCGTTCAGGTCGAGCGGCGACAGCACGGCCGGCGGCGCCTTGGCGTAGTCGCGGAAGTCGTCGACCATGCGCTTCATCGCGGCGACCTGGTTGACGATGGTGTCGGTGGCCTTGTTCAGCAGCGCGGCGCCGTCCGCGTCGACGCGCTCGGCCAGCTTCATCTGCAGGCGCTCGGCCGACAGCTGGATCGGCGTCAGCGGGTTCTTGATCTCGTGCGCCAGCCGGCGCGCGACCTCGCCCCAGGCCACCGAGCGCTGCGCCGAGATCACGTCGGAGATGTCGTCGAACACCACGATGAAGCCGCTGCCCGCCCCCACCGGCAGGCGCGAGCCGCGCGCCAGCACGGTGATGTCGTGGTCGTCGGCGCTGCCGGGACGGCGCGGGATCTCGATCTGCTGCTGCCAGTGCGCGCGCAGCGGGCTGCGCACCCGGCCGCCGCGCCCGGCCGCCGCCGTCGCGTTCTGGGCCGCGCTTTGCGCGGAATGGGCCGAGAACGCGCGCGTGACGGCGCCGGCGAACGCTTCCAGGCCCTCGATCTCGTCCAGCGGACGGCCCGCCAGCGACGCCACGTCGACCTGCAGGATGCGGTGCACGGCGTCGTTCGAATTGACCACGACGCCGTCGGCGTCCATCACGATCACGCCGGCCGACATGTTCGCCAGCACCGACTCCAGGTGGGCCTTGGCGCTTTCCAGCGCGGCGCGGTTGCGCTCCACCGCGGAACGCGCCTCGAACAGCTGGCCCGTCATGGCATTGAAGGACTGGGTCAGCGTGCCCAGTTCGTCCTTGGTCTCGACGATGGGACGCGGCGACAGGTCGCCCTCGGCCACCGCGCGCGTGCCCTCGGCCAGCACCAGCAGCGGCTGGGCGAGGTTGCGCGCGATGAGGAAGGCGCTGCCGATGGCGGCGAAGATCGCCAGCAGCAGCGTCAGCGTCAGCGTGCCGATGTACATCTTGCGCAAGCCCGTGCGCGCGTCGGCGCGCGACTTGTATTCGGTGTAGGCCGTGCTGAGCACCTCGGCGTTGGACGCCAGGTTGACGGGCACGCCCTGCAGCAGCTGCAGGTAGCGCGGCGCCATGCCCGGCGGTTCGGGCACGGCGATCACGACGCGCAGGCGCAGGCCGGTGGCGGCGTCGAGCGCGCTGGGCTGGTCGTCGCCCATCTTGGCGAGGTCGTGGTCGATGCCGCCTTCCGGCCGCGCGTAACCGCCCGGCATGGCGGCCTGGCGCAGCATCTGGGCGGTCGGCAGGTCGGGCGTCAGGTCGGCGTTGCGCACGTCGGACGACGAGGCGACCAGCTTGCCGTCGGCCGACAGCAGCATCGCGCTCTGCATGCCGCTGATCTCCTCCACCGCGCGGATCAGGATCGCGTGCGCCATCAGGTCGTCCTGGCCCGCCAGCGTGGCCGCGGTGGTGCCGGCGTTGGCGCCGAGGTCGGTGAGCGCTTCGTCCAGCGCCGCATGGCCCAGGTTCAGGCCCGACTGCAGCGCGGCCTCGATCTTGACGTCGAACCAGGACTCGATCGAGTGCGAGACGAACTGCACCGAGACCATGAAGATGACGAGGCCGGGCAGGATGCCGATGCCGGCGAACAGCAGCATCAGGCGCGCCATCAGGCGCGAGCCGAAGCGGCCCGCCTTGTAGCCCGAATACAGGCGCGCCAGGTTGACGATCACGAGGATCAGCAGCGCGCCGGCGACGGCCGCGTTCAGTCCCAGCAACCAGTAGTAGTTACGGTCGAAGAAGCCCGAGTTGTCGGATGCCGATGCGAGCAGGAACAGCAGGATCGAAGCGATCGCGCTGCCGACCACCAGGGCGTAACGCAGGGCCTGGGTCACGGCTTACTCCGCACGGTAGGTGAAGGTCTTCTTGTGCGACGTCAGGCGCCAGTCGGAGTTGTTGAAGGCATCCACCTGGAGCGGCTTCTGCAGGTACTCGCGGTCCATGAACATGCGCAGGGAGACGTTGTAGGTCTCGCCGGGCTTGAGCGTGCCCTTGGCGCCGATCAGCCAGCGGCCCGGACGGCGGATCAGGAACAACGCTTCGTCGAGGGTATCGAAGGTCTGCTGCACGCTGCCCGGCGCGGACACGTGGTAGACCCGGGTCAATACGTCGTAGTACAAGCGCACCGTGCGCTTGGACGAGATGGCGCGGTCGTCGGTCCAGTACCAGCGCGGGCGCGTCAGTTCGATCTCGGTGGTGAAGTACAGCGGGGTGCCGTGCTGGACGGCCTGCTGCAGGCCGTAGGGCAGTTCGAACGCATAGTTCACCGACAGGCGGTAGCCGTCGTCGGAAGCCTCGATGCTGGCGCGGGTGATCTCGATCCCATCGGCCGCCTGCGCGCCCGCGCATGCGAAAGCCAGCATGAGCTGGCAGGCGAGGAGGCGGAAAAATCGTAAAGTCACTAGGGCCAGAGCCTTAAAAAGCGTTGTCGGGAAGTCTCACGCCCCAGCCTTGTGGAACAGGGCGTAGAACAGACCGTCATGATCCTGCCCGGCGCCGCTTTCGGGAAGCAGTTGGCCCGGTGCATCGAGTCGGACCGCGTTATTGCGCGCCGCGAAGGCGGCGGCCTGCGCTTCCGATTCCTGCGGCCAGAGCGAACATGTCACGAACAGCAATTTACCATCGGGGCGGAGCATTCGCCAAAGATTGTCGAGTATTTTCCCGGAAAGTGTTGCAAGTTGGTGGGTATCGCTTTTACGGCGCAGCCAGCGGATATCCGGGTGGCGGCGGACGATACCGGAGGCCGTGCACGGCACGTCCGCCAGGATACGATCGTATTGACGACCATCCCACCAATCGGCGTCTTCCGCGGCCCCCGCCTTGACGCTGGCGGACAAGCCCAGGCGCTGCAGGTTCTGCTCCACGCGCAGCAGGCGGCGCGCGTCGACGTCCAGCGACGTCAGCTCCACGTCCGCGCATTCGAGGATGTGGCCGCTCTTGCCGCCCGGGGCGGCGCAGGCGTCCAGCACGCGCATGCCGTCCCGCAGGTCCAGCAGCGGCGCGGCGAGCTGGGCGCCCGCGTCCTGCACCGACACCAGGCCTTCCGCAAAGCCGGGAATCTGGCCGACATTGACGGCGTGCGCCAGGCGCAGCGCGCTCGGCCCGATTCGCTGTGCCTGCATGCCGGCCGCGGCCAGCATCTGCAGGTAGGCGTCGACGTCCGTCTTGCGGCGGTTCACGCGCAGCGTCAGCGGTGGCTGGCGGTTGCCTTCCTTCAGGATCGCCTGCCACTGGCGCGGATAGGCGGTGCGCACGGCATCGATCCACCACTGCGGGTAGTTCCACTGGGCCAGCGACTCGCGCAGCGCCTCGGCGACCAGCGCGTCGCGCTCGCGCAGGAAACGGCGCAGCACCGCGTTCACCATCGCCTTCGCGTGGGCGAAGTCGGGGTGGGCGGCGGCCGCGCCGACGGCCTGGTCGACCACCGTGAAGGCTTCGTACGGCGCCGCCGTGCCCTCCGGCTGGTCGAGCAGCGCGAGCGCGGCATGCAGCAGGCCGGCCAGCATCGGCGGCTCCGGCGCCTTGCTCGTCATCAGGCCAAGCAGGACTTCGCTGCGTCCCAGCTGGCGCATGGCGCGGTAGGCGATGTCCTGGATCGCGCCGCGCGCCTGCGGGGTGGCGTCGTAGGCATCGAAGGTCTCGGCCAGCGCCTGCGGCAGCGCGGTGCCGGCGCGCACGCGCGCCAGGCTGCGCGCGGCGCCCAGCAGCGCAAAGGCGAGCGCATCCGGCTTCAGTTCGGGACGGTAGTCGAGCTGGACCGGGTTCTTGACTTCATGGCTGTGGCGCAGGCGCGCCTCGGACTGGTGCCCGGCTCCGCCCGCCGCACCGCTCGCCGTCCCTGCCTGCTCGACGACGGGTCGCTTCTCGGCCGGCGCCGGCGCCTGCGCGCGCGCCTGGGCCTGCTTCGGCGCGGGACGCGGACCTGCCGGCTTCGCGCCGCCGGCACGTGCCGGCCCACCCGGGCGCGCGCCGGGCTGCCCCGGGCGCTTGGCCGCGCCGGCCGCCTTGGCCTTGGGTTTGAGGGTGAGCGTCGGGCGCTTTTCGGTCATGGCAATCAGTCAATGCATAAAGACGCACATTGTAACGGGTAAGCGTTGCGCAGGCTTAAGCGAGGCTTTGGAGATGTGCCCGCGATGGGCGACGCGGCGGTTGGCCGGGCGCGGCAAACCAGTATAATGACCGCTGTTTGCCCGCGGCACGACCATCGCCCGGCACCGCTGTCCATTATATTTTCGACCATTCCCATGCTCGCCCAACAAAAACAAGAGATCGTCGCCCTGTTCCAGGCCGCCCTGGCTCCCATCGTCGCCGGCAGCGACCTGACGCCGAACGTCGTATTGGAGCGTCCGCGCGACCCCAGCCACGGCGACATCGCCTGCAACATCGCCATGCAGCTGGCCAAGCCGCTCAAGACCAATCCGCGCGAACTGGCCACCCGCCTGGTCGCCGCGCTGCTGGCCGACCCGAAGGCCCAGGGCCTGGTGGAGTCGGCCGACGTGGCCGGCCCCGGCTTCATCAACCTGCGCGTGTCGGCCGCCGCCAAGCAGTCGGTCGTGCGCACCATCCTGCAGCAGGGCGAGCAGTTCGGCCGCGGCACGGGCGGCAACGGCCACCACGCGATCATCGAATTCGTCTCGGCCAACCCGACCGGCCCGCTGCACGTGGGCCACGGCCGCCAGGCGGCGCTGGGCGACGCCCTGTCCTCGCTGTTCGAAGCGCAGGGCCACCAGGTGACCCGCGAGTTCTACTACAACGACGCCGGCGTGCAGATCGCCACGCTCGCCACCTCGGTCCAGGCGCGCGCGCGCGGCTTCAAGCCGGGCGACGCCGAGTGGCCCGAGTCGGCCTACAACGGCGACTACATCGCCGACATCGCCGCCGACTTCCTGGCGAAGAAGACCGTGTCGGCCAGCGACGGCGCGCCCGCCACGGCCAGCGGCGACGTCGACGACATCGAGTCGATCCGCCGCTTCGCCGTGACCTACCTGCGCAACGAGCAGGACCAGGACCTGCAGGCCTTCGGCGTCAAGTTCGACAACTACTACCTCGAATCGTCGCTGTACGCCGACGGCAAGGTCGAGGCGGCCGTGCAGGCGCTGGTCGATGCCGGCGTCACCTACGAACAGGACGGCGCGCTGTGGCTCAGGACCACCGACTACGGCGACGACAAGGACCGCGTGATGCGCAAGTCCGACGGCACCTATACCTATTTCGTGCCGGACGTGGCGTACCACATCCAGAAGTTCAAGCGCGGCTTCGACCAGGCCATCAACATCCAGGGCAGCGACCACCACGGCACCATCGCGCGCGTGCGCGCCGGCCTGCAGGCGGTGAACATCGGCATCCCCCAGGGCTATCCCGACTACGTGCTGCACAAGATGGTCACCGTCATGAAGAACGGCGAGGAGGTCAAGATCTCCAAGCGCGCCGGTTCCTACGTCACCGTGCGCGACCTGATCGAATGGTCCGGCAACGGCGACGTCACCCGCGGCCGCGACGCCGTGCGTTTCTTCCTCATCTCGCGCAAGGCCGACACCGAGTTCGTGTTCGACGTCGACGTGGCCCTGGCGACCAACGACGAGAACCCCGTCTACTACGTGCAGTACGCCCACGCGCGCATCTGCTCGGCCCTGGCCAACTGGGGCGGCGATCCGGCGACCCTGGCCGGCGTCGACCTGTCGCCGCTGACGGAGCCGCACGAGCAGGCGCTGCTCGCGAAGCTGGCGTCGTATCCGGAGATGCTGCAGCGCGCCCAGGCCGAACTCGGCCCGCACCAGGTGGCGTTCTACCTGCGCGAGCTGGCCGGCGAGCTGCACAGCTACTACTTCGCGCACAAGTGGCTGCTGGACGACGACGAGGCGCTGAAGCTGGCGCGCCTGGCCCTGGCCACGGCGACGCGCCAGGTGCTGCGCAACGGCCTCGCGCTGATCGGCGTGTCCGCCCCCGACAAGATGTAAGCGTTTACTTTTTCGATCGTTACGACACCGCACCAATGACCGCCGCATTTCGCCCAGACTTCCGCTCAGCTCTCAGTCTTCGCTCTCTTTCGCGCCAACGCGGCAGCACGCTGACTGGCCTCATCATCGGCCTGATCATCGGCCTGGGCATCGCGGTCGCGGTGGCCCTGACGATCACCAAGGGCGCCTCGCCCTTCACCGACAAGACGGCCAAGTCGGGCCGTCCGGCCGACCCGGCGCCGGGCCAGGCCGCCGATCCGAACAAGCCGCTGTACGGCAACCGCGACGCCGCCCGCGAAGCGAACCGCGCGCTGGCCGACAAGGCCACGCGCGCGCCGGTTGCACCGACCGCACCGGCCGCGCCGAGCGAGACGAAGGCGGCGGACGCCGATCCGCTGGGCCAGATGATCGCCGGCCTGAAGGATCCGTCCGAGAAGCCCGCGGCGCCGGTCGCCCATGCCCCATCCCAGGCCGCCCGTGCACCGTCGGCACCGCCCGCGCCGGCGAGCGCCACGGCGGCCCCGCCGGCGCCCGCCCCGGCGTCCGGCGACTACATCTATTACCTGCAGGCCGGCGCGTTCCGCGACATCTCGGACGCCGAGGCGACCCGCGCCAAGCTGGCCCTGCTCGGCTTCGAGGCCTCGATCAGCGACCGCACCAGCGGCGACAACGTGCTGCACCGCGTGCGCCTCGGCCCCTACAACCAGGTCGAAACGATGAACAAGGCGCGCGCCAAGCTGCTCGACAGCGGCGTCGACGTCGCCATCGTGCGCAACCAGCGCTGATCTGCGCCCGATCTGCGCGCCCGATCCACGCAAACTCAGCGTCATCAACCAAGGAGAAGCCATGCGCGCACTGCGCCGCCTGTTCTGCACCGCCCTCGCCGGCCTGGCCGCCGCCGCCGTCCTCCCCGCCGGCGCGTCCGAGCCGCAAGCCGGCAAGGATTACGTGACCCTGGCCAATGCCCAGCCCACCGAGTCCGGCAAGAAGGTCGAGGTCATCGAGTTCTTCGCGTACTACTGCCCGCACTGCTACGCCTTCGACCCGATGCTGACGGAATGGGTCAGGAAACAGGGCGACAACATCGTGTTCAAGCGCGTGCACGTGTCGGCCGGCGCGTCCGCGGTGCCGCAGCAGCGCCTGTTCTACACGCTCGAGGCCATGGGCCTGACGGAGCAGTACCACACCAGGGCCTTCGAGGCGATCCACGTGCAGCGCATCCGCTTCGCCAATGACGAGCAGGTGTTCGACTGGGCGGCGAAGAACGGCATCGACCGCGCCAAGTTCGTCGCCACCTACAACTCCTTCGGCATCGGGGCCCGCCTGCGCCGCGCGTCGGCGATGATGGAATCCTACGACGTCCAGTACTGGCCGATGATCGTGATCGACGGCCGCTACGTGACCTCGCCGTCGCAGGCCGGCAAGGGCGCGGGTCCGGGCCTGTCCGAGACCCGGCAGCAGCAACTGTCGCTGCAGGTGATGGATGCGCTGGTGGCGAAGGCGAAGGCGGAGAAGAACGCTCAGTGAACGCCGAGCGCATCATGGCGCGCTCGACGAGCGGCGTCGCCGTCGAGGTAGTGCGGGAAACCGGCTCGACCAACGCCGACCTGCTGGCGCGCGCGCCCACGCTGCAGGCGCCGCTGCTGCTGGTCGCCGAACACCAGACCGCCGGACGCGGACGGGCCGGCCGCAGCTGGCTGTCGGCGCCGGGCCATTCCCTTACCTTCTCGCTGGCCTGGCGCCTCGAGGGCGGGCTGCAGCGCCTGACCGGCCTGCCGCTCGCGATCGGCACGGCGCTGGCGGAGACGCTGGGCCGCCTGGGCCAGCCAGTGAAGCTGAAATGGCCGAACGACGTCCTCAAGGACGGCGACAAGCTGGCCGGCATCCTGGTCGAGACGCAGGGAGCGCAGGGAGAGCCTGGCGGCGCGACCTGGGCCGTGATCGGCATCGGATTGAACCTGGCGATGCCGGACGAACTCGAAGCACAAATCGGGCGCGCCGTCGCCTCGATGCCCTGGCTGGCGCGCATGGACCGCGACACGCTGATGGCCGCCCTGCTGGACGGCCTGGCGGGGGCGCTGGATGAATTCGCCCGGCACGGCTTCGCCGCGTTCAGCGCGCGCTGGAACCTGCTGCATGCCTACCAGGGCGAGCCGGTCGTCATTCTCGACCGCGGCGACGTGCTGCACGAGGGCCTGGCCGCCGGCGTCGACGATGCCGGCCGCCTGCTGCTGGACACGGCCGTGGGACGCGTCGCCATCGTCGCCGGCGACGTCTCGCTGCGGCCAAAGCCATAGGAGACCGCCATGCTGCTGCTCGTGGACGCCGGCAATACCCGCATCAAATGGGCGCTCGCGCCGGTCGGCGCGGCGCCCGGCGACTGGATCGCCCACGGCGCCGTGCCGCATGCGGAGCTGGAACGCCTGGTGCCCGCCTGGGCGGGACATGGCGTGACGCGAGCGATCGTCTCGAACGTGGCCGGCGCCGCCATGGCCGCGCAGCTGCAGGCCGTGCTGCCGGTGGCGCCGACCTGGTTCACGGCGCGCGCCGAACTGGCGGGCCTCGTCAACCGCTACCGCGATCCCGCGCAGCTGGGCAGCGACCGTTTCGCCGCCGCCCTCGGCGCGCGCACGCTGGCGCCCGGCAAGGCCCTCGTCGTCGCCACCTGCGGCACCGCGACCACGGTCGATGCCGTCAGCGCCGGCGGCGAATTCCTGGGCGGGATGATCTTGCCGGGCCTGGGCCTGATGCTCGGCGCGCTCGCGCGCGGCACCGCGCAACTGCCCCAGGTGGTCCCGGGCGCGGCCCCGCCGACCTTTGCCGACCATACGAGCGACGCCATCCTGTCCGGCTGCCTGGCGGCGCAGGCCGGCGCGATCGAACGCGCCTGCGCCCGCTTGCCGGCCGCGCTGTGCATCGTCTCCGGCGGCGCCGCGCCCGGCATCGCGCCGCTGCTGACGGTGCCGCACTGGATGCTGGACAATATCGTGCTGGTGGGCCTGCATGCGGCGGCCCCGCACCTGGACTGACGAGGAATCCCGATGCTGCGACTCGCCTTCTGGTCCCTGCTGGCCTTGAACCTGATCCTGTTCGCCTATGCCCAGGGCGTCCTCGGCACGGCCAGGACCCTCGACCACGAACCGGCGCGCCTGAAGCGCCAGTTCAATACCGCCAAGCTGACGCTGCTGACGCGCGAGCAGGCCGAGGCGGCCGCCAGCGCGGCCCCGGCGCCGACGGCGCCGGGCGATGCGGCGGATGCACCCGCACCCGCCCCTGCCGCGCCCTCCCCTGCCGCGGCGGCAACACCCGCCGAGGCGCCGCAGGCTGCCTTTGCCTGCACCGAGATCGGCCCCTTCGACGAGGCCGACGCGCGCCGCTTCGAGACGCGCCTGGCCGCGCTCGACCTGGGCGAGCGCCAGTCGCGCCAGGGCGTGCAGGCGCAGGACGTGAACAGCTGGCTGGTGAACATCCCGCCCCAGGGCGGCAAGGAAGGCGCCGAGCGCAAGTCGGCCGAGCTGCGCGAACTGGGCGTGACCAATTTCTACGTCTTGCAGGGCGACTCGCCGATGAAGTACGCGATCTCGCTGGGCGTGTTCAAGACCGAAAAGGGCGCCCAGGCGCTGCTGGCGCAGCTGAACAAGCAGGGCGTGCACAGCGCCCGGATCACGCCGCGCGGTCCGCAGACCACGCACTACGTGTACCGCGTGCGGGCGCTGGATGCGGCGACCCGCAAGCGCATCGAAGGGTATGCGCAGCGCTACGACGTGCCAGTGAAGAGCTGCGCGTAACCACCCCACCACCCCGTCGCCCGTGCGAAGGCAGGGGCGACGTGTTTGATGCTGCGCTTGGTCTAGCGCCGCACGACGATCGGCTTCAAGCCCAGCGACGCCGGCAAGGCCCGCGCCGCTTCCTGCGCCATCGCCCGCGTCTCGTAGGGACCGCAATACAGGCGGTTGATGCTGCCCGAGGCGACCACTTCGAGCGCCTGCGACACGCCCGACTTCTTGATCAACTCGCCCATTTCCTCGGCCTTGCCGGCGCGGCCGAAGGCGCCCAGCTGCAGGTAGTAGCCCGGGGCGGACGAGTTGGGCGAGGAAGACGATGCGGGCTGCGCGGCCGCTTGCGCAGGTTGCGGCCGCGCCACGGCGGCGTTGTCCATCTCGATACGGTCTTCCAGCATGAGGGCGGCGATGCCCGGCGGCGGCAGCGCCTGCGCCTCGGACGCGGCGGCGCGCCGTGCCGTGGCGATGCGCGCACCGTCCTCGGGGAACAGGCGCTCGACCTGGACTTCGTGGCTGCCCTTGCCCAGCAGGCCGAGCTTGAGCGCGGCCGTGTACGACACGTCGATCAGGCGGTCGGAGTGGAAGGGGCCGCGGTCGTTGATGCGCACGATGACGGACTGGCCGCTGTCGATGCTGGTGATGCGGGCATACGAGGGGATCGGCAGCGTGGGGTGGGCGGCCGTCATCTTGTACATGTCGTAGGGCTCGCCCGAGGACGTGCGCTGGCCGTGGAACTTGACGCCGTACCAGCTGGCGATGCCGCGCTGCTTGTACGGTTCCTCGTTCAGCAGGGGCGTGTAGGTGGTGCCGAATACCGTGTACGGACGGTTCGCGAATTTCGCATAGGGCTCGTACTTGACGACGGCGTCGGGCACGTCGCGCAGGCCATCCGGCGGGTTCGCGCCGGGGCCGTCGTCCTGGTAGTAGCCGCCGCGCCCGGAGCCGGCCGCGGGCAGCTTGGGCAGGTCGTTGCCGACGGGAGGATGGTTGGCCGTGACCTTGTGTTTCCAGGGCAGCGGGATCAGGCTTTTGTGTTCGCCGGTTTCCGTGGTACTGCAACCGGTGATCATTGCCAATGACGCAATGACCGCGGGCAGATACCTGGGAACGACCATTGCGTTCTTTTTCATATCAGGTCTGCATCAGGTCTGCACCAGCTTGCGGTGCCGTTGAATGCTCATCAATATACCACTGCCGAGGCCCAAAGTAATCAGCGCGGTTCCTCCGTAGCTCATGAAAGGCAAGGGAACGCCGACGACCGGCAGGATGCCGCTGACCATGCCCATATTGACGAAGGCATACATGAAGAACATCATCGAGATCGCGCCGGCGAGCAGGCGCGTGAACAGGTTCGGCGCATTCGCCGCGATCATCAGGCCGCGGCCGATCAGCAGCAGGTACAGGAACAGCAGCACCAGGTTGCCGACCAGGCCGAATTCCTCCGAATACACGGAGAAGATGAAGTCCGTCGTGCGTTCGGGAATGAACTCCAGGTAGGCCTGCGTGCCCTTCATATAGCCCTTGCCGGAGACGCCGCCGGAGCCGATCGCGATCACCGACTGGATGATGTGGAAGCCCTTGCCCAGCGGGTCGGACGTCGGGTCGATCAGCGTCATCACGCGTTCGCGCTGGTAGTCGTGCAGCATCGACCAGGCCACCGGCAGGCCGGCCGCGCCCAGCGTGCCCAGCGCGACCAGCGCCTTCCACGACAGGCCCGCCAGGAAGATCACCCAGAAGCCGGAGCCGCCGACCAGCAGGGCCGTGCCCAGGTCGGGCTGCTTGGCGATCAGGGCGAACGGGATCAGCAGGAGCAGCGCCGCCACCACGAACGACTGCCATTTCAAGAGGCCCGCGCGGGTCTGGAAGTACCAGGCCAGCATCAGGGGCGTGGCGATCTTCATGATCTCGGACGGCTGGATGTCCACGCCCACGTGCAGCCAGCGCCGCGCGCCCTTCTTGATGATGCCGAACAGCGCCACCGCGATCAGCAGCGACACGCCGAAGCTGTAGATCGGCACCGCCAGGCGCAGCAGCGTCTGGGGCGGGATGTTCGCCGCCACCCACATGACGATGAAGGACAGCAGGATGTTGCGCATCTGCCCTTCCATGCGGCCCGGGAAGTCGTGGCCCGCGGAGCTCAGGGTCAGCGTGCCGGCCGAGAACAGCAGGAACAGGATCATCGCCAGGGGGCCGTCGAAGACCGTGAAATACGGCTTCATGCGGCGCCACAGCGAGCGCCGTTCGGGAATGTGTGCCATCGCTTACTCCACGTTGCCGGCGGCGTCGGCAGGCGCGGCCGGCGCAGCCGCCGCGTCCTTCGGCGCCGCCGGCTTGTCCTTGTCGCCCGGGCGTTTGCCGAGCAGGTAATAATCGAGCGCCTTGCGCGCGATCGGCGCGGCGTAGGTCGAGCCGAAGCCGGCGTTCTCGACGACCATCGCGATCGCGATGCGCGGCTTGTCGGCCGGCGCGAACGCGGTGAACAGCGCGTTGTCGCGCAGGCGCTCGGGCGTCATGTTGTGGTTGTACTTGGCGCCCTTCAAGCCCACCACCTGGGCCGTGCCGGTCTTGCCGCCGGCGACGTAGCCGGCGTTGCGGAACGGGATGAAACCGGTGCCGCTCTGGTCGTTGATCACGCCCACCATGGCGCGCTTGATGACGTCGATGTTTTCCTGCTTGAGCGGGATGCGTCCCGATTCCTTGGGCACCGTCAGCGTGCGCTGGCGCGTGGTCGGGTCCTCGAGCATCTTGACCAGGTGGGGCTTCATCACCACGCCGTTGTTGGCGAGAGTCGCCACTGCGTGCGACAGCTGCAGCATCGTGTAGTTGTTGAAGCCCTGGCCGATCGACACCGAGATCGTGTCGCCGCCGACCCACTTCTGCGCCGCGCGGTTGCGCTTGAAGCGCTCGCGCTTCCATTCCTGCGACGGCAGCACGCCCGCCTTCTCGTGCTCGAGGTCGATGCCGGTCGCTTGGCCGAAGCCGAACTGCTTCATGAAGCCGCTGATCGCGTCGATGCCCATCTCGTTGCCGAGTTGGTAGTAATAGGTGTCGCAGGACATCACGATCGAGCGGTACATGTCCACGTAGCCGTGGCCGCCCGGCTTGTCGTCGTTGAAGCGGTGCCCGCCCAGCATGAAGAAGCCGGCATCGCTGATGCCCTGCTCCGGCCGGCGCTTGCCGAGTTCCAGCGCGGCCAGCGCCATGAAGGGCTTGAAGGTCGAGCCGGGCGGATAGGTGCCGGACAGCGGGCGGTTCATCAGCGGCTTGTCGAGCGAGGTATTCAGCTCGTTCCAGCTCTGGCTGTCGATGCCGTCGACGAACAGGTTGGGGTCGAAGCCGGGGCGCGACACGTAGGCCAGCACGTCGCCCGTCTCCGGCTCGATGGCGACGAGGGCGCCGCGGAAGTCGCCGAACGCTTCCTCGACCACCTTCTGCAGCTCGATGTCGATCGACAGGATCAGGTTGTTGCCCGGGACCGGGGCGCGGCGCGACAGCGTGCGGATGGCGCGGCCGCCCGCCGAGCGCTCGACTTCCTCGTAGCCGGTCTGGCCGTGCAGCTGGCGTTCGTAGCTCTTTTCCAGGCCTTCCTTGCCGATATGGTCGGTGCCATTGTAGTTGGCGGCCACGGCGGCGTCCTCGTCCTCCTCGATCGCCTTGGCTTCCTTCTGGTTGATGCGGCCGATGTAGCCGATCACGTGCGAGGCGATCTCGCCCAGCGGATACTGGCGGAACAGGCGCGCCTGCACCTCCACGCCGGGAAAGCGGAAGCGCTGGGCGGTGAAGCGCGCGACCTCGTCGTCGGTCAGGCGGTTGCGGATCGGGACGCTGGAAAAGTTCTTCGACTCCTCCATCAATCGCTTGAAGCGTTTCCTGTCCTTCGGCTCGATGGCGACCAGCTTGGACAATTCGTCGATGACGGAATCGAGGTTCGCCTCCAGCTTCGAGGGCGTGATCTCCAGCGTGTAGGCGGAGTAGTTGCTGGCCAGGACCACGCCGTTGCGGTCCAGGATCAGGCCGCGGTTGGGGACGATCGGCACCAGCGCGATGCGGTTGTCCTCGGCCTGGGCCATGTACTGGTCGTGCTTGAGCACCTGCAGCCACACCCAGCGCGTCACGAGCAGGCCGAAGCAGATGAAGATGAAGACGACCAGCGCCGTCAGGCGCATGCGGAACAGGTGGATCTCGCGATCGCTGTCTTTTATTTCGGTCATTGCTTAGTCGGGCATCGGTAGGTGCTCAGATCGGACGCGTATGGTCCTTGTCCACGGCGCGGCGCTGCGGCGCCAGCAGCAGCCAGGTGATCACGGGCCACAGGGCCACGGCGATCAGGCTCTCGATGAAGTGCAGCCAGCCCGGGAAGCGCCCTGTCACGAAGAAGCGTACCAGCACCTGGATCGCCTGGGTCAGCAGCAGCAGCGGGAACACGTGCATCGCCTGCGTCATCAGGGGGAACCACAGCACGCGGCGGTGGATCATGATCGCCAGGTAGGACAGCAGCGTATAGGCGAGCGCGTTCTCGCCCAGCAGCGTGGCGTCGTGCACGTCCATCAGGAGGCCCATGCAGAAGGCGATGCCGATGCCGACCTTGCGCGGCTGGTGGATGCCCCAGAACACCAGCACCAGCGCGACGAAGTCGGGCGCGCCGATCCAGCGGCCCCAGGGCAGCAGGTTGAGCATGAAGGCGCACACCAGGCTGAAGGCGATGAACAGCGGACTGGCGGGCAGCAGGATGTAGTGCGGACGGTTCGTCGTCGCCATCAGCCGCCCTCCTTTGGCTGGCTGGCCGGCTGGCGCGCGGCCGGGACTGCCGTGGCCGGCGTTGCGGCGGCCGGCGTCCTGGCGGCGGGTGCGGCTGCAGGTGCGGCTGCAGGCGCGCGCTGCGCGGGGGCAGGCGCGGTCGCCGTGCCTGCCGGCGTTGCCGGCGCGCCGG
>NZ_JASNRD010000022.1 GCF_030412015.1 Massilia sp. YIM B02763 | reverse complement strand
CTGCTGCTGCGCGGTACCAAGCGTGAAGACGTCCAGCGTGGCCAGGTTCTGGCCAAGCCGGGCTCGATCAAGCCGCACACCAACTTCACCGGCGAAGTGTACGTCCTGTCGAAAGACGAAGGCGGCCGTCACACCCCGTTCTTCAACAACTACCGTCCGCAGTTCTACTTCCGTACGACTGACGTGACCGGCTCGATCGAGCTGCCGGCCGACAAAGAAATGGTCATGCCGGGCGACAACGTGTCGATCACCGTCAAGCTGATCGCTCCGATCGCGATGGAAGAAGGTCTGCGCTTCGCAATCCGCGAAGGCGGCCGTACCGTCGGCGCCGGCGTTGTAGCAAAAATCCTGGCCTAATTCATCAGGCTGAGATCGCCTGAAGGCGGCCTCCGGGCCGTCTGACGGGCACAACGATGGGGACAGACTTTTTGGTCTGTCCCCATCTGTTTGAGCGGGAACGATGATATACTCCCGCCTCTTGAGCTGTACCGAAGTACCTTTACCACATTGCCGGCATCAAGCCGGAACGTTCTTTTAAAGGAAATAGCATGTCCGCTCCGAATCAGAAAATCCGCATCCGCCTGAAAGCGTTCGACTACAAACTGATCGACCAGTCCGCTCTGGAAATCGTCGACACCGCCAAGCGCACCGGCGCCGTCGTCAAGGGCCCGGTCCCGTTGCCGACCCGCATCCAGCGTTTCGACGTGCTGCGTTCCCCGCACGTGAACAAGACCTCGCGCGACCAGTTCGAAATCCGTACGCACCAGCGTCTGATGGACATCGTCGACCCGACCGACAAGACCGTCGACGCACTGATGAAGCTGGACCTGCCGGCTGGCGTCGACGTCGAAATCAAGCTGCAGTAATCCCATTCGCCCGGGCGGACACGTTCCGCCGGCGACCACGGGGCCGGTACCGCATGGCGGACCGGCCCTGTTTTTTTGTTGCGGCGAAAGCAATACGAATTAGCCAAGCATTCGCGCCGCACTTGTGGCATAGTGAAACCATGAAAGCCCTCAAAAGCCAACTCGCATCGGAACTTCTTGCTGACCCGAAAGCGCGGGACCAGCTGCGGCAGTTCATCACGCGCGAGCGGCCGGCGTCTCCGGCGGAGCGACATGACGGCGGCGGTACGTTTCATATTCGCCGCGAAAACGGTCAACTGGTGCGCGCCGTGATCGTCCCCAACGCCAAGGCGGCATAAACCACGTTCGCATGAACGTTGCCCTGCCTGCGCTCATCGTCTTCCTGCTTCTCCTTCCCGGCTTCATCTTTCGGACCAACCTCAAGCGCTCCGAACGCACTTCTCTCGATTACTCGCCGTTCGGGCACGTCGTCGCCGAGGCGGTCCTGTGGGCCCTGGCCCTGCATTCGACCTGGCTCGGCCTGTCGCATTACTGGCCAGGCCACGACTTCGAGCCGCTCGTCCTGCTCAAGCTCCTGTCATCCGCCCCCACAAGCCAGGCGGAGGCAACCACTGCGGTAGTGAGTACCCCATCGCGGCCGACAAGAAGCCCGGCAGCGCGGACGGCAACGAAAGCCGCTTCTATGACGTCGACGGCGACTATTTCGTGCTGCGCTATAGCGAAGCGATTACCTTGAACATCCAGTACGCGCGTCTGATTCCCGAGGCAGAAGCCGTGTCCGAATACGCGAACCAGCGACCGGATCATCCCTAGGAGAGCGACATGACGCCGATGCTGCAGATACATGCCGAACGGGTACGCCGGACCCCGTGGACCACCGTCCTGCGCAACGCCTGGCTGCTCCTGCTCGGCTGCATGTTCCTCGGCATGGTGTTGCCGGCATCGCTGTTCCAGGCCGTCCGCCCGCTGCTCTTTGCCATGCCCGTCCTGATCCTGGCGGCGAAGGACCTGTCCCATCTGCCCGACGCGCTGGCGCGCACCCGCGCCGCGCTCGCCGCCCGCGACTGGCGCCGCCTCCCGGCCGCCTGGCTGCCGCCGGAGCTGGTCGGCCTGCTGCGCCTGGGCCGGGCCCAGCGCCGCGGCTGCATCGCGTGGCTGCTGCGGCGTCCGCAGCCGGCGGCGCCGGCGGGGCAGGCGTTCGGCTACCTCGGCGTCGGCGCCTACCGTACCGTGTTCGCCATCGCCGTGTTCTGCCTCCTGGTCGAGCTGCCGCTGGACGCGGCGATCGTTGCCGTGCTGCCCGTGGACCCGGACAAGCGCCGGCTGCTGCACGTCGTCATGACGATGGGCGGCATCGCGACGCTGGCCTGGGTGCTGGGCGACCGCTGGCTGGTCGGCGCCGGCTGCCATGCGCTGGACGGCGCCATCCTGCGGCTGCGCGTGGGCGCGCGGGCGGCCGGCGATATCCCCCTGGATGCCATCGCCGACTGCCGGCGCATCGACGAACCCGCCGCCCATTGGTGTGCGCGCCATGGCGTCGACGTCCTGCGCACGCTGACGGTTTCCCCGTTCGACAAGCCGAATGCCGTCCTGGTCCTGAAACGAGGCGAGGCCGTGCGCCTCGAGCACCTGGGGCGGGAGCGCGCAGGCATCGACTGCGTGTTCCTCTACGTCGACCGGCCCGATGCCCTGGTCGACGCCGTCGGCGCGGCGAGGAAGGAAGGCTGAACCGCAGGCGAACCGCTCTCGGCACCGCGACCGGCATTCTGAAACTTGATATAACTGAAACTCATCGCCGATAATCGCTCTCCAGGAGGAACGCGATGGCGACAATGAAGCAGGTGGCGGAGCGCGCCGGGGTTTCGATCTCGACGGTCTCGCACGTCATCAACAATACCCGGGTCGTCAGCGACGACGTGCGCCAGCGGGTGCTGGGCGTGATCGCCGAGATGCGCTACATCCCGAGTGCCGTGGCGCGCAGCCTCAAGAACGACAAGACGAACATGATCGGCGTGCTCGTGCCGGATTCGTCGAACCCGTATTTCGCCGAGCTGATCCGCTGGCTCGAGGACGCCGCTTTCGAGGCCGGCTACAACATCATCCTGTGCAATGCCCAGGGCGGCGCCGCCAAGCAGGCCGCCTACCTGCGCCTGCTGATGGAAAAGCGCATCGACGGCCTCGTGCTGGTGGTCAGCAGCGCCGACCGCGAGCGCGAACTGCTGACGCGCGCCGAGACCGTCCCGATCATCCAGATCGAGCGCGCGCTGCCCGGCCTCGAGGCGGATGCGATCCTGGCCGGCGAGCCGGGCGGCGCCGCCCAGGCCGCCCATCACCTGCTCGAACTGGGGCACCGCGACATCGCCTGCGTGGCCGGGCCGGCCAGCCTGCCGCGCACGCGCGAGCGCCTGGGCGGCTTCCTGCGCGCGATGGAGGAGGCCGGGCGGCCCGTGCCGCGCGAGCGCATCGTGCACGAGGCCTTCACCAGCGCCGGCGGCTACGCCGCATTCAATCGCCTGCTGACGTCGGACCGCCCGCCCAGCGCCATCTTCGCCACCAGCGACCTGATGGCCTTCGGCGGCTTGTGGGCCGCCCGCGAGATCGGCGTGCGCGTACCGGAGCAATTGTCCGTGATCGGGTTCGACGACCTCGACGGCGTCGGCTACACCAGCCCGCCGCTGACGACGGTGGCGCCGCCCAAGCGCGACATGGCGCGCCTGGCGCTTGCCTGGCTCGTCGAACGCATCCGCGGCGGCCAGGCGGCGCAGCGCCGCACGGCGTTGGAAAGCCGGCTCGTGCTGCGGGCGACCTGCGCGCCGCCGCGCTGAGGGGGCGTCGCTGCCTTCCGCCGCCGCCGTCCTCTTTGCTTCAAGGCCGCGGCGCGGCGCCTTCGGCGGGGGAGGGCGGGGTGCCGCGCGGCGCATCCCCGGCGCCGCCCAGCCAGTCGGCGTCCTGCGCCGTCGGCCGCGTATCGTGCACGTGCAGCGCCTGCGTCGGGTAGGCCAGCTGGACGCCGCGCTCCTGCAGGCCGTCGACGATCTGCAGCAGGATCTGCTGCTGGATGTCCATGAAGCGGTTGTAGTCCGGCGACTCGACCCAGTACACGACCTCGAAATTCATCGACGACGGCCCGATGCCCTGGAAATGGGCGCGGTCGAAGCTGACTTCCTGCTGGGCCTTGACGATCTCCGTCAGCATCGGCGGGATCGCGGCCAGTTTGTCGCGCGGCGTGTCGTAGGTGACGCTGATCGAGAACACGACGCGGCGGCGGCTCATGCGCGTCATGTTCTGCAGGCGGCTCTTGAGCAGGTCGGCGTTCGAGAACACCAGCTGCTCGCCGGACAGGCTGCGGATCCGCGTCGTCTTCAGCCCCACGTACTCGACGGTGCCCAGGTATTTGTCGACGATGATGAAGTCGCCGATCACGAAGGGTTTATCCAATACGATGGACAGCGAGGCGAACAGATCGCCCAGGATGTTCTGCACGGCCAGCGCCACCGCGATACCGCCCACGCCCAGGCTGGCCACCAGGGTCGTGATGTTCACGCCCATGTTATCCAGGATCATCAAGAGGATCACGATCCACAGCACCATGCGCGCGACGAAGCCCAGCGCCGCGGCCGAGGTCGCGCGGCCCGGCTCGGTGGCGCGGTTCTCGTAGTACTGCTTGAGCCAGCCGCGCAGCGCCGCATTGCCCCACAGCGCCGCCTGCACCAGCCCGACCACGATGGCCGTGCGCTTGGCGAACAGGTCGACGGACGGCGGCAGGTCCAGGAAGGTGCTGCCGGCATACAGGCCCATGACGGCCATCACCAGCAGCCGAGTGGCCTCGAGCGCCTCGACGGCGATGTCGTCGAGGCGGGTCGCGGTACGCTCGGACAGGATCCGCAGGTGGTGCACGACCACTTTCTTGATGACCACCAGGGCCAGCGTGACCCCGACGGCGATGCCCAGGGCCGTCAGCCAGGCCAGCACGGTGTTATTGAAGAAAACTAACTGCATTCAAAATCCCTTTCAGTATCGTCGGCGCCGCGTATACGGCTCGCGCCCGGCGCTCATGCGGCACGCGCCTGGCTTTCCGCCTGCCCTCGCGCCTCCTGGGCCGCGCTCGCCACCGCGTCGAGGAATTCCTGCCCCCAGCGCGCGACATCGTGTTCGGCGACGATGGCGGCCATGCGCTCGGTGCGGTAGGCGGCTTCGTCGGGCCCCATTGTAATGGCACGATATAAAGTGCTCGTCATCGAGTGCGTGTCGTACGGATTGGTCAGCAGGGCGCCATGCAGCTCGACGGCGGCGCCGGCGAATTCGGACAGGATCAGCGTGCCCGGCTTGCCGACGGCCTGGCGCGCCGCCACGTATTCCTTGGCGACCAGGTTCAGGCCGTCGCGCAGCGGCGTGATCCAGGCGATGCCGCAGGCGGCGTAGTGGGCCAGTACCGCCTCGAACGGCAGCGAACGGTAGAAGTAGCGCACCGGCACCCATTCCAGCGTGGAGAAGCGGCCGTTGATGCGGCCCACCGTGCGGTCGAGTTCCTCGCGCAGGCTGTCGTAGATTTCCATGCCGGGCGCCGCGGGGGTGATGATGTTCAGCAGCGTGACCTTGCCGGCCAGTTCCGGATGCTGTTCCAGCAGCCGCTCGAAGGCCTGCAGCTTTTCCAGCGAGCCCTTGACGTAATCCAGGCGCTCGATCGACACGATGCCCGTGCGGCCGGCCAGGTAACCGTCGATCTCGGCCAGGTCCTGCGCCACGGCGGGCGTTCGCATCAGGCGTTCGATCAGGGCGACGTCGGTGCCGACCGGGTGCGCGCCCAGGGCCACGCGCCGTCCGCCGACCTCGATGGCCGTCGTGGTCGCGTCGACCCCCAGTGCGCAGCCGTAGGTGAGGAAGCGCGGCGCGCAAGGCGTCGTGCCGACCACTTCCAGCGGCGTGAACGAGCGCGCCGCGTCGAGGAAGTTCTCGGCATAGCGCGGAACGTGGAAGCCCACGTAGTCGCATTGCAGCAGGCTGGCGACGATGTCGCGGCGCCACGGCAGGATGTTGAAGACGTCGCTGGACGGGAAGGCCGTGTGGTGGAAGAAGGCGATCTTGAGGTCGGGGCGCAGCGGACGCAGGAAGGCCGGCACCATCCACAGGTTGTAGTCGTGGATCCAGGCGGTGGCCCCTTCCGCCGCTTCGCGCGCCGTCTGTTCGGCGAACAGGCGGTTCACTTCAAGGTAGCGTTCCCAGTGGTCCTGGCGGAACACGGCGCGGTCCGGGAAGGAAAAGATGATCGGCCAGAACGCTTCCTTGGAAAACTTTTTATAGAACAGGTCGACGTCTTCCGCCGTCAGCGGGACGCGCGCCGCCTCCAGGTTCGGATAGCGCTCCCGGTCGACGGCGACGTGGCTGGTAAAGCCTTCGGGGGTGCGCGACGCCTGCTGCGACCAGGCGACCCAGGAACCCGTGCGGCCGTCGGAGAACAGGCTCAGCAGCGTGGGCATGATGCCGTTCGGGCTCTTCGGGCGGCGCCGCACGGGCACGCCGTTCTCGACGGCTTCGTCGAACGGCAGGCGGTGGTAGACCATTACCAGCTCCGCCTTGCCGCGCGCCTCCTCGGCCGGGGGCAGCTCGCGGCCCGCTTCGCCCAGGCCGTGGTGGGCCAGGCCGTCGAGGATGCCGCCGCAGCCGGCATCGTCGGCGATGTACACGTGCTTCATGCGGGCGACCGCCGCCACCAGGGCCGGCTCCGAGCCGCCCACGGCGATGCCGCGGAACCCTGCCTCGAACAGCGACAAATCGTTCAGCGTGTCGCCGGCGACGACGATGTGGGCCGGGTCGAAGCCGGCCGCCTCGGCCAGGCGGCGCAGGGCCGGGCCCTTGGCGACGCCGCGCGGCAGCACGTCCAGGTAGCGGCCGGCCGAATACAGCAGGTCGCAGCCGAGTTCCGCGACGGCGCTTTTCAAGGCCGGCGTGATCGCGTTTTCGCCGACGAAGAACGAGCAGCGCCGCTCCTGCGGCACGCTCTGGCGCTCCAGCTGGGGAAAGCCGGCCAGCGCCTTGAGCACGGCCTGGCTGCCGGGCCAGCGCGCGGCGATCTCGTGGTGCAGCGGTTCGACCGGGGTCAGGTCGCCGTGCACGACGGTGGCGCCGACGTCGGCGATGATGTAGTGGGGCGTCGGGATGGTCGGGTCGGCCAGCAGCGGGATCACGGACTCCAGGCCGCGTCCCGTCACGAATACCAGCGTCGCCCCTTCCAGGCCGCCCCCGAACAGTTCGCGCACGCGGCGCCGCGCTTCCTGCGGGCCGGCCAGCAGGGTGCCGTCGAGGTCGGTGGCGAGGACGAGCTTCCTCGGATCGAGGAAGGAAGGGCGGAAACGGAAGGGAACAGCAGCGGTCATGGGATCATCCTTGATAGCGATGTCCCGCCGTATGGCCGGCAAAGTGTGCCGGGCACGACGAGAGAATGGGCGCGCAACGTCGCGGCCGGGGGCCGGAGGCGCGCATGGGAATGGCGGACACGTCGTCGTTGCGTCCGCCGCGAAGAGGGAAAAGACAGCGGGGCCGCGGCAATATGCCGCCCCGTGCGCCAGCGAGAGGATTGGTGGTGATGCCTGTATTTATGGGTGTGAGACGGCGCTTGTCCCTCGATGAATCCGGACGAGTCTAGCATTGCAAAAAGACATCGACAACCCGCGTCACGCTTGAGCAAGCTCAGTTGCATACGCACGTCGCATATCTTTTTGAAATTCGCTATTGCGCTTTGCCAAAAGAAGCTCGTATAATGCGGCTCCCNTCGACAACCCGCGTCACGCTTGAGCAAGCTCAGTTGCATACGCACGTCGCATATCTTTTTGAAATTCGCTATTGCGCTTTGCCAAAAGAAGCTCGTATAATGCGGCTCCCCGGGCGGTTAGTTCAGCTGGTTAGAATACTTGGTCGACATCCAAGGGGTCGCAGGTTCGAATCCTGCACCGCCCACCAGAATTCCTCCAAAGCGCAGGCCCCGAGCCTGCAGAGAAAAGATGCCAAGGTGTCTTTTCTGTGCCGTTCCGCCGGAACGGATTCCTCAGATCTCCAGAACTACTGCGTAACGCGCAACAGACTGCGTTAATCCTCGTATTCTCTTGTTGCGTCCATGCGGAGCGCGCGCTATACTAGCCGGCTTTGGTATGGGTCTGTCTTTTTTGCCCATGCTTTTTTGGTAGTAGTTCAATTAGCCCCGCCCAATCGTAGGTGGGAATGGAGAAAAAATGAGCCTGGGCCTTCTCGGTCGCAAGGTTGGCATGATGCGCATCTTCACGGACGACGGCGATTCGATCCCCGTCACCGTGCTGGACGTGTCGAACAACCGTGTTGCGCAAATCAAAACTCCTGAAACTGACGGTTATTCGGCAGTTCAGGTCGTATTCGGTCAACGTCGCGCTTCGCGCGTGAACAAGGCCGCTGCGGGTCACTACGCCAAAGCTGGCGTGGAAGCCGGTACGCTGCTGAAGGAATTCCGCATCGACGCCGCACAAGCCGCTGGTTTCAAGACCGGCGACGCAGTCAATGTTTCCCTGTTCGAAGTCGGCCAGAAAATCGACGTGCAAGGCACCTCGATCGGTAAAGGCTACGCCGGTACCATCAAGCGTTACAACTTCGCATCGGGTCGTCAAACCCACGGTAACTCGCGTTCGCACAACGTTCCTGGCTCCATCGGTATGGCGCAGGATCCGGGCCGCGTGTTCCCGGGCAAGCGCATGACCGGTCACCTGGGCGACGTTACCGTCACCACCCAGAACCTGGAAATCGCTCGCATCGACGCCGAGCGTCAACTGCTGCTGGTGAAAGGTGCCGTTCCTGGCGCCAAGAACGGTCAAGTGATCGTCAAGCCGGCTGTCAAAGTCAAAGCAAAGAAGGGAGCTTAAACGATGGAACTCAAGCTCCTGAATGAGCAAGGCCAAGCCGGCTCGAACGTGAGCGCCACCGACGAAGTCTTCGGTCGCGATTACAACGAAGCACTGATCCACCAGATCGTGGTCGCCTACGCCGCCAACGCGCGCAGCGGCAACCGCAAGCAGAAGGATCGTGAAGAAGTCAGCCACACCACGAAGAAACCGTGGCGTCAAAAAGGTACGGGCCGCGCTCGTGCCGGTATGTCGTCGTCGCCGCTGTGGCGCGGCGGTGGTCGCATCTTCCCGAACTCGCCGGACGAGAACTTCTCGCACAAGGTCAACAAGAAGATGTATCGCGCCGGTATGTGCTCGATCCTGTCGCAGCTGGCCCGCGAAGAGCGTCTGAACGTCGTCGAGAACCTGACCATCGAAGCTCCGAAGACCAAGCTGCTGTCGCAAAAGCTGCAGGGCATGGGCCTGGAATCGGTCCTGGTGATCACCGACACCATCGACGAGAACCTGCTGCTGGCATCGCGCAACCTGCCGAACGTGCTGGTTGTCGAGCCGAAGCACGCTGACCCGATGTCGCTGGTGTTCTACAAGAAAGTCCTGGTCACCAAAGCTGCTCTGGCCAAGATCGAGGAGATGTACGCATGAGCGCCGCAATCAAATTCAGCGAAGAGCGCCTGATGAAGGTGCTGCTGGCTCCGGTCATTTCCGAAAAGGCGACCTTCGTCGCGGAAAAGAACGAACAGATCGTGTTCAAGGTCCTGCCGGACGCGACCAAGCCGGAAATCAAAGCTGCCGTCGAACTGCTGTTCAAGGTCGAAGTGGAATCGGTGCAGACCGTGAACCGCGAAGGCAAGCAGAAGCGTTCGGGCCGTTTCGTCGGTCGTCGCAACCACACCAAGCGCGCTTTCGTGGCCCTGAAGCCGGGCCAGGAAATCAATTTTGTCGAGGAGGCTAAATAATGGCACTCGTTAAGATGAAGCCAACCTCCCCAGGCCGCCGCGGCATGGTGAAGGTTGTGAACGCCGACCTGTACAAAGGTCGTCCGTTCGCAGCCCTGGTTGAGAAGAAATCGAAGACTGCTGGCCGTAACAACAACGGCCACATCACCACCCGCCACATCGGCGGTGGTCACAAGCATCACTACCGCGTTGTCGACTTCAAGCGCAACAAGGACGGCATCCCGGCCAAGGTCGAGCGTATCGAATACGACCCGAACCGTACCGCCCACATCGCGCTGCTGTGCTACGCCGATGGTTCGCGCGCCTACATCATCGCCCCGAAGGGCGTGGCTGTCGGCGACACCGTCATGAACGGCGCGGAAGCACCGATCAAGGCCGGTAACTGCCTGCCGATCCGCAACATCCCGGTTGGTACCGTGATGCACTGCGTCGAAATGCTGCCGGGTAAAGGCGCACAGATGGCCCGCACCGCCGGCGCCGCTGTCGTGCTGATGGCCCGCGAAGGCACCTACGCCCAGGTTCGCCTGCGCTCGGGTGAAGTGCGCCGCGTGCACATCGAGTGCCGCGCCACCGTGGGCGAAGTCGGCAACGCCGAACACAGCCTGCGCAAGATCGGTAAAGCCGGTGCAATGCGTTGGCGCGGTGTCCGCCCGACCGTCCGTGGTGTCGTCATGAACCCGATCGACCACCCGCACGGTGGTGGTGAGGGCCGTACGGCTGCGGGTCGTCACCCGGTGTCGCCGTGGGGCCAGCAGACGAAGGGCAAGAAGACGCGTTCGAACAAGCGTACGTCGTCGATGATCGTTTCGCGCCGCGGCAAGAAATAAGGATAAGACATGACTCGTTCATTGAAAAAAGGGCCGTTCATTGACGCCCACCTGGTGAAGAAGGTCGAAGCCGCGCAAGCGTCGAAAGACAAGAAGCCGGTCAAAACCTGGTCGCGCCGCTCGACGATCACCCCGGACTTCATCGGCCTGACGATCGCTGTCCACAACGGCAAGGTGCACGTGCCGGTGTACGTCTCCGAGAACATGGTCGGTCACAAGCTGGGCGAATTCGCCCTGACCCGCACGTTCAAGGGCCACGCCGCTGACAAGAAGGCGAAGAAATAATGGAAACTAAAGCTATCCTCAAAGGCGTTCGCCTGTCGGAGCAAAAGGGCCGCCTGGTTGCGGACCTGATCCGCGGCAAGAAAGTCGACGCTGCGCTGAACATCCTGCAGTTCAGCCCGAAAAAAGGCGCGACCATCATCAAGAAAGTGCTGGAGTCCGCAATCGCGAACGCCGAGCACAACGATGGTGCCGACATCGACGAACTGAAAGTGGTTCAGATCTATGTCGAAAAGGGCCCGATCCTGAAGCGTTTCACGGCTCGTGCAAAAGGCCGCGGCGATCGCATTTCGAAACAATCGTGTCACGTCTACGTGACTGTCGGTAACTAAGGAGCATACGATGGGTCAGAAAATCCACCCAACCGGCTTCCGCCTGGCGGTCACCCGTAACTGGGCATCGCGTTGGTACGCTGGCAACGGCAACTTCGCCGACATGCTGAAGGAAGACCTGGAAGCCCGCGCCTTCCTGAAGAAGAAACTGAAGAACGCCTCCGTCGGCCGCATCGTCATCGAGCGTCCGGCCAAGAACGCGCGCTTCACGATCTACTCGTCGCGTCCTGGCGTCGTGATCGGCAAGAAAGGCGAAGACATCGAAGTCCTGAAGTCGTCGCTGACCAAGATCATGGGCGTGCCCGTGCACGTGAACATCGAAGAGATCCGCAAGCCGGAAATCGATTCGCAGCTGATCGCCGATTCGATCGCCCAGCAGCTCGAAAAACGTATCATGTTCCGCCGCGCCATGAAGCGCGCGATGCAGAACGCGATGCGCCTGGGCGCCGTCGGCATCAAGATCATGTCGTCGGGCCGTCTGAACGGCATCGAGATCGCACGTACCGAATGGTACCGCGAAGGCCGTGTGCCCCTGCACACCCTGCGCGCCGACATCGACTACGGCACCAGCGAAGCCTCGACCACGTACGGCATCATCGGCGTGAAAGTCTGGGTCTACAAGGGCGACCGTTCGCCGACTGGTGAAGCTCCGGTCATCGACGTGCCGGCCGACGAGAAAAAACCGCGCGGTCCGCGTCGCGATGATGGCAAGCCGGCAGGCCGTGGCCGTCCGGGCGCCAAACCAGGTACCGCTCCAGCAGGCCGCCGCGCTGCCAAGCCGGCTGCTGCTGAGAAAGCAGGAGAATAAGCATGCTGCAGCCATCCCGCAGAAAGTATCGTAAAGAGCAGAAGGGCCGTAACACCGGCATTTCGCACACCCGCGGCACCGCAGTGTCGTTCGGCGAATTCGGCCTGAAGGCAGTTGCCCGCGGCCGTATCACCGCACGCCAGATCGAAGCGGCGCGTCGTGCCATGACCCGTCACATCAAGCGTGGCGGTCGTATCTGGATCCGCATCTTCCCGGACAAGCCGATCTCGAACAAGCCGGCCGAAGTCCGTATGGGTAACGGTAAAGGTAATCCGGAGTACTACGTCGCTGAAATCCAGCCGGGCAAGGTCCTGTACGAGATGGACGGCGTCGCAGAAGAACTGGCGCGCGAAGCATTCCGCCTGGCCGCTGCCAAACTGCCGCTGGCAACCACCTTCGTGGTACGCCAAGTCGGCCAATAACAGGAGTTAAGAATGAAAGCAACGGAACTCCGCGGCAAAGACCAGGCAGCTCTGCAGCAAGAGCTGAATGAGCTGCTGAAGGCACAGTTCGGCCTGCGCATGCAACTCGCTACGCAGCAGCTGAGCAACACCGCCCAGCTCAAGAAGGTGCGCCGCGATATCGCGCGTGTCAAGACCGTGATGAACCAGAAGGAAGCCAAATGAACGACACCACTAAAACGGCGCTGAAGCGTACGCTGGTCGGCAAGGTCGTGTCCGACAAAATGGACAAGACGGTGACCGTGCTGGTCGAGCGTCACGTCAAGCACCCGCTGTACGGCAAGATCATCGTGCGCTCGAACAAGTATCACGCGCACGACGAGACCAACCAGGCCAAGACCGGTGACACGGTCGAGATCCAGGAAGGTCGCCCGATCTCGAAGACGAAAGCTTGGACCCTGACCAAAGTCGTACAGGTCGCACAGGTTCTGTAAGAGCAGTACGGGGTGGCGCGGCAGCTTTGCGACACCCTGAAAATTTGTCTTGCGACGCCCGCTGGTATTGTGTAATACTAGCGGGCTTCGTTCATGTGTTGCCGCAGTTTGTCCTCCCGCGATTGCTGCGGCCTGCAAACGAAGTACATTGGAAAGTCCAATCACCCAAACGTGGCGCTCCAGCAGGGGCGGTGCGACGGGACCAAGACTGACCGCAGGCCTACGGTATATCCGTGGGGTTTTCTACGGCTTAAGTTGGGAAAGAAAATATCATGATTCAAACCGAAAGCCGGCTCGAAGTGGCCGACAATACCGGTGCCAAGGAAGTCCTGTGCATCAAGGTATTGGGCGGCTCGAAACGCCGTTACGCCAGCATTGGCGACGTGATCAAGGTCACCGTGAAGCAAGCCGCACCGCGCGGTCGCGTCAAGAAAGGTGAAATCTACAATGCCGTGGTCGTGCGTACCGCCAAAGGTGTGCGCCGCCAAGACGGTTCCCTGGTGAAGTTCGACGGCAATGCCGCCGTGCTGCTGAACGCCAAGCTGGAGCCGATCGGCACCCGTATCTTCGGACCGGTGACGCGCGAACTGCGCACCGAGAAGTTCATGAAGATCGTGTCCCTGGCACCTGAAGTTCTGTAAGGGAGTCGTAATGTCTAAGATTCGTAAAAACGACGAAGTCATCGTCCTGGCCGGCAAGGACAAGGGCAAGCGCGGTGTCGTTCAGCAACGCGTTGATGCTGAGCACGTCATCGTCGAAGGCGTGAACGTGGCCAAGAAGGCCGTCAAGCCGAACCCGATGACCGGCGTAACTGGTGGTATCGTCGACAAGACCATGCCGATTCACGTGTCGAACGTCGCGCTGTTCAATGCTGCGACCGGCAAGGCAGACCGCGTTGGCTTCAAGGATGTGGACGGTAAAAAAGTCCGCGTCTTCAAGTCGAACGGCGAAGTAGTGAAGGGGTAATAAGAAATGGCCCGTCTCCAACAACTGTATAAAGACAAAGTCGTCGGCGAACTGACCGAGAAGTTCGGTTACAAGTCGATCATGGAAGTCCCGCGCCTGACCAAGATCACCCTGAACATGGGTCTGTCCGAAGCAGTCGCCGACAAGAAGGTCATCGAGCACGCTACTGGCGACCTGACCAAGATCGCCGGCCAGAAGCCGGTCGTGACCAAGGCTCGCAAGGCAATCGCAGGTTTCAAGATCCGCGAAGGCTACCCGATCGGCACGATGGTGACCCTGCGCGGCGCCCGCATGTACGAATTCCTGGACCGTTTCATCACCGTGGCCCTGCCGCGCGTGCGTGACTTCCGCGGCGTCAGCGGCAAGTCGTTCGACGGTCGTGGCAACTACAACATCGGCGTCAAAGAGCAGATCATCTTCCCGGAAATCGATTACGACAAGATCGATGCGCTGCGTGGCATGAACATCTCGATCACGACCACCGCCAAGACCGACGAAGAAGCCAAAGCGCTGCTCGCCGCCTTCAAATTCCCGTTCAGGAACTAAGAGCATGGCAAAACTTGCACTGATTAACCGCGAACAGAAGCGTGCAGACCTGGTGGAGAAATTCGCCGCAAAGCGTGCAGCTCTGAAAGCAATCATCGACGACCAGTCGAAGACCGAAGAAGAACGTTACGAAGCGCGCCTGAAGCTGCAGGCTCTGCCGCGCAACTCGGCCCCGACCCGCCAGCGCAACCGCTGCGCCATGACCGGCCGTCCCCGTGGCACTTTCCGTAAATTCGGTCTGGCCCGTACCAAACTCCGCGAATTCGCCATGAAAGGCGAAATCCCGGGTATGACCAAAGCTAGCTGGTAATAGGAGAACAAGCAATGAGTATGAGCGATCCTATCGCCGATATGCTGACCCGCATCCGCAACGCACAAGGCGTGCAGAAGACCAACGTGTCGATGCCGTCGTCGAAAGTGAAGGTTGCGATTGCCAACGTCCTGAAGGACGAGGGTTACATCGAAGATTACGCCGTGACCACCGAAGGTGGCAAGGCTGAACTGAAAATCGGTTTGAAGTACTACACTGGCCGTCCGGTTATCGAGCGCATCGAGCGCGTCTCCCGTCCTGGCCTGCGCATCTACAAGGGCAAGGATGAAATCCCTCAGGTCATGAACGGCCTGGGCGTGGCAATCGTCTCGACCCCGAAGGGTGTGATGACCGACCGCAAAGCACGCGCAACCGGTGTCGGTGGCGAAGTGCTGTGCTACGTGGCTTAAGGAGTAGACGATGTCTCGAGTAGCTAAGATGCCAATCGCCGTCCCGGCCGGTACCGATGTCGCGATCAACGCGTCGTCGATCACCGTCAAGGGCCCGCTGGGCACCCTGACCCAGCCGCTGAACGGCCTGGTCAAAGTGGAAAACAACAACGGCACGCTGACCTTCGACGTGATCGACGATTCGCGCGAATCGAACGCGATGTCGGGCACCCTGCGTGCACTGGTCAACAACATGGTGACCGGCGTGACCAAGGGCTTCGAGCGCAAGCTGACCCTGGTCGGCGTGGGTTACAAGGCGGCAGTCCAGGGCAACGCCCTGAACCTGTCCCTGGGTTTCTCGCACCCGGTTCTGCACGCGATGCCGGAAGGCGTCACCGCAACGACCCCGACCCCGACCGAAATCCTGATCAAGGGTATCGATCGTCAAAAGGTCGGCCAGGTTGCCGCAGAAGTGCGCGCTTACCGCTCGCCTGAGCCTTACAAGGGCAAGGGTGTCCGCTATGCGGACGAAGTGGTGAAGCTCAAAGAAACCAAGAAGAAATAATCGGAGTTGACGATGGACAAGAAAGAATCGCGTCTGCGTCGTGGGCGCCAAACCCGCATCAAGATCGCGCAGCTGGGCGTGAACCGCCTGTCGGTGCACCGCACCAACCTGCACATCTATGCGAACCTGATCAGCCCGGACGCCAAAGTCCTGGTGTCGGCTTCGACGCTGGAAGCAGAAGTGCGCGCGGAACTGGCTGGCAAGACTGGCGCCGGCGGCAACGCTGCCGCAGCTGCCCTGGTCGGCAAGCGCGTCGCAGAAAAAGCACTGAAAGCAGGGATCACCGAAGTCGCATTCGACCGTTCGGGTTTCCGTTACCACGGCCGTGTGAAGGCGCTGGCAGAAGCCGCGCGCGAAGCCGGTCTGAAGTTCTAAGGAAGAATCGTCATGGCAAAAATGCAAGCGAAAATGGCAAGCGACAAGCCGGATGATGGCATGCGCGAGAAAATGATCGCGATCAACCGCGTGACCAAGGTGGTCAAGGGTGGTCGTATCATGGGTTTTGCAGCGCTGACCGTTGTCGGTGACGGCGATGGCCGCATCGGCATGGGCAAGGGCAAGTCGAAGGAAGTTCCGGTCGGCGTGCAGAAAGCGATGGAAGAAGCCCGCCGCAACCTGATCAAGGTGCCCCTGAAGAACGGTACGCTGCAGCACACCGTCACTGGCCGTCACGGCGCCTCGCGCGTCCTGATGTCGCCGGCCAAGCCGGGTACCGGCGTGATCGCCGGCGGCGCAATGCGCGCTATCTTCGAGGTGATGGGCGTGACCGACGTGGTCGCCAAGTCGACCGGTTCGTCGAACCCGTACAACCTGGTTCGCGCCACCCTCGACGGTCTGGCGAAGATGAGCACCCCGGCTGACATCGCTGCCAAGCGCGGCAAGTCGGTCGAAGAGATCCTGGGTTAAGGGGAATTACCATGGCAAACACCGTTAAAGTCAAGCTGGTCAAAGGCCTGATCGGTACCCGTCAGGATCACCGCGCCACCGTGCGCGGCCTGGGTCTGCGTCGTGTCAACTCGGTCTCCGAGCTGCAGGACACCCCGTCGGTCCGCGGCATGATCAACAAGGTCAGCTACCTCGTTAAAGTTGTCGACTAAGCCGCGGCTTGGTCAACGGAGAAAATAATGCAACTCAATACCATCCAACCAGCAGACGGCGCCAAGCACGCTAAGCGCCGCGTCGGTCGCGGTATCGGCTCGGGCCTGGGCAAGACTGCCGGCCGCGGTCACAAGGGTCAGAAATCGCGTTCGGGCGGCTTCCACAAAGTCGGCTTCGAAGGCGGTCAGATGCCTCTGCAGCGTCGTCTGCCGAAGCGCGGCTTCAAGTCCCTGAACGCTTCGTTCAAGGCGGAAGTGCGCCTGTCGGACCTGAACAACCTGGCCGTCGGCGACATCGACATCCTGGTGCTCAAGCAAGCCGGCGTGCTGCCGGTCGTCGCTCGCGACGTGCGCGTGATCCTGTCGGGCGAAATCACCAAGGCGGTGAACCTGAAAGGCATCAAGGCCACCGCTGGCGCGAAGGCAGCGATCGAAGCAGCTGGCGGCTCGGTCGCGTAAGCGCGACCGCTGCCTGATCGGAGCAAAAATTGGCGACTAATTCACAACTTGGTAAAAGTGCCGCTTCCGGCTTCCCCTGGGGCCGGTTGTGGTTCTTGCTTGGCGCATTGGTCGTGTACCGTATCGGTGCTCATATCCCGGTCCCCGGGATTGACCCGGTCGCCATGGCCCAGCTGTTCAAGCAGAACGAGGGCGGCATCCTGGGCATGTTCAACATGTTCTCCGGTGGTGCCCTGTCCCGCTTTGCCGTGTTCGCACTTGGCATTACGCCGTACATTTCGGCTTCGATCATCATGCAGCTGGTGTCGATCGTCTCGCCGCAGATGGAGGCACTGAAGAAAGAGGGCGAGGCCGGTCGCCGCAAGATCACCCAGTACACCCGTTACTTCACGGTGGTGCTGGCTCTGTTCCAGGCGTTCGGCATCGCAGTCGCGCTGGAAGCGCAGCAAGGCCTGGTCATCGACCCGGGCGTGGCTTTCCGCTTCGTGACCGTCACGACCCTGCTGACCGGCACCATGTTCCTCATGTGGCTGGGCGAGCAGATCACCGAGCGCGGTCTTGGCAACGGTATCTCGATCATCATTTTTGCCGGTATCGCAGCCGGTCTGCCGAACGCACTGGGTAGCTTGTTCACCCTGGTGTCGAACGGTTCGATCAGCAGCTTCGCCGCAATCTTCATCGTGATTCTGGTGGCCCTCGTGACCTACGCGGTCGTGTTCGTCGAACGCGGCCAGCGCAAGATCCTGGTGAATTACGCGAAACGCCAGGTCGGTAACAAGATCTACGGTGGCCAATCCAGCCACCTGCCGTTGAAGTTGAACATGGCCGGCGTGATCCCGCCGATCTTCGCTTCCTCGATCATCCTGTTCCCGGCCACGATCGTCGACTGGTTCACGCGCGGCAAGGACACCAATAACCCGTTCATCGGGTTCTTGAAGGACCTTGCAGCGTCGTTGACCGCCGGCGAGCCGATCCACGCGTTGCTGTATGCGGTGGCGATCGTGTTCTTCTGCTTCTTCTACACGGCGCTGGTATTCAACAGCAAGGAGACGGCGGACAACTTGAAGAAGAGCGGCGCTTTCGTTCCGGGCATCCGTCCGGGCGAGCAGACTGCGCGCTACATCGACAAGATCCTGATGCGCCTGACCCTCGCCGGTGCGGTCTATATCACGGCAGTGTGCCTGTTGCCGGAGTTCCTGCAGAGCCAGTGGAAAGTTCCTTTCTACTTCGGCGGAACCTCGCTCCTGATCATCGTGGTCGTCACGATGGACTTCATGGCGCAGGTGCAGAACTACGTCATGTCGCAGCAATATGAATCGCTGCTGCGCAAGGCAAATTTCAAGGGCGGCATCCCGTCGCGCTGAGCGCGGGACGCAACCAGGAGTGATCAGACCGAATGGCAAAAGACGACGTCATCCAAATGCAAGGGGAGATTCTCGAGAATCTCCCGAACGCGACCTTTCGCGTGAAGCTGGAAAATGGGCACGTGGTGTTAGGACACATCTCGGGTAAAATGCGGATGAATTACATCCGCATCCTTCCGGGTGACAAGGTAACGGTGGAACTGACCCCGTACGACTTGTCCCGGGCCCGCATCGTGTTCCGCACCAAGTAAAAGTAATCAAGTTATCGAATCTGGAAGAGAGTGCAAAATGAAAGTTAACGCTTCAGTCAAGCGGATCTGCCGCAACTGCAAGATCATCAAGCGCAAGGGCGTGGTCCGTGTGATCTGCGTCGAGCCGCGTCACAAGCAGCGTCAAGGTTAATACGAGGAATAACGAATGGCACGTATTGCAGGGGTCAACGTCCCCAATCATCAGCACACCGTCATCGGCCTGACGGCGATCTACGGTATCGGTCGCACCCGCTCGCAGCAGATCTGCGCTTCGACTGGCGTTGCTACCAACAAGAAGGTCAAGGATCTGGACGACAACGAACTGGAAAAGCTGCGTGAAGCAGTCGGCAAGTTCGTCGTCGAAGGCGATCTGCGCCGTGAGCTGTCCATGAACATCAAGCGTCTGATGGACCTGGGCTGCTACCGTGGCATGCGTCACCGCAAGGGCCTGCCGGTCCGCGGCCAGCGCACCCGTACCAATGCACGTACCCGCAAGGGCCCGCGCAAGGCAGCTCAATCGCTCAAGAAATAATCTAGGAACTGACCATGGCTAAGCAACAAAGCTCGGCGGCAGCAGCACGCGTCCGCAAGAAAGTCAAAAAGAACGTCGCTGAAGGCATCGCACACGTCCACGCATCGTTCAACAACACCATCATCACGATCACCGATCGTCAGGGCAACGCTCTGTCGTGGGCAACTTCCGGCGGCGCCGGCTTCAAGGGTTCGCGCAAGTCGACCCCGTTCGCAGCGCAGGTTGCTGCCGAAGCTGCTGGCAAGGTCGCTCAGGAATACGGCGTGAAGAACCTGGAAGTGCGCATCAAGGGCCCGGGCCCGGGCCGTGAGTCGGCTGTGCGCGCGCTGAACAACCTGGGCATCAAGATCACCGAGATCCAGGACGTGACGCCGGTTCCGCACAACGGCTGCCGTCCGCCGAAGCGTCGTCGTATCTAATTCCCGCGGGCGGCCTGGCCGCCTGTCGTGAAGACGATACGCCGCGCGATCGTGGTATCGCACCCGCCGGTGCAGTTGGCCCAGAAATGGGTTATACTGCCCGGCTATTGTCGCCTTGGTCTCCCGGCTCGGGCGGTTTTTACAAGCCACGTCCGGTCTCATGCAGAGCTGGACTAGCGCCTGTTGTGGATTTTTATAGTAATCCGCATCCGGGGCGTGATCATTCAAATAAAGGAAGTTTAACGTGGCACGTTATATCGGACCAAAAGCAAAACTGTCGCGCCGTGAAGGCACCGACCTGTTCCTGAAGAGCGCACGCCGCTCGCTCGACTCCAAGTGCAAACTGGACGTCAAGCCGGGCCAGCACGGCGTCAAGTCGGGCCAGCGTACCTCGGACTACGGCAACCAGCTGCGCGAAAAGCAGAAGGTCAAGCGTATCTACGGCGTGCTGGAGCGTCAGTTCCGCCGCTACTTCGCCGAAGCGTCGCGCCGCAAGGGCAACACCGGTGAAACCCTGCTGAAGCTGCTGGAATCGCGCCTGGACAACGTCGCCTACCGCATGGGCTTCGGTTCGACCCGCGCCGAAGCACGCCAGCTGGTGAGCCACAAGGCCTTCACCGTCAACGGCAACGTCGTGAACATCGCGTCGTACCAGGTCAAGACCGGCGACGTCGTCGCTGTCCGCGAAAAGGCCAAGAAGCAAGTGCGTATCGCCGAAGCGCTGTCGCTGGCTGAACAAGTCGGCTTCCCGAGCTGGGTCTCGGTCGATGCCAAGAAGTTCGAAGGCACCTTCCGCGCATTCCCGGAGCGTAACGAGATCGCTGCCGACGTCAACGAAGCACTGATCGTCGAACTGTACTCGCGTTGATTGACAAAAGCGGGCGGCGCGAGCCGTCCGCTTTTGTCACCCCTGCGCAGGCAGGGGCCCAATTTCGAGCAGCCGGTTGCGCTTGCAGAAATTGGGTCCCTGCCTTCGCAGGGACGACGGCGGTTTTTCTACTCCGTCCCCACACAGAATTCGTTGTACCGCCCGCCATCGCAGCGGGCGTTTCTACTGATGCCATCAGCCTTATCGGTGTAACGAGCCGAGGGTATTGAAAAGGACATTTCATGCAAAATAGTTTGTTGAAGCCACGTATCATCGACGTCGAAGCACTGGGCGCCGGCCACGCGAAAGTCGTGATGGAGCCGTTCGAGCGTGGTTACGGTCACACCCTGGGCAACGCGCTGCGTCGCGTGCTGCTGTCGTCGATGGTCGGCTATGCACCGACCGAAGTGACGATCGCCGGTGTCGTGCACGAGTACTCGTCGCTGGACGGCGTGCAGGAAGACGTCGTCGACCTGCTGCTGAACCTGAAGGGCGTGGTCTTCAAGGTCCACAACCGCGACTCCGTCACGCTGACCCTCAAGAAGGAAGGCGAAGGCCCGGTCCTGGCATCGGACATCGACCTGCCGCATGATGTCGAACTGATCAACCCGGAACACGTGATCGCCCACCTGACGGCCGGCGGCAAGCTGGACATGCAGATCAAGGTCGAGAAGGGCCGCGGCTACGTGCCGGGCAACGTGCGCCGCCTGTCGGAAGACACCAACAAGACCATCGGCCGCATCATCCTGGACGCCTCGTTCTCGCCGGTGCGCCGCGTGTCGTACGCCGTGGAATCGGCCCGTGTCGAGCAGCGTACCGACCTGGACAAGCTGATCATCAACATCGAGACCAACGGCGTCATCACGCCGGAAGAAGCGATCCGCCAGTCGGCCCGCGTGCTCGTCGACCAGCTGAACGTGTTCGCCGCCCTGGAAGGCACCGAAGCCGCCGCGGAAGCGCCGTCGCGCGCACCGCTGGTCGATCCGATCCTGCTGCGTCCGGTGGACGACCTGGAACTGACCGTCCGTTCGGCGAACTGCCTGAAGGCCGAGAACATCTACTACATCGGCGACCTGATCCAGCGTTCGGAAAACGAACTGCTGAAGACCCCGAACCTGGGTCGCAAGTCGCTGAACGAGATCAAGGAAGTCCTGGCTTCGCGCGGTCTCACGCTCGGCATGAAACTCGAGAACTGGCCGCCGGCTGGTCTGGAGAAGTAATTTTGCACTACCTGCCCGGGCAATGGCGTCCGGGCAGTTTTCAACTTAGAACCGGTCCGCGTCCTCGCGCGCAAGCGCTCGGACGATCGAAGAACTGGATTTAAAACACTCGAAAGGAACTACCATGCGTCACCGTCACGGCCTTCGCAAGCTGAACCGTACTTCGTCCCACCGCCTGGCCATGCTGCGCAACATGACCGTTTCGCTGCTGCGTCACGAAGCGATCAAGACCACGCTGCCGAAAGCCAAGGAACTGCGTAAAGTCGTCGAGCCGATCATCACCCTGGCCAAGAACGACACCCTGGCAAACAAGCGCCTGGCCTTCTCGCGTCTGCGCGACCGCGAAATCGTCCAGAAGCTGTTCGCTGAAATCGGCCCGCGTTACAACGCGCGTCCGGGCGGCTACATCCGTATCCTGAAGATGGGCTTCCGCGTCGGCGACAACGCACCGATGGCATACGTCGAACTGGTGGACCGTCCGGAAGTCGGCGCTGCAGAAGACGCACCGACCGCCGAGTAATCCACTCAGCGTCAATGAAAACCAGGCCCCGCGCCTGGTTTTTTTTCGTCCGCGCGCCGGGCGTCCTGCCCGATCGTCTCATCCGCTTTGCCGAAGCGCTCGACCTGCCTGCGCCATGGTCCTCCGGCCGTGCAGCGGCGCGCCCGGCGGTGTACCATGCTGCTGCGCCGAAACCAATCCTGTCGATCCATGTCCCTGTTCCGTCTTCCGCTCCGCTCCCTGCTGGTCCTGTTTGCCGCGCTGCTGTCCGTGCTGGCCGCCGTCGTGCCGGCGCATGCCGACGACGATTTCCTGCCGCCCGAGCAGGCGTTCAGGCTTTCCGCGCGCATGCTCGACGCCCACACGGCCGTCGTCAGCTACGCGATCGCGGACGGCTACTACATGTACCGCGAGCGCTTCAAGTTCACGGCCACGGGCGCCACGCTGGGCGAGCCCGCCATCCCGGCCGGCAAGGTGAAGTTCGACGAGACCTTCCAGAAGGACGTCGAGACCTACCACAAGGGCGTCGAGATCCGCATTCCGGTGCAGGGCAGCGGCCCGTTCACGCTGAACGTGACGGGGCAGGGCTGCGCCGACAAGGGGCTGTGCTATCCGCCCCAGGACGCCTCCGTGCAGCTCGTGGCCGGCGCCGCCGCCGCGCAGCCGTCACTGCCGATCGGCTCTGCCGCCGATGCGCCTGCCGGCCAGTCCACTGCGCCCGGCGCCCAGGGCTTCCCGCTGCCCGGCCAGGCCCCGCAGGCCGCGCCGCAAGTCGACACGCCGGCGCCGGCCGCCGCGCCCGCGCCGCAGGCAACCACCCCGTCCGAACTGTCCGGCATCGGCGCGCTGCTGCAGGGCGGGCGCCTGCTGGCCATCGTGCCTGCCTTCGTGCTGCTCGGCCTGGGCCTGGCGTTCACGCCCTGCGTGCTGCCGATGGTGCCGATCCTGTCCTCCATCATCGTCGGCGAGGGCAAGGACGTGAAGCGCGCGCGCGGCTTCGCGCTGTCGGTCGCGTATTCGCTCGGCATGGCGATCGTCTATACGCTGCTGGGCGTGGCGGCGGGGCTGCTGGGAGAAGGCCTGGCGGCCGCCTTGCAGAATCCCTGGGTGCTGGGCGCCTTTGCCCTGCTGATCGCGGCGATGGCCCTGTCGATGTTCGACGTCTACCAGCTGCAGGTGCCGGCCGCGCTGCAGACCCGGCTGTCCACGGCGTCGGGCCGCCAGTCGTCCGGCAAGCTGGCCGGCGTGTTCGTGATGGGCGCGATCTCGGCGCTGATCGTCGGCCCCTGCGTGGCCGCGCCGCTGGCCGGCGCGCTGGTCTACATCAGCCAGACGCGCAACGTGCTCGTGGGCGGCGCCGCGCTGTTCGCGATGGCCATCGGCATGAGCATCCCGCTGCTGCTGGTCGGGCTGTCGGCCGGTTCGCTGCTGCCGCGCGCCGGCATGTGGATGGAATCGGTGAAGCGCTTCTTCGGCGTGCTGATGCTGGCGATGGCGATCTGGATGGTCTCTCCCGTGCTGCCGGGCCTGGCGCAAATGCTGCTGTGGGCGGCACTGCTGCTCGGCTACGGCTTTTATCTCGTGCGCGGCCACGGGGCCGGGAAGAAGGCGCACTGGGCGGCACTGGCCCTGGGCACGGCGGCCGTCGTCGTCGGCGCGACCCAGCTGGTCGGCCTGGTGAGCGGCGCGCGCGACCCGTTCGCGCCGCTGGCCCGCTTCACCGGCGGCGCCCCGGCGCACCAGCCGCTCGCGTTCACCCGCATCAAGACCGTCGCCCAGCTCGACGCCGCCCTGGCCGCCAATGCCGCCACCGGCAAGACGGCGATGCTCGACTTCTACGCCGACTGGTGCGTGTCCTGCAAGGAGATGGAGAAGCTGACCTTCGTCGATCCGGCCGTCAAGGCGCGCCTGGCGAACACGGTGCTGCTGCAGGTCGACGTCACCGCCAACGACGGCGACGACCGCGCGATGCTGAAACGCTTCGGCCTGTTCGGGCCGCCGGGCATCATCCTGTTCGGCAAGGATGGGCAGGAAATCCCGGACAGCCGCGTGATCGGCTACCAGGACGCGGGCAAGTTCCTCGCTTCGCTCGGAAAACTTCGGTAACACCTGCAAGGACGATCTTTACGTTCATGCGAAAAAAACGGACACCCGCGGGTGTCCGTTTTTCGTGGTGACGGCGGTTCAGCCGCGGGCCGTATCGCTGCCGCGGCCTTGCCCATTCCCCTGCCAGCCGCCGGCGCCGCGGTGGAAGCGGTGCTGCATGCGCGCCGCCTTGGCATCGAAGGTCTGCTTCTGCTCCGGCGTCAGCACGGCGTAGAAGTCGTTCAGCGCGCCCAGGCGCTGCTCCATGGCCGCCGTGCGCTGCTTCTGGCGCTCGATGGCCTTGGCCATGCGCTCGGGTGCCGGCAGCTTGGCGAGGGCGGCGCGGTCCGCACGCGGGCCGTGCTGGCCGCGCGCCGGCGGCTGCATCGAGGCGACGAAGGTGTTCCAGGCCTGTTCCTGGGCCGGGGTGATCTTGAGCTCGTCGTGCAGCTTGGCGATGCGCTTGGCGCGGAACGCGGCGCGTTGTTCCGGCGTCAGCTTCTGGCCATGGCCGAAGCGGCCCTGGTGCTGGGCCTGCGGATGGGCCTGGTCCTGGGTTGCCGGAGCGGCGGTCTGGGCCTGGGCGCCGACGGCGGCCGCGCCCAGCGACAGGGCGGCGAGTGCGGTAACGATGGATTTGCGCATGATGGTCATCTCTTTTTCCTAGTCAGGTTGAACGCGGCGGCGGCCACGTGATGTGGCCGCAAGGCGCCGTGAGTCTGCGCGCAACGTGCGCCCGGAAGGCGTCGGAACGTGTGCGGCATGTGTCCATCTTCGAGGGAAAATGTAAGCACGGCGTGTCCGCTGTCGCGCTCTTTGTATCAATTTGTTTCCCTATGCCATCCTTATACACACCGATACAAAGAGGCTGTTCAGGGCCCGCGCCAGCCGCGATAATGATGTCATGGACACACCATCTACCGTTCTGATCGTCGACGACGACCGCGATATCCGTTCTCTCCTGGCCGACTACCTGGAGGCGAACGGCTATCGCGCGCTGGCCGCCGCGGACGGCAATGCGATGTGGAAGCTCCTCGACGAATCGCGTCCCGACCTCATCGTGCTCGACCTGAACCTGCCGGGCGACGACGGCCTCACGCTGTGCCGCAAGCTGCGCGCGCACTCGACGCTGCCGGTGATCATGCTCACGGCGCGCAACGAGCCGCTCGACCGCATCCTGGGCCTCGAGATGGGCGCCGACGACTACCTGCCCAAGCCGTTCGAGCCGCGCGAGCTGCTGGCGCGCATCCGCAGCGTGCTGCGCCGCAGCCACGCGATGCCGCCCAACTCCCAGGTCGAGAACGTCCAGCAGATGAAGTTCTCCGGCTGGACGCTGGACCTGACCGCGCGCCACCTGGTCAATCCGCAGGGCGTGATCATCATGCTGTCCGGCGCCGAGTTCCGCCTGCTGCGCGTCTTCCTCGAACACCCGAACCGCGTGCTCAACCGCGACCAGCTGCTGAACCTGACCCAGGGCCGCGACGCCGACCCGTTCGACCGCTCGATCGACATCCAGATCAGCCGCCTGCGCCAGAAGCTGGGCGAGGACGCGCGCATGCCGCAGATCATCAAGACGGTGCGCAACGGCGGCTACGTGCTGGCCGGCCAGGTGACGGTGGAGCCGGGCGCGTGAGAGCCTTCCTCGGCTCGATGACGGGCCGCGTGTTCGCTACCCTGCTGCTGGGGATCCTGCTCACCGCCGCGCTCACGCAGCTGCTCGCCGATGCCGAGCGCCAGCGCGTGATCGAAACATACCGCGACCAGCACCTGCTCGACCGTGCCGAGCAACTGATCATGGCGACCGAGATCGTTCCCGAATCGGCCCGTCCGTCCTACCTCGACATCGCCAACCGTCCCGGGCTGCTGCTCAAGGACCTCGGCGGCGCGGCCGGCACCCCGGCTCCCGCCCAGAGCGCCTTCGCCAGGTCGCTGGCATCGCGCCTCGGCCCGCGCTACGAACTGCGCTCGCTGGTCGAGCGCCCGCAGCAATGCGGCATCGGCTACGAGCAGCCGGTCGTGTTCGGCCTGCTGAGCATGACGTGGCGCGGCACCTGCGAGAACATCAGCGTGCGCCTGCGCGACGGCGACGAGCTGCGCCTGTCGGTCCTGCCGCCGCGCTCCGTCACCGGTCCTGAACGCACCGACTACACGACCGCCATCGCGCTGCTGCTGCTGAGCGTGGCCTTCCTGGCCTACCTGGTGGCGCGCATGACCACGCGTCCGCTCAAGCAGCTGGCGCAGGCCGCTAAAAACCTCGGCAACGACATCAACCACCCGCCGCTGGACCTGACCGGCGCCGACGAGATCCGCCAGGCCAGCGCCGCCTTCAACGCCATGCAGGCGCGCATCCGCCAGTACATCTTCCAGCGCACCCAGATGCTGGCCGCCATCACCCACGACCTGCAGACGCCGCTCACGCGCTTGCGCCTGCGCCTGGAAAAGGTCGACGAGCCGGAACTGCAGGAACGCCTGATCGGCGACCTGTCGGCGATGCAGCAGATGGTGCGCGAGGGCCTGGACCTGGCCCGCAGCATGGACACCACCGAGACCATGCAGATGCTCGACCTCGACTCGCTGCTGGACTCGGTCTGCGCCGACGCCGCCGACGCCCAGCAGCGCGTCAGCCTGTCCGGCCACGCCGGCATGGCGCTGCTGGGCCGTCCGCTCGACCTGCGCCGCTGCCTCGTCAACCTGATCGACAACGCCGTCAAGTACGGCCATGCGGCCAAGGTGACGGTGGACCGCATCAACGGCGCCGCGCGCATCCGCATCCGCGACGCCGGCCCCGGCATCCCGGAATCCGAGCTGGCGCGCGTGTTCGACCCGTTCTACCGCGTCGAGACCTCGCGCTCGCGCGAATCCGGCGGCACCGGCCTGGGATTGACGATCGCGCGCAACATCGCCGAGCAGCATGGCGGCAGCATCGCCCTCGCCAACCACCCGGAAGGCGGCCTGGAAGTGACGTTGATGTTGCCCGAATACTACCCAGGCAAGTAAATCTCTCTACAGCAACATTCCGACATATTGGCGTCATGCCCGTGTGCGACAATCGCCGGCGGGTATTGACGTCGACATCCGGCAATGCCCTCATCGCATAAGAACGAGCCCGGCACGGAGCACAGGGCAGAGGGAGTGGAATGAAACACAAGAACATCGCACTGGTCGCCGCCGTCGTCGCCGTCGGCGCCGGGGGCTGGTACGTCAACCATCACAGCGGCGCACAGCCGGAAGCGCTCGTCGCCAAGCCCGGCAAGGGCCACGGCGAGCAGCCGCCGGCCGTCGTCAATGTGGTGCCGTCGCAACGCCAGGACGTGCCCGTGCTGCAGCAGGCCAACGGCACCGTGACGCCGATCCGTACCGTCGACCTGCATCCGCAGACGACGGCCACGATCCGCCAAGTGCACATCAAGGAAGGCCAGTTCGTGCAGCAGGGCCAGCTGCTGTTCTCGCTCGACGACCGCGCCGACCGCGCCAACCTCGACAAGGCCCAGGCCCAGGTGGAGCGCGACCGCGCCCAGCTGGCCGACCTGGAGCGCCAGTACAAGCGCAGCCAGGACTTGTTTGCGCAAAAATACATTGCCCAGAGCGCCGTCGACACGCTGCGCGCCCAGGTCGACCAGGCCAGGGCCACGCTGCAGTCGGACATCGCCGCCGCGCGCGCCAGCAGCGTCGCCACCAGCTACACGGCCATCCACGCGCCCATGTCCGGCCGCGTGGGCGGCATCGACGTCTACCCGGGCAGCCTGGTGCAGCCGTCCACCTCGCTGACCACCGTCACCCAGCTCGACCCGATCACGGTCGCCTTCACGCTGCCCGAGTCCGCGCTGCCGGCGCTGCTGGCGGCGCAAAAGCGCGGCAAGGTCGAAGTGCAGGCGCTGCCCGGCGCCGACCTGGCGCCCGTGAAGGGCGTGCTGAGCTTCGTCGACAACACGGTCGACCCCACCGCCGGCACCATCAAGGTGAAGGCCGAATTCGACAACCGCGACACCACGCTGTGGCCGGGCCAGTACGTGAATACCAGGGTCACCGTGCAGACGCTGAAGAATGCCGTGGTGGTGCCGCAGGCGGCGATCATCACGAACGCCACCGGCACCTTCGTGTATGTGCTGGACAAGGAGCATGCCGCCCGCCAGGTGCCGGTGCAGCGCCTGTACGGCTTCGGCGTCGACGCCGCCGTGTCCGGCCTCACCGGCAGCGAGCAGGTGATCACCGACGGCAAGCAGAACGTGCGCCCGGGCGGCAAGGTGCGCCTGGCCGAGGAGCTGGACAAGGGCCATGGCGGCAGCAAGGACCGCGCCACCACCGTCGCCGCCAACAAAAGCTGAGCCATGAACCTGTCCGAATTGTGCATCCGCCGGCCCGTGATGGTCGTGCTGCTGTCGCTCACGCTGATCCTGGTCGGCGTGCTGGCCTACTTCCACATCCCCGTGGCGGCGCTGCCCAGCTATAACACGCCCGTCATCAACGTCAACGCCAACCTGGCCGGCGCCAGCCCCGAGACGATGGCCTCGTCGGTGGCGCTGCCGCTCGAGAAGCAGTTCTCGACGATCCCCGGCATCAACCTGATCACGTCCAGCAGCAGCCAGGGCAATACCTCGCTGACGCTGGAATTCGACACCTCGATCGACATCAACGCCGCCGCCGTCGACGTGCAGGCCGCGCTGCTCGCGGCCCAGCGCCAGCTGCCGCAGGAAATGACGGACCTGCCGTCCTACCGCAAGGTGAATCCGGCCGATGCGCCCGTGCTGTTCATGACGATGACCTCGCCGTCGATGAACCTGTCCGAGCTGAACGACTATGCCGAGAACCTCGTGTCGCCGGCGATTTCGACGCTGCCGGGCGTGGCCCAGGTCCAGGTCAACGGCGGCAAGAAGTTCGCCGTGCGCGTGCGCGCCAAGACCGACCTCATGAACGCGCGGAACCTGACGATGGACGAACTGGCCAGCGCGCTGCGCGCCGCCAACTCGAACGCGCCGCTGGGCATCCTGGACGGCCCGCAGCAGACCCTGACCATCCAGGGCCCGCCGCAGATGCAGCGCGCCGCCGATTTCGCCGACCTGATCGTCGCCACCCGCGAAGGCCAGCCGGTGCGCCTGAAGGACGTCGCCGACGTCGAGGACAGCTACCAGTCCGTCAAGGCCTTCGGCGCCTACAACGGCGAGCGCTCGATCGTGCTGCTGGTGCAGCGCCAGCCGGACGCGAACACGGTGGCCGTGGTCGACCACGTGAAGAACCTGCTGCCGCGCTTCCAGTCGCAGCTGCCGGCCTCGATCAAGATCAACCTCGTCAACGACCGCTCGATCTCGATCCGCGAGGCGATCCACGACGTCAACTTCACGCTGGCGCTGACCGTGGTGCTGGTGGTGCTGGTGATCTTCCTGTTCCTGCACCGCCTGTCGGCGACGATGATCCCGGCCGTCACCATGCCGATCTCGCTGCTGGGCGCGCTGTCGCTGCTGTACTGGATGGGCTACAGCCTGGACAACGTCTCGCTGCTGGGCATCACGCTGGCCGTCGGCCTCGTCGTCGACGATGCCATCGTGGTGCTGGAAAACATCGTGCGCCACATCGAGATGGGCAAGAAGCCGATGCGCGCCGCCCTCGAGGGCTCGCGCGAGATGGGCTTCACCATCATCTCGATCTCCGTGTCGCTGGTCGCCGTGTTCATCCCGATCTTCTTCATGCCGGGCGTGATCGGCCTGCTGTTCCACGAATTCGCCGTGATCGTCGGCCTGGCCGTGCTGGTGTCGGCCGTCGTCTCGCTGACGCTGGTGCCGATGCTGTCCTCGCGCCTGCTGTCGGCCCACGGCCATGATCATCATGAAGAAAAGAGCTTCATCGGCCGCCACTTCGAGGCCGGCTTCACGAAGGTGAGGAACGGCTACGAGAAGACGCTGGACCTGGCGCTGGCGCACCGCGCGGTGGTGCTGGCGATCGCCTTCGGCACCTTCATCCTGACGGCCGTGCTGTACAACGACATCCCGAAGGGCTTCTTCCCGGAAGAGGACTTGGGCCAGCTGCGCGTGTCGACGGAAGCGGCGGAGGATATCTCGTCGGCGGCCATGATGGACCTGCAGGTGCGTGTGGCCAAGGTGATCCAGGACGACCCGGCCGTGCAGGACGTCACCGCCTTCTCGGGCGGCGGCAACGGCGGCCGCATGTTCGTCGTCCTGAAGCCGCGCGAGGAGCGCGACAAGATGCCGGCCGTGATCGAGCGGCTGAGGAAGAGCACGCGCGCGGTGGCCGGCATCGCCGTTTACATGTCGCCGGTGCAGAACCTGCAGCTGGGCGGACGCCAGAGCAAGAGCCGCTTCCAGTACACGCTGCAGAGCGTGTCGGGCGAGCCGATCAACGGCTATGCCAACCAGTTCCTGGAACGCATGCAGGCCAATCCGCTGTTCCGCGACGTCACCAGCGATTCGCAGGAGCGCGGCCTGCAGGCCACGCTCGACATCGACCGCGACAAGGCCAACGCCATGGGCGTGCAGCTGTCCGACGTGCGCACGGCGCTGTACGCGGCGTTCGGCGAGCGCCAGGTGTCGACGATCTATTCGACGGCGGCCAGCTACTACGTGATCCTGGAGACGGCCAAGCCGGACCGCGAGTTCGAGGACGCGCTGTCGCGCCTGTCCGTACGCAGCAGCACGGGCCGCATGGTGCAGCTGTCCAGCGTGGCGAGCGTCAAGCGCACCGTGGGCCCGATCTCCGTCAACCACCAGGGCCAGCTGCAGGCGATCACGCTGTCGTTCAACCTGGCGCCGGACGCCTCGCTGGGCCAGGCCACGGCGGCCATCGAACAGATGGGGCGCGAGATCAAGCTGCCGTCGTCCGTCATCACCAACTACGGCGGCGACGCGGCCGTGTTCCAGAGCTCGCAGTCGAGCCAGCTGGTGCTGATCGTCGCGGCCGTGGGCGTCATCTACGTGCTGCTGGGCGCGCTGTACGAGAGCTTCATCCACCCGATCACGATCCTGGCCGGCCTGCCGTCGGCGGCCGTGGGCGCGCTGCTGACGCTGCGCCTGTTCAACATGGACCTGACGATCATCGCGATGATCGGCATCCTGATGCTGATCGGCATCGTCAAGAAGAACGCGATCATGATGATCGACTTCGCGCTGGACGCCCAGCGCAACGGCGGCATGACGCCGGAACAGGCGATCCGCGAAGCCTGCATCCTGCGCTTCCGCCCGATCATGATGACGACGCTGGCCGCGCTGATGGGCGCGCTGCCGATCGCCCTGGGCCTGGGCGCCGGCGCCGAGCTGCGCCAGCCGCTGGGCCTGGCCGTATGCGGGGGCCTCGTGTTCTCGCAGGTCATCACGCTGTACATCACGCCCGTGATCTACCTGTACCTGGACAAGTACAGCGGCAGCGGCCCGATGACGGACGAGGAACTGGCCAGGCTCGACCGTCCGGAACTGGACCTGGTGAAGGTCGCCTGACACGCGGGAAGCGGATTACAGTTTGTCCATGCAGGGCGGGCCGGGTGCCCGCCCTTTTGCTATGAAGCCGCGATTACCGGGTAAAATCGCCACAGATCGACGGAATATCGGGCGATTTCTGGATACATACTGTAACAACAGTTAAAACGGCGAGCTTGTAAGCTGTTTGCAAATGTCCAACGATGCGTGCGTACAGTTACCAAACGCGGTAGACTGCGCACGTTAACCCATCCCAGCTGTGTTCGAAAAGCGGTACTCATATCTTGCGTGACCATTCCCACATGCCACTGGACGACAGCGATGTCTGCGCACATTGCGGCCAGCCGCTGCCTGGACGGAGTGTGAGCACGTATGGACGCCAGGGACCGAACCGCACCGGCCTGATCGCCACCGTGCTGCTGCACGTGCTGCTGGTCGCGATCTGGCTGTACCAGCCGAAGGACAAGCACACATCACCGCCCAAGGCCGGCGCCGAGAACGCCATCGTGTGGCTGCCGCCCGAGCCGCAGGTCAAGCCCACGCCCACCCCGAAACCGTCGCAGCAGCAGCCGGCCAAGGCCGCCAAGCCGGCGCCGTCGAAGCCGGCGCCGCGCAGCACGCCGAAGGTGCAGCGCCTGCCCGACACCATCACGCTGCCGGACGAAAAGCCGGTCAAGGAAACCCCGGCCCCGACGCCGCCGAAGCCGGAGACCCAGTCGCCGCCGCAGGAAGTCGACATGCAGGCGTATATCGAGGCGCGCAAGAAGGCGCGCGGCGCCACCCGCTCGGACGCGCCGCCGGCCGAGGAAAGCGAGGCCGCGCGCGGCACCCGCAATGCGCTGGCCAATATCGCCGGCATCAACGGCCGCGGCGGCCAGGATCCGAACGAGACGGGCGGCGTGTTCAGCGTCACCAACCAGACCTTCTCCAAGGCCGACCTGAAGTTCCGCGGCTGGAACCCGAACTTCAAGCGCCGCTGGCTGACCGCCGTGACGGTCGAGCGTGGCAGCGAGCCGGACATCGAGACGGCCATCGTCAAGAAGATGATCGAGCTGATCCGCAAGGAAAAGAGCGGCGACTTCGAATGGGATTCGCACCGCCTGAACCGCGTGGTGACCTTGTCGGCGCGCCCCCAGGATACGCAGGAACTGATGAATTTCCTCTACAAGGAAATGTTCCCGGAATACAGGCCACCGCGCGGTTGATCCGAAGATAAGGAAATGAAAAAAAAGCCCGGTCGATATGTCGACCGGGCTTTTTTTATGGCTTTCACAGGATGTTCCAATAAGCGCCTTTCGCTATTCGCCGGCTTTAACAAGGATTAATCGCGCGACATGCGCGCAGTGAGGAGACGCAATCGGGTGAATAAGCCGCGGGAGTACCTTCATGCGTGTCGCTAGCCAAATCGGGTAAAGAAACACGGCGTCTTCATGATTGGATGGAGCAAATAATATGAAAAACATACTGCTTTTCAGACGGCTATTGCGGGCCGGTGTTTTCGCTCTATTTCTCATCGTCGCAGGCGATTGGCAGCAGGCATTCGCTCAAGAAAACTGGACCCGCTGCGCCGTGGAAGACCAGGTATGCACCTTCAGCGGCTCACGGCAAGTGCGCTATGGGGCGAACGGCACGTATGCCTACCGGACGGCTACCGGATCCGTCGGCTGCAACAACGATGTGTTCGGCGATCCCGTGTTCGGCGTGGACAAGGTCTGCGACTACGCCGCCGGGACGACCGTACCGCCCGCGACGGGCTGGGTCCAGTGCGCGCTGGAAGACCAGGTCTGCGCATTCAGCGGCACGCGCCAGGTGCGCTATGGCGCCAATGGCCTGTACGCCTACCAGAACGCGACCGCCTCGATCGCCTGCACCAATGCCGTCTTCGGCGATCCCGCCTACGGATTCGACAAGACCTGCGACTACCAGGCGCCGGCGTCGACGCTGCAATCGGCGTTGAGCGATCCGATTCCTTTCCCCATCGTCCCCGTGGCGGCGGCGAACCTTCCGAACGGCAAGGTCGTCACCTGGGCTGCCTTCAGCCCGACCACCTTCAGCGGCGACAACGGGTTTACCGCGACCGCGCTGTTCGATCCCGATACCCTGTCCGTGACCCAGCGCTGGGTCGCGGAAACGGGGCACGACATGTTCTGCCCCGGTACCAGCTTGCTGGCCGACGGCCGGCTGCTCGTCAACGGCGGCTCCAGCAGCCAGAAGACGAGTATCTACGACTTCGCGAACGATACGTGGAGCGCCTCCTACCCGATGCAGGTCGCCCGCGGCTACCAGGGCAATGCCACGCTCTCCAACGGCAACGTGCTCACGCTGGGCGGTTCCTGGAGCGGACCGCCGGGCGGCAAGGATGGCGAGATCTGGCGCGACGGCGCGGGCTGGACCCGCATGGCCGGCATCCCCATCGATCCCTTCGTCACGCCCGATCCGGACGGCGTCTACCGCGGCGACAATCACCTGTGGCTGTTCTCCCAGGCCGGCGGACGTGTGTTCCAGGCCGGCCCCGGCGTCGAGATGCACTGGATCGACACGAACGGGAATGGCGCGGTGACCTCCGCCGGCCGGCGCGGCGACGACATTTCGAGCATGAACGGCAATGCCGTCATGGTTGATATCGGCAAGATCCTCAAGACGGGCGGCGCGCCGGCGTATGAAGAAGCCGATGCGACGGCCGCTGCCTACCTCATCGATATCGGCAGCGGCACGGCCCAGGTGAAGAAGCTGCAGCCGATGGGGTACGCGCGCGCCATGCACAACAGCGTCGTGCTGCCGAACGGCCAGGTCGTCATCTCGGGCGGGCAGACGTATGTGAAGATATTTTCCGACGACCGCTCGGTGCTGATGACGGAGCTCTGGGATCCGCGTACCGAGGCCTTCACACCCTTGCGGGCGCTGACCATTCCGCGCAATTACCACAGCTTTTCCCTGCTGCTTCCGGACGGCCGCGTCCTCATCGGCGGCGGTGGGCTGTGCGACTTCAACTGCACGACGAACCACCTGGATGCGCAGATCCTGACACCGCCTTACTTGCTGAATGCGAACGGCACGGCGGCAACGCGCCCGCGCATCGTCTCGGCCGCGCGCCAGGCCACGTACGGCGGCACGCTTGCGGTCACGACGAACGGCGCGGTCAGCGGTTTCGTGCTGATGCGGCTGAGCGCCGTGACGCATTCGCTGAACAACGACCAGCGCCGCGTGCCACTCGGCTTCACCGCCCGCAGCGCCACCAGCTACACGCTGCAGGCACCGGCACATGCCGGCATCGCGCCGCCGGGCTACTACATGCTGTTCGCGCTGGACGGCAACGGGGTGCCCAGCGTCGCCTCGACCGTGCAACTGCGCTGAGCGACGCGCGGCGAGCGCACCATGCGTACCGTCCTCGTGTACGCCACCCTGGTCGCGGCGCTGGTGTCCCCGCTCGCGGCGATGTCCAGGGCGGCCACGGTGTCCGATGCCACGGTCCGCGGCGAGCGCCTGTTCGACGGCCGCGAACCGCTGACGGGCCGGCTCGCCGGACACACTGCCGGCTTGCCACCAGCCCTCGGCACCTGCCTGGCCTGTCACGGCAATGCCGCGTCGTCCTCGCTGCTGGAGGCGCGCTCCGCGCCCGCGCTCGGGTGCACGGTCTTGTTGCGCATTCGCGAGCGGCGCGGCGAACCGCCGTTCGCCTACGACCCGGACAAGTTCTGCCGCACCTTGCGCACGGGGATCAATCCCAACGACGTCGTCCTGCAGCGGACCATGCCGCGTTTCGACATCGAGCAGGCGCAATGCGATGCGCTGTGGGCGTATTTGACGACGAAGGGAGCCGGTTGCGATGACAAGCGATAGGCAGGGCAGGCGGCATGTCCTCGCCGCGGCAACGGCATGGGCAGGCGCATGCCTGGCGCCGGGCCTGCCGCCGGCTGCATGGGCGCACGGTATCGGCATCGTGAGACCTCCCGTCGGCCTGCCGCTGGACCTGCGCGTGCTGCGCAGCGACGGCGTGCGGCTGCCGCTGCGCCGCCTGCTGCTGGGCCGCACGACGGCGCTGCAGCTGATGTTCACCGGCTGCAGCGAGACCTGTCCGCTGCAGGGCGCCCTGTTCGCCGGCGTCCAGGAGCAGGCCGCGCGATCCGGCAACCGGCTTCGATTGCTGTCGCTGAGCATCGACCCGATGGACGACGCCCGCAGCCTGTCCGCCTGGCTGCAACGTTTCGGAGCCGGCACGCTGTGGCAGGCAGCGGTGCCTTCGGCACGCGATATCGATGTCCTGCGCACGAGCTTGCAGGCAGGCGCGCCTGCGGTGCCCGCGCATTCGTCGCAAGTCTTCTTCGTCGACACGGGCGGGCGCCTCGTATGGCGCTCGGAAGACCTGCCTCCCGTGGAGCTGGTCATGGACATTGCCATGCGGCTCGGCGCGGGCAGGACGTGAACGGCGGCGCGGCCGCCAAAAAAAAATGCCGCCCAGCTGTGCTGGACGGCATCGACGCGTGTCTATGACGCGGTGATCAGGCGGCGGCCTTCAGGCGCCGTGCCACGTCCAGCGCGAAATAGGTCAGCACGCCGTCGGCGCCCGCACGCTTGAACGACATCATGGTTTCCATGATGACCTTGTCCGGATCCAGCCAGCCGTTCTGGAAGGCGGCCTGCAGCATCGCATACTCGCCGCTGACCTGGTAGGCGAAGGTCGGCACCTTGAACTCGTCCTTCACGCGGCGCACCACGTCCAGGTAGGGCATGCCCGGCTTGACCATGACCATGTCGGCGCCTTCGGCGATGTCCAGCGCCACTTCGCGCAGCGCTTCGTCGCTGTTGGCCGGGTCCATCTGGTAGGTGTTCTTGTCGGCCTTGCCCAGGTTGGCGCTCGAGCCCACCGCTTCGCGGAACGGGCCGTAGTAGCCCGAGGCGTACTTGGCCGAATAGGCCATGATGCGGGTGTGGATCAGTTCCTTTTCTTCCAGCGCCTGGCGGATCGCGCCGATGCGGCCGTCCATCATGTCCGACGGGGCCACGATGTCCACGCCGGCTTCGGCCTGGGCCAGGGCCTGGCGCGTCAGCATGGCGATCGTCTTTTCGTTGACGATGTAGCCGTTCTCGTCCGGCAGGCCGTCCTGGCCGTGCGTCGTGTACGGGTCCAGCGCGACGTCGGTCATCAGGCCCAGCTGCGGGAAGTGGCGCTTCAGTTCGCGCACGGCGCGCGGCACCAGACCTTCCGGATTGGTCGCCTCGACGCCGTCGTAGGTCTTCAGGGACGCGTCGACGACGGGGAACAGGGCCAGCACGGGAATGCCCAGGCTGACGGCTTCCTCGGCCACCTTCAGCAGCAGGTCGATGGAGACGCGTTCCACGCCCGGCATCGATGCCACTTGCTGGCGCTGGTTCTGGCCGTCGAGCACGAACACCGGGTAGATCAGGTCGGAGGCGGTGACGGTGTTCTCGCGCATCAGGGCGCGCGAGAACGGGTCGCGGCGCATGCGGCGCATGCGCACGGCGGGATAGGCGTTGGGGGTGATGATCGGCATGTTCAATCCTCAGTCGTTGGCCGAGGCCGGGCTGTCGCCGTCCGGTCCGTCGGCCTGGGTGTCAGACTGCGCGGCATCGTCTCCATCGAGGCCGAGCAGTTCGATGATCTTGGCGTCCGCTTCCTCGATGCCCACGCGCTTCAGGGCCGAGAACAGCTGGACCGTGAAGGGGAAGCCGTTGCCGTCCTCGTCGACGTAGCTGTCCAGCACCTGCTGCGCTTGGCGCAGCGCATTCGTCGATTCGTTGCGGTTCAGCTTGTCCACCTTGGTCAGGATGCAGTGGATCGGCTTGCCGGTCGGGGCGAACCACTCCAGCATCTGGATGTCCAGTTCGGTGAACGGGCGGCGCGAATCCATGATCAGCACGAGGGCGGCCAGCTGGTCGCGGCGCTGGACGTAGTCGCCCAGCAGCTTTTGCCAGTGCAGCTTGGCGTCGCCCGACACTTCCGCATAGCCGTAGCCCGGCAGGTCGACCAGCAGCGCCTGGATTTCCTCGACCTTGGTCGGGTCCTTGCGGTGCATGGCCACGTGGGCGCCGCCGATCGAGAAGAAGTTGATGTGCTGGGTGCGGCCCGGCGTCTTCGAGGCGAAAGCGAGGCCCTTCTGGTTCGTCAGGATGTTGATCGCCGTCGATTTGCCCGCATTGGACCGGCCGGCGAAGGCGATTTCCGGCACCTGCGTGCGCGGCAAATCGCGCAGCTGGTTGACGGTCGTAAAGAAGCGGGCTTGCCAGAGTTTGGACATGGACGAGGGACGGTGAAAGGGAAGTGAAGCGAAAAAGACAACAAAAGAAGCAGTCCGGAAAGCAAGCTATTGTACAATAGGGAGTTACCTGCCGTCGGAGAGGGAATCGGATTGCGCGCTTTTCGAAGGCCGGACATGTGGCACTGGAGCAGCACTGATACTGCGAATGAACGTCGACTTTTTCGGGGTGCGTTGAATGAATCGTGTGTTCTTACCGGCCGCGGGCGCGGCGATGACCAAATCCCTCCTGCTTGCAATCCTGGCGCTGCCTGGCGCCCTTGCCCTGGCTGCCGACGCGGCGCCGGCGGCCAATCCTGTTCCCAAGGTCGACCCGGCCAAGGGCGGCTCCCTCTACGATAGCGGCGACAATGCCCGCGGCCTGCCGGCCTGCGTGTCCTGCCATGGCGCGGGCGGCAACTCCACCATCGTGGCCAATCCGAAGCTGTCCGGGCAGTCGCAATCCTACCTGCACAAACAGCTGGTCGACTTCACCACGCCGAACCGCCAGCAGCCCGTGATGACGATGTACGCCAAGATGCTCAGCGAGGAAGAAAAGCAGAACATCGCCGCCTGGCTCGCCACCCAGCAGCCGAAGGGGGGCGCGGCCAGGAACAAGGATACCGTCGAGCTGGGCCGCAAGATCTACCGCGGCGGCATCGCGGACCGCGGCGTGGCCGCCTGCGCCAGCTGCCATGGCGCCGCCGGCAACGGCATTCCGGCCCAGTATCCGCGCCTGGCCGGCCAGCACCAGGACTATACCCTGGCCCAATTGCAGGCATTCAAGGGTGGCGGCCGCAACAACAGCCCGCAAATGGCCACGCTGGCCAAGCGCATGTCGGACGAGGAAATGAAAGCCGTTTCCGACTACATCGCCGGATTAAAATAATTTCTCATAAGAATTGTAATCAAGGGGCAGCGGCGCAAGCAGGCTGCCCTTTTTGTTGGTATGCTCCCGCACGTTGTTTCTGATGCGAACGAAGGTAGGGGCCGATGAGTACCACGGGAATTGAACTGAAAACACGCCGCAACGGCCTCGCCGAGGCGGTCGAGCTGGTATCGTCGATGCGCTTCGCGATCAGCCTCCTGATGATCATCGCGATTGCCGCAATCATCGGCACGGTGATGCAGCAGAACCAGCCGACGCCGAACTACATCAACCAGTTCGGCCCGTTCTGGTTCGAGATCTTCGACAAGCTGGGCCTGTACACCGTCTACTCGACCTGGTGGTTCCTGCTCAGCCTGGCGATCCTGATCGTCTCGACCTCGCTGTGCATTGCCCGTAACGCGCCGAAGATGCTGCGCGACATGCGCAGCTGGCGCGAGAGCGTGCGCGAGGAATCGCTGCGCAACTTCCACCATCGGACCGAATGGACGGCGCCCCTGTCCGCCGTGCCGCTCGCCTCCCAGACCGCCCAGCGCCTGGAAAACGCCGGCTACAAGGTGAAACTGGTCGACAAGGCCGGCGGCGTGCTGGTGGCGGCCAAGAAGGGCGCCGGCAACAAGTTCGGCTACATCTTCGCGCACACGGCCATCATCGTGATCCTGCTGGGCGGCCTGCTCGATTCCGATCTCACCATCCGCTTCCAACAATGGTTCATGGGCAAGACCCCGCTCGCGGGCGCGTTCCCGGAAAACATCCCGGCGAAGAACCGCCTGGGCGTGGGCAATCCCTCGTTCCGCGGCAACACCATGATCCCGGAAGGGCAGAGCAGCGCCACCGCCATCCTCGTGCAGAACGACGGCGTGTTCGTGCAGGAACTGCCGTTCACGATCCACCTGAAGAAATTCATCATCGATTTCTATTCGACCGGCATGCCCAAGCTGTTCGCCAGCGAGGTCACGATCCGCGACCACGAGACGGGCAAGACCTTCGACGGCACCATCAAGGTCAACCAGCCGCTGATCTACCGCGGCGTGGCCTTGTACCAGTCCAGCTTCGAGGACGGTGGCAGCAAGCTCAAGCTGACCGGCTGGCCGATGACGGGCAGCGCCGACCGTTCGTTCCCGGTGGCGGGCGAGGTGGGCGGCGCCAGCGAATACAAGCACGGCAAGGACGTCTACGCGATCGAATGGAGCGGCTTCCGCCCGTTCAACGTCGAGAACGTCAAGGCCGGCGAGGACGTCAACGCGGTCAAGAAGGGCAAATCCCTCAACGAGGAATTGTCCGCGACGCTGTCCCAGCACACCGGTTCGGCGGCCAAGAACGCCAACAACAAGGACCTCAAGAATGTCGGCCCCAGCGTGCAGTACAAGCTGCGCGACAAGAGCGGCCAGGCGCGCGAATTCCTGAACTACATGCAGCCGGTGGAGCTCGAAGGCGCCCAGGTCTACCTGGCCGGCGTGCGCACCGACCCGTCGGCGCCGTTCAGCTTCCTGCGCATTCCCGCCGACGACAAGCACGGCGTGGGCGAGTGGATGCGCCTGCGCGCGGCGCTGGCCGATCCGGCCCTGCGCGAGGAAGCGGCGCGCCGCTATGCCGAACGCGCGCTGCCGCCGGGCCAGAAGGATGCCGCGCTGGCCGCCCAATTGCGCGAATCGAGCGCGAAGACGCTGGCGATCTTTGCCGGCAGCGGCGACAATGGGGGCTACGTCGCCGTGTCGCGCTTCCTGGAACGCATCCCCCAGGGGGAGCAGGAAAAAGCCGCGAATGTCTTCATGAAGATGCTCAACGGCGCCATGTGGGAGCTGTGGCAGGCCGCGCGCGCGCAAGCGGGCGAGCCGGCCGCCGAGCCGACCGAAGCCCATGGCCGCTTCCTGCAGCTGGCCACCAATGCGCTGTCGGACAGCTTCTTCTACGGCGCCCCGGTCTACCTGGCGCTGGACGACTTCACCGAGGTCAAGGCCTCGGTGCTGCAGGCCACGCGCTCGCCGGGCAAGAAGGTGGTCTACCTGGGCTGCCTGCTGCTGGTACTGGGTATCTTTGCCATGTTCTACATCCGCGAGCGCCGCATCTGGGTGTGGGTGAAGAACGGGGATGAAGGGCAGGGCGCCCATGCGCTGATGGCCATGAGCACCCAGCGCAAGACGCTCGATTTCGAGCGCGAATTCGACGAGTTGAAAACGAAGCTGCCGCAATCGGCGTAAGCTGCCGGCCACGCAAGGAGAACACGATGGATATTTCGCAAGTATCGCAAGCGCAAGGAAAAGCGCAAACGCAGGCCGACCAGGTCCGCTACACCCGCCCGCCCGGCTTCTTCAAGCGCCTGACGGTCGTCGACTGGGTCTACGGCGCCGTCCTGATGGCCGCCGCGCTGTTCGCGTTCAACCGCTACGGCGCCCACATGGACGTCTACGAGGAGGCGATCCTGCTGCTGGCCGCGCCCACCTTCGCCGTGCTCGGCTGGACCTGGAAGCCGGTGCGCTGGCTGATCCCGCTGATCGCGGCGCTGTCGCTGTGGGGCATCTCGCTGTACGGCGGCTCGCTCGACGCGGCGAACCAGAAATTCTTCCTCAAGTACGCGCTGTCGAGCCAGTCCGCCATCCTGTGGATGAGCGCGCTGTTCGTGTTCTCGACCGTGTTCTACTGGATCGGCCTGGCGGCCCGCTCGCCGTTCGGCGGCAGCGTCGGCTCCAAGCTGTGCTGGGCCGCCGTGGTACTGGGCTTCACGGGCATGATGGTGCGCTGGTACGAGTCCTACCTGGTCGGTCCCGACGTCGGCCACATCCCCGTGTCGAACCTGTACGAAGTGTTCATCCTGTTCTCGATGATCACGGCCCTGTTCTACCTGTACTACGAGCAGCGCTACGCCACCCGCCAGCTGGGCCCCTTCGTGCTGCTGGTGATCTCGGCCGCCGTCGGCTTCCTGCTGTGGTACACGGTGGCGCGCGACGCCGCCGAGATCCAGCCGCTGGTGCCGGCGCTGCAGAGCTGGTGGATGAAGATCCACGTGCCCGCCAACTTCATCGGCTACGGCACCTTCGCGCTGGCCGCCATGGTCGGCTCCGCCTACCTGCTGAAGTCGCACGGCTACCTGGTCGACCGCCTGCCGTCGCTGGAAGTGCTGGACGACGTGATGTACAAGGCCATCTCCGTCGGTTTCGCCTTCTTCACCGTCGCCACCATCCTGGGCGCGCTGTGGGCGGCCGAGGCCTGGGGCGGCTACTGGTCCTGGGACCCGAAGGAAACCTGGGCGCTGATCGTCTGGCTGAACTACGCGGCCTGGCTGCACATGCGCCTGATGAGCGGCCTGCGCGGGCGCGCCGCGGCCTGGTGGGCGCTGGTGGGCCTGCTGGTCACGACGTTCGCCTTCCTGGGCGTGAACATGTTCCTGTCGGGCCTGCATTCCTACGGCAAGCTCTGAGCCGGACGAAGATGACGGCCGGATTACATGGTGTAACGAAAGCGCACGTGTCCGGCCTAGTATCGGTGGATAGTGTAAGGTTGAAACAACGGACGACGATGCGTCCGAGCGCCTACCGCGGTAGGCGCCTAGTCCAACCGGAGCTGCCATGTTGATCAAGCGAAACCCGAACGGCATCGACCTGCCGTTCCCATCCGAAATCACGCCGCGCGAGGTGGTCGAAGGCCGCCGCGCCTTCCTGGCTCGTGCCGCGGCCACCGCCGTGGCCGGCACCTCGCTGTGGGAAATGCTGCAGCGCGAGGCGCTGGCCCAGGGCGCCCCGGCCCAGAAGCTGGCCGCGGCCCGCAATGCCGCCCTGTCGACGACCGAGAACCCCACCTCGTTCCAGGACGCGACCCACTACAACAACTTCTACGAATTCGGCACCGACAAGTCCGACCCGGCCGAGAACGCCCACACGCTGCGCACGCGGCCGTGGACGGTGCAGATCGACGGCGAGGTCAAGAAGCCGGTGACCCTCGACATCGACCGCCTGGTCAAGCTGGCGCCGCTCGAGGAACGCATCTACCGCCTGCGCTGCGTCGAGGGCTGGTCGATGGTGATCCCCTGGATCGGTTATTCGCTGTCGAACCTGATCAAGCAGGTCGAGCCGACCGGCAACGCCAAATACGTCCAGTTCATCTCGCTGGCCGACCGCGCCCAGATGCCGGGCGTGCGCGGCCGCGTGATCGACTGGCCGTATTCGGAAGGCCTGCGCATGGACGAGGCCATGCATCCGCTGGCGCTCTTGACGGTAGGCATGTACGGCCAGGTGCTGGCCAACCAGAACGGCGCGCCGGTGCGCGTGATCGTGCCCTGGAAGTACGGCTTCAAGTCGGCCAAGTCGATCGTGCGCATCCGCTTCCTGCGCGAGCAGCCGAAGACCTCGTGGAACCTGCTGGCGCCGGAAGAATACGGCTTTTATTCGAACGTGAACCCGAACGTCGACCACCCACGCTGGTCGCAGGCGACGGAGCGGCGCATCGGCGAAGGCGGCCTGTTCACGCCCAAGCGCAAGACCCTGATGTTCAACGGCTACAACGACGTCGCGTCGCTGTACACCGGCATGGACCTCAAGAAGTTTTTCTGACGAGGGCGGCGCCATGGCATTCAACCCGACACCGAAGCAGCTCACCGCCATCAAGGGCGTCGTGTTCGTGCTGGCGCTGCTGCCTTTCCTGCGCATGGCCTGGCTGCTCGCGAACGGCGTGCCGGTCGACCCGGTCGCCTTCCTGACCTTCGGCACCGGCGACTGGGCCTTGTACCTGCTGTGCGCCACGCTGGCCGTCACGCCGCTGCGGCGGCTGACGGGCTGGAACTGGCTGGTGCGCCTGCGCCGCATGCTGGGCCTGTACGTGTTCTTCTATGCCTTCGTGCACTTCCTGACCTTCCTCTGGTTCGACCACGGCTTCGACGTGGCGGCCATGTGGAAGGACGTGCTCAAGCGGCCGTTCATCACGGTCGGCTTCATCGCCTTCGTCCTGCTGGTCCCGCTGGCGGCGACCAGCACCCAGGCCATGATCCGGAAACTGGGCCGGCGCTGGACCCAGCTGCACCGGCTGATCTACCTGATCGCGCCGCTGGCGATCCTGCACTACTGGTGGATCAAGGCGGGCAAGCACAACTTCGAACAACCCATCGTCTGGGGCGCCGTCGTGGCGCTGCTGCTGGGCCTGCGGGCCTGGTGGAGCTGGAACCGCACGCGCAGCGCCGCCTCGGCGGGATCGGTACGCTCATGACATGAAACGGTTCGGTGCGATTGTCCTCCTGCTGGCCCTGGTGCTCCTGATGGTGCTCGGGGTCTCGCGCACGCGTTACGGCGTGGCGGTGGACCGTTGCCTGAACCTGCAGGCGCGCTGGGGCGAGCAGACGGCGGCGTGCGCGGCGCTGGCGTGGCCGGATGATCGGTCGCGGGGAAGGGACTAGCAGAGTACGCACGCATGCGTACATAAAACAACGTCGTCCCTGCGCAGGCAGGGACCCAATTTTTCATGCGCTGCGTTAGCGCCGGCAAAAATTGGGTCCCCGCCTGCGCGGGGACGACGTGTTGATCGCAGACGTCTTATTGAACGACCGTCTCGAGCGCAAACAGCTCCGACGGATCCTCGCGCCGGCGCACCAGGTGCACCCGGTCGCCGTCCACCAGCACCTCGGCCGCGCGGCCGCGGGTATTGTAGTTCGAGGACATCGTGAAGCCGTAGGCGCCGGCCGCCATCATGGCCAGCACGTCGCCCGGCTCGACCGCCAGGGCGCGGTCGCGCGCCAGCCAGTCGCCCGATTCGCACACGGGGCCGACCAGGTCGTAGGTGACGGGCGTGCCGGCGCGCGGCTTGACCGGCTTGACGTCCATCCAGGCCTGGTACAGCGCGGGGCGGGCCATGTCGTTCATGGCGGCGTCGATCACGCAGAAGTTCTTTTCCTCGCCCGGCTTGATGAATTCCACGCTCATCAGGAGCACGCCGGTATTGCCGACGATCGAGCGGCCCGGCTCGAAGATCACCTTGATGGGCTTGCCGCCGTGCTTCTCGGCGCGCCACGCGTCGATGCGCGCGAACACGCGCTCGACGTAGGCGCTCGCCGGGACCGGCGGCTTGTCGCCCGTGCCGTAGTCGATGCCCAGGCCGCCGCCCACGTCGAGGTGGTGCAGGTGGATGCCTTCCGCCGCCAAGGTGTCGATCAGCTCGATCAGCTTGTCCAGGGCCTCCAGCAGGGGCGCGTCGTCCAGCAGCTGCGAGCCGATGTGGCAGTCGATGCCGACCACTTCCAGGTGCGGCAGCGAGGCGGCCGTGCGGTAGGTCGCGAGCGCGTCCGAGAACGCCACGCCGAACTTGCTGGCCTTCAGGCCGGTGGCGATGTAGGGATGGGTCTTGGGGTCGACGTTCGGGTTCACGCGCAGCGACACGGGCGCGCGCTTGCCCATGCGGGCGGCGACCTCGTTGATGCGGTGCAGCTCCGGGATCGACTCGACGTTGAAGCACAGGATGCCTTTTTCCAGCGCCAGGCCGATCTCGGCCATGGTCTTGCCCACGCCCGAGAAGATCACCTTGCCCGGATCGCCGCCGGCGGCGATCACGCGCAGCAGTTCGCCGCCCGAGACGATGTCGAAGCCGGCGCCCCGGCGCGCCAGGATGTCGAGGATGGCCAGGTTCGAATTGGCCTTCATCGCGTAGCAGACCAGCGCGTCGCGGCCGGCGGCCGGCCGGGTGTAGGCGTCGAAGTTCTCCAGCAGCTGGGCCTTCGAGTACACGTAGGTCGGGGTGCCGAACTGCTCGGCGATGGCGGACAGGGAAACGCTTTCGGCGTGCAGGACACCGTTCTTGAGGGCGAAGTGCGACATGTTTACTGTTGGGTGGCCGGGGTGGTCGGCGATTGGGTGGCTTGGGTATCGTTGGCGTTCGATGCGGCCGACGGGCCGACGGTGCCGGCGGCCGGTGCCGGCGGCGTGGTGTCGGTGCCGATGGCATTGGGCGCGGAGGCCGCCTGCTTGGCCTGGGACGCCTGGGTGGCCTGCGCCGCCTGGTTGGGCGTCGGCACCGCGCCGTGGCCGCCGCGGTGGCCGCGGGCGGCGGGCGCGTTCGGCATGTAGAGCGGACCGGTCTGGCCGCAGGCGGACAGCGTCAGCAGCAGCGCCAGGCCGGCGGGGAGCGCAAATGAGGACTTCACGATTAGAATCACGGTTTGATATCAGACCTTGGAGTGTAGCATGACCGAAACCGAATTCCTGGACCTCGCCGAGTCCACCCTGGACCAGATCGAAGGCGCGTTCGACCAGCTGTTCGAGCAGGACGTCGTCGACGTCGAATGCAAGCGCAACGGCAACGTGCTGGAGATCGAGTTCGTCGACAATGGCTCCAAGATCATCGTCAACAGCCAGGCGCCGCTGCAGGAAATGTGGGTCGCGGCGCGCGCCGGCGGCTTCCACTACAAGCGCGTGGGCGATGAATGGCGCAATACCCGCGACGACAGCGAATTCTTCGCGTCGCTGTCCGCGTACGCGACGCAGCAGGCGGGCGTGCCCATCAAGCTGGGCTGAGAACCGGCCGAGCGGTAGGGTGGACGGCTCCGCCGTCCACGCGTCCAGGCGGCATCCGCTCGACCGTGCGGCAAACCGGCGCCGGTCGGCCGTGTAGCGACCCGGCGCCGGTCGGCCCTGCGGCAACCCGGCGCCGTTCGGCTGTGTGGCAACCCGGGCGCCGCTGGAACGCGTGGACGGCAAGCCGTCCACCCTACCGAGACGCGGCTGCCGTTCAGAACAATTCGTTGCGCACCGCGTCGCGCGTCTTCTGCTCGGGAATGGGGCCGACGTCGAGCGACTGCACCCCGGTCCCCGGCGGATTCTCCGCATAGTAGTACTCGTCGCCGTACAGCACCAGGCCCGGCGGCACTTCGCGCTCGACCACCGGTTCGGTCTTGAGCGCCTTCTGCATGAAGCCCACCCAGATCGGCAGCGCCAGGCCGCCGCCCGTTTCGCGGTTGCCCAGGTTGCGCGGCTGGTCGTAGCCCATCCAGGCGATGCCGACCAGGTTCGGCTGGTAGCCGGCGAACCAGGCGTCGATCGAGTCGTTGGTGGTGCCGGTCTTGCCGCCGATGTCGGGGCGCTTCAGGGTCTGCTGGGCCTTGGCGGCGGTGCCGTAGCGGGCCACGTCGCGCAGCATGCTGTCCATCAGCCAGGCGTTGCGCGCGTCGATCACGCGGTTGGCCTCGACGCCGGCGCGTTCCGGGCGCGCTTCCGACAGCACCTTGCCGTCGGCATCCGTCACCTTCGAGATGATGTAGGGGCTGATGCGGTAGCCGCCGTTGGCGAACACGGAATAGGCGCCGGCCATCTGCAGCGGATTGGTCGAGCCGGCACCCAGCGCCAGCGTCAGGTAGGGCGGGTTGCGCTCGGCGTCGAAGCCGAAGCGGGTCGCGTATTCCTGGCCGTAGCGGGCGCCGATCTTGTTCAGGATCCGGATCGAGATCATGTTCTTCGACTTGGTCAGGCCGCGCCGCATCGTCATCGGGCCCTCGTACTTGGCGTCGTAGTTCTTCGGCTCCCAGGCCTGGCCGCCCGTGGTGCCGGCCGCGAACGAGATCGGCGCGTCGTTGATCAGGGTGGCCGGCGAGAAGCCGCGTTCCAGCGCCGCCGAATAGATGAAGGGCTTGAACGAGGAACCGGGCTGGCGCCAGGCCTGCGTCACGTGGTTGAACTTGTTGCGGTTGAAGTCGAAGCCGCCGACCAGCGCGCGGATCTTGCCGTCATTCGGGTCCACCGCCACGAAGGCCGATTCCACGTCCGGCAGCTGGGTGATGCTCCAGGAGGAGCCGCCGTCCTGGCTCACGCGGATGACGGCGCCGCGGCGCAGGCGCCGGGTCTCGGCGGCCTTGGGCGAGAGCCACTCGCGCGCGAACGTCAGGCCCGGACCCGTGATCTTGATCTCCTCGCCCGAGGCCAGCACGGCCGTGACGAGCGTGGGCGAGGCCTGCATCACGATGGCGGCGACGATGTCGTCCGAATCCGGGTGTTCGGCCAGCTCGGCCTCGATGGCTTCGTCGGCATCGGATTTCGCTTTGGGCACCTCGATGTATTTTTCCGGGCCGCGGTAGACGTGGCGGCGCTCGTACTCCATCACGCCGCGGCGCAGCGCCAGGTAGGCGGCATCCTGGTCGGCCTTGGTGATGGTGGTGAACACGTTCAGGCCGCGCGTATAGGTGTCTTCCTTGAACTGCTCGTAGACCAGCTGGCGCGCCATTTCGGCCACGTATTCGGCGTGCACGCCGAAGGCGGTGCTGTCGGTCTTGATCTTGAGTTCCTCGTCCTTGGCCTGGGCGTACTGGGCGTCGTTGATGTAGCCGAGGGTGTGCATGCGCTGCAGGATGTACTGTTGACGCAGGCGCGCGCGCTTCGGATTGACGACAGGATTGTAGGCCGACGGCGCCTTCGGCAGGCCGGCCAGCATCGCCGCTTCGGCGATCGTGATGTCCTTCAGGTCCTTGCCGAAGTAGATCTGGGCCGCCGACGAGAAGCCGAACGCGCGCTGCCCCAGGTAGATCTGGTTCATGTAGACCTCGAGGATCTGGTCCTTGCTGAGGTTCTTCTCGATCTTGTAGGCCAGCAGCGCCTCGTAGGCCTTGCGCTTGAGGGTCTGTTCGCTCGACAGGAAGAAGTTGCGCGCGACCTGCTGGGTGATGGTCGAGGCGCCCTGGCGCGCGCCGCCGGTGGCGTTGTGCAGCGCGGCGCGCAGGATGCCCCAGTAGTCGACGCCGCCGTGTTCATAGAAGCGGTCGTCCTCGATCGCGAGGACGGCTTTCTTCATCACGTCGGGAATGTCCTTGAAGTGCACCAGCGTGCGGCGCTCCTCGCCGAATTCGCCGATCAGCACGTTATCGGCCGTGAAGATCCGCAATGGCATCTTGGGGCGGTAGTCGGTCAGCGTGTCCAGCGCGGGCAGGCCGGGATAGGCCATCGCCAGCGCGAACACGATCACCAGCACGCCGCAGACGGCCAGGCCGAACAGGCCGGCAAGGATCTTGAGCAGCAGGCGCTTGGGGCTGGAGGATTGGGGAGCTTGCGGAGCGGATGGCGCTCCGTTCGGGGATGCTTTCATGCGGATGGACGGCTCGCTTTATTGATCGGAATCATTATAAGTCAGGGAAAGGTCTGAATCACCGCTAGACAAGGCAACAACAGGTGTGAAAACCGCAGCAATATTGATTTTTCGCAGTGTCGTATTCCTGCTTCGCCACTAGATATTCCCATACAGAAATTTCTTGTCTGTGGACATCAGTATTGCTACGATTTGATGCGGTGCCTGATATATGTGCGCCAAATATCTGTTTTATCAATGAATCCCCACGCGGGCGTTAACAAGTCGTTCCAAAGAGAACGGAGCAAAAGGGAGTGCGCTCGTGATCAGCCTCGGTTCCTTGTTCGGACCATCGAGTCCGCCACTGGTCGGCCTCGACATCAGCACGTCCAGCGTGCGCCTGGTGGAACTGGCCGACGCCGGCAAGGGTGAGTTGCGCCTGGAGCGCTATGCCGCCGAACCGCTGGCGCGCGGCGTCGTGGTCGACGGCAATATCGAGAACATCGAAGCGGTGTCGGACGCCGTGCTGCGCGTCTGGAAGAAGAGCGGCACCCGCATCAAGCACGTCGCGCTCGGCATGCCGCCGGCCGCCGTGATCACCAAGAAGATCATCCTGCCGGCCGGCCTGGCGGAAGACCAGCTCGAAGTGCAGGTCGAATCCGAGGCCAGCCAGTATATCCCGTTCGCGCTGGATGAGGTCAGCCTCGACTTCGACGTGATCGGCATGTCCCCCAATGCGCCGGACGACATGGAAGTGATGCTGGCCGCGGCGCGCCGCGAAAAAGTCGAGGACCGCGTGGCGATCGCCGAGGCCGCCGGCTTGAGCGCGACCGTGATGGACATCGAATCGTACGCCGCGCGCGCCGCGCTGGAGCGCGTCATCGCGGGGCCCGCCGGCCTGCCGAAGGACCGCGTCCATGCGCTGTTCCAGATCGGCGCCCAGGCCACCCACGTCTCGGTGCTGCAGAACGGCGAGACCATCTACGAGCGCGAGCAGCCGTTCGGCGGCGTCCAGCTGACCCAGGACATCGTGCGCTCCTACGGCCTGTCGTTCGAGGAGGCGGAGGCGAGGAAGCGCGCCGGCGACCTGCCCGACAACTGGCGCACCGACCTGCTGCCGCCGTTCCTGGAAAACGCCGCGCTCGAAGTGACGCGCGCGATCCAGTTTTTCTTCACGTCGACGCCCTATACCCGCATCGACCAGATCTGGCTGGCGGGCGGCTGCGCCATGCTGCCGGGCCTGATCGACATCATCGCCGGCCGTACCCGCATTCCGACGGCGCTGGCGGCGCCGTTCCAGGGCATGCAGATGGGCCCCGCCGTGCGCGAACAGCAGCTGCGCCACGAGGCGCCGGGCTACCTGGTCGCCTGCGGGCTGGCGCTGCGGAGGTTCGGCTGATGATCCGGATTAACCTGCTGCCGCACCGCGAGGCCAGGCGCAAGCAGAAGCAGGCCGCCTTCGTGGCCCTGATGTCGCTGGGTGCGCTGGCCGGCGTCGCGCTGGTGCTGCTGGTGGGCGCCTACAACGCCAGCCGCATCGCCGTGCAGAACGAACGCAACCTGGTGCTCAAGAACGCCAATGCGGACCTGGACAAGAAGATCGCCTCGATCGCCAGCCTGAAGTCCGAGATCGAGGCGCTGAAGGCGCGCCAGCAGGCCGTCGAGGACCTGCAGGGCGACCGCAACCAGCCCGTCTACCTGCTGGACGAGCTGGTGCGCCAGGTGCCGGACGGCGTCTACCTGAAAAGCTTCAAGCAGGACGGCCAGAAGGTGCAGCTGAACGGCGTGGCCCAGTCGCAGGAACGGGTCGCCGAACTGCTGCGCAACCTGTCGGGCGTCTCGCCCTGGCTGGAGCGCCCGGACCTGACCGAGGTGCGCGCGGCCACGCTGGCCCAGAGCAAGACCGGCCGCAAGGTCGTGGAATTCAACCTGACGGTGGCGATCAAGCGCAGCCGCGAGGCCGACGACAAGGCTGACGGCAAGAAGGACGAAAGGAAAAACGGCGGCAAGCCGGGCACGCCGGCGGCAACGGCCGGAGCACAAACATGAACATCGACGTCAAACAACTGGGCGCCGACCTGGCGGCCCAGTTCGAGGGCCTGCAAGGGCGCCACCCCGGCCTGTGGCCGCTGGCGCCGCGCCTGCTGTGCGCGGCCGGCGCCATGGTCGGCGTGCTCGTGCTGGGCTGGTATTTCTACTGGAGCGGCCAGTTCGAGGAACAGGAAACCCTGGCCCAGCAGGAGGTCAAGCTGCGCGACGACTACAAGGTCAAGATGGCGCAGGCGATCAACCTGGAAGCGCTGCAGGCGCAGCAGCAGCAGGTCAACCGCTACGTGGAACGCCTCGAGAAGCAGTTGCCGAGCAAGGCCGAGATGGCCGCGCTGCTGTCGGACATCAACCAGGCCGGCGTCGGCCGCGGCCTGCAGTTCGAGCTGTTCAAGCCGGGCCAGGTCGTCGTCAAGGATTACTACGCCGAGCTCCCGATCGACATCCGCGTCAGCGGCAGCTACCACGACATCGGCGCCTTCGCGGCCGACATGGCGAAGATGCCGCGCATCGTCACGCTGAACAACCTGGCGCTCGCTACCGGCAAGGACGGCACGCTGTCGCTGGACGCCGTCGCCAAGACCTTCCGCTACCTCGACCAGGACGAGCTGGAAGCCCAGGCCAGGGCGCGCAAGGCGAAGAAGAACAAGAAGGGCGCGAATGCCGCCAAGGGAGACGGCGCATGATCCGTCACCGTCTCCTGGCGGCGCTGGCTTGCGCCCACCTGCTGGCCGGCTGCGGCGACAGCGACGTGCGCGAAGTGCGCGAGTGGATGGACCAGGTCCAGCGCGATACCCGCCCGAACGTCAAGCCGCTGGCCGAGCCGAAGGATTTCATCCCCTATGCCTACGGCGCCGCCACGGCGCCCGATCCGTTCAGCCAGTCCAAGCTGCTGGGCGAGCTGGCGCGCACCGCCGCGCACGACCGCAACCAGCCGGACCTGAACCGTCCGCGCGAACTGCTCGAGAGCTTCCCGCTCGACACCATGCAGATGGTGGGCTCGATGCAGAAGGGCGGCGTCGGCTATGCGCTGCTGCAGATCGACCGCGCGGTGTACCAGGTCAGGGCCGGCCAGCGCATCGGCCAGAATTTCGGCGTCGTCGCCCGCGTGGGCGAGGATGCCATCGATATCCGTGAAGTGGTGCAGGACGCCGCCGGCGACTGGGTCGAGCGCATGGCCAGGCTGGAGCTGCAAACCAAGGAGAGCCGTAAATGATCCGATTCACCCGCCTCGTGTGCGGTCTGCTGCTGGCGCTGGGCGCCGGCGGCGCATGGGCGCAGAACGCGATCGAATCGATCAGCGCCAACCAGCAGGGCGGCAACGTCGTCCTCAACGTGACCATGAAGGAAGCGCCCGCGCGCGCGCCGATCGGCTTTTCGATCACCAATCCGGCGCGCATCGCGCTCGATTTCGGCGCCACCGCCAACGCCACCGGCAAGACGTCCCAGGACATCAACCTGGGCGACGTGCGCGGCGTGAACCTGGTGCAGGCCGGCGAACGCACGCGCCTCGTGCTGAACCTGCAGCGTCCGCTGAACTATGCCACCGCCATCGAGGGCCGCTCCGTGCTGGTCACGGTCGAGGGTTCCGGCGGCGTGGCGCAGGCGGCCGCACCCGCAACCGCGGCACCGGCCGCAGGCGCGGGAACGCGCGCCGCCGTCCAGCTGCTGCGCGACCTCGACTTCCGCCGCGGCAGCAACGGCGAAGGCCGCGTCGTGGTCGACCTGCCCAACGGCCAGGTCGGCGTCGACGTGCGCCAGGCCGGCAACCAGATCCAGGTCGACTTCCTGAACACGGGCCTGCCGCCGGCGCTGCGCCGGCGCCTGGACGTGACCGACTTCGGCACCCCGGTGTCGCGCATCACCACGACCGCCCAGGGCGGCAACGTGCGCATGCTGATCGACGCCCACGGCAACTGGGAACAGAGCGTCTACCAGAGCGACACCCAGCTGGTCATCGACGTCAAGCCGGTCAAGGAAGACCCGAACCGCCTGGCCACCGGGCCGCAGGGCTACAAGGGCGAGAAGGTCTCGTTCAACTTCCAGAACATCGACGTGCGCGCGGCGCTGCAGGCGGTGGCCGACATCTCGGGCCTGAACATCATCGCCAGCGACTCCGTCAGCGGCAACCTGACGCTGCAATTGAAGCAGGTGCCGTGGGACCAGGCGCTGGACGTGATCATGCAGGCCAAGGGCCTGGACATGCGCAAGAACGGCAACGTGATGTGGATCGCACCCAAGGAAGAACTGCTGACCAAGGAAAAGCTGGAGCTCGAGCAGAAGGCCCAGATCACCGACCTGGAGCCGCTGCGCTCCGAGATCTTCCAGCTGAACTACCAGAAGGCGGAGTCCTTCCGCAACGTGTTCGGCCTGGACGCGGGCGGCGCCAGCACCGGCGCCGACAGCAAGAACCGCGTGCTGTCGCGGCGCGGCAGCGCGATCATCGATCCGCGCACCAACCAGCTGTTCGTGACCGACATCGCGTCCAAGATCGAGGACATCCGCAAGCTGATCCAGAAGGTCGACATCCGCACCAAGCAGGTGCTGGTGGAGGCGCGCCTGGTCGAGGCCAACGACGGCTTCTCGCGCAACCTGGGCGCCAAGCTGGGCTTTTCCGACCTGCGCGGGATCCGCGGCGGCGACGCCGGCTACCAGGTCAACGGCGACAATCGCCTGGCGATCGGCGGCAACCTGACCGGCGTGGGCGAGACCACGGGCCAGGTCCCCGCCACCAGCGGCTTCGCCAACAGCCAGATGGTGAACCTGCCGGCCAATCCGATCAACGGCGTGGCCGCGCCGACCATCGCGTTCTCGCTGTTCTCGTCGGCCGCCAACCGCTTCCTGAACCTGGAACTGTCGGCGCTGGAGGCGGACGGCAAGGGCAAGATCATCTCCAGCCCGCGCGTGGTCACCGAGGACAACGTGCCCGCCGTGATCGAGCAGGGCGTCGAGCTGCCCTACCAGCAGGCCACCAGCAGCGGCGCCACCTCGATCGCCTTCCGCAAGGCCAACCTGCGCCTGGAAGTCACGCCGCAGGTCACGCCGGACGGCAACGTGGTGCTGGACGTCGACGTCGCCAAGGATTCCCAGGGCCAGAGCACGACGGCCGGCTTCGCCATCAACACCCAGCACGTGAAGACCAAGGTCATGGTCGAGAACGGCGGCACCGTGGTGCTGGGCGGTATCTACCAGCAAAGCGAGAGCACCGACGTCAGCAAGGTGCCGCTGATGGGCGACATCCCCGTCGTGGGCAATCTCTTCAAGAGCACCTCGCGTTCGACCAGAAAGACCGAACTCCTGGTGTTCATCACCCCGAAGATCGTGGCGGACAGGGTGACGGGCGTGCATTGATCGGCTCCCGCCGGCAGGCCGCGAATGCAGTACAAATTTCAGCAACAATAATCAACAAAGAGCAGAGATGAACAACTACGAGCATGATTTCGCGGCACGCCACGGCGTGCGTGCAGCCACCCTGGCGAGTGGGATGGCGATCGCGCTGCTGCTTGCCGCCTGTGGCGGCGGCGGCGGCAATCCGGGCACGACCGGCGGCAGCGGCAGCGGTTCCACCGGCGGCGGCTCCACCGGCAACGGCGGCAGCGGCACCGTCACCAACAGCGCGGCCGTCACGCTGGCCTTTTCCAATGCCGGCGGCGCCAGCACCAACGCCCTGAGCGGCGCGACCCCGCTGACCGTCAAGGCCACCGTGCTGGACGCGAACAAGAAGCCGGTCCCGAACGCCATCGTCACCTTCGCCACCGACAACAGCCTGGCGACCTTCTCGCCGACGGCGGGCACGGCCCTGACCGACGCCAACGGCGTGGCCAGCGTCACCATGCGCGCCGCCAGCCTGGCCGCCGGCGGCGCCGGCACTGTCACCGCGACCACCAGCGTGGCCGGCGCCACCGTGAGCGGCACCGGCAACTACTCGGTCGGCGCGACCACGCTGGCGTTCGGCGCCTTGAGCGCCTCGCCGTCCAGCCTCCAGGCCTACGGCTCGACCGTGCTGTCGGTCGACCTGCTGAGCGGCGGCGCCAAGTACACCAGCCAGCAGGTCAACGTGAGCTTCAGCTCGGCGTGCGTCACCGCCGGCAAGGCCACGCTGGCCGCCACCGTGGCGACCAACAACGGCACCGCGCAGACCGTCTACCGCGACAAGGGTTGCGCCAACAACGACACCATCACCGTGTCGGCCGACGGCATCGCGCAGGCCGCCACCACTGCCGTGACGATCGCGCCGCCGTCGGCCGCGTCGGTGCAGTTCGTGGGCGCCACCCCGACCAACCAGTCGATCGTGATCCAGGGCCAGGGCGGCAACGGCCGTACCGAGACCGCCGTGCTGACCTTCAAGGTCGTCGACAGCTTCGGCAACCCGCTGGCGGGCAAGCAGGTGAACTTCTCCACCGCGTCGCCCTACGTCAGGATCAACAAGGCCAGCGATACGACCGATGCCAGCGGCAGCGTGATCACCACCGTCAATTCGGGCACCACGCCGACCTCGTTCCGCGTGCAGGCGACCCTGCCGGGCACCGCGAGCGGCACCGGCCCGGACATCTCGACGATGTCGGACTCCATCGTCGTCACCAACGGCCTGCCGGTGCAGCGCGCCTTCACGCTCGCGACCGACAAGTTCAACGTCGAGGGCTGGAACATCCTGAACGGCTCGGCCGCCACGATCACCGTCAGCCTCGGCGATGCCTTCGGCAACCTGGTCCCTGACGGCACCCCGATCGTATTCCAGACCAATATGGGCGCGGTCGGCTCGTCCAGCACCGGCGGCTGCAATACCGTCAACGGCAACTGCTCGGTGCCGTTCCGCACGCAGCAACCGTTCACCGCCACCCCGGGCCTGCCGGCGACGCCGTGCAATGCCGCCAGCCCGGACGCCACCCGCGCCGGCCTGGCCACGATCTGCGCCAGCACGACCGACGGCAGCAACGTGCTGTACCAGAAGACGGCGATCTTCTTCAGCGGCAGCACGGCCGTCAATACGTTCATGAGCGGCACCAAGGTCTCGTTCGATGCGACCAATCCGAACGACCTGGGCACGATCGCCTCGAGCGCGACCAAGGTGTTCCAGCTGGAGCTGAACGACGTGAACCTGAACCCGATGCCGGCCGGCAGCCGGGTCGAGATCACGAGCATGCTGAACGGGAACGCGTCGGCCGTCGTGCCGGCCACGGTGCCGAACATCGCGCCGCACGGCACCACCAATGTGGACGATCCGACCGGCAATTCCATTAGCGGCAACCAGGGTTCGACCCACACGTTCAGCATTTCCAGCACGCAGCCCACGGAGTGCAAGAACGCGACCCAAGCCTCGTTCAACGTCACCGTGACCACGCCGTTAGGCTCGGTGACGAATATTCCGTTTAAACTGTCGTTCACCTGCCCGTAAAATGCACGAGCACGCCCCTGGCGGGGCGACCGAATGACACGCGGCGGCCAGGTTATCCTGGCCGTCCGCATTTTGAGCGATCAATAGTGCCTGACTGCAAGAACAACAATATTTTCCTCGTCGGCCTGATGGGCGCCGGCAAGACGACCATCGGGCGATTGCTGGCGCGGCGGCTGAACATGACGTTCATCGACTCGGACCACGAGATCGAGGCACGCACCGGCGCGTCGATCCCGTGGATCTTCGAGATCGAGGGCGAGCCGAGTTTCCGCCGGCGCGAGGCCGACGTGATCCGCGACCTGACGGCGCAGAACGGCATCGTGCTGGCCACGGGCGGCGGCGCCGTGCTCAATCCGGACAGCCGCAAGCTGCTGGCCGAGCGCGGCACGGTGGTCTATCTGCGCGCCAGCGTGAACAGCATCCTGCAGCGCACCGCCCACGACCGCAACCGCCCGCTGCTGCAGACGGCCGACCCGCGCAGGAAGCTGGAAGACCTGACGGCGCAGCGCGAGCCGCTGTACCGCGAGATCGCGGACCTCGTCATCGATACGGGCCGGCCTAACGTACAATCGATGGTACAAACGATACTGGACCAGATCGCGGCGCTGGAAGCGGCGCGCGCACGCAAGGCAAGAAACAGAATGAACGAGCAACAAGCATGTACGACCATTAACGTCGACCTCGGCGAGCGCAGCTACCCCATCGTCATCGGCCGCGGCCTGCTGGACGATGCGGGACTGCTGACCCGCCACATCGGCGCCGGGGGCAAGGTGGCGATCGTCACCAACACGACCGTCGCCCCGCTGTACCTGGACAAGGTCGCGGCGCCGCTGCGCGCGGCCGGCCGCGAGGTCGTCCCCATCGTGCTGCCGGACGGCGAGGAATACAAGAACTGGGAGAGCTTGAACCTCGTGTTCGACGCGCTGCTGGCCAACAAGTGCGACCGCAAGACCACGCTCGTCGCGCTGGGCGGCGGCGTGATCGGCGACCTCACGGGCTTTGCCGCCAGCAGCTATATGCGCGGCGTGCCGTTCGTGCAGATCCCGACCACGCTGCTGGCGCAGGTCGATTCCTCGGTGGGCGGCAAGACGGGCATCAACCACCCGCTCGGCAAGAACATGATCGGCGCCTTCTACCAGCCGCGCGCCGTCATCGCCGACACCGCCACGCTGGACACGCTGCCGGACCGCGAACTGTCGGCCGGCCTGGCCGAAGTCATCAAGCACGGCGCCATCCTCGATGCCGCCTTCTTCGACTGGATCGAGCGGAACATCGGCAAGCTGGTGGCGCGCGACCACGCGGCCCTGGCGTACGCGATCGCGCGTTCCTGCGAGATCAAGTCCGACGTCGTCAAGCGCGACGAGCGCGAAGGCGGCCTGCGCGCCGTGCTGAACTTCGGCCACACCTTCGGCCACGCGATCGAGGCCGGCCTGGGCTACGGCGCCTGGCTGCACGGCGAGGCGGTCGGCTGCGGCATGGTGATGGCGGCCGACCTGTCGCACCGCCTTGGCCTCGTCGACGCCGCCAGCGTGGAGCGCGTGCGCAAGCTGGCGCAGGCCGCCGGCCTGCCGGTGACGGCGCCGGACCTGGGCACCGAGCGCTGGATCGAGCTGATGGAAGTCGACAAGAAGAACGAGGGCGGGGCGATCAAGTTCATCCTGCTCAAGCCGCTGGGCAGCCCCAGCGTGACGGGCGCGCCGCGCGAACACTTGCTGGCCACGCTGGCGGCCACGGTAGGAGAAAGCGCATCATGATCGATTTCGACGCCCATCTGGCACCGTATGCGGCGCACTCGTCGAAGAGCCTGGGGCGTCGCCATCCGGAAGGGCCGGCCGGCTCGCGCAGCGAGTTCCAGCGCGACCGCGACCGCATCATCCACTCCACCGCGTTCCGCCGGCTCGAGTATAAAACCCAGGTCTTCCTGAACCACGAGGGCGATTTGTTCCGCACGCGCCTGACGCACTCGATCGAGGTCGCCCAGATCGCGCGCACGCTGGCGCGCAGCCTGCGCCTGAACGAAGACCTGGTCGAGGCCACGGCGCTGGCCCACGACCTGGGCCACACGCCCTTCGGCCACGTGGGCCAGGACGTGCTGAACGACTGCATGAAGGACTACGGCGGCTTCGAGCACAACCTGCAGAGCCTGCGCGTGGTCGACCACCTCGAGGAGCACTACGGCGCCTTCGACGGCCTGAACCTGACCTTCGAGACGCGCGAGGGCATCCTGAAGCACTGCTCGCTCACGAATGCGCGCCAGCTGGGCGAGCTGGGCCAGCGCTTCGTCGACCGCACGCAACCGAGCCTGGAAGCCCAGCTCACCAACATCGCCGACGAAATCGCCTACAACAACCACGACATCGACGACGGCCTGCGTTCGGGCCTCTTGACGATGAAGCAGATGGAAGAGGTGGCACTGTTCGCGCGCCTGCACCGCCAGGTCGTGGCGCAGTACCCGGGCCTGCCGGGCCGGCGCGAGCTGTACGAGACGATCCGCCTGATGATCACGGCGATGACGGCCGACCTGGTCGAGACCTCGGCCGCGCTGATCCGCGAGGCGAACCCGCAGTCGATCGATGACGTGCGCGCGGCGCAGCCATTGATCCGCTTCTCGCCGCAGATGCGCACGGAAACGACGGCACTGAAGCGCTTCCTGTACGCCAACCTGTACCGCCACTACAAGGTCAACCGCATGCGCGTGAAGGCCAGCCGCATCGTGCGCGAGCTGTTCGACGCCTTCATGACGGATCCGGTGCTGCTGCCGTTCGACTACCAGGTGGCGTCCGGCGACACGATGAAGCAGGCGCGCAAGATCGCCGACTACATCGCGGGCATGACGGACCGCTACGCGATCCGCGAGCACAAGCGCATCTTCTCGCTGGACGAGCTGTAACCCGTACCTTCCGTCGCCCCTGCGCAGGCAGGGGCCTAATTTTTCGGGTAGTCGAGCGGTGCGCGAAATGAGGTCCCTGCCTGCGCAGGGACGACGGCATGCAAAATTTATTCGACCCGCGCAAACACCCGCAGCCGGTGCCCATCCGGATCCGCAGCCGTGAACGTGTAGCCGAAATCCACTTGCTGCGGCGCTTGCAGCATCGTCAGGCCGGCCTCGCGCCAGGTGGCGTACAGGGCATCCACGTCGGCCGTCCTGGGCACGTTCAGCGCGATCTCGCTGCCGCTGCCATGGAAATCCGCCGCGGGCTTGACGGCATCCTTCTGCCACAGGCCCAGCATGCGGCCGCCCTCGATGGCGAACAGGGAAAACGTCGGCGCAGCATCGATGGCGTCCGCGCCGAGCAGCCGGGCGTACAGGCGTGCGCTGGCCTGCGGATCGGCGACGTAGAGAATGGTGTAGTGCGGGGTGATCATGCGTGCTCCTTCGGTGGTTGACAGTGCGGCCAGTGTAGGGAAGGGCACTGTCAGTTTCCGTCAGCAGCGTGATGGTCCTGGTCCGCTAGCGCTCGGGAAGCCCCTCGATGGCGCGCCATTCCTGCAGCAGTGCCCGGCGGTGGCGCGGATAGCGCTGCGTGGTGGCCGTGAGCGCGGCGATGCGGTCCAGGCGGAAATGGCGGAATTCCTGGCGCAGCTCGCACCAGGCGACCAGCATGCGTACCCGTTCGAAGAACCCCAGCGCCACCGGCCACACGGTGCGCCGGGAGGCGGCGCCGTTTTCCGCGCGGTAGTCGAGCACGAGCTTGCATTCGTCGCGCAGGGCGGCGCGGATGGGCGCCATGTGCGGGCCGGGCGGTCCCGCCTCGCGCGCGCTGGCGACCAGCAGCGCGGTATCGTCGAGCGTGCGGCGCAGCGGCGCCGGCAACACCGAGGCGATCTTGTCTACGGCTTCGCGCGCCGCCTCGGCCAGCCGCGCGTCGCCATGCTGCGCGACCCAGCGCCCGCCCAGCACCAGCGCCTCGATCTCTTCCTGCGTGAACATCAGCGGCGGCAGCAAAAAGCCGGGCTTCAGCACATAGCCCAGGCCAGGCTCTCCTTCGATGCGCGCACCCTGTTCGCGCAGGGTCGCGATGTCGCGGTACAGCGTGCGCAGGCTGACCCCGAGCTTGTCCGCCAGCGCGTCGCCGGTGACGGGCGCGCGGTAGCCGCGCATGGCCTGGAGCAGGGCCAGCAAACGCTGCGAGCGTGTCATCGGGGCCGTGCCGCTCGGTCGAACAGGTTGGGCTGTCCCAACTGGCCCAGCAGCTTCTTCACCGGCGCCGGCAGCGCCGCCTCGTCGATCCTGGCCAGGTCCCACCAGGCGTAGCCGTCCGGCGTCGCCGCGCGTGCGGCGAGGCCGATCCGGTACGGGTGGATGTGCAGCCGGTAGTGCGTGAACACGTGCTGCAGCGGCAGCAGTTCCTCGCATTCCTCCACGGCGCCGAACCTTGCCGCCGCTTCCGGCACGCCCAGCACGTCGGCCGGCACCGATTCGTCGTCCAGCGCCACGTGGCCCTCGACCTCGGGCAGCGACAGCAATCCTCCCCAGATGCCCGTGCCGGGACGCTGTTCCAGCAGCACCTGGCCGCCGTCGATCACGACCAGCATGCGCGCGCGCTTTTCCGGCGTCGCCTTCTTCGGCTTGCGCACGGGGAGTTCCGCCGTGCGGCCGGTGGCGTAGGCCACGCAGCGCGATTGCAACGGGCAGCGGCCGCAGTCGGGGCTGGAGCGCGTGCACAGCGTGGCGCCCAGGTCCATCAGGCCCTGCGTGTAGGCTTCGATGCCCTCGTCCGCCGGCAGCAGGGCGTCGGCGCGGCGCCACAGCGCATCCTCGACGGGCTTGATGCCCGGGTATTCGTCGATGCCGAACACGCGCGCGAACACGCGCTTGACGTTGCCGTCCAGGATGGCCGCGCGGGTGCCGGCGGAAAAGGCGGCAATGGCGGCCGCGGTCGAGCGGCCGATGCCGGGCAGGTCGGCCAGCAGCGCCGGGTCGGCCGGGAAGGCGCCGCCGTATTCCGCGACGATGCGCTTGGCGCAGGCGTGCAGGTTGCGTGCGCGGGTGTAGTAGCCCAGGCCGGCCCAGTGCGCCATCACGTCTTCCTGCGGCGCCTCGGCCAGCGCGAACACGGTCGGGAAGCGTTCCAGGAAGCGCGCGTAGTAGCCCAGCACGGCGGCGACCTGGGTCTGCTGCAGCATGATCTCGGATAGCCAGATGCGGTAGGCGTCGCGCGTGTTCTGCCAGGGCAGGGCGTGGCGCCCGTGCGCGCGCTGCCAGTCGATGACGGCGCGCGAAAAACTGGGGTCGGACAGGATTTCGGAGTCGGAGGTACGCTTCATTACTACGCTATTGTTCGGTTTCAAGCAGGGGTTCGGGCGCCGCCTCGGCCAGGCCGGCATGCAGCGCGTGCTGGAGCGCGCCGGTCAGCTCGGCCAGATGGGCGCGGGCCGCGTCAACGTCGCGCCGCGCCGCGTCGAAGGCGGCGATCTTTTGGGCCAGCGTGCCGGCGGCGTCGTGCACGCGCTGGATCGATACCTGGCGCTGGCGCAGCTGGTCGCGGTGCTGGCGGATGCGCGCTTCGAGCGGCGACATCAGCACTTGCAGCCAGGCTTCCACATCGACGTTCGCCTCGCGGAACGCATGCCGGATGCGCGAGACGATGGTGTCGAAGAAGCGGTCCAGCAGCGTGGCGCGGCTCGTCATCAGGAGGGTCGCCGTGCCGAACTGCTTCAGGTAGATCGCCTCGATGGCATCGACTTCGACGCGGTAGCGTTCCAGCGACAGCGGCAGCGGCGCGGCCAGCGCCAGGCCGTGCTCGGCGGAGAAGCGCCGCGCCATCGTATCCATCATGGCGCGGAGCTCCTCGACCTTGGCGCTCGCCCCGTCCAGGCTGGCGCGCGCCTGGGCGAAGAAGTCGCGCACCGGAGCACGCGTGCCGGTCGAGAAGCGCGCCGCCCGCATCGCGTCGCGCACGGCGTCGGCCTGGCGCTGCACGACGTCCATGCCGATCAGGCTGTAGAGCTGCGTGGACAGCGTCGTGACCACGGCGCGCGTGCCCTGCAGCTTGAACAGGCTGGCGTCGAATTCCTGCTTTTCCATCTCCACGCGGCGCATCATGTGGGCGATCATGCCCTGGTTCTTGCCGCGCAGGCTTTGCAGTTCCTCCATCTGCTCGACGAGGTCGCGTCCGCGCGCGCCCAGCAGCGTCTCCTGCGAGGCGGCCAGCGCGGACAGCTCGTCCTGCAGCTGGCGCCGCAGGATGTCCTGGCGCGCCGGCACCAGCTGGCCGAACAGCGCCGCCTCCAGCCGGCCGATGCGGCTCTTCTCGAACAAGGCCATGTCGCCACCGATCTTGCCGACCAGCGCCTTCTGCGCCGATACCGGATGGACCTGGGCCGCCTGCACGCCCAGCAGCCGCGCCACGTCCTGCTGCTGGCGCGCGATCGCGGCGTCGTTGTCCTCCGCGCTGCGCAGCTCGTCCCACAGGGCGTCGATCTTGTTCAGCACGACGATGCGGCTGGCCGCCGCGCCCGCGCCCACACCTGCTTGCGTATCGATGTGCCTGCGCCAGACCTCGATGTCGCTCTTCGTGACGCCCGTCTCGGCCGCGAGCACGAACAGCACCGCGTGCGCATTGGGGATCAGGTTCAGCGTCAGTTCCGGCTCGGTGCCGATCGCGTTCAGGCCGGGCGTGTCGACGATGACGAGGCCTTGCTCCAGCAGCGGATGGGGAAAGTTGATCAGCGCATGGCGCCAGCACGGGACCTCGACCAGGCCGTCGGCGCCGACGGTCGCGGCCAGGTCCGGATCGTCGGGATCATGCAGGCCGTAGGCGGCCGCCTCGGCCACCGGCACGCGTTTCGTCAGGCTGACCTGGCGGAAGGCCTCCGTCATGCGCGCGGGCGCGTCCAGCGCGAGCGGCAGCACGGTCCAGGCCTCGGCGTCGTCGCGGTAGTCGCCGGTGGCGCGGCGGCCGGCGCGCGTCTCGATGGGCAGCAGGCGGATGGACGGCGGCAGCGCCGCGTCCCAGGCCAGCTCGGTCGGGCACATGGTCGTGCGGCCCGGGCTGGACGGCACGATGCGGCGCCCGTAGTCGGCGAAGAACAGGGCGTTGATCAGCTCGGACTTCCCGCGCGAGAATTCGGCGACGAAGGCCACCGTCAGGCGGTCGTCGCGCAGCCGTGCGAGGGCGCGCGCCAGGCGCTGGCCGGTGGCGCCGTCGAGCAGGCCCGCGGCCTGCGTCCAGGCGCGATAGCGTTCCAGGGCCTGGGCGACGTGTCCGCGCCAGGCGCCGTATCGTTGTAGGTCTTGCATGGTCCCGCTTTCGCGCGCTGTCCGCGTCATAGGCATGGCGCGCACTGTCGGCGCGTTCTCTCTCGCTCTTGGAGCTTACCGCTGGCAGGTCGCGCAATAAAACGTGGAACGCTGGCCCTGCTTGATCTGGCGGACCGGCGCGTTGCACTGGCGGCAAGGCACTCCAGCACGATCATAGACGAAATATGTCTGCTGGAAATATCCGGATTGACCATTTACTGCAATAAAGTCACGCAAGGTACTGCCTCCCTGCACGATCGCGGCGGCCAGGATCTCGCGGATGGCCTCGGCCAGCTTGTCGTAGCGCGCCCGGCTGATGCGACCGGCCGGCGTCTTCGGATTGATCCCGGCGCGGAACAGGCTTTCGCAGGCGTAGATATTGCCGACCCCGACGACGATGTCGCCGGCCAGCAGCACCTGCTTGATGGGCGCGTTGCGCTTGCGCGTGGCGCGCCACAGCAGCTCGCCCGAAAACTTGTCTTCCAGCGGTTCGACGCCGAGGCCGCGCAGCAGGATGTGCTCGTCCAGGTCGCCGTCGTCGTGGCCGTGCCACAGCACGGCGCCGAAGCGGCGCGGATCGTGCAGGCGCAGCACGCGCCGGCCTTCCGGGCCGCGCACGACGAGGTCGAAGTGGTCGTGCTTCTTGAGCTCGATCCCTTCGGGCAGCACGCGCAGGTGGCCGGACATGCCCAGGTGGACGATCAGCGTGCCGTGCTCGAAGTTCAGCAGCAGGTATTTGCCGCGCCGGCCCGTGCCCAGGATGCGGCGCCCTTCCAGCAGCGCCGGCAGTGCGGGCGGGAAGGGCCAGCGCAGGCCTTCGCGGCGCAGGATGACTTGTTCGACGATGCGGTCTTCCAGGTGCGGCGCGACCCCGCGCCGTGTGACTTCTACTTCCGGTAATTCAGGCATGAAGATTTAGGAATATAAGTGCAATGTAAATTCGTGTTGCAGGGGCGCACGCGGGAAGGGCGTTCGGCGTAGAATCGGTCCATCGATTTGATTGGGACTTGCCTTGAAAAACGCTTTCGCCATTGTAACCCTCTCTGCGCTGCTGTCGGCCTGTGCTGTGGCGCCCAAGCAGCAGCCCGCCCCGGACTCGGACCAACCCCTGCTCGCCGCCGAAGCGCAGCGCAAGGCACAGGCGGGCGAAGCCCCGGACGAGGCCAAGTCGGAGGAAAACATCCCGAACGTCGCCATGACGAGCACCATGATGACCCAGCTGATGCAGGCTGAGATGGCGTTCAAGAATGGCGATTGGCAAGGCCCCTACCTGACCCTGCTGAGCCTGGCCCAGCAGACCCGCGATCCGCGCCTGGCCAAGCGCGCCGCCGAGATGGCGCTGTCGGCCAAGCAGGCCGAGGACGCGCTCGCCGCCGTGCGCCTGTGGCGCGAGTTCTCGCCGCACTCCGAAGAGGCCAGCCAGTACTATCTGGGGCTGGTCATCCTGTCCGACAACCTCGGCGAAGCGGAAAAAATCCTGCAGCAGCGCCTGGCCGAGGCGACGCCCGGCGCGCGCGGCCTCGTGATGTTCCAGATGCAGCAGCTGCTGATGCGCGCCAAGGACAAGGACGCCGGCATCGCGATGATCGAGCGCCTGGTCAAGCCCTACGGCAACACGATGGAAGCGCACGTCGTGCTCGCGCAGACGGCGCTGGCGCGCGGCGCCAAGGCCGATGCCCAGCGCGAGGCGCGCGCCGCCCTGCAGATCAAGCCGGATTCCGAGATCGCCGTGCTGACGCTGGCCCAGGTCAGCGAGGACGACGGCCAGGCCATCGGCATCCTGAAGCAATTCCTCGACGCCCACCCGGATTCGCGCGAAGTACGTACGGCCTATGCGCGCCTGCTCGTCGACAGCAAGCAGTTCGAGGCCGCGCGCCGCGAATTCATCGCGCTGGACAAGGCCCAGCCGGACAATCCCGGCGTCCTGTACGCGCTGGGCGTGCTGTCGATGCAGATGAACGACAACAAGGGCGCGGAAGGCTACCTGACACGCTTCGTCGACGTGATGGAACGCGCGCCGGAAGAGGAGCGCGACGCGTCCAAGGCCGTGCTGATCCTGTCCCAGCTGGCGGAAGAGCGCGGCGACTACCAGGCCGCCCAGGACTGGCTGTCGCGCCTGGACAGCGGCGACGAGAAGATCCAGTTCGGCGCCGAGCTGCGCCGCGCGCAATTGATCGCCAAGGCCGGCGACGTGCCGGGGGCGCGCAAGCACCTGGCCACGCTGCAGACGGAGGACAAGGCCCAGCAAGCCCAGATCCTGCTGGTCGAGGCGCAGATCCTGCGCGACGCCGGCAAGGAGCAGGAAGCCTACCGGCTGATGGAGCAGGGCACGAAACGCTTCCCGGACAATATGGACTTCCTGTACGACTTCGCGCTGACGGCCGAGCGCGTGGGCAAGACGGACGTGATGGAAAAATCGCTGCGCAAGGTGATCGCCAACGCGCCCGACAACCAGCACGCCTACAACGCCCTCGGCTATTCGCTGGCCGACCGCAACGTGCGCCTGAAGGAAGCGCGCCAATTGGTCGAGAAGGCCCTCGGCATGGCGCCGAACGATCCCTTCATCATGGACAGCATGGGCTGGGTGGAATACCGCATGGGCAACCTGGATGCGGCCGAAGCCCAGTTGCGCAAGGCCTATGCCGTGCGCAGCGATCCGGAAATCGCCGTCCACCTGGGCGAAGTGCTGTGGAAGAAGGGCGAGCAGGACGAGGCGCGCAAGCTGTGGCGCGAGGCCCGGACCAAGGATGCGAAGAACGAGGCGCTGAAGACGACGCTGGCGCGCTTGCGTGTGTCCTTATGAAATAATGTAAATCCAGCAACCGGACCGGCGGCTCGTCCGCCGGTTTTTTGTTTCCGACACCGATCCGACGATGCCGAATTACCGTTCACTCCGCCTCCTTCCCATCCTTGCCCTGAGTGCAGTCCTGGCCGGCTGCGCCACCGGCAGCGCCCACCTGTCCAATCCGAACGCCGCCGCCGTCGCCTACCACGACACGATCGACCTGTCCGGCCGCCTGGCCGTGACGTACCAGAAGGAAGGCCAGCCGCAAGGCATCAACGGCAACTTCACCTGGACCCAGCGCCCGGGCCAGATCGACGTCGCCCTGAATTCGCAGCTGGGCCAGACCGTCGCCCGGATCACCGTGACGCCGCAATCGGCCACGCTGACCCAGTCCGGCCATGCCCCGCGCACCGACAAGGACATCGACGGCCTCACGCGCCAGGCGCTGGGGTGGTCGCTGCCCGTGGCCGGCCTGGCCGACTGGCTGCAGGGCTACGCGACGGATGCAAGCGGCAAGCGGCTGGCCGCTTCGCCCGCCAATAACACCGTGTTCACGAACGACGGCTGGAATTTGCGCTTCGCCGAATGGCAGGACGGGCCGAAGGGCTCGAACGGTGCGTTCCCGCGCATTATCCGCGCCTCGCGCAGCGCGACGGCGAACGCGGAAGAGCTGTCGATCAATATCGTCGTGGATCCGGTGGAGTGAACGTGGCGCAATCTTTCCTGCACGACTGTCCGGCTCCGGCCAAGCTGAACCTGTTCCTGCATGTGACGGGCCGGCGTCCGGACGGCTACCACCTGCTGCAATCCGTGTTTCAACTCGTCGACCACGGCGACACGCTGCACTTCGACCTGCGCGGCGACGAACGGATCGTGCGCACGAGCGACGTGCCCGGCGTCCCGCAGGAGCAGGACCTGATCGTGCGCGCCCTCCATGCGCTGCAGGCCGAGTACGAACGGCGCCACGGCCGCCTGCCGCGCGGCATCGACGTCGCCATCGACAAGCGCCTTCCCATGGGCGGCGGCCTGGGCGGCGGCTCGTCCGATGCGGCCACGGCGTTGATGGCCGCGAACCACCTGTGGCAGGCCGGCTTGAGCACGGCGGAACTGATGGCGCTGGGCTTGCCGCTGGGTGCCGACATCCCGTTCTTCCTGTTCGGCGAGACGGCGTTCGCCGAGGGCGTGGGCGAGGAATTGCAGGCGGTGGCGGGGCCGGACGTGTGGTATGTCGTGGTCGAGCCGGGCGTCGCCGTGCCCACCGTTGCAATTTTTACGGCGGACGATTTGACAAGAGATTCGAAACCCATCACAATAGCGGACTTTTCCAGGGGGCAGATCGAATCGCAAGGTTTGATTGGCTTCGGGAAAAATGATTTGCAGGACGTGGCAGCCCGCCTGTTCCCGCCGGTAGCAGAGGCGGTCGAATGGTTGGGGCAGCACGGAGCGGCCAGGATGACTGGTTCCGGAGCGTGTGTGTTTTGCGCGTTTTCCAGCGAGCAGGAAGCCGAGCAGGTACTGAAGCAAGTGCCGGTGCGGTGGAAAGCATGGAAAGCCAAGGCGCTGACGAAACATCCGATGAAAACGCTCTTGCAAATCAACGAGTTGTAGAATAAAATCTTGCCTGTCGATGCGCAACACGATATAATAGTCGGGGGCAGCGACAAGCTGACAAGTTTCAGTGTAGGGGAATCGCCAAGTTGGTTAAGGCACCGGATTTTGATTCCGGCATTCCAAGGTTCGAATCCTTGTTCCCCTGCCAAAGTTTCAATGAGTTTCAATGCCTGAGCTGTTGATGCCAAACGCTCCAGCAGGCAGCAGAAGTGGAGCCGCCGAGAGCGGCCCATTTTTTTTGTGGTTCCGCGTTAGTCTTCTTGCATTAGCGCCTTTTCAAGATTTTTCATTACTCTTCTGGGACTCCCATGGCTTACGAAAACCTGATGGTTTTTACCGGCAATGCCAATCCGGCGCTAGCAGAAGGGGTCGCAAAAAGCCTCGGCATTCCTCTCGGTAAGGCCGTGGTCTCGAAGTTCTCCGACGGCGAAGTCATGGTCGAAATCAACGAGAACGTTCGTGGCAAGGACGTCTTCGTTCTGCAATCGACCTGCGCTCCCACCAACGACAGCCTCATGGAAATCATGCTGATGGTCGACGCTCTCAAGCGCGCATCGGCAGGCCGCATCACCGCGGCGATTCCGTACTTCGGCTATGCCCGCCAGGACCGCCGCCCGCGTTCCGCCCGCGTGGCGATCTCGGCCAAGGTGGTGGCGAACATGCTGCAACAGGCTGGTGTCGAGCGCGTCCTGATCATGGACCTGCACGCTGACCAGATCCAGGGCTTCTTCGACATCCCGGTCGACAATATCTACGCATCGCCGATCCTGCTGGGCGACCTGCAGCGCAAGAACTACGACGACCTGCTGGTCGTGTCGCCGGACGTCGGCGGCGTGGTCCGCGCCCGCGCGCTGGCCAAGCGTCTCGGCTGCGACCTGGCGATCATCGACAAGCGCCGCCCGAAGGCGAACGTGTCGGAAGTCATGAACATCATCGGCGAAGTCGAAGGCCGCAACTGCGTGATCATGGACGACATGGTCGACACCGCCGGCACGCTGTGCAAGGCCGCCGAAGTCCTCAAGGAACGCGGCGCCAAGAAAGTCGTCGCGTACTGCACGCACCCGGTCCTGTCCGGCCCGGCCATCGACCGCATCGCCAGCTCGCCGCTGGACGAACTGGTCGTGACCGACACGATCCCGCTGAGCCCGGCTGGCCAGGCTTGCGGCAAGATCCGCCAGCTGACCTCGGCACCGCTGCTGGCCGAAACCTTCAAGCGTATCGTGAAGGGTGACTCGGTCATCTCGCTGTTCGTCGACTAAATATTAAGGCGTCGTCCCCGCGCAGGCGGGGATCCAATGTTGCAAGCGTCATCGAAACGCATGCAGAACTTGGATCCCCGCCTGCGCGGGGAGTCGTTTTCGGCAATGCCGAGAACGACGTTTAGGCATTTCTTGAGCGCGCGAGCGCTCTTTTCACGGAAGTCCCTGGTCGCGGGGACCTCCAAACCCGGGCTACCGGGCCGGTTCAAGCCGGCATTCGGGCCCATTACTCTTGGAGTATCACATGAAAGTAGTCGCATTTGCCCGTACGCTGCAGGGGACCGGAGCGAGCCGCCGCCTGCGCAAAGCTGGCCAGACCCCGGGCATCATCTACGGTGGCACCGCCGCCCCGGAACTGATCGCCCTGGACGGTAACGCCCTGTACCACTCGCTGAAAAAAGAAGCATTCCACGGTTCGATCCTGGACCTGGAAATCGACGGCAAGGCACAAAAAGTCCTGCTGCGCGACTTCCAGATGCACGCATACAAGCAACTGGTCCTGCACGCTGATTTCCAGCGCGTCGACGCTTCGCAGCCGATCCACACCAAGGTCACCCTGCACTTCGTCAACGCCGAGATCTCGCCGGCCGTCAAGCTGAGCAGCGCCGTCGTGTCGCACGTCCTGAACGAACTGGAAGTGTCCTGCCTGCCGGGCCAACTGCCGGAGTTCATCAATGTCGACCTGTCGAAGCTGGAAGCCGGTGCGTCGATCCACGTGTCCGACCTGCAACTGCCGGAAGGCGTGACCGCCCTGACCCACGGCCAGAACCTGACCGTCGCCACCGCTTCGGTGCCGCCGGGCGCGGCTGCTGCCGAAACCGCTGCAGAGTAATTCCTGCATTGCCGCCCGGCTTGCCGGGCAGTGCACGAAAACCCGTCGCGACGCGAGTCCGGCGGGTTTTTTGTTGCCTCTTTAGATCAAGCCCAGCGTCAATCCCTTGAGCGTGGCCGCCGCCCGCGTCGAGCAAGCAAGAGGAGGGCGGGCGCCGGGATATCGCGATCCCGTCGTTTCCGCGATAATCTGGTTTTACGTACAGATTGCTCGCCCCATGCACATCCGCCTGATCGTCGGCCTCGGCAACCCCGGCCCGGAATACGAACAAACCCGCCACAACGCCGGTTTCTGGCTCGTCGACAACCTCGCCCGTTCGCTGTCCGGCTGCCACCTGCAGCGCGAGTCGCGCTTCAACGGCATGGTGGCCAAGACGTCGATCGGCGGCCACGACACCTGGCTGCTGGAGCCGTTGACCTTCATGAACCGCTCGGGCCAGTCGGTCGGCGCGCTGGCGCGCTTCTTCAAGATCGCGCCCGAGGAGATCCTCGTCGTCCACGACGAGCTCGACCTGCCGCCGGGTGCGGCCAAGCTCAAGCGCGGCGGTTCGTCCGGCGGCCACAACGGCCTGAAGGACATCACGTCCGCCCTCGGCACCCAGGACTACTGGCGCCTGCGCCTGGGCATCGGCCACCCGCGCACGCTGAACCTGCAGCAAGCCGTCGCCGACTTCGTGCTGCACCGTCCCCGCCGCGAGGAACAGGCCCTGATCGAGGAAGCCATCGACAAGGCGCTGCGCATCATCCCGATGGTGTGCGAGGGCAAGATGAATGCGGCGACGATGCAGCTGCATACGGACTGAATCGGGTCAGAGCAGCCCGCGCGCCAGCGCCTTCAAGGTCATCGCGGGGCGCGACGTCGAGTCCAGCTTGTCGAAGATATTGTCGACGTGCATGCGCACGCTGGCCGGGCTGATGCGCAAGGCGCGCGCCGCCTCGCGGCTCGTTTCTCCCTGGCTGATGTGGCGCAGCACTTCGATTTCGCGTTCCGTGAACTGGCTGCTGCGGCGCGGGACCGGCGGCGCCGTGGCGCGCGCGGCGGCAATCACGGCTTCCGTCGCGCGCCGGTCGAAGCGGCCAGCGGCCGCTTGCGCCGTCATCAAGGTGGCGGCGGCGGCCTCGCCATGCGCCGGACGCCAAGGACGCGGCGAGCACATGGCCGTGAAGGCCGCGGCGGCGGCCAGCATGCGTTCCTGCATTCCCATCGCTTCGCCGCGCGCCTTGCGGAAATAGCCGCTGCCATCGAGCCGTTCGTAGGCGAAGGAGCCGAGCGTCGCTTCCTCCTGGATCGCCGGCACCTGGTTGCCCGCGCGCGCCGTCCAGAACGGCACCTTGCGTACTTGCTCCCAGTCGCGGGTATCGAGCTTGCCCGGGCGTTCCCACACGATATTGGGCACGGCCACGCGGCCGATGCCGTGCAGCAGGGCGGCGCGTCCCAGCGGCCGCTCCTCCAGCGGCAGCATGCCGGCCAGCGCCGCGCCGCGCCGCGCCAGGGCCGCCACGCGGCGCGAATAGCCGGTCAGCCAGGGCAATTTCAGTTCGATGACGTCGGACACGATGGTCAAGGGCACGCGCCGGTCGTGGCCCGCGTAGTCGGCGGCGCAGGACGGCTCCTCGAGCGCGTCGAGCCAGGCCTGGGCATGGGGTGCGATACGCTGCACCAGCGAGGCCGGGTATTTGACGCCGGCGCGTTCGCCGATCAGCTTCAGGGCACCGGCCGTGCCGTGCGACGGCGCCAGCACTTCCAGGTCGCCGGCCAGGCGCACATAAAACACGGCGCGCGGGATGGCGGGGGAGAACAGCGCGTCCTGCATGTCGCCGCGGTGGTGGCTGCCGAACAGGTGGCGCAGGCTTTCTTCCACGTCGGCGGGCAGGGCGAGCAGGGCGGCGATGTCGCCCGCCACCTCGCACTGCATCTGCGCCAGCGGCATGACGTTGGAAAAATTCAGGTTGTTGTCGCTCGGCAGGGTGCGCGTGACCATCGCGAGGCGCCCGCCGACGTCGTCGCCCAGCAATTGCGAGAACCCGACGGCCGTCGCCGTGCTGCCGGACCAGCGCAGCAGCGCGACCATGCGCGTGCTCGTGCAGGCGAGGGCGCCGTCGCCGTTTTCCTCGGCCAGGCGCGCAGCCAAACGTGCCGTGCGGATCGAGTGATCGGGCGGCAGGCCCATGCTGAGGTCGCCCACCATGGCGAGCACCTGCACGGCATCTTCGACGGTGATGGTTTCATCGGATTGCATGGCCCTAATGTAATGGTCATTGTCAACCTGTACAAGGCGCACGGTTGGGTTCCTGGGGGCACGGACGAAAAAAAGCCCGCGCGTGGCGGGATTTTTCGCATGTTCACGCGGCTGCGGTGCGCAGCAGCATGTCGTTCATGCGGCGCCGTCCGGTGCGCCCGCGCTATCTGCGTGGTGCGGACCGTCCGGCGCCTGGCGCGTCCGGCGCGCCCACGCTATCTGCGTGGTGCAGGCCGTCCCGCGCCTGGCGATCAGATCGCGCGGATGTTGCTGGCCTTCTCGCCCTTGGGGCTCGGCGCGCGTTCGAACGACACGCGCTGGTTCTCGGACAGGCTCTTGAAGCCGTCCGACTGGATGTCCTTGAAGTGCGCGAACAAGTCGCCGCCGCCCGCATCGGGAGCGATGAAGCCGAAGCCCTTGGAATCGTTGAACCATTTAACGGTGCCGGTTTGGATAGCCATTGAAATACCTTTGAAGTGGGTGAGGGCGAATGTGCCCGGAATGCACATGCAATCAAGAGATACCAGCAATGAGAATCAAACAGGAATGCCGTGAAGGCGAGACGGGAGAGAGACCAGCAAGAAAGCGACTTGATGTAGTGCGAGGACCAATATACAGGCCTTCCGCCGAATCGCCTAAGGAATTCGTGGTTTTATTTTTCTTGTTGTGCAGGCAAGCCGGTCCGGGCGCGAGCGCACGACGCAACGGTGGCGGTTTATAGTGCGATCATGCCAACCCCATCGCTGCCATGACGATCCGTATCCGCCGCTACCGCGACACCGACCGCAAGGCCGTGCTGGCCGCCTTCCGCACCAACGTCCCGGACCACTTTCCCGCATCGGAAGAAGCCTGGCTGCGCTCCTGCCTCGACGAGCCGGACGGTCCGTTGTTCGTCGTCGTGCGCGATGGCGAACTGGTCGGCTTCGGTGGCTACGAACTGTCCGAATTCTACGACCTGGCCACCCTCGTGTTCGGCCTGGTGCGCGCCGATTGCCACGGCACGGGCATCGGCCGCGCCCTGCTCGACTACCGTTTGCTGCACATGGCCAAGCGCAAGCTGCGTCCGCGCTGGGTCACGGTCGATACGCACCCGCACACGGCCGGCTTCTTCCGCCGCTGCGGTTTCGAGGACATCGCGCGCTGGCCCGGCGGCTACCGCTCGGGGCGCGACCGGGTCGATTTGCGCTTCGAATTGAGCGATGCGGCGCTGGCGCTTCTCCGCGAGCGCGCCGGCACACGCTGAGCCCAGCGGCCAGGACCTGGCGCCAGTCCCCGGCCGCTAGCCCTGCACCACGATCTGGCTGCGCAAGTCGCGCACGATGCGCTCCAGCACCGGCTGCATGGCGCGGTGGTCGGCCGGCGTGCAGGTGGCGCTGCCGTGGCGGAAGGTCAGGCGCCGCTTGACGGTCACCGCATTGCCCGCGCGCGCATAACTGGCGCGGTAGAAGATGCCGCCGTTCATGGCGTTCACCGGCGGCGGCAGCGACAGGATGCGCACCCCCTTTGGCAGGCGGAAGCGCATCTCGTCCTCCGCATCGACGGCCGGGCAGACGAAATCCTGGTGCCGCTCCCGTTCCCGGACCATGCCCGCGACGGCATCGTCGACGACACTCCAGGCCGGGTAGGTCGTGGCCAGCGCGCCCGGACCGGGCAGGTCGACGAACTGGTCGCCGCTGCCGGTGACGGCCATGCTGTAGTCGTCGCCGTTGCCATCGACGGTGCCCGCATCGAACACGCCGCGCGCCTTGCGCCCCATGCCCTGCAGCATGCGCTCGGCAAACCGTTCCCGCTCGGCCGGACGCGCATCGCGCACGGCCTTGCGCAGCGGCTCGGCCAGGGCGCCGGAGACGCTGCGTTCGACGCGGAAACTGCCGCGCCCGTCGCGCCCGATGTCGACGGTGGCCAGGGCCCGGATCCGCTGCGGCTGCAGCATGGGCGTCATCGCGAAACCGCCCGTCTTGAGCAGCAGCACGGGCTTGCCCAGCACGCTGGCCGGCAAATAGCCGGCCGCCGCCGTATCCGCCGTCGGGTCGAGGAACAGGTCCAGGCCGGGCACGTAGGTGATCATGTGATTGAACACGCCCAGCGTGGGCGCATCCGGCAATCGATAGGCGTTGCCGCTGTTGACGAGGGCCCCGCCGCTGTCGATGCCGAGCGACGCCAGCAGCGCCTCGAGCAGCACCGCGTGGTCCTTGCAGTCGCCGTAGCGGTTGTCGAGCACGACGGACGCCGGATGCGGCACCACGCCCCCCGCCCCGATGTACACGCCCACGTAGCGGACATTCCTGCGCACCCAGTCCGACAGCGCCAGCACGCGCGCGCGCGTGTCCGGCAGCCCGGCCGTGAGCTGGCGCGCCAGCGCGGCGATGGCGGGCGAGGGCGCAGCCCGGCCGGCGGCACTGCTGCGAAAGGCCGCCGCGAAGGCCGGGTAGCCGGAAAACGTCGACACGGCCAGGCGCTTGCCGTAGTCCAGCGGGCTGACCGAATCGGCCTCGATGCGACCTTCGTCGCCACCGACCTGGCTGTCCTGGTAGCGCCACTGGTAGCGCCGAATGCCGGGCGGGGGCGGGACGCTGCCGGCGACCGGCACGAAGCCGACCGCGTCCGCATGCAGGGGCAGCGCGGCGGGCATGTCGTAGATCAGCAGGAAGTTGCGGTTGAGGTAGGCGGGCGCCGGCGCCAGGTCTTCGAAGTGGCCGGGAAACAGCGGCGTCGCGCGCCGCAATACGTAGCGCAGGGCCAGGCGGTCGCCCACGGCCACCTCCGGGAACACGACGACTTTCACGCGCGTGTCCTGGAAGAGCGGGGCGTCGCTCGACGCGGCTTCCTGCTGGTCCTTGACCTGGCCTGGCAGCACGGGCACGCGGCGGCCGTCCGGCTTGAGCGTCCAGGCTTCCAGCGATTCGATCGCATCGAGCGTGTTGTTGTAACTGATGGCGTACTGTCCATGGGCCTGGATGGCGCGCGCCTCGACGATGGTTTCCAGATGATCGACCCTCAGGCGGTAGGCGCCGCCCGGCTCGACGGCATAGTGCTGCACATGGTGCTCGACGACGACGGCCGGATCAGTTCCCGCATCGCTGCCGCTGCCACGCGCCAGCACGCAGCCGCAGGCCAGCGCCAGCACGAGAAACAGGAACAAGCATGATGCGACGGCACAATGTCGAGCAAGCATGTGGGCTCCGGATGCGAGGGCAACCGAGCCATCTTACGAAAGCGCAAGCTTCTACCGTTGAGCTAACGCAAGCGTGCTGGACTGCCCGATGTGGCCCGCGACGCGTTACGCCAGGCGGTACGGCATGTGCACTTGTCCGTGGCGCGGCAGGAGCCGAGGCATCCTGCGATAATTTCCGGATGAGCGATCTGACTTTCCACGCGGGCCCGCGCGCCCTCGAACGCATCCGCGCGCACGGCTTGCGCGCCGCCGACATCGCCGTCGTCCCGGCCGCGGCCGGCGGTCCGAAGGGGCTGCTGTTCCGCGCGCTCGACGGGTGGCTGTTCGGCACGTGGTTTCCCACCGCGCCGCGCGAGCGCATCCTGATCGGCTCCTCGATCGGCGCCTGGCGCATGGCGGCCGCCTGCCAGCGCGATCCCGTGCGCGCATTCACGCGCCTGGGCGAGCTGTACAGCGGCCAGCGCTACACGAGCACCAAGCCGAGCCAGCAGCAGATCGACGAGGTCGTGCAGGGCCTGCTGAAGGAATTCGTGCGCGGCCACGAGGACGACATCGTCGGCCACCCGCACTACCGCCTGCAGGTACTGGCCGTGCGCGGCAAGCGCGCGCTGGCGGCGCCCGGCCACCGCCATGCCGAGCTGCGCGGCTTTGCGGCGGCCGCCCTGCACAACCTGTTTTCGCGCGACAAGCTGGCGCTGCTGATGGACCGCGTGGTGATCGGCGACCGCCGCGCCGACGCACCCTGGCTCAGCGACGCCTTCGACCGTTTCGACACGCATTTCGCGCCGCTGACGCAAGACAACCTGGCCGCCAGCCTGCTGGCCTCGGGCACGCTGCCGATGCTGATGCAGCCCGTGCGCGACATTCCCGGCGCCCCGCCCGGCCACTACTGGGATGGCGGCATCATCGACTACAACCTGGCGCTGCCGTACGCGCGCATCGCGGAACGCGAGCCCGGCGCCATCGTGCTGTATCCGCATTTTTCCGAACACATCGTGCCGGGGTGGCTGGACAAAGCCATGCCATGGCGCCGCGCCGCGCGCGGGCCGAACCGCGGCTGGCTGGACAATGTGCTGGTGGTGGCGCCGAGCCGGGAATTCCTGGGCAAGCTGCCGCGCGGGAAGATCATCGACCGCAGCGATTTCCAGTTCTACGGCCTGAACCACGACGCCCGCATCCAGGCCTGGCGCCGGGCCATGGACGAGGGGGAACGCCTGCGCGATGCGTTCGCCGCCTTCGTGGAAAAGCCGGACGTCGGCCTGATCCGTCCGCTTTAAGCGACGTTGCCGGGGCGATAATCCGGCAACATCACCGCATTTCGGGGCGGATTGCAGTCTTCGGCGGCGAGCGCGGGTACAATACGGGGTTTCGACATTCTTCCCCGAAAGCGTTCCCATGAGTCTCAAATGCGGCATCGTCGGCCTGCCCAACGTCGGCAAGTCCACCCTGTTCAACGCCCTGACCAAGGCCGGCATCCCGGCTGAAAACTACCCGTTCTGCACCATCGAGCCGAACGTCGGCGTCGTCGAGGTGCCGGATCCGCGCATCGACCAGCTGGCCGAGATCGTCAAGCCGGAGCGCGTCGTGAAAGCCATCGTCGAGTTCGTCGACATCGCGGGCCTGGTGGCCGGCGCGTCGAAGGGCGAGGGCCTGGGCAACCAGTTCCTGTCGCACATCCGCGAAACGGACGCCATCGTCAACGTCGTGCGCTGCTTCGAAGACCCGAACGTGATCCACGTGGCCGGCAAGGTCAGCCCGATCGACGACATCGAAGTCATCCAGACCGAACTGGCGCTTGCCGACATGGGCACCGCCGAGAAAGTCCTGCACCGCGAGCAGAAGAAGGCGCGCGCCGGCGACAAGGACGCGATCAAGCTGGTCGCGATCCTGGAAAAGATGCTGCCGCACCTGAACGAAGGCCAACCGATCCGCACCCTGGGCCTGGACGCCGACCAGATGGAACTGATCAAGGGCCTGCACCTGATTACCGCAAAACCGGCGATGTTCGTCGCCAACGTCTCGGAAAGCGGCTTCACCGACAATCCGCTGCTGGACCAGCTGACCGAGTTCGCCAACAAGCAGAACGCCCCGATCGTCGCCATCTCGGCCGCCATCGAATCGGAAATCGCCAACCTGGACGACGCCGACAAGCTCGAATTCCTGGCCGACCTGGGCATGGAAGAGCCGGGCCTGGACCGCCTGATCCGCGCCGCCTTCAAGCTCCTGGGCCTGCAGACCTACTTCACCGCCGGCGTGAAGGAAGTACGCGCCTGGACCGTGCCGATCGGCGCCACCGCCCCGCAGGCGGCCGGCGTGATCCACACCGACTTCGAACGCGGCTTCATCCGCGCCCAGACCATCTCCTTCGACGACTACATCGCCTACAAGGGCGAGAGCGGCGCGAAGGAAGCGGGCAAGATGCGCGCGGAAGGCAAGGAATACATCGTCAAGGATGGGGATGTGCTGAACTTCCTGTTCAACGTCTAAGCAACGCAGCAGCTCGGAATCCTGTGGATTCTAACGGCAACGAAACCCCGGCGCCGCCCTTGGCGCCGGGGTTTTTTCATGCGGGTCCAATCACTTCTTTATTCCGTATGCATCAGTGCCGCGCCGTCGAATGCACCCAGCAGATCCTCAACCTGTACGATGGCATGGCCGCCGAGCTGCGCGCACGGCATCCGCGTCTGCGCGTGCTCGTCAATGCGGGCAAGCCCGATGGGGCCTTCACCACGCTTGAATCGGTTATCGTGACGGCATGACGACCACGCTCCTGCTCGCCCTCATCCCCATCGCTGTCCTGATCGCCCTGGGCAGCTGGCTGCGCCGCACCCGCTTCATCGACGACGCGTTCTGGCCCCACGCGGAAAAACTGGGCTACTACGTGCTGCTGCCCTCGCTGTTCCTGCACGGCCTGGCGACGGCGCACCTGGACGGGCTGCCTGTCGCGGCGATGGCGGCGACCCTCGTCTGTTCGACGCTGCTGGTGGCCGCGCTGCTGGTCGCCGCGCGGCGCTGGCTGCCCGTCGACGATGCCGCCTTCACCTCCGTGTTCCAGGGCGGCGTGCGCTTCAATAACTATGTGGGCGTGTCCGCTGCCGCCGGCATCTGGGGCGCGCAGGGCGTGGCGCTGGCGGCGGTCGGCAATGCGGCCATCGTCCCGACCGTGAATGTGCTGTGCGTGCTGGTGTTCTCGCGCTACGGCAGCAAAGGCAGGCCCTCGCTGCCCGCCGTGCTGCGCCAGCTGGCCGCCAATCCGCTGGTCGTCGCCTGTGTCGCCGGCATCCTGCTGCACGCGACGGGGATCGGCTTGCCGGCGCCCGTCGAGCCCGTGTTCAAGGCGCTGGGCCAGGCATCGCTGCCGCTGGGCCTCTTGTGCGTGGGCGCCGCGCTGGACTTTTCCGCGGTGCGCAGCTGGATGCGTCCCGTGGGCCTGTCCTCGGTGGCGAAGTTCGCGCTGATGCCGCTGGCGACGCTGGCCGCCTGCCACGTCTTCGGCCTGCACGGCCCGGCAGCGCTGGCCGCGCTGCTGTTCCAGTCGCTGCCGACGGCGTCGTCCTCCTACATCATGGCGCGCCAGCTCGGGGGCGATGCTCCCTTGATGGCGGGGATCATCGCGGTGCAGACGCTGGTGGCGGGGGTGGCGATGCCCTTGTCGTTGCTGGGATTGGCGGGCTTGCTCTAGCGCCCCACGATCAACCCAACGATCACGACGGGAATGCACAACCACGCCGCCAGCAACAGCCGCGCCGTCCACCTGACGGAGACGACGACGCGCCCCGGCAATGCCTTCCGGTGCCGATCGTAGGCCACCAGCGCCATCCCGGCCGCGAGGCACACTGCCAGCAACACCATGTTGCCGCCGCGGCCGAACGGGTACACGAGCGTCGCGCCATCCATCGCCGTCGTGCCCGACATCGACATCCATAGCAGCGTGAAGCCGGACCATGCGAGGCCGACGATGCCCAGGGGCTTCTTGAGCGTCGCGTCTTCCAGGTAGCACAGGGCCAGGCCCAGCATGCCGTAGGTCCACGGCACCATGAACATCAGGTCGCCAGGACTAATGTCGCCGCAGTCGCATGGGCCGAACAGCGGAGCGCTGCCCAGGATGACGACGACAAGCGCCAGCAGCATGGGCATATTGCACACCGTCCGCCAGCCATTGTCCGGTGCCTTGATGGTGTCGTGCATGGTTCTTCGCTCCTCGTTGATGTGCTTCAGCATTGATGAGGCCGGAGTGTGCAGCGGGATTGACGACATGGCACGCAGTGTTTCTCGCAGGCAGGGTGGTGCCACCGGGCGGCGCGCCAGACGATACCGCCGCGCCGCATGCATGTCACACAGCCGTTAAATTCCTGTCATCAACGTGAAATATGCGTCCCCTATCCTCCTGCGGATTCCGTGCCGAACGAGCCCGGCCCCCACCGACCATCTGGAGAGATGACGCATGACTTCGAATACCGACCTGTCCCGCCGCCGTATGCTTCGCCTGTTCGGCGCCACCCCGATGCTGCCGCTCGGCGCCGGCGGCGTTGCCGCACTGCTCACCGCGTGCGGCGGCGGCGATGACGATCCGGTCGCACCGCCGGTCAGCACCAACCCGACGCCGCCGGCCGTGACGCTGGCGAGCGTGTCGTTCGGCGCGATGAACGCCCCGAGCCTGGCAGAGGCCGCCAACATGGCCAAGACCTATGTCGCATCGAACATGACGGTCAACTTCAGCGATTCGAGCAAGGTCGACTTCAAGCTGTCGTACCAGCCCTTCTTCGTCACCGGCGACATGGTCCCGGACGGCAAGGGCGGCACCATCCTGGCCGGCGGCTACTACGACATCAACAACAAGCCGATCATCGACACCACCGTGGCCGGCAAGGAGCGCCAGTTCTTCTCGGATTCGCCGGACGGCACCTCGCTGCTGACCGTGCCGAACGCCAAGGTCGACGGCGTCAAGGGCAACCCGGTGTTCGCCGTGGTGCAGTTCGAGTACACCACCTGGGCGCAGGACGGCAAGACCGATATGTACGGCAAGCTGCCGTCGCCGATCGCCGTGCTGACCCTGGACCAGGACAAGACCACCGGTAAGCTCAGCCTCGTGAAGTACCACAACGTCGACACCTCCAGCGTGAACGGCCTGTGGATCACCTGCGGCGCCAGCCTGTCGCCGTGGGGCACCCACCTGTCGAGCGAAGAGTACGAGCCGAACGCCTACCTGGCTTCGACCGATGCCCAGTTCAAGGGCTATAGCAAGAGCCTGTACGGCGACGAAACCCGCGCCAATCCGTACAACTACGGCCACCTGCCGGAAATCACCGTCAACCCGGACGGCACCGGCAGCATCAAGAAGCACTACTGCATGGGCCGCATCTCGCACGAGCTGGTGCAGGTCATGGGCGACAACCGCACCGTGCTGATGGGCGACGACGCCACCAACGCCGGCTACTTCGTCTTCGTCGCGGACAAGGAAAAAGACCTGTCCTCGGGCACCCTGTACGTGGCCAAGGTCGGTGCCGGCTTCTCGCTGGACCCGGCCGCCACCGCCGCGCCGCTCACCTGGATCAAGCTCGGCTCGGCCACCAGCGCCGAGATCCGTTCGCTGGCCGCGTCGCTCAAGCCAGCCGACATCATGGACGTCAAGACCGCCGATCCGGCCGACGCCACCTACACCAAGGTCGCCGCCAACGGCCGCGTCGAGTGGATCAAGGTCAAGCCGGGCATGGAGAAGGCCGCCGCGTTCCTGGAAACCCACCGCTACGCCGCCCTGGTCGGCGGTTCGATGGGCTTCACCAAGATGGAAGGCACCACCGTCAACCTGAAGGACAAGGTCGCCTACTCGGCACTGGCCAACTGCAACGGCTCGATGGTGGCCGGCGCCAGCACGAACGTGCCGGGCAACGGCATCTCGATCCCGAAGGCGTTGACCGCCGGCGCCGTGATGGCGCTGAGCATGAAGGGCGGCCAGAAGGACACCGCGGGCAATGCCATCAACAGCGAGTGGATGCCGGTCGACGTCAAGGCCCTGATCACCGGCGAGGACATCGCCGCGGACGCACTCGGCAACACCGCCAACCCGGACAAGATCGCCAGCCCGGATAACCTGAAGTTCTCGGAAAAGATGCGCACCCTGTTCATCGGCGAGGACAGCGGCAACCACGTCAACAACTTCCTGTGGGCTTACAACGTCGACACCAAGAAGCTGTCGCGCGTGCTGTCGACCCCGGCCGGCGCCGAATCGACGGGCCTGCACGCCGTCGACGACATCAACGGCTGGACCTACATCATGAGCAACTTCCAGCACCCGGGCGACTGGGGCAGCATCCACGCCAAGGTCAAGGACACGCTGGATCCGATGATCCGCACGAACTACAAGGACAAGTTCGGCGCGGCCGTCGGCTACCTGACTGCGGATGTCTCGCAGATCAAGCTGGCGAAGGCCTAAAGCAAACCGTCGTCCCTGCGCAGGCAGGGACCCAATTTGCCTGCGTATCGTTTGCGCATGCAAAATTGGGTCCCCGCCTGCGCGCACTGCTGTCCGGGATAAATAAGGAAGAGCAGCT
>NZ_JASNRD010000021.1 GCF_030412015.1 Massilia sp. YIM B02763 | reverse complement strand
AATTACGCTTTCGCAGCTTGACAGGCAAGACGGTATCTACCGTAAAAGAAAACCCCGGTACCGCAGGCGCGGTACCGGGGTTTTTACGTTGTCGGCTAAGCGATTACGCGCCGACCGACGCCAGCGCGGCGTTGAACGTCGCGCTCGGACGCATCACGGCTTTCACCTTGGCGCTGTCCGGCTTGTAGTAGCCGCCGATGTCGACCGGCTTGCCCTGGATTTCCAGCAGCTCGGCGACGATCTTGGCTTCGTTCTCGGCCAGGCTCTTGGCCAGCGGCGCGAAGTAGGCGGCCAGTTCGGCGTCCTCGGTTTGCGCGGCCAGTTCCTGGGCCCAGTACAGCGACAGGTAGAACTGGCTGCCGCGGTTGTCGAGTTCACCGGTCTTCGGCGACGGCGACTTGCGGTTGTCCAGCAGCTTGCCGGTGGCGGCGTCCAGGGTCTTGGCCAGCAGTTTCGCCTTGGCGCTGCCGGTCTTGAGGCCCAGGTCTTCCAGCGACACGGCCAGGGCCAGGAACTCGCCCAGCGAATCCCAGCGCAGGTGGTTTTCCTCGACCAGCTGCTGCACGTGCTTCGGTGCCGAACCGCCGGCGCCCGTTTCGTACATGCCGCCGCCCGCCATCAGGGGGACGATCGACAGCATCTTGGCGCTGGTGCCCAGTTCCATGATCGGGAACAGGTCGGTCAGGTAGTCGCGCAGGATGTTGCCGGTCACCGAGATGGTGTCCATGCCGCGCACCACGCGTTCCAGCGTGAAGCGCATTGCGCGCACCTGCGACATGATCTGGATGTCCAGGCCCGTGGTGTCGTGGTCCTTCAGGTAGGTCTTGACCTTCTTGATCAGCTCGTTTTCGTGCGGACGGTAGGCGTCCAGCCAGAACACGGCGGTCATGCCCGAGTTGCGGGCGCGGGTGACGGCCAGCTTGACCCAGTCGCGGATCGCCGCGTCCTTGGTCTGGCACATGCGCCAGATGTCGCCGGTCTCGACGTTCTGCGACATCAGCACTTCGCCGGTGGCGATGTCGACGATGTTGGCGACGCCGTCTTCCGGGATCTCGAAGGTCTTGTCGTGCGAGCCGTATTCCTCGGCCTGCTGGGCCATCAGGCCGACGTTCGGGACGGTGCCCATGGTGCGCGGGTCGAAGGCGCCGTGCCATTTGCAGAAGTTGATGATCTCCTGGTAGATACGGGCGAAGGTCGATTCCGGCAGCACGGCCTTGACTTCCTTCAGGCGGCCGTCGGCGCCGTACATCTTGCCGCCGGCGCGGATCATGGCCGGCATCGACGCGTCGACGATCACGTCGTTCGGCGAGTGGAAGTTGGTGATGCCCTTGGCCGAGTCGACCATGGCCAGTTCCGGCTGGTGTTCCTGGCAGGCGTGGATGTCGCGGATGATCTCGTCGCGCTGGGATTCCGGCAGCTTCTCGATCTTGTTGTACAGGTCGGCCATGCCGTTGTTGACGTTCACGCCCAGGCTGTCCAGGGTTTCCTGGTGCTTGGCGAAGGCTTCCTTGTAGAAGGTGCGCACGGCGTGGCCGAACACGATCGGGTGCGAGACCTTCATCATGGTCGCCTTGACGTGCAGCGAGAACATCATGCCGGTCTTCTTGGCGTCCTCGATCTGCTTCTCGTAGAACTCGATCAGGGCCTTGCGGCTCATGAACATCGAGTCGATGATCTCGCCGGCCTTCAGCGCGACCTTCTGCTTCAGCACGACGGTCTGGCCCGACTTGGTGACCAGTTCCATGCGCACGTCGCGCGCGCCGTCCAGGGTCATCGACTTCTCGCCGTGGTAGAAGTCGCCGTGGGTCATGTGCGAGACGTGGGTGCGCGACGCGGCCGACCATTCGCCCATCGAGTGCGGGTTCTTGCGTGCGTATTCCTTGACGGCCTTGGGCGCGCGGCGGTCCGAGTTACCTTCGCGCAGGACCGGGTTCACGGCGGAGCCGATGCACTTGGCATAGCGAGCCTTGATGTCCTTTTCTTCGTCGGTGGTCGGGTTGGCCGGGTAGTCGGGCAGGTCGTAGCCCTTGCCCTGCAGTTCCTTGATGGCGGCCTGCAGCTGGCCCACCGAGGCCGAGATGTTCGGCAGCTTGATGATGTTCGCTTGCGGGGTCAGCGTGAGCTTGCCCAGCTCCGACAGGGCGTCCGGCACGCGCTGCGCTTCGGTCAGGCGCTCCGGGAAAGCCGCCAGGATGCGCGCCGCAACCGAGATGTCGCTCTCTTCGATGGTGATGCCGGCCGGCTTGGCGAAGGTTTCGATGACGGGCAGGAAGGCATGGGTAGCCAGCAGGGGCGCCTCGTCGGTCAGGGTGTAGATGATGGTCTGATCACTGCTCATACGCTTGTTCCTCGATGTGCGGGAAGGGTTCGAATACTCAACAAAAAGACATCGCCTGGCCGGCGCGATGAACGGATCGCGAAATCATACTCCGTCGGACCTCGATGTGGCGGCCGCAAACGTCGCTGTCTTTTCTTGTCTTCTGGCTAAGTCTTATATAAGACATAGGACGGACTATATTATTGCACGACCTTTGGCAATCGGATAGTGCAATGATTTTCCACATCGTGGGAACCGGCCAGTGGGCAGGGTTGCGTCATACGCACGCGGCGCGGATCGCCTATGATGCACGCATCATTAACTCAGGAGTACACCACCATGTCCACGCAACTGCCCGTGACCGTCGCGGACGGCACCTTCAACTGCTACGTCGAATACCCGTCCACCCCGGGCCCGCATCCGGTCGTGATCGTCATCCAGGAAATCTTCGGCGTGAACGAGGGCATGCGCAGCATCGTCCGCAACTACGCGCTGAAAGGCTATATCGCCGTGGCGCCGGACCTGTTCTGGCGCGCCGAGCCGGGCGTGCAGCTGAGCGAGGCCGACTTCGAGAAAGGCATGAGCCTGTACAAGAGCTTCGACATCGACAAGGGCGTGCAGGACATCGCCGCGACCATCGCCGCCGTGCGCACGCTGGAAGGCGGCAACGGCAAGGTCGGCGTCACCGGCTACTGCCTGGGCGGCCTGCTGACCTACCTGGCCGCGGCGCGTACCGACGGCGACGCCTTCGCGGCCTACTATGGCGGCGGCACCGACAACTTCCTGGCCGAGGCGGCCAACATCACGAAGCCCGTGCTATACCACCTGGCCGGCGCCGACGCCTACATCCCGCCGCCGGCCCAGGAAGCGATCCGCGCCGCGCTGGAAGCCAAGCCGGATACCGAGGTGTACGTCTACCCGGGCCGCGACCACGCGTTCGCCCGCCCCAACGGCAGCAGCCACCACGCGGCCGACACGACGCTGGCCAACAGCCGCACCGACGCCTTCTTCCTGAAGCACCTGTTCTGACAGCACCTGTTCTGACGCTTGTGGCACCTTCGGTGGGCACACCTGCCCACCATGGCGTCGCCGAGCAGCAGGCCGCGCCCTACATCTGCCGGAACAGGTCGACGTAATTGCGGCTCACCACGAGCTGCTCCTCGCGCCCCTTCAATCGCACCAGCAGGCGCCCGCGGAAATCCGTGCGGGTGCCGGCGACGTGGCGGGCGGCGACGATGACGCCGCGGTGGATCTGCCAGAACTGCTGCGGATCGAGCTGTTCGCGCAGCTGGCGCAGCGGCGTGCGGATCAGGTGTTCGCCGTCGGCCACGAACACGCTCGTGTACTTGTCGTTGCTCTGGAAGTAGATGACTTCGTCGACGGCGATCAACCGCGTCTCCTGGCCCTGCGCCGCGCGGATCCATTGCAGCGGGGCGCTTGCGGGGGTGGGCACGGGCACCGGTACATCGCCTGGCGCCGGCGCCGCCATGCCGAGCTGGCGCATCAGCTGGACCAGCATCCCGGCCGCGGCGGGGTCGACGGCCGGCGCCGATGCCGTTGCCGCCTGCGCCAGCGTTTCCTGCAGCCGCGCCACCGTACGCTGCAGCCGCTCCAGGCGGATCGGCTTCAACAGGTAATCGAAGGCGGACTGCTCGAAGGCCTGCAGCGCATAGTGCTCGTGCGCCGTGGTGAACACGATGCGCGGCGTGCGCGTCCCTTCCGCGCACAGCTTTTCCGCCAGCTGCATGCCGTTCAGGCCCGGCATCTGGATGTCGAGGAAGACCACGTCGGGGGCCAGCTCGTCGACCAGGCGCAGCGCCTCGATGCCGTTGGCGGCGCGTCCCGCGATGCGCAGTGACGGCCAGGCCAGCGCCAGTTGTTCTTCCAGGTAGGCGAGCAGGTGCGGTTCGTCGTCGGCAATGACGGCAAGGGGCGCGGCGGGATGGGTCACGTGCTCTCCAGGGGCAGCAGCAGGCGCGAGGTCACGCCGCTCGGTTGGTTTTCCATCAATTGTATCCGCGCCGCCGGACCATACAAGCTGCGCAGCCGTTCGCGCAGGTTCGACAGGCCCACGCCGCCGCCGGGACGCGGGGCGGCGTCCACGAGGCCGATGCCGTCGTCGGCGATTTCCACGCACAGCCCTCTGCCGCTGCGCTGCGCGCGCACGACGATCGTCCCGCCCTCGACCTTCGGCTCCAGCCCGTGCATGATCGCGTTCTCGACGAGCGGCTGCACCAGCATCGGCGCCAGCGGCAGCGCGCGCACCTCGTCGCCGGCCTCGATGCGCCAGGCGAGGCGAGCGCCCATGCGCACGGCCAGCAGGTCGAGGTAGGCGGCGGCGAGATCGAGTTCGGCGCCCACCGTGGAGCGCTCGGCGCGGCTGGCCGACAGGCTCGCGCGCAGGAAATCGATCAGGCGTTCCAGCATGTGGCGCGCGCGTGCCGGGTCGGGGCCGATCAGGCTCACGACATTGGCCAGCGTGTTGTACAGGAAGTGCGGCTCGATCTGGGCCTGCAGCGCACGCAGCTTCGCCTCGGCCAGCAGGCGCGCCGCCTCGGCCATCTGCTCCTGCTGGCGCGCGGCCGCCATCTCGCGCGCCAGGCGCCGTTCGCCGGCGGCCAGGATCGTCACCATGACCAGGGCGATGACGGCGGCGTAGGGCAGCATCTTCATCAGGCTGGCACCCGGCAATTGGCCCCGGAACGGAATCTGTCCGCCCAGGATCGCTTCCGCGACGGCCAGTCCGAACACGGCGCAGCAGAACGTCAGCAGGATGCGGCAGGCGCGCATGACGGGCGAGCACCCGCCGGGCCGGCTGGACGGCACGAAATGCATCAGGAGGTTCAGCGCCACGTGGATCGACAGGCCGACCAGGTTCGAGGTCAGCAGGCAGCCGGCGAGCAGGTAGGGCAGGGGCTGACGGCCGGCGATCCAGAGCGCCAGCGCGATCAGCACGCCGACCAGGCAGTTCCAGACGAGCGTATAGACGAGATTGCGCAGCGGCGACGGGCGCCAGCGGCGGAACGGGGCGATCAGTTCCAGCGGATGCGTCGTGCTCGGATGCGGGGCCATGGTGTCCTTGTTCTGTTTGGACAAGAAATTACCATGGGTATCGCGGAGAGCGGAAAAAATGCGACGAAGCGCGAGGGGAGGGCGCGAAATGCGCGGGAGGAAACGGCGGTTGGGGCGGGGCGGTCCGGTGGGCCGATCTGCGACGGCCACCGGACTTCAATCGACAAGGATCAGCTGTAGCTGGTCCAGCGCTGCGGAATCTCGATCGCGCCCGACTGGGCGGCGCTGGCGTAGGCACGCATTTCGGCGACCACGGCTTCGAGCTGTTCGTTGCTCGGGTTGGCCAGGAAGCCCTTCATCTGGTCTTGCAGCGCGGCCTGCTGGTCGCGCCATTCGTAACGGGACGACTTGCTCATGCAGCCTCCTTGCAGCGGTATTTCGTGAACATATTGTTGTTTTCCATGACATCCTCCTTACCAAAGATGTCAGGATGCCCGATGCATGGCGGGGTGTTCCGTGCGCTGCCGCACATTCACTGCTGTGTTCAATTTCCTAGCAGGACGCTGCGGTAGAACAGTTCCATGCGTTGCTCCAGTTCGGCGAGGGCGACCTCGGGCGAAATGGCCACTTCCTGGCCCAGGAAGCGCTTCATCTGCTCGCCGCAGATCACGGCCATCATGTGCGCGGGCAGCAAGTCGAAGGGCAGGTCCGGGCGCAACTGGGCGCGCACCGACGGGCGGGCGAGGTAGCGCGCCAGCATGTCCCGGGTCTGGTGCGGGCCGCCGTTCCAGAAGGCTTCGGCCAGCTCCGGATTGGTCGATGCCTCGGCCAGCACGATGCGCTGCATCTCGACGGCTTCCTGGGAATTGATCAGCTCGTGCATCTGGCGCGCGAAATCGCCGACCACCTCGCGGAACGGGCGGTCGTCGGCTTCCATCGGCTGGCTGCGAAAGAAGCGGTGGCGCTTCGCGAACAGGACCGCATCGAGGAGGCCGGCCTTGCCGCCGAACTTCACATAGATGGTGCGTACCGCCACGTGGGCGGCGCGGGCGATCGATTCCAGACTGGTCTTGGTATAGCCGTTCTCGAGGAACAGGCGGCCTGCGACCTGCAGCAACTCCTGGGTGCGCGCCTCGACGTCGGCGGCTTTCGGCCGTCCCGCGGTCTTGCCGGGGCATTCGGCGCTGTCGTGCAATGGTTTCTCCATGAGGTGTAATGTAAGGCACTTCCAAATGAAATGCAACCGTTTCATTTCTTGACTTTCGCCACGACTTGTCGAATAATGAGATTGACCCATTTCATTTTTTCTTTCGGAGTAGCACTCATGGCAGATACGCAAACCACGGCCCAGAAGCCCGCTTCCGCCGTCCCGCCGGGCGCCCCCGCCGGCGCAGCCCCCGCCAAGGGGCCGAACAAGCGCGTGCTGGTCGTGGTCGGCCTGATCGCCGTCGCCGCGCTGGCCGCCGGTGGCCGCATGTGGTACCGCAGCCATAACTTCGTCGATACCGAAAACGCCTATATCGCCGGCCACGTGCACGCGGTCTCGTCGCGCATCCCCGGCGTCGTCACCAAGGTGCTGTTCGACGACAACCAGCTGGTCCAGGCCGGTACGGTGCTGGCCGAGCTGGACCCGGCCGACCAGGGCGTGCGCGTGGAGCAGATCCAGGCCCAGATCGCCAGCGTCCAGCAGCAGATCGTGCAGGCCGACGCCTCCATCGAGCAGGCCAAGGCGCAGGCCTCGGCCGCCAAGGCCCAGGTCGTGCAGGCCCAGGCCAACCTGGTGCGCGCCAAGCAGGACGCCGACCGCTTCGGCCAGCTGTACAACACCCAGATGAAGGCCGTCTCGAAGGCCGAGGTGGATGCCGCCACCGCCGCGCGCGCCTCCGCCAACGCCGACGTGACCGCGCGCCGCGACCAGGTCGGCGCCGCCGAGGCCCAGATCGCCGCCGCGACCTCCGCGCGCAGCGTGCTCGAAGCCCAGGTCAAGGTGCTGCAGGCGCAATTGAAGGACGCCCGCCTGCAGCTCGGCTACAACCGCATCGTCGCCCCGGTGACGGGCCGCATCGGCAAGAAGAGCATCGAAGTCGGCGCGCGCATCCAGCCGGGCCAGCAGCTGGCCGCCATCGTCCAGGACGACGTGTGGGTGACCGCCAACTTCAAGGAAACGCAATTGCCGGGCATCGTCGTCGGCCAGGAAGTGAAGGTCGAAGTCGACGCGCTGCCGAAGCACGAGCTGATCGGCCGCGTGGACAGCTTCTCGCCGGCCTCGGGCAACCAGTTCGCGCTGCTGCCGGCCGATNGAAGGTCGAAGTCGACGCGCTGCCGAAGCACGAGCTGATCGGCCGCGTGGACAGCTTCTCGCCGGCCTCGGGCAACCAGTTCGCGCTGCTGCCGGCCGATAACGCCACCGGCAACTTCACCAAGATCGTCCAGCGCGTGCCGGTCAAGATCACCCTGAAGCCGGAAGACCTGAAGCAGTTCGCGGGCCGCCTGGCGCCGGGCATGTCGACCGTGGTCGAGATCGACCTGCGCCAGAAGGTGCAGCAGCAGCCGGCCCAGCAGCCCGCGCGCACCGCCGCCAACTAAGGACACCCCATGACGAGTTCCACCAAGCCGATGGGCGCGCCGGCCGGCATGCCGGCCATGCCCGCCGAAGGGACGCAGGTCAGCCTGCGCACCTGGATCGCGGTGGCCGCGGGCCTGCTCGGCGCCTTCATGGCGGTGCTCGACATCCAGATCACCAACTCCTCGCTGCGCGACATCCTCGGTACGCTGTCGGCCACGCAGGAAGAGGGTTCGTGGATCTCGACCGCCTACCTGTGCGCCGAGATCGTGGTGATCCCGATGACGGCGCTGTTCACCCGCGCCTTCGGCCAGCGCCGCTACCTGATGGGCACGACCGCGCTGTTCCTGCTGTTCTCCACGCTGTGCGGCTCCGCCTGGAGCCTGGACAGCATGATCGTGTTCCGCATGCTGCAGGGCTTCACGGGCGGCGCGCTGATCCCGATGGCGATGACCCTCGTGCTCACGCGCCTGCCGCCCTCCAAGCGCGCCGCCGGCATGGCCATGTTCGGCCTGACCGCGACGCTGGCGCCGGCCATGGGCCCGACGCTGGGCGGCTACCTCACGGAGCTGTACGGCTGGCCCTGGATCTTCTACATCAACTTCGTGCCGGGCGTGCTGCTGATCGGCGGCATGTGGTGGGGCCTGGACAAGGAACCGCAGAACCTGCAGGCGCTGTTCAAGGCCGACTGGCTGGGCATCGCCTTCATGGCCACGGGCCTGGCCAGCCTGACGATCTTCCTGGAAGAGGGCAATACCAAGGACTGGTTCGACTCCAGCTTCATCATCACCTTCGCCGCGCTGGCGCTGGTGGGCATCCTGGGCTGGATCGTGATCGGCTTCTCGCGTCCCGAGCCCTTCGTCAACCTGCGCCTGTACGGCACCCGCAACTTCATGGTGGCGACCGTGCTGTCGTCCGTGGTCGGCATGGGCCTGTACGGCTCGTCCTACCTGCTGCCGCTGTTCCTGGGCCAGATCGCCGGCTACTCGCCGATGCAGATCGGCGAAGTGATCGCCTGGATGGGCCTGCCGCAGCTGTTCGTGATGCCGTTCGTCGCCAAATTGTCGCAGAAGGTCGACAACCGCCTGCTGTGCATGTTCGGCCTGACGATGTTCGGCGTCTCGTGCGTGATGAACGGCTTCATGGACGCGACCACCGGCTACGACCAGCTGATGCTCACGCAGATCATCCGCGCCATCGGCCAGCCGTTCGTGATGCTGACGATGTCGAACTTCGCGATGAACGGCGTGGCGCCGCGCGACATGGGATCGGCATCGAGCCTGTTCAACATGACCCGCAACCTGGGCGGCTCGGTCGGCATCGCGCTGCTGGCGACCACGCTGACGAACCGCGAGCACTTCCACTCGGCGCGCCTGGGCGAAGCCGTGTCGCTGGCGGCGCCGGCCACGCAGAGCCGCATCGACCAGCTGACCCAGGGTTTCATGGGCGCCGGCATGGACCCGGCGACGGCGGCCAACCAGGCGATCGCCGCGATCGACCGCATCGTGCGGCGCGAGTCCTTCGTCATGGCCTACAACGACGCCTTCCTGATCGTCGGCGTGATCCTGCTGGCGGCCTGCATTCCGCTGTGGTTCGCGGACAAGGTCAAGTCGCCGGGCGGGGCTGGCGGTGGTGGTCACTGACAGTCAACAATAGAACGTACCGTTTGCACGTCGTCCCCGACATTGCCGGGGCCGACTCCCCGCGAAGGCGGGGACCCAAGTTGTGTGCGGTCCGCCAGCAAAATTGGGTCCCCGCCTGCGCGGGGACGACGGAGAATTCAATGAAAACTATGATGATCAAGCCTCTCACCCGCACCGTCCTGGCGCTCGCCGTCGCCGCTTTCGTCAGCGCCTGCGGCACCCTCGGCCCCGACTTCAAGGCGCCGCCAGGCGCCACCGACGCGGCCTACCGCCACGCCGGCGCCCAGGCCGGCACGCAGGTCGACAGCGCCGCGCGCCTGCCGGCCCAATGGTGGACCGTGTTCGGCGACGCCACCCTCGACCAGCTCGAGACGCGCGCCATGCAGCAGAATCCCGACGTGCGCGCCGCCGCGCAGCGCCTGGTGCAGGCGCAGGCGCAACTGGGCGTGACCCGCGCCGCCCAGCGGCCTGCGCTGAACGCCTCGGCCGGCATCTCGAACTCGCGCACCTCGGCCGAGACGGCGCAGGGCCTGGCGCTGGGGCACCGCTCCATCGAGGGCAACAATTATTCGATCGGCGCCGACTTCTCGTGGGAGCTGGACCTGTGGGGCCGCGTGCGCCGCAGCGTGGAAGCGGCCGACGCCCAGGCGCTGGCGGCCCAGGACGACCGCGACGGCGTGCTGCTGATGCTGTCGAGCCAGGTGGCGACCTCGTACTGGCAGCTGCGCGGCCTCGATGCCGAGATCGCGATCCTGAACAACGCGCTGGCCACCCGCCGCGAATCCGAGCAGCTGATCCAGGCGCGCTTCGACGCCGGCCTGTCCAACGAACTGGACGTGGCGCGCGCCCGCATCGAGCGCGCCAACGCCGAATCGGACCTGCAGGAAGTCCAGCGCCAGCGCAACAACCTGGAACACGCGCTGGCGGTGCTGGCCGGCGCCTCGCCGAGCCAGCCGATCCTGCCGGCGGCAACGGATGCGCTGGCGCTGCCGCTGCCCCCGAGCATCCCGGTCGGCCTGCCGGCCAGCCTGCTGGGCCAGCGCCCGGACCTGGCCGCCAGCGTGGCCCAGCTGCGGGCGTCGAACGCGCAGATCGGCGTGGCCGAGGCGGCGTTCTACCCGAACGTCTCGCTGACCGGTAACTTCGGCTTCGCCTCGAAGAGCCTGTCCGACATCTCGCAGGGCAGCGCGCGCCAGTTCTCGGCCGGCCCGCTGGCCCTGTCGCTGCCGATCTTCGACGGCGGCCGCAACCGCGCCAACCTGAAGCTGGCCCGCGCCCGCTACGACGAAGCGGTGGCCAACCACGAGGGACGCCTGCTGACGGCGCTGCGCGAGGTGGAAGACGCGCTGTCCGACGTCCAGCAGCGCCAGCAGCAGGGCGACGTGCAGGAGCAGGCCCGCGCGGCCGCGGCGCGCGCGCTGCTGGTGGCGCAGGCGCGCTACGACCGCGGCGTCTCCACCTACCTGGACGTCACCGACGCCCAGCGCAGCACGCTGGCGGCCGACCGCGCCGCCGCCCAGATCCGCACCCAGCGCCTGGTTGCCGCGGTGTCCGTGGCGCGCGCGCTCGGCGGCGGCTGGAGCGAAGGCAAGCCGGAAGCCACGGTGGCGCAGGCGGGCAGCCAATAATGTCGAACCGTCGCCCCTGCCTTCGCGGGGGCGGCGTCCGTTTCGCTCGAACAGGGCGCCGCCATTCCCGTCGAGCTGGCATCATCCTTCCTCGAACGATGGGGGAGGGCGCACCGCGTGTGGGAGCAGATCTGGCAAACGATCCAATTCGAATTTTCCGACCTGGGTAATGTCGCGGACATCACCCGTATCACGGTGCGCATGCTGGTGGCCGTCGTGCTCGGCGGCCTGCTCGGCTGGGAGCGCGAATCGATCGGCGCACCGGCCGGCCTGCGCACCCACATGCTGGTCTCGCTCGGCTCCGCGCTGTTCGTCCTGATCCCCCTGCAGGCCGGCATGAAGGTCGAGGACCTGTCGCGCGTGCTGCAGGGCGTCACGGCCGGCATCGGCTTCCTCGGCGCCGGCGCCATCCTCAAGCTGAAGGACGAGAACGACATCAAGGGCCTGACCACGGCGGCCAGCGTCTGGCTGACGGCCGCCGTCGGCGTGGCCGCGGGCATGGGACGCGAGGCGACGGCCGTGCTCAGCACCCTGTTCGCGCTGGTGATCCTGGCGATCCTGCGCCTGCCGAAGAACGGCGCGAAGGGCTGATGCGTCGCGAACGGGATTACAATCGTCCGATTGCAACCCCTTCGATGAACCATGAAGAAAACCCTCGCCTCCCTCGTCATGCTGGCCGTCGCCGGCATGAGCCACGCTGCCGATACTGCCATCCATCCCGCCACCGCCGCCCAGCTGCAGGCGATGAGCAAGCGCTACGCGCCCGTCGACCTGAAGGCCGATACCTCCAGACTGTCGGCCGGCGACCGCGTCGCCATCGGCAAATTGATCGAAGCGGCGAAGATCGTCGACACGCTGCAGCTGCGCCAGCGCTGGTCCGGCAACGAGGCGCTGTGGGCCGCGCTGCAGAAGGACAAGACGGCGCTGGGCCAGGCGCGGCGCGACTACTTCTGGCTGAACAAGGGCCCGTGGTCGATCCTCGACGAACACCGCTCCTTCATGCCGGCCGAGTATGCGGGCATCAAGATCCCGACGCACAAGCCGGCCGGCGGCAATTTTTATCCGGAGAGCGCCGGCAAGGAACGGCTGGAAGCGTGGATGAACGGCCTGGCCCCGCAGGACAAGGAACAGGCGCAATGGTTCTTCACCGTGATCCGCGCCGGCAAGAACGGCACATTCGAAACCGTGAAGTATTCGGACGCCTACCGTCCGGAACTGCAGAAGCTGGCCGCGCTGCTGAGGGAAGCCGCGGCCGCCACGGACAACGCCTCGCTGAAGAAATTCCTGACCCTGCGCGCCGAGGCCTTCCTGTCGAACGACTACCTGGCCTCGGACTTCGCCTGGATGGACCTCGATGCGCCGGTCGACGTGACCATCGGCCCCTACGAGACCTATAACGACGAGCTGTTCGGCTACAAGGCCGCCTTCGAAGCCTACGTCAACGTGCGCGACCAGCAGGAGACGGCCAAGCTGAACTTCTTCGGCCAGCACCTGCAGGAGCTGGAGAACAACCTGCCGCTGGACGCCAAATACCGCAACCCGAAGGTCGGGGCGATCGCGCCGATGGTCGTGGTGAACCAGGTCTACGGCGCGGGCGACGGCAATATGGGCGTGCAGACGGCCGCCTACAACCTGCCCAACGACGAACGCGTGATCCGCCAGCGCGGTTCCAAGCGCGTGATGCTCAAGAACGTGCAGGAAGCGAAGTTCGAGGCGACGCTCACGCCGATCTCGAAGATCGTCTTGCGTCCGCAAGACCGGAAGGACCTCGACTTCGATTCCTTCTTCACCCACATCCTGGCGCACGAGATCATGCACGGCCTGGGCCCGCATGCGACCAGCAAGGACGGCAAGGCATCCACGCCGCGCCAGGACCTGAAGGATGCCTACTCGACCATCGAGGAAGCCAAGGCCGACGTGACGGGCCTGTGGGCGCTCGCGTATATGATGGACAAGGGCCAGCTGAAGGATTCGCTGGGGCAGGGCCCGGCGGCCGAGCGCAAGCTGTACAACACCTTCCTCGCCTCCGCCTTCCGCACGCTGCACTTCGGCCTGACCGATTCGCACGCGCGCGGCATGGCGATCCAGGTCAACTACCTGCTCGACAAGGGCGGCTTCGTCTCGCACGGCGACGGCACCTTCTCGGTCGACTTCGCGAAGATCCGCCAGGCCGTGGCCGACCTCGACCGCGAATTCCTCACCATCGAGGCGACCGGCGACTATGCGCGCGCCCAGGCCCTCATGCAGCGCTACGTCGTCATCCGTCCGGACGTGCAGAAGGCGCTGGACAAGATGAAGGCGGTGCCGAACGATATCCGCCCAAGCTTCGTCACCGCGGCTGAATTGGCCGCACCGAAGCGCCCATAAGACGCATCTCGCCCACATCATTACCGTCGCCCCTGCCTTCGTGGGGCGACGTGTTTACGTTCCTCTGTCATACTCGCGCGGCCGCGCATGCTTGCAATCAAGCAAGCTTTATTTCTTTTATGCTATAGTGAATTAAAAATCGATTGAGAATTTCAATCGCCCTCGATCGGCTACTGCGCCCGGATCGCCCATTCCGGTTCCACTCAGCGAGAAATAGCATGACAACTTCTGGACTTACCATCGGCAAGCGCCTGGCGCTCGGCTTCGGCAGCGTCTTCGTCCTCATGGCCGTGCTGGCGGGCCTGGCGATCTACCGGGTCGGCCAGATCGATGCCCTCTTGACCCACATGAACGACGTCAACAGCGTCAAGCAGCGCTATGCCATCAATTTCCGCGGCAGCGTGCACGACCGCGCGATCGCCGTGCGCGACGTCGCCCTGGCATCGACGCCGGAAACGGCCAACCGTCACGTCGAGCTGATCAGGAAGCTCGACGCCGACTACCAGGCGTCCGCCGCACCGCTGGACCAGCTGTTCGCCGCCAGCCGCGACATCCTGCCCGAAGAAAAGCAGGCGCTGGCCGCCATCAAGGAAGTCGAGGCCCGCACCCAGCCGCTGATCGCGCGCCTGATCGCGCTGCGCCAGGCCGGCAACGGCGCGGAAGCGGCCGTGCTGCTGGACAAGGAAGCGGGTCCCGCCTTCGTCGCCTGGCTGGCCAGCGTCAACGGCCTGATCGACCTCGAAGAAAAATTGAACAACGACGCGGCCGAAAGCGCGCGCCGGATGACGGGCAGCTTCTTCGCCTGGATGCTGGGCCTGCTGGCCGTCGCCATCGCCGCCGGCAGCGCCGCGGCGGCCTATATCGGCCGTGGCCTGCTGCGCAAGCTGGGCGGCCAGCCGGACTACGCGGCCGCCATCGCCACCCAGATCGCCGCCGGCAACCTGGCGGTGGACATCCAGACGCGTCCGGGCGACAAGGACAGCCTGCTGGTGGCCATGAAAGGCATGCGCGACGGCCTGGTCGCCATCGTGTCCGAGGTGCGCGACGGCGCCGTCACCATCGCCAAGGCATCGGTCGAGATCACGGCCGGCAACCACGACCTGTCGGCGCGCAGCGAGCGCCAGGCCGGTTCGCTGGAAGAGACGGCGTCGTCGATGGAAGAATTGACGAGCACCGTGCGCCAGAACGCGGACAATGCGCGCCAGGCGAATGCGCTGGCCGAGTCGGCGTCGAACGTGGCCCAGCGCGGAGGCGCCGTCGTGGCCCAGGTGGTGCAGACGATGGCCTCGATCAATGCCTCGTCGAAGCAGATTGCCGACATCATCAGCGTCATCGACGGCATCGCGTTCCAGACCAATATCCTGGCCTTGAACGCGGCCGTGGAAGCGGCCCGTGCGGGCGAGCAGGGCCGCGGCTTCGCCGTGGTGGCCAGCGAAGTGCGCAACCTGGCCCAGCGCTCGGCAGCGGCGGCCAAGGAAATCGCGACGCTGATCCAGGGTTCCGTGTCGCGGGTCGACGAGGGCGCCAAGCTGGTCGACGCGGCCGGCAGCACGATGGAGGAGATCGTCGGCAGCGTCAAGCGCGTCACCGACATCATGGCCGAGATCAGCCTGGCCAGCCAGGAGCAGAGCGCCGGCATCGAACAGGTCAACCGCGCGATCGGCGAAATGGACACGGCGACCCAGCAGAACGCCGCCCTGGTCGAGCAGGCCGGCAGCGCCGCCGCCGCCCTGCAGGACGAGGCCGAGCAGCTGGAGCGCCTGGTGGGCGTGTTCAAGCTCGATGGACGCGCCGTGGCAGTGGCAGCCGCTGCGCCGTACTCCGCCGCCGCCCGCGCACCGGCACTGGCCTATTAGCCGGTAGGGTGGGCATGATCCAGATAGTTTTTCGACAGCATTACGCTTTTAACCAGGCGGCAAATTATTCTTGTGAGGGAGGGTTAAGTCGGCGCTAGAATTGCCTATAGGCATTTCGCTTTCGTCGGGGAACCCTCCCATGTCCAAGCTCCTCCTCGCCGCCCTGTGCGCGCTCTCGCTGGCCCCGTCGGCCGGCGCCACCGAACTCACCGCGCTCGAACGACGCTGGCTCCACGCCGCCCTGCCGGTGCTGGCGTATTCGCGCTCGCTGGACCTGCCGATCGACGTCGTCGTGCAGCCGCAGGCCGGCCCGAACGACGTGGCCATGGCGATGGGCTTCGCCGGCGGACGTTGCAAGCTGGTGCTCTCGCTGCGCGGCAATCCCGATGCCGAGCGGGTGCTGGACGGCGTCCCGTCCGGCCAGCAGGCCGAATTGATCGAGGCCATGGCGGCCCACGAGGTGGGCCATTGCTGGCGCCATGCCCAAGGCGACTGGCATGCGCTGCCGGCCGGCTTCGTGGAGACGGGGGAAGAACGCGCGCACGATCCCTCGCTGCTGGCGGCATCGAAGGCGATGCGCGAGATGCGCCGCGAGGAAGGCTATGCCGACCTGGTGGCGCTGGCCTGGACGCAGCACCGCTATCCGGCCGACTATGCACGCATCTACGCCTGGCTGGACAAGGTGCGCGCCGCCCAGCCGGCGGCAAGGAGCGGTCATCGCAGTGGCCATGATACCCGGGCCTGGGTCGGCCTGGCGCGCGACGGCAGGCGCTTCGGCGCCGCCGGCAAGCCGTTCGAGGATGCGCTGCCCCTGTGGCGCGAAGGGCTGCTGAAGGACTGACGGGCCCGTCCTGTCTCGTGGTTTTTTTGGCAAGTGTACGATGCCGCACAGAGGGCGGCACGAAGGGGGCGTTAAATCTCCCCATCACAACCACAGACACAGGGACATCGACCATGAAAACGCTGATTGCGACGCTTATCGCGGCCGCCGCCGGTACCGCCATCGCCGCGCCGACGGTAGCGCTGAACAACGATCCGGCCACCTACCGCAACATGAACCAGAAAGCCGCGGCGGAGTACAAGGCGGCGACGGCGAAATGCGACGCGATGAGCGGCAACGACAAGGACGTTTGCATGGCCGAAGCCAAGGTGGCGCGCGTGCGCGCCGAAAACGCCGCCCTGGCGCAGTACAGCACCACACCGCGCAGCCGCGAGAAGGCGCGCTCGAACCTGGCCGATGCCGAATATGCGCTGGCCAAGCAGCAGTGCGACGCCAGGCAGGGCGCCGACAAGGACAGCTGCATGGACAATGCCAAGTCCGTGCACACGGCCGCCATCGCCGACGCCAAGGCCGACCGCAAGGACACCGCCTCCACGGGCGCCAGCACGGCAGGTGCCACCGCCGCCGGCGGCCTGGTGACGACGACCGATACCCGCGACCCGGCCAAGTCGGCCGCCGTCGACAAGTGCGCGCAGGCCGGCAACGACGGCAAGACCGGATGCCTGGTGGAGACCAAGCCGTCGCCGCTGCGCGATAGCACGGCCGCTGCAGCCGACACCGCCGCCGACAAGACCCGCGCCGCCGCCGCGGTGGCCGTCGACAAGACCAGGGAAGTCGCCCGCACCGCCGCCGACAAGACGAAGGAAGTCGCATCGACCGTGGCGCAGAAGACCGAGAACACGCTGGACCGCGCCGGCGCCACGACGCGCGAGGCGACGGCCGATGCGGGGCAAAAGGTGGAGAACGGCGCCGACAAGGCCGGCGACAAGACCCGCAACCTGGCCGCCAAGACGCGCGTGGCCGCGGCCGACACCGCCATCACCACCAAGGTCAAGGCCGGCCTGGTCAAGGAGCCGGCGCTGGAATCGCTGGGCATCCACGTCGAGACCGAGAAGGGCGTCGTCATGCTGAGCGGCTTCGTCAACTCGAAGGACGAGGCCGACAAGGCCGTCAAGGTGGCCAAGGGCGTGTCCGGCGTCACCAACGTCAAGAGCGCCATCCAGGTCAAATAAACAGCACGTCCAATCGCCCTTCAGTTGCCCTTTGGCGGCCGGATTTTGTATCCGGCCGTTTTTTTTGCTGATCTACCACAGGTAGCGAACGCTCGTCCAAAAATTGCTTCTGAAGCATCACATGAGGCGTATAATCGCCGCCGTGAACAGATTAGAAGCCTTCGGAACCATCGTCGCCCAGGCTGAGCGCGGCGATATTTCCTTTCCCACCAGCGTGAACGCCGTGCTGCGCCTGCAGCAAGCCCTGAACGATCCGGACTGCCACCTGGAGGATGCGATCCGCCTCGTGCTGGGCGAGCCGCAACTGGCGGCGCGCACCGTCGCGCTGGCGAATTCCCCCGCCTTCATCGGCGCCGGGCGCCAGATCACCAACGTGCGCGATGCCGTGGCGCGGGTCGGCTACCGCAACCTGCAGATGCTCGTCGCCGGCCTGGTGGTGCGCCAGTTCGGCGCGCGCATCGACGACCCCGCGCTGCGCGCCAAGGCCGAGCAGCTATGGGACCACACGGTGCAGGTGGCGGCGCTGGCGCACGTGTTCGCGCGCCGCGTCACCTACGTCAATCCGGACACCGCCATGTTCGCCGGCATCGTCCACGAGGTCGGCGGCTTCTACCTGCTGTCGCGCGCCGACGAGTATCCGGGCCTGCTCGACGAGGACCCGGAAAAGTGGGCCGAGCTGTGCGAGGACGTCGTCACGCGCGAAGTGGCGCGCAAGCTGGCGCTGCCCGAGCCGATCATGGACGCGATGTTCGACCTGCGCGGCAGCTGGATGCACATGCCGCCCACCACGCTGCTCGACACGCTGCTGCTGGCGAACATGTACGCGACGGTGCCGTCGCCGCTGGGCACGCAGCGGCCTGTGCCGGAACACAGCGAAAGCGCACTCGACTACCTGCTCGACGAGGCGAGCCTGCACCGCATGGTCGAGGAGGCGGAAGCGATCAGCGCATCGATGGGGCAGGCGCTGCTGGTGTGAACGCCGGTGGGAAACAACGTCGCCCTGCGAAGGCAGGGGCCCAATTTTGCATGCGTCGCTGCGCACGTGGAAATTAGGCCCCTGCCTTCGCGGGGCGACGGTTTTTGGGCTAGCGAGTAATCAGGCTTCCGGCGCCAGCACGGCCGCATTGCGGCGCCCGTGCTGCATCATCCACGCGGCAAGGAACACGCCGCACAGCGCCAGGCTGGCCGCCACCCATAGCGGCGAGGCGAAGGAATAGCTCAGCGTCAGCGGGATGCCGCCCAGGAAGGCGCCCAGCGCATTGCCGATATTGAAGCCGGACTGGCCCAGCGAGGAGCCCAGCATCTCGGCTTCGCGCGAGTGTTCGATCAGGAGCATCTGGATCGGCGGGCCCAGTGCCAGCGCGTTGGCGCCGACGACGAAGGCCAGGACGGCCATCGCCTCGCGCGAGCCGGCCAGCAGCGCGTTCAGGCACAGCAGGGCGCCCATCGAGACCAGCAGGAACAGGATGGCGCGCAGCGGCGGCACGCTGTCGGCCAGCTTGCCGCCCACGTGCACGCCCACCGTCATGCCGACGCCGACCGCCGTCATCACCAGCGGGATCGCATCCGCGTGGAAGCCCGTCACGTCGGTGAGCAGGGGCGCGATGTAGCTCAGCCAGGCGAAGAAGCCGCCCGTGCCGATCGAGGTGATGCCCAGCGCCAGCCACAGGTTCGGCTTGCGGAAGATCTTCAGGTCGTGGGCCAGGCCCGGTCCCCTGACCGCCTCGAAGTACGGGATCAGCCGGTTGATCATGACGACCGTGGCCAGGCCGATGAGGCCCACGATCAGGAACACGATGCGCCAGCTCATGTTGTGGCCGAGCCAGGTGCCGACGGGCACGCCGATCACGTTGGCCAGCGTCAGGCCCGTGAACATGCTGGCCAGCGCCGCCGCTTCCTTGCCCTTGTCGGCCAGGCGCGTGGCGACGACGGCGCCGACGCCGAAGAAGGCGCCGTGCGGCAGGCCCGCCAGGAAGCGCAGCAGCAGCATGGCCTCGAAGTTCGGGGCAAACGCGGACAGCGCATTGAACACCGTGAACATCAGCATGAACAGCACCAGCACGCTGCGCGGCGGACGGCTGGACAGCATGCTGACGAGGGTCGGGGCGCCGACGACGACGCCCACCGCATAGGCGGAAATCAGGTAGCCCGCCTGGGGAATCGTGATGGACAGGCCGGTGGCGATGTCGGGCAGGATACCCATCATGACGAACTCGGTCATGCCGATGCCGAAACCGCCGAGGGCGAGAGGGGCCAGGCTCTTTTTGATCATTGTGTTTTTTCGTAGTGGTTTGATGTTGCGCGCGCATGGATGAGCCATGACGCGCGCACGGGGGAACCGGTCATTATCGCGGCTGGCGCAGGGCAAGTCCGCTTTCGAGTGGTGATGTCCGGTATTCGACGAGATGATGGCGGCGCGCTGCCTACTGCGCCTCGTCCTCGTCGTCGGCATCGAGCCAGGCGATGCGCCCATTGCCCGCTTCGTTCAGGTGCGCCACCAGCGCCGCCGCGGCATCCTCGGGCAGGTGGAAACCGAAGCGCACGTCGTCCGCATGCTCGACCGCGTCCAGCGTCGCGCCGGCGCCTTCCAGCTCGCGCCGCACCAGGCCCTCGAGCGGGTAGGGCGCGCGGCAGGCCAGGTGGCGCTGGCGGACGATCGCGATCTTCTGGGCGCCCAGCAGGGCCTGCGCCACGCTGTCCGTGTAGGCGCGTACCAGCCCGCCGGCCCCCAGCTTGACGCCGCCGAAGTAGCGCACCACGGTGGCCAGCACGCCTTCGAGGTCCTGGTGGCGCAGCACGTCGAGCATCGGCCGCCCGGCCGTGCCGCTAGGCTCGCCGTCGTCGACCGCGGCCGACTGGCCGCCCGCCAGCAGCGCCCAGCACACGTGCGCGGCGCCCGGGTGTTCGGCGCGCAGCGCGGCCACGACCTTCTGCGCGCCGGCGCGGTCCGGCATGGGTTGCACGCAGGCGATGAAGCGGCTTTTCTTGATGATCAGTTCGTGGTGGACGGCGGCGGGAATGGTCTGGGGCATGCTGGCGGAAGGACATCGAATGGCCGGAATTGTGGGGTATTCGTCCGTCTCGGAAAGACGTCTGCAACTTATCATTTTACCGTTCCGACACGCGTCGAAAAGGCAATCCGGCAGCGTACAGCTTACCGCAGATTCGCCGATGCCGCCGGAACACGTCCTCCACTGAAAGAGAAAGCGACACCTCGATGAATCCCACGACGCCGAATCTGGTACTCGACGACGCGCCCGCGCCTGCGCGTGCGGGCCGCCGCCTGTTCATGAAAGCCCTTGGCGCCGCCGGCGGCGGCCTGCTGCTGCAGGTTGCCGTGCCGGGCGCGCTGGCGCAAGCCGCAGCTTCCACCTCCTCGTCCGCGAGCTTCGTCCCCAATGCGCTGGTGCGCATCGACCGCGGCGGCAAGGTCACGCTGGTCATGCCCTATGTGGAGATGGGCCAGGGCACCTATACCTCGATCCCGATGCTGATCGCGGAGGAGCTCGAGATCGACCTCGCCGACGTGGCGCTGGAACATGCCCCGGCCGATGCCACCCGCTACGGCAACCCGGCGCTGGGCGGCCAGATGACGGGCGGTTCCACCACCATGCGCGCGGCCTGGATGCCGATGCGCCAGGCCGGCGCCGGCGCGCGCATCATGCTGGTACGCGCCGCCGCCCAGCAGTGGAAGGTCGATCCGTCGACCTGCCGCGCCGAGCGTGGCGCCGTGATCCACACGGCCAGCGGCCGCAAGCTGTCGTACGGCCAGCTGGTCGATGCGGCGGCGAAGCAGCCGGTCCCCGACGCGAAGGACATCGTGCTCAAGTCGCGCGACCAGTTCCGCCTGATCGGCACGCCGGCCAAGCGCCTCGACACCAAGGGCAAGCTGGACGGCTCGGCGCAGTACGGCATCGACGTCGTCCTGCCCGGCATGAAGGTCGCCGCGCTGGCGATCTCCCCTGTCAACGGCGGCCGCGTGGCAAGCCTGGACGAGGCGGCGGCAATGAAGGTCAAGGGCGTGCGCCAGGTGATGCGCCTGGACGATTGCGCCGCCGTCGTGGCGGACAATATGGGCGCCGCCAAGAAGGGCATCGCCGCGCTGGCGCTGCGCTGGGACGACGGCCCGAACGCCAAGGTCTCTACCGAGAGCATCGTCGCCGACATGACCAAGGCGTCGCAGGCGCCGGGCGCCAAGGTGCGCCTCGAGAACGATCCGCAAGCCGCCCTGAAGGGTGCCGCGAAAGTGGTGGAAGCGACCTACGAACTGCCGTTCCTGGCGCACGCGCCGATGGAACCGATGAACTGCACCGTGCACGTGCAGGCCAACCGCTGCGACGTGTGGGTCGGCACCCAGATCATCGGCCTGGCCCAGGTGGTCGCGGCCAAGGCCTCCGGCCTGCCGGTCGAGAAGGTCACGATCCACAACTTCCTGATCGGCGGCGGCTTCGGCCGGCGCCTGGAGGTGGACGGCGTCGAGCGCGCCGTGCGCATCGCGAAACACGTCAAGCATCCCGTCAAGGTGATCTGGACGCGCGAGGAAGACATCCAGCACGACATGTTCCGCCCCTATTTCTACGACCGCATGCAGGCGGGCCTGGACGCCGCCGGCAAGCCGGTCGCCTGGACCGCGCACATCACGGGGTCGTCGGTGCTGGGCCGCTTCATGCCGGCCGCCTTCAACAACGGCTTCGATAGCGAGACCGTCGACGGCGCCGACAACCCGCCGTATGCGTTCCCGTCGATCGGCGTGACCTATACCCGCCACGAGCCGCAAGGCGTGCCGACGGCGTTCTGGCGCGGCGTGGGCCCGGCCCACAACGTGTTCGTGGTCGAAAGCTTCATCGACGAGCTGGCGTTCACCGCCGGCGTCGATCCGCTGCAGTACCGCCTCGACCTGCTGGCCCACAACCCGCGTGCCCGCAACGTGCTGGCGCTGGCGGCCGAAAAGGCCGGCTGGAACGGTTCGAAGCAGGGCAGCGCGGGACGCGGCCTCTCCGTGCAGTTCGCGTTCGGCACCTACATGGCGATGGTGGTCGACGCTGTCGTCGGTCCGGAAAACGAGATCCGCGTGCCGCGCGTCGTGTGCGCGGTCGATTGCGGCACCGTCGTCAACCCGGACACCGTGCAGGCCCAGGTGCAGAGCGCCGTCGTGTTCGGCATCAGCGCCGCACTGTACGGCGCCGTCACCATCAAGGACGGCCGCGTCGAGCAGAGCAACTTCCACGACTACCGCGTGCTGCGCATGCACGAGGCGCCGCTGGTCGAAACCCATATCGTGGACAGCGGCGAAACGCCGGGCGGCATGGGCGAGCCGGGAACGGCCGCCGTGATGCCGGCCCTCGCGAACGCCGTGCATGCGCTCACCGGCAAGCGCGTACGCAAGATGCCGATCGGCGCCACCGTTTAATTTTGAAGAACAGGAAGCAAAGCATGATCACACTGAACATCAACGGCAAGCAGCAGCAAGTGGAAGCCGAGGCCGATACCCCGCTGCTGTGGGTGCTGCGCGACGAGCTGCACATGAACGGCACCAAGTTCGGCTGCGGCATGGCGCTGTGCGGCGCCTGCACGGTCCACGTCGACGGCCAGCCGACCCGCGCCTGCGTGATGCCGGCATCGTCCGCGGTCGGCAAGAAGATCACGACCATCGAGGCGATCGGCGCCAATCCGGTCGGCAAGCGCGTGCAGCAGGCCTGGGCCGAGCTGGAGGTGCCGCAGTGCGGCTACTGCCAGTCGGGCCAGATCATGGCGGCGACGGCGCTGCTGCGCGAGATCCCGCACCCGACCGACCAGGACATCGACCAGGCCATGTCGGGCAACATCTGCCGTTGCGGCACCTACCAGCGCATCCGCCTGGCGATCCACAAGGCGGCAGGCAATGCATAAGCTGGAGGTCAAGGAAACGATGTTGAGGACGATCCTGTCCTGCCTGGCCGGCATCGCCGGTGCGCTGGTGCTGACCCTGGTGGCGCTGTCCTGGCCCGGCGCAGCGGACGCGGCCGAGCAGGGCAAGAGCAAGGGCGACGCCGCGCTGTTCGACCCGGTCGCCAGCGTCGTGATGGGACCGCGCTGCGTGAACTGCCACCAGATCGAGGCGCCGCGCCAGAAGGACTGGGGCGTGATCCACGCCCAGCAGGTGGTGCGCGGCGCCGACGGCCACGGCTCGGCGGCGCTGCGCTGCCAGGCCTGCCACCAGGCGACCAATACGGCCGACGGCCGGGTCCCCGGCGTGCCGAACTGGCACCTGGCGCCGCTGAGCATGAACTGGCACGGCCTGGACAAGAAACAGATCTGCCTGCAGATGCGCGATCCGGAGCGCAACGGCAACCGCAAGACCCCGAAGGAAGTCATCGAGCACATGGAGACGGACCCGCTGGTGCTGTGGGCCTGGAACCCGGGCGCAGACCGCACCAAACCGGCGATGTCTCACGAGGACTTCGTCAAGGCGTTGGTGGCCTGGGCCGATGCCGGGTTGCCGTGCCCGAACTGAAGCATGAAGTAAGGCATCAATGAAGTACACGGCGAGCCCGCGCAGACGGGCCGCCAACCACGGAAAATTCAACTTCGAAATTAAGGAAGGAAAGCATCATGAACGCACTGCTCGCGCAAGTCCTGGAAGCACACGGCGGCCTGGCCCGCTGGAAATCGCACGATAAACTGTCGGCCCACCTCAGCCAGGGCGGCATCCTGTGGCCCATGAAGGGCAAAGGAGGCATGCTCGACGAGGTCGACGTCACCATCGACCTGCACCGCCAATGGACTTCGCACGCGCCGTTCGGCAGCCCGGACCGGCGCACCGCGGTCACCCCGCAACGCGCCGCCGTCGAGACGCTGGACGGCACCGTGGTCGAAGCGCTCGACAACCCGCGCGCCGCCTTCGCCGGGTTCGGCCTGGAGACGCCGTGGAACGACCTGCACCTCGCGTATTTCGTCGGCTACGCGATGTGGAACTACCTGACCCTGCCGTTCGCCTTCGCCGAACCCGGCTTCCAGTTCGCGGAACTGTCGGCCTGGGAAGAGAACGGCGAGACCTGGCGCCGCCTGCAGGTGACCTATCCGGACGCCATTGCCACGCACAGCCGCGTGCAGACGTTCTACTTCGGCGCGGATGCCAGGCTGCGCCGCCACGACTACGACGTCGACATCAACGGCGGCACGCCGGCCGTGCACTATTTCTCGGACTACACCACCGTCGACGGCATCGCGCTGCCGACCCGCCACATGATCTACGTGCGCAATCCGGACGGCAGCCACAATGCCGAGCCGCTGGTGGTGTCGATCGTCGTCAGCGACATCCGTTTTGCTTGAACCGATCCGCAGGAGAACCGCATGAACACGATGAAAACGATCCACGTCATGCACGTCCATCCGGCCATGAGCGCCGGCTTGGCGGCATTGCTGCAATCGAAGGAATGGCTGGTCACCCTGCACGCCGAGCAGCCGGAGTCGATGGCCGGGGCCGACGTCGTCGTCACCGACTACGACACCGGCCTGGAACTGGCGCGCACCTCGGCCGGCCGGGGCCGCGGCCAGGAAGTGCTGGTCGTGACCAACCGCGACAAGGAGTGGGACGTGCGCCGCGCGCTGGAAGTGTGCGTGGGCGGCTACCTGCTCGAGGATACCTCGGCGGCCCAGCTGCAGCACGCCGTGCGCTACGTGCTGACCGGTTCGCGCTACCTGTGCCCGACCGTGGTCGAGCGCATCCGCGACGGCCTGCCGGGCGACCGCCTGACCAACCGCGAGAGCGACGTGCTGCAGCTGCTGGCCAAGGGCCACTGCAACAAGCGCATCGCACGCGACCTGGGCATCGAGGTAGGCACCGTCAAGTGGCACCTGCGCAGCCTGATGACCAAGCTGGGCGCCTCGGCGCGCACGCAGGCGGTGGTGCTGGCGGCGCAGCGCGGGCTGGTAGGCATCGACATGCCGGCGTGACGGCATGGCGCGCCGCGCCTGCAGTCGCAGGGCGGCGCGCCGCATGCCTTGCAGGACGTGAAAACAAAAACGCCAGCCCGAAGGCTGGCGTTTTCGCTGAATCTGGTAGGCCGTGCTGGGCTCGAACCAGCGACCAACGGATTAAAAGTCCGCTGCTCTACCAACTGAGCTAACGACCCGACGGCGAGCATTATAGCGGCTCGACGGCTCCCGGCCAAGTGTTTGCGTGAAAATTGGCAACAATTGTCCGCTTGGCCTGGCATGATGGCCTTCATCGCATGTTCTTGCGAGCATTGATTTACGGTATTATCGATTGATCCGTAGACATCAAGCGATGCCGTGTTCCTGACCGAAACCGAAACCTTTGCCGCGCTGTCCGAGCGCGCCGTTAACCTCGTCCAGAGCGGGATCGTCGTGCTCGATGCCGAGCACCGGATCGTCCTGTGGAACAACTGGATGGTGCCGCGCTCCGGCCGCGCGGCCGCCCGGGTGCGCGGCCATTCGCTGTTCGACGTGTTCCCGGAACTGCGCGGCTCGCGCGTCGAGGCGGCGATATTGGGTGCGCTGTCCGAGGACCACGCCTGCACGGTTCCGTCGACGGACAACCGCACCCCGTTCCCGCTGCGCGAAGCGGGCAGCTTCGACGGCCCGCGCATCGACCAGGCCGTCAGCGTGACGTCGTTCAAGGAACATGGCGAGCGCTTCTGCCTGGTCGAGATCCGCGACGTCAGCGGCACCGTCGAGCGCGAAAAGCGCCTGCTCGACCATGCCGAATCGCTGCGCGCCCGTTCCTACGTGGACGGCCTGACGGGCATCGCCAACCGCCGCTACTTCGACGTCGCCCTGGACCGCGAACTGCGCCGCGCCCAGCGCGCGCGGGGAGAGCTGGCGCTGCTGCTGGTCGACATCGATTCCTTCAAGGCCTACAACGATTTCTTCGGCCACCAGCAGGGCGACGCCTGCCTGACGCAGGTGGCCCAGGCGCTGGCCGCGATGCTCAAGCGCCCGGCCGACGTCGCCGCGCGCTACGGCGGCGAGGAATTCGCCGCCATCCTGCCCGACACGACGCTGGAACAGGCCGAGGCCCACGCCAACACGATCCGCGAGCATGTGGCCTCGCTGCAATTGAAGCATGCGCCGGCGGCGCACTGGCCGATGGTCACGCTCAGCATCGGCGTGGCGGCGTTCCGGCCCGAAGGCCTGAACACGGCCGAGGCGCTGATCGAGGCGGCCGACAAGGCGCTGTACGCGGCCAAGAAGGGCGGGCGCAACCGGGTGGAGGTGGGCGTGGCGGCCGCGTGAACTACCAGGTGCCGCTGTTGGGCATCGACACCCAGGGTTCCGCGGGCGCCAGTCCGCCGCCACGCTGCAGGAGCTCGATCGAAATATTGTCGGGCGAGCGCACGAAAGCCATCCAGCCGTCCCGCGGCGGACGGCTGATTGTCACGCCATGTTCCATGAGGCGCCGGCAGGCGGCATAGATGTCGTCGACCTCGAACGCCACGTGGCCGAAATTCCTGCCCCCCGTGTAGTGCTCGGGATCCCAGTTGTAGGTCAGCTCGATCTGGGCCTGGTGGTCGCCCGGCGCCGCCAGGTAGACCAGCGTGAAGCGGCCTTGCGGCTGGTCGAACTGCTTGACGACTTCCAGGCCCAGCGCGTCCCGGTAGAAGGCGAGGGAAGCGTCGAGATCGGTGACGCGCACCATGGTGTGTAGATATTTCATCGTGATTCCGATCAAAGGCTGTCGTAGAGAACGTTAATCCGCGCCACATACTTGGGCGTGTCGCCATGCACCTGCAGTCCGGCGTGCACGACCGACCCGTGTCGGAAGCCATGCTGGAAAAACAGCGCGGAGCCGGCTTTCGGCGTGACATCGACGACCGCGCCGCCATCGCCGTAGAGGCGGGTGGCGCCGCCCTGCACGCCGTCTTCCGGACCATTCAGGTACAGCAGCATCGTCAGCTGCGAGCGGCCGCCCAGCCATTCCTCGATGCCGATCCGGTCGGTGGCGAAGCCGAATCCCGGCCAGTCGCCATCGGTGTGGCGATTGAAGACGTCGCCATCGCGGTACTTGTACAAATTGATGCGCTGGCTCAGCTTCGGCCACAGGGCCCGGCCGTGCAGGGTTTGCGGCAACAGCGGCCCGATTGCCTGGTAGATGTGTTCCAGCAGCTCGGGGTCGGCCATCCAGTGCAGCGCCTGGTTCATGCGCATGCCGGGCGGCGTGCTGATGCCGGGCGCCTCGTCGCGGAAGCCGAAATGCTCGCCGATGTCGATCAGGGTACGGCAGGCGGTTTCGCTGAGGACGTTGTCGATGACGAAGGCGAGCTGGCCGCCGATGTCGATATCGCTGCGCACCGCCGCGGCGGCCGCGCCGGCGGAGGCCAGCATGCCGGGCGGGAGGCGGCGCAACGCATAGATGGGCGTGTCGGCGACGGTGCCGCCCATCGGCAGCGAACCGGTTTGCGTGGCGATGACGTAGCCGCCGTAGGGATCGGGTGAAGCCATTTTCATGATAGTTCTTCCTGTGCAAAGAATGGAACGATTATGTGCCGCACGTTGCATGAGAAAAATCCTGTTCCGAAGAGAACAGTTTCTGCAAATGACGATAAATCGGCCCAGCGGCGCGATCCACTGCCGCATTTGCACAACATCCCGATAAGTTCTTTCCAGTCAGAAATCAGACTCAGTTAGTATGCAACTACTTTCATGAGGGGTCTCTCGTCTTGCTAAGCTATTTCACCAAAACATGCGCCGCCCTCGGCCTCGTGCTTGCGGCGGGTGGCGTCCTGGCCGACAACGGCGTCACCGACAAGGCCATCGTGCTGGGCCAGTCCGCCGCGCTGTCCGGCCCCGCGTCGGCGCTGGGCACGGCGATGCGCGACGGCGCGCTCGCGTATTTCGAATCGGTCAATGCGGCCGGCGGCGTGAACGGGCGCCAGATCGTCCTCACGACGCTGGACGATGGCTACGATCCGACCCGCGCCGGCGCCAACACCGCCGCGCTGGTCGACAAGGAACAGGTATTCGCCCTGTTCGGCTACGTCGGCACGCCTACCTCGAACGCGGCGCTGCCCTGGGTCGGCAAGGGCATCCCGTTCTTCGCTCCCATGACGGGCGCACAATCGTTCCGCGCACCGTTCGACAGGAACATCTTCAACATCCGCGACGGCTATGCGCAAGAGACGGAAAAGATCGTCGAGCACCTGGAAGCCATCGGCGCCAGCAAGCAGATCGCCGTGCTGTACCAGAACGACGCCTACGGCAAGGCCGGCCTGGAAGGCGTGACGCAGGCCCTCAAGAAGCGCAAGCTGGCGGTCTTCGCGACGGCATCGGTGGAGCGCAACAGCACCGACGTCGCTGCCGCCGTCGCCAGGATGAAGGCGGCCGCGCCGCGCGCCGTCGTCATGATCTCGGCCTACAAATCCAGCGCCGCCTTCATCCGCGCCATGCGCAAGGACGCGGCCAGCGTGCCGTTCTTCTGGAACGTCTCCTTCGTCGGCAGCCGCGCACTGGCCAGCGAGCTGGGCCCGGAAGCGCGCGGCGTGATGATCTCGCAGGTGATCCCGTCGCCGTGGGACGACAAGCTGGGCGTCGTCAAGGAATACCGCAAGCTCTACCTCACCAAGTCCGGCCGCGAGGCCGACTACGCCAGCCTGGAAGGCTTCATGGCCGCCAAGGTCTTCGTCGAAGGCCTGCGCCACGTGAAGGGCGAGCCGACGCGCAAGAATTTCATCCATGCGCTGGAGACCATGGGGGCGTATAACCTGGGCGGCTATACGGTCACGTTCGGGGCGGGGGATCACAATGGGTCGGATTATGTGGACTTGAGCATCATTACCGAGGGTGGGAAGATCATGTACTGATGCTAACCTGCTTGGGTAGAAAACAAAAACGCCAGCCGGAAGGCTGGCGTTTTCGTTGGAAGAGCAAAATCTTGTTAATGGTTTCCATAGTGCCTGATAGGTAGCGTTGTCGCTGACTATTTTCCTGATGCATGCGTATCCCTTTTGCTGGATTACGTCCGTCGAGCTTGCCCCAGATAATGGCCAGGTTGAAGCACCGCTTTAGGAGCGCAAGATGTCGGTTCGCCGTGGCAGCACATTTCTGCACGCGTAACCGGTCATGGAACTGCTGGATGGAATGGCTTGTGATTTCTGCTAGAGGAAGATCGCCGAAGTCGGGAAGCAGGTTGCGCATTCGCCCGTCGTCGTCCTTGGCGCTACGCTTGGTGGCGTAGGCGTGAGGCAGGTAATCATTGGTCACGAACTCACGTAGCGTCAGCCGAGCGGCCGCCGAAGTCGCTGCCGCAGCCTGCGGGTCGGTCCGGGTAGCGACTTGACGGCGACAGTCCAGTGCGCGCTGCCTAGCGTTCCCAACATCCATCTGTGGATAGTCGCCCAGCTTCATGCTGCGCTTGGCACCGTCGAAGGAGTAACGGAAGAGGAAATACTTGCGGCCACGCCGATTGACGATGATGCGCAGCCCCGCGACCTCGGTATCGGAATACTCGCTTTCTTTGGCCTTGGCGTCCTCGGGATGCGGCGGGAGGGCATCGATAAGTTTTTTGTTGAAGCGAAATTGTCTGTTCATTATTGAAGGTTCTCGATGGTAGGTTGATACGCTGATGGGAAGCGCTGGCGGTGTTCCGGGAAGTTCGAATCCGTGTTTCAGGCCGTGGCCGGAGCGTTCACGGTCCAATGAGTGAGGTCTGGCGAGCGACATCGGCCGGTGAGCGAGTCCGGCCGGAAGTCGCTGAGCTGTCCGGTCCATTTCTGGTCGTGGTGGCTGCTGGCAAAGGCTTTTTGCGCAGGACGGGCCGGAGTGCCCTGCACAGCCGGCACATCGGGCACATCTATTGATGGGAACGGCTATTGGGGCTGCACACCCTGCACACCCAGCACACCCAGTACGTCTTTGATGGGAGAGTGGAGAAGTAGTCGGCGCACCCAGCACATCCGGCACGCTTTGTTGATGGCAGGTAGCGAGGCGGCCAGTACATCCAGCACCTTGTCAGGTGAGGGAAGGCCAGTGACGCGCACACCCTGCACAGTCAGCACACCTGTTGAGGGACGGAGCAGTGTGGACTGGCTGGATCGAGCGAACCAGCAACGCAAAATTTCGTTGTAAGAGACTTGGATTTCTCGAAGAACCCCAGAGGTCGGTGTCAGATCCGACTGAGTTCAGCTGGCTAAGGGTATTTACCGCGTCAGTGTGTGTCAGGGGGCGTGCAGACCCAAGGGCTTACAGGTATCGCATCTCCTCTACTTCCGGATTCGACCCATAGTGGACGTTGAGATCGACTTCGAAAACTGCGCATTTGTTTCGAGTCTAGATAGTGATCCATCAACTAGTAGTCCTGCAGGAGCGAGGCAGAGAGGGAACCTTAGAACGCGAGCCCCGGTCAACCAAACCGACGAGCACAAACATGATGTTGACTTCTTAAGAACATCATGTATGATGTTTCAACGAACAATATTTAAATATTTTCCGAAAAATATGAAGTTGTAGTTGTATTTTTGGAAACTTTACGAGCGGTGAGCTACATGGTACATGTTATTGACGGACCAAATCATGAATTCGCTATGCGCATCTTGGACGCGAGACGTAACGCAAAGTTGACTCAAGAGGACGTGGCTAACAGGCTCGGTATCGACGTGCGCAACATTTCTATGTACGAAAACGGCCGCCAATTTCCGCGCGAGGGTATGGTGGCAAAGATCGCGCAGGTACTTAATGTTGACGCAACGTGGCTCGCCACTGGCAATACGCAAGATACTCTTAGTTATCTGGATCAGCAACGCGCTAAGATCCCCAAAATCGCTACCAAGATCTCGTTGTTGTACGTTCAGGAGTGGGACAAAATTTGGCAAGCTCCCAAGCTGGTCTACAACGAGAGTCCAAGTAACGAACGACAGTCAGCAGATCTAGATCGTTTCGTCCCTTTTGCGGAAAATTTTTTTGGTCGCCATACCGCTGTTCGTTACCCAGGTACAAAGCCAGACAATGCAGCCTATCCGGCTGGCTGCATCGTCATATTTGAAGCAGCTCCGCATACAGCCGACGTTATTCCTAACGGCGCGGATGTGATATTCCGACAACGCGGCGCTGAAAATGAAGCTGGCTTGCGTCGTTTGGTCCGCGAACCTGGCTTACCAACCGCAATGCTTGTACCTCTCGATTCTGCGGCACCTTTTAGCCCTATTCCTTTTGATTCGCTGAACATAGAAATCATAGGCGTAGTTGTCCAGCGTGTGATTGATCATCGTAGTGGGCAGTCGTTCTAATACTCGCCCATAAAAGCGCGTGCGATAGTACTCACCAGTACTTTCGTTATCGGAAAAAGAAAAGTTCCCCGGAAAGGATTTTTGGAATGAATATCGAAGAACGAATCGCGGAGCTAGAGCGCCGCACAGCCGAGCTCGAATCCCGCGTATCGAGCCTTGAGACAAGTCTCGCATTAATGTCATCACAACTTGATCAATTCGGAAACTATAAGAATCGACCACAGAACGAATTAAATTTGATGAAAGAGCAAATAGGACTCATGGTCAGCACTTGCGAGATTCTAGTGAAAGACGCTATCAATCAATCGGATATTCTGCGGGCAAAATCTGTGCTACGTCGCCTCAGGAATAATCAAACTAGAATTGCAAAAGCATTGGCGGCGTGATTATGAGCAATGAAATAGATCGGCTTACAGATTGCCTAAAATCTGCAACTAGAAAGGAAAAGGCAAGTGAACTGCAGTTGGCCTTCATTCTCCAGGAAGCGGTTGAAATTCTGAAAGAAATTTCGCCGATAAAGCGACGCTCTTGGATAGAAGCCCAGCTACACGAGTTATATGATTCTCAGCGCGGAAAGTGTGCTATTTGCAGGAAAAATATTGCATGGGGATATTTCCATGTGGATCACAAAATTCCCCACTCAAAAGGCGGTGGCAATGAATTTACCAACCTTCAGCTTACGCATCCATTATGTAATCAGTCTAAAGGTAACGGGGTTTCATTTTCTGACTTGTTGCTATATCTCGAAAGCAGAGCTATGAACTTATAGTCGAGAAATTTTGCGCACTTGACCGGAGATAAATGTGAACTTTGGCAAACAGAATCGAGGATGATGGAAGGCGGCTGCTTATGGCTGAAATTGGCCGAACTCGGAAGTAGATTTTTCTAGTCGTACGAGCGTGGCGGGATTAGGGCGGGGAAGTGTGGTCGTGACCACACAGGCCAAGTCGAAGCACCTCAGCTGGTAGCAGGGTTCGTACCGGTGCCTCTGGACCGTTATAGATGACTGACGCTGTGTTTGCCTGGAACTCGATCGCGAAGAAGAGAAGGTATTCCGCGCGTCCTTTGCCCGGTGTAAATGCTGGGCCGGATTTTGGGTTCCCGGTTGCCTTTACCTGAACAGTCTTTCCTGAACGAGTCCAGGCATCGACGCCTCCTGTACGCTTCGGAGGAAGCTCTAGGTCGAAGTAGTCGAGCGCCAAGGCTTCGGCGATATCGCCTACTAGGCGGCCATCGAGCGTAAATTTTAGGCCGGTATCTTTATAGTGCTTTGCAAATGCCTATTGTGCTGCCCAGAGGTTCTTAATGACCTCTGGCCACTTCAGCGTAAGGATCGCGTCGGACATAAGGCTTTTCTAATCGTTAAAAAATTAGCTCATCTGGCCCCATCAGCGGCCGGCCGGCTGAGCTGCGATGAAAGAGTCAGATGCCCAAATCTGACAGCGGCTCGACAACATTATTTTTTATCAACTTTCTTTCAGATAACAAATAATCCATAGCATCTTTATTGTTCAGTACAGCATGAAAGAATGCATGATCCCAATTCTCACTTGGCATGTCCGCTCCTCCTTTTTCTTCCAGGCGCTGAGAGAAAGCAATCGAAGCGTCTACACCTGTTTTTCTAACCAAATCCAGCCAATGATTAAAGCTTTTATGGCAATAGCTAATAATACGTGTTCTTATTTTTAAGTGTTTTATATGTAATGCAAGTCGTTGTTTTTGATGTGCAGATAACGTGCCTTTGCTTTTAAAATCTACTGAAAAAGTAGGAACAGGTTTTGCAAATACCATCGAAACGTGAAACGTTAATTTTGAAATCAAATCACAGTAGAAAGGATGAATAAACTTTGCCGAATTTTCGATATCGCAAAAATAATGTTGGCCTTTGGTGGGTGCGCAACCTCTGCACTGCGGGACAAGATTGTCAGCTAAAAATGCGTATTCTGGCCATTCATCTTTCGGAATAAAATGGTCGAGTGTATCAGGAATGTTCGGATATCCGCAGTATGGACATTCATGAATGGTGGTGTCAGCTCGTCGCATTGTCATAAGACGCGCCAACTCGGACGGGGCACCCGAGTAATAGTCGAGTAAAAGCAACTTTTCAGCGGCAAAAGCACTGTCGGGGACTTTAGTGCCTACGTCATCTATTAGTGTCGAATACAACTCATATGACGTGCGGATTCTGGCGGCGAGAGCATTTAGTCCAGTTACGTTGGCTTTCCGGCATTTTAATGCCAAATTAAGCCACTCATCAATTGGACTAACCCGCATATGAGGCAGATATTTCATAGGTCGCTGATTTCTACTTCTGAATTTTCGGTATCGCTTAAAACTGTTATGGCATAAGCTAACGCTTCATCTCCGACGAACGCAGATATCTTCTCTATCTCGTCAATCGAGATTTTCTCATCCTTGATCAGATTGTTAATGCTTTGTTGAAAAGGCTTATTGGTATAATAATCGTCGAATACTTCGCCAGAAATTCTATCGGTCGACTCACCTAGAGTTTGGAAGGGCGGACGGAAAACTGTTGTTCTTCCTTCTCGCTTGCGCAGTATATTTACCGCCTCCTTATCAACTTCCCTTACCATTACTGGTGAATGGGTGGCTATTACTGCATATGATTTTGTGACACTTAGTACTGTCTTCAGCATATCCAATAAGGCAATTTCAAGGGTTGGGTGTAAATATAACTCAGGTTCATCTATGAGAACTAAACTCTCCTCTTCGATCTCTGCCATCAGTGAAGGCAGCATATATGCGTAGATATTCTGCCCTGAGCTCAAATTAACTTGCTTTTCATTCAAAAAGAAGTTGAGGCCTTGATTTGCATCGAGATGGTCAAGTTTGAGTTTTACTCGATCGTAGTTTTCTTTGTTTATGTATAGAAACGCACCAGTTTTTTCTTTTATCCCAATCGCATCGAACTCGATATGGCGCCTAAGCGCTTCGAAAAGCTGATCAAATTTTGACTTGTTGCGCCACCACCTATTTTCTTCGTCGTACGAAATTAATTTTAGCAATGATATGACGCTGTGGATCGCCGGCCAACCTAAAGAAAATTCCCCATCTTCTTTTTTGAACCCAATATAAGCATAAGCGTTTACATTCAGTCGGCGTCGCTCTCTCTTCGTTTTCGAATCTTTTTTAATAGGGCCTATACGCGCTTCGTGTAACGCTGTCGCAATCTCACTCTTCGTATAAAACTTTTCAAAAGGTGAGTAGGCAATGCATATTATCTTATGGAAAAATGGTAGTGATTCGCCGGTGTTATCAACACCGGTAATGTTTCGTACAAGGGAAAGCAACGCATGCGATTTGCCAACTCCATTTTCGCCAACTAAAACATTTATCCGACGAGAGTTAATGTTGTTTTCAACATTGTCGAAGCTTAAGGTGATTGGATCAAAGGTGTCCGGCAGATTATTTATCGTAAAAATGAAGTTTTCCTGAATTTCATAATTTCCGATCGCGATCTGGTGACCCTTTTTAAGAGCGGCCTCAGAGGCGCTCCCGGATCTCAATATGCCACTCGAGAAACCTGGCCAGCCACGAAATACGTCTTGTAGCTGATAATAAAAGCTGGCATCACAAATCAGTTCTAGAAATTTTTCGATCTCATTGATTTGACTAAAGATTTTTTTTTTTCTGTAATAGTCTAAATCGCTAGAAAGCGAGACGAACTTCTCCGGATTTAGAATATCCGTGATTTCTATAATTGATTCGGCGCTCGCGGATGCAAATACCTTTGCTGTGTTGGTTTCGTCCTTCGTCAGGATTTTTACAGAACCTAAATTCTCTTGCTTACCGTCTTTAACGATATAGCATTTGAATGTTATTACGTAGCCATAGTCGTCCCAAGGGCTGCCATAGTTGCTTCCGACGTGATCCTGTGTCAGGTAACATCCATCGGTCATGTTAGTGGGTAATTTTACCTTGCTGAAAAATATATTCATTATCTATACTGCTGTAGTAATCAAAACTATTTTATTGAAGCGTCGAATTTAACTTAATCATTTATATGTTAAGTATACTTTCGATTGCTCATCAATATATTGGATAACTATATCGCCTCATATTGAAGTAATCCGGCCTTGGCTAGGCCTATGATTACATGGATTTGTTGGTTGTAGGCTTTTCCGGATGAGTCAGTTATTAGGCGCCATAATTGTCGTGGACCCATGGACAAGTAGTTGGGATGTCTAGCTAATAACCTCAAGCAGTCGCGAGCATGCCGAGAATTTTCGCTGTCTCGCACAACTTCAGTTGAAGGCAACCCTTTCACGGCGCCGCTAGCGCAGAGCGTTAGAAATGTGGTTCTAGGGCAGCCCTTTGATTGCATTGACGGGCTGCTGGGAAAGATTTCAACGGCCGCATTATCCCAAGCATCGCGGGGCGAATTCGCCCGTCCACTACGCAATTCGGAAACGGCCCGTATAGCGACATCGGCATAGTCTGGCATGATCGCCTTCAGTTTAGCGGAGCAAGAAAACGAATAGGCCGCAGAGGCAATCGGCGGCGCGCTTGATCGGTGAGTTTCTCGTAGTGCTCAACCCAGAGATCAAATAATTTGTCGAGGCTGATCAAAGTAATACGGCGCTTTTCTTGTGTTCGTGCTTCAAACTCAGCATCTTTTGTAAAACCTCCAGTGGAAACAAAAAGTCCAACGTCATCATCACCTAGGACAGCCATAAATGACCGTAAGCCATCAACAGAGATCGCCTGTTGCTGTCGTTTCACTTGGACTTTAATGCGGGGTGGCCGAGTGCCGAGAGGATCTGGCCAAGCAAGAATGTCGACGCCACCATCTTTTCCAGGAGGTGAAACCCAGCTCACATGGTAGGACATCGCACGAAGTAAATCCGCCACTAAATCCTGAAACTCGTAGGGATTCATCGCTCTTAAATACGTCGAGATTTCGGACCAAGCCTGCTCCTCAGCCTCGTCGAACGTTACGCTTACTGCCTTCGCGGATGTGTCTAGCTTTTCAGCGATTTCGTCTGAGGGCTTAAAAGCATTCGGTACAGCATCACTAGGATCGGCATTCGGCTGCAATGCTTTCCATTCGGAATACAGCTTAACTGCCCTTCGGTAGAAGGCCTCTGGCTCCCAATAATCGCCCAAAGCTTGTCTTCCCTCGTCTGTAACGGACCACGTCCCCTTTTCCTTGATGAGCCACCCCGCCTTAACACAATCCACAGTCGCAAATCTCACCACTTTTTCGAAACGCCGACCGCCTGACTCGTAATCGCCAGCCTCGTAAGGAGTAAGGGTCACTTTTGAAGCGAGCTGATAAAGGGCATCACGTGCAGGTAGACCTGTCGGGCTAGCCAACAGGATTTTGAAAAGCGCTTGCAAGAGTTCGCCGGTTCGTTTGCGCGTAATTTCAGCCATTTATTACCCTCAATTGCTAGTTTCCGTTGCGCCACTATCATTGTCGGCCTGCGCGCTCGTCTTTAATAATCTGTGAAGGAAGCGATGGCAGTTCGCGCAATGGCACTGCAAGTCACCTGGACTGGTTTTATGCGCGCTGTTCATCATGTTACTTATCTGCAAAGCTTGGTGCAACTAATAACATGTGGCGCCCTGGTGTGCGATACAACCTCCGCTTGGCCCAGGTCGGAAAAGACACAAAGTGGCGGCAGGCGCGAGCTTTTTAAGGGTTTGAGCCGGGGAAAGAGGAGGGAAAGCTCGGATAGCTCGCCGGACCCCATTCAGAGCTATTGGTCAGCTCGCTAAAGTGGGCCATTTTTCCTGTGCCGAGTCAGACTTAGACCTGCCTAGTGAGAGAAATAGTTACTGACCTAGAGAGGAGGAGCGGCGGGATCTTTCCGAAGCGACCAGAGAGGGACCAGAAAAGCAAAAAGCCCACGAACCGAAATTCGTGGGCTTCTTGGAAATACTTGGTAGGCCGTGCTGGGCTCGAACCAGCGACCAACGGATTAAAAGTGCCAGAAGCAGCCGCGATTGCGAGATAACTTGCCAGCCATTCTATCCGATTGCACGAGGTATCTCCTTGCTGCACAAGGATCATGGATGAATGGCCTTACTCTTGTGCGCGTCAGCGACAACTTGCCGCTAATGGATTCAGCTTGATCGTATTGGCTGTGGCCCCGACCAGAGAGCGACCAGAATGCCCTTTCCACAATAGGCAGGAGGGTGGCTAGCACACTCTGCACATCTCGCACACCGCTATGGAGTCAGTAATAGAAACCGTAATCGAGTTCTTCGTAGCGCAGCGCGTCCACGAAAATCTGATCGGGGTCGGGGGAGTGGCGTATGTCCGACACTTTCAAGAAGATGCGTTCGGAGCGCTGGCCCATCGATTGCACGTAGGGCTGACCAGTCAGGAACTCGGGGTTGTCCAGGGCGAGCATCGCGTCATCCAGCGGGATTTCGACCTCGACAAACGCTTCATCTAGAGCGTTGCTGAGGACCTTTCCTAGCCCCGCGATGTGCACGACGACCCCTTCCGACAATAGGGCGTCCATCCCTTCCACATTGCCGCCGTAATTGCCTGCCGCGTTCGCCGCATCAAGAAGGGACAGGTCGACCACGTAGGCGTTCATCGGGTTCTGGTAGTAGACAGCGCCGCCCGCATTCGTGTTCAGCGGTTCGCCGGACCAGTATTCGATGATCTCCTTGTAGCGCGGGGGAAGATTGGGGGCCTTCTCAAAGATACAGCCGCGTAGGTTGGCGGGAATGCTCACGCGCTCCGAGTAGTCGGCGCCGCCGGTGCACAGGCTGGCGACGAGTAGGGCACCTTCCGGCAACGGGGCGAGATTGAGCTTGTGGGTGGTCTTGAGATAGTAGCCTTCCTTGTGGGTGAGGTCAGTTGCTTCGTTGTCCGCCAAGCAGCAGCGGTCGTAGTAGTCGAGATCCTTGATTTTGTGGACGGTCGCCATCGCTTCCTTTGTTACGTAGATCGTGACGGTCATGGGTGGCCTTTCTGGGTTGGTTACGGGGCGGGGCAGTCGATGACGGTGAAGCCCTTGCGCATCAGCTTGAGCTTGTGGCGCTGTTCGATCTGCGGCCGGTGCGGCGCGTAGTGCGTCAGGTTGCGGGGTGCGGTGATGCGGCTTGCTCGCTTCGTCCTAATGGCATGCCGGATGGCTACTTCTCCGATGGCCTCATCGAAGTAGAACCGGCGGTTGCCAAACGCTGCGCGGTCGATGTCGTACTGCGGACCCTCGACTGCGAACTGCATTGCCTGGACGTGGGAGCGCATTAGGACGAGTTGGACTACCTTGTCGGTTCGTTGTGACTTTCCGATGAAGTAGCGTGGTCGGTTCCCGATCCTGGGTAGCTCCCTGAACACGTAGTCGAAGGTGTCCTGAATGCGAACCAGTTCCCGGCTGTCGGTTGCGATGAGGTCTATATCGGTGAATTCGGGGTGTACGGTGGGGCAGGCGATGTGCTTTAGAAGGCCTCCGAAGATGTAGACGTTCGGCGCGCGCATCAGGTAACGCACGAGCCGCCCCGCTTCCCACGCTGTTGAGTAGTTGCTGGTCATGAGGTCGGTCCTTGAGTGATTGTGTTTGCTATTTCTTCACGCGCCGAGGTGGATCTTTTTCGTCAGCGGACGGCGTAGAGGCTTCCTTATCTTCGGCCTTCTCTTCCTTACTTACTGGCTCTGATTCGAGCAGCCGCCCCGGCTCGGCGAGCACGGACGCTTTCCATGCGGCCCAATCGCCGGACATAACGTGGCGGCCTTCCGTGTCGGGAGCGAGAGCCAGCAAGCCCTCGGCGCGCAGGATAGCGGCGAGGAATCCCGCGTTATTGCTGGACCGGCCGGTGAACGCCGTCTGCAACAATTTGGAGGGGAAGGGCTGATCTTGCGGATGCGCGGTAAGGCAGGATTCGACGTTACCGAAGGCGATGACTTCCTTGCTGAAGTAGCCGCCGCCCTCGTTACCCACGATCTTGAACGACGGGTCATGACGCTGGTTGTCGGTAAGGATTTGATAGTGGATTCCGCCTTCGGCATGTTTGCCCAGCTTCATAGCCTTGGCGGACTTGAGCAGCCAGCAGCCCCGGAGGCCGGTCGCTCCGGTCGTTTCGGCGGGCACGTCGCCGATGTTTGTTGTTTCTGCTTGGTTCATTTGATTTCTCTACAGGTCGTTTAACTGGTTGGGATAAGAAAAGCCCCGCACCGTTTACCGGTATGGAGCTTTCATTGATGCTCGGTAGCGGCGGCATACACGCTCACCGTTCCACAGTTCTAGCGCCGGAAGCTCAGCGTGAACGTCAGGTCCAGACTGCTCGGCAGAAATGTTTCCTTGATGTCAGGCAGCATGGTCGGGTAATTGTTCGGCCTAGTTGTCCGGGGCGATGCGTTGATCTTGTTGCTCGACCATTGCGAGTTCGGAGGAGTGATAAATTTCTTCATTGATTAGAGTTCCTTGATACACGCTGAAATAGAAAAGCCCCTTGTCCGGATTGCGGGCAAGGGGCTTCATGATTTGTTGCAAATAAATAATATATGACTAGAAGCGCTGTAATTTCGAATGTGGCTAAGTGCAGTCGGTGCCTTGCATGTCTACGGAGCAGGCTCCCGACGCTTTAGCACAAAGCAGCTGTATCTGCGAGCGCTCGGCATTTAGTGCGGTGTAGAGATAAGTGTCCATCCGGTGGCCACATTATCGAATGGCTACGTCTCCCGATATTATTTGCGATACCTACAATAGCGGTTTGGCTCGCTGGGTACCACCTTGAAGACGGCTCTTCGTCCTGCGCTGAGTGTTAATGGCTTGAAGCAAGTTCCTGGTCAAGGAACTCGCTTTTCTCGGTCCCGTCACTGACGCAAATCCTCAAAAGGCTTACGCAGTCGGTGCGAGACTCGCATAGCGCTGCGTAGCAAGCGTGGCCGAGGTGCGCGGAAGACGCATGGCGTGCCATGCTATGACAAGCAGCAATGGCTGCGCTTGGCGAGCACGCGCTACGCGGCTCGCACCTAGCAAGAGCGCTAAGTGCGACGTCAAAGGGCTTTCTTACTTCGGTCGCAAGTAGCGCACCTGACGGACGTTCCGAGCCACTACGTATGCACTGTGTCACGACCGTATGTGCGTAAATTTTCACTGACAGTGAAAATTCTTGTTGATTTCTGCATTACGGCTGTGTTCTAATAGCTTCAGGCCGAGTGATACCGCTCGGATGATGTTCGATGTATGTGTACTTCAGTACCCGAAGTTTGATAGCAAAAAGCTGCTTAACGATCCTGGACGTTTTCAGGATTGCCCACTTCCAGAAGTAGGCTAAATTCCCCGCAACGGGCCGCATTGCCCGGAGCGACGAGTGCTAACCGACCGCGAGCCAGTTGCCATGTGCAGCGAACGAACGGTGGGGCAGCGCTCGAAGGGTTTCGACTGGTAATGGGCTTGTTATGTCGGGCTGGCACCTTCCGGCTTATTTGCTAACGGGGCAGGGCAATTTCGCCCGGATTGAAGGACGCTTATTATGCAGCCACATACTCTCGAAACAAGTATCAGCACGTTGAAAAACCTGCGCGATACGTATCATAGCCAGCTCGACATGCGTGCAGTTGCTGAGTTGAACACCGTCATCGCTGAATTGGAGATTGTCAGCCGACAGGAAGGATCGGAGCGCAGAACGGTAGCTTGCTATCGTGCGTTTCAAGTAATTGCAGACTTCCTTCGTCTGGTTAGCAACATTCGAGACCTGATGTGATGTTTAGCCGAGCTCCTGCACAACAAGCCCATTAATTTTTTGATTGAATATCATGAACCTTGGCAAAGCGATCCAGACTAGTCGCCAACGCCGAAAGCTTTCTCAAGAGGCTCTTGCGAAGCTGGCCGGGTGTTCGGTTTCCTATCTTTCGATGCTTGAGAACTCCAAGCGCGACCCAACCATATCTACGGTCGAGAAGATTGCAGCTGCACTAAAGATTCCTGTCGAGATTTTATTTTTCCTTGCTGCTGAGAAGGGCGAACTTGCAGGCATTAACAAGGAGCTTGCGGGACAGTTAGCATTGACTGCTTTGGAGCTTTTGGATGAAAAAGCCCCCGAATAGTGACAAGAGTATTCCGTATTATCCGTGTGAGCCAATCCATAGCATCGCTGCGCTCGAAATGGCACTGGGAATCCCTGAGCGATGGTTAAAGCGCATCGCTGCGGCAGCAAATCAATCATATCGACTGGCAGCGGAAGAAATAAAAAAAGACGGAAGCAAGCGCCAGACCTTCGACGCTTATCCGCGCCTGAAATATGCTCAGAGACGCATCAAAGATCGCATTCTAAGCCGTGTCGAGTACCCGGATTACTTGAACGGAAGTCTTAAGGGACGCAGTCCTCGTAAAAATGCTGAAGCCCACGTAGGCGCAAAAATTACAATTGGCGAAGACATTGCCAACTTTTTCCCGACAATTTCGTCTACCCTTGTGAAGGCGATGTGGTGCAGCCTGTTTGGGTTTTCTGAGGAGGTCGCAAATCTCCTGACACTGCTCACGGTGAAGGATGACGGCGTGCCGCAGGGGGCCGTTACCAGTTCCTACTTGGCTAACCTGGTCTTTTGGGCCAGAGAGCCCCAACTCTACAAGCAGTTCCAGCGTCGCGGCTACCAGTACACCCGCTATGTAGATGATATTAGCGTTTCATGCAAGCGTCGCATTACCAATAGCGAGAAGTCGGAAATTATCTCCAGTGTCTATGCGATGCTCCGCAGCGCTGGCGTTCAACCCAAGCGCCAGAAGCATGAGGTGCACACAGCAGGGGCGCGAATCGTAACAACGAAGCTCGTGCATAACGTCAGAGTTGCTTTGCCCAAGGAAATGCGCCGAGGCATTCGCACGTCCGTCTTTCAGCTTGAGGCCAGAGCTGCCTTTGGCGAGCATGATGAGGCACTTCATAAAGAGCTTTTAACGGTATCGAGCCGTGTTGGTCTGTTGAACAGCTTTCATCCTTCCGAAGGGGCACCCTTAAAGGCGCGCTTAAAAAAGTTACGGAAAATGATTGAAGATGCTGCTCAGGGCCTGCAACGTACACAAGAGGTAGGCCGGCAAGCCGTTGGCATTTCCAACTCGGAACCTGCACCTTGGGACTAAATAGGTGATCGCCCAGTTGGCTCGTCGGATGTTGATCGGCTCTATGCGTGATTTACCCTTCAGGCGAAGCAAATAAGTGTCTCACGGGCGAGCGCTTCCTAATGCTGTGGTCGGGTTCCTTGACCAAGCTTGACGGTCAGGGATGCGCTCTCGATGGCGAATCGTTATGATTGATCCCGGTAGTCCTAGTAAAGGACTATCAACATGCCGCCCGACAAAACAAGTAACCACAATTTTTCGACCAAGTTCTGCTTCACGAAGGCCAGCCTCAATACGGCCTTGGCTTCGTTCCTTGCCTACAGCGACAAGGATCAACTCGACTGCTACGACACGAAATGCGTCGGGCTGATCGCGGTCCTGTATCGCAGTGGTCGCATCAACTTCCGCGCTCGCCCGGTTCTTCACAAGCAGCGCCTATCCCTGGCGCTCGGGGATTACAGCGCCCACTTCACGGTCGAACAGGCACGTCTCGCCTGCACCTCTGCACGCCTCCAGGCTGCACAGGGCATCGATCCGCGCGCACCGAGCCGCGTCGGCATCACGTTCTCTCAGCTCTGGTCCGACCATTACTACCCGGCTGTAAAAGCTCGTAAGCGCAGCATCAAGGACGACGTGCAGAAATTCGAGCGTTGGCTGTCCAGCGAATTCGGACACCTGCCGCTGGCTGCCATCAGGTCGTCGAACATCGTGGCCTTCCTCGACATGCTGAGCGAGCGCGAGCACCTGTCGCCCGCGACCGTCAATCGCTACCTCGCCTTGCTGAAGGCGATATTCCGTTACGCCGTCGAGAATGACCTGCATACGAAGAGCCCCGCCAAGCACATCCGTCCGCTCGCAGAGGCGAACATCCGTACCCGAGTGCTGGATACGGCCGAGCGTGCCGCGTTCAAGGAGGCTTGCGATCACGAGAGCAACCGGGCTGCGGCGTCGCTGTTCATGCTGCTCTTTCTGACTGCGGCGCGGCTCGGCGAAGCGCTCGCCGCCAAGGTGCATGACGTCGATCTGGCAAGCTGCACGTGGCATTTGCCGATGACGAAGTCGGGCAAGTCGGCACATATCTGCCTCAGCTCAACGGCGGTGGAACTGCTGCGCGTGGTAATCGGCAAACGGAAGGCCGGTTATCTGTTTCCAGGCAAGGACCCGGCCAAGCCCATGACGAGGCCCGCAAAGGTGTTCGAGCGCATTTGTGCGAGCGCGGGCATCGAGGGCTTCACGATCCACGACCTGCGCCGCACCTGGGCATCGATTGCTGTCAACGCGGGCGTACCCCTGTTCACCGTTTCCAAGGCGCTGCGCCACTCGTCACCGAACGTCACGGCTGCACGCTATGCACACCTGCAGGACCAAGCATTGATCGATGCGAACAACTTGGTTGGCGAGTTGGTGTGATCGAAGGTACTGGAATGTCGCAAGACTACGACATTCCAAAAATATTTTCACTCGGTGGACAGCGAAAAAAGGAAGTGAATCCGGGCTTAAAAGAGGCGGGAATCGCCTTGCCCGGCTGAAGTATCGGCATGCCGCCGATTTTTCGGTGCGTGAACGAGTTACCAGGGCGAAATCGGTTGACGGTCTTGGAGGCCGGTAAAACCCTCATCCGCCGCCTTCTATTTGCTTATGTTTATTGTTGTAAGTCACTGTTTTTCAAGACTTTTCTTCGTTAGCTCATCCGCTTAATATGGGCTTGCTGAATTTTCTTAACGCAACCTAAAGGAGCATCCAATGTACGAACCGAGCAGTTATCTAACAACGAAGGAAGTGGCATCGTTGCTGCGCATCGCGCCGCAGACCCTAGAGAAAGCCCGCTCTACCGGGCTGGGTCCGCAAATCCCATTCGTCAAGGTGGGCCGAGCGGTGCGGTACGCATGCGAAGACGTGCGTGCATGGGTGGAAACGAATAAGAACATCTAAGAGCTAACTATGAATAAGCCTAGCAATACCGCCGCGCCGAGCACGGTCGACAAATACATTGTCCAGAACGGCTCCGTGCAGTTCGATCGAGGAGACGCAGGATTCACTGTTGTCATGCATGGCGAAGCATACGTAGAGCGCTTCGTGTTCGATCCCGCAACGAACACCACCTCGTGTGCGGTGGCGATTACCCCGTTCGTCGAGGGCGTACTTCCCTGCATGGTGCGTGTTGACAACGGGACGCTCGGCACGCCCAAGGCGATCAGCGAAATCCTCAGCACGCGCGGGACGATCATCTACAAACCTAAGCTGTTGTCGGACTACCTGATGGCCACCGCCGCTGCGGTTGCCAAGCTCTCGACGCGCGAACTGGTCACGAACACTCGCTGGATCGCAGATCATCAGGCTTTCTTTACCGGGCGCAAGCTGATCGCCAGCGATGACAACGATCCGGACGACTTCTGGATCGACCCCTCTGGCGCGGGCGCGATGTGTTCGCGCGGTACACTCGACGAATGGCGCGCGAAGATCGGCGTGTTGATCGTCGAAAACCCGATCATCCTCGCGATGACCTGTATCGCCATCGCAAGCATCTTCCTGGACCGCCTCGGCCTGAGTTCTAGCATGTTTAACTTCTGCGGACAGAAGGGGCTCGGAAAGACGCTCGCGGAACAATGCGCCGCCAGTATCTTCGGCAATGGAGTCGATCCCGCGCAAGGTGCGCAGGTCGAGGACCCGGCATTTATCGCACGGTTCAACGGCACCCTTAACGGCTTCGAGGCATTGCTCGGCAAGCAAAGCCCGCTGCCGACGCTTCTCGACGAACTGACTGAAAGCAGTGCGGCGATCGTCCATCAGGCGTGCTATATGATGGCGTCCGGCGAAGGCAAGCATCGCATGAAATCGACGGGCGAAGCGGCGGACCGCGAACGCTGGCAGTCGAATGTAATCGTGTCGGCGGAAGTGACGATCGCTGACACCATCGCGGCGAGCGGGCGGAAAATGCATGGTGGTCAGGCAGACCGTGCTATCGACATCCCTATTACCGATGTCGGGGTGCTGAACAACTACGGAGAGTTCGGTTCGTTCAATGCTGCGACCAGCCACCTCAAGCGTGCCTGCAGCGAGCAGTACGGTACGGCTGGTGAGGCAATCATCCAGTATTGCTGCGACAATCCGGAGGAATTAAACGAGCTCCTGGCGATGGCCCCAGACATCGAGAACGTCCTGTTGCCCGCCGACTGCGAATCCGGTGAGCGCCGCGTCGTCAAGCGGCTCGCCGGGGCAGTTGTAGCCGGACGGATCGCGGTAATGGCAGGTGTATTCGATGAGAACGCGGACGAAAAAATCAACGCAGCACTCAAGATGGTGACTGAACTATGGTGGAGTACGCGTGCCAGCTCGTTAGCGCGTATTCGTCAGTTTCTCACCGATCGCATCGACGAGCTTCATCCGGGTAGACCCGACTTGAACTGCGAGGCCGTCGCATTCGTAGACAACGACATCACGGTCATTTCCGTCGATGTGTTGAACCGCGAACTCGGTGACGACGCGACGCGGATTCTCGATGAGCTGGCCGGGTTGGGTGCACTCAAGACGGAACAGCCTGGACGACGAGTCCACCGCTTCTGCAACAATCGCTTCCGTGGCTACGCCATCGTTACCAAACGCATCTGGCCAGATGGAGTCCCGATCGCAGCTTAATGCCCACTCCGAACGGAGTAAAAAAAAATCGCTCAAGTCACTCTTGAGCGATTTTTCGTTTACGCCACGGACTCGGCTTGTGGCCGGGCCTGTGCGATCACTGCGGCTACTTGCGCGCTGGCCTTGCGCAGGTTGTCCGACGCCATGTGCGCGTATCGCTGCGAGGTCTTGCTATCGGCGTGGCCGAGCAGGTGCTGCACCTCATAGAGCGTCGCCCCGTTGTTGATCGCCAAGCTGGCGAAGCTGTGTCGCAGGTCGTGAATCCGCAGATCCCTAATGCCCGCCCGCTTCAGTACCCGCTTGAAGCCTTTGTACGGGTTGCAGATGGGCTCGCCCACATTCTTACCTGGGAACACATAAACGTGGCCAGCAGGCCGACCACACTGGCGGAGTAACTCGATGGCAGCGTCGTTCAGCAAGATAAATCTGCTCTTGCCACTCTTCGTGTTCGGCAGGAACCACTGACCTTTGTCGAGGTCAATCGAATCCCACCGTGCCATCAGCGCCTCGTTACGGCGCGCGCCGGTCATGAGTAAGAAGCGCAGCGCGTCTGCCAGCGGGCGGTTTGGTTCCTCGTCAAGTGCCCTCAAAAACGAGCGCAGCTCGCCGTCTGATAAGTAGCGCTGCCGCTGGTTGTTCTCCTGATGCATGCGTATTCCCCGTACCGGATTCGGTCCGTCGAGCTTGCCCCAGATGATGGCGAGGTTAAAGCATCGCTTTAACAGTGCAAGATGGCGGTTCGCAGTGGCTGCACACTTCTGCACGCGCAACCGGTCATGGAACTGTTGAATGGTATGGCTGCTTATCTGCGACAGTTGCAAGTCGCCAAACTCCGGCAGGATGTTGCGCATCCGGCCCTCGTCATCCTTGGCGCTACGTTTGGTGGCATAAGCGTGCGGCAGGTAGTCGTCGATCACGAACCGACGCAGTGCCAGTTGTGATGCCGCTACGGCTGCAGCCGCTGCCTGCGGGTCCGTCCCGGTAGCGACTTGACGGCGACAGTCGAGCGCGCGGTGTCTGGCGTCGGTGACTTCCATCTGCGGATAATCGCCCAGCTTCATGCTGCGCTTGGCTCCGTCGAAGGAGTAACGGAAGAGGAAATACTTGCGGCCACGCCGGTTGACGATGATGCGCAGTCCCGCGACCTCGGTATCGGAATACTCGCTTTCCTTGGACTTGGCGTCCTCGGGGTGCGGGGGGAGGGCATCGATAAGTTTTTTGTTGAAGCGAAATTGTCTGTTCATACATTTAGATTCTCGATGGTGGGTTGATGCGCAGATGCGGAGCGCGGTAGGCGTTCCGGGAAGTTCGAATCCGTGGAGCGGACCGGAACGGCGGCGTTCACGGTCAAATGGTTGTGGCTGGGCGTGGATCATTACAACGCACGCTTTTTCGGCTCCGCTGCCGGGGTGGCCTCCGGTCTATTTCCGGTCGGAGTGGCGGCGGGCCAGTGCCATTCGGCGAAACAGCTGAGGGGTCAGTATTCGTCGGGTAGCAGAATCGTCGTGCTGGCGCGGTCGGCCTCGGTGATGATCCAAATGCGGACGGTGGGCGCGATGCGGTACGAGGCGAGGATACGTCCGCCATCATGGATAGCGGCGCGGTTTGCCTTGATGTCTTCAGCCGACAGGTTTGACCAGTCGCCGGTAACGTACCGTTCCAGTAGCGTTGCCGAGGTGACGGCGCGAGCGTCCAGCTCGGCGTCTGCGCGTTTGGTGATGTAAATGTCGCCAAGGGAAAATAGGGGGGACTTGTCTTCGTGATTTTTCATGGTGTGTTGGCATGACTGTGCAGGGCGTACAGGTTGGGCCTGCACACCTTGCGCACTGGTTGGGGCGAGATCTTTGTTGGCAGCTGGGGCAAAGTGCGGTGGCGTGGAATCCCGTCGCCAGTTGAACCAGACGCGGCGAGGTCGATTCTCGACAAGCGCTTACAGCGTTTACAGCTTGGGAAAAACGGTGGAAGGACTTGATAGATCACCGGGGGGCATTCAGCGCACTCCGTAGTCCGGTCGAAATGGGCCTTTTTTGATGTGCCACGTCCAATCTGGGTGGCTCTAACCAGCAGATTTTTCGATGTCGTAGTCCAGGTGATGTTTTGCACACGCAGCACACCTGTTCAGTAGCCCCTGCATCCTAGAGCCGACAGGGGTTCTGCACATCTTGCACATCAGAACGATGAAGGCTACGATCCTCCGTACAACCCGTCTAAGTGGTTCGGAAAGCTTCGCCCAACGAGACGAGCGGATTGGATAGGTAATCTGGAAATTAATTTTGCCGCTTAGAGCTCGAAGAGGTGACGCCGACGTCTATGCGTTCGACTGCGATTTGATCGCATGGGAATACGTCAAGCAAACCTATAAGATGGCTGATCTTCGAATGCCATGCTGCGATAGCCAAGCCATACCGAAGATCAGTAAGCTCGGTAATTTTTTCGCATGCGAGGCGGGGGAATGCACAACTGCGCCAGAAAGCGCGGAGCACGTGTTCCTCAAGACGCTGGTTGCTAAGGCGGCGGTCAAGGCAGGCTGAACGGTCATGACCGGCTTTGTTGCACAAATCGACCCTGGCCAGGGTAGAGCCGGGACATCTGGTAGCCTGAGCGCATAAACCGGCTCCTCAGAAATACCGCACCACGAACTGGAAAACATACAACGAAGCACTGAAGGCACGCGGCTCATCTGGCTCGATCCGAACATGGCCTGGCATGGCGAGCCAAACGGCAAGCGCGGGCGCAGCCAGATGTTCAGCGAGCAGGCGATCCATTTCTGCCTGAGCATCAAGTGCCTCTTCAATTTGCCGCTGCGCCAGGCCATGGGTATGATGCAAAGCCTGCTGCACCTGGCTAGACTCGACTGGCCGGTGCCGGACTACAGTACGGTCAGCCGTAGGCAAAAGACGCTGCAGGTAGCGATCGGCGCTTTGCCGGTAAGTACGTCAATGGGTCGAGGATCTTGGCTTCATTGCCTACATTCAGAGCGCGCGATGAAGAAGCTTTAGAACTGAACAAGGATGCAGGATTTCGCGCCCGACGTTGGGTCGTCGAGCGCACGCACAGCTGGATGAATCGATTCCGTGGCCTGCTGATCCGTTGGCCGAAGAAGGCAGGCAACTATCTCGCCTGCCTTCACCTCGTTTGTGGAGTCATTGCCTGGCGTTCAGCAGGTCTACTGGGATAGGCTCTAAGTCGTCGGCCAGGGCGACTTACTGGGGTTGCTTAGCCTGGCAGCTTTGCCGCAAGAACGTCAACCTTTTCGATTGACGGCGGCTCGGCAAATAACTCCCCCGCTTTTTCCATAAGCGCCGCTGCGACTTGGCCGGAAAGATGAGCTTGCCGCCCAGCTTCATCTGAAAACGCGTCAAAAATGCCAAAGGTTGATGGCCCTAGGCGGATGCCGAACCAAGCTGTAGTAGCCGGCTCTGCCTGAACTAGGGGAAGACCACTTAACAGAAAGTTCTCTACTTCTTTCTCCTTACCCGGCTTGGCTTCTAGACGAACGAACAATGCAAGTTTGACCATGAGATATCTCCTGTAGTTAAACAGCCACCAAATTATCAACTTTCCAATGAGCCAAATGCAATGATGACCGCACCGCCACCATTTGCGGCGAAGCCGCCTCCTGCACGTGGCAAAGAGTATATAGAGGGCGACACTGGGTTTCTCAACACTTTAGTGACTGCCATAAGTTCAACACTTATACAACCAGATGGGTAATCCGACGAACTCCCGCTCTTGGCCGAACCCGGCCGTTCGCAATGCTCAGTGTACGGCGCTTGTTGCTCTGGAGGTAAGTACATGGTTTGATAGTTGCGTTACGCCTTGCCGATCTTGCGACGCGAACCACCGCTCTTTGAAGTAAAGGTGAGGCTGTTTATGGAGTAAAACGGCTTTGTTGCATAAATCGAGCGAGGGCCGAGCGGACGCTACTTTGTAGTTCGTTTTATAACATTGGGACCGTAACCGTTGTGCCCAGCCGGGTGAGGCGGTTCAGCATGGCAGCCCGTACTTGTAGCTCGGCGACCTGACGTTCGAAGTCGCGTGCCATGACGTGTTCGCCCAGCAACTTGAAACAGCGCATCTTGGTTTCAACAAGGCTACGCCGGTGGTAGCCGCTCCATCTCTTCCGGATTGCCCGTCCCAGCCTTTTTGTAACTCGCAGGATGTCGTTATGTGCATCGGCACCACGGTTGTTTGCCTTCCAGGGCATGGTGTTCTTCCGGGTCGGGATGATGACATGCGCAGTGCGCAATGCAATGCCTTTAACGCCCTTCGTCTCGTACGCACCGTTGCCACTGACGCTGGCAATGCGCTCGTCAGCAGAATCTAGCTCAGCAGCGCTGGCAGGACAGGTGCGTCGCCGATACCGTTATCGGTCACTCCCATGGCCCGGATCTCGAGCGTGGACGCATCGATCCCGAGATGCACCTTGCGCCACTGGCGGCGATGGTTTGCCCCGTGCTTCTTCGTCTTCCACTCGCCTTCACCCAGCATCTTGATGCCAGTGCTGTCCACCAGCAATTGCAAGCCCGTCGTGGTCGGCATAGTGCCGATTGCCACCTGCAGCGTCTTTTGCCGCCTGCTGACGGTGCTGTAGTTTGGCCAGACTGCCATACTTACGCGCTGCACGCTGGTTAGTCCTGATTTACGCAACAAAGCCGCTTTCAACAGTGCGCACTCGTGAAGAAATTTGTTATACCTTTCTTCCCTAATGCCGCTATTTGCGATGAATTTACCCTCGTTCTGAAAGGATAATCATGAAGGCACTCGTTTATAATGGTCCGTGCGACGTCCAAGTTAAAGACATGCCGGACGCCAAGATTGAAAAGCCGACTGACGTCTTGGTCCGTATCACAACAACTAATATCTGCGGGTCTGACCTGCACATGTACGAAGGCCGCACCAACATGGAAACGGGCCGTATTTTGGGCCACGAAAACATGGGTGAAGTCATCGAGATCGGCAACGCTGTCGAACGCGTTAAGGTCGGCGACGTTGTCTGTCTGCCGTTCAACATCGGCTGCGGCTTTTGCCAAAACTGCGAACGGGGCTTGTCCGGCTTTTGTCTGACGGCAAACCCTGGCACGGCCGGTGCTGCCTACGGTTTTGCCGGCATGGGTCCGTACAGCGGCGGCCAGGCCGAACTGCTACGGGTGCCATTCGGCGATTACAACTGCTTGGTGCTGCCGGAAGACGCTAAGGAAAAGGAAAATGACTACGTGATGTTGTCGGACATTTTCCCGACCGGCTACCACGCTACCGAATTGGCTGGCCTCAAGCCGGGTGAATCGGTCGTGATCTACGGCGCCGGCCCGGTCGGCCTAATGGCGACCATGTCTGCGTTCATTAAAGGCGCAAGCGAAGTTTTCGTCGTGGACACGCACAAGGATCGTTTGGCTCTGGCCGAAAAGATGGGCGCGGTGGCGATCGACGACACCGAAGGCGCCGGCGTCGAGAAAATCTTGAACCTTACTAACGGCGAAGGTGCCGACTGCGGCTGCGAATGCGTTGGTTATCAATGTTGCGACAAGCACGGTAAGGAAGTGCCAAATTTAACAATGAATAACTTGGTACAGACGGTCAAGCCTACTGGCGGCATTGGCGTAGTTGGTGTATTCCTCCCACAAGATCCAAAGAGTCCAGACGCGTTAGGAAAGGAAGGTAAAATTGCCTTCGATTTTGGCAATTTTTGGTTCAAGGGTCAGAAGATTGGCACCGGTCAAGCCAACGTCAAGCATTACAACCGTTATTTGGCAAAATTGATCCATAAAGGTAAAGCAACGCCTTCGCAGATCATTTCACATCAGCTTGGACTAGATGATGCACCGACTGCCTATCGGAATTTTGATAAACGTGCGGAAGGGTGGACCAAAGTCGTGCTAAAACCTAATAAATAAGGAAAATATTATTTATAGGCGAATGTTAAAAGACGATTTGTAAATTCAAAGTAGATAGGTTCTATAATAAACGGGCTCTCGCGCAATTTTATTTCATTTAAGGATATTAAAGAGAGAAGATTGCGCGGAAGAACTTTGTTAGTTTCCAGTTTGATTAGCTTTGTTGCGTAAATTACGCCTGACCAGGCTACTAGACCGTCAGCTTCCTCGCTGACCTAGCTGTCAAAGCCCGTCCGGTCATCAACGTCAGGCAGTACTCGACAGGCAGGGCGGCGCAGGAAATCAACGCGGAAAAACTCCCGGCAGGGGGGGGGGCGGACCTTTTTCGAAGCGACCAGAGGGTGACCAGAACGCAAAAAGCCCACGAACCGAAATTCGTGGGCTTCTTTGTAATTCATGGTAGGCCGTGCGGGATTCGAACCTGCGACCAACGGATTAAAAGTCCGCTGCTCTACCAACTGAGCTAACGACCCGAAGAAGGCGTGCATTATAGCGGGTCGGCGCCGATCTGCTAAGGTTTTTCTTGCAATGTTGGGTCGGCAAGCGCCGTCGGGGACGGAAAACGCCACAAGCGCCCGCCGCGCACGAATGATTGGCGTAATGGCATCCTTTTGTATGGTATAGATACGATTTCGTCAAAAACATCTTGGCTTCTTGGATCTCCAAGCAAAGATATTCAAAGAAATCGCTCGCTCCATGCAGGATGAATGTGTCTTCCCGGCGTCCTTGGCCAACCCGGACCTGGGGCGCTTGCTGTTCGAAACCAGCCCCGATTGCGTCAAGCTGCTCGGTACCGATGGCCGGCTGCTGGCCATCAACCGCAATGGCCTGCGGGCCATGGAGATCGATGATGTCGCCACCGTCGCGGGAACGGCCTGGGTCTCGCTCTGGCCCGAGGACAGCCGCGCCGACGTGCAGGCGGCCATCGATGTCGCCGCGCAGGGCGGTACCGGCAAGTTCAAGGCGGCCTGTCCGTCGGCCAGGGGAACGCCGAAGTGGTGGGACGTGGTCGTCACGCCCGTCGACCTGGGCGGCGAGGGCGGTAGGCTGCTGGCCGTGTCGCGCGACGTCACCGCCGCCCATCAGGCGCAGCGCGAGCTGGCGACCAGCGAGGCGCGCTTTCGCTCGCTGGTGACGGCGACCAGCGCCATCGTCTGGGTCACCTCGGCGACGGGCCGCTTCGATGCGCCGCAGCCGGCCTGGCAGGCGTTTACGGGCCAGGCGCCGGATGCGTACCGCGGCGACGGCTGGTTGGACGCCGTGCATCCGGACGACCGCGCGGCCACCCTGGAGGCCCGCGCTGGCGCCGTCGAGACGCGCGGCATCTACTGCGTGGAGCACCGCCTGCGCGATGCCGGCGGCCGCTATCGCCACATGCGCGCCAAGGCCGTGCCGATCGTCGATGCGGCCGGCGTCGTCGTCGAATGGGTGGGCACGCATACGGACATCTCGGCCGACATCGAGGCCGATGGGGAGCGCGAGCGACTGGTGCGGGAGCTGCGGGCGGCCAACGACCGCATCAACGACATCTTCCGCCAGGCCCCCGCGTTCATGTGCGTGATGACCGGGCCGGAGCACGTGTTCGACCTCGTCAACGACCATTACCTGCAGCTGGTCGGCAACCGCGACCTGGTCGGCCAGCCCGTGCGCCAGGCGCTGCCCGAGGTGGCGGGGCAGGGCTTCTTCGAGCTGCTCGACCGCGTCTACGCGACGGGCGAACCGTTCGTCGGCCTCGACATGCCCGTCATGCTGCAGCGCGAGCCCGGCATGCCGCTCGAGGAGCGCTTCCTCGACCTGGTCTACATGGCGCTGCGCGACGGCGAAGGACGCGTCACGGGCCTGCTCGCGCACGGTGTCGACCAGACCCACCGCAAGCAGGCGGAGCTGGAGCTGCATGCGAGCCGCGAGCGCTTCCAGAAGATCGTCGACCAGGCCGCGACCGGCGTGGTGGAGATGGATACCACGGGCCGCATCACCTTCGCGAACCAGAAATTCGGCGACATGCTGGGCTATGCGCCGCAGGAGCTGGTGGGCCGCAGCGTCATCGAGGTCACCGCGCCCGCGTCGGTGCGCTCGACGCTCGCCACGGTCGGCAAGCTGCTCGTCGACGGCATGCAGGCCGCGATCGACAAGGAATACCTGCGCAAGGACGGTTCCCTGATGCCGGCCACCAGCAGCGTGAACGCGCTGCGCGGGCCGGACGGCGAAATCCAGGGCATCGTCGCGATCGTGCTCGATACCACCGAGAGCAAGCGCGCGCAGGAACGACTGCGCGCCAGCGAGGAGCGCTACCGCACGCTGTTCGAGTCGATGGACCAGGGCTTCTGCATCATCGACGTGATCCTCGACGATGCGGGCGAGGCAATCGACTACCGCTTCGTCGAGATGAACGCGATGTTCGAGGAGCACACGGGCCTGGCCGGCGCCACCGGCAAGACGGCGCGCGAGCTGGTGCCGGACCTGGACCGCCTCTGGATCGACACCTACGGCCGCGTCGCCCGCACGGGCAAGTCCGAGCACTTCGAGAGCGAGGCCGCGGCGATGGGGCGCTGGTTCGACGTTTACGCCACGCGCATGGGCGATGCGTCCGGCCGCCGCGTCGCGCTGCTGTTTTCCGACATCACGGCGCGCAAGCGGGCCGACGACACGCTGCGCCAGCTGGCCGCGGACCTGAAGGAGGCGGACCGCCGCAAGACGGAGTTCCTGGCCACGCTGGCGCACGAGCTGCGCAACCCGCTGGCGCCGATCCGCAGCGGCCTGGGCGTGATGCGCCTGGGCGGCGACAATGCCGCGTCCAATGCCCGGGTGCGCGCGATGATGGAACGCCAGGTGTCGCACATGGTGCACCTGATCGACGACCTGCTCGACATCGCCCGCATCAGCGGCGGCAAGCTGGAACTCAAGAGGGCGCGCGTGGACCTGGCCGACGTGCTGTCCAGCGCCGTCGAGACGAGCCTGCCCGTCATCGAGGCGGGGCAGCACCTGCTCCAGCTGGACGTGGCGGGCGAGCCGTTCCCGGCCGACGTAGACGCCACCCGCATCGCCCAGGTCGTGGCCAACCTGCTCAACAACGCGGCCAAGTACACGCCGGCCGGCGGCAATATCGTGCTGGCGCTGCGGCGCGACGGCGGCGAGGCCGTGATCGCGGTCTCGGATACGGGTGTCGGCATCCAGGCCGATGCGCTGGAAGGCGTGTTCGAGATGTTCAGCCAGGTCGGCCGCAGCATCGACCGTGCGCAGGGCGGGCTCGGGATCGGCCTGTCGCTGGTGCGGCGCCTGGTCGAGATGCACGGCGGCAGCGTGAAGGCGGAGAGCGCCGGACCGGGCGCGGGCAGCACGTTCACCGTGCGCTTGCCGCTGGCCTCCGTCGCGCCGGCCGGCGCCGCGCCGGCGGCGGGCGAGCAGGCCGTGGTACCGCAGGCCGACGGCGTGCGCGTGCTGGTGGTGGACGACAACGTGGACGCGGCCGTCACGCTGGCGATGGTGCTGGAACTGAACGGCCACGTGACGCGCGTGGCGCACGACGGTGTCGAGGCCTTGGCGGCCGTACGGGACTTCGCGCCGCAGCTGGCCTTCCTCGACATCGGCATGCCGCGCATGAACGGCTACGAGACGGCGCGCGCGATACGCGCCATCCCGGCACTGGAACACGTGGTGCTGGTGGCGGCGCTGACGGGGTGGGGCGCGGAGGACGACCGCAACCGGTCGAGCGAGGCGGGGTTCGACCATCACCTGACCAAGCCGGTGCAGATGGGGGATGTGGAGAACATCCTGGCGAGCGTGCGCCGCTGACGTGGAAACCGTCGTCCCCGCGAAGGCGGGGACCCATACTGAGCATCAGGATTCAGGATCCTTGAAATGCCGCAGCATGATTGAAAGAGAGGCTTCGGGACTTCAGCATGGGTCCCTGCCTTCGCAGGGGCGACGCGGAGGTGGCAGCCAAAAACAAAAACGCCAGCCCGAAGGCTGGCGTTCTCGCTGAATTCTCTGGTAGGCCGTGCTGGGCTCGAACCAGCGACCAACGGATTAAAAGTCCGCTGCTCTACCAACTGAGCTAACGACCCGAAGAAGGCACGCATTATAGCGGGTGATTCGCGTTTGCGCCAGGGGCGATACAAATTAAATGAGCGCCGCCGTCACTTTCAGCACTTCCTCGGCCGTCGTCACTCCTTCCGCCACCTTCAGGGCGCCGGCGATGCGCAGCGGCTTCATGCCGTCCGCCACGCTCTGGCGGCGCAGCGCGCCGATGTCCGTCTCTTCCTGGATCAGCCTGGAAAACCCTTCGGTGACGACGGCCAGCTCGTACAGGCCGGTCCGGCCGCGGAAACCCGTCTGGCGGCATTCCGGGCAGCCGATCGGGCGGTAGACGGTCTGCGGCTTCGGCATGTCCCAGCTGCCCGCGATATTGTTCCAGACGGCGTCGTTGAGTTCTCCATCAGCGGCTTTGCATTGGGGGCACAGCGTGCGCACCAGGCGCTGGGCCATGATGCCGATCAGCGTCGCTTCCAGCAAGTAGTAGGGCACGCCCAGTTCCAGCAGGCGCATCACGGCGGACGGCGCGTCGTTGGTGTGCAGCGTGGACAGCACCAGGTGGCCCGTCAGCGCGGCCTGGATCGCCATCTCGGCCGTCTCCAGGTCGCGGATCTCGCCGATCATGACGATGTCCGGATCCTGGCGCATCAGCGCGCGCACGCCGTCGGCGAACGACAGGTCGATGCCCGGTTGCACCTGCATCTGGTTGAACGCCGCTTCGACCATCTCGATCGGATCCTCCACCGTGCAGACGTTCACCTCGCTCGTCGCGAGCGCCTTCAGGGTCGTATACAGCGTGGTCGTCTTGCCGGAACCGGTGGGGCCGGTGACGAGGATGATGCCGTGCGGGCGGCGCGTGAGGCCGTCCCAGCGCATCGCGTCGTCGGGCGGGAAGCCCAGTTCCGGCAGGGTCTTGACCACCACTTCCGGGTCGAAGATGCGCATCACGAGCTTTTCGCCGAAGGCGGTGGGCATCGTCGACAGGCGCAGCTCGACTTCCTGGCCCGCATACGTTCGCGTCTTGATGCGGCCGTCCTGCGGCCTGCGCTTTTCGATGACGTCCATGCGGCCCAGCAGCTTGATGCGGGCCGTCATCGCCAGCATGACGACGGCCGGCACCTGGTACACCTGGTGCAGCATGCCGTCGATGCGGAAGCGGATCACGCCGGACTCGCGCTTGGGCTCCAGGTGGATGTCGGAGGCGCGCTGTTCGAACGCATAGCCCCACAGCCAGTCGACGATGTTGACGATGTGCTGGTCGTTGGCGTCGACCTGGCGGTTGGCCTTGCCCAGTTCGACCAGCTGCTCGAAGTTGTTGCGCAGCGCGAGGTCCTGGCCGCTGGCCTTGTTGGCGTCGCGGATCGACTTGGCCAGGCTGAAGAACTGCGAGATGTACTGGGCGATGTCGAGCGGATTGGCGATCACCAGGTCGATGCGGCGGCGCGAGATGCGCGCGATCTCGTCCTGCCACTCGGTGCGGAACGGGTCGGCGGTCGCCACCACCAGCGCGTCCGGCTTCAATTCCACGGGCAGGATGTTGAAGCGCGCCGCGTAGGTGGCCGACATCACGTCCGCGACCTTGGTGAAGTCGATCTTGAGCGGGTCGATGCGCAGCCAGGGCAGGTTCACCTTGGCGGCGCACCATTCGCTGAGCACGTCCAGCGTCAGCAGCCGGTGCGGCGCCCTGGCCGAGACGATCTTGCACTGGGCGACCGCGGTGAGGGGATGCATCGAGCCCACGGCATTCTTGAGGATGCCCTGGGCTTGCGCGAAGTGCGGCTTGACCGTCGATTTCTCGACGATGCCGTCGGCCAGCAGCCAGGAAAAGATGGTCTGCAGGTCGAGTTTCTGCGGCGTGTTCTTCGCTGGCGCGGCGGTCTGCATGGCGTTCCAGTCAGGCTTTGCCGGCGGCCTGGATCCCTGCCTTGAGGTCCCTGAGCCAGGACTTGGCCGGCAGCTTGGTGTCGGCCACGATTTGCGCGGCGCGCGCGGCCAGGCGGGCAGGATCGAGGTCGGGGGCCGTCTTGAAACACAGCGCGACCACGTTGCCGTCGTGGACCTCGGGCAGGCAGATCACGTGGGCAAAGGCGAAGCGCATCGCCTTGATGTTCTTGGCGAAGCTCGGGTGGTCGCCGAACAGGTTGACGGTCATGACGCCGGTATCAAGCAGGCAGTCGTTGCAGGCCTGGTAGAACTCGGGCGTGTCGAGCACGGGGCCGCGCGCGGTGGCGTCGTACAAATCGCACTGCAGCGCGTCGAAGGCGCCGTGGTTCGCGTCGTCCAGCACGAAGTCCAGCGCATCCGTTTCGAGCACCTGCAGGCGCGCGTCGTCTTCCGGCAGCTTGAACATCGAGCGGCAGATCGCGATGACGGACGGGTTCAGTTCGACGGCCGTGACGGTGGCGTCCGGGAACAGGCGGTAGGTCGCCTTGGTCAGCGAGGCGGCGCCCAGGCCCAGCTGCGCGATGGCCCGCGGCTGCTCGACGAACAGCATCCAGGCCATCATCTGCTGGGCGTATTCGAGCTCGGGCCAGTCGGGCTTGCGGATGCGCATGGCGCCTTGCACCCATTCGGTACCGAAGTGGAGATAGCGGACACCGTCCTGTTCGGACAGGGTGACGGGGGCGAACTTGGGCTTGCGGGCGGGACGGCGCGAGGATTCGGCCAGTTCGATGGATTTGCGTTTGATGAGCATAGGGCGACCTGAAGGGAACGTCCTATTATCGTTGGACCGGCTTCCCCGGTGCAAGCACCGGGGAAGCCGAGGGCGCGGCGAAGAGGAGGGGGACCGCGCCCGGAAAAGCGAAAAGCCGCTGATTGCTGCTTATTGCTACCGCTTACTGGTACTGGACCGGGTCGACCGAGACGCGCAGGCGCACGCGGTTGCCCGGGTCGCGGTCCATCACGGTCGTGTAGGTGTGGCCGCGGTAGTCGTAGGTCACGTCGTAGCCGTTGGTGCGGGTCTCGACGGCGTCGACGGTGCGGCATTTCTGCACTGCCTGTTCCTGCACCCCGTTGCCGTATTGGCGGCCATCGTTGTCGACGTGGTCGCCGACCATGCCGCCGGCGATGGCGCCCGCTGCCGCAGCGGCCACTTTACCGTTGCCGCTGCCGACCTGGCTGCCCAGCAGGGCGCCGGCGATACCGCCGATCACGGTGCCGGCCTGGCTGCGTTGCTGTTGCACGGGCACCTGCACATAGTCGGTGCGGCATTCCTGGCGCGGCGTGCGGATCTGCTCGACGCGCGGCTGCACGCGCACGACCTGGCCGAAGTCCTCGAAGGCGCCAGCCTGGGCCTGGGCCAGCGGCAGGGCGCAGATGCCCAGGGCGGAAACAATCAATTTGGCTTGCAGTTTCATGGTCATACCTCGATTCTGGATTCTGGGTGCTTGACGTTTGCGGTGTTGGTGGAAAGCGTTTTTTACGCCACGATTCTATGGTAGCGCCGAAAAGCGGGAAGAAACGATCCGCGTGGCAACAAAATGTAACAGCTGGTATGCACATGCCACCACGGTCTTTCGGATAGTAAAAACGTTAGAAAACCGCCATGAATTTCTCTGAAAACACGGCATTTTTTACAAATATGCCGTGCTCGGCCATATTCGGGTTGATTCCCATACCACAAAACGTTACCCTTAGGAGACTTAGGGTTTTATTGGCGCGTGGAAACGAGACCAGGAGAAAGCGAGCAAGCCCGACGCTTCCACAAGACCACGCGCTGGCGACCGGGTATTTGAGGAAAAGATGAGTTTGTTGATGAGAGTACCGCCGAATCTTGTGCAGTCGATCCGCGCCTACCGTCCTACGGAGTTGCAGAAAGAAGCGCTCCGCATGGGCCATCATTTTCTCTATGCCCTGTGCACCAATGCCGTGACCAAGCAGCAAGTCTGCTCCCGCATCGGCGAGCAATTTTTCTTCCCCAAGCCCTGCAGCAAGAATTTCGATGCGCTGCGTAATTGCCTGACCAATGTGATCGCGGACGCCGGTCCGCAACCGGGTTTCCTGGCCGTGCTCGATCAATTGCCGAATACGCAAAAATTCGACAAGGAAGCGCGCGAAACGCTGCTCGACGTGTTCCGCGATGCGGCGGAATTCTGGGCCGAGAAGAAAGTGCCGTTCCGCGTGTTTTATTCCTTCGAAGAACCGCAGTCGCCGCAGTCGGTGGGGTGGGTGGGCGCGCGGCCGTTCGAGTAAGCCCGATCCAGCCCTTAGCTTATAGACCGTCGTCCCTGCGAAGGCAGGGATCCAAGCATCGTTCCCGACGTCGGGAATTCCGCAAACCATTAACGACCACGAAGTCGCCGGCTTCACGATCGTTTTTGTCCTGTTAACTCCGGAAGCTCAGCTTGGATCCCTGCCTTCGCAGGGACTACGTTGAACAGCTTGGCGATGTCATTCAGTCTGCCATTCCTGCAACGTCCCAACTTTGCAGCCCCTCCGTTTCCTTGGGCCCACACCCAGCCCCGGGTTACAATACGCGATTATGAAAAATATCGTGATCCTTATTTCTGGCCGCGGCAGCAACATGGAAGCCATCGTCCGTGCGCTCGACGCCGAGCGCTGGCCGGCCCGCATCGCCGCCGTGATCAGCAATAAGCCCGACGTCAAGGGCCTCGCATTCGCCCAGGCGCGCGGCATCCCGACGGCCGTCGTCCCCAGCAAGGAATTCGCCTCGCGCGAAGCCTTCGACGCGGCGCTGCGGGAGACCGTCGACGGCTTCGCGCCCGACCTGGTCGTGCTGGCCGGCTTCATGCGCATCCTGACGGCGCCGTTCGTCGAGCACTACGCCGGCCGCATGCTGAACATCCATCCCTCGCTGCTGCCGCTGTTCCCCGGACTGCACACGCACCGCCAGGCGCTGGAGGCGGGCGTGCTCGAGCACGGGGCGACCGTGCACTTCGTGACGGCCGAGCTGGACCATGGCCCGACCGTGCTGCAGGCCCGCATCGAGGTGCTGCCCGGCGATACCGAAGAGAGCCTGGCCCAGCGCCTGCTGGAAAAGGAACACGTGATTTATCCGCAAGCGGTACGCTTGTTCGTCGAAGGCAAACTGAGCATTGACGACGGCGCAGTCCGGATCGCCGCGGCCACCAGTAGTTGAAAATTCAAGGAACACCATGAGATTGCCACCCGCGATTCTCGGCAATGCGGAAGAGGTATTGCGCGAGATCCTGCGCTTTACCGCCCCGGCCGACGTCACCCTGTCGCGTTACTTCAAGGACCACCCCCGCTTAGGCGGCCGCGAGCGCGGTGCCATCGCGGAGTGCATCTATGCCGTACTGCGCAATAAAACCTTCTATACCGACTTCGCCGGCGGCGCCACCATGCGCCGCCTGGTGCTGATGGGCATGGCCGACGCGATCGGCGCCGAGTCGCTCGGCGGCCTGACAGAGGAAGAAACCGCCTTCGTGGCGCGCATCCAGGAAATCGACCGCAGCCTGCTGCCGCCCAGGCAGCGCGCCAACCTGCCGGACTGGCTGTACGAGAAATTCGTCGCCCAGTACGGCGAAGAGGAAACGCAGCAACTGGCCGCCGTGCTGAACACGCCGGCCCCGCTCGACCTGCGCGTAAACTCGCTGAAGGCCGACCGCGACAAGGTGATCGAAGAGCTGGCCACGGCGCCGATCAAGGCCGAGCCGACCCCGTACGCCCCGCTGGGCCTGCGCGTGTGGAAGAAGCCGGCGCTGCAGAACCTGCCGCTGTTCAAGGAAGGCGCGATCGAAGTCCAGGACGAGGGCAGCCAGGTGCTGGCCCAGCTGCTGGGCGCGCGCCGCGGCGAGATGGTCGTCGACTTCTGCGCCGGCGCCGGCGGCAAGACGCTGGCCATCGGCGCGATCATGCGCAACACGGGCCGCCTGTACGCCTTCGACGTGTCGGAAAAACGCCTCGCCAAGCTCAAGCCGCGCATGGCCCGCAGCGGCCTGTCGAACGTGCACCCGGTCGTGATCGCGCACGAGCGCGACGCCAAGGTCAAGCGCCTGGCCGGCAAGATCGACCGCGTGCTGGTCGATGCGCCGTGCTCGGGCATGGGCACGCTGCGCCGCAACCCGGACGTCAAATGGCGCCAGCAGGAAGGCGCCATCGCCGAGATGACGGAAAAGCAGGCATCCATCCTGGACGGCGCGTCGCGCCTCGTGAAATTCGGCGGCCGCCTGGTCTACGCGACCTGCAGCCTGCTGGACGAAGAGAACGATGCCATCGTGCAGGGCTTCCTGGCCACGCACCCGGACTTCGAGCTGGTGCCGGTGAGCAAGGTGCTGGCCGAGCAGCGCATCGCGCTGGAGATGGGCGATACCCTCAAGATGCTGCCGCACAAGCACGGTACCGACGGCTTCTTTGCCGCCGTGCTGGAGCGCAAGGCGGCTGCGAAGCCGGCCGCGGCCGAGGCGGACGAGGAGTAAGCACGTCCCATGCCGCTGACCAACCTGATCGGTGACCTCCTCGACGACCTGAGCCGCCCCGGCATGCCGTGGCAGATCGGGTCGATCGTCGCGGCCATCCTGCTCGGGCTGGTCGTCACGCGCTTGGCGCGCGGCTGGTGGCAGCGCCGCCGCGGCGTGGCCGATGCCATGCACGCGGGCGTGGACAGCTTTGCCCGCGTGATGGCGCCGCTGCTGGTCGTGGCCCTGCTCACGCTGGCGCAATTCGTCCTGAACAAGTATCGCTTCCATACGAACATCGTGAAGGTGGCGATCCCGATCTTCTGGTCGCTGGCGCTGATCCGCGCCGCCTTCTACCTGCTGCGGCGCGTGTTCGCACGGCGCGGACAGCTGGGCGAAGCCTTCGTCACGTTCGAGAAGATCTTCGTGCTGCTGGTGTGGCTGGCCGTCGTGCTGTACATCACGGGGCTGTGGCCGGACATCGCCGACTTCCTGGGCAGCTACCGGCTGCAGTACGGCCCCAAGAAGAACGATTTCGTGTCGATCGACGACTTGCTGCAGGGCATCGTGACGATCGTCGTCATGCTGATGCTGGCGCTGTGGGCCGGCACGGCGCTGGAAGAGCGCCTGATGGGCATGACGGCCCTGCACAGCTCGCTGCGCGTGGCGCTGGCCAGGGTCGGCCGCGCCGTGCTGATCGTCGGCGCCATCCTGGCCAGCCTGCGCTGGGTCGGCATCGACCTGACCGTGCTGTCCGTGTTCGGGGGCGCGCTGGGCGTCGGCCTGGGTCTCGGCATGCAGCGGATCGCCAGCAATTATGTGTCCGGCTTCATCATCCTGATGGAGCGCAGCCTGTCCATCGGCGACATGATCTCGGTGACCAGTTTCACCGGCAAGGTCACGCAGATCAATACCCGCTATACCGTGTTGCAGGGCCTGGACGGCGTGGAGACCGTGGTGCCGAACGAGATGCTGATCTCCGGTACGGTGCAGAACCAGTCGCTGAGCAGTCGCCGCGTGCGCGCCGGCACCAAGATCACGGTAGCTTATGGCAGCGACCTCGACGTCGTGATGCCGCTGCTGATCGAGCAGGCCGCCGGCACCCCGCGCGTGCTGGAGGATCCGGCGCCAGGCTGTTCGCTGTCGCGCTTCGGCCCGGATGGCTACGAACTCGACCTCGGCTTCTGGATCGCCGATCCGGAGAACGGGCAGGGCGGTGTGGTGTCGGAAATCAACAAGAAGATCTATGCGCTCGTATCAAAGGGCGAGATCAAACTTGGCTATCCTTCGGTTGATACGCGTCTGCTCGACTCCCATATAGCGTCGGTTGTGGCGCGGATCGCAAAAACGCCGGAAGATTCATCGCCACCAGCACATTGATTGAGAGTGCTTATGCCGCGCGGAAGCGGATCCGCGTAAAATGCGTATTTGCGTCATGCAGTTCGAATGACTGTTTTCCCCTTGTGATCGTTCCACAGAAAGAACGACTTACTTTTCCTTCAGTGGAGCATCGATGAATTCTCTGAGCAATACCCTGCACGCCGTGCTGTCCTTCCTGGACGGCGGTCTGCTCGACCTGTCGGTCTGGCAGATGGTCGTGTACACGCTGGTCGTCACGCACATCACGATCGCCAGCGTCACCATCTACCTGCACCGCCACCAGGCGCACCGCGCGCTGGACATGCACCCCATCGCCAGCCACTTCTTCCGCTTCTGGCTGTGGCTGACCACGGGCCAGGTGACCAAGGAATGGGCGGCCGTGCACCGCAAGCACCACGCCAAGTGCGAGACCGTCGAGGATCCGCACAGCCCGGTGACGCACGGCATCAAGAAGGTGCTGCTCGAAGGCGCCGAACTGTACCGTGCCGAGACGAAGAACAAGGAAACGCTGGACAAGTACGGCCACGGCTGCCCGAACGACTGGATCGAGAACAAGCTCTATACCCCGTACAGCTGGCTGGGCGTGTCGCTGCTGCTGCCCCTGACCTTCATGCTGTTCGGCGTGGTCGGCATCACGATCTGGGCCGTGCAGATGCTGTGGATCCCGATCACGGCGGCCGGCATCATCAATGGCCTGGGCCACTTCTGGGGCTACCGCAATTACGACTGCAATGACGCGGCGACCAATCTGATGCCATGGGGCATCATCATCGGCGGCGAGGAACTGCACAATAACCACCACACCTTCGCCACCTCGGCCAAGCTGTCGAGCAAGTGGTACGAGTTCGACATCGGTTACGCCTACATCCGCATGATGCAGGCGGTGGGCCTGGCCAAGATCAAGAAGACGATCCCGAAGCCGCGCCTGGCCAAGAACAAGCTGGAAGCCGACTTCGACACGCTGCAGGCCGTCATCGCCAACCGCTACGACGTGATGGCGAAATACGCCAAGTCCGTCAAGGCGGCGTTCCGCGAAGAAGTGGAGCACCTGAAGCACAAGGCCGAGCTGGAAGCCCGTTTCCTGAAGAGCGCCCGCAAGTCGATGCAGCGCGAGCCGGCCAAGCTGCCCGCCGCTCAGCAGGCCCAGCTGGTCGAGCTGTTCCAGCACAGCAAGGCGCTGGAAACGATGCACCAGATGCGCGTGGAACTGGGCGCGATCTGGGAACGCTCGCACTCGACCCGCGACCAGCTGCTGCAGCAACTGCAGGACTGGTGCGCGCGCGCCGAAGCGTCGGGCATCAAGTCGCTGCAGGAATTCTCGATGCGCCTGCGCAGCTATGCCTGATCGTCCGTGATCGGTCAATGAAAACGGCTCCTTCCGGAGCCGTTTTTTTATGCCGTCGTCCCTGCGCAGGCAGGGATCCAGGTGTCATGAGCACCGGGACATCGGGTCCCTTCCTGCGCATGGGCGACGCTGCACCAAAAAAAAAGCCGCCAACTTTTCAGTGGCGGCTTCTTCGACGCAAAACCAGGATTACTTGATCTTGGTTTCTTTGTACAGAACGTGCTTGCGTGCTTTCGGGTCGAATTTGGTGATTTCCATCTTCGCCGGCATGGTGCGCTTGTTCTTGGTCGTGGTGTAGAAGTGACCGGTACCTGCGGTCGATTCCAGTTTGATCTTGTCGCGGCCAGTTTTTGCCATGATGACTCCCTATTTAGATTTTCTCGCCGCGGGCGCGCATGTCGGCCAGCACAGCGTCAATGCCCAGCTTGTCGATGACGCGCAGGCCGGCATTCGAAATACGCAGGGAGACCCAGCGGTTTTCCGATTCTACGAAGATGCGACGGTTCTGCAGGTTCGGCAGAAAACGACGCTTGGTTTTGTTGTTGGCGTGGGAGACGTTGTTGCCAACCATCGGGCCCTTGCCAGTAACTTGGCAAACACGTGCCATAGCGCACTCCTTGAGTAAACTTCCACAATTGGAAAAACGAGAGTATAGCGTGAAAACAGCAGCGTAATCAACAACTTGCGAAAAAAAATTGTTTCTCAAAAAACTCGCAAAATTTAACAATCGTATTCTTCCGCAATATTTCACTTCTAAGTTCCTGTTTACACACTGTTATTCCCGGCCAAGCGCACACCGCCCGGCGCCTACTCGGCCTATAATGAACATGTGGCCTGCCCAGCAATCGCATCCTTTGCCGACCGCGTATCGAAGCGTTGCTCCCGCCAACATTCCGTGCCGGTGGCGTTTCGGTATCTCGTTTCGGTATCTCTTTTACCAATGACTTGCCGCTATACATGACCCAGGTTTCCAGCACACGCCGTCCCGGCCGTATATCCACTTCCCGTATCTCCACCGGCGTCGCTGGCCTCGACGACATCCTCAACGGCGGCTTGACGGCCCAGCGTGTGTACCTGGTGGAAGGCTCGCCCGGCGCCGGCAAGACGACGCTCGGCCTGCAATTCCTGCTCGAAGGCGCCGCCCGCGGCGAACGCGGTTTGTACATCACGCTGTCGGAGACGACCGACGAGCTCGAGGCCGTGGCGGAAAGCCATGGCTGGGTCATGGACGGCATCGACATCTACGAGCTCGCCGGCGATACGGCGCTCGATCCCGAGTCCCAGCAATCCGTGTTCCACCCGGCCGAGGTGGAGCTGGGGGAGACGACGCAGAACGTGATGGAGCAGGTCGACCGCGTCAAACCCCTGCGCGTCGTGTTCGACAGCTTGTCCGAAATGCGCCTGCTGGCCCAGAATCCCTTGCGTTACCGGCGCCAGATCCTCGCGCTGAAACAGTTTTTCACGGCACGTGCCTGTACCGTGCTGATGCTCGACGACAAGACCGCCCAGTCGGACCAGCACCTGCACAGCATCGCCCACGGCGTGATCAGCCTGGAGCAGATCGCCAAGGAATTCGGCAAGGAACGGCGCCGCGTGAACATCCTCAAGATGCGCGGCATCCAGTTCCGCGGCGGCTACCACGACTACGTGCTCGAGACGGGCGGCTTGCGCATCTTCCCCCGCCTGGTGGCAGCCGAGCATGGACGCGCGTTCGCGCCGCAGATGCATTCGAGCGGCTCGCAGGGCTTCGACGACCTGCTCGGCGGCGGCCTGGTGGCCGGCACGAATACGCTGATCGTGGGGCCGTCCGGCATCGGCAAGACCACGCTGACCGTGCGCTGCATGCTGTCCGCGCTGGAGCGGGGCGAGAAGGCGGCCTTCTACCTGTTCGACGAAGGCATGGGCACCTTCTTTTCCCGCAACACGAACTTCGGCATGGACCTGCAGTCCTACCTCGACAACGGCCAGCTGTCGGTCTTGCACATCGACCCGGCCGAGCTCACGCCCGGCGAATTCACCCAGATGCTGCGCGACGCCGTCGAACTGCATGGCGTGAAGTTCGTCACCATCGACAGCCTGAACGCCTACCTGCAGGCGATGCCGGGAGAGCAGTACCTGACGCTGCAGATGCACGAGCTGCTGTCCTACCTGAACCTGCGCGGCGTGACGACGATGCTGGTGCTGGGCCAGCACGGCCTGGTCGGCGAGGTCCGCACCGACGTCGACCTCAGCTACCTGAGCGACACGACGGTGCTGCTGCGCTTCTTCGAAGCCCACGCTCGGGTGCGGCGCGCGCTCACCGTGATCAAGAGCCGCACGACCACCCACGCGCTGACGATCCACGAAATGCTGCTGGGCCCGGACGGCGTGCGCATCGGCGCCCCCCTCGAAGGCTTCGAGGGCGTGCTGAGCGGCGTTCCCGCCTACCGCGGCCGCACGCCCATGATGGACAACCGGGTCGACCTGGGAAGCGATGGCCAGTCCTGACGCCCCCGAGCTGCGCCTCCTGGTGCTTGCGCCGCGCGGCCGCGACGCCGAGGTCATCGCCGAAGTGCTGGAACGCGAGCAGTTCGGCTGCGCCGTCATGGCCTCGCTGGACGCCTTGCTGGCCGGCATCGCGGAGGGCGCCGGCGCCGCCATCGTCGCCGAGGAAGCGCTCGACGACGCCGGCATCGACCGTCTGGCCGCCAGCCTGGAGCGCCAGCCGCCCTGGTCCGACTTTCCCCTGGTGCTGCTGGTGTCGCGGCCCGTCAGCCGCGACGGCATCGGCGTGCGCGGCCGGCTCGCCGAACTGGGCAACATCCTGCTGCTCGAGCGTCCGCTCAACGTGCAGACGCTGCGCAGCGCGGCCGCCTCGGCCCTGCGCGGACGGCGCCGCCAGTACCATGCGCGCGACATGGTGGTGGAGCGCGAACGCGATGCCCGCGACCTGCGTGGCAGCCGCGAACAGCTGGTGCAGCTCAACGAGACGCTGGAGCTGCGCATCGACGAGCGCACGCGCGCGCTGGCCCAGGCCAACGACCGCCTGACCAACGAGATCATCGAACGCGAACGGGTGCTGCAGACCGTGTCCCAGCTGCAGAAGATGGAAGCGATCGGGCGCCTGACGGGCGGCATCGCGCACGACTTCAACAACCTGCTCAACGTCGTGCAGGGCAATATGGACCTGATCATGCTGACGTCGGCGGACGAGGCGACCAGAAAGCGCGCGGGCGTGGCGCGCAACGCCTGCCAGCGCGGCGCCAAGCTGACGGGCCAGCTGCTGGCGTTTTCGCGCAACCAGAGCCTGGACCTGCGTCCCGTTCCCGTGGACGCGCTGTTCGACGGCATCCGCGAACTGGTGGCGACGTCGGTCGGCTCAGCGATCGCGCTCGGCTTCGACCTCGACCATGCCTGCGGCGCCGTGCTGGCCGACGCGAACCAGATGGAGATGGCGCTGCTGAACCTGGCGATCAATGCCCGCGACGCCATGCCGGACGGCGGCAGCCTGCGCTTCCACGCGGCGCGCGCCGTGCCGCCGGAAGGTCTGCTGCCGGACGGGGATTACGTGCGCATCGCCGTGGCCGACGACGGCGAGGGCATGCCGCCGGACGTGGCCGCCAAGGTGTTCGAACCCTTCTTCACGACCAAGCCGGTGGGCAAGGGCACGGGCCTGGGCCTGAGCCAGGTGTACGGCATGGCGCAGCAGTCGGGCGGCGCCGCGCGCATCGTCAGCCTGCCCGGCCAGGGCACCACGGTCGAGATCTGGCTGCGCTGCGCCGCGGCGGACGAAGCCGATGCCGGTACCGCCCCGGACCTGCCGCCGCGGCCCCAGGTGCGGGCGCGCATCCTCCTGGTCGAGGACGACGACGTGGTCCGCAACTCGGTCGCGGAATCGCTGCAGGCCCTCGGCCACCAGGTGATCCAGGCGGCGGACGGGACGGCGGCCCTGGCCGCGCTGGAACGCGAGCACCCGGCGCTGATGATCACCGACTACCTGATGCCCGGCATGACGGGCGCCGAACTGATGCGCAAGGCGCGCGAGGTCTTCCCGCACATGCCGATGATCATCGCCACCGGCTATGCGGACATGCGCGCCATCGAGGAAATCCTCGGGAACGACATGTTGCTGCGCAAGCCCTTCCAATTGGCCGACCTGGCGGCCAGCGTCGACCGCGCGCTGGCCCGCACGACCTCATAACTGCCCGTGCTCGGCGAACGAATGCACCAGCGGCCCGGCCACGACGATGTGGTCGAGCACGCGGATGTCGACCAGTTCCAGCGCCTGCGCCAGCTGCCGCGTCAGGCCGAGGTCGGCGGCGCTCGGTTCGGCCACGCCCGACGGATGGTTGTGCGCGAGGATGACGCTGGCGGCATTGTGCGCCAGCGCCTCGACGACGACTTCGCGCGGGTACACGCTCGCATGCGTGAGCGTGCCCCGGAACAGTTCCCGGTCGGCGATCAGGCGGTTCTTGACGTCCAGGAACAGCACGACGAAGGATTCGTGGCGCCTGCCGGACAGCTTCATGCGCAGGTAACGCTTCACCAGTTCGGGTGAGGCGAAGGTCTCGCCGGCCTGCAATTGCTCGGCGATGGCGCGCCGCGCCAGTTCCATCACGGCCTGCAACTGCGCATATTTCGCCATGCCCAGGCCGTGCACCTCCGTGCAATCGTCGAGCGACGCGCCGAACAGGCCGTGCAGCGAGCCGAAGTGCTGCAGGATGTCGCGTCCCAGCTCGACGGCGCTTTTCCCGCGCACGCCCACGCGCAGCAGCAGCGCCAGCAATTCCGGGTTCGACAATGCCGCCGCCCCCTCGCGCACGAGGCGCTCGCGCGGCCGCTCTCCCTCGATCCAGTCATTGATGCCCATGCGTTCTCCCGTCGGATGCCCGGGATGCATTATCGGCTCGCTATGTTCCGAAGATACTGATGTGCGTTCAGGCGGCGAACCAGCGGGCCATGGCATCGCGCAGGCCGCCGCAATCGTCCCGCCCTTCGCTGGCCCAGGCGACGATGCCGTCGGGGCGGACCAGCAGGCAGCTGGTGCCCAGGCGTTCCGGCGCGCTGGCCGGAACGTAGGCGATGCCATATTCGCCAGCCAATGTCGCGCGAGAACTAGCATCGGAGAAATCGAGGAGGAAGCCGCGTCCCGCGCGCATCAGGGCATCGACGGCGCTGCGGTCGTCGAAGGCGAAGGCGGGCATGCCGCGGCCCGCCAGCGGGTGCGGCTGGCCGAGGTCGTAGCGCTGCAGCACGCCCCAGACCCGTCCCGCCGCATAGGTGGCGCCGTCGCGCGTCGCCAGCAGGTCGCGCAGGACGGCGTGCAGGGCGCGGGCCCCTGGTTCCGGCGCCATCGCGGCGACCTGGGCGCGCGACCAGTCCAGCACGCGCGCGCCGGCCGGGTGGCGCTCGGCATGGTAGCTGTCCAGCAGGCCATCCGGGGCCTTCCCCCGGATGGTGGCGGCCAGCTTCCAGCCCAGGTTCATGGCGTCGCCGATGCCCAGGTTCAGGCCCTGGCCGCCCAGCGGAGCGTGGATGTGGGCCGCGTCGCCGGCCAGCAGCACGCGGCCGCTGCGGTAGGCGACGGCCTGGCGCGCGCGGTCGGTCCAGGTGGTGGCGACGTGCAGGGCCTCGATGGCGACGCCGGTGCCGGAGATGCGGCGCAGCAGCGCCTCCACATGCGCGCGCGTGGGGCGCTCGCCGCTGTCGTGGAAGGCGCCGCCGTCGAAGTCCTGCAGGACGAGGTAGCCCGGCTGGGACTGCAGGTACATGCCGGCCGGCGTCAGGTTGCGCCCTGGGCGCAGCAGCTCCGGGTGGGCGATGTCGGCGCTCACCGTATAGCCCGTGAACGCCGGCTCGGTGCCGGCGAAGCTGACGCCGAGCGCCTTCCTCACCGCGCTGCGGCCGCCGTCGCAGCCGGCGAGCCAGGCGGCCGCGAAGGTCGCGCCGCCGGCCGTGACGGTGACGCCATCCGCATGCCGGCGCACGGCATCCACGGCGGCGCCGCGCCGGATCGTCACGCCGAGCGCCTGCGCGCGACGCGCCAGCACCCGTTCGAGCGCGGCCATCTCGGCCATGCGCGTGGGAGCGCCCGCATCCGGCAGGCGCCACGGCCACTGGGTGGTGTCGACGTCGTCGATGGAGAACTGGATGCCGGCGACGTGGCCGCCAGGACGCGAACCGGGTACACCGGCGGTATGCGCGAGGGGCGCCGGCATGGCGAGCTCGTCCAGCAGGCCGCGGCGTTCGAATGCCGCGATCGTGGGCGCGTTCAGGCCGCGCAGGCCGAAGGGCAGCCGCTTCAATGGTGAGTCAGGATCCGGTTCCCGTTCCAGGACGAGGACGGCGCAGCCGGCCAGGGCAAGTTCGCAGGCCAGGAACAGGCCGACGGGGCCGGCGCCGGCGATGATGACGTCGTAGCTAGGGTGCATGGTGCGGGTTTCCGGTAATGAAAGCCGCACGGTACGGGGCAGGTGCAGGTCATGGCTTGCACGAATGCGACAAACGTCATGCACCGTCGCCCTGCGAAGGCAGGGGCCCAATGTTGCCGGCGTCGCGGCGATGCTTGCAGGACTTGGGCCCCTGCCTTCGCAGGGGCGACGGGTTGATTGATCAGGACTTGTTTTCTTCGCGGCGCCCCTGCGCGAACGCTGCCGGCGTCGTCCCGCTGTAGCGCTTGAATTCCCGGCTCAGGTGCGGCTGGTCCGCATAGCCGTATTCCTGCGCCAGGCCGGCCAGGTCGGCGTCCGGATCGATCCACAGCCGGTTGCGCACCTGTTCGAAGCGCATCAGGCCCGACACGTCCTTCACGGTGCGCCCGGACGCGCGCTTGAACCGGCGTTCCAGCGTGCGTACCGTCGCATGGGCCGCCGCCGCGACGCGGACGACGGGCAGCGTGCCGCCCGCGTCGCGCATGGCGCCGCCCGCGCGCGCCAGCAGGCGATCGACGTCGACCCGTCCGGCCGACAGGTGCCGGGCGAGCGCGGCGACCGCATCGTCGACGCGGCCGTCGAGCAGGGCGCGGGCCACGGTGGGTTGCAGCGTGGCGATCGGGTGAGCGGTCAAATCGATCGCCGCCGTGCCGGACGGCAGGCCGAGCAGCTCGTACACGGTCCAGGGAAAGCAGCGGATGCCGAGGATGTCGAGCGGGCCGTCCGTGCGCAAGGCAACGGGGCCGTCGAGCAGCGCCATGACGAACGGCGAAGGCAGGGGGCTGCCGTCTTCCATGCGGCAGGGGCCGCCCGCATGAAAGACGATTTCGGGATGGCCGTCGGGCAGGACGTCGATGCGTGCCGGGCCGGCGCGCCGCTCGTGCCAGAAGCAGCGGACCGATTCCCGCAAGGCCGCGGGCGGCGCGAATTCACGGTGGGACATGTGCCAACGATAGCATGCCGCGCGCGCCTGTAGACAACGTTCAGTCTTCGTTCGCCAGCGCCACGGCATCCGCGCCGGCGGGGATGCGCATCGGCGCCGCCGGGTCGGTGACGGCGTGCCACACGGCTTCGGCCACGTCCTGCGACGCCGTCGTCGGCGTCGACATGTCCTGCAGGGCGGCGAACACGCCCTGGGCGAATTGCGCATACGGCTCGGGGAAGGCGCTGCCCATGCGAGAACGGGCGTTCTCGCCGAAGCGCGTGGCGGGCGCGCGGCCCGGCAGCACGAGGCGGGCGCGGATGCCGAACGGTTCCAGCTCCAGCGCCAGCGATTCCGTGAACGCGTTCACGGCGGCCTTGCTGCCCGTGTACACGGACAGCAGCGGCAGCGACTTGAGCGTGACGCTCGAGGTGACGTTGACGATGGCGCCGGCGCGGCGCGCGCGGAACTGCGGCAGCACGGCCTGCGTCATCGCGACGGTGCCGAGGGTGTTCGTCTCGAAGACCTCGCGCGCCGTGGCGATGGGCGTGCCTTCGAGCGCCGCCAGCACGCCGATGCCGGCATTGTTGACCAGCGCGTCGATGGGGCCGGCCGCGTCGAGGGCGGCCTGGATGCTGGCGGCATCGGTGACATCGAGGGCGACGATCTTCAGGCGCTCGGAGCGGGGCAGCAGGTCCGGGTCCGGCGTGCGCATCGTGGCGACGACGTTCCAGCCGCGCTCGAGGAACAGCTTGGCGGTATCGAGGCCGAAGCCGGACGAGCAGCCGGTGATCATGACGGTTTGCATGGCATTTCCTTGTGTTGGTGATGTGGAACCGGAACGATAGACCTGCGGGCCTGGACTTGCTACACTCGGAAGTCCATCTTTCTATCGCGAGCGTCCGTCATGACCGACCCGTTAGCCGAAGTCGTCTCGCTGCTGCAGCCCCGCGCCGCCACGACCAAGGTCGTCGCCTGCGCGGCGCCCTGGCTGGTGCGGCGTACCGGATCCGGCCAGCCCTTCTATTGCGCCGTGCTGGAGGGCAGTTGCGATCTCGCCATCGACGGCCAGGACACGATCACCCTGCACGCGGGCGACTTCGTGCTGATCCCGGCCGCGCACGGCTTCGCGACGAGCGATGTCGGCAATCCGCGCGCGGTCGACCGCGACGCCGTCTCCTCGCCCGTGCAAATGGTGCCGGGCGGCGTGCACGTGGGCGATCCGGACGGGCCTGTCGCCGCGCGCATGCTGATCGGCCATTGCACGTTCGAGTCGCCCGATGCGGCGCTGCTGGTATCGCTGATGCCGCGCTGGCTGCTGGTGCGCGGCGAGCCGCGCCTGGCCACGCTGGTGCAGATGATCAACGACGAATCGCGTGCCGGGCGGCCGGCGCGCGAGGTGGTGCTGGCGCGCCTGCTGGAAGTGGTGCTGATCGAGGCGCTGCGCCTGACCGCCTGCCAGGACGACTGCCGCGCGGCCTCGCCGGGCGTGGCGCGCGGCCTGGCCGATCCGCGCCTGGCCGCGGCGCTGCGCTGCCTGCACGGGGAGCCCGCGCGTGCCTGGACCGTCGAGCAGCTGGCGCAGGCGGCGGCGATGTCGCGCTCGGCCTTCTTCGAGCGCTTCAGCAGGACGGTCGGCGCGACGCCGATGGATTACCTGCTGCTGTGGCGCATGGCGCTGGCCCAGCGCCTGCTGCGCGAGGGCGGCCTGTCCGTCGCGCGGGTGGCGGAGCAGGTCGGCTACAGCTCGGCCAGCACCTTCGGCGCCGCCTTCCTGCGCCATGTCGGCGTGTCGCCGGCGCGGTTTGCACGCCAGCCGCAGGAACGCGGTGTGGAACGGGAAGCGGCTTGACGAAGCAGCATTCATCTCCGGCCTGCCGAAAAAACGTGCAACAGCTTGCGGCTGGAATGCCCCCGAACGCGGCGGGAAGGAGCGCTTCTGGCTTACAATAGCGCTTTGCACGCCAAACCGCACACCTTCACCATGTCCGACACCACTCACGTTCCCGTCGTCACCGAATCGGCCTACCTGACCCTGCATTACCGCCTGGCCACGCAGGGCGGCACCGACATCGTCACCACCTTCGGCAGCACGCCGGCCACGCTGATGCTGGGCCAGGGCCAGCTGGCGCCGTTCCTGGAGCAGCGCCTGCTGGGCATGCCGGAAGGCGCGCACCAGACCTTCGAGCTGGGCCCGGAAGAGGGCTTCGGACCGCGCAATCCCGAGCTGATCCAGCTGGTGTCGAAGAAGACACTGGAAGAGAATTCCGTGCCGGACGCCGACTACCAGGTCGGCGACCTGGTCGACTTCGCCGCGCCGGGCGGCGGCCGCTTCGCCGGCGTGCTGCGCGAACTGCGCGAGGATGCCGCCCTGTTCGACTTCAACCACCCGCTGGCCGGCCAGCCGCTGCGGTTCGAAGTGCAATTGATTTCCGTACTCTAAAGACCACATGGAAAACGAGATCCTGTTAGCCCAGCCGCGCGGCTTCTGCGCCGGCGTCGACCGCGCCATCGAGATCGTCGAGCGTGCCCTGCAGCAGTTCGGCGCGCCGATCTACGTGCGCCACGAGATCGTCCACAATGCCTACGTCGTGAACGACCTGCGTGCCAAGGGCGCCATCTTCATCGAAGACCTCGACGACGTCCCGCCCGGCAACACCCTGGTGTTCTCGGCCCACGGCGTCTCCAAGGCCGTGCGCGACGAAGCCGAATCGCGCGGCCTGAAGGTGTACGACGCCACCTGCCCACTGGTGACCAAGGTGCACGTGGAAGTGGGCAAGATGCGCAAGCAGGGCGCCGAGATCATCATGATCGGCCACGCCGGCCACCCCGAGGTCGAGGGCACGATGGGCCAGGCGGAAGAGGGCATGCACCTGGTCGAGACCGTCGAGGATGTGGAAAACCTGCAGGTCGCCAATCCGGCGCTGCTGGCCTACGTGTCGCAGACGACGCTGTCGGTCGACGACACGGCCGAGATCATCGCCGCGCTGAAAAAACGCTTCCCCGAGATCATCGAGCCGAAGAAGGGCGACATCTGCTACGCCACCACCAACCGCCAGCAGGCCGTCAAGTTCATGGCGCCGCAGGTCGAGGTGGTGATCGTCGTCGGCAGCCCCAACAGCTCCAACTCGAACCGCCTGCGCGAAGTGGCGGACAAGATGGGCACGCCGGCCTACATGGTCGACAACGCCACCGCCATCGACCCGGCCTGGATCGCGGGCAAGCGCCGCATCGGCGTCACGGCCGGCGCCTCGGCCCCGGAAGTGCTGGTGCAGGCCGTCATCGACCGCCTGAAGGAACTGGGCGCCGCCAATGTGCGCGCGCTCGAGGGCGTGGAAGAGAACGTCACGTTCCCGCTGCCGAAGGGGCTGGATGGGGGCAAGGCGGCGGCTTAAAAGTTACACGTATCACGTCGTCCCCGCGCAGGCGGGGACCCAAGTTCTGCCTGCATGATGGCTGCGCGAGCACATTGGGTCCCCGCCTGCGCGGGGACGACGTTTTGGTGGTGCGTATTCTCCCCGTCATCCATTTTCCGATATTCGTTTTCCAAAAACATCGTTATGATGATGGCGTTTGGAATGATGTTGCTTGCATAACAGCGGCATCAAGGCCAGCCCACAGAGCGGCACTCGCATCCCGGGTGCCGTTTTTGTTACGAAAGGAAAAAACGACGGCATGGAAACCTTTGTCCAACAGATCCTCAATGGACTGGTGCTGGGCAGCATGTATGCGCTGATCGCGCTCGGCTACACGATGGTGTACGGCGTGCTGAACCTGATTAACTTCGCCCACGGCGACGTCCTCATGATCGGCGCCATGGTCGGCCTGTCGATCCTCAAGGTGCTGGACGGCGCCTTCCCTGGCCTGCCGGGCGGCGTGCAGCTGGCCATCGCCATCGTCGGCGCGATTCCCGTCACGATGCTCGTCAACGTGCTGATCGAGCGCATCGCCTACCGCCGCCTGCGCAATGCGCCGCGGCTGGCGCCGCTGATCACGGCGATCGGCGTGTCGATCCTGCTGCAGACCTTCTCCATGATGATCTGGGGCCGCAGCCCGCTGCCGTTCCCGCAACTGCTGTCGTCGGACCCGATCATGGTGGGCGGCGCCGTCATCTCCCGGACCCAGGTGCTGCTGCTGGTGCTGGCCGCCGTCGCCATGCTGGCGCTCGTGTTCCTGGTCGAGAAGACGAAGATGGGCCGCGCCATGCGCGCCGTCGCCGAGAACCCGCGCGTGGCGGGCCTGATGGGCGTCGACGCGAACCGCGTGATCGTCTCCACCTTCGCCATCGGCGCCGCGCTGGCGGCTGTCGCCGGCGTCATGTGGGGCGCCAACTACGCGTCGATCCAGTTCGCCATGGGCACGCTGCCGGGCATGAAGGCGTTCTGCGCGGCCGTGCTGGGCGGTATCGGCAATATCTACGGCGCCATGATCGGCGGCATCGTGCTGGGCATCATCGAAAGCCTGGGCGCCGGCTATATCGGCGACCTGACGGGCGGCTTCCTGGGCAGTAACTACCAGGACATCTTCGCCTTCATCGTGCTGATCCTCGTGCTGACCGTGCGCCCGTCGGGCATCATGGGCGAGCGCGTGGCGGACCGCGCGTAAGCAGGAGGACATCCATGGCACTCCTTACGTTCGACACGGTCCACAAGCCGCGCCAGGCCTATGCCAGCATGGCCGTCGTGCTGGCGCTGATGCTGGTATTCCCCTTCATTGCCGCCCAGTTCGGCAATTCCTGGGTGCGCATCGTCGACATCGCGCTGCTGTACATCATGCTGGCACTGGGCCTGAACATCGTGGTCGGCTTCGCCGGCCTGCTCGACTTGGGCTACATCGCCTTCTTCGCCGTCGGCGCCTACCTGACGGGCCTGCTCGCATCGCCACAGTTCGCGGCGCTGCTGGAGTCCCTGATCAACTACCACCCGGAATTGCAGGATGCGATCGTCGCCGCCTTCGGCGAGAGCGTGCGCACCGAGGGCATCCACCTGTCCGTGTGGGCGATCGTGCCGCTGGCGGCCATCGTCGCGGCGCTGTTCGGCGCGCTGCTGGGCGCGCCGACGCTGAAGCTGCGCGGCGACTACCTCGCCATCGTGACGCTGGGCTTCGGCGAGATCATCCGGATCTTCATGAACAACCTGAACGATCCGATCAATTTCACCAACGGCCCGCAAGGCATCAACCTGATCGACCCGATCCGCGTGTTCGGCCTGTCGCTGGCCGGCGAGCCGGGCTCGCGCGCCACCGTGTTCATCGGCGGGTTCGGCATGCCGTCCGTGAACGCCTACTACTTCCTGTTCCTGCTGCTGTGCATCGCGACGATCTTCATGACCAGCCGCCTGCAGCACTCGCGCCTGGGCCGCGCCTGGGTCGCGATCCGCGAGGACGAGATCGCCGCCAAGGCGATGGGCATCAATACCCGCAACGTGAAGCTGCTGGCGTTCTCGATGGGCGCCTCGTTCGGCGGCGTGGCCGGCGCCATGTTCGCCGCCTTCCAGGGCTTCGTGTCGCCGGAATCGTTCTCGCTGACGGAATCGATTTCCGTGCTGGCGATGGTGGTGCTGGGCGGCATCGGCCACATCCCCGGCGTGGTGCTGGGCGGCATGCTGCTGGCGGCGCTGCCGGAAGTGCTGCGCCACGTCGTCGAGCCGGCCCAGCAGACGCTGTTCGGCAAGGTCGTGATCGAGGCCGAGGTGCTGCGCCAGCTGCTGTACGGCCTGGCCATGGTCCTGATCATGCTGTACCGCCCGGCCGGCCTGTGGCCGTCGCCGATCAAGGAAGACCGTCCGACCGCGGCCACGGCCAGGGACGAGGAAGAAGACAATGAGGGCAAGCTGGCATGAGTAATGTCCTTTTGAACATTGCCGGCGTCAACAAGCGCTTCGGCGGCCTGCAGGCGCTGACCGACGTCCGGATCCGCATCGAACGGGGCCAGATCGTTGGCCTCATCGGTCCCAACGGCGCCGGCAAGACCACGTTCTTCAACGTGATCACGGGCCTGTACCAGCCGGACACGGGCACCTTCGAACTCGACGGCAAGGCCTATTCGCCGTCTGCCCCGCATGCCGTCGCCAAGGCCGGCATCGCGCGCACCTTCCAGAACATCCGCCTGTTCGGCGAGATGACGGCGCTGGAAAACGTGATGGTGGGACGGCACGTGCGCACCCGCCAGGGCGTGTTCGGCGCCATCTTCCGCCACCGGGCGGCACGCGAGGAAGAAGCGGCGATCCGCGCACGGGCCCAGGAATTGCTGGATTTCGTCGGCATCGGGCAGTTTGCCAACCGCACGGCGCGCTTCCTGTCCTACGGCGACCAGCGCCGCCTGGAGATCGCGCGCGCGCTGGCCACCGACCCGCGCCTGCTGGCGCTGGACGAGCCGGCGGCCGGCATGAACGCGACCGAAAAGCTGCTGCTGCGCGAACTGCTGGTCAAGATCCAGCAAGCGGGCATCACGATCCTCCTGATCGAGCACGACGTGAAACTCATGATGGGCTTGTGCGACCGCATCTCGGTGCTGGAGTACGGCAAGCTGATCGCGGAAGGGCTGCCGGCCGAGATCCAGAAGAACCAGGCCGTCATCGACGCCTACCTCGGAGGAGCGCATTGATGAGCGAAAACATCCTGAACGTCGCCGGCCTGAAGGTGGCCTATGGGGGCATCAAGGCCGTCAAGGGCATCGACCTGCGCGTCGACCGCGGCGAACTCGTCACGCTGATCGGCGCCAACGGCGCCGGCAAGACGACGACCTTGAAGGCCATCACGGGCACGCTGCCGTCCAGCAAGGTCGAAGGCAGCATCACTTACCAGGGCCAGCCGCTCGGCAGCGCCAAGTCGTTCAAACTGGTGCAGCGGAAGCTGGCGATGGTGCCGGAAGGCCGCGGCGTGTTCACGCGCATGACCATCCACGAGAACCTCTTGATGGGTGCCTACACGCGCGCCGACAAGGCGGGCATCGAGGCCGACATCGAGAAGTGGTACGCCGTATTCCCGCGCCTGAAGGAGCGATCGGGCCAGCTGGCCGGCACGCTGTCCGGCGGCGAGCAGCAGATGCTGGCGATGGCGCGCGCGCTGATGTGCCATCCGACGCTGCTGCTGCTGGACGAGCCGTCGATGGGCCTGGCGCCGATCATGGTGGAAAAGATCTTCGAGGTCATCCGCGACGTCTCCAGCCAGGGCATCACGATCCTGCTGGTCGAGCAGAACGCCCGGCTGGCGCTGCAGGCGGCGCACCGCGCCTACGTGATGGAGTCGGGGACGATCACGATGAGCGGCAATGCCCAGGACATGCTGCACGATCCGCGCGTGCAGGCGGCGTATTTGGGCGAATAAGCGGGGGGAAATAAGCTGGGCGAATAAGCCTGAGTTCAAGATCCCACAGGCAACAAAACAAACGGCCCGGACCGCGTGAGCGATCCGGGCCGTTTTGCATTCCCTGCCGGGGCAGGGCTGTGCAATCAGGCGGCGGCTGCGGTGTTGGCAGCGCGGTTGGCGGCCTGGGTGTACTGCGACATCACCGAGTTCAGGTTCGATTCCATCGCCTCGACGGCCTGCTTGGTGGTCTTGCTGAACTGCTCGTAGCCGGCGTTGGCGTTGGTGATGGCGGTCTTGATGGCCGACACATAGGTTTCCGAACCGGCCGGGGCGTTCTTGGTTACTTCGTCGACCAGCGAAATCACCTTGCGGTTGACTTCGGCGATCTGGCTTTCGGCGGCTTTCGAGAATTCGGCGCCGGTGTCGGTGGCGATCGATGCCAGCTGGCGGCCGTAGGACAGGGCTTTCTCGGCGCTCGGTTGGGCTTGCGACGCGGACAGGGCGAAGAACTCCTGGGGATCCTTGGCGCCCAGCAGCTGGCGGGTGGTCGCCGACGAGTCTTCGATTGCGGCCTTGGCGGTAGCGATGTTCAGGTCGACCAGCTTTTCCACGCCTTCGAACGTCTTGGACGTCAGCGTCGACAGAAGGGCAAACTGGGCTTCGAGGTTGGCTTTGGTCGCGTTCGAAAACTGTTCAGGGAATGCAAACATAAAGTTCTCCAGTAATGGATTTTATAGGGGCCGTGATGCAGGAAAGCCCTCGGACTTCGGACATGTTGCTCTGGACCGGTACAGCAATGGTGTCATCCGGGCGCGGATTGTGCGCCGCAGCATGAATCATTTTTGCTGCTTTTCGATTATGCGTCAAGCTGTTTTGATGCGGCGCACAACACAAAGGCGTTTCTTTGCGCAATATCAATTAAAACAAGCATTTTCCGGATTTTTGTTGGTGCCGATACAACAGTCTCAGGGAAACGACCCTGTCATCCGCGGAACGGGACAGCATGCTAGACTTGTCTTTCCCATATTCATTCGACACCGCAAGCTGCCGCCCGCGCCCATGTCCGACGCTTCCAGTCCCGCTATGCAAGCCGGTGCGCATGCCGGCACGGTGCCGCCCGGCTGGCTGGCGCCCGTGCCGCTGTTCTTCGTGTTCCTGTGGAGTACCGGCTTCATCGCCGCCAAGTACGGTTTGCCGTATGCGCCGCCGCTGAGCTTCGTGATCATCCGCTGCCTGGGCGCCGTGGCGATCCTGTTGCCGCTGGCGCTGTTGATGCGCGCGCCCTGGCCGCGCGGCACGATCGGCTGGGTGGCGCTGTCCGGGCTGCTGCTGCAGGCCGGCTACCTGGGCGGCGTCTGGAGCGCGATCAAGATCGGCATGCCGGCCGGCCTGTCCGCGCTGATCGTCGGCATGCAGCCGATCCTGACCGCGTTCGCCGCGCCCCTGATCGGCGAGCGGGTGACGCCGCGCCAGTGGCTTGGCCTGCTGCTGGGCCTGTCCGGCGTCGCGCTGGTCGTGGCCGCCAAGATCAGCCTGTCCGGCCTGTCGCCGCTGGCGATCGGCCTGTGCGTGCTGGCCCTGCTGTCGATCACGGCCGGCACGATGATCCAGAAACGCTTCTGCCCCGGCTTCGACCTGCGCACCGGCACCGTGATCCAGTTCTCGGCCAGCGCGCTGGCGCTGCTGCCGCTGGCCGTCCTGCTGGAAGGGTTCACGCCCAGCCTCGCGCACGTCGACTGGACGCCGCAATTCGTGGGTGCCCTGCTGTGGTCGATCCTGGCGCTGTCGATCGGCGCCATCTTCCTGCTGTTTACCCTTATCCGCCGCAACGACGCGACCCGGGTGACGAGCCTGCTGTACCTGACCCCGCCGACCACGGCCGTGATGGCCTGGCTGGTCTTCGGAGAAAAGCTGAGCCCGCTCGGCCTGGCGGGCATGGCCGTCGCCGTGCTGGGCGTCGCCTGCGTCGTCAAGAAATGAAAGGAATCACATGACTGCCAACATCGCCGCCAGCATCGCCGACGACACCAGCCGCCGCGCCGTTGACGCCGCCATCACCTCGCGCCGCTCGATCCGCGCCTTCTTGCCCACGCCCGTGGCGCGCGCCGACATCGAAGCGATCCTGGAAGTGGCGGCGCGGGCGCCGTCCGGCACCAACACCCAGCCCTGGAAGGTGCACGTGCTGACGGGCGCGGCCAAGGAGCGTCTGAGCGCGGCGATCCTGGCCGCCTACGCGGATCCGGACACCGCGCGCCAGCACACCGAGGAATACCATTACTACCCGCGCGAGTGGGTGTCGCCCTTCATCGAGCGCCGCCGCAAGGTCGGCTGGGACCTGTATGCGCTGCTGGGCCTGACGCGCGAGGACAAGGCCGGCATGGCGGCCCAGCATGCCCGCAACTACCGCTTCTTCGACGCCCCCGTCGGCCTCATCTTCACGATCGACCGCGTGATGCAGCAGGGCTCCTGGCTCGACTACGGCATGTTCCTGCAAAACATCATGATCGCGGCGCGGGGCAGGGGACTCGGCACCTGCCCGCAGGCCGCGTTCACGCAATTCCACCGCATCATCGCGGACGAGCTCGGCCTGGCGCCCAACGAGATGGTGGTATGCGGCATGGCGCTGGGCCATGCGGACCCGGACAAGATCGAGAATACGCTGGTGACGGAACGCGAACCGCTGGCCTCGTTCGTCCGTTTTCTCGACTAGTGCGTCTGCCGGTAGCGGGGAAAGCGGATGCTTGCCTAGCCCCGCTCCGAACGGATCCACTGGACTTGCCTTCTGACGAAGAAATGAAAATACAGCGGTATTTTCCAGACAACATATCCGAGGCTGAGACACAGGTCCCACAGGCCCACGCATTCGCGGCCGAACTTCCACCAACTGATGAAAATTGCCGTGGCCAGGGCGGCAAGGAGCATCGAGGAGGCCAGCAAGGGCCATGCAGGGCCCGATAATGCCGCCATTGCCAACGCGACGATGAAGGTGGCGCCGAGCGCGAGCATCAATAATGCGAGTGGCGGAATCAGCAGGTCGAATGCCAGCACGGCGAGGTGGACGTCGCGCCTGCGAAACGCGCGAAACAGCGATCGGGGCACCAAGCCCAGCATCACGCCCAGATGGCCGTGCTCCCAACGGTACCGTTGCGACTTGAGTCCTTGCCGGGACGCCGGGAAGAAGCTCGTGACCAGGGCATCGGGGCAGAACTCGGGTGCGGCACCGCGGCCCGCAAGTTCGAGTCCCAATACGATATCTTCCACCAGGCTGCCGTTCGCCAGGCATGCGGTACTGATCAGCGACCATGGAATGGCCATGCCGGCCCCCATGAGTTGACAAGGCAGTCCGAGGCGGAAGAGTCCGAGCGGTCTCACGCAATTGCGTATCATCCAGGCAAAGGCGGCGATGCGCGCCGTCGCTCCCGTGTCCGGCCGCGCAAGCATCAGGTAGCGGGCCTGCACGGGCCGCCCCGTCATCCAGGCGCGCTGCGCCAGGGCGTCGATGGCCCCGGCCGCGATCTCGCAATCGGCGTCGATGATGATCACCACCTGCGGCGGTGCCGTGTCCAGCAGGTGCATGCCCGAACCCAGCGCGTAGCCTTTTCCGCGCTGCTCCGCGTTCGTCCTGATGAACACTTCGGCACCGCAAGCAAGCGCGGTCGCGGCGGTCGCATCCGTACAGTTGTCGGCGACGACCACGATGCGGTCATCGCGGCCGAGCTGCGCATGGATCGACCGCAATGTCTGTGTGATGCCGGCACTCTCGTTATGGGCCGGCACCAGCACGGCGACCGAAGGTCGTGGACCCGGTGGAGGCTTGTTGCGCCGGTCGCTTGTCGTCGCGGCGAAGGTCTGGACGAGGAACATGCCCGTCATGGCGGCCATGGGCGCGAGCAGGAGCAGTAACACGAACTCCAGAGGGGAATCCATTGCTATCCTCGGATCGGGCAGGCACCACCGTTCAGGACGTCGACGAAGTGTTCCTTCAGTTTCCTTGCCTCCAGGCGGATATCGTGGCGCTGGAGGACGGCTTCACGCGCAGCATCTCCCATCGCGTCGATCTCGCCGGCCGATGCAAGGAGACATTGCTCCATTGCGGCGGCCAGGTCCTCGGGCGACCCGGAAGGAAAAAGCCAGCCGTTGATTCCCGGACGGATTAATTCGGGAATGCCGGCAATATAGGTCGACAGTACCGGACGCCTGAGTGCCATCGCCTCCATGATTGCCACGGGCAAGCCTTCGGCGAGACTTGGCAAGACCAGGGCCGTGGCATTCAACAGCTGTTCGCGGACTTGCGCATTGCTCAGCCAGCCAGTAATCGATACGTGCTGCCCAAGTCCGCGCGATGCGATGTCGTCCTCGATCGGCCTGCGCAGCTCGCCATCGCCGGCGAGGACCAGCTGGAAGTCCCAACCGCGCCGGACGAGCAATTCGGCTGCCTGCAGCAACAATAACTGGCCTTTTTGTTCGCACAGCCGCCCGACGCACACGAGCCGCTTTTGTACAGGCGCGGCACTCGATGCTTCCGTGTGAAAACCGGGCTCCAGTCCGCAGTGGACGATTTTTACCTTGCTCCAATTGTCGTGGTCGATCCAACGGTAAAGCTGACCGCGGCCGAATGAACTGACTGCCACGACGAATGCGCTGCGCGCAACCTTCGTCGCCAGGCCGATCGACTTTGCCTTGTCGAATTCCTCGGGGCCATGCACGGTGAAGCTGTATGTTCCACCCGTCAGTCCGCACGCAAGCATCGCGACTTCCGTCGAGTTCGTCCCGAAATGCGCATGCAGGTGCCGGACGTTTTCCCTGGCCAGGATGGCGGCGACCGCACATGCCTCCATCACATAAAACAGGTGAATGAATAATCGGCTCGGATCGTGCCGTGCCATTCCCAGCGCCAGCACCAGCATGTTTATCGTACGCACCGGACTGGTCATGCTCGTCCTCGCGAAATGCATGAGCAATCCGAACACGCCGAGCCGCTGGATATACAGGGTTTTTTCCAGCTCGCGGCGGTGCTCGTCGTCGGCGACGACGCCTTTCCAGCCGCGCAAGGCAATGCGTACCACGTCGACGCCGGATCGTTCCAGTTCGAGCATCTCGCGGCGAATGAAACCATGGCTGACGGCAGGATACTGGTTGATCAGGTAGGCCACGCGCATCGGCTGCCTGCACTCGCTTATCATGATTGCTCCGCGGTCTCGGTCATCGCTGTCGAGGGAAACGTCCGGCCGGCGCGCAAGTGCGCGGCCAGCCTGATGGCAAGCGCGACGATCGTCAGCGTCGGGTTGGCGTGTCCCGGGGTAGGGAAGACCGCCGCGCTGGCGATATAGAGGTTGGGAAGTTCGAACAGTGCGCAGTTGCGGTCCACGACCCCGTCCTTCGGGCTGGCGCCCATGCGGACCGTGCCCATGTGGTGGCCGCCGAGCGGCGTCGCGTTTTCCAGCGCGGCACGGAGGCGCGCCTCGTCGAATTCGAGCCGGCAGCTGGAAGATCGCCGCAGGGCATCGCGCAGCACGACGAAGCCACGGCAGGCTGCCTCGACGTCCTCGCGCGCGAGGCGCCAGTCGACCTGGATCCGGCGCACGCCGTGGCGGTCACGCTCGCGCAGCAGCGAGACCCGGCTCGATGGGAGCGGCGTCTGCTCGCAGTTGAATTCGAGCGGATAGCTGCCGTCGGCATTCGGGACGAGCGTATAAGGCAGCTTGCGCCGGGCGAACTTTCTCAGGAATAGCCACCGCATGCCGAATGCCGCGACGTGCGGCAAGCCGCATGCGATATTCCTGACATGGGCGCGCCGCGGCGACACGACGGTATCCGGCACACCGTGATGCAGGATCCTGGCATGCTCGGGGACCAGCGCGGACTTGGCCATGTAGATCGTCGACATGACGGCACTGCCGTGGCGGGCGTCGGCGTAAGGCGGGAAGTGCAGCCGGAACGCGCTGTTCAGCAAGCGATGCCGGTGCTGCGCCGCCTCCGAAAACTGCAGCTTGCGGCGGGCGTACACGCCATCCAGCGTCTTTTCGAACGCGAATGGCAGCTTGCCATGGCCGGGGACGAGACGGGCGCAGATGCTCTCGGCATGGCAAGCGTAATAGCGTCCCAGCTTGTCGTGCCGGTTGCCGAGGCCGGGACCGGACGTGTCGGAATCCAGCAACAAGCGGGTGACTTCGAGGCCGCCGCCGGCGAGGACGAAGGTATCCGCATGGACGCATACCCTGCGGCCGGCGCGATCGACCAGTACCAGCTGTTCGATGCGCCCCTTGTCCGCATCGCGCACCAACCGGATGCAGCGCGCGAACAGCAATACCGTGACATTCGACGAGCGCGCCAAGCGTGCGCGATAGCGTTTTCCGAAATCCGTCGGACAGCTGTAACGTTCGATGCGATCGGCAAGCATCGTCGCATCCGATTCCAGGCCATCGATGGTCGGCGGTGCCGTGCCCAGCGAGCCCGTGACGGAGAAATCCGCGTGGCCGGCGTCGCAATACTGCATGGCTTTTGGGTAATAGCCCGCCACCTCCTCGTAAGCGATCGGCCAGCCGCTGCCGGGAATATGCTGCCGGCGCGTGAAATCGATCGGGTCGAGTGGAACGCAACGCCCGCCCCAGATTGTCGTCGTGCCGCCGAATCCCGTGCGCCGGAATGCGGTCGTATCCGGATGCGGGGCAGTGGCTGCGCCCGCGTAGTCGCCGTGAACCCGCTGGTCGTGACCGAAGCCGCCGGCTTCGAGCAGCAGGACGTCGATGCCGGTACCGTCGAGTTCGCATGCAAGCGTGATCCCTGCCGCACCGGCGCCGACAATGCACACTGTCGTTTTGGCAAACTGCTGGCCGGATAGAAATGCGGTAGAAAAAATCATCATACGCGACCCACTTTGCCCGGCACAATGGTCGAAAACCCCACGCATTATTGCCACCTAATAATGACGTGAAGGCATTAAGAAAGGGAAATCGTCAAGAATTTGCCAGCATGCTCATGTTTACCTTTCAATAACATAAGGGATTGGCATGGGAGCGTGTTTGATAAAAGGCACGCGCCGTAAACCGAATAAATTGATTCAATAAATGGCCACGCGTTTGGCAGGGGCGGCGGTAAATTCGCCGTTGAAAGCGTGTTCCGGCAGGAGACAAGTATTTCGGAACGAGCACTTGACGTTATACTTGGACGGCAAGGCGTCGACCTGCAAGCTGTTGAAACTTCAAGATATTTCTACAACGCAGTAAAGTTTGCGCTGTAGTAAAACGAGCGCGCAAGTGTTACATTCTGTCGTGGTCCGCTCGTCTTTCGCACCACCGCACTCCCGACGAACTCATCGGGTGTGCCCATCAGTCGCGTTCAAGGATTTCGAAGATGCTCAAGCTCGCATTGGCTACCCTTATTTCCCTGTGTTTCATGCTCGAACCCGCTGCAGCGGCGACCAAGGTGAAGGCCAAGGCAACGGCCACCAAGCGGGTCAAGGCCAAGCCGGCCAAGCGCACGGAGATGGCCAGGGTCATCGCCGCCGACAACCGCAAGCAGATGGCGCGCCGGATCGCCATGGTGCGCGGCAAGCGCAAGATCGCCTATGCCGCCCCCGTTGCCGCCATCCTGACCGCCGGCGACCTGGCTGGCCTGAACCGTACCCGCGATCCGCTCGACCTGCGTTCCAGCGTCGCCTACGTCATCGACCAGAACAGCTCGGAAGTGCTGTTCGAAAAGAATTCCTCCGTCGCGCTGCCGATCGCCTCGATCACCAAGCTGATGACGGGCCTGATCGTCGTGCAGTCCGGCCAGAACCTGGACGAAGTCATCACCATCACGGACGCCGACGTCGACAAGCTGAAATTCAGCAGCTCGCGCGTGCCCGTCGGTACGCGCATGACGCGCGGCAACCTGCTCCATATCGCCCTGATGAGCTCGGAAAACCGGGCCGCTGCGGCGCTGGGCCGCAACTATCCGGGTGGTATCACGGCCTTCGTGGCGGCGATGAATGCCAAGGCGGCGGAACTGGGCATGAACGATACCCATTACGTGGACTCGAGCGGCTTGTCGAGCCAGAACGTGTCGAGCGCGCGCGACCTGGCCAAGCTGGCGATGGTGGCGCACCAGGAACCGCTGCTGCGCCAGTATTCGACGGACCCGAGCTATGTCGTCGAAGGCAGCGGCCGGCCCATGAATTTCCACACCACCAATTACCTGGTGGGCTTGCCGGACTGGAATATCGGCTTGCAGAAGACGGGTTTCATCAACGAAGCGGGGCGCTGCCTCGTGATGCAGGCCATGATCCAGGGGCGCAACGTGATCATGGTGTTCCTCGATTCGAAGGGCAAGCAGTCGCGGACCGCGGACGCGGGGCGGATGCGCAAGTGGCTGGAGGCGTTGAAGCCGGCGACCATCCCGGCAACGGCGGCGGCGGGCGTGCCCGTCACCGTGTCGGCGGCGGCGACGGCGCCGAGCATGGTTCAATAATTGATCGTGCATGGTGGGCATGTGATGCCCACCCTTGTATCTTGATTGAGTT
>NZ_JASNRD010000020.1 GCF_030412015.1 Massilia sp. YIM B02763 | reverse complement strand
GTCTAACAAACCTGGGTCAGTTCACCTGCGCAGGGGCGACGGTGTCTTTACGTGGGTGGCCTTACTCGTCGAAATCCTCGGCCAGGTTCTTCCAGCCGCGGCTCTTGGCGAACGGCGCGAACTCCTCGGGCGCCTCGAGGACGATCAAGCTGCTTTCCTGCAGGCCCGGGTCGCCCAGGCCGAAGTCCGGCCCCTTGTAGCCGACCGCGCGCAGGCGGTCGACGATCTGGCGCAGCAGCACGGGATCCTTGTGCGCGCCCGGTTCGAGCCTCGCCTTGAAGTCCACGTACACGTCGATGATCCCGTAGCCCTCGTCGAAGATGCGGATCGCCTTGACGTCGAGGGTACGGCCTTGTCCGTCCTTGGCCTGGAAGGGGCCGGACAGTTCGATATCGGAATCGGTAGTCATGGCCCTAGCATAGCACCGCCGGAGCCGCCGCGCCGCATGCACGGCGCGGCGGTCGGGGAAAAGACGCTCAGGCCGCCTTGGCCGCCGCTGCCGGCACGGGCACGGGCCAGTCCAGCACCGCCAGCCAGGCCAGCAGCGCCAGCGCGGGCACCAGGCACCAGAAGCCGAACCACATATAAGCCGAGCCGCCCGCGATGCAGCCGATGGCGAAGGCCAGCACGGGCCAGAAGAACTTGGCGAAGCGCTCGCGCACGGCCGGGGTCGCGCGGCCCGTGGCCATGTCGGTGGCGTCGATCAGGATGCCCGTCACGTTGCCCGTCATGACGGTGGTCGGGGCCAGCCGCGCGAACTCCAGCTTGCCGGCCGCGTTCTGCACGCCCATGCCGGCCGCCCCCAGCATCCCGGCGACCAGCACCAGCGGCGCCTGGGCGTCCAGGTCGGGGGCGGCGGCGAGGCCGGCCACCATGAAGCCGGCCAGCAGCACGAACTGCATGAGCAGCAGCGGGCGGGCCGGATTGTGCTGCAGGCGCGCGCAGCGGAAGTCGAGCAGGCGCGCGACGATGACGCCGGTGGCGAACGCCGGGATCGCCAGCAGCTTGAGCAGCAGTACGTGTCCGGCGGACGGCCTGGCGAGCTCCGTCCCGATCAGCACGAAGTTGCCCGTGACGTGGGCGGTGAACAGGCCGAACAGCGCGACGAAGCCGGCCGTGTCGACGTAGCCGGCGATCAGTCCGAGACTGACGCCGAGCAGCAGGTCGCTGGGTTTCATCATCGTCGTCCCTCCTCAGAATGCGAAGCAGGAGCAGCCGAACGCGCCCCAGAAGGACGAGAAGTCGGAGACCGGCACGTTCGAACGGCGCGCCTTGTCGTGCGCGTGGGCGTGTACCGAGCAGGCGCCGCGGCACTGGTGCGGCAGCGCCGCCGCCTTTTGCGCCACGGGGCGGTAGTGGCCGGGCACCCTGGCGACCGGCGACCATTCGGGCAGCACGGGAATCGCCGGCGGCGCGTAGTCGCCGAACGGACCCTGGCCGAACACGACCTTGCCGCCGACGACCGTCAGCACGGATTCGATGGCCTTGATCGCTTCCTCGTCCACGCGGAAGAAGTCGGCCGACAGCACCGCCAGGTCGGCCAGCATGCCTTCCTGGATGCGGCCTTTCTTGTTCTGCTCGCTGGAGAACCAGGCGCTGCCCGAGGTCCACAGCTCGAGCGCCGTGTGGCGGTCCAGGCGCGCTCCGGCGTCGTACAGCTTCAGGCCGCCGACCGTGCGGCCGGAGACGAGCCAGTACAGCGCCGTCCACGGGTTGTAGCTGGCCACGCGGGTGGCGTCGGTGCCGGCGCCGACGGGGATGCCGGTGTCGAGCATGCGCTTGATCGGCGGCGTGGCTTTCGCCGCCTCGGCGCCGTAGCGCTCGACGAAGTATTCGCCCTGGAAGGCCATGCGGTGCTGGATCGCGATGCCGCCGCCCAGTGCTTTTACGCGGTCGATATTGCGCTCGCTGATGGTCTCGGCATGGTCGAACATCCAGCGCAGGCCGGCGAACGGGATCTCGCGGTCGACCTTCTCGAACACGTCCAGCATGCGCGAGATCGATTCGTCGTAGGTGGCGTGCAGGCGGAACGGCCAGCGCTGGCTCACCAGGTGGCGCACGACCTGTTCCAGCTCGTCTTCCATGCCTTGCGGCAGATCGGGGCGCGGCTCCAGGAAGTCCTCGAAGTCGGCGGCCGAGAACACCAGCATCTCGCCGGCGCCGTTGTGGCGGTAGTAATCCGTGCCCTGGCCCGGCACGACCATGTCCGTCCACTTCTGGAAGTCCTGCAGCTCCTTGCCCTTGTTCTGGGTGAACAGGTTGTAGGCGATGCGCACGGTGAGCTGGTCCTCGGCGGCGAGCTGCTCGACGACCTGGTAGTCCTGCGGATAGTTCTGGAAGCCGCCGCCGGCGTCGATGGCGCTGGTCAGGCCCAGGCGGTTCAGTTCGCGCATGAAGTGGCGCGTCGAGTTGATCTGCTGCTCCAGCGGCAGCGTCGGGCCCTTGGCCAGCGTCGCGTACAGGATCATGGCGTTGGGGCGCGCGATCAGCATGCCGGTCGGGTTGCCGGCGCCATCGCGCACGATCTCGCCGCCGGGCGGGTTCGGCGTGTCCTTGTCGTAGCCGACGGCGCGCAGCGCGGCGCGGTTGAGCAGGGCGCGGTCGTACAGGTGCAGCACGAACACGGGGGTATCCGGGGCGGCGGCGTTCAGTTCCTCGATGGTCGGCATGCGTTTTTCGGCGAACTGGAATTCGTTCCAGCCGCCGACCACGCGCACCCATTGCGGATGCGGGGTGCGCTCGGCCTGCTCGCGCAGCATGCGCAGCGCGTCGGCGAGGGACGGCACGCCTTCCCAGCGCAGTTCGAGGTTGTAGTTCAGGCCCCCGCGGATCAGGTGCAGGTGCGAGTCGTTCAGGCCGGGAATGACAGTGTGTCCGGCCAGGTCGATCACCCGGGTGGCGTTGCCGCGGTGGCGCATCACCTCCCGGGCGTCGCCGACCGCCACGAACCTGCCGTCGGCAATGGCGACCGTGTCGGCTTCGGGACGGCTGCGGTCCAGTGTGTGGAAGCGTCCGTTGGTGAGGATCAGGTCGGCAATGGCGGGTGTGGTCATGTAAGACTCCTGTGACGGTTGATGCTTGCGTCCGGTTGGACAATGGTCGCACCGTTCCGGTTCAATGGGCGCGGCTGTATTGCAGCGGCGATTGGCCGGTACGGCGGCGGAAACTGCGGCAGAAATGGCTCTGGTCGGCGAAATGCAGCAGCATGGCGATCTCGCACACGCTGTGGCGGCGGTCGGCGAGCATGCCCTGGGCGTGCTCGATGCGCCGGCGCATCAGGTAGCGCATGGGCGGGTCGCCGGTGGCGGCGCGGAACAGGCGCGAGAAATAATGGCGCGACAGGCCCGCGTGGCCGGCCAGGTCGGCCAGCGTGAGGGGTTCGGTCAGGTTGGCGTCGATGTAGCGGCGCACCCGCTCCACGGGCGCGAAGAAGAGGTCGGTCATGATGCGTTCGTGTCCGTTGGAAGGGCGGGCGCGCAGCGCAGCGGCAGCACGACCCGGAACGTGGCGCCGCACGGCGCGGCCGGCACCAGCTCGATGCGCCCGCCGTGCGCCTCGGCGATGGCGCGGCTGATCGACAGGCCGACGCCGGTACCGTGCGGCTTGGTCGAATACAGCGCGTCGAAGATGCGCGCCTGCTCGGCGGCCGGCACGCCCGGGCCGTTGTCGGTCACGCGCAGTTCCACCTGCGCGGCGCCGACCGGCTCCGAGGCAAGCACGATGCGGCGCGCGCGGCCCCGTACGTCGCCCAAGGCTTCCACCGCATTGAGCAGCAGGTTCATCGCGATCTGCTGGACCTGGGCGCGGTTTGCGTGCAGCCGCACGCCCGGCAATTGCAGGCGGCTTTCGAACTGCACGCCCTGGCGCTGCATCAGCGCGCGCAGCAGCTGCACGACTTCGAGCAGCGCCGCGTCGATCGGGAAGGTGCTGACGTCCTCGGTCTGGCGCCGCGCCAGGCCGCGCACGCTGCGCACGATGTCGCCGGCCTGGCGTCCGCAGGCGGTGATCTGTTCCAGCGCCTCGAGCGCGCGCCCGGCGTCGGGCTGGGCGCGGCGCAGCCAGCGCCGCGCGGCCGCCGCATGCAGCAGGATGGCGGCGAGCGGCTGGTTGACCTCGTGCGCGATGGCGACGCCGAGTTCGCCCACCGTATCGGCGCGGGCGGCGCGGCGCTCCTCGGCCGGCTCGTCCTGCGCTCCCCGGTGCGCCGGCGGCTGCGCGTCCCAGGCCTGCATCAGCTCGCGCACACGGCCGTGCGCGCCCCAGTCGCGCCAGGCGTCCAGCGCCAGGCGCCGGTAGGCCGGCAGCGCCGCCTGCAGCTCCAGCCGGCTGCACAGGGCGGCAGCGCGTTCCCACGCCAGCGCGGCGACCCAGGTCAGCTGGGCGCCACGCGCGCGGCTGGCCGCCTGCTCGTAGGTGGCCAGCGCGCGCGCGCCGCCGGCGGCATCCTGCTCGGCGGCGCGGGCCAGCTCGGCCAGCGCCCCGGCGTGGCCGGGACTGCGCTCGGCCCATTCCTGCAGGACGCGGCGGTGCCCGCGCAGACGGCTGCGCAGCGCCGGCGTCGTGCCGTCCGGCTGGGCCAGTGTCAATACCGCGAACAGGTGGTAGGGCAGCAGCTCGCACGGCGGCGTCAGGGGCGTGAGCAGTCCGGCGGAAGCCTCCAGGGCGCTGCGCGCGACGGCAGTGTTGCCGCGCAAATAGGCCACCTGCAGGCGCGTCAGCCAGCAACCGAAATGGGGGGCGTCGATGGGCGCCAGCGCGGAGCGGGCCACGGGCGCGTCGATGGCGCTGCCGGCCAGGTAATGGTACAGCGAGATGCGGCCGGCCAGCTGGCTCACGGCGACGGGGATGTCGTCCGCTTCCTGGTAGCGCGGGGCGGCCTGGTGCACGGCCTCGGCGTAGTGCAGCAGCTCCGGCAGCGGGGCGCCACCCAGCAGGCGCAGGCTGGTCCACAAGGACGCGTTGCGCGCCATGACGCTGGGCCGCACCGGCGCGAAACGGCAGGCTTCGGCCTGCAGCAAGGCCGCTTCGCGCAATGGAGCCACGCGCGCCAGCACCAGCGCGGCATGGGCGCGCAGCACGGCGCCGGCGACGTCGCGCGCTTCCGGCAGGCGCGCCAGTTCGGCACAGGCATGGGCCAACGCCAGGGCGCGACGTGCGCCATGCCAGCGTTCCAGCGCGACCGCGGCCAGCAGCGTCAGGGCCAGCAGCGTGGCGTCGCTCGAGCCGTCCTCCAGCGCGCGCCGCAGTTCGGCCTCGATCAGCGCGCCCGGCAGGCGGCCGGCATTGAAGGCGTCCTGCAGTTCACGGGCGAGTTCCGGATCGCTGCTGCGCGGCGCGGACGGCAGGCGGCCGCCGGCGCTGCGCAGCAGCAGCCAGGCACGGTGGCAGGCTTGCTCCTGCAGGTCCGTGGGCGCGCCGGGAAGGCGCGGCGTGGACCGGGTGCGGGTCGGGAAGATCGGTGAATTCATCGGCGCGTAGGGGGCACAGGCCTCCGGCAGGTGTTGGGCCAGGGTAGCGCCAGTATCGCGTCGATGTAGGAATATGCCCTCATACGAAAGAAGGAGCGCAGGCCGCTTCGCACCGCATCCATGCAGCGCGGGTAGGCGTGCCGGGTAGGCGGGGGCGGGCAGTTTTGGTTCGCCATGCCGGCAATGGCTGCGCACGTTCATTGGGTCGTCCTCGGGTCGGATGGGTGGATTGTGGGTACGGACGGCCATCGGCGCCAGCTATACGATCGGATACACGCGATCGGATGCGAGCGATCGGATCGGCGCGATCGGACAGGCACCTGCACGCCGGCGCGTTTCGCGCAATACTGGGAGCAGACCACGCAAGGAGGATCGATGCAAGACGAACGCCAACCCGGAGTCGACCGCGCCCGCTTCAACCGTGCTTACACGCAGGTGCTCGGCGCCGGCCACCTGACGCTGGGCCTCATGACGCCGCTGCTGCGCGCGCCCGACAGGCCGGCCGACCTCGCGGGCGAGACGGCGCTCGCCGCCCGCGCCGGTGCGCTGGGCATCGCCGCGCTGTGGACGCGCGACGTGCCCCTGATCATCCCGCAGGGAAGCCTGCGCGAGGCGGCGGTGCTGGACGACCCGTTCGTGTGGCTGGCCGCGCTGGCGCTGGCGGCGCCCGGCGCCGCGATCGGCACGGCGGCCGCCGTGCTGCCGCTGCGTGAGCCGCTGCACCTCGCCAAGGCGGCCTGGTCGCTCGACCGCCTGAGCGGCGGGCGCATGATCCTGGGCCTCGGATCGGGCGACCGCCCGGAGGAATTCGGCGCCTTCGGCGTGGGTCCCGAGCGCGATGCGCTGTTCCGCGAACGCTGGGCGCTGCTGCGCGCCGCGCTCGCGCCCGATGCCGGCGACAGGGCGCCGCTGCTGGAGGCGACGGCCGGCTTTTCGCCCACGCCGCCGCCCGCCACGCGCATCCCGATGCTGGCGGTGGGCAGCGCGCGCCAGTCGCTGCAGTGGATCGCGGCGCACGCCGACGGCTGGGCCACTTACCACCGCGAGGAGGCGCGCCAGCAGGGCCGTATCGAACTGTGGCGGCGCGCCCTGCAGGAACGGGCGGGCGGCGAGCCCAAGCCGTTCGTGCAGTCGCTGCAGCTCGAACTGCTGGCCGACCCGGCCGCTCCGGCCCAGCCCCTGGAACTGGGGCTGCGCGCCGGCCGCCATGCCTTGCTCGCCTACCTGGAGCGCATGGCGGGCCTGGGCGTGGCGCACATGCTGCTCAACCTGCAGGGACCGCGGGCGATCGCCGAACAGGTCGAGGAACTGGGCCGGGAGATCGTGCCGCGGCTGGCCGCGTTGCGGCTTCCCTCCCCAACCTCTGGTAGGGCCGACTCATACGAATAGATGATGGCGCAGGGGCGCGCGCCGGCCTAAGATGGATTCCATGGCAGGCCGCTGTCAGCGTGTCAGCGGAAGATCCTGCAGGCGCGTTAACCCGGTTTATCGACAGCGAAGCCGGTCCAAGGAGCGGAACATGAAATACTACCTGACGTTCGTCCTGTTCGGCCTGCTGATGGGCGGCTTGTGCGTGATCCTGCAGGTGCATCCGACGTCGTCCCCGGGCATCGCCATGTTCAGCCTGTTCAGCGCTCACGACGAGCCGGTGCCGGCGGGCCAGCCGCATCCGCTCGACGGCATGCGCCACGTCGCCGAGCTGCCCGCTTGAGCGCGCGCTTGTCGGTGTTCGAGCCCGTGTTCGAACCCGCGCTTCAGCGCGCGCCCGCGTCGACCAGGCCCGCGTGCCAGGAGGCATACGGGGTATTGGCGACCATGCGGCGATTGAAGTCCGGCGCGCCGTCGGTCCACCATACGGGTCCGCGTTCGCCCAGCGCGCGCTTGGCCGCATCGACGTCGGCGCGGGCGCTGCGCTCGGCCTGCGCGTCGCCCGCCTTCCTGGCGGCGCCGACCTGGCGCCGGGCCAGCATCAGCGCATCGACGAGGCGCTGGCGCTCGTCCGGGGGCAGCGCCGGGTTGCTGGTGCGCCAGAGGCGGCCCGCGACGACGAAGTAGCGGCCGTCGGGCGTGGTGGGGTAGCGATGCTGGTCGGCCATGACGCGACTATAGCGCGCCTGGGCGCGCCCGGCCGCACCGCAGGCTCTGCCAGAGCTATTGCGAGAGCAATTAATGGTAGGCAATGGCCAGCCATCGGTGCACAATACTCCCTTGACCGCTTAATCTGATCGACGTCCCGTTCATGCTTCACTCCTTGCTGCGCAGTAGCGTGTTCCTCGTATGCGCCTTGCTGCTGTTCCTGCCTGCGCGCGCCGCGCCGCCCGTGCCGGGTTACACCCATACGAGCTGGCGCGCGGCCGACGGGGCGCCGCTCGACATCCGCAGCATGGCGCAGACATCCGACGGCGCCCTCTGGCTCGGCGCTCCCACTGGGCTGTACGAGTTCGACGGCATCCAGTTCAAGCGGTTCGCGATGCCGCCCATGCGGCGCGTGCCAACCCGTATCGACGTGCTGGCAGCGAGCCCCGGCGGCGAACTGTGGATGGCCGACGATACGCGCGGTATCTTCGTGCTGCGTGATCGCGCGATCAGGTACATGACGCCGGACCTGCCGGGCGAAGGCGTCGGATTCGTGCTTGCGTTCGCCTTCGACGGCGACGGCAGCGCGTGGGCCGCCTCCACGACCGGCCTGTGGCGCTTCGCGCAAGGGCGTTGGCACCGCTTCGAGACCGAGCCGGCGCCGGACGGCGTGGGCACAGCGCGCCATGTCGACGACACGGACCTGCCCGACGAAGGCATGTTGACGGTAATGGCCGATCAGTATGGCCGCATCTGGACAACCGGCAGGGGCGGGATCTACCTGCTGGACCGCGCAGCGCAACGCCTGCGCCGCGTGGCACGTTCGCCCGCCATGGCGCGGCTGGCCCAGTCCCCCGACGGCCGCCTGTGGGCGCTGCACGAGCGCGCGGGTGCCGGCGAAGTGGTAGCAAGCCCCGTGCCGGAATCCGTACCGCCGACGCCGTTGCCGCGCGCGCGCGATGCCAACGATGCCCAATCGCGTGTTCGCGGCCAATTCGACCGGGACGGCAACCTGTGGCTCATCGACTGTCCGGACCGGATATGCCTGGTCGCGGCAGCAGGTGCGCTCGAGGGTATCGTGGAACAGCCGAGGGGCCGTGGGCTGCCGTCGGGCATCGCGCCGTTCGCGCTGGCCACGACCGCGAACTGCCTGCTCGAAGACCGCTCGGGAAACATCTGGTTCGGCACCCAGGAAGGACTCGAGCGCCTGAACGCGAACAAGGTACTGCGCGTCCCTATCGACGCCGGCAAGAACAGTTACACGATGGCGAGCGATACCGAGGGCAACGTGTGGGTGGCCGAACTCGTGTCGCGGCGGCTCTGGAAGATCCGCGCGGACGGCAGCGTGCAGGAAGACCGTACGCGTCCCGTGACCGTCGTCGCGAACGACCGCGACGGCGCGCTCCTGATGGCGGGCAAGCATGCCATCTTCCGGCGTAGCCGTGGCGTGGAGACGTCCATCCCGCTGCCCCCCACGCCGGACGGCAGGCATATCCCGCTGACGATCTTCGGCATGCTCGATGATGGCAAGGCCTTGTTCATCGGCGCATCCGAGTTCGGCGTTGCCGGCCTCGAGAACGGCAACTGGTACTATCGGGACCACTGGCACTTTCCTCCTCACCTTTATACATCCGCGCCGGGCCGCGGCAAGGGCCGGATATGGTTGGCCACGCTGGATGGGACTGTCGTGCTGTGGGAGCGCAACCGCACGACGACGTATGGGGCGCGACTGATCGGCCGGCCGGTCACCGTCATCGACGGTCCGGACGTGCTGGCGACCGGCGACGAGGGGATCGCCGTCCTGCAGCGGGGACGCTTCCGCATGCTGAAGGCGACCTCCCCGGATGTGCTGCGCAACGTGTCGGGAATCGGCATCACGCCGGATGGCGACCGCTGGCTGAACGGCGCGCGCGGCATCGTCCATGTCGCGGCGGCGGACTGGCGCGCCGCGCTAGCCGACCCGGGCGTGCTGCTGCGCTACACGCTGATCGACGCCCACGAGGGTTACCCGGGCGAGGCGATGTTGGAGAGCCGCTTGCACAGCGTGTTCACGCACCCGGACGGACGGATGTGGTTCATGACCTCGAGCGGCGTCGTGCAGCTCGACCCCCGCCACATGAAGCGCGATACCCTGCGGCCGGTCGTGTCCATCGCCGGCGTGCACGGGGCGGACAGGACCTACGAGGGCGCCAGGGTGCGCCTGCCGATGGGGACCCAGGATTTCTCGATCGCCTACGGCGCGCCGAGCCTGTCGCGCGCCGACGGCGTGCGCTTCCAGTACATGCTGGAAGGGCGCGACCCCGGCTGGCAGGACGGCGGGCTGCGGCGCATGGCGTGGTACACGAATATCGCGCCGGGACGCTACACCTTCCGCGTGCGCGCCGTCAGCGAGGAAGGCGCGGCCAGCGCCGCCGATGCCACGACCGTCATCGTCATCGAGCCGACGGTCACGCAAAGCTTCGCCTTCCGCGCCGCCCTGGTCGTGTGCGCGGCGATGGCCCTGTATGGCCTGTACCACTACCGCCTGCGCGTGGCGACCCGCCGCATCGCAGACCGCCACGACGCGCGCCTGGCCGAGCGCGAGCGCATCGCGCGCACGCTGCACGATACCTTCCTGCAGAGCGTGCAGGGCCTGGTGCTGCGCGTGCATGCGGCGGCCAGGAAGCTGCCGCCCGGAGACGCGGTGCGCAAGCAGCTCGAGGCGGTGCTGGACCAGGCCGACGACACGCTGGCCGAAGGCCGCAACCAGGTGCACGAGCTGCGCTCCGGCCGCAACGCCGAGCGCGTGCTCGAGGAAACGGGCAAGACGCTGGCCGCGACCTTTTCCGATACCGCCTTCCGGATGACGGTGACGGGCGAGCGCGCCGCCGTGCGGGCGCAGGTGCAGGACGAGATCGCCGAGATCGGCGCCGAAGCCTTGCGCAACGCCTTCTTCCATGCGCGCGCGACGCAGGTCGACCTGATCCTCGACTACGGGCGCGACGTGCTGGCGCTGCGGGTGGTGGACGACGGCGTCGGCTTCGACGAAAGCAAGGTGCGCAAGCGCGTCAAGGGGCGGCACTGGGGCCTGGTCGGCATGCGCGAGCGGGCCGTGCGCATCAAGGGGCGCCTGGACATCGCGTGGACGGAGGGCGGGGGCACGCGGGTGGAGCTGCAGGTCGCCGCGCGGGTCGCCTACGCCGAGGAGGCGGCGACGGCATGGGAATGAGCGCGCGCCCGGCACCTTCTACCTGTCACGACGATTAATTTCTAAAATACAACTAAAATTGTCTGGGGGTATTGATTTTTCGAGCACATGTTGGGTAGAATCTCATCAGTGCAATTAGTTTTGTCAAATTTCAGCTAAGTGCGCCTCAAGGGCTCGATGGAATTGCTGCCGTCGCGCCATCGTCGGCCCAAACACTGCCGGCAGTCCCCCTCTACTGTCCGACATTGATTGGAGAACGCACCATGCACCTGAAATCGATCCTGCTGTCCCTGTCCGCCGTCGCCGCGCTGAGCGCAAGCGTGGCCGATGCCGCCCCGCTCCTCGTCACCAACGGGAACTTCGAGCTGACCACCTTCGGCGGCAACAAGCAGCTCGCGTCGAACGCCACGACGGCCTGGTACAAGAGCCAGACCACGCTGGCCGGCTGGACCAGCTACAACGGCAACGACGGTGGCTACAACTTCCTGCTGAACGCGTCGACCGCGACGACCGGCGCATCGGCCCTGCAGCTCAAGGGCGGCAACAACGGCTTCAGCGCTTCGCCGGGCGGCGGCAACTTCTTCGCTTCCGATCCCCTGTACTACCCGGGCTACCTGTTCCAGACGATCAGCGGCCTGACGGTCGGCCAGGACTACACGCTGACGTTCGACTACGCGCTGGCGCAGCAGGCGGGCTTCAACGGCGACAACCCGAACAATTACTGGCAGGTGGGCCTGGGCAGCACGTTCCAGAACACCGGCATGCTGAGCATCGCGAACGGCGGCTTCAGCGGCTGGCAGGGTGCCAGCATGACCTTCACGGCCACCAGCACCAGCGAGATCCTGTCCTTCCTGGCCAAGAGCAGCTCGTCCGGCGCGCCGCCATTCCTGCTGCTGGACGACGTCAAGCTGGAGTCCAAGGTGCCGGAACCGTCGACCCTGAGCCTGCTGCTCGGCGGCGTCGGCCTGGTGGGCTTCGCGGCGCGCCGCCGCCGCGGCAAGCGCGCCTGAGCGCGGCCTGCGTTCCTCGCGCGTCGTCCGCATCGTCTGTCCATGAGCGCTTCCCTGCACGAATTCGTGCTGACCGTGCTTCGCCTCTCCGCCTGGCTGGTGCTGCTGACGGCCGTCTTCGTGCCGCTCGAGCGCTGGTGCGGCGCCCACCGCACGCAGGTGTCGCGGCGCGAGCTGCTGCACAACGTCGCCTACTACGTGATCAGCAGCCTGGTGCCGATCCTCGTGCTGAGCGTGCCCGTCGCGCTGCTCGCCGCCGCGGCCCGCCACGTGGTACCGGGCGCGCTGGTCGCGGCGGTGCAGGAACTGCCGGCCGCCGCGCGCGTCGCGCTGGCCTTCGTGGTCGGCGAGATCGGCGTCTACTGGGGCCACCGGCTCAGCCACGAGCTGCCGTGGCTGTGGCGCTTCCACGCGCTGCACCACAGCACCGAGCACATGCATTTTCTCGCGAATACCCGCACGCATCCCGTCGACATGGTCGTCACGCGCCTGTTCGGCCTGGTCCCGCTGAATTTGCTGGGCCTCGCGGGCCCGAGCGTCGCCGGCAGCGGCCTGCCCGTCGCCCTCACGCTCGTCGGCCTGGCATGGGGCTACTTCATCCATGCCAACGTGCGCTGGCGCCTGGGCCCGCTGGAATGGCTGGTGACGACCCCGGCCTTCCACCACTGGCACCACAGCCGCCACGACCACATCAACCGCAACTACGCGTCCACGCTGCCCATCCTGGACCGCCTGTTCGGCAGCCATTACCTGCCGGGCCACTGGCCGGCGGAATACGGCACCGACACGCCGCAGCCGGCGACGCTGGCGGGCCAGCTGCTCGATCCGCTGGCGCCGGCGCCCAATCCAGCCTCCGGGCGCAGCCAATAAAAAAACCGCCCGTTCCCGGCAGGGAAGGGCGGTTTTTTCATCCCGACGCAGGCAATCAGCTGCGCAGGAATTCCAGCAGGTCAGCGTTCAGGCGGTCCTTGTGGGTCGACGGCAGGCCGTGCGGGGCGCCTTCGTACACGACCAGGCGGCCTTGCGGCAGGAACTCGACGGCGCGGCGGGCCGCGGCGTCGATCGGGACGATCTGGTCGTCGCTGCCGTGCACGAGCAGGGTCGGGATGTCCATCTTCTTGAGGTCTTCCGTGAAGTCGGTTTCCGAGAACTGCTTGATGCACTCGTAGGCGGCGCGGATGCTGCACTGCATGCCCTGCAGCCAGAAGTTGTCGCGCAGGCCTTGCGAGGTCTTGGCGCCGTCGCGGTTGAAGCCGTAGAACGGGGCGCTCAGGTCCTTGAAGAACTGCGAGCGGTCCGACTGCACGCCGTTGCGGATGCCGTCGAACACGTCCATCGGCAGGCCGCCCGGATTGGTCGGCGACTTGACCATCTGCGGCGGCACGGCGCCGACCAGCACGGCTTTCTTGACGCGGTCGCTGCCGTGGCGGCCGATGTAGCGGGCGACTTCGCCGCCGCCGGTCGAGTGGCCGACCATGGTGATGTTGTGCAGGTCGAGCGCCTCGATCAGCTGAGCCAGGTCGTCGGCGTAGTTGTCCATGTGATTGCCGTGCCAGGTCTTGCTCGAACGGCCGTGGCCGCGGCGGTCGTGGGCGATGACGCGGTAGCCTTTCTCGGCCAGGAACATCATCTGGTCTTCCCAGGCATCGCCATTCAGTGGCCAGCCGTGGCTGAACGTGACGACCGGGCCATGGCCCCAGTCGGTGAAGTAGATCGTGGTGCCGTCGCGGGTCGTGATGGTGTTGCTGGTGCGGGTGATGGTCATGGCGAAGTCCTTTCAGGTGAGAAATTCTCGGAACCGAATGGACCGCTCGCTGCCGCCGCATCCGGACCCCGACATTCTGGACATGCCGTCCGCCCGGGTCTAGTCATCCGAAGGTATAGGTTTTACGGGGCAATACCCGTTGCCCTTTCCACATTGCAGTTCTGTGACAGCATGCGCGCCAGCGGCGGCTGCGCGCGCAGGCGCTCGCGCCACCACTGCATGGCGGCCCCGTCCTCGCCTGTGCGCCAGGCCATGTACAGCGTCTCGTCCGGCTTCGGTTCCTCGACTTCCTTCACGACGAGGCGTCCGGCGTCGATGTCGGCGCGGGCCCAGGCCTCGGGCAGGAAGCCGAAGCCGAGGCCGGCCAGCTGGAATTCGTACTTGGTCTGCATGTCCGGCACGGTCAGCGTGTCCTGGCCGAACAGCAGGCCCACCGTGCGGGCCTGCAGCACGCGCACGGAATCGGCCACCGACACGGCGCGGTGCACGGCCAGGTCCGCCTTGTTCAGGCGGTGACGCACCGCCGCCAGCGGGTGGCCCGGCGCGACGACGAACACGAACGACATCGTGCCGAGCGGCTCGGCCGTGTAGCCGCCGCCGGACGGGCCTTCGCCGGCCGCGCCCACCAGCAGGTCGACGCGGCGGTCGAGCAGGCTTTCCCAGGTGCCGGACAGCGCCTCGCGCACGATGCGCAGACGGGTCTGGTCCGCGACCTCGTAGAAGGCACGGATATCGTCCTGCAGGCCCAGCGGGGCCAGGGCCGAGTCCATGCCCAGCGCGAACTCCGTCTCCCAGCCCGACGCCACGCGGCGCACGCGGCTCTCCAGGTCGCTCGCCGCCTTGAGCAGGTAGCGGCCTTCCTTCAGCAATTCCTCGCCGGCGGCTGTCAGTACGACACGCGGGCCGAAGCGCTCGAACAATTGCACGCTCAGGTCTTCCTCGAGCTTGGCGACCGTGTACGAAATGGTCGACGGCACCCGGTACAACTCCTTGGCGGCGCCGGAGAAGCTGCCGCGGCGGGCGATGGTGTCGACGGTGAGGAGGGCATCGAGGCTGATCTTGAGCATGGTCGAAGAATAGGTGGACGGGACGCGAATGATAATCGAATTTTTCGATCATAGAACAAAAAATAACTCGTTTTCCTTCTGCCCCGGCGGCGCCCATAATGCCTCCATCGAAACGCGCTCCAGCGGACGCCGTAGGCAGATCGCCCGACCCGCAAGGCGCAACGCATTCGAACAGTTCGAACGCGCTCAACAGGAGAAACACCATGCTGAACGTACGTAAAAGCCAGGATCGCGGCGTCGCCAGTTTCGGCTGGCTGCGCTCGCAGCACACCTTCTCGTTCGGTCACTACTTCGACCCGGCCCACATGGGCGTCGGCCCGCTGCGCGTCATCAACGAAGACCGCGTGGCCCCGGGCCGCGGCTTCGACCCGCACAGCCACCAGAACATGGAGATCATTTCCTACGTGCTGGACGGGGCGCTGGAACACAAGGACAGCATGGGCAACGGTTCCGTGCTCCGCTACGGCGACGTGCAGCGCATGAGCGCGGGTACCGGCGTCACCCACAGCGAGTACAACGGCTCCAAGACGGAACCCGTGCACTTCCTGCAGATCTGGGTCATCCCGTCCGAGGCGGGCGGGGCGCCGGGCTACGAGGAAAAGCATTTCGATGCGGCCGACAAGCGGGGCAAGCTGCGCCTGATCGCTTCCCGCGACGGCCGCGAGGGCTCGGTGTCGCTGCGCCAGGATGCCGCGATCTACGCGACCATCCTGGACGGCGCCGATGCCGTCAGCCATCCGCTGCCGCCGGGCCGCCAGGCCTATGTCCAGGTGGCGCGCGGCAGCGTCACGGTGAACGGCTGCGCGCTGCAGGCCGGCGACGCCGTGCAGGTGACGGACGAAGCCGTGGTCGGCCTGTCCGCCGCGAAGGACGCGGAAGTGCTGCTGTTCGACCTGCCCCTGTGAGGGTAGCGCCGCACTGGCGAAGGCACTAGCATTCAAGGTGGACCGGTATGCCTCCGGCGTACAATCCACCGAACGAAACCGAAGAGACAGGACGAGGGGAAGACCATGGAAGTGAAGACCCATCGCGGCACGGGGCCGCTGCAGCAGGTGATCGAGATCGGCGCGCACCGCATCCTGACGGACGTGAGCCGCGAGCTGGGCGGCGAGGACAGCGGCCCGGAACCGCACGACATCCTGGCCGCGGCGCTGGCCGCCTGCACCACGCTGACCGTCACGCTGTACGCCAGGCGCAAGGGCTGGCCGCTGGAAGAAATCAAGGTCGCGATCAAGCACGGCCAGGAAGGCTCGGCCTATGCGCTGCACCGCGAGATCGAATACGTCGGCCAGCTGAGCGAGGAAGAAAAGGCGCGCCTGACCGACATCGCCAACAAGTGCCCGGTCCATAAAACCCTGAGCGGCACGATCGCCATCACCACGGAGGCACGCTGACATGAGCATCATTGATCCCCGCGATCCGCACGACGAACTGGAAATGGTGCAGACCATCGTCGTGCCGCGCACCCATGACCTGGGCGACGGCTTCGAAGTGCGCCGCGCGCTGCCGCACAAGGAGCGCCGCATGGTCGGTCCCTTCGTCTTCCTCGACCAGATGGGGCCGCACGTGTTCCAGCCCGGCCAGGGCATCGACGTGCGCCCGCACCCGCACATCGGCCTGTCGACCGTGTCCTACCTGCTGTCCGGCGAGATCTCGCACCGCGACAGCCTTGGCACCTTCCAGGACATCAAGCCGGGCGAAGTGAACTGGATGACGGCCGGTAGCGGCATCGTCCATTCCGAGCGCACGGGCCCGCAGGTGCGCGCCGCCGGCTCGACGCTGTCCGGCCTGCAGTGCTGGGTGGCGCTGCCCAAGGCGAAGGAAGAAAAAGACCCGAGCTTTTCCCATACGGCGGCGTCCGAGCTGCCGGTGATCGAGGGCGAGGGCGCCTCGGCCCGCCTCATCGCCGGGGAGTACTTCGGCAAGCGCTCGCCGGTGCCGGTGGAGTCCCCGATGTTCTACGTCGACCTGGCGCTGGCGCCCGGCGCGCGCCTGACGCTGCCGGCCGAGTATCCGGAGCAGGCCGTGTACATCGTCGAAGGCACGCTGGACCTGGGCCGCGACGGCCGCTTCGGCCCGAACCAGCTGGTGGTGCTGAAGCCCGGCGCCGTCGTCACGCTGGGCGCGACGGGGGAAGCGGGCGTACGCCTGATGCTGCTCGGCGGCGAGCCGATGGACGGCCCGCGCTTCCTGACCTGGAACTTCGTCTCCAGCTCGGCCGACCGCATCGAGCAGGCCAAGGAAGACTGGCGCGCGCAGCGCTTCGCGCGCGTGCCGGGCGAGACGGAATTCATTCCGCTGCCCGATCTGCCGGGGCGGCCCGTCCGTTATCCCTGATCGTCGAGCGCGTGGACGGGAAACCCGTCCACCCTGCGTAACGCCAGCGTCCGGGTAGGGTGGACGGGTTTCCCGTCCACGCGTCCAAACCAAATAAAAATCCATTCACGCCGCATGCGGTGCGGCTGCCTACGTCCATCCAAAACAGAGGGAGAACACTATGAAACCCGTCCAGACCACCATTGCCGCCACGCTCGCCAGCCTGCTCGTTGCCGGCGCCGTCCACGCCCAAGCCGACCTGATCCTCACCAACGGCAAGGTCGCCACCATGGTCAAGGAAGGCGAGTTCGTGCAGGCCGTCGCCGTCAAGGACGGCAAGGTGCTCGCTACCGGCACGAACGCCCAGGTCCTGAAACTGAAGCAGGCGGACACGCAGGTGATCGACGCCGGCGGACGCACCGTGATCCCGGGCCTGAACGACTCGCACCTGCACGTGATCCGCGAAGGCCTGAACTACAATATGGAGCTGCGCTGGGACGGCGTCACGACCCTGAAGCGCGCGCTGGAGATGCTCAAGGAGCAGGCCGTGCGCACGCCGGACGGCGAATGGGTGAAGGTCGTGGGCGGCTGGAACGAATACCAGTTCGCGGAAAAACGCCTGCCGACGCTGGAGGAAATCAATGCCGCGGTGCCGGACAAGCCCGTGTTCATCCTCTACCTGTACGGCCTGGGCTTCCTCAACAAGAAAGGCATCGAGACCCTGGGCTACAGCAAGGATACGCAGTACAAGGATGGCGAAGTGGAGATCGGCGCGGACGGCAAGCCGACCGGCAAGCTGATCGCCAAGCCGAACGCCCTGATCCTGTATTCGACGCTGGCCAAGACCAATAAACTGTCGCCGGCCGACCAGGTCAATTCGACGCTGCACTTCTACCGCGAGCTGAACCGCCTGGGCGTGACGAGCGCCATCGACGCCGGCGGCGGCTTCCAGAACTACCCGGACGACTACGGCGTCTCGCTGCAGCTGGCCAAGGACGGCAAGCTGACGGTGCGTACGTCCTACTACCTGTTCGCCCAGCGCGCCGGCAAGGAGCTGGAAGACTTCCAGCGCTGGCTGACGCTCACCCACCCGAAGCAGAACGACCACATGTTCTACCCGAACGGCTTCTCGGCCGAAGGCGGCGGCGAGAACCTCGTCGCCAGCGCGGCCGACTTCGAGAACTTCCTGGAGCCGCGCCCCGAGCTGCCGGCCTCAATGGAGAGCGAGCTGGAACGCGTGGTCGAACTGCTCGTCAAGAACCGTTGGCCGTTCCGCCTGCACGCGACCTACGGCGAGAGCATCGCGCGCGACCTGGACGTGATCGAGAAGGTGAATGCGCGCACGCCCTTGAACGGCCTGCGCTTCATCATCGACCACGCGGAGACGATCACGGACGCCGACATCGCAAGGATCAAGAAGCTGGGCGGCGGCGTCGCCGTGCAGGACCGCATGCACTTCCAGGGCGAGGCCTACTGGAAGCGCTACGGCGCCCAGACGCGCCAGATGCCGCCGATCCGCAAGCTGCTCGCCGCGGGCGTGCCCGTCGGCCTGGGCACGGACGGCACCCGCGTCTCCAGCTACAACCCGTGGCCGTCGGTGTACTGGGCCATGACGGGCAAGACGGCCGGCGGCATGAAGATCTGGCAGGACAAGGACGTGCCGTCGCGCTACCAGGCGCTGAAGCTGATGACGACGGGCTCTGCGTGGATGAGCGGCGAAGAGAAGCTGAAAGGTACCATCGCCCGCGGTCAGTACGCGGACCTGGTGGTGCTGCCGAAGGACGTGTTCACGATGGACGTCGAGGGCGTCAAGCGCCTGGAAAGCGTGCTGACGGTGGTTAACGGGAAGGTCGTGCATGGCGCCGGCCCGTACGAGCAACTGGCACCGAAGCTGCCGGCGGTGTCGCCGGCGTGGAGCCCAGTGGCGGCGTATGGCGGGTACCAGAACCGCTAAGCCAGTCTCCGGCGCACGCCCGTCGCCCCTGCGAAGGCAGGGGCCCAATTGTTGCGCGCTCACCGGTTTCGTCGAGAGCTGGGGTCCCCGCCTGCGCGGGGACCACGGCATGGATACTAGCATTTCTGCCAGTACAAAATTGCTTTGCAGTTAATCAATTGTTGGGTACCATCTCCGTCGTTACACCATTACATAATTACGTAACGTTGAAGGAGACCCAATGAGCACCACCGAGATTTTCCTGCTCGCGATGCTGTTGATTTTCGTCGTACCTTTCCTGGTCTGGCGCCTCGGCCGGACCGATTATGTCGCCCCGCTCGCGATCGTCCAGATCATCATGGGCATCGTGCTCGGCCCCGGCGTCATGGGGGCCGTGTTCCCCGAATATCACAAGTTCGTCTTCAACCCGGACGTGGTGAAAACCCTGAACGGCATCGCCCAATGGGGGGTGATGCTGTTCGTGATGCTGGCCGGGATCGAGCTCGATCTCAAGAAGGTATGGCAGTTCCGCGGCGAGAGCGCCACCACGGCCGGGCTGTCGCTCGGCATGCCCCTGCTGTTCGGCTGCGCCGCCGCCTTCCTGCTGCTCGGCTACCAGGGCTGGATCGGCCCCAAGGCCGCGACCTGGCAATTCCTGCTCGGCACCGGCATGGCCTGCGCCGTGACGGCGCTGCCGGTGCTGGTGCTGCTGATGGAAAAGCTCGACATCCTGCGCCAGCCCATGGGCCAGCGCATCCTGCGCTACGCCAGCCTGGACGACGTCGCCATCTGGGGCGTGCTGGCGCTGATCATGCTCGACTGGGAGCGCATGGGCCGCCAGTTCGGCTTCCTGGCCGCGTTCACCTTGCTGACCTTCGTGTTCCGCCGCCTGATGGCGCGCGCGGAGGAGTCCGACCGCTGGTACGTGGCGCTGATCTGGCTGATCGCCTGCGGCTTCGGCGCCGACTGGGCCGGCCTGCACTTCATGGTGGGCGCCTTCCTGGCCGGCGTCGTGATGGACGCCGACTGGTTCGGCCGCGAGAAGCTGGATGCGCTTTTCAAGAACGTGCTGCTGGTGCTGATGCCCGTGTTCTTCCTCAGCACGGGCCTGCGCACCAAGTGGGACATGGGGGGCTACGCCGTGTTCTTCGCCGGCGGACTGCTGTTGCTCGCGTCCGTCGCCGGCAAGCTCGCGGGCGCCCACATCGCCGGCCGGCTGCTGGGCTGGAAGAGCGGGGAAGCGACGATCATCGGCTGGCTGCTGCAGACCAAGGGCCTCATCGAGATCATCTTCGCCAACATCCTGCTGGACAAGGGCATCATCACCAGCGAAACCTTCACGGCGCTGCTCCTGATGGCCGTCGGCAGCACGATGCTGACGGTCCCCTTCGTCCATCCGAAGCTGAACCGCCAGGAGCATCGCGCCCTGGTGGAGCAGGCCAGTTCCTGAGGAGGTTTCGCCATGGCGCGCAGCGGCATCACCAAGTCCCAGGTGCGGGCCATCCGCGACGGCTTGCTGGCGCAGGGCCTGCATCCCTCCGTCGACGCCGTGCGCCACGGCCTGGGCGACGTCGGCTCCAAGTCGACGATCCACCGCCTGCTGAGGGAGTTGCGCGAGGAGGAAGAGGGCGGCGACGCGCCGGGCATGCGGCGCGAGGATACGGCGGGTGCGCTGGCGGCGCTCGTGGAGCAACTGGCCGACCGGCTGCATGCGGATGCGGAAGGGCGCATGCAGGCCTTGCGTCAGGAACAAGCGCAGGCGCTGGCCGACAAGGACCGGGAGCTGGCGGCGCTGCGCGAGAAGGTGCGGTCGCTGGCCGAGCAGGTGGAACTGCTGCAGTCGCAGCCGCCGTTTGCGGCCGCGGAAGCGGAATGGTCGCCGCCGCGTTCACAGCATGTGCCCTACGATACCGGGTTCGGCAGTTTCGACAGTATGCTGCTCAGCTCCCGCTCGTCGGGACGGCAGCGCTCGCCGTTCGAGACGGCGCGCAGCGCGGCCCGTTCCTGGCACCCCACGCTGCCGAGGACGTGGCCGCGCAATGGGCGCTAGAACGCGTCCGCAGGGACGATGCCGTAGCCTTCGACCAGCTCTTCCCAGGTCTTCGTCGGCGCCTGCGGCGGCGCGCCGTCGGCGGACGGAGCGAGCGAGAATTGCTCGTACTGGATAATGCACTTGAATCCCTGGACCCCGACGAAGCGCCCGCGGGATTGGAATTGCACCGTGCCTCCCGAGATCACGTGGTAGCCGTCGACGGGGCGGTCCCGGAAGACGCTGGAGACAGGAATGAACCAGAGCCAGTGCAGGTCCGAACCGTTCTTGTTGTTGACGTCACGCTTGTCCTGCAGCCAGATCGCGACGTAGCCGCTGAGGGTGACATCGGCGACGAAGTCCATGTCGTACTTTTCCTGCATGATCACCATCTTGGCCTTGATCAGCGTACGTGGCGGGACGCTGACCTGTTCTTCCCTGGCCCAGTACCGTGTCGTGCTGTCTTCCTGCTGCTGGGTGGAAGACAGACCGATGTTCACCGAGGTTTCCAGGTCGGCCTTGAAGCCGGCCGGCAGCGGCGCCGACACGGAGGCGCGGGTGCCGACGTCGATGCTTTCCGTGAGCGACCATGAAAATGTCGATGTGGTTTCCTCGTTGAACGAGAACGTCGACAGCGTCTCGATGTCGGTATTGTTGTGGCGTTCGTCTTCGAACGCGATGCTGGGCAGCGCCTGGGTCGGCACCATGTTCAGCACGGCCGGGCCGACCTTCACCGTCAGGCGCCGCGTCGGATAGCCCTTCATGTCCGGATTTTCGGCGTACAGGTCGACCCATTTGCAGCGCGTGTCGTATTGCGCTGCGAACCACGTTCCCCAGTCCTGGATGATCTTGCGCAGATCGCTGATTTGCGTCATGTTCGTCTTTCCTCGCTGGTGACTGGGTCAGGGCCGAACGCAGACTGCCGGTTCACCGCCGCGGGCCGCCGGATGCCAGCTCTTGCCGCCGCTCTTGACCTTGCAGTTGTGGCGGTCGCGGTTGCTCAGCACATTACCACCGCACTTTGCGGCAGAGCAGCACTGCTGGACATCGGCATTGACGTCGCAGGCGACGAGGGGAGCTTTCTCTTTTTCCTGCTTGTCGGCCAGCTGCACTGTCTTGGCTGTCGAGGATGGCGTGCCCTCCTGGGCGACGCGTGCGTGCCCGCTGTTGAACAGGGAAATACCGAGGATTAATGCCAGACTGTAACGTAGCTTCATGGGGTCTCCAGACGTCGATGAGGTTGATCGGCCCTGGGATCATAGTGTGGGAATGGATGCCCGCCTCTGGTAACCCTCGATCGCTTGATGAGAATCAATGTTTCGCAGGAAATATCAACGCTCGTCACGACTTGGTCGGTGGCGCGCGGCATCGGCGCGTGCTGTCCAGGCGGATCGCCCAAAGGAGCCTCTTCGACGCCGCCGCAATGAAGCGAGGAATACGGGCCATCGGCGCCGGTAACGCCCTCCAATGCTGAGTTGTCGTCGCGATCGTCAATTCCATGCCTCGCAACCCTGATTCTGACGCCGGAAAGACACAACTACGACACACTTATCGATAAATCTATCAAATGATCTTGAAAATTGCTAGAATGCATTAAATCTTTCTTTTTTGAATGGTGCAACAATGAGTGTCGAACAAGAGATCGTCTGGCTGCGTGTGCTGCTCCAGGTCATGCGCGAAAACGTGGTTGTCCGCAAGGGCGCGAACGCGCACTGACGTTCAGGCGCCCATCCAGCGCCCCGACAGTTCCGGATTGGCGCGGATGACCACTTCCGCGAGGAAGTCCGCCACCGCGCGTATCCGTGCCGACGCCCCCAGGTCGGCATGCATCACCAGCCACACGCCGTTGCTGAACACGTGTTCCGACGGCAGCACGCGGACCAGGCCGTCTCCGACGGCCAGGAAGTCGGGCAGCACGGCCAGGCCGATGCCGGCCTGCACGGCCGCGATCTGCGTGCGCAGGCTGGACGTGGCCAGCGCCACCGGCGCACTGGGCGCGCGCTGCGCCAGCCATTGCGCCGCCGGCAGGTGCGCATGCGCTTCGTCCCACACGATCCACCCGCGTCCCGCCAGCGGATCGCCGTCCCGCGCCGGATGGCGGTCCAGGTAGTCGCGCCGTCCGTACACGCCATAGGTCATCTCGCCGAGCCGGCGCACCTTCAGGTTGCCGTGGCTGGGCCTGACCATGCGCAGCGCCAGGTCGGCCTCGCGCCGTCCCAGTTCCACCGTCGCCGTCGTCGTGAGGATTTCCAGGCGCAGCTGCGGATGGCGGCGGATGAACTCGGGCAGGGCGGGAACCAGGAGGTCGGATGCCATATTGTCCGACGTGGCCAGGCGCACGGTGCCGGACACGCCGGGGTTGCGGCCCGAGGCGCCCCGTTCGAACGCCAGCATGTTTTCCTCCACCGTTTCCGCTCGCGCCAGGATCGCACGGCCCTCGTCGGTGAGGAAGTAGCCGGTCTGGTGGCGCGCGAACAGGCGCGTGTCGAGGCGCGCTTCCAGCTCGGCGATGCGGCGCCCGACCGTCGACTGGCTCACGCGCAGCGCGTTCGATGCCGCCGTGAGGCTGCCGCCGCGCGCCACCTCGAGGAAATACTTCAGGTCGTTCCAATCCATGGGTTTTCCATTTTTGGAAAATGATGCGGCGATTATTGGCGTTCTCTTTGCATCGATCAAGGAATATATTGTCGTCAACGGCGCCGTCCCGGCGCATCCATCGAAGGAGAACACATGCTAGCAAAACGCACACTCGGCACCCAGGGACTCGAGGTATCGGCCATCGGCCTGGGCTGCATGGGCATGAGCCACGCCTACGGCACGCCGGACGATGCCGAATCGATCGCCACGATCCACCGCGCCATCGACCTGGGCTGCACCTTCCTCGACACGGCCGAGGTCTACGGCCCCTTCACCAACGAGGAATTGCTTGGCCGCGCGCTCGAAGGCCGCCGCGACCAGGTGCAGCTGGCGACCAAGTTCGGCTTCGTCATCGGCCAGGGCCTGTTCCAGGGCGCCGACAGCCGGCCCGAGCACATCCGCGAGGTCGTCGAGGCTTCGCTCAGGCGCCTGCGCACGGACCGCATCGACCTGCTGTACCAGCACCGCGTCGACCCGAACGTGCCCATCGAGGACGTGGCCGGCACCGTGAAGGACTTGATCCGCGAAGGCAAGGTGCTGCACTTCGGCCTCTCGGAAGCGGGCGTCGACACGATCCGCCGCGCCCACGCCGTGCAGCCCGTATCGGCGCTGCAGAGCGAATACTCGATCTGGGAGCGCAACCTGGAAGCGGACGTGATTCCCGCGCTGCGCGAACTGGGCATCGGCCTGGTGCCGTTCAGCCCCCTGGGCCGCGGCTTCCTGACGGGTACCGGCAAGCGCGCCGAGGAATACGCCGCCGACGACTACCGCTCGAAGGGCGACCCGCGCCTGCAGGGCGAGAACTTCGACCAGAACATGCAGATCGCTGCCCTGGTCAAGGACATCGCGCAGGCGCACGGCGCGGCGCCGGGACAGGTGGCGCTGGCCTGGCTGCTGGGCAAGGGCGACGACATCGTGCCGATTCCGGGCACCAAGCGCCGCGCCTACCTGGAGCAGAACCTGGGCGCGGCCGACGTCGTGCTCACGGGAGACGACATGCGGCGCCTGGACGAGGCGCTGCAGACGATCGGCGTGGCGGGACCGCGTTACGGGGAGCGTGCGATGGCGATGGTGGATCGCTGATCCGGCGCAGCACCGGATTGGCAGCGTCGCGGCTCCATTCGCACCAGCCGCCATCGTAGACGGCGATGCGCTCCCAGCCCATCAGCCAAGCGTAGAAGAACGCCAGCGACGCGCGCCATCCGGTGCCGCAGTAGAACACGTTCAGGCCGCCGGCATCGATGCCGGCCACGCGCCACAGCGCCGCGATGTCGGCGGCCGGCTTCATGCGGCCGGACGCGTCGTGGAATTCCGTCATGCTGTGCACGTCGTCGTCGCCGCCCGCGCGACCCCACAATGCGCCGGGGATGTCTCCCTTCGCGGCGATATAGCTGTAGCCCGAGGTCTTGCCGATGAATTCGTTCCATGTGCGGGTACTGACGAGCGTGCCGTCCGCCCGCGCCAGCAGCGCGCGCGTGTCCTCCATGTCGAACAGGTAGCCGGGGCGGGCGGGGAACGCCGCGCCGAACGCGCCCGCTGCCGGCCAGCGCCGCGGCGCCCCCTGTTCCAGTGGCCGTCCGGCGCGGGTCCAGGCCGCGAAGCCGCCGTCGAGCAGGCGCACGTCGGCGACGCCCGCGTACAAGAGCAGGTGGGCGACGCGCACCGCCGCCAGCGGATTGCGGCCGTACAGCACCACGGTGACGTCGTGGCCGATGCCGTGGGCCAGCAGCAGCCGCTCCAGCATCGCGTCGGGCACCTTGTTCCACAGCGGACCGTGCTCCAGCTGCGCCGTATCGATATAGCCCGCGCCGGGGACGTGGCCCGCCGCGAAGGCATCGGCGTCGCCGAATCCCACCTCGAACAGCCGCCACGGGCCCGACGGCGCCGCCGCGACGGGCGTGCCGGCGACCAGGCCGGCGATCCACGCGGGCGTGACGAGCTGGCGCCAGCGCGGCAGGTCGCGGCGCAGGCCAAAGGGGCAATCGGCCGCTGGGCCGTGGGTGGAGTCGGGGTGCATGGTCGGTGGACGGGGATTATAGCCTGCGTGGCGCCGGCGCTCCCCGATGCGGGCCGGCGCATTTCTTTGCCGCGGACTGTCACAGCGCGGCAGTGCCGTCCGTCTTGTCATGGACGGGGCGGCAATGTCGCCGCCACCGTGTCACCATCAGCCAAAGGAAATCCACGCAATGCAACGCGCAAACTGGTTCCAAGTCGCGCCCGAGGGCGCCAAGGCGCTCGGCGCCGTCCACCACTACATCATGCACGGCACGAACCTGCCGGCCCAGCTCGTCCACCTCGTGTTCCTGCGCGTCTCGCAGATCAACGGCTGCGCCCATTGCATCGACCTGCATGCACGGGACTTGCAAAAAGGCGGCATGTCGGTCGACAAGCTGCTGCTGGTGCCCGTGTGGCACGAGGCGGCCTACCTGTTTTCCGACCAGGAGCGCGCGGCGCTGGCGTGGGCCGAAGAGGTGACCCGCGTCGGCGAGACGCATGCGTCCGACGAGGCCTACGCGGCGGCAGCGGCGGCGTTTGGCGAGAAGGACCTGGTCGACCTGACGATCACCATCGCGGCCATGAATGCCTTCAACCGGATGGGGATCGGTTTCCGGCTGAAGCCGGCGGCGAAGGCGTGAGGGGACTTGGGCTGTTCGCCTTGCCCGCGTCGCGCAGCCGGTACCAGGCAATGCCGAGCAGCTCGTAGATGGCGTACCAGGACTGGCGCATGCCTTCGGCGCTGGGTACCCAGCCTTGCAGGAAGGCGTCCCGGCTGCCGAAGAACATCGTCGGCGCGTCGACGACCGCGAGGCCGGCGCGCGCGAAGGCGGCGTGGGCGCGCGGCATGTGCATCGCATCCGTCACCAGCAGGATGCGCTGCACGCCGTCCGCGCGCAGCAGCGCGGCGCTGTACGAGGCGTTCTCGCCGGTGTCGCGCGAGCGCGGCTCGATCCACCTGACCGGCACGCCGAAGTCCTCGCGCAGGGCGGCTGCCATCGCATCGGCCTTCGTCCACGCGCGGTCGCGCACGTCCGGGTCGACGCCGCTGCTGCCGTTGCCGCCGCTGACCAGCACCGGCAGCCCGGTCAGCCGCTGCAGGTGCGCTGCGTAGCGCAGGCGCGCGAGGGCCGTATAGTCGGGGATGTCGCGGCCGCCGTATTCGGGCGCCCGGCGCAGCCGTCCCGCCGCCAGGACGACGATGGCCTGGGCGCCGGCGCGTTGCGGCGCGCGCAGCGGCGCGGTCATCCGTTCCAGCGGCGCGACGAAGAGGCCGGCGCCGGCAGGCGTCGACAGGAAGGCCAGCGCGGCCAAGGCGGTGCCGGCGACGATGCGGCCGGCGCGGGGCCAGCGGCGCCACAGCAGCAGGCCGACGGCGATCAGCAGGAACAGGTTGGCAGGGGGCAGGATGAGGTCGCGCGGGATGGCGTTGATGAGGTCGAGCACTGTAGAACCAGAGAGAGTGGGTGGGAGGTCGTTCGGTCAGCCGCGGCGACCGTCATCGGCGGGCGCGAACGAACGCCGCTTCTTCCTGGCCGCCCAGCACCTGGGCATCCTTGGGAATGCGGTTCGTCCTCAGGATCTTGCCGTCCTGCGCATATACCAGGTAGGTCTCGTGGACGCCGTTCGCGTCCGGCAGGCGCCAGAACTGGGGACCGCAGCCGACCGTGACCACTACCCGGTCCTTGTAGCCGGTGAATGCCAGCGTTCCTCCGTTCGGATACTGCCCCTTGATGGTATCGTCCACGTCGAACGTCGCCTCGTGCCGCTGCACGACCTGGCGTTGCCCGGACGGCAGTTCGACCGTGTCGTCCTCCGTCCTCAGGCGCGCCAGGCGCCCGACGAAGATCAGGTCGGATTTTTCTTCGAGGGCGATCGTCGCGGCCTTGAACTTTTCCACGCTCTGCCGGTAGCGTTCGGCCATCTGCTCCTTCGGCACGATCGCGCAGGCGTTGGCCGCGCTGGGTGCCACGCAGGCCAGGAAAGCAAGCGAGGGGAGCAGGAGCTGGGCGGCGATCTTCATGAGGCGGACGAAAAAAATGGGATGGCGCGAGTATAACGGGTGCGCATCGGCGTGCGTTCATGACATGCCACTGCGGTGGCGCTGCTTGCGCTCGTCGGGCGGACTTGGTCGATCCTCCCGTCGCATGCTATGTTTCGCGCTTCTTCGCAAAAACGATTCACACCATGGGTTTGATTTCCGTAACGACGTCCCCGCGTCCTTTCCCTGCCAAGCTGGCCTGCCTGATCGGCGCCTTCATGTTCGCCGTCGCGGCCTGGCAAGGCTTCCAGCGGATGGAATTCCTGCGCGCCGCCGAGACGGCGGCCGGCCAGGTCGTCGGCGTCAAGGCGGCCGGCACGCAGCCGCAGGTCCTGTTCCATGCGGGCGACATGCGCATCAACTACCTGCAGGGCGGCCTGGCGCTCGGCTACGCGCCGGGCCAGGCCGTGCAAGTGCGTTACCTGCCGGAGCGGCCGGCCGCCACGGCCGTGGTCGACGACTTCCTGCCGCTGTGGGGCACCACGGGCCTGTTCGCGGTGCTGGGCGCCTGCGCGGGCGCGGTCGGCCTCGTGGTGCTGCGCGCCCAGCGCGCCGGACGCCCGAGGCAATGATCCCTCGATGCGCCTTCAGTGCGCCGCCGCCGGCGCCTCGCTGCGCAGGCGGTTCGCGTCGCGCGCCGGCGGCGCGCCGAACAGCCTGGCGTAGTCGCGGCTGAACTGCGACGGGCTCTCGTAGCCCACGCGGTAGCCCGCGCTCGCGGCGTCCAGCCCTTCGGCCACCATCAGCCGGCGCGCTTCCTGCATGCGCAGCTGGGTGCGGAATTCCAGCGGGCTCATCGACGTCACCGCCTTGAAGTGGGCGTGGAAGGTGGAGCGGCTCATGCCCGCCACGTCGGCCATGTCGTCGATGCGGCATTCCTGAGCATAGTGGGCGCGCAGCCAGACGATGGCGCGGGCGATCGCGTTCAGGCGGCTGTTGGCCCGCGCCATCTGGCGCACGACGCCGTTGCCCGGACCGGTCAGCAGGCGGTACAGGATCTCACGGGTGACGAGCGGGGCCAGCGCATCGATGTCGGACGGGGTGTCGAGCAGGGCGGCCAGGCGCAGCGCGGCGTCCAGCAGTTCCGGCGTCGTGCGGTTCAGGCTCAGGCCGGGACTGTCCTCGGGCAGTTTTTCGTCCGACGGATGGCGCAGGGCCAGGTCGGACAGGGCCGTCATGTCCAGGTTCAGGCGCAGGCACAGATAGGGCTTGTCCTCGCTGGCCTCGATCACCGATCCCATCACGGGCAGGTCGACCGAGGCGACCAGGTAGTTGGCGGCATCGTAGACGTAGGTCTCGGTGCCCAGCACGGCCTGCTTGCGGCCCTGGGCGACGAGGCACAGCGTCGGTTCGTAGACGACGGGCATGGGCATCGTCGGCGAGGACGTGCGCAGCAGGCTCACGCCCGCCAGGGGCGTGTCGAAGGCGCCATCGCCGGGGGTATGGCGAGCGAGGATGTCGGCGAGTCGTGCAAGCGTTTCCATGGTTGCCAGGATAGCAGGATCGGACTGTCGCACGCTACCGTCCGGACGATCGTGCAAGCATCCGGGACGTTCCCGCTACCGGCGGATGCGGTTCGCGCTGCACACTGTGCGTCATTCACCACACCAGAGGAGCAAGACCATGACCGCATTGAACGACTACCGACTGCTGGGCCGCTCGGGCCTGCGCGTTTCGCCGCTGGCCTTGGGCACGATGACCTTCGGCCAGGATTGGGGCTGGGGCGCCGACGAAGCCGAGGCCGGGCGCATCTTCGACGCCTACCTCGAGCGCGGCGGCAATTTCGTCGACACGTCCGTCAACTACACCAACGGCGCGTCGGAACGCATCGTCGGCAAGCTGATGGACGGGCGGCGCGACCGCATCGTCCTGTCGACCAAGTTCACCATGACGCGCGTTCCCGGCGACCCCAACGCGGGCGGCAACCACCGCATGAACATGGTGCGCTCCGTCGAGCAGAGCCTGCGCCAGCTGGGCACCGACCGCATCGAGCTGCTGCACCTGCATGCCTGGGACGACACCACGCGGCCGGAAGAGGTGCTGCGCGCCGTCGACGACCTGGTCCGCGCCGGCAAGGTGCTGTACGTCGGCATCTGCAATACGCCGGCCTGGCGCGTGGCGCAGCTGCAGACGATGGCCGACCTGCGCGGCTGGACGCCGCTGGCCGCCCTGCAGATCGAGTACAGCCTCGTCGAGCGCAGCGTCGAGCACGAGCTGATGCCGATGGCGCGTACGCTCGGCCTGGGCGTGATGCCGTGGTCGCCGCTGGGCGGCGGCATCCTGAGCGGCAAGTACACGGCAGCGGATCTGGACGCCCAGGGCGAGCGAGAAGTGTCGGCCACCCGCAAGGGCGTCATCGCCTCGTCGGGCCTGCTGAACGAGACGTCGCTGCGCATCGCCGACGAAGTGACGGCCGTGGCGCGCGACGTGGGGGCCACGCCGTCCCAGGTGGCGCTGGCATGGACGCTGCTGAACCCTGCCGTGGCCGCGCCCGTGATCGGCGCGCGCACGCTGGACCAGGCCGTGGCGAACATGGGTGCGCTGGACGTGCGGCTGGCGCCGGAGCACATCGCGCGGCTGGACGCGGTGAGCCGGCCCGCGCCGATCTTCCCGCAACGCTTCGTCGGGCAGCCGATGGTGCAGCAGCTGATCTTTGGCGGGGCAGCAGTGGCACAGCGCCTGTGAGCCGTCGTCTGCGCGAAGGCGGGGACCCAAGTCCGTTCGCGTTACGGCTGCCGAAAATCGGAGCCCTGCCTAGACGGGGCGACGTGTCAGGACGTGGAAAGCGTCTCGCGCTTCGCATCCCTGCGTGTGAACCGTGCCCGTGTGGTCTCATCCGCCGCCGGCCCTGGCGCCGTCTCGAACAATGCTTCGTCCGTGACGGGGCGCCCGCTGGCCCGGTCGACGAGCACCGGTTCCACCCGCTCGCCGGTGGCGCGCTCGGTCACGATGACGGCTTCGCCTTCCGGTGCGAAGTGGCGGTTGCCCCAGGCCAGCAGGGCCAGCATCACGGGACGGAAGTCGCGTCCGCGCTCCGTAAGAAAATACTCGTGGCGCAGCGGCTTGTCCTGATAGGGGCGCTTTTCCAGCAAGCCTTCCTCGACCAGGCCAGCCAGGCGCCGCGACAACATGTTGGGCGCGATGTTCAGGCTTTTCTGGAACTCGTCGAAGCGGGTGAGGCCGTAGAAGGCGTCGCGCAGGATCAGGATGCTCCACCATTCGCCCACGCGATCGAGGCTACGGGCGATGGGGCAATTCATGTTTTCGAAACTGGTACGTTGCATGTCGTGTCTCGTGCATGTCAGTGCGCGTCGGCGGACGGCGCCTTCGGCGGCGCGACCTTGCGCATCAGCGGCACGCTGATGGTCGTCAAGGTGAAACATACCATGATGACGAGGTAGATGTCGGAGAACGTCATCGTCAGCGCCTCGCGGTAGGTCAGCTGCCACAACTGGCGCAGCGCGGCCGTGGCGCCCGAAGCGGCGTCCAGCCCGGGACCGGCCAGGCGCGCGGCCACGCTGCCCAGCATGTCCATGGCGGCGTCGTTGGCCGGCGTCAGGCGTTCGGCCAATCGGTAGAAGTGCAAGTTGGTGCGACTGTCGAGGATAGTGGCGCAGACCGCGATGCCGATGGCGCCGCCCAGGTTGCGCATCAGGTTGAACAGGCCGGAGGCCAGGCGCAGCCGCGCCGGCGCCAGGCCGCCCAGCGTGAGCGTCACCGTGGGCGGCACCGCGAACTGCTGGCCGATGCCGCGCAGCGCCTGCGGCAGCAACAGTTCCTTCCAGCCCCAGTCGTGCGTAATTGGTGCGAATTGCCACATCGACAGCGCGAAGCAGGCCAGTCCGACCATCATGAGCCAGCGCAAGTCGACGCGGTTCGCGAGGTAGGAATACAGGGGAATCGAGGCCAGCTGGAACACGCCCGTCGACAAGACGGCAAGGCCGATCTGCAGCGCGGAAAAACCGCGTACGCGGCCCAGGAACACGGGCGTCAGGTAGATCGTGGCGAAGATGCCGACGCCTGTCATGAAGGAAAAGAAGCAGCCCAACGCGAAGTTGCGGTCCCTCAGTGCGCGCAGGTCCACGATCGGATGCGCATGCGTCAGGCTGCGCCAGACGAACAGGACGGCACTGATTGCGGCGATCCAGGCGGTCGCCAGGATCGTGCGGTCGTCGAACCAGTCCCAGCGCGGGCCTTCTTCCAGCGTGTATTCGAGGCAGCCGAGGAACAGCGACATCAGCACGATGCCGATCACGTCGGCGCTGCGCAGCAGCGACGGGTCGGGCCGGTCGATGCGCACCAGTAGCGGCACGGCCACGCTGACGAAGATGCCCGGCACGAGGTTGATAAAGAACAGCCATTGCCAGGCAAAGTGGTCGGTGATCCAGCCGCCGATGGTGGGGCCCAGCGTGGGGGCCAGCGAGGCGATCGCGCCGATGGTCGCGGCGGCGATCACGCGCTGAGGTCCCTGGAAGAACACGAAGGCGGTCGTGAACACCATGGGGATCATCGAACCGCCCAGGAAGCCCTGCAGGGCGCGGAACAGGATCATGCTCTGTATGTTCCAGGCCAGGCCGCACAGCAGGCTCGCGCCCGTGAAGCCGACGGCGGAAGCGCAGAACAGCCAGCGCGTCGACATGACGCGCGACAGCCAGCCGGACAGCGGGATCACGATGATCTCGGCGATCAGGTAGCTGGTCTGCACCCACACCGTCTCGTCGGCGCCGGCGGACAGGCCGCCGCCGATCTCGCGCAGCGAGGCCGAGACGATCTGGATGTCGAGCAGGGCGATGAACATGCCGACGCACATGGAGGCGAAGGCGAATACCTTCTGCCCGGTCGTCATGCGGGCAGGATCGAGCAGTCCGCTCATGGCTGGCGGCCGTCGCGCGAGTCGACCGTGGCCGTGACGGACAAGCCGGGACGCAGCCGCCCGAGTGCGCCGTCGGCCTCGTCGAGCACGATGCGCNGCAGTCCGCTCATGGCTGGCGGCCGTCGCGCGAGTCGACCGTGGCCGTGACGGACAAGCCGGGACGCAGCCGCCCGAGTGCGCCGTCGGCCTCGTCGAGCACGATGCGCACCGGCACGCGCTGGACGATCTTGGTGAAGTTGCCGGTGGCGTTTTCCGGCGGCAGGACGCTGAACTGGGCACCGGTGGCCGGGGCAAGACTCTGCACGCGTCCGTGGAAGACCTTGCCCGGCAGCGCATCCGCCTCGATCTCGGCGCGCTGGCCAGGATGCAGCCGTGCGAGCTGGTCTTCCTTGAAGTTGGCGTCGATCCACAGGCCGCGCGCCGGGATCAGGGACACGAGATGCTCGCCGGCCTGGGCATAGGCGCCGGCGCGCGCACGGCGGTTGCCGACCACGCCGTCGGCCGGGGCGCGTACCTCGGTATAGGCCAGGTTCAGGCGCGCCAGCTCCAGTTCGGCGCGGGCCTGGTCCAGCGCGGCCGTGGCCTGCGCGGCGCGCGAGGCGATTACGTCGAGCTCGCGTTCGGCTGCCAGCTGCGTCGCGCGCGCCTTCGCGCCGTTCGCCTGCGCTTCCTTCCACGCCGCCTCCGCGCGCTGGGCGCTCTGCAGCGAGACGGCGGCCTTGCCCGCCAGGCTGCGGTAGCGCGCGTCGTCGTCGCGCGCCCGCGCCAGTTCGGCGGCGCTGGCCGCGACCCCGGCCTCGGTCTGCTGCACGACCGCCCGCTGCTGGCGGCGCGTCGCCGCCAGGTTGTCCAGCAGCGCTTGCTGCGCCGCCACTGCGGCTTCGGCTTTCGCCACCGCGGCACGGTAGTCGCGGTCGTCGATGCGGTACAACAGCTCGCCCTTTTTGACTGCCTGGTTGTCGGCTACGTGCTCCTCGGCGATGTAGCCGGGGACCTTCGGGCGCAGCACCACGGTGTCGGCGCCAACATAGGCATCGTCCGTCTTCTCGATGAAGCGGCCTTCGGTCCACCAGTGCACGCCGTATGCGGCGAGCGCCACGGCGGCGATGGCGCCGCCGGCGGCGGCCTTGATGTGCTTGCGCGTTGGCTTGCGCGGGGCGGCGCCGACGGCGATATCCTGGGGAGCGGCAGTCGTCATGACAATCTATCCTCTTGTTGCTTTCAAAATGCAAGTCACTATACACTTGCGACTTTCATCATGCAAGTAACTAGGCGAGGACCAGATGGATGCAGCACGAATGGGAATGAAACCTGCCGCGCGGTCGGCGATCGCGGCGATCGCGGCGGCACTGCTCTCGGCCTGCGCGGCCCAGCGCCCCGACACGGCGCCGCAGATCGAGACGGCGGCGGCTTTCCGGCACGCGCCGGACGGCGGGGCGGCTACCGTCCCGGCGCCGGCCCTGGACCGCTGGTGGCTGCAGTTCGAGGATCCGGACCTGACGCGGCTGATCGAACTGGCGCTGGCCCAGAACCTGGACCTGCAAGCGGCGGTGGCGCGCGTCGAGCAGGCGCGCGCGGCGGCTGGCATCGCCGGTGCGGCGCTGCTGCCGCGCCTGGACGCGCAGGCGTCGTTCAGGGCTGAGCAGCAGTCGCTGGAAAGTCCGCTGGGACGCATCGGCAGCCGCTTCCCCGGCTACGACCGCAGCCCCGTGCTGCGCAGCGAAGCGCTGGCGGCGAGCTGGGAGCTGGACATCGGCGGCGGCTTGCGAAGTGCCCGCGACCAGCGCCGGGCCGAAGCCGAGGTGGCCCAGGCGCAGCAACTGGGCGTGCGGGTTTCGCTGGTGGCGGAAGTGGCAGACAGTTATTTCCGGGTACGGGGCGCGCGGTTGCGCTTGGCGCTGGCGGAGCGGCGACTGCGCGACGACCGCGAATTGCTGCGCCTGGTACTGGCGCGGCGCGAGGACGGCCTGGCGACGCTGGGCGAACAGGCGCAGGCGGAGGCGCGCGTGGCGCAGGTGGAGGCGGGCATGCCTGCGCTGCAGGCGCAGATAGAGACCCAGCTGAACCGCATCGACGTGCTGCTGGGCGTGACGCCGGGCAGCACGGCGGGGCGGATCGCGACGTCGACGGCGCCGCTGCGCACGCCTGCGCTGGCCGGCAGGCTGTCCCCGGCCGAGCTGCTGAGGCGCCGGCCGGACGTCGTCGCGGCCGAACGGCGCCTGGCGGCAGCCGGGGCGGGTGTGCAGGTGGCGCGCGCGGAGTATTACCCGAAGGCGTCGCTGAGTGTCTTGCTGGGCATGGAGAGCTTGCGGACAGGCGTGCCGAGCGGCGCGAACTTCCAGCCGGCTGCACTGCTGGGCCTGCGTTGGCGGCTGTTCGACTTCGGCGCGATCGACATGGAGGTCGCGCGCGCCACGGCCGCACGGCGCGAAGCCTTGCTGGCCTATCGCCAGGCGATGCTGCGTGCGACCGAGGACGTCGAGAACGGCCTGCTGGCCTCCAGCTGGCTGCGCGCGGAACAGGCGGCGCTGGCGCGCCAGGCGGAAGCCGCGGGCCGGGCACGCGACCAGGCCCATGAAGCTTACGTCGGCGGCGCCGCGAGCCTCATGGACGAACTGGAGCTGGAGCGCGACCAGCTCGATGCGCAGGACCGCCTCGCGCAATCCGAGACGGAAGCCGGCCGCGCGCTTGTCGCGACTTTCCGAGCGCTCGGCGGCGGCTGGTGATCAGGTTTCCTGCGACGGCGCCCGGATCGCCGACCGCACGGCGGCGAGGATCTGGTCCGATGCGGCCGGATCCTTGACGGCGCGCGCCAGCGTGATCGCACCGACCATCGCGGCCAGCGCCACGAGGCTGCGTTCCGGCGGCGCGCTGCGCAGTTCCGCGCCTTCGAGGCGCTGCGTCATGCGCTGGACCACGATGTCGCTCGTGTCGCTGGGGCTGCCGCGCAGGCCGAGTTCGGCGCACAGGCTGGGGAGGGGACAGCCTTCGTCGGGGTTGTCGCGGTGCTCGGGCGACAGGTAGCTGGCCACGAAGGCCAGCAGTTCGTCCGAATCGCGCGGCTCGGGCCAGCGCTCGAAGGCCTGTTCGGCGGCCGATGCGAGCGACGCCTCCACCAATGCATCCTTCGATGCGAAATGGGCATAGAAGCCGCCATGGGTCAGACCCAGCGCCTTCATCAGGGGGACCAGGCCGGTGCCTTCGACGCCGTCCTTGCGGAAGCGGCGCGACGCTTCGCCGATGATGCGCTTTCGGGTTTCTGCCTTATGGTTACTCGAGTAACGCATGTTGTTGCACTTCTGCTGAGGTTGTAATGGCCGGGCTGTTGGGGCTCCGGGGACGGTCAGCGCGCGGCCTTGAATTTGGCAACGCGCCGTGTCACGATTGTAATCAATTGTAATGGGTAAGCCACAATTGTACAAATAGATCAGCGGCGAATTGTCGACCCCATGTAACGGATCGAATCCGGAACAAAACCGGATGAAATGCGGCAGATGAGCGACTGTACCGCACGGGCGTGCGGGTGGGAAGCCAAGTGTTGTTGAAGTGCTAAAGAGCCGGCTTGCGGAGCGGCCCGGCAGGCCGTCCGTCAGGAGGCGGAGAGCCCGTCTGCCTGGGTGCCGTGCAGCCGTAAATACTCCGCGCACGCCTGCGCCTCCAGCGGAGGGCTGAAATAAAAGCCCTGGATCTGGTCGCAGCCCGCGGCGCGCAGCGCCTGGTACTGTTCGGCCTTGTCGACGCCCTCGGCGATCACCTCCAGATGCAGGCTGTGGGCCATCGCGATGATGGCCTGCACCATCGCCAGCGACTCCGCGCTCTGGTGCACGTCCAGCACGAAGGAGCGGTCGATCTTGAGCTTGTCGACGGGTAGGCGCTTCAGGTAGCTCAGGCTCGAATAGCCGGTGCCGAAATCGTCGATGCTCAGCGCGATGCCGAGTTCGCGCAGCTGGTGCATCAGCGCGCTGCTGCGCTGCGGGTCGTCGATCGACATGCTTTCGGTGAGTTCCAGTTCCAGCGCGCCGGGCGGCAGGGCGGCGTCGCGCACCACGCCGGCCACGGTGGCGACGATGTCGGTGCGCAGGAACTGGCGCGCCGACAGGTTCACCGCCACCGGCACCGGGGGCACGCCGGCGGCCCGCCACGCGCCGGCCTGGGCGACGGCGCCGCGCAGCACCCATTCGCCGATCTCGACGATGAGTCCCGAGTCCTCGGCGATGGGGATGAATTCGACGGGCGAGATGGTGCCGTGCTCGGGGTGCTGCCAGCGCAGCAGCACCTCCAGCCCGGCGACGGCGCCGTCGCGCAGGCCGATCTTGGGCTGGTAGACCAGGTACAGCTGGTCGTTGACGATGGCCTGGCGCAGCTGGGTTTCCAGCGTCAGCTTGCGCTGCACGGCGCGGTGCAGTTCGTCGGAAAAGCGCTGGATCTGGCCGCCGCCCAGTTCCTTGGCGCGGCGCGTGGCCATCGTCGCGTGGTTCAGCAGCACGTCGCCGTTGCCGCCATCCTGCGGGAAGATCGCGTAGCCGATGCTGCAGGTGAGGGGCACCGTGCCGCCGCCGGACTTGAACTCGCGGTTCACGGCCTGCATCAGCTGGCGCAGGCGGTCGCGCGCGACGGCGTCGTCGCCCAGGCCGGGCAGCAGCAGCACGAACTCGTCGTTGCCGGCGCGCGCCAGCGTGTCGCCGGGGCGCAGGAGGCTCTGCAGGCTCCAGGTGACGGCGACCAGGGCCTTGTCGCCCGCGTGGTGGCCGAGCAGCTCGTTCAGGCGCTTGAACTTGTCGATGTTGATCGTCGCCACGAGGGTCTGGATGCTCGCCTTGCCCCAGTTGCCCAGGTTCTGCTCGATGGTGCGCACGAGGGACTGGCGGTTGGCCAGGCCCGTCAGCGCGTCGTGGTTGAGCAGGAACTCGACCTGGCCCGCCGCCGCCGACAGCTCGCCGCTCGCGCCCGGCTCGACGTACACGTGGGAATGGAGGGACTGGGCCGCGCTGGCCAGCTGGCGGTGGTGGATCAGCTGCTCGGCCATGCGCGCCAGGTCGCGCAGGATATCGAGCTCGTCCTCGGACAGGTGGCGCGGGACGCGATCCAGCACGCACAGGGTGCCCAGCGGCATGCGGTCGATCGAATACAGCTGCACGCCGGCATAGAAGCGCACGTGCGGCGGCCCCGTCACGAGCGGGTTGTCGGCGAAGCGCGCGTCGAGCGCGGCATCGGGCACGACGAGGGGCTCGTGGTCGAGGATCGCGTGGGCGCAGAAGGAGACGTCGCGCCCGGTCCGGTCGACGTCGATGCCGCAGCGCGATTTGAACCACTGGATGTCCTTGTCCACCAGGGACACGGTCGCCATCGGCATCTTGAGCAGGCGCGACGCCATGCGGGTGATGCGGTCGAAGGCGTCGTCGGGCTGGCTGTGCAGCAGGCGGGTCGCATGCAGCGCGGTCAGGCGCCGGGCTTCGTCGAGGGGGAGGGATGGGATCTGCATGCTCTGTGTTCGGGGAGCTGTCGGACTGCGCCTATTCTGCCACGGCATGCCGTACGGCGCACGGTGCACGAGTTTGCCTGCAGGCGCCGCGCTGTCGTTGTTGCTGCGCGACCATTTCCAAAAACCGGGCTCCGACCCCGGCTCTGACCCCGGTTTGCGTTTGCTCAGGTGCGCAGGCAGGCGACCAGCCAGTCGGCGAACACGCGCACGCGGGGCGACAGCTGGCGCTGGCGCGGGTACAGCACGGACACGGGAAAGGTCGGCGGCGGCAGGTCCGGCAGCACTTCGCGCAGCAGGCCGGCGGCCAGGTCCTGGGCGATGCGGTAGCGCGGCACCTGCACCAGCCCCAGGCCGGCCAGCGCGGCGGCCGTGTAGGCATCCGCGCCGGTGACGGAGACGACGGCCGGCGGGTTGGCCAGGCGCAGGCCGTCGGGCGTGACGAATTCCAGCGGGTAGGGGCGGCCGGTGGCGGTGGACACGTAGTGCACGGCCTGGTGCCGGTCCAGGTCCGCCAGCGACCGCGGCGTGCCGAAGCGTTCCAGGTAGGCGGGGCTGGCGACGGTGGCCTGGGGCAGGTCGGCCGCGCGCCGCGCCACCATCGAGGAGTCGAGCAGCGGTCCCGCGCGCAGCACGCAGTCGACGCCCTCGCGCACCAGGTCGACCAGGCGGTCGCCTTCGCCCACGTGCAGCTGGATGCGCGGGTAGCGCGCCAGGAAGGCGGGCAGCGCCGGGAACACGAACATGCGGGCCAGCGTGGGTTGCAGGTTCACGCGCAGCAGGCCCGCCGGTTCGGTGGCGCGGAAGGCGCCTTCCGCTTCGTCCAGGTCGGCCAGCAGGCGCACGCAGCGCTGGTAGTAGGCTTCGCCGTCCTGGGTCGGCGCCACGGCGCGCGTGGTGCGTTCCAGCAGGCGCACGCCGAGACGCTGTTCAAGGCGCTTGATGGCATTGGTGGCCGTGGCGCGCGGGATCAGGAGGTCCTGGGCGGCCAGCGTGAAGCTGCGCCGCTCGACGATGCGCACGAATACCTGCATCTCCTGGAACCGGTCCATCTGCGCGCTGGCCATGTGCCGCTTTCCTCAGGCCAGGCCGCCGTTGGCGCGCAGCACCTGGCCGTTGACCCAGGCGCCGTCCGGGCCGGCCAGGAAGGACACGACGCGCGCGATGTCCTCCGGCTCGCCCAGGCGCTCCAGCGGCGCGGCCTTGGCCAGCTGCTGCACCTGCTCGTCGCTCTTCCCGGTGAAGAACAGCTCGGTGGCGACGGGGCCCGGAGCGACGGCGTTGCAGGTGATGCGGCGGCCGCGCAGCTCCTTCGAGAACACGCGCGTCATCGCTTCCACCGCGGCCTTGGTGCCGACGTAGACGCCATAGGTGGGCGGCGCCAGGTGCAGCACGGTGGTGGAGAAGTTGACGATGCGTCCGCCGTCGTTGACGCGCGCGGCCGCTTCGCGCATCGTGTTGAAGGTGCCCTGCACGTTGATGGCGAAGGTGCGTTCGAAGGTCTCGTCGCTGGTCTCGGCGATGGTCACGTAGGGCAGCACGCCGGCGTTGTTGACGAGGACGTCGACGCGGCCGAAGCGGCCTTCGACGGCGTCGAACATGCGCTTGACGGCGGCGCTGTCCGCCACGTCCGCCTGCACGGCGAAGGCGCGGCCGCCGGCGGCTTCGATCGCGGCCACGACGGCATCCGCCTCGGCCTGCTTGCTGGCGAAGTTGACGGCGACGGCAAAGCCGTCCTCGGCGAGGCGCCGGGCGATGGCGGCGCCGATGCCGCGCGAGGCGCCGGTGACGAGGGCGACGCGGCCGGTGTTCGGGGTTGCTTGGGCGTTCATGCTGCACTCCTTGGTTCGGTTGACGGTGAAGCCATGATGATTGATATCTCGAAAAAGATAATCAGGGTATCGATAGCTTCAGTATTCCGCCTGCTTTAACAATCCAGGCGAACCGACGCGGGAGCAACATACGGGCTGTGTCAACCGCCGCCGACGGCCGAACTGACGCATTCGGCCAGGATCTCGTCGTCGACGGGCTTGCTGAGGAAGCAAGTCGCGCCGCCGGCGAGCGCGCGCCTGCGTACTTGCTCGTCGGGGAAGGCGGTCATCAGGATGCAGGGCGGGCCGCCGGGTTCGGCGCGCAGGCGGCCCAGCAGTTCCAGGCCGCCCATGACGGGCATCTGGACATCGCTGAGTACGCAGTCGATGCCGGCGAGGCCGGCCGACAGCAGGTGCTGGGCGCCCTCGTACAGCGTGACGCGCCATCCGTAGGAACGTAACAGGGCATGCATGGCGACGCGGACGTCGGCATCGTCGTCGACAACGGCGACGTGGGGGGAAGAACGGCTGGAGGTATCCATGACCCCAGCATACAATGCGTCCGCAGGCACGGAAAGTCATACATTGGTATGACCGGGCCTGCGAGGCGGGAATCGTTGCAATGCGGCGTAACGACGCCTCAGGCTTGCCGCTCCGGCGCCAGTGCCTCTGCCATGCGCACGAGGTCGGCGAAGGTCTTCGCTTCCATCTTGCGCATCGCATTGCCGCGGTGGATCTTGACGGTGATCTCGCTGGTGCCCACTTCGCCGGCGATCTGCTTGTTCATCAGGCCGCGCACGGCCAGGCCCATCACCTGGCGTTCGCGCGGGCTCAGCGTGCGGTAGCGCGCTTCCAGTTCGGCGTGGGAGCGCCCCCGTTCGCGCCGCACGCGGTCGCGCGCCAGCGCCTGCTGGATGGCGTCGAGCAGGTCCTGCTCGCGGAACGGCTTGCTGAGGAAGTCGACGGCGCCGCCCTTCATGGCGCGCACCGTCATCGGGATGTCGCCGAAACCGGTCATGAAGATCACGGGCAGGGCGACGCCTTCCTGGTTGAGCTGGTCCTGCAGGTCCAGGCCGCTGGCGCCCTGCAGGCGCACGTCCAGCAGCAGGCAGCTGCACACCTCGGGGCGCGGCGCGCGCATGAATTCGGCCACGCTCGGGTAGCAGGCCACCTGCATCCCGACCGAACGCAGGAGGCGCGACAGGCTGTCGCGCACTTCGGCGTCGTCGTCGACGACATGGACGAGTTCCGGGATCGTGGTGTCACTGCTCATGCGCGTGGGCCTCCTGGGGGACGGGTAGTTCGACGTGGAAGGTGCTGCCCGGCGGCGTGCTGCGCGCGCCGATCTGGCCGCCGTGCTTGGTGATGATGGAACGGCAGATCGACAGGCCCAGGCCCATGCCGTCCGACTTGGTCGAGAAGAACGGCTCGAACAGGCGCGCGCTGTCGGCGTCGGCAATGCCCGGACCGCTGTCGCGCACCGACAGGCCGACGGTCTCGCCGTCCCGGTACGTGCGCACTTCCAGCCGCGCCGGGGTACGGGGCGCGGCCATCGCCTGCAGCGCGTTCATGATCAGGTTGATCAGCACCTGCTGCAGCTCGACGCGGTCGCCGACCACCGCGGGCAGGCCGGGTTCCAGGTCCAGGCGCAGCGCGAGCGGGGCGCGTTCGAGTTCGCGCTGCAGCAGCTCGATGGTCTCCGTGACCAGTGCGTTCAGGTCGAGCTGGCGGTGTTCGGGATCGGCGCGGCGGGCCAGCGCGCGGATGCGGCGGATCACCTGGCCCGCGCGTTCGCTGGCCTGCACGATGCCGTCCAGCGCCGCCATGGTCTCGGGCAAATCCGGCTCCGGCCGCCCGAGCCAGCGGCGTGCCGCCTTGGCGTTGGCGAGGATCGCCGTCAGCGGCTGGTTGACCTCGTGCGCGACCGAGGCCGCCAGTTCGCCCAGCATGCTCACGCGCGCCGCGTGCGCCAGCTGGATCTGGGAGGCGTGCAGTTGCTGTTCGGCCTCGACCCGCTCCGTGATGTCCGTGATCGCGCCCAGGTACTCGCAGTCGCCGTATTCGTCGCGCGACACCTCGGCCAGCACGTGCACGTGGCGCAGCTGGCCGTCCGGCAGCAGCAGGCGGTGGGCGAAGTCGATCTGCCCCTCGCAGGCCAGCGCGCGCCCGAAGGCCTCGCGCACGGCGGCGCGGTCTTCCGGCAGCGTGCGCTCCAGGACGCGCTCCATGCTCGGCGCGGCGTCGCCGCTGTAGCCGAAGATACGCGCCGCTTCCTCCGACCACACCATCGACGCGTCCGGCACCTTGATGCCGAAGCTGCCGGTGCGCGTCAGGCGCTGGGCGCCGGCCAGGAAGGCTTCGCTGCGGCGCAGGGCGTCCTGGCGCTGGCGCAGCCGGTCCAGCGTGTCCTGGCACTTGACGGCGAGCCAGGTGGCGATCCCGATGGCGGCGATGCTGACCAGCGCGCGGCCGGCCGGCGAGGGGTGCAGCGTGAAGCCGTGCGCGATCAGGTAGGCGCCCATGGTCAGCAGCACGCAGGCCACGCTCAGCGCGAGCGCGGCCCTGCGCGGCCAGGCCGAGGCGGCCAGCATCAGCACGACGATGTACATCACGGCGATGGCGGTGTCGAGGCGGGTGAAGGCGTCCACCGCGAAAATCGCGCAGGTCAGCAGGATCAGGGCGGCGGATTGTGCGGGATGGCCTTGGCGTCGTGGCATGTTTACAAGCTCCGGAATTTGCTGGAGCTTACACCTGTCCGAAGGTGAGGCCAACTAGTAAAAAGACGGGTATTCGGCGGGCATAGTGGCCGAAATGGAGGGATCAAGCTGCTATCGCGCGCGCTTCGCCTGCCTCGCGCACTTTGCCAATCTCGCGCGCGGCGCCGTGCTCGTGCAGCGCGGCCAAATCGCGCGCCGGCATCGGCCGCGCGAACAGGTAGCCCTGGAACGACAGGCAGCCGATCTCGCGCAGGCGCTCCCACTGGTCCTCGCATTCGACACCTTCGGCCACCACGTTCAGTCCCAAGCTGGCGGACAGGTGGACGATCGCCTGCACGATGCTGGCGGCGTGCGGCGTGCGCAGCATGTCGCGCACGAAGGACTGGTCGATCTTGAGCTGGTCCAGCGGCAGCCGCTGCAGGTAGCTCAGCGACGAGTAGCCGGTGCCGAAGTCGTCCAGCGAGAAGCCGATGCCGTACAGCTTGAGCGACTGCATGCGCGCGATGGTGTCCTCGATGTCTGTCAGCAGCATCGATTCCGTCAGTTCCAGCTTGAGCCGGCGCGGGTCGGCGCCGCTCGTCGCGATGATCTCCAGCAGGCGCGCCACGAAGTCGTCCTGGCGGAACTGGCGCGCGCTGACGTTGACGGCCAGCGTCAGGTTCGCCGTGGCCGGATCGCCGCTCCAGGCCACCAGCTGGCGGCAGGCTTCCTGCAGCACCCATTCGCCGATGCCGACGATCAGGCCCGATTTCTCGGCCTGAGCGATGAAGGCGCCGGGCCCCGTCAGGCCGTCGCGCGGATGGCGCCAGCGGATCAGCGCCTCGGCCCCGATCATCAGGCCCATCTGGTTGACCACGGGCTGGTACCACAGCTCGAACTCGCGCCGCGCCAGCGCGAAGCGCAGGTCGGTCTCCAGGCTCGTCGTGGCGTCCACCGCGGCTTGCATGCCAGGGTCGAAGAAGCGGTAGGCGCCGCCGCCGGCCGACTTGGCCTCGTACATGGCCATGTCGGCCTGGCGCAGCAGGTCGTGCGCCACCACGTGGCCGTTGCCGAACAGCGCCGCCCCGATGCTGGGCGTGCTGCGCAGCTCGTGGCCGTCCAGCGTGTAGGCGAGCGAGAGCGCGTTGAGGATCTTGCGCGCCACCAGCTCGGCGTGGGCGCCGGCGTCCGGCGCGGTCGTGCCCAGGTCTTCCAGCAGCAGCACGAATTCGTCGCCGCCCAGGCGCGCCACCGTGTCGATGTCGCGCGTGACCTGCTGCAGGCGGAACGCGACCATTTCCAAGAGGCGGTCGCCGGTGTCGTGGCCGCGCGTGTCGTTGAGCAGCTTGAAGTCGTCCAGGTCGATGAACAGCACGGCGCCGTAGCCGCCGTTGCGCTCGCACTTGGTCAGCGCATGGCCCAGGCGGTCCATCAGCAGGCGCCGGTTCGGCAGGTTGGTCAGGCCGTCGTAGAACGCCAGGTGGGCGATGTCCGCCTCGGCCTGCTTGCGGGCGCTGATGTCGCTGCGGGTGCCGACCATGCGCACCGGCTGGCCGTTTGCGCCGCGCTCGACCACCTTGCCGCGCGACTGCACCCAGACCCAATGGCCGTTGCGGTGGCGCATGCGGAACTCGGCCTCGAAGTCCGGCGTGGCGCCGTGCAGGTGGCGTTCAAGGATCACGTGCAGCGCGTCGCGGTCTTCCGGATGCACGGGGCCCATGCCCTCGGGGTCCATGGTTTCCTGCTCGCCCGAAGTGTAGCCGAGGATGGCGCAGGCGCGCGCATCGACGCTGCGGCGGCCGGAGGCGATGTGCCAGTCCCACAGGCCGATGCTGGCGCCGGCCAGCGCGAGGTCGACCCGTTCGGCCGCCTCCATGCGCTCGGCCTCGGCGCTGCGCGCCAGCAGCTCCAGCGCGCCGCGGCGGCGCTGGGCCAGCAGCAGGGCGGTGGCGCAGGCCAGCCAGAACAGGGCCCAGCCGGCCAGGCTGGCCAGCGCCACGCGGCGCCAGCCCATGCCGATCAGGTCGGCGTTGCGCGACAGGCCGATGACGAGCGTGCGTTCCAGGCCCAGGTCCGCCAGGCGCATGCTGCGCTGGACCAGCAGCCGCTCGGTGCCGGACGCATCGCGGGCGCGCTGCACGGTGACCAGGCGGCCGCCGGCGCGGTGCGCGGCCAGCAGCGGATCGGCATGGGCCGGCACGGCGCGCATCTCGGCCGGATCCGGCGGCACGTACAGCAGGCGCCGTCCGCTCGGATCGGAGATCGAGATCGTCATGTCGCTGGCATACAGCGCCGAGCGCATCACGGCGTCGAAGTATTCGGGGTTCAGGATCGCCACCACGGCGCCGCGCCCGCAGCCGTCCAGCGGCGACAGCGACATGGCGACCTTGAGGTCGAAACGGTCCGGCTGCGCCTCGAACGGGTCGGACAGGTACAGCGTGTCGCCGCTGCACATGTGCGCGACGCGCGCCAGGAAGCGGCGGTCGTCCAGGCGGCGCGCGCCCAGGTCGTCGTCGGACAGCAGGATGCGCCCGTCCGGGCCCAGCGCCATCAGCGCCCGCACACCGGGCATCGCGCGCTTGAGCGATTGCAGCAGCGTGCGGCGGCAGGCCGGGCCGCAGGCGGCGTCCGCGCGCAGCGCCTCGCGTGAGCCTTCCAGCGACCAGCGCACCGCCTCCAACTGGCGGTGCAGCGCCTGGTCGATCACCTGGACCTGCTCGCGCATGCGTTCTGCATCCGCTTCCAGCGCCGTGCGGCGTTCGTTCCAGGCCGTGCCGGCCAGCAGCAGGCCGGTCGACAGCAGGCCGGCGGCGAGCAGCAGCCATTCCGTGAGGCGGCGCCGCGGTGCGGTCAGGCGGAGCAGAAGGTGCAGTGGCATGATGGTCTCCCTGTTCATGGCTGCGATCGTAAGCGGCCCGTGCCGCCGGCGCCATCAGACCTCGGTATGGCCGCTCATACGGGTGTATAGGGAGGCGCCGGCGGAGGCCCGCAACGCGCACGATTGGCCCGTGGGCGCTTCATGGTTTACCATCCGTGTGGCTGCGCCCAGCGGCGGATACTCGGAGAACACCATGAAAGCGATCCTGACCGGCCACACCAAGGGCCTCGGCGCCGCCCTCGCGGCCAACCTGCTGGCGCGCGGCGTGCCGCTGCTCGGCCTGGCGCGCACGGGCGCACCCGCGCTGCGCGAAGCCTATCCGGACCTGTTCGAGGAAGTCGAGCTGGACCTGGCCGACGGCGCCGCGCTGGCGGCCTGGCTCGAAGGGGGCGCGCTGGAACGCTACCTGGACGGCACCGGCGCCGTCCTGCTGCTGAATAACGCCGGCGTGGTCGGCCCCGTCGGCCCGCTCGACGTCCAGGACCCGCAGGCCGTATTGCGCTCGGTGGCGTTGAACGTGGCGGCGCCGATGGCGCTGTCGGCGGCGGTCGTGCGCGCCAGCAGCGCCGCGCAGCGGCGCATCCTGCACATCTCCAGCGGCGCGGCGCGCAACGCCTATCCGGGCTGGAGCGTGTACTGCGCCACCAAGGCCGCGCTCGACCAGCATGCGCGCGCCGTGGCCCTCGACGGCGAGCGCGGGGTGCGCATCTGCAGCCTGGCGCCTGGCGTCATCGACACGGGCATGCAGGCCGAGATCCGCGACACGCCCGAGGAGCGCTTCCCGCAGCGCCAGCGCTTCGTCGACCTGAAGGAGACGGGCACGCTGGTCGATCCTGAACGGTGCGCGGAGCAGCTGGTCGACTACATGCTGGGCAGCGGGTTCGGGGCCGAGGTGATTGCGGACTTGCGGACGCTGTCGTGACCCGTAGCCCATCGACGCAGGGTGGGCGCGGCCGGCGTAGGCACCGCGTGCCCATCATGCACGGATGCCCCTGCGGCTGAGAGGTGTTGACTGGCGTCAAGGTAATGCCGCAGCGGCGATGGGACGATGCATCTTGGTCTCAAGCAATTGCACATCGGGGGAGCGATGGACGAGCTGCTGCGCTATTACGAGGAAGAGCTGGGACTGTTCGGGCAATTCGCGCGCGAGTTCCGCGCCCGCTACCCGAAGCCGGCCAGCGAGCTGCACGTGGCCGGCGAAACCTGGGAAGACCCGAGCGTGGCGCGCCTGATCCAGTCGGTGGCCCTGCTCGGCGCGCGCATCCAGAAGCGCCTCGACGACGACTACCCGACATTCACCGAAGCGCTGCTGGACAGCCTGTACCCGCACTACCTGCGCCCGCTGCCGGCGTATTCGATCGCCCAGGTCGGCTGGCGCGGCGATGGCGAGATCCCGGACAACGTCTCGGTGCTGGCGCGCGGCAGCATGTTGCGCAGCAGCGCCGCCCACGGGCAGGTGGTGCGCTTCCGTACCGTCTACGACGTCCTGCTGGCGCCGCTGCGCGTGGCGCGCCTGCGCTTCGATCCGCTGCTGGTGGCGCCGCGCGCCGCGCATGCGCCGCGCGCGGTCGGCAGCAGCATCGCGCTCGAGATCGCGCTGGCCCATGGCGGCGCCGGCCCTGGCTCTGGCCCTGGCGCCGCGGCGGCGCTGCCCGCCCGCCTGCGCCTGTTCGCCGACGGCGAAGCCTCGGTGCGCGCGGCGCTGGTCGACGCGCTGTTCCTGCGTACCGCCTGCGCCTGGCTCGAGGTGGACGGCGACGGCCGCAGGCTGCCGTTGGCCACGGTGCCGCTGAGCCTTGCCGGGCTGGACGAGGCCGACGCCATGATCCCGTATCCGGCGCGCTCCCATCCGGCGCTGCGCCTGCTCAGCGAATACTTCGCCTATCCGGAAAAATTCAATTTCGTCGACGTCGACCTGGCCGAAGTGGGCGCGCTGCTGCCGCCGCGCTGGCGCCGCTTTACCCTGCACCTGGGCTTGTCCGGCATCCGCCCCGACGGCGGGGAGGCGCGCCTGCTGCAGGGGCTGGACGCGCGCAACCTGCTGCCGGGCTGCACGCCGGTGATCAACCTGTTCTCCAAGGCGGCCGCGCCGCTGCAACTGGCCCACACGAGCGCCGACTATCCGCTGCTGGCCGACGGCGCCCATGCGGCCGACTACGAGATCCACAGCGTCGACGCCGTGCGCCTCGTGCGCGACGGTGCGCGCCCGGCCGTGACGCATTTCGCGCCTTTGTATTGCGCGGACGACGGGTGCGCGGACGACGCCGCGCCCACCGGCGCGCATTACTGGATCGTGCGGCGCGACCATGCCACCGCCGCCGTCAGCCCGGGCCACGAGCTGCGCATCGCGCTGATCGACGGGGATTTCCGCACCACCGAGGCCGGCGGCGCCACGCTGTCGGCCGACCTCACCTGCAGCAACCGCGACCTGCCGGCGCGGCTGCCCTGGGGCCAGGCGCAGGGCGACCTGCAGAGCGGCGATGTGGCGGGGCTGGCGCCCGTGCGCCTGCTGCGCAAGCCGACGCCGTCGCGCCGCTTCGAGGGCGTGCGCGGCGCCCACTGGCGCCTGATCTCGCACCTGGCCCTGAACCATGCGGGCCTGACGATGGCGGGCCTGGCCGACTTCCGGAAGATGCTGGCGCTGTACGACCTGGCGCGCTCGCCGGTGGCGCAGCGCCAGATCGCCGGCATCCTCGGCCTGGAGCACGGCGCCGTACGCGCCTGGGTCGCCACGGCGCCCGTCGCCACACTGATGCCGGGCATCGGCATCCGCCTCACCGTCGACGAGGAAGCGTTCGCCGGCAGCGGCCTGTACCCGTTCGTGCAGGTGCTGGACCGCTACTTCGCGCTGAACGGGCAACTGAACTGCTTCACACGGCTGCAGGTCGTGTCGCGCCAGACCGGCCAGGAGATCGCCGCCTGCGCACCCCGCATGAGCGCGGGCGGCATCGACGCGGCGCCGGGCGGCGCGGGATGGAAGTGATCGCGCGCCTGCTGGCCGACCCCCAGCGCTTCGAATTCTTCCAGGCGGTGCGCCTGCTGCAGCTGTGGCTGGGCGAGCACGGCGTCGCGCCGCGCCAGGCGCTCGACGGCCACCTGCGTTTTCCCAACAGCCTGTCGCTGGCGTTCCCGGCCAGCGAGATCGAACGCCTGGCCGTGGAGCGCATGCCGGGCGGATTGCCGCGCTTCGTGCTGACGCCCGGTTTCATGGGCCTGCTCGGCGCCCACGGCGCGCTGCCGCGCGACGTCACGGAGCGCATCCTGGCCTGGCAGGGCGGGGAACCCGATCCGGAACTGGCCGCCGCCCCGCGCGCCTTCCTCGACATGTTCTCCACGCGCATGCTCGCGCTGTTCTACGGCGCCTGGAAAAAATACCGCGTCGAGCTGACGGCGGGCGGGCCGGACGACGCCTTCCTGCCGCTGCTGCTGGCGCTGGCCGGGCTCCCGCCGGGCGCCCTAACGGGCATCGACGGGAAGGCGCTGGCGCCCTACGCGGGCCTGCTGGGCCGCCGTCCCGTGTCGGCGGCCGTGCTGGGCCGGATCCTGTGCGGCCACTTCTCGGTGCCGGTCCGCGTCGTCGAGGGCGTCGGCCACTGGGACCGCCTGCTGCCGGCCGAGCGCAGCGCGCTGGGCGGCGGCGGCGGCCGGCCTCCGGCCGCGCTGGGCCGGGCCGCGCTGCTGGGGGAGCGCTGCTGGCGTCCGGACCTGCGCGTGCGGGTGCGCATCGGTCCCCTGGACCGCGAGGGCTTCGCGCGTTTCCTGCCGCACGGCGCGCGGGCGCTCAGGCTGCGCACGCTGCTGGGCCTGTTCGCCGCGCCCGCGCTGGCCTACGAGGTCGAGCTCGTGCTGCGCCGCGCCGATGTCCCGCCGCCGCGGCTGGCACAGGACGGTCCGAGGCTGGGCGTGGACGGCTGGCTGCTGGGCGGGCCGGCGACGACGGACCGCGCCGACCTGCGCTACGAACTGCGGCCGCTGGGGCCGCTGCCGCCGTTACCGGCCGGTGACCGCCGCGGCCGCGCTGAAAGCCCTTGACCTTCCCACCGTGGGAAGGAATATCCTGTCAGGGAATCGACAGGAGAACCCATGCAATCCTCATCCAATCTTGCCGCTGCCGCCACCCACACCGTCGGGATCGACGGCATGACCTGCGCGTCCTGCGTGGCGCGGGTCGAGAAGGCGCTGAAGGCGGTGCCGGGCGTCGTCGACGCCAGCGTCAACCTGGCCACCGAGAAGGCCAGCGTGCAGGGCAGCGCCGCGCCGGCGGCCATCCTCGCCGCCGTCGAGCGGGCCGGCTACGATGCGCGGCTGCTGGACGCCGGCCGTCCCGCGCCCGCCAGCGACGCCGCGCCGGCATCCCGCTTGCCGTCGTGGTGGCCGGTGGCGCTGGCCGCCATCCTGAGCGCGCCGCTGGCCGCGCCCATGCTGGGGGCGGCGCTGGGCCGCGCCTGGATGCTGCCGGGATGGCTGCAGCTGGTGCTGGCCACGCCCGTGCAGTTCTGGCTCGGCGCGCGGTTCTACCGCGCCGGCTGGAAGGCGCTGCGCGCCGGCAGCGGCAATATGGACCTGCTGGTGGCGATCGGCACCTCGGCCGCCTACGGGCTGTCCGTCTACCTGCTGCTGGCACAGGGCCGTATGGATGAGGGAATGGGACACCTCGGTGGACACCTCTATTTCGAATCGTCGGCGATCGTCGTCACGCTGGTCCTGCTGGGCAAATGGCTGGAAGGACGGGCCAAGCGCCAGACCGTGGCGGCGATCCGCGCGCTCGAGTCGCTGCGCCCGGCCACGGCGCTGGTGCGGCGCGGCGGGCGCGACGCCGAGATCGCGCTGGACGCGCTGCGCGTGGGCGACCTGATGGTGCTGCGCCCCGGAGAGCGCGTGCCCGCCGACGGCCGCGTGGTCGAAGGGGAGAGCCACCTGGACGAGTCGCTGCTCACGGGCGAAAGCCTGCCTGTCGCGAAACGCGTGGGCGACGCCGTCACGGGCGGCGCCGTCAACGGCGAAGGCCTGCTGCTGGCCGAGGCGACGGCCGTCGGCGCGGCGACGATGCTGGCCCGGATCATCCGCATGGTCGAGGATGCGCAAGCCGTCAAGGCGCCGATCCAGCGCCTGGTCGACCGCGTCAGCGCCGTGTTCGTGCCGGCCGTGCTGCTGGTGGCCGGCGTCACGCTGCTGGGCTGGGGGCTGGCGACGGGCGACTGGCAGGCGGCGCTGCTGAACGCAGTCGCCGTGATGGTGATCGCCTGCCCCTGCGCGCTCGGACTGGCGACGCCGACCGGCATCATGGTCGGCACCGGCGCCGCGGCTCGTTACGGCATCCTGATCAAGGATGCGGAGGCGCTGGAAACGGCCCATGCGGTGCGCACCGTGGTGTTCGACAAGACGGGCACGCTGACGGAGGGGCGGCCGGCGCTAGTGGCGCTGGAGACCGCCGGCGGGGGCGACGCGCGCCGCGTGCTCGCGCTGGCCTGGTCCGCCCAGCAGTTCAGCGCGCACCCGCTGGCGCGCGCCGTGGCGGAGGCGGGCGCGGCGAACGGCATCGCCTGTCCGGCGGCCTCGGACGCGGCCGCCTTGCCGGGACGCGGCGTGCGCGCGCGCGGCGGCGAAGGCGTCGTCTACCTGGGCAACCTGCGCCTGATGCAGGAACTGGGCGCCGAGGCCGCGATCGCGCCGGCGCTGCGCGAGGCGGCCGGTCGCCACGAGGCCGACGGCCGCACCGTGTCCTGGCTGGCGCTGGCGCGCGACGGCGGCACGCCGGCCGTGCTGGGCCTGCTGGCCTTCGGCGACCGCGTCAAGCCTGGCGCCGCCGCGGCGATCGCGCGCCTGAAGGCGATGGGCGTGGCCTCGATCATGCTGACCGGCGATAATCGCGGCAGCGCCGCCGCCGTCGCCCGCGCATTGGGACTGGAGCGCCATGTGGCCGAGGTCCTGCCGGGCGCCAAGGCCGACGAGGTGCGCGCCTTGATGAACGCCGGCGCGGGCAGGGTGGCGATGGTCGGCGACGGCATCAACGATGCCCCCGCGCTGGCGGCGGCCGACGTCGGCATCGCCATGGCCGGCGGCACCGACGTCGCCATGCACACGGCCGGCATCACGCTGATGCGCGGCGATCCGGCGCTGGTGGCCGATGCCATCGCCATCTCGCACCGTACCTACCGCAAGATCCGCCAGAACCTGGGCTGGGCCTTCGTCTACAACGTCGTCGGCATTCCGCTGGCAGCGTTCGACCTGCTCAATCCCGTGCTGGCCGGCGCCGCGATGGCCCTCAGCTCGGTGAGCGTGGTGACCAATGCGCTGCTGCTGCGGCGCTGGCGACCGGCGCGGCAGGACAGGGCGGCGGCGCCGCCGGGCGCATGGGAGCCCTTGCGCTTGCCGTCGCAGGAATCCGTATCAACCATCGGGGCGGCAGCCGCCCCTGTTCAAGGAGAAGCGAAGATGTATGAATTGACCGTCGAAGACATGACCTGCAAACACTGCGTGGGTCGCGTGACCAAGGCCGTGCAAGGGGTGGACAGCGGCGCTGTCGTGGACATCGACCTGCCGACCGGCAAGGTGAAGGTGGACAGCAAGGCGGAACTCGAGCGGATCGCGCAGGCGATCGACGAGGCGGGGTATCCGGTGAAGGAAAAGAAGGCGGCCTGACGGCCGCTCAAAAGACGCCGTTCCTGCGCAGGCAGGGACCTAATTTTGCAAGCGCACCAATCGTGCAAGCAGAAATTGGGTCCCTGCCTCCGCAGGGACGACGTAGCTTAAGCCTGGTTACGCGCCGGCTTAGAAGCCGTACTTCAGGCCCACCGACACGATGTCGGCCTTGGTGCCGGTGTCCTTGTCGCGGCCATAGCGCTCGTACTCGCCGACGATCGACGTGTTCTGGTTCAGCGCGTATTCGACGCCCAGGCCGCCGTACAGGCCGGTGTCGCGCTCGTTGTAGTCGCCGTAGCCGGCGATGCGGTTCTTGCGTTCGTTATACGACGCGCCCAGTTTGCCGTAGGCCGAGAAGCGCTCGTTCAGCGGATAGGCGTACTTGGCGGCGACGTAGGAGCTGTTGCCCTTGACGCTGGCGCGGCCCGGCAGGCCCGACGGGACGTTGGTATCGTAGTCGCGGCTGCCGAAGTGGGTGTAGCCCAGTTCGACGGCCCAGTTCTGGTCGATGTTATAGCCGCCGAAGACCTTGGCGCCTGCGCGCCAGTCGTCGGATGCCTGGTTCTTGCCACCCGAGACGCCGACGCCGACATAGGGGCGCGGGGCGGTGTAATTCGAGGTGTCGATGGTGGACTGGGCCTGGGCGGCGCCCATGGCGGCGACGCCGGCGGCGAGTGCGATGATCAGTTTTTTCATTGAATGGTTCCTTTCCACTGGTCGCGGTTCCTCGTGAACCGCGTAAGGAAACGATAGCAGCGCAGGCAATATTGACCGAGAAACAATCCGTAAGTAACTGTAACGGAGCGGGGTAGTAACTGACTCGCTGGTCAATATGCATGCGGGGTATCCGCCCTAAATAAAGGAAAGATGCCAGACGTTGCGCGATGTAGAGGGCTGCCGCGCGTCGGTCAGCGCTGTGACATTCTGAAACAACTTGTTGCTGTCGCATGATTGCAACAAGAATTTGACAATTCAATAAAAAACGCCGTGCCCGGCGCTAGCCGGCACGGCGTTCCATTGACGACGGGACGATGCAGCTTAGAAGTCGTACTGCACGCCGACGGTGTAGACATCCGCCTTGGCGCCCAGTTCCTTGTCCTTGCCGTAGCGTTCGTATTCGCCGATCAGCGAGACGTTCTGGTTCAGCTTGTACTGCACGCCCAGGCCGCCATAGACGCCCGTGTCGTTGTCGTTGTAGCCGCCGACGTTGCTGCGCAGCTTACGCTCGGTGTAGGCCACGCCCAGTTTCGCGAAGCCCGAGAAGCGGTCGTTGAATGCGTAGGTGTATTTGCCGGCGATATAGCTGTTCTCGCTCTTCACGTCGCCACGGACGCCGGAGCGGTTGAAGTCCTGCTTGTCGAACCAGGTGTAGCCGCCTTCGACTGCCCAGTTCTGGTCGATCTGGTAGCCGCCGTAGACCTTGGCGCCGGTACGGTAGTCGTCGGTGGTGACGTTGTCCGAAGTAGCCGCGCCGATGCCGGCATAGAAGTGCGGGGTGGTCGAGCCGACGGTCTGGGCTTGTGCTGCGCCAACGGCAACGATGCTAGCGATCAGGGCAAAAACGAGCTTGTTCATGGTCATTCCTTTCAGTTCTTGTTTTGGTCTGTGTCGCAGTTCGTCATGAATTGCGTAAGGGAAAGATAGTCCTCCACAGGCCGGAAAAAAAGGTGCCATTCGTAAGCAGCTGTAACATCGCCACCGGTTACTGACCTTTCGGTCAGGTAGCGAGGTGGCGCAAATCAAGATGAGCGAAGTATTCCGGCAAATTATCTCTGGGAAAGTATCGCAATGCGATACTTGTATTTCGTGACATCTTGCAACAAATTACTGCCGCCACCGCGGCGGTGGCGGCAGGTTTCATGCGCAACGCATATCAGTGACCGCCGTGGCCGCTGCCGCGCTTGACCTTGGCGGGCGGCGTGGCCGCCGGCGCGGGCGCGGGCGCGGCCCGCACGGGCTCCTCCAGCGGGCCGTTCCACTCCGCGGCGACGGTTCCTTTCGGATAGGCGTACCAGCCCGGATCCTTGTAGTCGCCGCGCGCCAGTCCTTCGCGTACCTTGATCGTGGTGAACATGCCGCCCATCTCGATCTCGCCGAACGGTCCTTTCCCGTCCATCATCGGCAGCGTGTTCTCGGGCAGCGGCATGCGCATGCCGCCCATCGAGCCACCCTTGTCGCCCATGACCATATAGCCCGGCACGAGGTCGTTGATCTTGCGGGCCACGCCGCGGTGGTCGACGCCGATCAGGTTCGGCACGTCGTGGCCCATCGCGTTCATCGTGTGGTGCGACTTGTGGCAGTGGAAGGCCCAGTCGCCCGGCGCATCCGCGATGAATTCGATGGCGCGCATCTGGCCCACGCCCACGTCGACCGTCACTTCGGGCCAGCGCGCGGCCGGCGGGATCCAGCCGCCGTCGGTGCCCGTCACCTCGAAGCGGTGGCCGTGGATGTGGAAGGGGTGGTTCGTCATCGTCAGGTTCCCGATGCGGATGCGCACGCGGTCGTCCTTGCGCACCACCATGGGGTCCGTGCCGGGGAAGGCGCGGCTGTTGATCGTCCACAGGTTAAAGTCCAGCATCGTATTGACCTTGGGCGTGTAGCTGCCCGGTTCGATGTCGTAGGCGTTCAGCAGGAACACGAAATCGCGGTCGACTGCGTGCTGGCGCGGATCCTTCGGGTGCGTGACCCAGAAGCCCATCATGCCCATCGCCATCTGCGCCATCTCGTCCGTGTGCGGGTGGTACATGAAGGTGCCGGCATAGCGCGCCACGAATTCGTAGACGAAGGTCTTGCCCGGCGCGATTGCCGGCTGGTTCAGGCCCGCCACGCCGTCCATCCCGTTCGGCAGCAGCTGGCCGTGCCAGTGGATCGTGGTCGCTTCCGGCAGCTTGTTGGTGACGAAGATGCGCACACGGTCGCCTTCGACGACCTCGATGGTCGGGCCAGGACTCTGGCCGTTGTAGCCCCACAGGTTGGCCGTCATGCCGGGCGCGATCTCGCGCACCACGGGTTCCGCCACCAGGTGGAATTCCTTCACGCCGTCCTTCATGCGCCACGGCAGGCTCCAGCCGTTGAGCGTGACGACGGGGTTGAACGGCCGGCCGTTGGGCGGCGGCGGGGGCGGGAGGGTAGCGGGCGAGCTTTGCACCGGCGCCTCGGGGACGGCGGCCTGGCCGGCCTTGCCGACCAGCGCGGCGCCGAGGAAGGCGCTGCCGGCGCCGCCGATGAAGTGTCTGCGGGATGTCATTCTGCGTGTTCCTTGTGTTCGTGTGCCTGGACCGCGGCCGGTGTGCCGACGCGCGCGCCGAGCGCGGCCTCGAGGTTGGCTTGCGCGGTCCAGAATTCCTTCAGGGCGTCGATATAGGCGTTGACGGCGCCGGCCTGTTCGCGCGCGTCGGCGAGCAATTCCTGGGTACTGGCCAGCATGCCGTTGTAGCGCAGCAGGACCTCGCGCGAGATCTGCTTGCGCAGCGGGATCACGGAGTCGCGGTAGTGGCGGGCGACGTCGTACGAGGTGCGGTAGTCGAGATAGGACTCGCGCGCCTCGCTGCGCGCCGTGACCGCCGTTTCCGCCACGTGCTGCAAGGACTGCATGTAGACGGCTTCGGCGCGCGCCACGCGCGCGCCGCCCCAGTCGAACAGCGGCAGTTCGATCGACAGCTCGTAGCCGCGCGCGGACGGCGAGCCCGTCTCGGACTTGCCGGCATAGCCCAGTTCCAGCGCATTCACGAAGCGCGTGACGCGCGTGAGGCCGAGGCTGCCGGCCGTCGCCTGCGCGTCGGCCTTGGCCGCCTGCACGTCCAGGCGCTGTTCGAGGGCGATGCGTTCGACGTCCTGCAGCTCGGCCGGCATGGCCGGCAGGTCGGGCAGGCGATCGGGCAGCGTGTATTGGGTGTCGGCGCCCCACAGGCCCATCAGGCGGGTCAGGCGTTCGCGCGTGGCCATGACCTGCTTGCCGGCGCGCGCCAGCGCGGCCGCGCTTTCCGCATGAAAGGCCTGCTCGCGTGCGAGGTCGAGCCTGGCGATATTGCCGGCCGCCGTCATCCGCGCCGCCAGTTCGGCGCTGGCCTCGGCCGAGGCGTTCACCTGGCGCGCGTATTCCAGCTGCTGGCGCGCGGCGACGGCATCGATCCAGGCGCGGCGCGTGTCCGCCGCATGCCGTTCGATGGCTGCGCCGACGTCGCGCCGCACGGCCTCGAAGCGGCGCGCTTCCATGCGCGCGGCCAGCGGCGTGGTCAGCAGGCCGACCAGGTTGAACGACAGGCTCCGTTCGATCTCGATGTCGCCGCCCCCCGACACGCGCTTGAAGCCGAGCGCCGGGTTCTGCAGGCGGGAAGCCTGCGCCAGCTCCGCCTGGGCGATGCCGACGTTCCAGTAGGTCGCCTGCAGGCCGGGATGGTTGACGAGGGCGACGCGCACGGCCGCGTCCATGTCGAGCGGCCGCGCCAGCTCGGCGCGCACGCTGTCGCGCAGCGTGCGCGCGGCCTGCTCGTCGCGTGCCAGGCGCGGCGTCGCGCCGATGCGGCCGGCCGTCGCGTCGGCCACGGCGCCGAAGCCGCCGTCGGGCGCGACCGCCGTGCAGCCGCTCGCCAGCAGGGCGGCGGCCAGCAGCGCCGCGCCGTTGCGCAGATGCGTGCTCATTGCTGGTCTCCGTGGTGCTGGACGTGGTGGTCGTGCGCCCGCTGCTGTTGTTGCGGCTCCCGCTGTGGCGGCATGCCGTGGCCTGCATGCGGATCGGCCGGCGCCGCGGGCGCGGCATGGCCCGCATGGCCGGCGTGGCCGTCCATCGATTTCATGGTCAGCGCCATCGAGTTGGTATTGGCGACGGTGTCGTTACTGGCTTTCCAGTGGCGGTCCGGCCGGTGCGGCGCGGGTGCCGCGCGGTAGTCGACGGCCGGCCGGTAGGCGGTGGCGGGTACCGGCGCCTGCGCATCGGCGGGGCCGGATTGCCGCGCCTGGGCAAGGGTACAGGCGGCTGCAAGCAGCAGGCCGGCGGCGCGCGCCGGCATGGATGATCGTTTCATGGTTCCTCGTACGGTCTGGCGTGATGGGGCCGCAGCCGGTGGGCGGCGGCGACGCGGGCCTGGAGCGGTCGCGGGGACCGCCGGCGCAGGCCGGGATGACGTCAGGCGCGACGCGCGCGCGGAGGCCGTTCGAGCAGCGTGGGGTCGACGCTCGGCACGTGGCCGGCGCGGAAGGGGATCGAGCTGGAATCGGGCGTCGCCGGCGCCAGCGGCGTGGGCACGGCGGCCGGTGCCATCGCGGCGCCGACGCAGCAGGACGCGCATGAGCCCTTGCCGTGGTGGGCGTTGCCGTCGTGGCAATCCGGCGTCCCGGAGGATGCTGCGTCGGATGCCGCGTCGGACGTCGCCTGCATGGCGCAATGCGCGTCGGCATTGTCCGCCCCGGCCATCGCCGCCGCATGCCCGTGGCCCGCCATCGGCGCGTCCACCGCATGCACGTCCACCGCATGCACGTCCACCGCATGCACGGCCGCGGGCGGCGCGCACGGCAGCATGCCCGCCGCGGCGACACCCTGGAAGGGCAGCGCCAGCAACAGCAGCCAGGCGAGGAAGACGTGGACAAGGGATTTCACGCGCTTATTCTAGCATGTGGCATCGGGCCGACAACGGCATCGTCATCGCGCTGTTGCCGCCGTGCGGGACTTGTAGACACGAGCATAACTGATAATATATTGACATCGGTAACGAGAGGGCAGCGGCACATGAGGCTGATGACGCGGAAGCTGTTGACGCGCTTGCTTGCAGCGCCAGGCATGGGCACCCAGCACGGCGTCGCCGAGCGCGCCGCGCACGTGATCGACAAGGTGATCTTCGACATGGGCGTCGAGCGCCTGCTGCAGGGAACGATGCAGCTGGATTGGCGCCTGCGCCCGTGCTTCCATGGTTGCCCGGAAGGCGCCGCCCGGGCGTCGCTGGCGACGGTGGTCCTGGCGCGCCTGAGCGAGGCCGCGGCACTGGGCGCCGCCGGCGAGCGCGGAGCGCCGCTGCAGCCCTACACGAGCGCCATCGTCGACGCGCTGCTGCGCGAATTCCGCGCCCAGTCGCCGCGCTTCCGGACGTTGCCCTGACGCCGGCCGCGGCTACAATGCCGCATGCCGAAAAACTCTCCCATCTTCCCCGGCCCGCGTACCGCGCGCGGCGCCGTTCTCGCGGTGCTGCTGTCCAATGGCGACCAGGCCGGCGCGGAACCCCTGCGCGGCAGGGTGACGCTGGCCGCGATCGTGCGCGCGCTCAAGCGCAAGTACCACTGGCCGATCGAGACGACCAGCTTCCCGTCGAACGCGGCGGATGGCCGCGCCACCTGGGCCACCGTCTACAGCCTGCCGCCCGACGTGATCGCGGCCGCCCTCGACGAGCGGGGCCGCGACTGGCTGCGCAGTGCCGCTCGATGAAGCGGACAATGAAGCGGACAACGAGCTGGCGGCGAGGGCGGCGGTTGGGGCCGTCCGTCAGGCCGGCTGCGCGAATTGCGCCGCCTGCTCGCGCGCCGCGCGCTTGATGGCCTGCGGCGGCTGGCCGAAGGCGCGCAGGAAGGCGCGGCGCATGCGCTCGGAGTCGGCGAAGCCGGTCTCGCGCGCCACCACGTCGACGGGGTGGTTGCTGTCCTCCATCATGGCGCGCGCCGCTTCCACCCGCAGCAGCTCGATCGCCCTTGCCGGCGACTGGCCCGTCTCGATGCGGAAGGTACGGCTGAACTGGCGCGTGCTCAGGTTGGCGGCATCGGCCAGCTCGTCCACCGACAGGGGCTTGCGCAGGTGCCGCTTGGCATAGGTGAGCGCCTGCTGGATGCGGTCCGACTTCGGCTGCAATTCGAGCAGCGACGAGAACTGCGACTGGCCGCCGCTGCGGCGGTGGTACAGCACCATCTTGCGGGCGACGTTACGCGAGACCTCGATGCCATGGTCGTCCTCCACCAGCGCCAGGCACAGGTCGACGCAGGCCGTCATGCCGGCCGAGGTCCAGAACTTGCCGGCATTGATGAAGATGCGGTTCTCGTCGACCTGCAGGCGCGGGAAGGCGTGCTGCAGCGTGCGCCCCAGCTCCCAGTGGGTGGTGGCGCGCCGGCCTTCCAGCAGCCCGGCCTGGGCCAGCAGGAAGGCGCCCGTGCACAGGGCGGCGACGCGGCGCGATTCCTCGGCCGCGCGGCGCAGGATCTCGAGGAAGCCCTCCGAGGCCGGCGCCGCGCCGGGCATCATCTGGCCCGCCACCAGCAGCGTGTCGTAGTCATAGCGTGTGATGGGCGCGGTCAGGACCTGGATGCCGGACGAGCTGGCGAGCATGCCGCCCTCTTCGGACAATACCGTCATGTCGTAGCAGGGTTCGTCGAGCAGCGTGTTGGCCACTTCGAAGACGGTGCTGGCCATGAAGTCCAGTGCCTGGAAGCCGGGGGGCAGTAGTAGTCCGATCTGTTTCATGATGTCCTCAGTGTTTTCGATGCGTGCGGATGTCGGCGAGAACGCGCCGGCGCCCAAACAACCTGGCATCCAGGGAGTACGCCCCAGGCCCCGCGAGGCCGACAGCCAGGCAACAAAGGATCGGATCGACCAGCGATCCGACGTCCTGCGCGGTGCCGAGCGCAAAGCACAGCAGTTCGCAGGCGAGGCACGAGGCCGCGGCCAGCGGCGTCAGGAACCCCGTTGCGAGCAGCAGTGCCGTCGCGCCGCACGCCAGCGCCAGCGCCAGCGGGGGTGGCGCGGCGATGCCGCTACCGGCCAGTTGGTAAGCCGTGGTGGCGCGCAGGAGCAGCAGGCCGATGCCTGCCGCGCCCCGCGGAAACGCACTTGCAAACAATTTCACTGCTGCGCTCCGGTCAAGGTGGGCCGTGCATTCCCGGCAACTCGCTCATCCGGGACCGGCCGGGCGACTATCGCCTTGCCGTGCCAGAATGTAGAATGAATGTTAAAGTTTTTTGCGGTCGCAGCAATCTCCAGATCATTCAGGGTCGAACTACCCAGATTTGGGGATGACGGCGTGGCGCCTCCCTGGCACGGTCCGGGGCGCGTGCTTTTCCCACTACCAGAACCAGGTCCCGCCATGCCCATTTCCGTACTGATCGTCGACGACCATCCCTTGTTCCGCCAGGGGTTGGCCAGCATCCTCGACGGCGAACCCGATATCGTGCTGGCAGGGGAGGCGGGCACCGGACGCGAAGCGCTGGCATGCTGTCGCAGCCTGCAGCCGGACGTGGTCGTGATGGATATCCAGATGCCGGAACTGGACGGCATCGAAGCGACGACGCTGATCCGGCGCGACTTTCCCGACATCCGGGTGGTGGTGCTGACCACCTACGAGGGCGATGTCCACGCCCTGCGCGCGATGAAGGCCGGCGCCAGCGGCTACATGCTCAAGGGCCAGGCGCGCAAGGACCTGCCCGACGCCATCCGCGCGGTGTACGGCGGCGAGCGCCGCATGGCGCCCTCGGTGGCCATGGCGATGGCATGCCACGTGCACGACGACGCGCTGACGCCGCGCGAGATCCAGGTGCTGGAACTGGCCGCGACCGGCAAGACCAACCGCCTGATCGGCACGCAGCTGGGCATCTCGGAAGCCACGGTGGCGGCGCACATGAAGAGCGTGCTGTCCAAGATGGATGCGAACGACCGCACCCACGCCGTCGTGCTGGCGCTCGAGCGCGGCATCATCGACCTGCGCCGGCGCGGCGCCTGACGGCCCCTCAGGCGCCGGTACGGCCCAGCAGCGCGCGCAGGCGGCGGCGCCAGCGCTGCTTTTCCTCCGGTGCGTACACGCGCGCGGCGGGGAAGCGCGCGATCACCTCGGTGCCCAGTCCCGCGCGGCTCCACCATTCCAGCGTGCCGCCGAGCGCCCCGGCGCGTTCCTTCATGCCGGGCAGGCCCCAGTGTCCGTCGCGGCCGCCGCGCTGCTGGATGTCGTCGTCGATGCCGCGGCCGTCGTCGCGCACGACCAGGCCGAATTCGCCATTGCCGTAGGTGAGCTCGACCTCGATCTTGCGGGCATGCGCGTGCTGGTAGGCGTTGAACAGCGCCTCGCGGCCGATGTAGTAGATTTCGCGCCAGGCCGCGTCCTGCAGAGGACGGATCGTGCCGCCGACGAAGAGCTTGAACTCGGCGCCGAACTGCTCCTGCAGGGTGGCGCCGAAGGCGGCCAGCGCGTGCCCGATGTCGGCGCGGCTGCCGTCGCCGCCCGCGCGCAGGCCCTTGATTTCCTCGCGCGCTTCGCGCATCACCGTGTCGGCCTGGTCGAGGATCGCGTCGAGGCGCCCGCGTACCTCGCTGCTGCGCTCCATCGGCTTGACGGCGCCATGCAGGCGCAGGAGCAGCGCCTGCATGTTCTGCAGCAGGGAGTCGTGCAGGCTGCGCGAGATGCGCTCGCGCTCGGCGAGCCTTTCCTGGAAGCGTTCGTTGAGGCGCTGCGCCAGGCGCCGCATGCGCCAGCGGTAGGCCAGGGCCAGCAGACCGATGGCGGACGCGGCGCACACCAGGCGGAACCACGTGGTCTGCGCCATGGTGGGCCGGATGACGAGATCGATCTGTGCCGGCGCGAGTGCGGGGACGCCATCCTCGTTGGTCGCGCTGACGCGGAAGCGGTACGTTCCGGGGCCGAGGCCGCTGTAGAAGGTCGAACGCCGGCTGCCCGCATCCTGCCAGTCGGGGTCCACGCCGTCCAGCCGGTAGCGGAAGCGGACCCGCTCGGGGTTCGTGTAGCTCAGGGCTGTATAGTCGAGGCGCAGGCTGCTCGTGCCGGCGGGCAGGACATGGCGACCCTGCGCATCCCTGGATGCCCCTTCGACGCCGGGCGGTTCGATGGCCAGTGTCGGCGCCACCTCGTTGCGGTGGACGCGGGACGGGTCCAGGTAGACCACCCCGGCCTGGGCCGAGAACCACAGCCTGCCGTCGCGCGTCCTGGTCGCAGTGGGAAAGCCGTTGTAGGACAGCGCGGTGCCGGGATAGCCCTCGGTGCCGTCGTACAGGGTGGCCTGCACATGCCCGGAGCCGGCGAGCGCCGCCTTCCACGCCGAGGCTGCCACGTGCACGACGCCTTTCCTGCCGTTGAACCAGCGGTCGCCGTTCGGGTCCACGATGTGGCCGGTGATCCCCGCGAGCAGCTCCGGGTCGCTTGCGTCCAGCCGATGAATGCGACCACCGACGACCACCGCGAGCCCATCGGCGCCCGCCACGAGCACGCCACGCTGCACGTCGATCAGTGTGATGGGGCCGATGCCGGCATTGCCGCTGACCGCGGACAGCGCGCCGTCGCGAAACCGCATGACCGTCCCGTCGCGGAACCCTAGCCACGCGGCATTGGGCGCGTCGGCCTCGATGCTCGTCACCCCCTTCGGCGCGCCGTAGTCGCGCGACGGGGTCCAGGCGCCGGCATGGTAGTGGAACAGCCCATGTCCGGACAGGCCGAGCCAGATGTCGTCGCCGCTCCCGGTAAGGCGGATCGCCAGGCCCTTCAGCAGCTTTCCGTCCGGTCCCGGGGGATAGTCGATCGTCGATACCGCGCCGCCGCGCGTGCGCGTGAGGCGGCCGTCGCTGGCGCAGAGCAAACTGCCGTCGCCCGTCCGGGCGAACAGGGCAGGCGGGCGCGGGCGTCCGAAGACCGTGCTGCCCGCTTCGAAGCGCAGGCCGCTGCCCGTGGATGCGACCAAAGGGGCGCCATCGGGCGCGGCGACCACCTGGAACCAGCGTTCGCCCATCGGCAGCGGGATCGGTGCCAGACGATTGTGACGGAAGCGTTCCAGGCCGGTCCGGGTCGCTACCCAGATATTGCCTTCGCGGTCTTCCAGCATCGTTTGGGTGGTGAGGTCGCTGAGCTCCCATGCGCGGTCCAGGCGGTCCGTGGCGAGCGCGGCGGCGTCGAACGGCGCACGTGCCCGCAGGCGGTCGGGCGTGGTGCGGCACAATCCAGTCGGACACATCAGGGTCCACCGATTGCCGTCGCGGTCCACGATCCCGCCGGAGGCGCTGGTCGGCGCGCGCATCGTCCCCGCCGCCAGGGTCGCCGTCGGACCGGGCGCTGGCAGCGCCTGCCACCGTCCATCCCGGATCAGCCACATGACGCCATCCGGTGCCGGCACAACGGGATTGCCGCTGTCCGGCATGCCGGTCGCGACGAAGCGTCCGTGTTCGCGGTCCAGCAGGTACAGCCCCGTGTCCTTGCTGCTGGCCCACAGCCGGCCGTACCGGTCCAGGGTGACGGCATCGGCGACGGGGCCGGGGAAGCCCTGTTCCGGACCGTAGGCGGTCCAGCGTCCGCCGTGGTAGCGCAGCATGCCCTTGACGGTGGCAGCCCAGATGCTGCCGTCCGTGTCGACGGCCAGCTGGTAGCTGGCCGGCACATCGGCGGCACTGGCCAGGCGCGTGACGGTTGCGCCGCGCAGCTGCACGATCCCGCCCATCAGGTAGCCAACGAGCAGGTCGCCGTGCGCCGTGGCGTACAGCGTCGAGACGCCGCCGCCAGGCAGGTCGATGCCCGCGCCGCCGTACCTGGAGAACCGCACGCCGTCGAAGCGGTACAGTCCGGAAGTCGTGCCCAGCCACAGCCATCCGTCCGTCGTCTGCGCCATCGTCGTGATGTTCGACGGCGCCCCGGACTTGGCAGTCCAGCTCGTGTGGTTGTAATCGGCGAGCCTCACGCGCGGGTCGAGAGCGTGTGCGGTCATCGCGGAAAGGGCCAGCAGGCTGCCCAGCACGAGGCGGACGGATCGGCGGAGCAGGGGCGTTGCGTCAGGGCGTTTGTTCGGCATCGGCGGGTGCGCTCGGTCAAGGGCGTGGCGCTGCAGGGCATGGGCAGCGCCAGATTGGCCATGCTTGCCAATCTTTCTTTACTGAACGATCACTCTACCATTTAATGGCGAACTGTTGTAATACTCAGTCATGATGATGGTCATCATGTTACAAGGGAGGGGAAAGCGAAGAGAATTTTGATTGTATATACAATTGTAGAAGAATTCATTGGGCGTCCGGCGCGGGCCGCTCGCCCATCGCCGAGCGCAGCGCCCCCGATTCGAAGTAGATCCGCTGGATCGACGGATACGCTTGCGCCACCGTGCGTTCGAGCCGCGCGATCGCCTGTTCGACCTCGTCGATGCGCATGCCGCGCTTGAACGTGACCGATGCCGTCAGCAAGGCCTCGTCCGGCCCCAGCTGCATGCTGAGCAGCTTGCCCACGGCGAGGACGGCGGGGTCGTCCTCGAAGATGCGGCGCAGGCGCTGCGTGGCTTCCACGCCGATGGTCTCGCCCACCAGCAGGCCTCCCGTCTCGCGCGCCAGCGTGAACGCGGCGCCCACCAGCAGCAGGCCGATCAGGATCGAAGCGGCCGGGTCGATGTAGGGGTTGTCGAGCAGGTGGCCGAGGAAAATGCCGGCGCCGGCGATGACGAGGCCGGCGAGCGCCGCCGAATCCTCGATGAACACGCTGAACACGGCCGCATCCTTGCTGGCCCGGACCGTTTGCCACAGCGAGGCGCCGGGCTTCCTCACCTTGTTCAATTCCTTGCGCGAGACGTTCCAGCTATAGCCTTCGAACGCGGCCGAGACCAGCAGCACGACGTAGTTCCACAGCGGATCCTCGAGCGGCTCGGGCTCGCGCAGGGAGACGATGCCATGGTGGATCGACAGGCCGCCGCCCAGCGCGAACACGGACATGGCGACGATCAGCGCCCAGAAGTACATGGCCTTGCCGTAGCCGAACGGGTGGCGCTTGTCGGGCGGCCTGGCGCTCACCTTCTCGCCGATCAGCAGCAGCAGCTCGTTGCCCGTGTCGACCGCCGAGTGGATGCCCTCGGCCAGCATCGCCGCGCTGCCCGTGATGGCGGCGACGATGAACTTGGCGACGGCGATGCCGAGGTTGGCGACGATGGCCGCATAGATGACCTTGCGCGAGCCGCCGCCGTCCCCGTCCTTCGACGCCTTGCGTTCCGGTTCCGTCTTCGTTTGTGTTCCCGCTTGCGCTATGCTGTCGCTCATGAATGCCATCGTCCTCGTTGTCCGTCGGCTCAAGTGTAGCCAAAAGCGTCCACGACCCCTGCACGGGTGGACGCGGGACGGGGGCCATGCCGGAGACCCGCATGAGCGTACGTAACCTTCGACAACTGTTCGCCCCCAAGTCCGTGGCGCTGGTAGGCGCCTCGCAGCGTCCCGGCAGCGTGGGCGCCACGCTGCTGCACAATTTGCGCGAAAGCGGCTTCAAGGGACAGCTGTATCCGGTCAATCCGAAGTACGACGAACTCGACGGCCTGCAAGTCTGGAGCGACGTCGCCGACCTGCCGGCGGCGCCGGAACTGGCCGTCATCTGCACGCCGCCCCCGACGATACCCGGCATCGTGCGCACGCTGGGCGCGATGGGGACGCGCGCGGCCATCGTGATGAGCGCCGGACTGTCGACGGCGCGCGACGTGCGCGGCCGCAGCCTGAAGCAGGCCACGCTGGACGCCGCCCATCCCTATTTGCTGCGCATCCTGGGGCCCAACAGTTCCGGCCTGCTGGCGCCGTCGATCGGCCTGAACGCCAGCATCGCCGCAGGCGGCGCCGCCTCGGGCCGGATCGCCTTCGTGTCCGAGTCGGGCGCCATGATGACGGGGGTGCTCGACTGGGCACGCATGCGCGGCATCGGCTTTTCCAGCTTCGTGTCCCTGGGCGAGTCGGGCGACGTCGACTTCGGCGACGTGCTCGACTACCTGGCCAGCGATCCCGGCACGGCCGCGATCCTGCTGCACGTGGAGAGCGTGCGCTATGCCCGCAAGTTCCTGTCGGCGGCGCGCGCGGCGGCGCGCAGCAAGCCGACCGTCGTGCTCAAGGCCGGCCGTTCTCTGGAAGGGGCGGCGGTGGGCGCCTGCCTGTCCGGCGTGCTGGCGGCGCCGGACGACGTCTACGACGCCGCGATCCGCCGCGCCGGCATGCTGCGCGTGACCACCACCGAGCAGCTGTTCGCCGCCGTCGAGACGCTGGCGCGCGCCAAGCCCTTGTACGGCGAACGCCTGGCGATCCTGTGCAACGGCGCCGGGCCGGTGGTCCTCGCCGCGGACGCCTTGCAGGCGGGCGGCGGCCAGGCCGCCGAGCTGGACGAGGCCACGGTGGCGCGCCTGCGCGATGTGGTGCCCGAGTGGCGCGGCAGCGGCCCGCTGAACCTGCGCGGCGACGCCCCGCCGGAACGCTACCGCGAGGTGGTCGAGCTGCTGCTGCGCGACCCGCGCGTGGACGCCGTGCTGGTGATCCACGCGCCCAACGCCGTCGTCGATCCTGCCGACGTGGCGCGCGCCGTGGCGCCGCTCGCGCAGGCATCGTCGCGCAACGTGCTCGCCTGCTGGCTGGGCGGGCAGTCCGTGAGCAGCGCGCGCCTCATCGCCGCGGAGGCCGGCATGCCGTCGTACCGCACGCCCGAGGATGCCGTCAACGGCTTCCTGCAGATCGTCCATTACCGCCACAACCAGCAATTGCTGATGGAAGTCCCGGGCTCCTTCGGCGGCGACGAGCCGGACCGCGAGCGGGCGCGCCGCCTCGTGCGCGCGGCGCTGGACAAGGGCCGCTACCTGCTGGCCGATCCGGACACCAAGGAGATCCTGTCCGCCTACGGCATTCCCGTGGTGCCGACGCGCTCCGCCGCCACGCCGGAGGACGCGGTCCTTGCCGCCGCCGACATCGGCTTTCCCGTCGCCGTCAAGATCCTGTCGCCGGACGTGGCGCAGAAGAGCGACGTGGGCGGCGTCACCCTCGACCTCGATACGCCGGAAGCCGTGCGCGCCGCGGCCGAGCGCATGCGCCGCCGCCTGGCCGAGCTGCGCCCGGACGCGCGCCTGGACGGCTTCATCGTGCAGGCGATGGCGCGTAACCCGCAGGCCCACGAACTGATCGCGGGCGCCGCCACCGATCCCGTGTTCGGTCCCGTGATCCTGTTCGGCCAGGGCGGCCTGGCGGTCGAGGTGGTGGCCGACTATGCGGTGGCGCTGCCGCCGCTGAACATGGTGCTGGCGCGCGACCTGGTGCGGCGCACCCGCATCGCGCGCCAGTTGAAGGGCTACCGCAACCACCCCGCCGCCGACATGGACGCCGTGCTCGCCGTGCTGGTGCAGGTGGCGCGCCTGGTGGCGGAGATTCCCGAGATCGTCGAGCTGGACATCAATCCGCTGCTCGCGCACAGCGGCGGGGCCGTGGTGCTGGACGCGCGCATGCGCATCGCCATGGCCGACCGCTCGGGCAGCACGCTGGACCGGCTGGCGATCCGACCCTATCCGGCCGAGCTGGAGGAAACGATCCCCTGGCAGGGCGGCGAGCTGCTGCTGCGGCCGATCCGGCCGGAAGACGGCCCGGCCCACGTCGCCTTCTTCAACGCGCTCACGCCGGACGACGTGCGCTACCGCATGTTCGTGCGCGTGCGCGAGCTGCAGCCGGCGCAGCTGGCAAGGTTCACGCAGATCGACTACGACCGCGAGATGGCCTTCATCGCCACCCGCCCCACGGCCGACGGCACGCCGGAGACGCTGGGCGTGGGCCGCGTGGTCGCGGACCCGGACAATATGAGCGCGGAATTCGCCGTCACCGTGCGCTCCGACCTGAAGGGCAAGGGGCTGGGCATCCTGTTGATGAACAAGCTGATCGCCTATTGCCGCGCGCGCGGCACGCGCGAGATCGTCGGCGAGGCGCTGCCGCAGAACGCGCCCGTGATCGGTCTCGTGAAGAAGCTGGGCTTCACGGTGGGGCCGGTGGACGAGGAAGAGGGCGTGCGCAAGTTCTGGCTGCCGCTCCGGTGAACCGTGATCTTTCTTGCATCGTTTGTGCATTGGCGAACGGAAGCGGCCCCGCGGCTGCGGCATGCTGGAACCGTCAACCAAGCATATGCAAAGGAGAGAATCATGGGCAAGTATTTCATCGCATGGCTGCTGGGCGTTCCCGCTTTCGTCCTGGTGCTGTTCTACCTGTTCTTCCACTGATCCACGATGGCGCGGTCACGCGGCTCCGATCAACGGGCTGCGCGGACCGCTTGCTGTCCGGCTGAAGGCGCCCACGGCGCATCCGTGAGCGTGCGCAGGAAGGCCACGATGGCGTCGATCTCGGCGTCGTCGAGGGCCGGCCGCATTCCCTTCACCCGGTTGTAGGGCAGCGTGGCAACGTTGACGTTGCCGCGATGGCGTCTGGGCACGTCGTCGAATGATTGTCCTCCCTTGTACCAGCGCTCCGGCGTGACCGACCGCGTTGCATAGAACGCGACGGCGTCGCGCAAGTCGTCGAAGATCCCGTTGTGCATCAGGCGTTCGCGCACCGCGACGTTGCGCAGGCTCGGCGTGCGGAAGTAGCCGCAGTACTGGCCGCTGTCCGGCCAGCCCTTGGCGGCGGCGACCTTGCATAGCCCCGTGTCGAAATAGTTCGGGTCCGCGTTGGCCGGAATCGCGCGGTTGCGCGGCAGGCCGGCGGCGTCGAAGCCGAAATCGGTGAACAGCGAGCGGGCCGGATTGGACGAGGTCTCGTTGAACTTGTGGCAGCTCGCGCAATTGCCCTTGTCCGGGTCCTTGAACAACTTCAGGCCGCGCAGTTCCTGCGCCGTCAATGTCTCCTTGCCCCGCACCCAGTCGTCGTAGCGCGACGAGAAGGGCGCCATCTCGGGACTCTGGAAAAAACTTTCCAGTGCGCTGCCCAGCGCCGCGAAGGCGGCGCCATCGGTGTCGAACACGCGCGCGCCGAACTCGCGCCGGAAGGCGTCGGCATAGGGCGCCGCGGCCAGCTTGCGGCGCACCTGGGCGGCGCTGGCGTTGTGCATCTCGCGCGGGTCGAGCAGGGGATGGCGCGCCAGTTCCGCGACCGTGTCCACGCGTCCATCCGCGAACAGGCCGCCGAACGGGATCGGCGCCAGGGCATCGTCGTCCTGGTAGAAGAACAGGCGCGGGATGTAGGCCACGTACAGCGCGGACGGCGTGTTGCGGATGCCGACCAGGCCGGGCCGGCTGCCCAGCGCCACGCCGAGGCGCGAGCCGTGGTTGCCGGAAAAGGCCTGGCGCGGATCGTGGCAGCTGGCGCAGCTGGTACCCGCGGGCTCGGACAGGCGCGGGTCGAAGAACACCTGGCGGCCCAGTGCGACACGCGCCGGGGCCGGCGTGAACGGCCCCGCGACCTCGGGCATGGAGGCACGCTGCGGCGTGGCGCCGATGCGCGCGACCTCGACGGGCGACGCCGCAGTCCCAGCCGACGCGGCGGCGCAGGCCGCGAGAAGCGCAGCGCCGGCGGCGCCTGTGAACCTAGCCAGCAAGGAAGCCCGCCTTGTCGCAGCGGATCTTGTTGAGCGACTGCGCGCAGGTCGCCATCAGCTTGCCGGCCTTGGTGTACGCCTTGAAGGTCCAGCTGGTGCCGCTGCGCTCCATCGTCATGAAGCCGAACGTCACGCTGTGCGTGATGCGCTCGACGGAGACGCCGGGCGCCGGACCCAGGTTGGCGGGGAACGGATCGGGCAGGGCGACGTCGAGGTTGTCGCCGCCGTTCCCGCTGACGAAGGTGGCGGGGTGGTTCGAGCTGAAATTGATGGCCTGGAAGTCGTGCACGTGGCCGTGCAGCGCCAGCGACACGCCGGGCGGATAGTAGGCGGCCGGGTTGACCTGTGCGGCCACCGACAGCAGCGCGGCATTGCCGCCGGCGGGCGGGCCGCCCGCGATCGGCGCGAAGCCCAGGATCGGGTGGTGGTTGACGAACAGGCTCGTCGTCTTGGCTTTCGCGGCCAGCTTGGCCGCGGTGCCGAAGTCCTTCTGGTAGGCGATGAATTGCGGGTCCGTCGCGGACAGTGCCGCCTTGCCGGTGCGCGCCGAGTCGAACACGATGAACTGGGTGTCGCCGCCGACGGGAACGGCGTAGGGCGTCGTGTAGTTGGCGCCGGCATCGTTAGCGGGGTCGTCGCAGCTGCGCGCGGCGCTGTAGGCCTGCGTGTCGAGGAGGCGGAACCAGCCCTGGCCCGCGCGGGCGCATTCCTCGTGGTTGCCGCGCACGACGACCCACGGCGCGGCCGCGAGCAGCGGCGCGGCCGGCTTGAACAGGTCCGCTTCCCAGGTATCCCAGCCATAGCCCCACGGACTGTCCTTGCAGCCGCCGATGTCGGACGGGCAGGCGTTCTCGCGGTAGTGGTAGTCGCCGATGTGCAGCACGAGATCCGGCTTCATGGCCGCCGCGGTGGCGGCGATCTGCGCCAGCGGCCAGGCCTCGGCGTCGTTGCAGCTCTGGAAGGCGTTATCCGCCTTCTTCAGGCGGCAGCCGGTATCGGCCAGAATCAGGATCCGCTGCGGGTCGGCCTTCGGCAGGGGCAGGAGCTTGTCGCCGACCTGGGCGACCTTGGCGCCGGACGGCAATGCCGCTTCGCACGTCGTCAGGGGGAATGCCGACGGCTTCGAATCGGCCGGGCTGCTGGCCGTCGTGCGCAGGGCCGCGGTACCGGCCGCGGCGCGCACGGTCATGCGGGTCGAGTTGCCGTCCACGGTGACGTAGGGGCAGCTGGGGTAATCGGTGGCGACGCGCGCGATCGGCTTGCCGCCGTCGCCCAGTACCACCCAGGCATACTTGACGTGCTGGTCGCGGCTTGCTTCGTCGTTGGTGGTGCTGCAGCCGGCGAGCAGCGCGCCGGATAGGCACAGCAGCCTGGCCGCAAGAAGGCGGGGGCGCTTGGAGCGGGTCATCGGTGATCCTCGTTTTTATGAAGTGGCAACACGATAAGCACCGAATATGACCTCGGCGTGACACCGGCGTGAAGTTGCCGATATTGAACAATTGAAGCCGGAAAGTAACGCGTGGTCATTTTTGCCACAAAACCGCTAGAGTGGCCCCATGCCGGATTTTTACATGTCATTTACCGGGCGCTCGTTGCGCGGCTGCAGGAGGTAGGCCCGATGCTGCCGACCGAGCCGCTGCCCCTGCTCATCCTCATCCCGTTCATCGGCGCCTTCGTCGCGGCCAGCTGTCCGCCCGGCTCGCGCACGCGGCCCGCGCTGGTTGCGACAGCAACCGCGCTCGCCGGCCTCGTCGTCGCCATTGCCCAGTTCCGCCGCATCGAAGGGGGAGAGGTGCTCGACACGCGCTTCACCTGGCTGCCGCAATACGGCCTCGACCTGGTCTGGCGCATGGACGGCCTGGCCTGGCTGTTCACGATCATGGTGCTGGGCATCGGCGTGCTGGTGATGATCTATGCGCGCTACTACATGTCGCGGCGCGACCCCGTGGCGCGCTTCTTCGCCTACATGCTGGCCTTCATGGGCGCGATGCTGGGCGTGGTCCTGTCCGGCAACCTGATCCAGATGGTGATGTTCTGGGAACTGACCAGCCTTGCGTCCTTCCTGCTGATCGGCTACTGGACGGAGCGCAACGACGCCCGCCGCGGCGCGCGCATGGCGTTCACCGTGACGACCAGCGGTGGCCTGTGCCTGCTGGCCGGCGTGCTGATCCTGGGCCACATCGCTGGCAGCTACGAACTCGACGAGGTGCTGGCGGCCGGCGACGCGATCCGCGCGCACCCGCTGTACCTGCCTGCCCTGGTGCTGGTGGCGCTGGGCGCGCTGACCAAGAGCGCGCAATTCCCCTTCCACTTCTGGCTGCCGCACGCGATGGCGGCGCCCACGCCCGTCTCGGCCTACCTGCACTCGGCCACGATGGTGAAGGCCGGCGTGTTCCTGCTGATGCGCCTGTCGCCGGCGCTGTCCGGCACCCACGAATGGACGTGGATCGTGGGCGGCGCCGGCGTGTGCACGCTGCTGCTCGGGTCCTTCTACGCGATCTTCCAGAACGACATGAAGGGCCTGCTCGCCTACTCGACCATCAGCCACCTGGGCCTGATCGTCGTGCTGCTGGGGATCGGCAATCCGCTGTCCGTCGTGGCGGCGATCTTCCATACGATGAACCACGCCGTGTTCAAGGCCTCGCTGTTCATGGCCGTCGGCATCATCGACCACGAGACCAGTTCGCGCGACATGCGCGTGCTGCGCGGCCTGCGCCGGGCGATGCCGATCACGGCGGCGCTGGCGATCGTCGCCAGCGCCGCCATGGCCGGGGTGCCGCTGCTGAACGGCTTCCTGTCGAAGGAGATGTTCTTTTCCGAGGCCGCGCTGGTCGGCGGCGACGAGGACTGGTCGATGGCGGTGGCGGCCACGCTGATGGGCATCTTCAGCGTCGCCTATTCGCTGCGCTTCATCAGCGTGTTCTTCGGGCCGCTGAAATGCGACCTCGAAGACCCGCCGAACGAGCCGCCGCACTGGATGCGCTTTCCCGTGGAATTCCTCGTCGTCGTGTGCGTCGCCGTCGGCGTGGTGCCGCACCTGGCCGTGGGCGCCGTGCTGGCCGTGGCGGCGCGCGCCGTGCTGGGCAGCCGCATGCCGGAATACGACCTGGCGATCTGGCACGGCTTCAACCTGCCGCTGGCGATGAGCTTCGTGGCGCTGGGCGGCGGCTGCCTGTTCTACATCTGGCTGCGGCGCCGCGCCAACCTGCGCGAACGGAGCGACGTTCCCGTCCTGCACCGCATCAAGGGGGCGCAAGCCTACGAGAACGTGATGTCGGCGCTGGGCCTGGCGGCCGAGCGGCTGATGCGCCATGCTGCCACGCGCCGCCTGCAGCCGCAATTCCTCGCCATCGCCGTGCTGCTGGTGGCGGTGCCGCTGCTGCTGGCCGACCCGTTGCCGGCGCTGGCCATGCCGGACCTGGATGGCTTCGACCCCGCGTTCGCCCTGCTGTGGGCGATCGGCGCCACCTGCGCCGTGGCCGCCGCCTGGAAGGCCAAGTACCACCGCATGGCGGCGCTGGTGATGGTGGGCGGCACCGGCATCGTCGTCAGCATCACCTTCCTGTGGCTGTCGGCGCCCGACCTGGCGCTCACGCAGCTGATGGTGGAGACGGTGACCACGGTGCTGATCCTGCTGGGCCTGCGCTGGCTGCCGCCGCGCAAGCGTCCTGCCGAACTGCTGCCGCACGCGCCGCCCCGCACCTGGTGGCGGCGCGGCCGCGACGCGACGATCGCGCTGGCCGGTGGGCTAGGGCTGGCGGCGGTCAGCTGGGTCGTGCTGGCGCGCGCGCCGGGCGCCCCCATCAGCGACTTCTACGTGCTGCGCGCGCTATCGGAGGGGGGCGGCGCCAACGTGGTGAACGTGCTGCTGGTCGATTTCCGCGGCTTCGACACGATGGGCGAGATCACGGTGCTGGGCGCCGTCGCGCTCACGGTCTATGCGCTGCTGCGCCGCTTCCGTCCCGCGCCCGAGAGCGTCGCCATTCCGGTCCAGCAGGCCAACGACGTGGATCCCGCCGTGGCCCAGCCGCCGGGCGAGCAGGCCGCCGGCGGCTACCTGATGGTGCAGGCGGTGTACGTGCGTTTCCTGCTGCCCGTGATGGGCGTCATCGCGCTGTACTTCTTCATGCGCGGCCACAACCTGCCGGGCGGCGGCTTTGTCGCGGGCCTGATCTTTTCCACCGCGCTGATCGCGCAATACATGGTGGCCGGCACCGACTGGGTCGAGGCGCACCTGCGCCTGCGTCCGCACCGCTGGATCGCCGGCGGCCTGGCCACGGCCGTGCTGACGGGCGCGGGCGCCTGGCTGCTGGGCTACCCGTTCCTGACCAGCCACACGGCGCACCTGTCGCTGCCCGTGCTGGGCGAGCTGCACGTGCCGAGCGCCTTCTTCTTCGACGTCGGCGTGTTCCTCGTCGTCGTCGGCGCCACCATGCTGATCCTGGTGGCGCTCGCGCACCAGTCGCTGCGCAGCCACCGCATGCCCATGCCCGCGCGCGCCGTGGTGCCGGAAGCGCTGCCGCCATCCAAGGAGATCAAGTGATGGAAATCGTGATCGCGCTGGCCATCGGCATCGTGTTCGGCTCCGGCATCTGGCTGGTGCTGCGCCCGCGCAGCTTCCAGGTGCTGATCGGGCTGATGCTGATGTCGTACGCCGTGAACCTGTTCATCTTCATTATGGGCCGGCTGTGGGTCGACCGCGCGCCGCTCACGCCGGCCGGCAGCGTGCCCGATCCCAAGCTGCTGGCCGATCCGCTGCCGCAGGCGCTGGTGCTGACCGCCATCGTGATCGGCTTCGCCACCACGGCCTTGTACCTGGTGGTGATGATCGCCGCGCGCGGCCTCACGGGCACGGACCACGTCGACGGCAGGGAGCCGGAAGCATGACGCAGCCCTGGATCCAGCACATCCTGCTCGTGCCGATCCTGCTGCCGCTGCTGTGCGGGGCGGCGCTGGCGCCGCTGACCCAGGGCTGGCACCGGCTGAAGTTCGCGCTGAGTTACGCGTCGGTGCTGGGCCTGCTGGCGACCAGCCTCGTCCTCGTCGCGATGACGGACGGCGGCTACTGGGCCGACGGCATCGGCGTCTACCTGGCCGCCAACTGGGCGGCGCCGTTCGGGATCGCCCTCGTGGCCGACCGCCTGGCCGCCCTCATGCTGCTGCTGACGGCGCTGCTGGCGCTGGCCTCGCTGCACTTCGCCAAGCTGCGCTGGGGCCGCATCGGCGTGCATTTCCACACGCTGTTCCAGTTCCTCGTCATGGGCATCGACGGCGCCTTCCTCACCCACGACCTGTTCAACCTGTTCGTCTTCTTCGAGGTGATGCTGGCCGCGTCCTACGGCCTGGTGCTGCACGGCTACAACGCCGAGCGCCTGCGCGCCAGCATGCAGTACGTGGCCGTGAACCTGGCCGCGTCCTCGCTGTTCCTGCTCGGGACCGCGTTGATCTATGCGACGGCGGGCACCTTGAACATGGCCGACCTGGCCGCGCGCATGGCCGCCATGCCGGCCGCGGACGCCGGCCTGCTGCAGATCGGCGCGGCCGTGCTGGCGCTGGCCTTCCTGATCAAGAGCGCCATGTGGCCGCTGGGCTTCTGGCTGCCCACGACCTACGCGGCGGCCGCGCCGCCGGCCGCCGCCATGCTGGTGCTGATGACCAAGGTCGGTGCCTACGCGATCCTGCGCCTGTGGCTCCTGCTGTTCCCGGCGGGCGCCGGCGCGGCAGCCGGTTTCGGCTACGACGCGCTGCTGGCCGGCGGCATGGCCACCATCGTGTTCGGCGCCGCCGGCATGCTGTCGACCGACAGCGCGGGCCGCATGGCCGGCTACGGCGCGACGGTGTCGTCCGGCACGCTGCTGGCCGTCATCGGCTACGGCCAGCCTTCGCTGGTGGCGGCCGGCCTGTACTACCTCGTCGGCTCGACGCTGGCGATCGCCGCCTTCCTGCTGCTGATCGAACTGATCGACCGCATCCGCACGCCGCGCGCCGCCATCCTCGCCGTGACGATGGAGGCGTGGGCCGTCGAGGATTCGCCGATCGACCCGGTCGGGCGCGGGGTGCCGGCCGCGATGGCCTTCCTGGCGCTGTCCTTCGCCGCCTGCGCGCTGATGATCGCGGGCCTGCCGCCGCTGTCCGGCTTCGTCGCCAAGTTCGGCATGTTCCACGCACTGCTCAACCCCGATCCCGGACAGGCCATCCGCCCATCCGGCTGGATCCTGATGGCGCTGGTGATCCTGTCCGGCCTCGTCGCGCTGGTTTCCATGCTGCGCTTCGGCGTGCGCACGTTCTGGGCCGGCGGCAACGCCGTGCCGCCGCGCCTGCACCGCTCGGAAGTGGTACCCGTGCTGTTCCTGCTGGCCCTGTCCGTGTTCATGACGGTGCAGGCCGGGCCGATCCTCGGCTACCTGGGACGGGCCAACGACGGCATCCACCGGCCGCAGGACTATATCGAACGCGTGCTGCATGCGGCACCGGTGGCGGGCGCCGCCGCCGTGGCAAACGGCGGGGAGGGCGCATGAGCACCTGGCTGCCGTATCCGGTCGTCTCGCTGGGCCTGTGCGCGCTGTGGCTGCTGCTGAACCAGCGCGTCGATCCCGGCCACCTGCTGCTCGGCGCGCTGGTGGGCATCGCGGGACCGCTGCTGGGACGCCGGCTGCAGCCGCGCGGCTACCCGCGCCTGCGCGCGCCGGCGGCGCTGGTCCGGCTGCTGGCCATGGCCACGGTCGAAGTGCTGCGCTCCTGCTTCAACGTCTGCCGCATCATCCTGTTCGCCGATTACGCCAAGGTCAATTCCAGCTTCATCCGGGTGCCCTTGACGCTGCGCGACCCGTACGGCCTGGCCCTGCTTTCGTGCCTGATCAACCTGACGCCGGGCACCGTGTGGGTCGAGATCCTGCCGGACAGCCACGAGCTCGTGCTGCACGTGTTCGACCTGCAGGACGAGCGGTTCTGGATCGACACCATCCAGCAACGCTACGAACAACCCTTGCTCGACATCTTTACGACGGAGGCCGATCGTGCCGACCTTGCTTGAATATGCCCTGGACTATGCGCTGGCCTGCGTGATCGGCGCCATGCTGCTGTGTACCGTGCGCCTGCTGCGCGGCCCGTCCGCGCACGACCGCGTGCTCGCGCTGGACACCCTGTGGATGACGGGGATGGTGCTGGCCCTGGTGCTGGGCATCCGCTCCGGCACCCAGCTGTATTTCGAGGCCGCGATGCTGATCGCCCTGGTCGGCTTCGTCTCCACCGTCGCCATGGCCAAGTTCCTGATGCGCGGGGAGATCATCGAATGAACGCGCTGCACGCGATTCCCGACTGGGCCGCCGCCGTCGTCGCCTTGCTGCTCGTGCTGGGCGCGACCATCGTGCTCATCGGCGCCCTGGGCCTGCTGCGCCTGCGCACCTTCTACCAGCGCATGCACGGCCCCGCGATCACGATCACGCTTGGCACGGGCAGCATCCTGCTGGCGTCGGTCGTGTACTTCACGGCGGCCCAGGCGCGCCCCGTCGTGCACGAGGCGATCATCGCCGCCTTCGTGATGGCGACGGCGCCCGTGGTGTCGATGATGATCATGCGCGCGGCCGTGTACCGCGACCTGCGCGCCGGCAGGGGAGAGTCCGGCGCGACGGCGGGCAAGGTGTACCGGCTGCCGGCCGGGGAGTAACACTCAGGGAGCAGCTACCGGCGCGGCGGCATGCGCGCCGCCCAGGTAGTAATCCAGCGCCTTGCGCACGATGGGCGCGGCGATCGTGCCGCCGGACCCGCCGTTCTCGACGACGACCGCGATCGCGATGCGTGGCTTGTCGGCCGGGGCGAACGCGGTGAACAGGCCGTTGTCGCGCAGGTGCTCCGGCGTCATCGCCTTGTTGTACTTGGCGCCGTTCAGGCCCACGACCTGGGCCGTGCCCGTCTTGCCGCCCACCGTGTAGGCGGCGGTATGGAAGGCCTGGTAGCCGGTGCCGCCCGGGACCGATGTCACGCCGACCATGGCGCGCTTGACGACGTCGATGTTTTCCTGCTTGAGCGGGACGCGCCCCGACGCCTGCGGCACGGTGGCGATGCGCTTGTGCGTGGCCGCGTCCTCGACCATCTTGACGAGGTGCGGCTTCATGATCACGCCGTCGTTGGCGAGCGTGGCCACGGCGTGCGCCAGCTGCAGCATCGTGTAGTTGTTGAAGCCCTGGCCGATCGACACGGAGACCGTGTCGCCGCCGACCCAGCGGCCGGCCGCGCGGTTGCGGCGGAAGCGTTCGCGCTTCCATTCCTGCGAGGGCAGCACGCCCGTCTTTTCGTGTTCGAGGTCGATGCCGGTCGGCTGGCCGAAGCCGAACTGCTTCATGAAGCCGCTGATGGCGTCGATGCCCATCTCGGTGCCCAGCTGGTAATAATAGGTGTCGCAGGAGACGACGATCGACTTGAACATGTCCACGTCGCCGTGGCCGCCGGGACGGTCGTCGTTGGTGCGGTGTCCGCCCAGCATGAAGAAGCCGGGGTCGTGGATCGTCTGGCCGGGCGTGCGCTTGCCCAGCTCCAGGGCCGCGAGCGCCATGAAAGGCTTGAAGGTGGAGCCGGGCGGGTAGGTGCCGGACAGCGGGCGGTTCAGCAGCGGCTTGGCGGCCGAGGTATTCAAGGCGTTCCAGCTCTGCACGTCGATGCCGTCGACGAACAGGTTGGGGTCGAAGCCGGGACGCGAGACGTAGGCCAGCACGTCGCCCGTGGCCGGCTCGATCGCCACCAGCGCGCCGCGCATGTCGCCGAACGCGTCCTCGACCACTTTCTGCAGGCCCGTGTCGATCGACAGGATCAGGTTGCTGCCCGGCGTGGGGGCGCGCCGCGCGAGCGTGCGGATCGCCCGTCCCGTCGCCGCGCGCTCGACTTCCTCGTAGCCCGTGCGACCGTGCAGCACGTCCTCGTAGCTCTTTTCCAGGCCTTCCTTGCCGATGTGGTCGGTGCCGTTGTAGTTGGCCGCGTCGCCCCCGGCGTCGATCGCTTCCGCCTCCTTGCGGTTGATGCGGCCGATGTAGCCCAGCACATGCGATGCCGTCTCGCCCAGCGGGTACTGGCGCAGCAGGCGCGCCTGCACGTCCACGCCGGGAAAACGGAAGCGTTCGGCGGCGAACCGGGCCACTTCCTCGTCGCTCAGGCGGGTGCGGATCGGGATGCTGGCGAAACGCGGGGACTCGCCCATCACGTGCATGAAACGGCGCCGGTCCCTGCGGTCGATCGCGACCAGCTTGGCCAGCTCGTCGATCACGGAATCGGGGTTCGCCTCCAGCTTCGACGGGGTGATCTCGAGGGTATAGGCCGAGTCGTTGGCGGCCATGACGACGCCGTTGCGGTCCAGGATCAGGCCGCGCGTCGGCACCACCGGTAGCAGGGCGATGCGGTTGTCCTCGGCCTGGGCCATGTACTGGTCGTGCTTGAGGACCTGCAGCCAGATCCAGCGCGCCACCAGCAGCGCGAAGCAGAGGAACATGAAGGCGGCGAGGGCGCCGATGCGCGTGCGGAACGAGCGGATGGTCCGCTCGCTGTCGGGGAGGTCGGTCATTCGGAAAGGCGCCGCGGGAAGCCTGCCCGCCGGCGGCGGGCAAAACTTCGATTATAGGGACACGTTATCCGAATGGAAATACTTACATAGGGAGAAGCCGCAGGGCAGGCGCTCCACCGCCCACCCGACGGCTTCACTGCGCCCAGTAATCGAGCACCAGGGCGCGCTGCACGCAGTCGCCGAGCGTGCCGACGAAGGCCTGGTGGGCCGGGTGCACGAGGTAGGCGTCGCGGTCCTCGGCGGACGCGAACGTCAGCGTGAAGCAGTGGGTGAAGCCGTCGTTCATGTTTTCCGGACTGACGTTGGTGCCCCATTCGTAGCCGGCGATCTGGGGGATGGCCTGGCGCAGGGCGCCGAGGCCGGCGACGAGGGCGTCGATGCGCGCGGGCGTCGTGCCTTCCTTGAACGAGAACATCACGATATGGCGCAGGGTGGCGGCGGTGGCGGTAGTAGCAGCGGTCATGGCGGCAAAGGATGAGTGATCGGGACGCCATCTTACGGCAGCCGCGCAATTCTTGCTGGCCGCCGGCCCGCGCGCCGCGGCAGGGTCAGGTCCGGCGGAAGCGCACGTCTTCCTGCACCACCCTGGCATCGGCCTGGGCGCGCCGTTCGTCCTTGTTCTTCTTGGGCTTCTTCGGCTTCTTGACGACCTGGCCGCCCGCGTTCGTCTGCGGCACCCGGTGTTCTGCCTCGAAGCCGGCTTCTTCCTTGCGCTGCAGGGTCTGGCCCGTGAGCGCCTCGATGGCGGCCAGTTGCTGCACCTCGTCGGCGCACACCAGCGACACCGCCTCGCCCGACGCGCCTGCGCGGCCCGTGCGGCCCGTGCGGTGCACGTAGTCCTCGGCGACGATCGGCAGGTCGACGTTGACGACGACGGGCAGTTCGTCGATGTCCAGGCCGCGCGCGGCGACGTCGGTGGCCACCAGCACGCGCACCTCGCCCGCCTTGAAGCGCTCCAGCGCGCGCAGGCGCGCCGGCTGCGGCTTGTCGCCGTGGATCGAGTCGGCGCCGATTCCTTGCGCGGCCAGCAGGTCGACCAGCTGGTCCACGCCTTTCCTCGTCTTGACGAAGGCCAGCACCTGGCTCCAGCCGTGGCGTTTCAACAGGTGCAGGAACAGGTCCGGCTTGCGCTTTTTATCGGTCGTGACGATCCACTGGCGGATCGCCTTGGCGGTGGTGTTGCGCGGCGCCGTCTCGATGTCGACGGGGTCGTGCAGCAGCCTGGCGGCCAGTTCCCGGATCGGGTCGGAGAAGGTGGCCGAAAACAGCAGCGTCTGGCGGCGCTTGGGGAGCAGCGCCAGCAGCTTGTCGATGTCGCGCGAGAAACCCAGGTCGAGCATGCGGTCGGCCTCGTCCAGCACCAGCGCCTGCACCTGGTTGAATTTCACCGCGTTCTGGCGCTGCAGGTCGAGCAGGCGGCCCGGCGTGGCCACCAGCACGTCGACGCCCTTGCGCAGGCGCATCATCTGCGGATTGATGCTGACGCCGCCGTAGGCGACCATCGTGCGCAGGGGCAGGCCGTCGCCATAGGCGCGCACGCTCTCGTGCACTTGCTCGGCCAGCTCGCGCGTGGGCACCAGCACGAGCGCGCGCACGGCATTGCTGCCGACCTGGGCACCGTCCTGCACGAGGCGCTGCAGCAGGGGCAGGGCGAAGCCGGCCGTCTTGCCGGTGCCCGTCTGGGCGGCGGCCATGACGTCGCGTCCGGCCAGCACGGCGGGAATCGCCTGGGCCTGGATGGGCGTGGGCTGGGTGTATTCGAGCGAGGCGAGGGTGCGGACGATCTGGTCGATCAGGCCGAGCGAGGCAAACGACATGGGTGGATGTGGACTGTGCAAAAGCGACAGTGTACCGCGTCAACGTCCCGAGACGCCAGGCGAGCGTCGGCGGCGGCAGGCGCCGTGCCGCCGCGCATCTCGGCCGCCGCGAACCCGGCCGCCGGCCCGATCATGCCGTTTGCTGGACGGCCGGCGTCTGCGCCACGGTTGGCTTGACGGGTTCGCGCCTGTCCTGGCACGCCGTCAGCAGCAGGCAGGCCCCGAGCAGCAGGGGCCAGGCGAAGCGGTGCTTGTTCATAGGATGTCCTCCCGAGAGCCGTGGAACCATGCTAGCGCAGGCGTGGCGCGGGCGGCGCGCAGCAGGACGGCAAGCGCACGGTCCTTGCGCGAACGCGTCGGCATTCCACCTGCGGCTTACGCCTTGGCCGCTTGTTCCGCGCCCACGGGGACGGGACGGTGGTCGCCTTCGCCGCGCGCGCCGATGACGGCGTTGAAGGCGCGCGGGGCCACCCGCATCAGGACGCGGTACAGCGCGACGAGGACGGCGATGGTCAGCACGGGCCCGGCGAACCAGAAGGCTTCGTAGGGCAGGCCGGGCAGCAGGGCGCGGTGGCCCAGGTAGACGAGCTCGAGGAGCGGGGCATGGCCTACGAAGACGAAGAAGCTGTACTTGCTCATCCGCAGTGCCCAATCCCAGGCGGCACCGCCCTGCAGCAGCGACACGGCCGGCCAGATCAGGAACGGCGCCGTGTAGACGAGGAAGGTATTGTCGTCGATGCGGAACAGCATCGGCGCGGCGCACAGCAGGCACAGCAGGACGAGGGCCGGCAGCGCATGGCGGTCGGCGGCACGCAGGTCGCGGCCCGCCAGCGCCAGCCAGCCGCCGAGGTAGAACACGACGGCGCTGCTGTCGCGGCGCAGCAGGAAGCCGTCGAAGCCGCAGCCGAACACGAGGGCCACGGCCAGCAGCCCCACGATGGGCCGGCGCCGCAGGAACCAGCCGAACAGGGGCGCCAGCGCGATCAGGACGATCAGGTCGCGCAGGAAGTACAACGGATAGTTGAAGGGCACGGCCTTGATGCCGAACAGCGCATTGACCCAGTCGCGCGCCTCGACGCCGACCAGGTTGCGCATGTAGACGAAGCCCGTCTGGTACTGGACGGCGGCCCCCAGCAGCGCCAGCAGCACGTTGAACACGAGGAAGGGCACGGCGATGGTCTTGAACTTCTTGCGGTACAGCTTCGCCGGCACGAGGTCCAGGCCAGCGCGGAACAGCAGGAAGCCGGCGATCAGCGACAGCATCGGCACCGTGCCGCGGAACAGGCCGAGCTGGAAAAAGCCGGAGACATAGTCGAACCAGGTCGAGCCCATCATGCTGGGTCGGTCGAGCTGGCCCGGCACGTGCACGAACACGATGCCGAAGATGAGCAGGGGCCGCAGCACGGCGATGCGTTGCGCGATATGGCTGTCGAGTTTCATCCGCTTGTTCCGGGAAATTGATCAGGAGCACATGCTGCAATGCATGATCTCACCGATCTTAGCGCCGACTCCTACAACGGCTGCGCACGCTACCCCTGGGATACGAATAATGAACGTGGGAACTCAACAATTGCATCACTCGTAACAAGATTCCCGACTGTGTAAGGATGTGTTGCAGCGTACCGAAAGCGAAGATTCCATGCGGTAAACTTGGATCATTCCTACAAGAGAGAGTTCGCCATGAAAACCTTCGTCCTTGGTATGGCACTGTGCGCCGCCGTCTTCCCCGCGCTGGCCCAGACCAATGTCAGCGTCAGCATCGGCCAGCCCGGCTTCTACGGCCGCATCGACCTCGGCGACTTCGCCGGCCGTCCCGTGCTGTACGGCCCCCAGCCCGTGATCGTCACGCGCGGCCCGCGGTACATCGCGGAGCCTGTCTACCTGCGCGTGCCGGTCGAGCACCGCCGCCACTGGCACCGCTGGTGCGGCCGCTACGGCGCCTGCGGCCGCCCGGTGTATTTCGTGCGCGACGAGTGGTACCGCAACACCTATGTGCCGCGCTGGCACGAGCACCATGGCCGCCGCCCCGATTTCCGCGGTCCGCCGCCCCGTCCTCCCGTCTATGTGGTGGACCGCGGCCACGGTCCCGGCCACTGGCATCACGACCGTGGCCGCCATGAAGGTTGGGATCGCGGCCATGGCCATGATCGCGGCCACGGACCGGACCACGGTCGTGGTCCCGACCGCGGCCACGACGACCGCGGCCATGGGCGCGGCCACGACCGTTGACCCTGTTGTTGTTTCCATTCGGTAACGGGGCAAAGCCCACCGTTTCGGCCGCTACGTAGTAAACTCCCTTCGTCAGCCTGTCGCCGCACGTCGCGGCGGCAGGCGTTTGCATTATCGAAGGAGAAAAGTTTGCAAAGTGAAATCGTGATCGTGGGTGGCGGGGCCGGTGGGCTGGAGCTGGCCTGCAAGCTGGGGCAGAAGCTGGGACCCGGCAAGGTGATGCTGGTCGACAGCCGCCTCTACCACATCTGGAAACCCTCGCTGCACGAAGTGGCGGCCGGTACCCTGGACATTCACCAGGAAGGCCTGTCCTACCAGATGCTGGCCCACGACCGCGGCTTCACCTTCGTCTACGGCGCCATGACCGCGCTGGACGCCGGCGCGCACCAGCTGACGGTGGCGCCGGTGGCCGCCGCCGATGGCGAGGAAGTGCTCCCGGAACGGAGAATCGGCTACAAGTCGCTCGTGATCGCCGTGGGCAGCACCTCCAATTACTTCGGCGTGCCGGGCGCGCGCGAGCACACGATTTCGCTGAACGCCACCGAGGATGCCGAGCGCTTCCGCCTGCGCCTGCTGCGCCTGCTGGCCCAGGCCGAGCAGGACCGCGAGGACGGCGCCAGCCGCAGCGGCCTGGACATCGTCATCATCGGCGGCGGCGCCACCGGCGTCGAGCTGGCGGCTGAGCTGCGCGAAGCGTCGGGCGTCTATGCCGCCTACGGCTTCAACCGCCTGCAGGTGCAGCGCGACGTGCGCATCACGCTGCTGGAAGGGGCGCCGCGCATCCTGGCGCCCTTGCCGGAGCGCGTCTCGGGCGCCGCCACGCGCCTCCTGGATCAGCGCGCCATCAAGGTTGTGCCCGACTGCCGCGTCGCCGCGATCGCCACGGACCACGTCACCGACAGCAACGGCAATGTCTACCCGGCCGACCTGTGCGTCTGGGCCGCGGGCATCCGCGCGCCGGAATTCCTCGGCACGCTGGGCTTGCCGACGACCAAGGGCGGCCAGCTCGAGGTCGACGGCCACCTGCGCGTGAACGGCGTGCCCGACGTGTATGCGCTCGGCGATTGCGCCGCGTGCATGGACGGCAACGGCAAGCCGGTCCCGCCGCGCGCCCAGGCCGCGCACCAGCAGGCCGACTACCTGCTCAAGACCTTCATGAACATGGCGTCGGGCTACCCGCCGCAGAAGCATCCCTATGTGTACCGCGACTACGGTTCGCTCGTCTCGATCGGCCACCAGACCACCGTCGGCAGCCTGATGGGTTCGCTGCGCGGCGCCAGCTGGTTCGTGGAAGGGTTCATGGCGCGCATCATGTACCTGAGCCTGCACCTGCTGCACCACAAGGCGGTGCTGGGCACGATGCGCACGGGCTTGATGGCGTTCGGGCGCTTCCTGATCCGCAGGACGACGCCGCTGGTCAAGCTGCACTGAGCGGGTAGAAAACGTAGCAATACCTCGTCGTTCCCGCCTGCGCGGGAAGTCGTTTCCGGCAATGCCGGGAACGACGTTGTTTTTTGTTTGCCGGGTGTTAATCCGCCTGCTTCGGCAGCACCAGCGTCAACGCCGTGCCCTTGCCGTCCGGCCCGGCGCCCAGTGTCAGGGTGCCGCCGAGCAGGCGTGCCCGTTCGCGCAGCAGGCGCAGGCCATGGCCGCTGGAGGAGGTGGCGTCCGCGCCCGGGCCGGCGCCGTTGTCGCGTACGGTCAGCATCGCTTGGTCGCCGTCGTCGTCGAGGATCACGTCGACCTCGCTCGCCTGGGCATGCGCGAGCACGTTGCGCAAGCCTTCCTCGGCGCAGCGCAGCAGCGCGACACCCTGCGGGCGGGAATACTCCGGATCCTCGTCGGGCAGGCTGGCGCGTGCCTTGATGCCGTGCTCGCGGCCCCAGTCGCCCACCAGTTCGGCAATCGCCGCCTTCGGGCCGAGGAACTCCAGCTTGTCGTTCCACAGCTGCAACTGCATCTTGCGGTTGGTCTCGATGACGTTGTTCAGTAACTGCTTCATCTGCGCGGCGCGATCGCGCTGCGGCTGCTCCTGCAGGTGCTGGGACAGGAGACCGAGGTGCATGGTGAGCGCCGTCATCGACGAGCCGAGACTGTCGTGCAGGCGGCGCGCAAGCAGACGGCGCTCCTCGTCCCAACTGGCCGTCAGGTGGCCCAGGAGTTCGGTCAGTTCCGCGACGCGGGCCGCGGACGCGTCCTGCCCGGGGGCGGCTTGTTCAGATGCTGGAACTTTCATGAAGGCAACCAATTTATGTTTCCTTGGATGATACAACAGCTTGCCCCGTGGTGGCGCGCAGGAATGGACTGTGTGTTGCCGTACCGTCGGCAACGTTGTTTTGCGCGACGCTGGAGGCTCCATCAGCCCCACACTGAAAGGGAATTACCATGACTACGAAGCAAACCGCAAGCGGCCGCAAGTCGGCCGACACGATGCCCGGCGTCCAGGACGCGATCGCCATGCTGACCGAGGAACACCGCGAGGTGTCCGACATGTTCGAGCAGTTCGAGCAGCTGGGCGACCGCGCCAAGGTCGCCAAGGCCAAGCTGGTCGAGAAGATCTGTACCGCGCTGATCGTCCACACGGCCATCGAGGAAGAAATCTTCTATCCGGCCGTGCGCGAAGCGCTGAAGGACGGCGAGGACATGGTCGACGAGGCCGTGGTCGAGCACGCCTCGGCGAAGGACCTGATCCGCCAGCTGCAGGAGATGAACCCGGACGAGGACCTGTACGACGCCAAGGTCAAGGTGCTGGGCGAGCAGATCGACCACCACGTCGAGGAAGAAGAGAAGGAAATGTTCCCGAAAGCGCGCAAGTCCGGCCTCGACCTGAACGAGCTGGGCGCCGAAATGGCGCAGCGCAAGCAGGAACTGCTGGCGACGATGTAACGTGCCTCAGCCGGCCGCGGCCGGCTGGTCCACCTTGGCCGCAGCCGGCGCCACGGCGGCGTCGGCCAGTCGCTCGAGCAGGGCGTTCAGCTCCACCGGTTTCACCAGGTGCAGGTCGAAGCCCGCTTCCAGCACGCGCCGCTGGTCCTCGGCCAGGCCGTAGCCCGTGAGGGCGATCAGGTGGATGTCGCGCGTCGCCGCGTCCTGGCGCAGGCGGCGCGCCACCTCGTAGCCGTCGATGCCGGGCAGGCCGATGTCGACCAGGGCCACGTCCGGCCGCCGCGCCAGCGCGGTGGCCACGCCTTCGACCCCGTCGCGCGCCTGCAGCACGGGATAGCCGAACGAGGACAGCATGGTCGCCATCATCTCGCGGCCGTCGTCGTTGTCCTCGATGAGCAGGATCGTCGGCTTGCCGGCTTCGTCGGCGCCGCCGGGCGCCGGCGTTTCCACGCCGGCCACCGCCTCCGTGCGCGGCAGGCGGATCTCGAACGTGCTGCCGTTGCTGGTGCCCGCGCTGCTGGCGCTCACGCTGCCGCCGTGCAATTCCACCAGGCGCCGCACGAGCGACAGGCCGATACCCAGTCCGCCCTGCGAACGGTCGATCGAGATCGCGCCCTGCACGAAGATGTCGAACACATGCGGCAGCAGGTCGGGGGCGATGCCCACGCCGGAATCGCGCACGCGCAGCACCACCTCGTCGGCCTCCAGCGCGACCGTGATCTCGATATTGCCGCCGGCCGGCGTGTACTTCAGCGCATTGTCGATCAGGTTCGAGGCGATCTGCTCCAGGCGGGTGGCGTCGCCGTCGACCCAGCCCGGCGCCAGGCGCGTCTCGATGTCGTAGCCGGCCATGCGGCCGGTGGCGCGGAAGGTGTCCAGGCAGCTCGACACGAGGGCGGCAAGGTCCAGGCGCTTGCGCGACAGCAGGATCTTGCCGGACATGGCACGCGACAGATCGAGCAGGTCGTCGACGATGCGCGACAGGTGCTGGCTCTGGCGCTGGATGATGAGGCGGGCGCGCGCCAGCGATTCCGGCGCCGCGCCGGGCATGCCCAGCAGCGAGGCGGCGCTGCTGATCGCCGACAGCGGATTGCGCAGTTCATGGCCCAGCATCGCCAGGAACTCATCCTTGGCGCTGCTCTTGCGTTCGGCCGCGCGGCGCTCTTCCATCTCGCGCACGAGGCGCTGGTTGGTCGCGGTCAGTTCGGTGGCATGTTGCGACAGCTTCTCGGCCTGGCGCTTGAGCTGCTCGTTCTTGGTCGCCAGCGTCACGAACACCTGCACCTTGGCGCGCAGCACCTGCGGGATCACGGGGGTGAACAGGAAGTCGGCGGCGCCGCGCTGGTAGGCCTTGAGGCGGTCGATCTCGTCGGCCAGGAAGGCGGTGACGAAGATGATCGGGATGTCGGCCGAACGGGGGCGCTGGTGGATCGCCTCGGCCGTCTCGAAGCCGTCCATGCCGGGCATGTTCACGTCGAGCAGGATGACGGCGAAATCGTGGCGCAGGACCTGGCGCAAGGCGTCCTGGCCCGAGCGTGCCGACAGCACCTCGTAGTTGCTTTCGTCAGCCCATTGCTCCAGCAAGCTGGTCAGCGCAAGCAGGCTGGCGGCGTCGTCATTAACGACGAGAATCTTCGGTTTCGAGAAGTCGGACACGGCGTTTCGAGCAGGGCGTCGGATACACGTATGCGCAATCTCCCTAGATTAGCAGAGGCTGCTGTTTTGCAAATGAATTGTTAAGAACTGTTGCAATTAGTCATGATACCACGCCCTCATCAATACACGAAACCAATCGTGCGGCCGGTGCCTGCAAGGCGCAAGCGCATGGTACGGTGTCGCACATACGTGCCATTTCGACCATGCGATACTCGAATCGTGTCTGGTTCAACCGTGTCAATGGAAGACAGGCGCCAATTTGAAAGGACAGACATGAATATTCAGATCATCGTAAACGACAACTACCACGATAAATGCTTCCGCGAGCTCGTCAATGAGCCGGTGAGCGCGCTGCGCGGCGTGACGCCGCAGCAGGCCGATGCACTGCGCGAAGCCTTCGGCATCTCCACGATCGGCGAGCTGGCCGAACTGAAGCTGGTCAAGTGGGCCCGCGCCATCCGCACCATGGCCACGGCCGAATCGGAGCCGCGCGAGTCGGTGGCGAAGGAAAGCCTGATCGACGACGCCGTCGAAATGACCTTCCCCGCCAGCGACCCGGTGGCCATCGAGTCGAGCATCACCCGCATCGAGGTGCCGCCGGACAAGGTGGATGCCAGCTCGGACCACCAGGCGGCGACCTCGATCGAGGCGAACAACGAACAGGCCCTGGGCGAGCGCGCCCTGGGCCCGGGCGGGGAGAAGAAGGCCGGCGTCGCCTGAACCGGGTTTTCTTCGCTGCCTGCATCGCGGCGCGGCCGGGTTCGGTCGCGCCGCGATGCTTTCGTTGGCTCCATCGATCGCCGTGCCGTGCCGCCGCCGTGTGTTTCACGCGCCCCGGGCGCGATGTGCATTGCTTGCCGCTTTCGCTGTCGACCGTTTATCCTTGTTGCAAATTTTTACAAGGATTTACCGTAACGTGCGCGAAAAATGTTGCACGGCGACATACAATCTCGCCACGATGACCGTTTCGGGAGCATGAGCGCGCTCCGGGAACTTCCGCGATAACCTGGAATCGGAACAGGACATGACTTTTTCGAGTGAGCAAACGGTGAATTTCGATGCCTGGCAGGGCCCGTCCCGCGCGCGCGCCGCCACCTTGCCCGATGGGTTCGACGACGCGGCTTTCGACGACGCGGCGTGCGATGGTGCGCGCCGTGCCGGCGATGCCCCGGCGCCGCTGGTCGACGCGCGCCTGTTGCAACGTGCCGACAAGATCCTGTTCATCGCCCACCTGGCGCTGGGCGACTATACCTACCTGCAAGCCTGCTTCCGCGCATTCGCCGCGGCCTATCCGCACCTGAAGGTCCACCTCTGGGTCGACGAGCGGCGCCGCACCGCCAAGGCGTCGGAATGGGAGCACCTGCGCAAGTATGCCTTGTACGACTGGCTGGCCGAGTGCCCCCATTTCGACAAGGTCTACAACGAAACCTACAGTCCGGCGCTGTACCGGCGCTCGCTGCACGAGGCGCAGGCCGAGGATTATCCGATCGTCGTCACGCTGACCACGCTCGAGCGCCATCGTTATGCCGTAATGGCCCGCAAGATCAGTCCGCGCGGCTTCATCGTCGGCCAGAAGAAGCCAGTCCGCCGCTACGATCTTCCCAAGCATCTGTGCTACCGCAAACTCGACGCCGCCATTCTCGCTTACACGTCGTCCAGCAATTCCGAACGGCACATCAGCGAGATCTATGCCGGCTGGTTCGCCCAGATGTTCGGGATGCGGATCGCGCCGGAGGCACTGTTCCCGGTGCTGGAGATCCCGCGCCAATGGACCGACTGGGCGCGCGAGCAATGCGTCGCCTGGGGCATGGGACGCGCTGGCGGGGCGGACGGCAAGCTGGTCTTCCTGAACGCTTTTTCCAAGTCGATCGAGCGCAGCTGGCCGCTGGAGCGCGTGATCGAACTGGTCCGCGCGATGCAGGCGCGTCCCGGCTGGCGCGATGCGGGATTCATCGTGAACGTCGTGCCCGAGGAGCTGGCGCGGGCGCGGGCGCTGTTTGCCGGCGCCGGGCTCACCCGCACGCAATTGTTCAGTGCCGAAGACAATTTCTTCCAACTGCCCGCGATCCTGCGCGAATGCGACCTGGTCGTGTCGGTCGAAACGGCCGTGATGCACCTGGCCAATGCCGTGCACGTGCCCGTGATCGCCCTCATGCGCCAGAAGAATCCCGAGTGGACGCCGATCGACCGCGTCAACAGCACCGTCATTACGGTCAAGAAGCGCGAAGACTGGGTCGACAAGATCGGTGTCGACGAGGTGATGGCCGTGCTGGCGTAGATACCGTCTTGCCTGTCAAGCTGCGAAAGCGTAATT
>NZ_JASNRD010000002.1:309094-485866 GCF_030412015.1 Massilia sp. YIM B02763 | reverse complement strand
CGCCGGCCGCGACGCGCACGGTGCCGCCCGCGCCGCCGCCGGCCGTGGCCCAGCCGGCGCCACGGGCCGCCGCGCCCGCGCCCACGCCTGTATCGGCGCCCGAAGACAGCCTGCCGTTCCTGCAGCAATTGCCCGAGCCGCTGCGCAGCGAGGTGCCGCGCGTGGCCTTCGGCGGCTATATGTATTCGGCCAATCCGGCCGACCGCCTGCTAATCGTCGACAAGGTGCTGCGCCGCGAGGGCGAGGAAGTCGCGCCCGGCCTGGTGCTGGAAAAGCTGCTGCCGAAGACGGCCGTGATGAACTACCGTGGAACCCGCTACCGTGTCCCGTACTGATCGCGTCGACGGCAAGGTGGTGCCGGCCGCATCGACCCGGGAGCGCCTGCAGGAGGCGGCCGGCGGCAAGGTGATGGGCGTGATCGGCTGGTCCGGCAGCGGCAAGACGACGCTGCTCGAATTCCTCGTCGGCCGGCTGGCGGGCGAGGGCGTGCGCGTGAACGTCATCAAGCACAGCCACCACGACATCGTGCTGGAGCCGCCGCACAAGGACAGCGCGCGCATGCGCACGGCCGGCGCGGCCGAGGTGATGATCGCCTCGCCGTACCGCACCGCGATCATGCGCGAGCTGCGCGGCATCGAGGAGCCGCCGCTGGCCGAGCACCTGCAACGCCTGTCGCCCGCCGACCTGACCCTGGTCGAAGGCTACAAATGGGAGCCGCTGCCCAAGCTGGAGGTCTACCGTCCCGAGGTCGGCAAGCCGCCCGTGTACCCGGACGATCCGCACATCGTCGCCGTGGCGTCGAGCGCGCCGGCTCCGGACGCGCTGGCGCCGCACGTCGCCTGGCTCGACCTCGACGATCCGGACGGCGTGCTGGACTGGATGAAGACCTATCTCGGCCTGGCGGAAAAAAAAGCTAAAGTTGGATGATGCGCTGTCGTTAATGACGAATAGCCCATTCCGGGCGGAACACACAGGAGAACACCATGGATGCAATGGGTATCGCCAAACTCGCCACCAGCCTCGCCGATACCGGCCTGCGCCAGGAAGTCGGCATGACCATGCTCAAGAAAGCACAGGACATCCAGGCATCGTCCGCCGCCCAGCTGCTGGAAGCCGTCCAGGCGTCCGCGCCGGCGCAGCAGAACCTGCCGCCGCACCTGGGTAATCACGTCAATACGACCGCCTGAAGAATTCGTCACGAATCCTGTCAACGGGCGGGCGGCCCGCGCGTTATCGGCTCACGTACCCGGCGCGCCGGGCAGGCCATATAACAGTAGTCCGCTCGAGCCCTGCCACTGCCGTGCCCGGCCAATGTCCTCGATATTGGCTGCCACGGCGCACGAAGGCCGCCCCCCGCCGGCGTACGAATTTCTTTCCGCTTTTCACAATTGTTTTTTTCCTTCAATATCCGCCCCGCATTCGATAGAATCGGCTGGCGTCATATTGACGCGTGCCTCCATGGAGATCTACATGAATAAACGTCAAGCCCTGGTGGCCGCCGCGCTCGCCGGCGTGTGCGCCGCCAATGCATCGGCATCGGGCCAGATGGGGACGGCCGCGGCCGACCAGGAAAAATGCTATGGCGTCGCCAAGGCCGGCCAGAACGATTGCGGCACGGCCGTGCACGGCTGCGCGGGCCAGGCCGCCGTCGACAACGACCCGGCCGAATGGAAGATGGTGCCCAAGGGCAGCTGCGAAAAAGCCGGCGGCAAACTGACCGAACCGAAGGCCCAGCAGCCCAAGCAGGACAAGTAATCCCATGGCGCCGGCCGGCCATCCCGCGGCAAGCGGCGTGGGCATCGGCCTGCGCGTGCCTCATTACCGCGCCTTCCTCGAGCGGCGGCCCGGCGTCGGCTTCATCGAGGTCCATACCGAGAATGTCCTGGCGCGGTCGGGCCGCGACTGGCACGTGCTCGACTCGCTGCGGCGCGATTATCCCGTCAGCCTGCACGGCGTCGGCCTCGGGCTCGGCTCGGCGGCCGGCTTCTCGGACGAACACCTGCGCCGCGTGGCCGACCTGGCCAGGGCGGTCGAACCGGCCCTCGTCTCCGAGCACCTGAGCTGGGGCGCGACGGGGGACCGCCAGTTCAACGACCTGCTGCCGCTGCAGCTCGACGAGGCGGCGCTGGCCCTCGTCGCCGGCCGCGTCGCGCGCGTGCAGGACGCGCTGGGGCGCCGCCTCCTCGTCGAGAACGTCTCCACCTACCTGCGTTTCACGCTGGACGCCGTCGGCGAGGCCGAATTCCTTGCCGAACTGGTGCGCCGCACGGGCTGCGGCATCCTGCTCGACGTCAACAACCTGTACGTCAACCAGCGCAACCACGGCGAGGATGCGCTGGCTGCCCTGGCCGCGCTGCCGCTGGGCAGCGTGGGCGAACTGCACCTGGGCGGCCACCTCGACACGGGAACGCTGCTGATCGACCACCACGGCGACCGCGTCGCCGCGCCCGTCTGGGTGCTGTACCGCGCGGCGCTAGCGCGCTTCGGCGCCGTGCCGACCCTGGTCGAGTGGGATACCGACATCCCGCCGCTGGACGTGCTGCTGGAAGAGGCGGAGACGGCGCGCACGATCATGCTGGAAGCCGGCGCGCGGGAGGGCGGGGCGCCCGCATCCGCCCGCGACGGCGCACCGGCGTGGACGGCGGCCCCTTCGGGCGCCGACCCCGCTGCCGTCCAGCAAGCCTTCGGCGCCGCGCTGTTCGACCGCAGCGGGGATGCCATCCTGGCACCCTGGCTGAAGGGCGATGCCGGCCGCCTCGGCATCTACCGCGGCAACCTGGCGGCCAACTGGCGGCGCGCGCTGGCCAATGCCTATCCCGTGCTGCGCCGATTGGTCGGCGAGGACTTCTTCGCGGGACTGGCGCGCGTTTATGGCCGTGCCCATCCTTCCGCGGATCCCGACCTCAACCGTTTCGGCGCCATGCTGCCGGCCTTCCTGGAAGCGTTCGCGCCGGCCGCCGACTACCCGTATCTACCGGACGTGGCCCGCCTCGAATGGCTGGTGCACGAGGCCTGGTACGCGCCCGATGCCGACACGCATGCGGCGCCGGCCGTGGACGGGCTCGATCCGGTCCGCTTCGAGGCCAGCCGCGCACGGCTGCATCCCGCGCTGCGCCTGCACGCTTCGCCCTGGGCAACGCCGGCGGTGTGGCTGGCGCACCGGGACGGGGAGGGGAACATGCCGGACGTACTGGACCGCGCCGGCCACGCGCTGGTGCGGCGCAGCGGCTGGCAGGTGGAGGTGGTCCCCATCGATGCGGCCGAGCACGCGGCGCTCGGCTGCCTGCTGCGGGGCGGCACGTTCGGCGCGGCGCTGGACGCGGCCTTCGAGGCGGACGAGGGATTCGACGTGGGAGCGGCCTTGCGGCGCTGGCTCGCGCCGGGCTGCGTGACGGCGATCGTGGACGGAAAAATGTAGGGCGAGGAACGGCGCCGCGAACGCGGCGCCGGCCGGGTGCTCAGTGGTAGAAGGCGCGCAGGATGCGCGCTTCGCCGCTGTCGTCGTGGTGCAGTTCGTTTGCGGCGCGCGTCGCTTCCATCATGCGGTTCAGCTGATCCTCCTCGAAACGGGCCAGTTCCTCGTTTGCTGCGTTGAGCGCCGTGGCCAGCTTGGCGCGGGCGTTCTGGTACACCATGCCGGTGTAGTGATCGGTGTTCTTGAGCAGTTCTTCCGCGTTTTCGATGACGAGACGCAGGTCGCCGATCAGTCGCTGCTGCGTCGTTGGGCTGTAGTCCGGGGTATTCATCTTCTTCACCTTTGGCGAATGTTACGTATTCAATATAAAGAAGGAGGTCTGCCCAAGTTTGTCTGCGCGCAAACCGGCAATTTCCAGCCGGGGACGGCTAGTCCGGCGCCCCCACCGGGAGCATCGGGCAAGCCGCCAACGCAGCCTTCAGCGCACGTCGATCCGGATGTCGCCCAGCGTCACGACCTGGCCGGCGCGGATCTTGGCCGTCTTGCGCAGTTCCTTCTTGCCGTCGACCGACACCGCGCCGCTGGCGACCACGTGCTTCCCGGCGCCGCCGCTGTCCACCACGCCCGCGAGCTTGAGCAGCTGGTTGAGTTCGATGAACTCCGATGTCAGTTCAAATGTTGTCTTTTGCATATTGTATCCCTGGTTTTTAGCGGGCGGCGTACTGTTGAGCCTGCCCATTTAGGTAGGCGGAAAACGCGTCGTCCCCGCGCAGGCGGGGACCCAATTCAGCATCTGCCGCCGAAACGCATGCAGAACTTGGGTCCCCGCCGGCGCGGGGACGACGGGGTAGGGCGATCTGGCCTCAGGCCTGTTCGGGCCGGGTCATCTCGATCGGTACGATCCACTGGTCGAACTGCGTTTCGTCGACGAAGCCCGACTGCAGCGCGGCCTGGCGCAGCGTCAGGCCGTTGTGCTGGGCCGTCTTGGCGATCTGCGCGGCGCGATCATACCCGATATGCGGGGCCAGCGCGGTCACCAGCATCAGCGACTGTTCCATCAGCTCGCCGATGCGCTTGCGGTTCGGCTCGATGCCCTTGGCGCAGTGCTCGTCGAACGAACGCATGCCGTCGGCCAGCAGGCGCGCGCTCTGCAGGAAGTTATGGGCGATCATCGGCTTGAACACGTTCAGCTCGAAATTGCCCTGGGCGCCGCCGACGGTGATGGCGACGTCGTTGCCGAACACCTGGCAGCACAGCATCGTCAGCGCCTCGCACTGGGTCGGATTGACCTTGCCCGGCATGATCGAGCTGCCCGGTTCGTTTTCGGGAATCGTGATCTCGCCCAGGCCCGAGCGCGGGCCGGACGCCATCCAGCGCACGTCGTTGGCGATCTTCATGAGGGCCGTGGCCAGCGTCTTGAAGGCGCCGTGCGCCGCGACGATGGCATCGTGGCCGGCCAGCGCCATGAACTTGTTGGGCGCCGACTTGAACTGCAGGCCGGTGCGCGAGGAGATCTCGGCGGCGATGCGGTTGGCGAATTCCGGATGCGCGTTCAGGCCCGTGCCGACGGCGGTGCCGCCCGCGGCCAGCAGCAGCAGGCCCGGCAGGGCAGCCTTGATCGCGTGCTCGGAGAATTCCAGCTGGGCCACGTAGCCGGAGAATTCCTGGCCCAGCGTCAGCGGGGTCGCATCCTGCAGGTGGGTGCGGCCGATCTTGACGATGTCGGCGAAGTCGCGCGACTTGATCTCCAGCGTGCCGCGCAGCCGCGCCAGCGCCGGCAGCACGTCCTTGGCCACGGCGATGGCGGCCGCCACGTGCATCGCCGTCGGGAACATGTCGTTCGACGACTGCCCCATGTTCACATGGTCGTTCGGGTGCAGCAGGCGCGCCTCGCCCCGCTCGCCGCCCAGGATCTCGGAGGCGCGGTTGGCCAGCACCTCGTTCATGTTCATATTGCTCTGGGTGCCCGAGCCGGTCTGCCACACGGACAGCGGGAATTCGCCCGGATGGCGGCCTTCCAGCACCTCGTCGGCCGCCTTGATGATGGCGTCCGCCTTGTCCTGCGGGAGCTTGTGCAGCGAGCGGTTGACGGCGGCGGCGGCGCGCTTGACCTGGGCCAGCGCGGCCACCAGTTCCGGCGCCATCTTCTCGCTGGAGATGTGGAAGTGGTGCAGCGAGCGCTGGGTTTGCGCTCCCCACAGTTGACCGCTCGGTACTTCGATCGGTCCAAAGCTGTCCTTCTCGATCCTGTTTTCCATAGACGCGTCCTGTTTTTGCAGAGTTGGCAGAAATGTCGTTAAAGAGTGTACCGCAACAGCCGTTAATGACGCTGAAGCCCCTACTTTTTGCATGCCCATGGCCCGCCGCCCCCGCCGCTCGATGTTCACCTTCCTGACCGCCGCCGCCACCGGTGCCGTCCTGGCATCCGCCGGCGCCGCCGAGCTGGGCGACGCCCGGGTCGCGTCGCACATCGGCCAGCAGCTCGTCGCCGACGTCGAACTGACGATGATCGACGATCCGTCCGCCCCGGTCCAGGTGCGCCTGGCCAGCCCGGAGGTCTACCGCGGCGCCGGCATCGCCGTGCCGCCGGCGCTGTCCGGCCTGACCCTGTCGGTGATGCGCCGCGACGGCCGCCAGTTCCTGCACGCGACCACGCTGCGCCCCGTCGATGCCGACCACCTGCACCTGTACGTGGAACTCGTCGACAAGGGCCAGCGCGCGGTGCGCCTCGTGACGCTGTGGCTGACGCCGGATCCGAACCCGGCCCCGCCGCCCGCGCCGGCACCGGTCCCCGCGCCGGTCGTGCTGCCGCCGACGGCGGCCCGGCCAATGGCAGCCGCGCCGGCACCGGCCCCGGCCTCGGTACCGGCAGCGGTGCCGAAGCGCGACGTCAAGCCGCAGTCCAAGCCCGAGAACAAGCCCGAGACCAAGCCGGGAGCGCCCGCCGCCGCGAAGCCGCCGCGCCCCGTCCCCGCATTCAAGCTGCCGGCGGCCAGCCACGCCGAGGCCAGGCCGGCCGCCTGTTCGGCCCAGGCCGACGAAGCGAAGGCGTGCGCGGCGCTGGGCGCCAAGAACGACGAGTTGCGCGCCCAGCTCGGCAAGCTGGAGGAGAAGGTCAGGACGCTGCAGGCCAGGCTGGGCGTCGCGGCCGCGCCCGCGCACGACGCGGCGGAGAACAAGGAGGAGGCGCATCCTGCGCCGAAGGGCGAGAAGCCGGCGCACGCGGACAAGCCTGCCGCGCAAGCCGCGCAGCCGGCCGGAAAGCAGGAACAGCAGCACGAGGACAAGCAAGAGCAGAAGCAGGAGGAGAAGCACGAGCAGAAGCAGGACGCCGAAGCGCCTGCCGCGCCGCAGGAAGAAAGCAAGCCGGCCGTGCCCAAGCCGATCTCCGCGATCAAGCCGCTGGTGCCGCGCAAGCCCAAGGCCAAGGAAGCGCCGCCGGACGAGGGCGGGTTGCCGTGGGGCTGGATCGGCGGCGCGGCCGCCGTGCTGGCGCTGGCCGGCGGCGCCGGCGTGGCGCTGCTGCGGCGCCGGAACAAGGGACGGGATGCCGGCCTGCCGACACAGCCGGGCGCGCTCGACAGGCTGAAGGCGCGTTTTACCGCCCGCACCAAGCCGGCGCAGGCGGCAGCCGAGCCCCCCGCACAGCCGGAACGCGAGGCCGAACCCACCCTCGAATAATCTTATAAAGAAATTATCTATACAAGCGGCTTATTTCCGTTATACTAGTTCGCGTCGATCTACATGATCGCGTAACGGACCAGGATCCGGCGCAGCCACCACCGATAGCGTGGCGCGACCACCGGATGACCGCTGAGGAAGCGCCTGGTTCCGGAAGCGGTCCGCCTGCCAACAGCGTGCAGGTGGACGCCGGATGCAACCGGCACGAGGCGATGCCAGGGGATGCCTGGCACTCGCTCTCCCTATTCAGGCCCGTCGGCCCTGCCGACCGCCACCCGCAAACCCGCGCAGGCCGCACGCCGCGCGGGTTTTTTCTTGGATCGGTGCCTATCCGACGGGACGACCTTACGCCAATGCCCTGGCCACCGATGCCGCCAGCGGCGTGGTCGGCCGACCGATCAGCTTGCTCAACTGGCGTCCATCGTCGAACAGCCCGCCCTGTGCCGCGCCGGCGTCGGAACTGGACACCAGTTCGGCGAGCCCTTCCGGCAGGCCGATCTGCAGCAGCACACCCTTGTACTCCTGCTGCGGCAGGTCGCGGTAGGCGAGGGGCTGGCCGGACTGGCGCGCGATCTCGGCCGCCAGGTCTTCCAGCGTATAGGCGTCGTCACCGGCCAGCTCGTACACCTTGCCGGCCTGGTCGTCGCGCGCTGCCAGCACGGCGGCCGCCGCCGCGGCGTAGTCGGCGCGGGCGGCCGAGGCGATGCGTCCGCTGCCGGCGCTGCCCAGCAGGGCGCCATGCTGCAGCGCCGGCTCGATCGCGCCCAGGTAGTTTTCCGTGTACCAGCCGTTGCGCAGCAGGACGAAGGGAACGCCGGACGCGCGCAGCAGCGCTTCCGTCTCCTTGTGCTCGGCCGCGAGCGGCAGCGGCGACGTGTCCGCATGCAGCAGGCTCGTGTAGGCGATCAGCCGGGCGCCCGCACGCTTGGCGGCATCGATGACGGCGCGGTGCTGGGGTACGCGCTGGCCCACGGCATTGCCCGAGACGAGCAGCACCTTGTCCGCGCCGGCGAAGGCGGCGGCCAGCGTGTCCGGCCGGTCGTAGTCGGCCTGGCGGACCTGCACGCCGCGCGCGGCCAGGTCCTGGACCTTGGCCGGGTCGCGCACGGCGGCGACGATCTCGCCGGCCGGGACGCGGTCCAGCAGCGATGCGATGACGAGACGGCCGAGTTGGCCGGAAGCTCCGGTGACGACGAGCATTGCGCACTCCTTGTTCAAAATGGATGAAAATGCATCATAGGACATGCGCTTACTTTTGGTAAGTACGTACCTTTTGGTAAGTATTGGGAGATAATTCAATCAATCATCGAAGGGGAAGAAATGAGCGAATCGCTGACCGACCGCGTCCGCCGCGGCGACCTGTTTTCCGAATACTGTCCGTCGCGCGAAGTGCTGAAGCACGTCACCAGCCGCTGGGGCGTGCTGCTGCTGGTGGCGCTGATGGACGGTACCCAGCGCTTCAGCGAACTGCGGCGCAAGGTGGGCGGCATCAGCGAGAAGATGCTGGCGCAGACGCTGCAGTGGCTGGAACAGGACGGTTTCGTGCAGCGCATCGCCCACCCCGTGGTGCCGCCCCACGTCGAATACCGCCTGACGCCGCTCGGCCGGGAGATCGGACGCAAGGTCGGCGAGCTGGCCGACTGGATCGAGGGGAATATGGACGGCATCCAGGCCGCCCAGCGCAAGGTTGCTGCGAGCGAAGCGTCGGCCGCTCACTGAAGTGCAGGCAAGAAAAAGCCCCTCGGATCGCGGATCGGGAGGGGCTGTCGCTGCCGGCCGAGCCGGCGTGAGGGTGGCGTCAGTGGGCGGCGCTCATGGCGCGGTCCAGCTGGCCCATCCAGGGTTCGGTGACGTCGCGCACGGCGCGGTCGTTGGCCATGATCTGCTTGAGCAGGTCGATCTTGCGCTTGCGCTGGTCGCCTTCCAGCTTGGGCACGCCGTTGCGGGCGGCGGCGGACTGGATGGCGCACTGGGTTTCCAGGCGCGCCAGCGCTTCCATGTCACCCTCGATGGCGGCAGCCGCCATGCGACCCGTCAGGGCGGCGATATTTTCGTACATTGCGAGGACTTCGTTGGACGTCATGGCTGTTTCCAGTATCTGAAACTCCGGCCGGATTGCCGGTTCTCCGTTTGTTTACGGATGAGCTGCGAAGAACTTTAGGGTTTTTTTAAATATTTTTTGAAATTTTTTTCTGACAAGCGGATTGTGCCTGCCATCGCATTTAGATGGCGCACGCAATGCAATCGAAACTTCGCGGCGGACCGGCGGTCCAAATCCGCAGGCGGCCACATGGTGGGACCTGTCCAGGCATGGTTTGGTGCGTGGCAAGCGTTCTTGCGCCCCGTTACAATGGCGCGATCCCATTCATCACCGAAGGAAACCAATGAAGACCAGCTGGACGCCGATCAAGACCGCCATCGTCCTGGGCCTGTGTTCCGCCACGTTCGCCACGACGCCCGCGTTCGCCGGCGGGCAGGCGACGGCGCAGACCGCGCCGGCGGCGCAAGCCACCACCGCCGCGCCGGCCGCCCAGCCTGCCACGGCCGCGCCGCGCCCGGGCGACGATTTCTTTGCCTGGGCCAACGGCGAATGGCTGGCCAGGACGGAGATCCCGGCCGACCGCAGCAGCTGGGGCGAAATGGCGAGCCTGGCGGAGAATACCAACCAGCGCATCGTCAAGCTGATCGAGGACACGGGCGCCGACAAGCGCGCCAAGGGCGAGGCGCGCAAGGTCGCGGACTACTACGGCGCCTACATGGACGAGGCCGCCATCGAGAAGAAGGGCGCCGCGCCCCTCAAGCCGTTGCTGGACAAGATCGCCGCCATCAAGGACAAGACCGCGCTGGCCGGCGCGCTGGGCGCCTCGCTCCGCGCCGACGTCGACCCGCTCAACAATACCGATTTCGCCACCGAGAACCTGTTCGGCCTGTGGGTGTCGCCCGGCCTCCACGAGCCCGACCGTAATCGCCCCTACCTGCTGCAGGGCGGCCTGGGCATGCCCGACCGCGCCTATTACCTGGATGCCAGCGAACGCATGGCGGGCTTGCGCACCCAGTATCAAAAACACATCGCCGCCATGCTGAAGCTGGCCGGCTACGCCGATGCCGACGCCGAGGCGCGCGCTGCCAAGGTGTTCGCGCTCGAAGTGGACATCGCCAACGTCCACGCCACCCGCGCCGAGTCGGCCGACGTGCTCAAGGCCGACAACACCTGGAGCCGCAAGGACTTCCAGGCCAAGGCCCCGGGCATGGACTGGGATGCCTTCTTCAAGGCCACCCGCCTGTCGGACCAGGACAAGTTCATCGTCTGGCACCCTGGCGCCGTCACCGGCGAAGCGGCCCTCGTCGAGAAGATCGACCTGGCCACCTGGAAGGATTATCTCGCCTTCCATCGCATCAACCAGATGGCCGGCGTGCTGCCCAAGGCCTTCGTCGACCAGCGCTTCGAGTTCTACGGCAAGGCCCTGACGGGCACGCCGCAGCAGTCGCTGCGCTGGAAGCGCGCGCTGGGCGCCACCAACGAGGCGATGGACGAGGCGGTCGGCAAGCTGTACGTCGCCAAGTACTTCCCGGCCGAGAACAAGGCGCGCCTGCAGGCGATGGTGGCCAATATCGTCGCCGCCTTCGGCAAGCGCATCGAGAAACTGGACTGGATGGCGCCGGAAACCCGCGCCCAGGCCCAGCAGAAGCTCAAGACCCTGTACGTGGGCGTGGGCTACCCGGACAAATGGAAATCCTACGAGGGTCTGAAGGTGGTTGCCGGCGACGCCTTCGGCAACGCCGTGCGCTCCGAGGAATTCCACTACGCGGAAGAGATCGCCCAGCTGCACCGCAAGCCGGACCGCAAGGCCTGGTCGATGCCGCCGCAGCTCGTCAACGCCGTCAACTTGCCGCTGCAGAACGCGCTCAACTTCCCGGCCGCCATCCTGCAGCCGCCGTTCTTCGACCCGAAGGCGTCCGATGCGTCGAACTATGGCGCGATCGGCGCCATCATCGGCCACGAGATCAGCCACAGCTTCGACGACCAGGGCGCCCAGTTCGATGCCCAGGGCCGCCTGCGCGACTGGTGGACCAAGGCCGACCTGGAGCACTTCCAGGCCGCCTCGCAAAAGCTGGTCGCCCAGTACAACAGCTATAAACCGTTCCCGGACCTGGCCGTCAACGGCCAGCTGACGCTGTCGGAAAACCTGGCCGACCTGGCCGGCCTGTCGGCCGCCTACGATGCCTACAAGGACAATGGCGGCAAGGCCGGCGGCGAGGAGGGCGACCGCCAGTTCTTCACGGGCTTCGCCAACAGCTGGCGCAACAAGGCGCGCGAAGCGGCCGAACGCCGCGGCATCCTGACCGACGGCCACGCGCCGCCGCAGTACCGCGCCGCCACCGTGCGCAATATCGACGCCTGGTACAAGGCGTTCGACGTGCAGCCGGGCCAGAAGCTGTACCTGGCGCCGGAACAGCGCGTGCGCGTCTGGTAAGGGCGAGCGTCATATCCGCGCGGTAACGTGCGGCAAACGGGTGGGTGACGGGACTAGCATGGTTCCGTCATCCACTTTCATTTTGCGCACATGAACGAGGACTTCCACGACATCGCGCGGCGCACGCTGCACCACTACGACCGCGTCGCGCGCCGCTTCTTCTTCGGCACCATCGACCACGACGTCAGCCAGAACATCGATGCCTTGCTCGATGCGATCGAGGCCCCGGCGCCGTGCACCATCCTCGACTTCGGCTGCGGGCCGGGACGCGACCTGCGCACCTTTGCCGAGCTCGGCCACCACGCCATCGGCCTGGACGGCAGCGCCAGGTTCGTGGCCATGGCGCGGGACTACAGCCATTGCGAGGTCTGGCACCAGAACTTCCTGGAACTGCGGCTGCCCAGGGAAACGTTCGACGGCATCTATGCGAACGCCTCGCTGTTCCACGTGCCGCGCGCCCTGCTGCCGAAGGTGCTGGGCGAACTGCACGCGGCGCTGAAGCCGGGTGGCGTGCTGTTCAGTTCGAACCCGCGCGGCAACAACGAGGAGGGATGGAACGGCCCGCGCTGGGGCAGCTTCCACGACTATCCGGCCTGGGAGAGCCATCTCGTCGCAGCCGGCTTCCGGGCGCTGCACCACTACTACCGCCCCGAGGGATTGCCGCGCGAGCAGCAGCCCTGGCTGGCCAGCGTCTGGCGCAAGACCTAGACAATGTGGCTACCTTGTTACAAGGAAATGTGGCGGGTTTGTTAAGTTGCGTACAGAATGATAGTCGTCATTGTCCTAATATGAACCCATGCCGCTTCAACACGGAAGCAGCACTTCACTGACGAAAGAAAGGAGTTCATCATGAACGACGATCAAATCAAAGGTAAAGCAAAAGACATCGGCGGCAAGATCCAGGAAGAAGCCGGCAAGCTGGTCGGCAGCAGCGAGCAGCAAGCCAAGGGCCTGTCCAAGCAGGTCGAAGGCAAGACCCAGGAAAAGGTCGGCGACCTGAAGGACGCCATCGACAAGGGCAATCGCTGATCCCTGGTCATCACGGACGCTCCGGCGTCGCGTAGATCGAACGGCCGCTTCGTGCGGCCGTTTTCTATTTCCATGATGCGGGACCGGGCCCGGTAGGGTGGTCGGCTGGGCCGACCACGCGTTCAACCAGCGCAGGCATATCGCTATGCCGCTGCCGCGTGAACGCGTGGACGGCGGAGCCGTCCACCCTACGAATCCTCCTTCTGTCTGTCGCCGAGGATGTCTTCCACGTACAGCATGTTCACCAGCACCATCAGCACGGCCGTCAGCGGCGTCGCCAGCGCCACGCCGGCGAAGCCCAGCAGCATGCCGAAGACCAGCTGCATGACGATGGTCAGCGCCGGCGGGATCTCGACGGCCCGCGCCTCCACCAGCGGCTGCAGGATATAGCCTTCGAGCGTCTGCACGGCGAGGAACAGCAGGATCACGTACAGCGCCATGTCCGGCCCCATCGACAGGGCGATCAGCACGGCCGGCACGCCCGCGATGATGGGACCGACATAGGGAATGAAGTCGAGCAGGCCGGCGATGATGCCCAGGATCAGGCCCAGCGGCACGCCCAGCATCGTCAGCCCGGCCGCCGTGGCCACGCCCACGATGACCATCGAGATCGTCTTGCCGACCAGCCAGCGCGCCAGGTTGTCGCCCAGCGTGTCCAGCACCTGCGTCGCGCGCTCGCGTTTGGCGGGCGGCACGAGGCGGACAAAGCCCTTCTTGTAGACGCCGGGCGAGAACGCGAAATAGATGCCGACGAAGACGATGATGACGACGTTGCCGATCGCCCCCAGCACGCCGCCGAAGAACAGGCCCGCGTTCGGCACCATCTGGCTCATCTGCTGCGTCATCTGCTTGGGATCGGGCAGTTCGCTGGCGATTTTTCTCAGCAGCGGGTGGCGCTGCACTTCCTGCTGCAGGCGCTCGATCGAGGCCGGGATCTGCTTGGCCAGTTCCGAGGACTGTTCCGAGATCTGCGGCGCCATCGCCCACCCGCCCAGGCCGATGATGGCGGCAAGGGCCAGCACGACGGCCACCAGCGCCAGCTTGCGGTTCCAGCCGAAGCGGCGCTGCAGTATGGCGCTGAGCTTGTACAGCAGGATGGCGAACAGGATGCAGGCGAACAGGAGCATCAGCGCATCGGCGGCGATGACGACGGCGGCCGCCAGCGCGAGGAACAGCACGGCCATGCCGTCGATCAGGGCGTGGCGGCGCATGAGCCGCCGTTGCGACGGCGTCGGCTTGGCCTTGGGCGGCGAGGGCGGATAAGTGGATTTCTCGTCATGCATGGCGTGGCGCTCTCCTTGTTTTGGTGAAAAAATGTTATCAGCCAGGGCTGTACGCGGTCGCGCGGGTGAACTGTGTGCGTGCGCTAACTGAGCAGTATCGCGGCGCTGGATAAGATGGCATCCAGACATCGCCACACGGCGCATGCATTACACAAAGGAGAACACCATGAACAAGGACCAGATCAACGGCAAACTGCAAGACATCGGCGGCAAGATCCAGGAAGAGGCTGGCAAGCTGGTGGGCAGCGAAGAACAGCAGGCCAAGGGCCTGAAGAACCAGGTCGAAGGCAAGACCCAGGAAAAGCTGGGCGACCTGAAGGAAAAGATCCACGACGCGACCAAGTAACGCGGCAAGCCGCGTTACGGTAGGGTAGGCGGGTTCCCCGCCTACGCGTCCAGCCTCCGTTTGAACGACCTGACTGTTCGCATCGAGTTGAACGCGTGGACGGCGAAGCCGTCCACCCTACGAGAAAGGCCGCCGGTGCGGACACCGGCGGCCTTTTCATTGGCATCACCCGATCACTTCTGTTCCGGCATCAGGTTCTTCTTCATGAAGGCCTCGATCATGCCGTACACGTGGCGCTGGCCGGCACGCGAGGAAATGCCGTGCTTGGCGCCCGGATAGGTCATCAGCTCGAACTGGACGTTGCGGTTCACGAGCGCGTCGATCATGCGCGTGGTGTTGGTGAACAGCACGTTGTCGTCGGCCATGCCGTGTACCAGCAGCAGCTTGGACTTCAGGCCGTCCAGGTGGGCGAACACGCCGCTCTGCTGGTAGGCTTGCGGATTGCTCTTCGGCGTGGAACCCATGAACTGTTCCGTATAGTGGGTGTCGTACAGCGACCAGTCGGTCACCGGCGCCACCGACACGCCCGCCGCGATCTTGTCCGATGCCGCGGCCAGCAGGCGCAGCGTCATGAAGCCGCCGTAGCTCCAGCCGAACACGCCGATGCGCTTGCTGTCCACGAAGCTCTGCTTGGCCAGCCAGTCGATGCCCGTGACCTGGTCTTCGACTTCATGCTTGCCCAGTTCGCCGTAGATGACGTCGGTGAACTTGCGCTCGCGGCGCGAGGAGCCGCGGTTGTCCAGCGTGAACACCACGAAGCCCTGCTGCGCCATGTACTGCTTGAACATATTGCCCCAGCCGCGCGTGACCTGCTGCGAGTGCGGGCCGCCGTAGACGGTCAGGAACACGGGGTAGCGCTTGGCGGGGTTGAAGTCGGCCGGCTTGATCATCGCGTAGACCATGTCCTGGCCGTCCTTGGACTTGATCGTGCCGAACTCGGTCGGCAGCAGGTCCGGCATGTACTTCGCGAACGGGTGGTCGCCCTTGACTTCGTTCCGCTCGAGCCACTCGACCATGCTGCCGTCGGCGCGGCGGATCGATACCTGGGCCGGGGTCTTCGGATCGGAGAAGGTGTCGACGAAGATCTTGCCGTTCTTGGCGAAGGTGTCGTCGTGCCAGCCGTCGGTCCTGGTGATGCGCACCGGCTTGGCGGCATTGCTGCCGTCCAGGTTCAGCGCATAGGTCTGCTTGTCGGTCAGCGCATCCTTGTTCGAGGCGATATAGACCTTGCCCGCGTCCTCGTCGACGGCCAGCACGTTGTCCACGCCCCATTCGCCGCTCGAGATCGGATGCAGCAGCTTGCCGTTCAGGTCATACAGGTACAGGTGGTTGCGGCCGCTGCGCTCGGACGCCCAGATGAATGCCTTCTTCTTCGACAGGAAGCGCAGGTCGTCGTGGATGGCGACCCAGGTGGTCGAGGTTTCCGTCAGCAGCGGGCGCTGGGCCAGCGTGGCGGCGTCGACGGCGACGAGGTCCAGGCGCTTCTGGTCGCGCGACTGGCGCTGGTACACGAGGGTCTTGCTGTCCGCGCTCCAGTCGGCGCGCACCAGGTAGATGTCCTTCTCGCTGCCCAGGTCGACCTTCTTCTGCGCGCCCGTGGCCGGGTTCACGACCATCAGGTCGATGATCACGTTCGGGTCGCCGGCGGCCGGGTAGCGCTGGTCGATGACCTCGGTGCGGTCGGCAAAGATCTCGAAGCGGCGCGCCACCGGCACCGGCGCTTCGTCATAGCGGCGGTAGGCGATGGCGGAATCGTCCGGCGCCCAGTAGTAGCCGGTCTTCTGGTCCATCTCTTCCTGCGCGACGAACTCGGCCTCGCCGTTGTGGATGGTGTCCTTGCCGTCCGTCGTCAGCTGGCGTTCCTGGCCCGTCGACAGGTCGATCACGTAGAGGTTCTGGTCGCGCACGAAGGAGACGTAGCGGCCCTTCGGCGAGATCTTCGGATCGATGACGTTGCCCGAGGCCACCTTGCGCGCCGCCTCCGGATGCGCCGCGTCGACCAGGTACAGGTCGCCCGCGATCGGCACCAGCAGCTGCTTGCCGTCCGGCGACCAGCTGTAGCTCAGGATGCCCGACAGGCTGGCCGTGCGCATGCGCTCGCGGCGCGCCTTCTCTTCCAGCGACAGGTTTTCGTTGGGAACGAGCTTCTTGGAGTCGACCAGGCGGTGCGTGGTCTTGTCCTTCATATTGTATTCCCACAGGTCCAGCTGGAACTGGTTGTCGGGACGGCCGCGCAGGAAGGTCACGCGCTCGCCGTCGGGCGACACGCGCAGGGCACGCACGCCAGGACCGGACAACGCCGGGTCGGCGTGGATGCGGTCCAGCGTCAGGCGCTCCGCGGATGCGGGAGCGGCCGCGAGAAAGGCGGCGAGGAGGCAGAAGAGAAGGCGCATTGGATGGTCTCGGGTGATAAATTAATTATGTGCAACGGGCGAGACGATACCAGACTCATCCGGGAAAAGCTGTAAATACGAGGCGCCGGCGCGGCACGCGCGCGACGTGACAGTACGCGGGCACGAACCGTGAAACTGTGACATCATTCCGGCCCCATCGTCGACTTGCGCACCCATGCCCCCCGATTCCCCGTTCCCGCCCGCCAACCCAGCAAGCAGCGCCGGCCCGGAGAAGCGTTTCAGCGAACTCTTCGAGCAGGCGCCGTTCAGCATCCAGATCCTGGCTCCCGACGGGCGCACGCTGCGCGTCAACAAGGCCTGGGAAAAGCTGTGGCAGATCCATGAAGGCTCGGCGCTGAAGGCCCACGTCTTCAGCGCGCACTACAACGTCCTGCGCGATCCCCAGCTCATCGCGAACGGCATCGCGGCTTACCTGGAGCGCCCCTGCGCCGGGGAGTCCGTCGAGATTCCGGCGATGCGCTACGACGTGGCCGCGCTGGGCGGGCAGGGACCGGCGCGCTGGGTGACGGCGCGCGCCCATGCGCTCAAGGATGGCGCTGGCAACATCCTCGAAGTGATGCTCATGCACGAGGACATCACCGAACGCATGGAAGCCGAAGCCGCCCTGCGCCTGCGCGAAGAGCGCTTCCGCTCGCTCGTGATGGCGACGTCGAAGATGGTGTGGACGACGGCCGCCGACGGCCGCGTGCTCGAGGATTCGCCGTCCTGGCGCGCCTACACGGGGCAGACGTTCGAACAGTACCGGGACCATGGCTGGATCGATGCCCTGCACCCGGAAGACCGCGAACGGACCCACGCCACCTGGCTGGCCCGCGTGGCGGACCGCGCCACGTTCGAGACCAGCTACCGCATCCGCCGTCCGGACGGCAGCTGGCGCTGGGTCGCCGTCAAGGGCGTGCCGATCGTCGATGCCGACGGCGCCGTGCGCGAATGGATCGGCGCCAATACCGATATCCACGAGACCGTGATGGAGCAGGCCGGCCTGGCCCGGCGGCTGGACCGCGAGCGGCGCAATGCGGCGCTGCTGGCCAAGGTCGCGCAGGCGTCGCGCACCCTGCATACGGCCTTGTCGAGCAAGGAGATCGCCGAGGCGCTAGTCGAGGAGGTCCGCGACATCCTCGACGTGCACCAGGCCGTCGTGTCGCTGACGTCGGACGACAATTGGACCCAGGCGATCAATGCCGTGTCGCTGTCGGACAAGTATGCGGCATTCCGCCGCTACGATGCGGGTACCGACGGCAGCGGCATCTATGCAGAGGTATGCCGCACCAACCAGCCGCTGCGCCTGACCCAGGCCGAGCTGGAGGCGCATCCCGCCTGGCGGGGCTTCGGCAAGCATGCGCATGGCCACCCGCCGATGCGCGGCTGGCTCGCCGTGCCGCTGATCGACCGGAAGGGCAGGAATATCGGCCTGATCCAGGCGTCGGACAAGCGCGCCGGCGAGTTCACGGAAGAGGACGAAGCCATCCTCATGCAACTGGCCTCGATCGCGGCCAACGGCTTCGAGAACGCGCGCCTGTACGGCTCGCTGCAGGAGCAGGACCGGCGCAAGGACGAGTTCCTGGCGATGCTGGCGCACGAACTGCGCAACCCGCTGGCGCCGATCGCGGCGGCGGCGGACATGCTCAGGCTCGGCACCGCTGGCGAGGAACGGGTACGCCGTGCGAGCGAAGTCATCGGTCGCCAGGTGCGGCACATGACCTCGCTCGTCGACGACTTGCTGGACGTGTCGCGCGTCACGCGCGGCCTGATCCAGCTCGACAGCACGGTGCTCGACCCGATGACGATCGTCGCCGGCGCCGTCGAGCAGGCCAGGCCGCTGGTCGAGGCCCGCCGGCACCTGTTGTCCGTCGACGGCGATGCCGGCGGCGCCAGGATCGTCGGCGACGCCAACCGCCTGGTGCAGGCGCTCGTCAATCTGTTGAACAATGCCGCCAAATACACGCCGCCCGGCGGCAGCATCGACCTGTCGGTCGCGCGCCAGGGGACGACGCTGTCGATCCGCGTGCGCGACAATGGCCTGGGCATCGATGCGGCCTTGCTGCCCCATGTGTTCGACCTGTTCACCCAGGCGGAGCGCTCGCCGGACCGGGCCCAGGGCGGGCTGGGTATCGGCCTGGCGCTGGTGAAGACCATCGTCACGCTGCATGGCGGACAGGTCGGCGCCCGCAGCGACGGCCCCGGGGCCGGCAGCGCGTTCACCGTCACGCTCGATTGCGTTGCGGACTGAGTTGCGGACCGAGCGGCGTGCGCCGTGCGCGCGACGCAGGGCGGGTTATTCGGCCATCGCTTACTTGGTCATCAGCCAGCAGGCGATGCACAGCATGCACATCCCCGCGGCCTTGGCCGGCGATACGGCCTCGCCAAGGAACTGCATGCCGAACACCGCCACCGTCACGATGGTGAATGCCGTCATGATGGGGTAGGCGAGGGTCATTTCCAGGCGGCTGAGCGCCTGGCCGTAGCAGAAGAAGCCCAGCACGTAGCTGCCGGCGGCGCCGGCCAGCCAGCCGAGCTTGGCGATCTCGGCGAAGCTGGCGTAGCCGGACGATTTCTTGAGCAGGAAGGTCGCGGTGGCGCTGAACAGCGAAGCGACGGCGCACCAGAGGTAGCCGTAGAGGGCGGGGCTGGCTTTCATAATCGAAAGAAACATAATTTTGCGATTATGGCATCTTTACGGCAACGATGTCGATCGCCGCCGCCCCGGGGCGCCCTGACGGTGCGCTCACACGGCCTGTGCCTCGCGTACCCGCAGCTTCGACAGATTGTGCAGCGACCACGACAGCAACAGCGCCGCCACCGTCAGTCCCAGCACGAGACCGATCCAGAATCCCGTCGCCGCCATCGGCTGGGCCAGCGACCACGGGAACCAGCCCGGCGCCAGGCCGAGGATCCAGCCGACCGGCAGCGCCACGCCCCAGAACGCGATCATCTGGATGATCATCGGCGCGCGCGTCACCTGGTAGCCGCGCATGGCGGAGGCGGCCGCCACCTGCGTCGAGTCCGAGAGCTGGAACAGCGCGGCGAACAGCAGCAGCATCGCGCAGGTGGCCTGCACGCCGGGGTCGGACGTGTACATGGCGACGATCTGCCAGCGGAACACGAGGATGAACAGGGCGGACAGCACGCCGAAGGCGATGCACATGCCGGTGCCGGTCCAGGCGACGAAGCGGGCGCGCACCGGATTGCCTTCGCCCATCGCCTGGCCCACGCGGGTCAGGGCGCCGATGCCGAAGCTGAGCGGCACCATGAACACGAGCGAGACGAAGTTCAGCGCGATCTGGTGCGCCGACACTTCCACCACGCCGAACCTCGCCACCAGCAGGCTGACGATGCCGAAGGCGCTGACCTCGGCGAAATGGGTGACGCCGATCGGCAGGCCCAGGCGCAGCATGGCGCCGATCTCGGCCCAGTTCGGGCCTTCCCAGTGCGTGAACGGATAGGTCATGCGGTAGGCGGCCGACACCTTGATCCAGGCGACCATTGCCGCCAGCATCAGCCACACGCCGCTGGCCGTCGAGACGGCGCAGCCGAGCGCGCCCAGTTGCGGGAAGCCGAACTTGCCGAACACGAGCAGCCAGTTCATGAGTACGTTGTACAGCAGGCCGAGGATGGCGATGACCATGATCGGCTTGGTCTGGTTGATGCTGGTCGTGTAGCCGTACAGCGCGCGGTAGCAGGCGAAGGCCGGCATGCCGAGGCTGATGATGTGCAGAAAAGTCTTGGCGCGGTCGGCGACGTCCGGCGCCAGGCCGATGTGGTCGAACAGCAGGGCGCAGGCATTCGCCGCCAGGCAGCCGGCGATGCCGACGATGGCGCCCATCCACAGCGATTCGCGCACGGCGTGCGAGATGCGGTCGAAGCGGCCGGCGCCCATCTCGTGCGCCACCACCGAGTTCACGGCCATCATGACGCCCATCACGGTGACAAGGACGATCGACCACACCGAGGTGCCGAGCGACACGGCGGCCAGCTCGGCGGCGCTGACGTGGCCCGTCATGGCGACGTCCGCCACGCCCATGCCGACGGTGGCGAGCTGGCCGACCAGCATCGGCCACGACAGGCGCCACAGGGTAGCGATCTCGGCGCGGACGGGGTGGACTTGATGCTGGGCGGATACAGTGGACGTCATGGTGCGGGCGGTAGGCGAAACCCGTGATTTTACTGATTGTTGGACAAGTCCGGTAAGCCGATGCGCCTGCCGCCATCCGATCCGGGTAATTGTGTCGTAGCTGATTGAAATGTTAATTACCGGCCATACATGATAGGCAGGCGGCCTGCAGGCGTGCGCATGCACGGCTGGGGCAGGCATTACCATTCACTCAATCGCAACAATCGCAATCCAGGAGCAAGCTCGTGGAATACAAGGATTACTACCAAGTACTCGGTGTCGACAAGACCGCGTCCTCGGCCGACATCAAGAAGGCGTACCGCAAGCTGGTGCGCCAGTACCACCCCGACGTCAGCACGCACAAGGACGCGGACGCGAAGACCAAGGAAATCAACGAGGCCTACGACGTGCTGGGCGACACCGAGAAGCGCGCCGCCTACGACGAGCTGGGCAACATGCCGCGAGGCGGGCCGGGCGGGCAGGGCGGGTTCCAGCCGCCGCCGGACTGGGGCACGCAGTTCGACTTCAACGGCGCCGGCGCCGACGATTTCTTCAACGACCTGTTCGCCCATGTGGGCCGGCGTTCGCGCGCCGGCGGGGGCGGGGGCGGAGCCGGCGGCTTCGGCGGCGGCTCGTTCCGCATGCCGGGCGAGGACATCCACGCATCGATCGCCATCGACCTGCGCGACGCCTATCAGGGCGCGACGCGCACGATCGGCCTGCGCGTGCCCCAGCACGACGAGCAGGGCCACACGACGATGCAGGAAAAGACCCTCAGCGTGAACATCCCGAAAGGCGTCACGCCGGGCCAGCAGCTGCGCCTGTCCGGCCAGGGCCATCCGGGCTTCGGCGGCGGTGCCAACGGCGACCTGTACCTGGAGATCCAGCTCAACCCGGACGCGCGCTACCGCGTCGAGGGCACCCACGTGTACCAGAACGTGCCGGTGACGCCCTGGGAAGCGGCGCTGGGCGCGTCGGTCCCGGTGCCGACGCCGTCGGGCACGGTCGAGGTGACGGTGCCGAAGGGATCGCAGTCGGGCCGCAAGCTGCGCCTGAAGGGGCGCGGCATCCCGGCGGCCACGCCGGGCGACCTGTACCTGATCCTGGACGTCGTGCTGCCGCCCGCGGACAGCGACAAGGCGCGCGCCCTGTACGAGCAGATGGCGCGCGAGATGGCCTTCAATCCCCGTGAACGAGTAGGAGCGTAAACGATGCAAGCGAACATGAGCCTTTCCGGCGTGCTGCTGGACGACGCGGCGCTGACCCTCGACGAGCTGGCGCGGGCCTGCAACGTGGAGCCGGACTGGGTGGTGCGGCACGTGCAGGCCGGCGTGCTGGGCAGCGGCGAAGCCTTCGTCAGCACGGTGCAGGTGACGGGCTGGCGCTTTCGCAGCGGCGACCTGGCCAGGGCCCGGCGCCTGCTGCGCGTGGAGCGCGATTTCGATGCCAACGAAGACCTGGCGGCCCTGGTGGTCGACATGGGGGACGAGATCCGGCGCTTGCGGGCGCGTTTGCACGTGCTGGGCGGTTGAACGCGTGGACGGGGAACCCGTCCACCCTACGGTAGGGTGGACGGCTCGGCCGTCCACGCGTCCGACGGCGTTTCCTGCCGCGTTACCCACCTTTCTGGCGGCAAACGAACCGGGGCTTTGCGATAGAATCGATTCATCTAGCGCAGAGTCTCCATGTTCAAGTTACCCACCACCGCCACCGCCCCGTTCTGTCCATCCGAAGTGTCCGGCACCGTCACCGTCCCCGAGCACTACCCTTTCTGGAAGAAGGTCGTCCGCTATGCGGGTCCCGGCCTGCTCGTGTCGGTCGGCTACATGGACCCGGGCAACTGGGCCACGGCCATCCAGGGCGGCTCCCAGTTCGGCTACAACCTGCTGTTCGTCGTCGTGCTGTCCAGCCTGGCGGCCATCGTCCTGCAATGCCTGTGCGCGCGCCTGGGCATCGTCACTGGCAAGGATCTCGCCGTGCACTGCCGCGAACAGTATTCGCCGGCGGCGGCGAAGGGCTTGTGGGTGTTCGCGGAACTGTCGATCATCGCCTGCGACCTGGCCGAGGTGCTGGGCTGCGCGCTCGCCTTCCACTTGCTGCTGGGCGTGTCGCTGCCCGTCGGGGTGGCGCTGACGGCGCTCGACACGCTGATCGTGCTCGGTTTGAAGGGCAAGGGCTTCCGCCAGCTGGAGGCGATCGTGCTGGGCCTCATCGCCACCATCGGCGTCTGCCTGTTCGCCGAGCTGGTGCTGGTGGAGCCGGACGTGCACGCCGTCATGGCGGGCCTGGTGCCCTCGCTGCAGAAGCTGGCCGACCGCGATGCGCTGTACCTCGCCATCGGCATCCTGGGCGCCACCGTGATGCCGCATAACCTGTACCTGCATTCCTCCGTCGTGCAGACGCGCGTGGTGCGCCTGGGCGCCGTCGGCGGCCAGGCCATGCGCCTGAAGGAAGCGATCGGCATGTCGCGCATCGACACCATCGTCTCGCTGGGCATCGCCCTGTTCATCAACGGCGCGATCCTCGTGCTGGCCGCGGCCGCGTTCTACAAGCCGGGCGGCGGCAACGTGATGGAGATCGACCAGGCCTACGAACTGCTGGCCCCGGTGGCCGGCACGGCGCTGGCCGCCTTCCTGTTCGGCCTGGCGCTGCTGGCTTCCGGCCAGAGCTCGACGTTTACGGGCACCATCGCCGGCCAGGTGATCATGGAAGGTTTTCTCAAGCTCAAGATCCCGTGCTGGCAGCGGCGCCTGATCACGCGCGGCCTGGCGCTGGCCCCGGCCATGGTCGGTGTGCTGACGCTGGGCGACCATGCGATCGGCAAGATGCTGGTCGCCAGCCAGGTCGTGCTGAGCATGCAGCTGCCGTTCGCCATGTACCCGCTGATCCGCCTGACGGGACGGCGCGACCTGATGGGCCAGTTCGTCAACGCCTGGTGGACGTCGGCGCTGGCCTGGTTCTTGTTCGTCGTCATTTCCTCCGCTAACGTCTGGATGGTGTGGCAAGCGTTTTCAGCCTGATCGTGGGCTGATTTACTGCCGAGTTCTCGCGAGGCGTGGAACGTGCATATGCGTTCCGCGCGCCGCGCATGCCGTTCAAAAACTAGAATCTCCTTTCCATCTAGCTCATTCACCAACGCTAAAAGGAGCATTCCATGGCAAACACCAACACCCAGGCCCTGAAGGGCAAGCGCGTCGCCATCCTCATGACCGACGGGGTCGAACAGGTCGAATACACGGGCCCGCGCAGCTTCCTCGAACAGCAGGGCGCGCAAGTCACGCTGGTCTCGCCGAAACCCACCGGCGACGAGATCCAGGGCTTCGACCACCTGACCCCGGACCAGAAATTCAAGGTCGAACTGGACGTGCGCGACGCCCGTCCGGCCGACTTCGACGCCCTCGTGCTGCCGGGCGGCGTGGCCAACCCGGACCAGCTGCGCCTGTCGATGGAGGCCATCACCTTCATCCGCGAATTCGGCCGCGAGGACAAGCCCATCGCCGCCATCTGCCACGGTCCGTGGACGCTGATCGACGCCGACCTGGTCGACGGCAAGCGGGTCACCAGCTGGCCGACGCTGCAGCTCGACCTGCAGAACGCCGGCGCCCAGTGGACCGACGAGCAGGTCGTCGTCGACGGCAAGCTCGTCACCAGCCGCAAGCCGGACGACATTCCCGCCTTCAACCAGGCCATCCTGTCCGAGCTCCAGTCGCAGACCAGGCATTGAGCTCCGGGTTCCCCGCTGCGTCGCGCCGTGCGACGCATCGGCCGCCCCGTGCCTAGAATGAACCCATTCGCGATCAATCGACGGTAGGAGGCGGTATGGAGCAGCAACAAACTGGCAGGCCCCTTCAGGGCAAGCGCATCGCCATGCTGATGGCGGACGGCGTGGAACAGATCGAGTACACGAGCCCGCGCTCCTTCCTGGAAGGGCAGGGCGCGACGGTCGTGCTGGTGGCGCCCAAGGCCGCCGGCGAGGACATCCAGGGCGTCGACCACGACCAGCCGGGCGAACGCTTCCGCGTCGAACTGGATGTGGGCGGCGCCAATCCCGACGACTTCGACGCGCTGGTGCTGCCGGGCGGCGCGGAGAATCCGCGCCACCTGCGCGCCAGCCCCGCGGCCATCGACTTCATCCGCGGCTTCGACATCGACGCCAAGATGGTGGCCGCGATCTGCCACGGCCCGCTGTCCCTGATCGACGCGGGCATCGCATCGGCCAAGCACGTCACCAGCGCACCCGACGCCAAGGAGGAATTGCAGGCCGCCGGGGCCGAGTGGACGGACGACCCGGTCGTCATCGACGCGCGGCTCGTCACCAGCCGCACGCCGGACGACCTGGCGGCGTTCAACGATTCCATGCTGAAGGAACTGATGGTGGCGGAGGGGACGGATCCGGGACCGACCTCTTGAACGCGTTACACCCAAACACAACTGGTTCGCTCAAGCGATTGGTTGATCGGCATCAAGCATTCAAAAAGTAATTGCCGACTTGGCCCGGCTATCATGGATCCCTACATCCATCCGGACCAGGAGGCACCATGGTTGGCGTGCTGCTCGCCGAGCCGAACAGCCTGTTGCGGCTCGGGTTCCGGTCCGTGCTGGCGAACGACGCCGCCGTCACCATCGCCGCCGAGGCCGTCGACGAGCTGCAACTGTTCCGTGCGTTCACGGCCATCCCGCACGAGGTGGTCCTGACCCCGCTCGGGCTGTTGCAGAGCATCGGATTGCGCACCTTGAACCAGTTGCGCCAAACACGGCCGGCGAGCCGGCTGCTGGTCCACAGCTACGATTCGCACGTGGAGTTCGCGGCCGAGGCGCTGCGCTTCGGTGCGTCCGGATTCCTCTCGAACGGGGCGGACGTCGAGGAACTGGGCGTCGCGATCGCCACGGTGGCGCGGGGACAAGCGTATATCGGCGCATCGATGGGCGAGGAACTGGCGATCCACATGTGTCTTCGTGCGCGGGATGTCGAACAGGCCGCCTTGAGCAAGACGGAATCGCACGTCGCGAAGATGCTGGCGGTCGGCCTCGACATGCGCAGCATCGCGGCACAGCTGAACATGTGTCCGGCCGGCGTGGCCGTCCACCGGGCCCGCATCCTGCGCAAGATGCGCCGGCCCGGGATGAACGAACTCCTGCGCTGCGCCATCGCCAAGAGCCTGTGATTGCCGTCCAGGGCGCGGTTCCCGCGTTCCGTCACAAAATCGTGTTCGTCAAGGAATTCATTCTCTACAATGAATCCAACTTAACGAACAGGAAACGCCATGTCCCGGATCGCCCTTGCTCTCGCCATGTCCTTTGCTTGCTTCGCCAGCGCCCATGCCGCCGACCAGCCCCGCAACGTGCCGCCGTTCACGTCGATCAGCGTGCAGGGCCCGTTCAATGTCATCGTGGAAGGCGGCAAGGGCCAGTCGCTGCTGGTGCGCGGCAGCGACAAGTTCGTGAAGGACGTCGTGACCGAGGTCGTCAACGGCCAGCTGGTCGTGCGCATGCGCGACAAGAACTACGGCACGCTGCGCGGCGACCAGCATATCGTCGTCACCGTGCCGCAGCTGCGCGCGTTCAGTTCCGAAGGCGCGGGCGAGATCCGGCTGAATCACATGCAGGGCGAGCGTCTCGAGGTCAACTTCCGCGGGGCGGGCGAGCTGCGTGTCGGTGGAGAAGTGAAGACCTTCAAGATCCAGGCGGAGGGGGCGGGCGAGGTCGATACGAAAGACCTGGTCGCCAACGACGTCGACCTCGTGCTGCGCGGTGTGGGAAATGCGCGCGTGACGGCCCGCAACCGGCTCGACGTGCAGGGGCAGGGAATGGGGAGCGTGACGTATTTCGGCAGGCCGAAGACCGTCAACAAATCGATGGAGGGGTTGGGGGCGGTGAGGCAGGGGGATCGGTGATGGGCGGCATGTGCTGATCCTGGGAGACGCATTGTCGCAGGATCAGCGCGATAGTAAGCAGCCTGGACGCGATGTCACAGATGGTTGTACCAATGCTCTTCGGAGACGATATGGATGCCGCAGCCATCGTTGTTGTATTCGATCGCCTTTTCGATCTTGCGTCCGTGTGTGGAATGCGCCCAATTCTCGTTGCCGATATCACCGATCACCAGGTAGTTAAGCTTCTTCGTGATCGTATTGGCCGCTACGCCGCCGCGTTGTTCGATCTGCTCGGAACACCATGCGCGCGTGCCGGCATGGAAGGCGCCCGTGAAACAGAAGACGCGACCTTCGAATGTGATCGGATGCGCCGGCTGAGTAAGCGGTAGTGCGGTGCTGTTATTGTGCAGGCCGTTTTGCGGGGCGGTATTGCCGCCGACCGTTTTCATGAGCATGTCGAGAAGCTCGCCTTCTTCGGCCAAGCTCATCGAGCCTTTTGCTGCGATCTCGGCTAGGCGTGGATAAAGTGCCTTCGCCGGCCATAGGTTGGCGGCATGGCGGTTGGCGTTCATCCACGACACCAAAAAATTGACCTCGTCTTGCGTCACGATGCCATCGGCCATGACGCCTTTGACGATCCCGATCAGCTCGTCGATCTGGCGGTCGGCTACTGCGCTGCTACGGAACAAATAAACGAGCGGGTCTTCGGTCGATCCCATTTTTGCCTCGGACAAGAGCGGCATCTCGGCGTGCCGTTTCGCCCGAAAATCATATCGTGCGAAATTGGCGGAAGACTCTCCAATTTTCACACGCTCAGAAATAGGTGTGACAGAAAGGCTATGCGCAATTGCGTACTTGCCTCGCTAACTGAGCGGCCAGAACCATACTTCTCGCGAGGACCAGTAACAGCCGCTTTCGGTTCCGTCGAGTTCGTTCCCGCAGCGCAGGTACTGTCCCCACCGATCCCGAGACACGATGGCAATGTGACCCTGCCGTTCGGCACCGCCGTATATGCTGAAGAACGACACGATGCCGCGGCGCTCGCCGATCGCGCGTTCCGCATCCAGGCCGCGCTGGAACTTTTCCGGTTGGCCAATATTGCGCGTCAGCCAGGCGCTGAGGCGGCGCTGCTGCGTTTCGATGCTGCGGCCCTTGTACTTGCCGGCCTTGATCGGCCAGTTGCCCGGGTTCGGATAGCCGGCGCCCAGCAGGGCCAGGCTCATGCGGATCGCGCACGTATTGTAGAAGTTTGGATCGCTAATGTTCTCCGGATACCCGATCCAATGGTAGAGCTCATCGCGGCTCACGTTGACCGTATCCGGAAAGTGCATCCTGATGCTGGCGTAGGGGACTTTCATCCTGTTCTCCGTGCGCCCGTCGGGCAGGGCCAGGTTGCCCGCCAGGTCTCCGTGATGAGCTCTGCGGCGCTGCGCTTGAGCTGTGCGGCCGGCAGCCGCTGCAGTGCACTGCGGGCGTCTGCAGCCATCTCATGTGGCAGCGGCCGGACCTGTGCGCTTGGGCACCACGCTTTCCCCTCAGTCGCGTCGTGCACGCCCTGGATGAAGCCGCGAACGAACTCGCCGTTCGACATGTCGAGGTATTCAGCCGCGATCGCGCGAGTGCGGAAAGGACTGGCCGGCGACCAGGAGACGGTTGCGGGATCCACATTGCCCATGAGCTTGACCAAGGCCTCGCCGGTAATCTGCGGTACCAGTGCGGGCGACTGTGCGGCGCACGGAGCTGCCAGCGCAAGCCCGAGCAGAAGCGGCGCGCGCATCACGCTATCCTGTTCGTTGCCAGGTCCCAACCTCCAGTCGTGTTACCGCTGGCGCCGCCGCCGACCTTCTGCTGGGTGTACTTCCACTTGATTTTGGAAAACTTCAGACCCAGGCCTTCGCCGGCCACGTCCCCGCCCGCGAAAGCGGGGGCGATATGTGCGATCAGCACGTTCTCAAGTTCGACCTCGAAATACTTGATCGGCTCACCATTGCCGTCGGCGCGCATCATTTCCAGCCTGGCCTTCGGGATCGTCTTGCCGCATGCGCAGGTCTGCGCTAGAACGGGCGATGCGAGGTCGACCAGCTTGCTGACGGTGATTTCACTGAGTTCAGCGCGCTCCGCGGTGTGACCGCCGCCGGTTGATGCCGTGGCGCTCTTGGGCTGGGTGATGGACCAGTAACCGACGTGCACTCGATCCAGCCTTGGTGTTTCGCATCGGCTGATTCGCCCTTGATGCCGTCCAGTTGCAGGTAGAAATCTGCTGCCATGGTGCCTCCATTGTTGACGAGTAGGCATCGTGGCAGGGATGGGCTTTATGCAGCTTGGGAGCTATCAATTGTTTGGCGGTGTAGGCGCAAGATGGAACGGGAAGGCGAGGCGAACGGCAAAAAATCGCTACGCGATTTTCCTTGAAGTGGCAAATTGAAGAGCCTTTGCGCTTGCCAGCGCAAAGTCGCTCCGCCGGCCCGGCGCATGCGTCAGAATTCTCGACTCGCCGCTCGTTTGTGCTGTCCGAGGATTCAATTTCCTCCGCCCGAAAAGCAATATTCAAAAATAAAGCCTCAAACTCGTGCCTGGGGCTTTGTTTTTGAATCTTGGTGGAGGCAGATGCACCTAAACGACTGCGATTAACGGGTTTTCCGTCGAAGATAGGTTCACCTTTATTCCTCCAACTCCAATTTCACCGTCCGCCGTCTCCGCCCGAACCCTAAGGATGCCACTTTTTGAAACTACAAATGGCTGAATAGAGAAAATGATGCCAGCGGTAGCGTATTGACTGGTATCGTCGCTCTTTAATGATGCGAGTTGATCTGAGGAAAAGTCTTCTTCTGCCAATATGGTTTCATCCAGAAGGACCTTGATATGGAGCTTTTCGAGTGGGGATGTGGCTGGAGTGCGGGCTTCGACAACAGCACAGATCTTTGGTATCACAACAGGGAACGCAGCTGCCGAAATCTGCAATGAGCCTTGATAAATACCCATTAAACTCAACTTACCACCAATTTCTGTTCTAACATCATCGCAAAAAATAGCGTGAATATAAGGAGAATTGAGTTTAATCATTCAATGCGCTCCTTTGTTTTTAGCATATTTTCCATTGCCCTGAAGACGACATCCGTTGATTCCCCTAGCGCACTAGCCAAGCCCGTTACGGTCGAGATTTTCACATCTTCGCCCCGCTCAATGCGGGCTATATATGGCTGCTTGACGCCCATAGCATTGGCTAGTTGTTGCTGCGACATCCCTTTAGATAGGCGCAGGCTGGCAATAGAGCTACCTTCATTAGCAATCATTCCCGAAATTTTTCTGCGGGCTCGAGCGAGCGCCGCTGCTTTACGAGGGTCTTTTTCACGCTCGGCTATCAAATCTGAAATTGCAATCCCATGAATCGTCTCAACAATTTGAGGTGCCGGCATGTCAACTGTGACAAACGTATATACGCAAGCAGTCATCGTCGAAGAGCTAGCACTAATAGGTATGTAGCCCCAAGGCGTCATATTGACGAATGACTCTAAGAACGGTTGGGTGTTTTGTATCGTATGCATAATTTCTCTCCACTACAGCAAGTACATAGTAGATATCGGTGCGGGGAGCATAGGCATAAAGGACACGATGTGAAACAACACTTCCTTGCCAGTCCCAAAACTTCAACCTCAGTAGGTTTAGACCTCGCTTCCAGAGTTCTTCAAATACATCAACATCGAACTCGGGGGTACCAATAGACTTAAATTTCTTCTCGGTAAGACGCTCTAGTAGTAAGGGGTCATGTGCTATTTCGTCAAGTGCCGTTTCGATCTCTGCCGCAGCGTCTTCGTCAACGTCGTAAAGGCGATCCAAATCGTCCTTCGCTGCGTCTGTAATCACGATCTTCAGCATTGTATTATAACTTTGAAGTTATGATGAGGGTTGAAGTGTAACAAACTTCCCACAGCATGTCGCGCTGTAGATTGCAACTTCCGTGCGGCTTCCACTTCGTAGTACGTTTCCCTGTAGATCCGGCGCATAGCCATGAGATGACGCCGCCATGCTGTGAACACGTTCCTTTGCGATGCTGACTGGCGCTATACCTGCCACCCCGACATTTCCCACTGGCGCCGGCCGGCATTTTGTCCTGCGTTGACTTAGCCGGCGAGTGAACCTCTCGCCCATCCTTCGCTTTGTAGTGTTGATGCGACGTCAGTTCCGCTTCATTTGGCTGGCCGGCGATGCGCTGCATACCCCCGCGTCTGGGAACCTCACGCGCTGTGACAGGTCGACCGGCAATCCGCGCCATGTCCTCCGGTCGTGGTGCCACGGTCGGCGCCGCGACCTCGCGCTGCAGGAGCGGAGCGGAATCTGGTGCGTGGTGGGCCTGAGCCGAGAGGGCGGAAAAACATGCTACGAGGGAAAAGCGAGTTTCATGGCCGGACTCAGCCGCCAAAGCTCATGCTTGCCGCGACCTTGGAGCCCGCGTTCATAACGTCATAGACGCAGAACATCGTGACGAGGATGGTAAGGACACCGAACAATTTGACGGCCGGTTTCTTGTCGACACCGGCCAGCAGGTCAAGCATGCGCGTGATGATGTACGCGCCAATCATAAGGCCAATAGCAGGGATCATTTCACTCTTTCAGGGCAGCATCTGGACGAGCTGTTTCAAAAAGGGATCATACTGTGCCAGATTAGCAAAAGACTCTCCAAAACTCACTACTCGATGTTATTGCTGACTTTGTGGAGTCATCTTTTCTTGGGGGGCAACGCCAGTTCCTAGGCAAATCCACAACGCCCATTTCGTACTGGTTGCCCCCTTGATTGCCTTCGGTGAGCAATCGGACAGAGGTTTTCGTCGGAAGGAGTGACAGGCTTGTGCAGTGCTTAGCGCGCTGGATAAGTTGACGTAGTCATTCGCTTCGCATACCTCTCCCGCGACACCAATTCGAAGCTACTGGCAGCTTGAATCTGCCGTGCCGCATCGTCTTCATGGCTTTCTTGCTATGGTTCAAGTCGATGCCGTCGGTCAGTCGCCTGCGGTGTCCAAGCGAGCGCGCGCATCCTTCAAGCTCACGTCAGGATACCAATTAAAGCAGCTTCTCCTTGCCGTCGTGCCGATATTTTCAGGCACCACAACTTACCCTGGAGCCGGGTAACAAGCAGAAAGAGACCGCGTTTGTTAAACAGTTTGGTCTGCTTGTCGTCGGACTTGGCATTGCGTAGGGCGATGTCGGTGAAGGACATATTGGGGTACGTCCTTTGGGCGATCTGGAGTACTCCGTAGGGTTACGCCAGAGGTTGTGGAGGCGAAAGGCAAAAAATCGCTGCGCGATTTTCCTTGAAGTGGCGAATTGAAGAGCCTTTGCGCTTGCCAGCGCAAAGTCGCTCCGCCGGCCCGTCGCGGTGCGACGGGAAACCCCGGCTCCGCCCCTCGTCCGTACCGGACGAGGCTCCAATTCCCTCCGTCCAAAACGCAATATTCAAAAACAAAGCCCCTTGGCTTTCGCCAAGGGGCTTTGTTTTTGAATATTGGTGGAGGCGGAGGGAATTGAACCCTCGTCCGCAAGCACTCTACAGACAGTTCTACATACTTAGCACTATCATTTAATTTAACCGGTACAACGGGGATGTGCACCCTGTGTACAAGCGAGTTACCTTAAGTTTCGGAATCGACCCGGTAACCCAGTTGGTTCCTAGCCTCTGTAAATGACTCTACTTGCCTTGCGGCCCACCCCAGAGGCGAGGTAGTGTAGAGCTAGCAGCGATTAAGCTGCGAGTGCGTACGAGTTATCGTTTGCAGTTATTGATTTCTGGATGTATTTACGAGGTAACCAGTCCTCGGTATGCCCTGCGCTGCTTTGCAACCCACGTCGAAACCAGGTCGCCCCCAGCTGAGGAAACACCATTGTACTCCATAGCGGGCGCAAGTCCAGTCCTGAGGGCGTTCGAGATGTAACCAATCGTGATGATTGCGAACGCCCGAGGCTGGAAGCGCGCCGCTCAGCGGTTCTGGTTGGCGATCTGGTTGCCCAGCATGCCGCCGCCGATGACGCCGGCGATCGTCGCCAGCTTGCGGCCGTTGCCGCTGCCGACCTGGTTGCCCAGCAGGCCGCCGACCACGGCGCCGGTACCGATGGCCACGTAGTTCGGCTGGGCGGCAGGGCGGGGTGCGGGTTCGGCGTAGACCGGCGCGTCGTTGCGCACGTAGGTCGGCTGGTGGTAGACCGGGCGCGGCTTCGGTGCCGTCTTGACGGGCACTTCCTTGATCACGGTTTCCTTGATGATGACCGGGGCCGGTGCGGGCTGGGCGCTGGCCATCGCAGGCTGGACATAGGCTGCCGGCTGCATCCCTGCGGCCGACTGCATCCCTGCTACCGGCTGCATTGCCTGCGGTGCCACGCCGGCGGCCGCAAGCGGCAGGGCAGGGGCCATCTGCGCGGCGGCGACCGGCGTCTCGTTGGCGCCGCGCGAAGTCGGCAGCAGGCCCGTGATCGCTGCCGTGCCGGCCAGGCTGACGACGATGACGGAGACGGCGGCGGCGGCCATCAGCGGGTGGATACGGGCGGTGGTCTTGATCGCTTCCATGTTCTGCTCCAGTTGCGGTGGTGTTGTCGTGTGCAGCCAGATTAATGGCGGCGAGCGTGAAGAGCTAGACGATGGGCTGTATCAATCGTAAAGATGTGTAAGCTGGTTCGAAGATTGGCATGGGGACGGCTGCGCGGTCGAGGTCACTCCGGCTCAACCAATGCTAAAGTTTGCAACTAACCGACGCGCAAGCGAAGCACAACGAAAAACGCGCCCAGGGTGGGGCGCGCGTCGTCCATCAGCACAGGAGGAGATAGAACGCGTCAGGCCGCCGCTTACGCCGCCCGCACCGCCTGCGCCACTTCGCGCAGCGTCGCGAGCAAATGCTGCGGCGTATCGAGCTGGTAGTCCGCGCCCCAGGTCGCGGGATCGATCGACCCGCAATAGCCCCAGTTGCACGCCACCGTCACCATGCCGGCCGCGCGGCCCGCTTCGATGTCGCGCAGGTCGTCGCCCACGTACCAGCATTGCGCCGGCTCAAGGCCCAGGCGACGTGCGCCTTCCAGCAGCGGGGCCGGGTGGGGCTTCGGATGCGGCGTGGTGTCGCCCGAGACGACGCAGCCGGCGTGCGCCAGGCCGATCTGCGGCACCAGCGGATTGGTGAAGCGTTCCGGCTTGTTGGTGACGATGCCCCATGCCATGCCGGCGGCGGCGATGCCGTCCAGCAGTTCGGCGATGCCGTCGAACAGCGTGCTGTGCACGGCCATCGCCGACTGGTAGCGGTCGAACCACGCCAGGCGCAGTTCTTCATAGCCCTCGTCCCCGGGAGCCAGGCCGAAGGCGGCGCCGATCATGCCGCGTGCGCCGGCCGAGGCGGTCGGGCGCAGGATCTCGTAGGGCGTCGGGTCCAGGCCGCGCTCGGTGCGCAGCCAGTTGACGGCGGCCGCGAGGTCGGGCGCGGTGTCGGCCAACGTGCCGTCCAGGTCGAACAGGACGGCGCGCGGCGCCGGAAAGCGGGAAGGGAAGGTCATGAAGAAACGAAGTCAGAGCGGCTTGGAGCAGGCCACCATGTAGTTCACGTCGGTGTCCTGGTTGAGCGAGTAAATCTTGGTCAGCGGATTGTAGGTCAGGCCCTTCAAGCCGTCCACCAGCAGTCCCGCATCGCGCACGAAGCCGGACAACTCGGCCGGCGTGATGAACTTGGCGTAGTCGTGGGTCCCGCGCGGCAGCATGCGCAGCACGTATTCGGCGCCGATGACGGCGAACAGGTAGGACTTCGGATTGCGGTTCAGCGTCGAGAAGAACACCTTGCCGCCCGGCTTGGCCAGCGTGGCGGCGGCGCGCACGATCGCGGCCGGATCCGGCACGTGTTCCAGCATTTCCATGCAGGTGACGACGTCGTACTGGCCCGCTTCCTCGGCCGCCATCTCCTCGGCGGCGATCAGCTTGTAGCGCACCTCCACGCCCGACTCCAGGCTGTGCAGGTCGGCGACCTTCAGCGCCTTCTTCGACAGGTCGATGCCCGTGACCTTGGCGCCCTTGCGCGCCATCGATTCGGCCAGGATGCCGCCGCCGCAACCGATGTCGATCACGTTCTTGCCCGCCAGCGGCGCGCGCGCGTTGATCCATTCGAGGCGCAGGGGGTTGATGTCGTGCAGCGGACGGAACTCGGACGTCGGGTCCCACCAGCGGTGGGCCAGTTCGCTGAATTTCTGGATCTCTAAAGGATCGGCGTTGGTAGTCGTAGTCATAGGTCAAATAATAGCGGAATTGCTGCGGATGACGGGGCAAATTGCGGAAAAGTCATCCACCGTCGTTCCCGCGCAGGCGGGAACCCATGCTGAGCGACCGTGGTCTGCGGCGTATGGGTTCCTGCCTACGCAGGAACGACGTTGCTTCGGTGTTGGGAATCACCATAAAAAAAACCCCGCCGCAGCGGGGTTTCGTTCGGCGAAGCCGGAATTACTGCTGGGTGCTGCGGGTACCCACGACTTCGATTTCCACGCGGCGGTTCTTGGCGCGGCCTTCGGCGGTCTTGTTGTCGGCGACCGGCTGGCTTTCGCCCTTGCCTTCGGTGTAGATGCGGCTCGATTCCACGCCCTTGCCCTGCAGGTAGGCCTTGACGGCTTCGGCGCGGCGCACCGACAGCTTCTGGTTGTAGGCATCGGTGCCCACCGAGTCGGTGTGGCCGACGGCGATGATGACTTCCAGGTTGATGTCCTTCAGCTTGCTCACCAGGTCGTCCAGCGATGCCTGGCCGGCCGGCTTCAGGACGGCCTTGTCGAAGTCGAAGAAGGCGTCAGCCGAGTAGCTCACTTTTTCCGAGGTCGGGACCGGAGCCGGGGCAGTGACCGGAGCCGGGGCTTGCGGAGCCGGTGCTGCCGGCGGCGGCGGGGCAACGCACTTGCCGTTTTCCAGGCGTTCCGGCTCGACGCACAGCGGCGCGTCGCAGCCCGGGACCGCGTCGGCCGGGGTCCAGTAGCCGGTGCGCACGCACAGACCGAAAGGAGTGCGGACGATCACGCCGCGGGCGTCTTGCACGTAGGCGCTGTACGGCTTGTTGGCCTGGATGTCGGTGGTCAGCGGCGCGTACGGCGGGGCGCTCTGCGCGTGGACGGTGCCGGCCATCGCTGCCGTGGCTGCGAGCACGAGGGTTGCCAATTTATTCATATTTTTTCTTCCTTTCGGTAAAATCTTCGCGATGCGAAACCACACGTCAGTATTTGTCGATCATGTCGACGCCATCACGCGAGCGCATTATGTGAGCAGAATATTAACATCTGCTGCGGCCGGTTTGTTTCGCATTGTGAAACAAGCAATTAACTTCTCGGCCATTTTGCCACACACACACCATCCATACGACCAACGCCTGCTCAATTACGGTGCATGCGTTTGGCCTCGTTGTTTCTGCGCAACAACGTGTTGTGAACAGCGTGCAAGCTTGACGAAGGTTTATGACAAGCATGTGTCAAACCGTTAATTGTGCGCATTCGTTATCGGGCGGGGCTTGCCTGGAAAATGTGCTGCTGGTATAGCGCGCGTGGTAAAATCATGGGCTTGAAATCCACAATCACAGCCTGAAAGCAGTCGACCCGCCAATGGATCAATTCGCAAAAGAAACAGTTCCAATTTCCCTGGAAGAAGAGATGCGCAAGAGCTACCTCGATTACGCGATGAGCGTGATCGTGGGCCGTGCTCTGCCGGACGTGCGCGACGGCCTGAAGCCCGTGCATCGCCGCGTGCTCTACGCCATGCACGAGATGAACAACGTGTGGAATCGTCCCTACCTGAAGTGCGCGCGCGTGGTCGGCGACACGATGGGTAAGTACCACCCGCACGGCGACGCGTCGATCTATGACACCCTGGTGCGCATGGCCCAGGACTTTTCGCTGCGCTACACCCTGGTCGACGGGCAGGGCAACTTCGGTTCGATCGACGGCGACTCCGCCGCGGCGATGCGTTACACCGAGTGCCGCCTCGACAAGATCTCCAATGAACTGCTGGCCGACATCGACAAGGACACCGTCGACTTCCAGCCGAACTACGACGGCAAGGAAAAGGAACCGACGGTCCTGCCGACCAAGATCCCGAACCTCCTGATCAACGGCTCGTCCGGCATCGCGGTGGGCATGGCCACCAATATCCCGCCGCACAACCTGTCCGAAGTGATCGCCGGCGCGCTGCACGTGCTCGCGAACCCGGATTGCACCATCGACGAGCTGATCGAACTGATCCCGGCGCCGGACTTCCCGACGGCCGGCATCATCTATGGCGTCTCGGGCGTGCGCGACGGTTATCGCACCGGCCGCGGCCGCGTGGTGATGCGCGCCAAGACCCACTTCGAGGAGTACGGCAAGGATGGCGGCCGCATCGCGATCATCGTCGACGAGCTGCCGTACCAGGTCAACAAGAAATCGCTGCTCGAGCGCATCGCCGAGAACGTACGCGACAAGAAGCTCGAAGGCATTTCCGACATCCGCGACGAGTCGGATAAATCGGGCATGCGCGTCGTCATCGAACTGAAGCGCGGCGAAGTGCCGGAAGTGGTGCTGAACAACCTGTACAAGCAGACCCAGCTGCAGGACACCTTCGGCATGAACATGGTCGCGCTCGTGAACGGCCAGCCCAAGCTGCTGAACCTGAAGCAGATGCTGGAAGCGTTCCTGTCGCACCGCCGCGAAGTGGTCACGCGCCGCACCGTGTTCGAACTGCGCAAGGCGCGCGAACGCGGCCACATGCTGGAAGGCCTGGCCGTCGCGCTGGCGAACATCGACGACTTCATCGCCATCATCAAGGCCGCGCCGACCCCGCCGGTCGCCAAGACGGAACTGATGCAGCGCGCCTGGGATTCGTCCCTGGTGCGCGAGATGCTGACCCGTACCGAGATGGGCGCTTCCGGCGGCATCGAGGCTTTCCGTCCGGAGCACCTGCCGAAGCACTACGGCATGCAGGCCGACGGCCTGTACAAGCTGTCGGACGAGCAGGCCCAGGAAATCCTGCAGATGCGCCTGCAGCGCCTGACCGGCCTGGAGCAGGACAAGATCGTCAACGAGTACAAGGAAGTGATGGCCCACATCGCCGACCTGCTCGACATCCTGGCCCGCCCGGAACGCGTCACCAGCATCATCAGCGACGAAATGGCCCAGATCAAGGCCGACTACACCGAGAACGGCAAGGACGGGCGCCGCTCGGCCATCGAGCACAATGCGTCCGACCTCGATACGGAAGACCTGATCACGCCGCAGGACATGGTGGTCACGCTGTCGCACACGGGCTACATGAAGTCGCAGCCGATTTCCGAATACCGTGCCCAGAAGCGCGGCGGCCGCGGCAAGCAGGCCATGGCGACCAAGGACGAGGACTGGATCGACCAGCTGTTCATCGCCAACACGCACGACTACATGCTGTGCTTCTCCAACCGTGGCCGCATGTACTGGCTGAAGGTGTGGGAAGTGCCGCAGGGTTCGCGCAACTCGCGCGGCAAGCCGATCGTGAACATGTTCCCGCTGCAGGACGGCGAGAAGATCACCGTGATCCTGCCGCTGTCGGGCGAGAACTCGAGCTTCCCGGAAGATCACTACGTGTTCATGTCGACGAGCCTGGGCACCGTCAAGAAGACCCCGCTGAAGGACTTCAGCAACCCGCGCAAGGCCGGCATCATCGCCGTCGACCTGGACGAGGGCGACTTCCTGATCGGCGCCGCGCTTACCGACGGCAAGCACGACGTGATGCTGTTCTCCGACGCCGGCAAGGCCGTGCGCTTCGACGAGAACGACGTGCGTCCGATGGGCCGCACCGCGCGCGGCGTGCGCGGCATGAACCTGGACGAAGGCCAGAACGTGATCGCGCTGCTGGTCGCCGAGAACGAGAAGCAGTCGGTGCTCACCGCCACCGAGAACGGCTTCGGCAAGCGCACCCCGATCGCCGAGTACACCCGCCACGGCCGCGGCACCAAGGGCATGATCGCGATCCAGACCACGGAGCGCAACGGTAAAGTCGTCGCCGCGACGTTGGTCGAGGAAACCGACGAGATCATGCTGATCACGACCGGCGGCGTGCTGATCCGCACCCGCGTGGCCGAGATCCGCGAGATGGGCCGCGCCACCCAGGGCGTGACGCTGATCGCGGTCGAGGACGGCACCAAGCTGTCCGGCCTGCAGCGCGTGGTCGAGACCGACCTCGAGGAAACCGAGCTGGAGCCGGCACCGGAATAAACGCCGTTGTCCTTCCTGCCAAAGCCGCGGAGCGCATCAGCGCCCGCGGCTTTTTTTCGTTTTCGGGACATGCGTTTATTCGGCCCGCATGGAGGCTGGCTGGTGAAAAACGCACCAGGAAGAGGATTTTTTGCAAGTTTCGTGCGAAAATCGGAGTTCCCCGCACCACCACCTCCAAGGACATCCGTGAAAAACGCCGTCGTCGCCATCGCTTCCGCCATCCTCGTCACCTGCGCTCCCGCCTTTGCGCAGAGCAGCGCGCCGCTGCCTTCCGCCGATCCGCAGGTGGTCGAGGCGACCAAGAAGATGCTGGAGACGATGCGCGTGCGCGAGACGATGGCCACCGCCTTCCAGCAGGTCGAGCAGCGCATGCCGGCGCAGATGGCGCAATCGGTCGCCGCCGCCGTCAAGAACAATCCCAAGCTGGACGAGAAGCAGAAGGCCGAGGCGCTCAAGAAGTTCCAGCAGGACGCGCCGAAGATGCAGGCGCGCCTGCACGCCGTGTTCGCCGACCCGACCCTGATCAACGACATGGTGAACGAGATGGTGCCCGTGTACGCGGAGACCTATACGCTCGACGAGATCCGCCAGCTGACCGCCTTCTACGCCTCGCCGCTGGGCCAGAAGATGCTGGCCAAGATGCCCCAGCTGATGGGCCGCAGCATGGAGATCGGTAATCGCGTCATGGCGCCGCGCATGGAGAAATTCATGGCCGAGAGCATGCAAGACGTCACCGGCAAGTAAGGAAGCAGCCTTGACGAACCAGGTATTCAATTTTTCCGCCGGCCCCGCCGTCCTGCCCAAGGAAGTGCTGCGGCAGGCCGCCAGCGAGATGCTCGACTGGCACGGCAGCGGCATGTCCGTGATGGAGATGAGCCACCGCGGCCCCGAATTCATCGCCATCCACCGCCAGGCCGAAGCCGACCTGCGCGAACTGCTCGCCATCCCGTCCAACTACAAGGTGCTGTTCCTGCAGGGCGGGGGACTGGGCCAGAATTCCTTCGTGCCCCTGAACCTGCTGGGCAGGAAGCCCCAGCCCGCGACGATCGACTTCGTCCACACGGGCTCGTGGTCGGGCAAGTCCATCCAGGAAGCGCGGCGCTACGCCAACGTCAACGTGGCCGCGTCGGGCGAGGCGAACGGCTTCACGGCCGTGCCGGCGCAGGACGAATGGAAGTTGACGCCCGACGCCGCCTACCTGCACGTGTGCACCAACGAGACCATCGACGGCGTCGAGTTCGACTTCGTGCCGACCGCGCAGGGGGACGTGCCGCTGGTGGCCGACATGTCCTCGCACATCCTGTCGCGCGCCATCGACGTGTCGAAGTACGGCGTGATCTTCGCCGGCGCCCAGAAGAACATCGGCCCGGCGGGCCTGACGCTGGCCATCGTGCGCGACGACCTGCTCGACAGCGCGCTGCCGATCTGCCCGGGCGTGTTCAACTGGCGCGCCGTGGCCGACGCCGACTCCATGCTCAATACGCCGCCGACCTACGCGATCTATATCGCCGGCCTCGTGTTCGCGCACCTGAAAAAACTGGGCGGCGTGGCCGAGATGGAGCGCCGCAACATCGAGAAGGCGCGCCTGCTGTACGCGGCGCTGGACGCCGACGATTTCTACGAGAACCGCGTGGCGCCGGCCAACCGTTCGCGCATGAACGTGCCGTTCTACCTGCGCGACGAATCCCTGAACGACCAATTCCTGGCCGGCGCCAAGGCGCGCGGGCTGCTGCAACTGAAGGGCCACAAGTCCGTCGGCGGTATGCGGGCATCGATCTACAACGCGATGCCGATCGAGGGCGTGCACGCCCTGGTCGATTATTTGAACGAATTCGCCGGGCGCTAGCCCGTCGTCCCCGCGCAGGCGGGGACCCAATGTGAGCATCCGCAGCCGTGACGCCGGCATGATGGCGCCATCGAACGAAATTGGGACCCCGCCTGCGCGGGGACGACGTGGAAGCGAAGAACCGCACCACACGAGCACACCATGACAGACAAACTGAAACCCCTGCGCGACCGGATCGATGCGATCGACGCGCAAATCCTCGACCTCCTTTCCCAGCGCGGCAAGGTCGCGCAGGAAGTCGGCCACGTCAAGGCCGAGACGAAGGCGCCCGTGTTCCGCCCCGAACGCGAAGCCCAGGTGCTGCGCGGCGTCGCCGAGCGCAATCCGGGCCCGCTGCACGACCGCGACGTGCAGACCATCTTCCGCGAGATCATGTCGTCCTGCCGCGCGCTGGAAAAGCGCGTCACGGTCGCCTACCTCGGCCCCACCGGCACCTTCAGCGAGCAGGCCGTGTTCCAGCAGTTCGGCAGCGCCGTCGAAGGCTTGCCGTGCATCTCGATCGACGAGGTGTTCCGCGCCACCGAGGCCGGCACCGCGGATTATGGCGTCGTGCCCGTCGAGAACTCCTCGGAAGGCGCCATCAACCGCACGCTCGACCTGATGCTGGCCACCACCAGCATCATCAGCGGCGAAGTATCGATCCCCGTCCACCACAGCCTCATGACGAAGACGGGCGCCATGGAAGGCGTGACCGTCGTGTGCGCCCATTCGCAGGCGCTGGCCCAGTGCCAGGTATGGCTGAACCAGCACTATCCGCACCTCGAGCGCCGCGCCGTGGCGTCGAATGCCGAGGCGGCCGTGCTGGCGAGCCAGGACCCGACCGTCGCCGCGATCGCCAGCGAGATGGCGGGCGAGCAGTACAAGCTGGGCGTCGTCCAGGCCCATATCCAGGACGACCCGCACAACCGCACCCGCTTCGTCGTGATCGGGCGCCAGGCCACGGGCCGCTCGGGCCAGGACCGTACCTCGATCGTGCTGGCCGTGCCGAACAAGGCGGGCGCCGTGTACAACCTGCTGGCGCCGCTGGCCAAGCACGGCGTGTCGATGACGCGCTTCGAATCGCGCCCTGCGCGCGTCGGTACGTGGGAGTACTACTTCTACGTCGACATCGAAGGCCACCTCGACGACGCACCGGTCGGCCTCGCGCTGGGCGAGCTGAAAGCGAATGCCGCCTTCTTCAAAGTACTCGGCTCCTATCCGGTCGGCCTGTAAGCTTCACGAACCATTTTCAGAAAACGCTAGAGAGCATCCCATGTCGCAATTCGGTCCAGACTATATCCGTGCCATCGCCCCCTACCAGGCAGGCAAGCCCATTTCCGAAACCGCCCGCGAATACGGGCTCGAGGAAGCCAGCATCGTCAAGCTGGCGTCCAACGAGAATCCGTTCGGCATGCCGGAATCGGCCAAGGCCGCGATGATCGCGGCGGCCGCGGAGCTCGGCCGCTATCCGGACGCCAACGGCTTCGAGCTGAAGGCCGCGCTGGCCAAGCGCTACGACGTGCCGGCCGAGTGGATCACCCTCGGCAACGGCTCCAACGACATCCTCGAGATCGCCGCTCACGCGTTCGTGCGCACGGGCGAATCGGTCGTGTTCTCGCAGTACGCGTTCGCGATCTACGCGCTGGCCGCGCAGGGCGTCGGCGCGCGCGGCATCGCCGCCCCGGCCAAGGGCTTCGGCCATGACCTGGACGCCATGCTGGCCGCGGTCGAGGCGGACACGCGCCTCGTCTACGTCGCCAACCCGAACAACCCGACCGGCACCTTCATTCCGGCCGCCGAGATCGAAGCCTTCCTGGACAAGGTGCCGGCGCACGTCGTGGTCGTGCTGGACGAGGCCTACAACGAATACCTGGAAGCGAAGGACCAGTTCGAGTCGACCCAGTGGGTGCGCAAGTACCCGAACCTGATCGTCTCGCGCACCTTCTCCAAGGCCTACGGCCTGGCCGGCCTGCGCGTGGGCTTCGCCATCGCCCAGCCGGGCGTGACCGACCTGATGAACCGCGTGCGCCAGCCGTTCAACGTCAACTCGCTGGCCCAGGCGGCCGCCATCGCCGCGCTGAACGACAAGGCCTTCCTGCAGAAGGGCTTCGAGAACAACCGCGCCGGCTATGCGCAGCTGGTCGCCGCGTTCGAAGAGCTCAAGCTGGAGTACGTGCCGTCCTACGGCAACTTCGTGCTCGTGAAGGTGGGCGACGACGATGCGGCCGGCAGCCGCGTCAACGTGGCGCTGCTCAAGCAGGGCGTCATCGTGCGCCCGGTCGGCGCCTACGGCCTGCCGCAATGGCTGCGCATCTCGATCGGCCTGCCGGAAGAGAACGCGGCGCTGATTGCGGCACTGAAGAAGGCGCTGGCCTGAATGTTCGATAAAGTCGTCATCGTCGGCGCCGGCCTGATCGGCGGGTCGTTCGCGCTGGGCCTGAAGGCGGCCGGCGCCGTGCGCACCGTCGTCGGCCTGGAGCGCTCGCCGCAGGCGCTGGCACGTGCCCTGGAGCTCGGCATCGTCGACGAGGCCGCGACCGATCCCGGCGCCGCGCTGGCGGGCGCCGACCTGGTGCTGGTGGCGGCGCCGGTGGCGCAGACGGCGGCCATCCTGGCATCCCTGCTGCCGCATCTCGATGCCCACACCATCGTCACCGACGCCGGCAGCACCAAGTCGGACGTGGTCGCGGCCGCGCGCGCCGTGCTGGGCGAACGCATCGGCCAGTTCGTGCCGGGCCACCCGATCGCCGGGCGCGAGTCGAACGGGCCGGACGCCGCGATCCCCGACCTCTACCGCGGCAAGAAGGTGGTCTTGAGCGCGCTGCCCGAGAACGACGGGGCCGTCGTGGCGCGCGTGGCCGAGGCCTGGCGCCGCTGCGGGGCGATCATCCACATGCTGTCGGCCAAGGAACACGACCGCGTGTTCGCCGCCGTCAGCCACCTGCCGCACCTGCTCGCCTATGCGCTGGTGGACGACATCGCGAAGAAGCCCCACGCCGAGCTGCTGTTCCAGTATGCGGCGAGCGGCTTTCGCGACTTCACCCGTATCGCCGGCTCATCGCCCGAGATGTGGCGCGACATCAGCCTCGCCAACCGCGATGCGCTGCTGGGGGAACTCGATGCCTACGTGGCCCAACTAAGCAATTTGCGCACCCATCTCGCCGCCGGCGACGGCCCGGCGCTGGAAGCCGTGTACGCCAATGCCCAGCGTGCCCGCTGCGCGTGGATCGAAGCGATCGAAGCGGCGGAGCCTCCGCCGAACGCGGACCAAGAATCAGGAAAATGAGCAGGAAATGACACAGACCAAGCACTATCCCCAGCATATCGACCTCGAACCCGTCATGCGCGTGGCCGGCACGGTGCGCCTGCCGGGTTCGAAGAGCATCTCCAACCGCACGCTGCTGCTGGCGGCGCTGTGCGAAGGCACGACCACGATCCACGACCTGCTGGCCTCGGACGACACCCTCGTCATGCTGCAAGCGCTGCACGCGCTCGGCATCCGCTGGGAACAGCTGGACGAGCGCACCCACGTCGTGCACGGCGCCGGCGGCAAGTTGCCCGTGCACGAGGCCGACCTCTTCATGGGCAATGCCGGCACCGCGATCCGCCCGCTGACGGCGGCGCTGGCCGTGATCGGCGGCGACTACACGCTGCATGGCGTCGAGCGCATGCACGAGCGCCCGATCGGCGACCTGGTCGATGCGCTGAACGAGGTCGGCGCCCAGATCGAGTACACGGGCAACCCGGGCTATCCGCCGCTGCGCATCCGCCGCGGCCACATTGCAGCCAACCGCATGGCCGTGCGCGGCAACGTGTCGAGCCAGTTCCTGACGGCCCTGCTGATGGCGGCGCCGCTGATGGCCAGGGACCACGCGATCACCATCGACGTGGTCGGCGAACTGATCTCCAAGCCGTACATCGAGATCACGCTGAACCTGATGCGCCGTTTCGGCGTGACGGTCGACCAGGACGGCTGGTCCTCGTTCACCGTGCAGCCCGGCCAGCAGTACAAGAGTCCGGGCAGCATCCACGTCGAGGGCGACGCCTCGTCGGCTTCCTACTTCCTGGCCGCGGGCGCCATCGCCGGCGGCCCCGTGCGCGTGGAAGGCGTGGGCAAGGATTCCATCCAGGGCGACGTGCGCTTCGCCGACGCGCTCGAGCGCATGGGCGCTGTGATCACCCGTGGCGATAATTGGATAGAAGCAAGTGCCAACGGCGTCCTGAAAGCCATCGACGCCGACTTCAACCACATCCCGGACGCCGCCATGACGATCGCCGTGGCCGCGCTATACGCCGACGGCACCAGCACGCTGCGCAACATCGCCAGCTGGCGCGTGAAGGAAACGGACCGCCTGGCCGCGATGGCGACGGAGCTGCGCAAGGTCGGCGCGACGGTGGAGGAGGGCCTGGACTACATCAGCGTGACACCGCCGGAAGAGCTGCTGCCGGCCACCATCGACACCTACGACGACCACCGCATGGCGATGTGCTTCTCGCTGGCCTCGCTGGACGGCAAGGCGCGGCGCGGCAACGCGATGCGCATCAACGACCCGAAATGCGTGGCCAAGACGTTCCCGGACTACTTCGAAACGTTTGCCGGGATCGCCAAGGACGAATTATTCTGACGGGGGTGATCGATGCCGGGGGCATCGATCACAATGCCGCCACCGTATCCGTATGACCAAATCGGTCAATCAACCATAAACACATGCCGAATTCGAACATTCCCGTCATTACCATCGACGGCCCGACCGCCTCGGGCAAGGGCACGGTGGCCCACAAGGTCGCCGACCACCTGGGCTTCCACCTGCTGGATTCCGGCGCCCTGTACCGCCTGACGGCCCTGTCCGCCATCCGGCGCGGCACCGACCTTACCGACGAGCACGCCGTCTCGAAGGTGGCCGAACACCTGCAGGTGCGCTTCAACGGCACCCACATCTACCTGGGCACGGAAGACGTCGCCCACGCCATCCGCGCCGAGGAAGTCGGCAATACGGCCTCGAGGATCGCGGCGCTGCCCGCCGTGCGCCAGGCGCTGTACGGCCTGCAACTGAGCTTCCGCCAGACGCCGGGCCTGGTGGCCGACGGGCGCGACATGGGGACCGTGATCTTCCCCGGTGCCCAATTGAAAGTGTTCCTGACGGCAAGTGTTGAGGCACGTGCGCAACGCCGGTATAAGCAATTGATTGACAAAGGATTTTCTGCTAATATGGACGATCTGCTGGAAGATTTGCAGTCCCGCGATGCGCGCGATACCCAGCGCGCCGTGGCACCGCTGGTCCCGGCGGAAGGGGCGCACATCCTCGATACCTCGGCCATGACGGCCGACGCGGCGGTCGAACAGGTCCTGGCCTGGTACCGCGCGCTCGGGGGCTGACGCCCCGCAGATGGTGCCCCGGAACGGTTTCCGGGGCGTGTTTCAACCTGACCCAGTTCAGATCGCGTTTAGTCGGTCTGCTGGCTAACCTTTCAAAATCTCATGGCTACTGCAGCAAATCAAGATACCGGCATGGAAAGCTTTGCAGCACTCTTCGAAGAGTCGCTGTCGCGTCAAGACATGCGTTCGGGCGAAGTCATCTCCGCCGAAGTCGTACGTCTGGATCACAACTTCGTGATCGTGAACGCCGGCCTGAAATCGGAAGCCTTCATCCCCATCGAAGAATTCAAGAATGACCAGGGCGAACTGGAAGTCAACGTTGGTGACTTCGTTTCCGTGGCCATCGAATCGCTGGAAAACGGTTTCGGCGATACCATCCTGTCGCGCGACAAGGCCAAGCGTCTGGCATCGTGGCTGGCTCTGGAAAAAGCAATGGAATCGGGCGAAATCGTCACCGGTACCGTCAACGGCAAGGTCAAGGGCGGCCTGACCGTTCTGACCAACGGCATCCGCGCGTTCCTGCCGGGTTCGCTGGTCGACACCCGTCCGGTCAAGGACACCACCCCGTTCGAGGGCAAGACCCTGGAATTCAAGGTCATCAAGCTGGACCGCAAGCGTAACAACGTCGTGCTGTCGCGTCGCGCCGTCATCGAAGCATCGATGGGCGAAGAGCGTGCGAAGCTGATGGAAACGCTGAAGGAAGGCACCGTCGTCACTGGCGTCGTCAAGAACATCACCGACTACGGTGCGTTCGTCGACCTGGGCGGCATCGACGGCCTGCTGCACATCACCGACCTGGCATGGCGCCGTGTGCGTCACCCGTCGGAAGTGCTGACCGTCGGCCAGGAAATCACCGCCAAGGTCCTGAAGTACGACCAGGAAAAGAACCGCGTCTCGCTGGGCGTCAAGCAACTGGGCGACGATCCGTGGACCGGCCTGTCGCGTCGCTACCCGCAAGGCACCCGCCTGTTCGGCAAGGTCACCAACCTGACCGACTACGGTGCGTTCGTGGAAGTCGAGCAGGGCATCGAAGGCCTGGTGCACGTCTCGGAAATGGACTGGACCAACAAGAACGTGGCTCCGAACAAGGTTGTCCAGCTGGGCGACGAAGTCGAAGTCATGGTCCTGGAAATCGACGAAGAGCGTCGTCGTATCTCGCTGGGCATGAAGCAGTGCAAGGCGAATCCGTGGGACGACTTCGGCATGACCCACAAGAAGGGCGACAAGGTCAAGGGCCTGATCAAGTCGATCACCGACTTCGGCGTGTTCATCGGCCTGCCGGGCAACATCGACGGCCTGGTGCACCTGTCTGACCTGTCCTGGACCGAAGCTGGCGAAGAAGCCGTGCGCAAGTTCAAGAAGGGCGACGAGCTGGAAGCCGTCGTGCTGGCCATCGACGTCGAGCGCGAGCGTGTTTCGCTGGGCGTGAAGCAGCTGGAAGGCGACCCGTTCAACAACTTCGCTTCGCTGAACGACAAGGGCACCCTGGTCACCGGCACCGTGAAGTCGGTCGAGCCGAAAGGCGCCGTGATCGCGCTGAACGACGAAGTCGAAGGCTACCTGCGCGCTTCGGAAATCTCGCGCGACCGCGTGGAAGATGCCGGCACCCACCTGAAAGTGGGCGACAAGGTCGAAGCCCTGGTCATCAACATCGACCGCAAGGCACGCAGCATCCAGCTGTCGATCAAGGCCAAGGACAACGCCGACACCCAGGAAGCCATGCAGAAGCTGGCTTCGGACAACAGCGCTGCCACCGGCACCACCTCGCTGGGCGCACTGCTGAAGGCCAAGTTCGACAAGCAATAAGCTAACCCGAGTGTGAGCAGATGACCAAGTCCGAGCTGATCAACCGACTGGCTGAGCGTTATTCCCAGCTGGTGGCAAAAGATGCCGAGTTTGCCGTGAAAACGATACTCGACGCGATGACCGGCGCCCTGGCGAGCGGCCAGCGCATCGAGATCCGCGGTTTCGGCAGCTTTGCCCTGAACAGCCGGCCGCCCCGCATCGGACGCAATCCGAAGTCCGGCGACAAGGTGATGGTGCCCGAAAAACGGGTACCCCACTTCAAGCCGGGCAAGCAGTTGCGCGAACGGGTCGACGCGATGGTCGGGCAACCGATCATCGAAGACTGAAGTCGTCTGCCTCGTGCGGACCGAAACGGCGTCCCCTTGGGGATGCCGTTTTTTTTCGTGTTTGAAAAACAGCTACGTCGCCCCTGCGAAGGCAGGGGCCCAAGCTGACTTGTCGAAGTTGTTACATCAGGAAACTTCTGCCTTATGATGGGCCTGCGGCGAAACGCTTATAATCTTGCTCGGCGAAATTGGGCCCCTGCCTTCGCAGGGGCGACGGTCTTTTGAATAATCGTTTCGAATATGCGACACTGCGCCTTTAGTCTCCCTGACAGGATTTGCCGATGAAACTCGTTTCTACCATCGTTGGATGCATCCTGTTCGTCCTGTTCTTCGGCTTCGCCCTCAAGAACACCCACCAAGTGGACCTGAATTTCTTCCTCGGCTACGAGCTGCGCGGTCCGCTGGTGCTGATGCTGCTGGCCTTCTTCGTGGCCGGCGCCTTCCTCGGCATCCTGGCCGTGACGCCGACCGTGTTCCGCCACCGCCGCGAAAGCTCGCAGCACAAGGACACGATCCAGGCCCTGCAGAATGCCGCGGGCACCGCGGCCAGCGCACCGCCGCCGGACGGCGTGGCGCCACGCGGCTAATACGAACACACTAATAACAATACAAGCACATGGAATTTGAAATCTGGTGGCTGCTCGGCATCCCCGTCTTCTTCGCGCTCGGATGGGTCGCCGCCCGGGTCGACATCAAGCAACTCGTCTCCGAATCGCGCAGCCTGCCGCGCGGCTACTTCAAGGGCCTGAACTTCCTGCTCAACGAGCAGCCGGACAAGGCGATCGACGCCTTCATCGAGATCGTCACGCTGGATCCGGAAACGGCCGACATGCACTTTGCGCTGGGTAACCTGTTCCGCCGCCGCGGCGAGACCGAGCGCGCCATCCGCGTCCACCAGAACCTGCTGTCGCGTCCCGACCTGCCGATCGAGCAGCAAGTGCACGCCCAGTACGAGCTGGGCATGGACTACCTGAAGGCGGGCTTGCTGGACCGCGCCGAGGAAACCTTCAACCTGCTGGTCGACACCCAGTACGGCGTGCAGGCGCGCCGTGCGCTGCTGGAGATTTTCCAGCGCGAAAAGGAATGGCGCCGCGCCATCGCCGCCGCCGAAGGCCTGCAGGAATCCGGCGCCGGCGCCATGAACCGCGAGATCGCCCAGTTCTATTGCGAACTGGCCCAGGACGCGCTGGTCCAGCTGCATCCGGACGAGGCCAAGGCGCTGCTCGACAAGGCGCTGCAGGCCGACCGCAAGAGCGTGCGCGCGACCATGCTGTACGGCGACGCCCAGATCGCCCAGGACGACATCGAAGGGGCGCTCAAGACGTGGCGCCGCGTCGAGCAGCAGAGCGTGCCGCACGTGGCCTTGGTCGCCACCCGCCTGATGGACGGCTACCGCAAGGTCGGCCGGCCGCAGGAAGGCGTGAACCTGCTGCGCTCCTACCTGGAGGAAGCGTCGTCCATTGATCTGATCGAAGTCGTGTTCAAGGCCGTCATCGAACTCGATGGCGTGGAAGCGGCCAAACAGCTGGTGGTGGAAGAGCTGCGCCGCAATCCGACGCTGCTGGGCCTGGACAAGCTGCTGGAAGCGCGCATGATGGATGCGCCGGCCGACGTGTGGGAAGAGCTGTCGATGGTGAAGAACCTCGTGCACGGCTATACGCAGAAGCTGGCGCGCTACCAGTGCAGCCACTGCGGCTTCAAGGCGCGCCAGTACTACTGGCATTGCCCGGGCTGCAACAAGTGGGAAACCTACCCGCCGCGCCGCACGGAAGAACTGAATGTCATGAACTGAGCCGAAGATGAGCAATAACGCATCCAATCACGCATCCAACATCGTTCCCAGCCGCCTCCTGCCGGCCGACAGCTACCGCCAGACCGAAGCGCCGCACCTCGAGGGCGTGCGCATGCTCGTCGTCGGCGACGTCATGCTCGACCGCTACTGGTTCGGCGACGTCTCGCGCATCTCGCCGGAAGCACCGGTGCCCGTCGTGCGCATCGAGCGCCGCGAGGAGCGCCTGGGCGGCGCCGCCAACGTGGCGCGCAACGCCGCCGCGCTCGGCGCCCGCTGCGGCCTGCTGGGCGTCGTCGGCGACGACGAGGCGGGCGACTCGGTCGAGCAGATCCTGCGCGAGTCGAGCATCGACAGCTACCTCAAGCGCGACTCGGCGATTTCCACCATCATCAAGCTGCGCGTCATCGGCCGCCAGCAGCAGATGGTGCGCATCGACTTCGAGGATGCGCCGACCGAGACCGTGCTGCGCGACAAGCTGACCCAGTTCAAGGCGCTGCTGCCGGACTACGACGTGATCATCCTGTCCGACTACAACAAGGGCAGCCTCGTGAACGTGGCCGAGATGATCGCCGCCGCGCGCGCGGCCGGCAAGGTCGTCATGGTCGACCCGAAGGGCGACGACTTCACGCCCTACCGCGGCGCCACCATGCTGACCCCGAACAAGTCCGAACTGAAACGCATCGTCGGCAACTGGAAGAGCGAGGAACAGCTTACCGAGAAGGCACAGCAGATGCGCGAGGAACTGGGCCTGCAGGCGCTGCTGCTGACGCGCTCGGAAGAGGGCATGAGCCTGTATACGGCCGACGAGGTGCTGCACGTGCACGCCGACGCGCGCGAGGTGTTCGACGTCTCCGGCGCGGGCGACACCGTGATCGCCACCATGGCCGCCATGCTGGGCGCCGGCGCCCCGCTGGACGAGGCGCTGGCCACCGCCAACCGCGCCGGCGGCATCGTCGTCGGCAAGCTGGGCACGGCGACCGTCACCCGCGACGAGCTGTTCGCGCAGCGCCGCCGCAGCAACGACGGCAATTCCTGATCCATCACGTCATCCCCGCGCAGGCGGGGCCCCGATTTTGCACGCGCCGTCGCCGTCCTTGAAACTTGGATCCCCGCCTGCGCGGGGATGACCATTGTCGCGAGCCGCATCAAGGCCCCATTCTCCATTGGCGTTATCGTTGCTGGCGGCATTTTTTGCCGTCTTTTCAACGCCAATGGAGAAAACTACATGATCAAGAAACTGATGCTTGCCGTCGCCGCGTTCGCGGCATCGACGGGGTTCGCGTTCGCCCAGGTGGACGTCAACAAGGCCGACGCCGCCGCCCTGGACGGCATCAAGGGAATCGGCCCGAGCATGTCCAAGACGATCCTCGAGGAGCGCAGCAAGTCCGGTCCGTTCAAGGACTGGGGCGACTTCCAGAAACGCATCAAGGGCATGGGCGACAAGCGCGCCGCCAAGCTGTCCGAGGCCGGCCTGCAGGTCAACGGCGTGGGCAAGGAAGGCGCCGGCATGCAGGCCGACGCGGCGAAGACCAACGACAAGGCGGCCAAGCCGAAGACGGCGGCCAAGCCGGAAGCGGCCAAGTCCGCGACCTGAGCCGCGCCCGCGGCACCTGACGACGACCCCGCTCCGGCGGGGTTTTTTGTTGGTGATTCGTGTCCGTATTTGTGCCCGTAAATACTGCATGTCGTCCATCATGCATGAGAAGATGGCAAGCCTCCCCCGGAGCCTCATGACAACGACAACGAGCCCAAGGAAACCATGACGCAGCATCTTTCCCCCTCCCGCCTGGCCTTCATCCTGTCTTGCGCATTCGCGGCGCAGGTGGCGGTGGCGCAGACCGCTCAGCCCGAACCTGCACGATCCCAGCCGGATACCGCGCGCCGCCAGCCCGACGTCGACAAGATCGTGTCCGAGATCTCGCCGCAGCGCATCGAGGGATACATCCGCAAGCTGGTGAGCTTCCAGACCCGCCACACGATGTCCGACACGACCTCCGACAAGACCGGCATCGGCGCCGCGCGCCGCTGGATCAAGTCCGAGCTGGAACGCTGCGGCGCCGGCACCCGCATGACGGTCGCCTTCGACAGCCACGTGGCGCCCGTGTCGGCACGCATCTCGCGCCCGACCGAGATCGTCAACGTGGTGGCGACGCTGCCCGGCAAGCAGGCGGCCTCGAAGGACCGCATGTACGTGGTCAGCGGCCACTACGACACCCGCGTCAACGACGTGATGGACACGACGACGTTCCAGCCGGGCGCCAACGACGACGCCTCGGGCACGGCCGCCGTGATGGAAATGGCTTGCGTGATGGCGAAGCACGATTTCGACGCGACGCTGGTGTTCATGACCGTGGCGGCGGAAGAGCAGGGCCTGCTGGGCGCCGCCCACTTCGCCAGGACGGCGAAGGAAAAGAACATGAACATCGCCGGCATGTTCACCAACGACATCATCGGCAGCTCGCGCAGCGACGACGGCCGCGTCGACGACACCCAGGTGCGCCTGTTCGCCGAAGGCATTCCGTCGGCCAGGGAGCTGAGCGAAGCCAACCGCGCGCTGGTGCGCACGGGCGGCGAGAACGATTCGCTGTCGCGCCAGCTGGCGCGCCACGTGAAGGAGCAGGGCGAGCGCTACGTGCCGAACTTCAAGGTGTCCGTGATCCAGCGCGCCGACCGCTACCTGCGCGGCGGCGACCACATGCCCTTCCTGGAGCAGGGCTTCGCGGCGCTGCGCTTCACCGAGCCGAACGAGGACTTCGACCACCAGCACCAGGTCGTGCGCAAGGAAGGCGCCAAGCAGATCGGCGACCTGCCGGAATTCGTCGACTTCAAGTACACGGCCCAGGTGGCGCGCGTGAACGCGGCCGCGCTGGCGACGCTGGCGCTGGGTCCGGCGGCCCCGCAGCAGGTCAAGATGATGACGACCAGGCTGGAGAACGATTCGACCATGCGCTGGGCGCCGAACCCGGAACCGGATGTCGTCGGCTACCGCATCGTCTGGCGCGACACCACCGCGGCCCAGTGGCAGGGTTCGCAATGGGTCGGCAACGTGACGGAGGCGACGGTGAAACTGTCGAAGGACAATGTTTTCTTCGGCGTGCAGGCTGTCGACAAGGACGGCAACGTCAGCGTCGCGTCGTACCCGTCGCCCCAGCGGTAAGACGTCGCACGGTGGGAGCGGTCAGAGTCCGGTGTTGACGGTTGGACTCTGACCCCGGTGTTCAGCCATCGGCCCATACGCCCGATCCCGTCCCGGTTTAGAATGGCGCTTTACGCATACGCAAAGAGCAAGCAATGGCATACAAGACCATCGAAGACACGATCGGCAATACCCCGCTGGTGCAGCTGGTGCGCATCCCGGGAGCGGACGCCGCGGCCCGCAACAACATCATCCTCGGCAAGCTCGAAGGGAACAATCCGGCCGGCTCCGTGAAGGACCGCGCGGCCATGTCGATGCTGCGCGGCGCCGAGGCGCGCGGGCAGATCAAGCCGGGCGACACGCTGATCGAGGCGACCAGCGGCAACACCGGCATCGCGCTGGCGATGGCGGCCGCGATCCGCGGCTACAAGATGGTGCTGATCATGCCGGACAACCTGTCGATCGAGCGCCGCCAGAGCATGGCCGCCTACGGCGCCCAGATCATCCTGACGCCCAAGACGGGCGGCATGGAATACGCGCGCGACCTGGCCGAGCAGATGCAGAAGGATGGCCAGGGCATCATCCTCGACCAGTTCGCCAACCAGGACAATCCGCGCGCCCACTACGAGAGCACGGGCCCGGAGATCTGGCGCGACACCGAGGGGCGCATCACCCACTTCGTCAGCGCCATGGGGACCACCGGCACCATCATGGGCGTGTCGCACTACCTGAAGGAGCAGAACCCGGCGATCCAGATCGTCGGCGCCCAGCCGGAGGAAGGCTCGTCGATCCCGGGTATCCGCAAGTGGCCCGAAGCCTACCTGCCGAAGATCTTCGACAAGGCGCGCGTGGACCAGGTGGAAAGCGTGACCCAGGCCGCGGCCGAGCAGATGGCGCGCCGCCTGGCCGCCGAGGAGGGGATCTTCTGCGGCATTTCCGCCGCCGGCGCCTGCGAGATCGCGCTGCGCGTTTCGCAGACGGTGGAGAATGCGACGATCGTGTTCATCGTCTGCGACCGCGGCGACCGTTACCTGTCGACGGGCGTGTTCCCGGCCTGATGCAATGGAGGAGGAAGTCCCGGCGCGAGGTTCGGGCGCTGGGATGCTCGTCGCGGGGCAGTGGCCCCCGAGCTTGAAGCCGGTCATGCGCGACATGGATCGCGATGGCGGCGAAGTGGACGTTACCGAGGAACGTCACGACATTGACGCGATGTTACTGCTGGACGGTGCGGCGGCGCGATGCCGCCGTCCGGTCCGGTGCCACGATTACTGCTCGGCGCCGGCGCCGCCGTTGTCCTTGTCCTTCGGCTTGAACTGCTTGTCGCTGATGCGGAACTTGGCACGGCGGTCGCCCATCAGGTAACGCAGGTCGCGGATCGACAGGTCCGACACTTCGTGCATGCGGATCAGCAGCGATGCGCCGACCGGCAGGCGGTGGTGGCGGATCTTGGAGATCACCGGCGGCGCCACTTCCAGCGCGCGCGACAGGGCTGCGTCGTTCTTCAGGCGCAGGTTCTCGATCAGGGTGTCGAGCAGGCGGTTCGGGTTGTATTGCAGCAGTTCGTCGTTTTCCGAATCGCTGTTCATGTCAATACCCACTTGATTGGTCATGATTCACTATTCCTAAGTTGGTTGTCGGAGCTCAAGCGACTTTCGAATCAGGAAAGATTTCGAAAATTTCTACTAAATTATACAAGTGTTTTCTAATTTAGTACCTAAGAGCAATAAGATACTGCGCGATCGTTTGTGGTCGTTGTCTGACTGCAACAATAGCTACAGTGCAATTCTCTCACAAAGTCACTGAAAAAATAATTGTTTTTTATTTAAACTTAATTCTAAAGCAATTAGAAATGCAGCGCCGCACATTAAGGAATTGGGTGTAGGAATGACAATTTGCAAGGGGGTATTGGGGTGTTTACTCTATTTCCTAGAAGAACTGACTAAACAGAAATAGGTATACACCCGGGGGGTATAACGTTGTCACCACTGCATCAAAGCGCGGATTTCTGTGGCAAACGAGTTACAAACTGATACAAAGTTTCTGGCGAAACAAGGTCAAGTGCCGCGTGCCTGCTTCACCGCATGGCCCAGTTCAACCACTGACATGGCATAGAAGTAACTCCGATTGTATTGGGTGATAGCAAAGAAGTTACTGTTTGCTACCCAATACTCGGTCGGGTCCGCACCGTTCTGCAGGTCCACGAGGCCATACAGGCGTTCTTCCGGCAGGGGCGTACGGGCGGCGACGCCCGCGCCGGCCAGCTCGGCCGGACGGTAGCGTGCCGACAGGCCGCCCAGCAGCGGCTGCCACGCCATGCTCGGCGCGACGTCGGCGGCGAACACGGCCGGTCCCTTGTTGTCCGGCTCCCAGCCGTGCTCGACCAGGAAGCGGGCCACGCTGCCGATCGCGTCCTGGGCGGAATTGCGCAGGTCGACGATGCCGTCGCCGTCGAAGTCCACCCCATATTTCAGGATATTGCCTGGCATGAATTGCGGCATGCCGACGGCGCCGGCGAAGGAGCCGAGCAGCGAGAACGGGTCGATGCCTTCCTTGCGCGCCAGCAGCAGGGTGTTTTCCAGCTCGCCGCGGAAGAAGGCCATGCGGTCCGCGCGGTTCGGCGCTTCCGGATAGGCGAAGGCGAGGGTGGTCAGCACGTCGACGACGCGGAAGCGTCCCGTGTCGCGGCCATAGATGGTTTCCACGCCGATGATGCCGACGATGATCTCGGCGGGCACGCCATAGGTCGCCTCGGCGCGCGCCAGCGTGTCGGCGTTCTCGTTCCAGAAGCGCACGCCGGCATTGATGCGGATCGGCTCGATGAAGCGGCTGCTGTAGGCCTGCCAGTTCTTCGGCTTGCCCGGCGGCGCCGGCTTCACCAGCTGGACGGCGGAATCGATGAAGCGGGCCTGCCTGACGATGTCCTGCAGGGCGCCGCGCTCGAAGCCGTTGCGCTCCACCATCTCGTCCTCGAAGTCGCGCACGGCCTGCCATTCGCTGAAATTGACCTGTTCGCCGTCGTAGTCGATGCGCGGCCTTGCCGCCGCCGCGGCGGCGAGCGCCGCGGCCTTGGCCGCACGGGTCTTGGCCGCCTTCGTGCTCTTGGCAGGCTTGGCGCCGGCCTTGGCGTTCTTGGAGGAGGCGGTGGCGGCGGTCGTGTGCGGCGAGGAAGCGGCAAGCGCATCGGCTGCCGGCCCGGCACCGATGGCCAGGGCGAGCAACAGCGGGAAGGAGGATTTCATCGAACTCGTGACAGCAACTCTTTCAGGATCGGAACAAGTGCGGTGCCCGGCGCCACCGTGCTCCCCGCGGCGTAGCGGTAAGCGCTGTAGCGTTGCAGGAATTCGCCGGCGGCCTGCCGCACCCCGGGCGCCAGCGGCGCGGCCGCGATGCGCGCGCCATAGGCGGTCGGTCCTTCGTCCGGCGCGCGGGGCAGGCCGAGCTGGCCCAGGCGCCTGCACAGGGCCGAGTATAGCCCATCGACCGGGTCGGACCGCCTCCTGGCCGAGAATTTTCCGACTAGTAACAACACAAGAGAAAGAATGACGATGGCGGCAAGGGCTTGCCATCGGAACAAGTCATTCCGCAGCCGCGACACCAGGTCCTGCTGGCGCCGCGGCGTGTAGTTCAGCACCCACTGGTTCCAGCCATTGTTGGCGGCGGCGATCGCGTAGCGCATGCGGCCCAGCAGCGAATCCGGGTCGGGCTGCAGGAAGCGGCCCAGGCCCGTCAGGCCGAACGGCGCCGGCGGCGGCAGCGCGCGCGCCAGGCTGCGCTGGACGCGTTCCGGCGCCACCATCGCCGTCGGGTCGACGCGCACCCAGCCGCGTCCCGCCAGCCAGACCTCGGCCCAGGCATGGGCATCGGACTGGCGCACCGTGAGCCAGCCGTCGAGCGGATTCATGTCGCCGCCCTGGTAGCCCGTCACCACGCGCGCCGGCACGCCGGCCGCGCGCATCAGGAACACGAAGGCGCCCGCGTAGTGCTCGCAGAACCCGGCGCGGCTGCCGTAGAGGAAATCGTCGATGGAATGGGGGCCGGGCAGCAGCGGCGGCTGCAGCGTGTAGACATAGCCGCCTGTCGAGAACGTTTCCAGCACGGCGCGCACGCGGCCGGCCGGGTCGAGCCGTTCGCGCAGGCGCCGGCCCTCGGCCAGCGCGCGCGGATTGCGCCCCCAGGGCAGCAGCAGCCAGCGCGCGCTGCCGGGCAGGCTGTCGCCGCCCTGCAGCTGGTAGCGCACGTAGGAAGCCAGGTCGTAGCGCACGCGCTCGGTGATGGGAGCGGCCGCCTGGATCTCCAGTTCGCCGCTGACGCCGACCGGGCGGTCCGCCAGCTGCGGCAGCGCGCGCGGCACTTCCAGCGCGAACAGCCAGCGCGCGTTCGACGGCTCCTGCGTGACCTGGTAGCGCAGCGGCGCGCCGGCCACCGAGATCGCCAGCGGCTGGGCGCGTTCGCGGGCCGGCAGCGGATGGACGCGCGTCCAGGTCCTGCCGTCGTAGCTGCCCAGCACGGGGCCGCGCCAGTAGAGCTGGGGCTGGGGCGGCGGCGGGCCGTCGAACTTGACGCGGAACGCCACGTCCTCGGATTGCGCGAGGTCGGCCATCTGGCCCGGCGCCATCGTGTCGGACAGGCCCGTCTTGCCGCTGCGCGCGTCGTCCGGCAAGCCCCACAGTGGTCCCTCCACGCGCGGGAACAGCACGAAGGCCCCCGCCGCCAGCGGTAACGCGAACGCCAGTATGCGCGCGCTCCTCGCCAGGCGCAGGGACAGCGGCGGCACCTTGCCCGTGAGCTGGAACGACATCTGCGTGGCCAGCAGGAACACGATCGAGACCAGCATCAGGATGGCCGTGCCGAAGCTCTGCGAATAGAAGAAATTGGTCAGCACGAGGAAAAAGCACAGGAACACGACCACGAACAGGTCGCGCCGCGCATGCATTTCCAGCATCTTGAAGGCGACCAGCAGCACCAGCATGGCCACGCCGGCATCGCGTCCCAGCACCGTGCTGTAGCTTTGCTGCACACCGGCCATCGCCACGGCGGCGAGCGGCACCAGCACCAGGTTGCGCGGCAGGCGCCGGCCCAGCACCGTCAGCGCGGCGCGCCAGGCGAGAATCGCGCCGCACAGCAGGCTGACCCACAGCGGCAGGTGCAGCGCGTGCGGGGCCAGCACCAGCAGGCTGCTGGCGATCAGCAGGAGGGTATCGCGCTTGTCGCGCGACAGCGTGGCGAACTGTGAGCCGAAGGCGGCCTTCATGGCGCCTCGGCCCTGCCGTACAGGGCGAGCGCGCGCAGGCAGGCGGCCTGGTGCGCGGCGCCGAGGGCGGGCTCGACCTCGGCACGGCCGACGCGCAGCGCGTAGGGCAGGGCGCGGCCTTCCGCCTCCAGCACCCAGCGCGCCACGCGCGACAGGCGCAGCTCCAGGTCCAGGCGGGCCGGCAAGGCATCGAAGTCGAGCAGCAGTTCGGCCAGCCAGCCGCGGGTCGTTGTGGGGGCTCCCAGCACGACGGCCGCGCTGCCCCCCGCATCGACGTCGACCGCATGGCGCGGCGTGGCCGCGTGTTCGAAGTCGATCCAGACGGCGTAGCGGTCCAGGCGCGACCCGTTCAGCACGTGCAGCTCGAACGGCGCTTCCTCGCCGGCGAACACGTCGGGGGCGCGGCCGGGGCGCAGCGTGAGGCCGGCCAGGTTGCGCCAGGTGGCCAGCATGTCGGCCACGGCGCAGCCCGCGGCGACGAAGGTCAGGCCGAAGCCCAGCCCGAGGTTGTAGTTGACGGAGCCGATCAGCAGGACCAGCAGCAGCACGCCGAAGCCCAGCCCCGCGCGGGTGGGCAGGATGTACACGCGGCGCTGGCCCAGCAGCACGTCGCCGCGGTCGCGCGCCGTGGCCCTGGCGCGCCAGGCGCTGCGGCGGCGCCCGAGGTGGCGTCCGAGCCAGCCGGTTCCGGTGTCGGCAGCGGCGTCGGCCATCGCTAGACGGGGACCGATTTCTGCAGCTGCAGCACGAGGTCGCGGCTGGCGATCGCCGTGCCGTGCACGGATTTCAGCGGCCGCAGGCGGTGCGCGCAGACGGGCACCAGCAGGGCCTGGATGTCTTCCGGGATCACGTGGTCGCGGCCTTCCAGCGCGGCCCAGGCCCTTGCCGCCTGCAGCAGCGCCAGCGTGGCGCGCGGCGACAGGCCTTCCGCGAACAGCTTGCCCGAGCGCGAGGCCTGCGCCAGCGCCTGCAGGTAGTCGACGAGGGCGCCGGACGCGTGGATCGCGCGCAGCGCCTGCCGGGCCTCCATCAATTGGCCCGGCTGCATGACGGGCTGCAGCGTCTTGAGCATCGCACGCCGGTCTTCTCCCATCAATAGCGCGCGTTCGGCGGCGGCGTCCGGGTAGCCCAGCGACAGGCACATCAGGAAGCGGTCGAGCTGCGACTCGGGCAGGGGGAAAGTGCCGACCTGGTGCGCCGGGTTCTGGGTGGCGATCACGAAGAACGGCTCCGGCAGCGGCCGGGTGACGCCGTCGGCCGTGACCTGGCGCTCCTCCATCGCTTCCAGCAGGCCCGACTGGGTCTTGGGCGTGGCCCGGTTGATCTCGTCGGCCAGCAGCACCTGGGTAAAGATGGGGCCGGGGTGGAAGGAAAAGCCGTTCTTTTCGCGCTCGTAGACGGAGATGCCGGCCACGTCGGCGGGCAGCAGGTCGCTGGTGAATTGCACGCGGTTGAACTTCAGGCCCAGCGTGAGGGCCAGCGCATGCGCCAGCGTGGTCTTGCCGACCCCGGGGACGTCGTCGATGAGGAGGTGGCCGCCGGCCAGCAGGCAGGTCAGCGCCAGGCGCACCTGCTGGTCCTTGCCGACCACGACCTGGCTCACCTGGCGCGCTGCGGCATGCAATTGCTTGAACATGGAAAGCTTCCTGTCTGGTTCGGCGCCCCCATGTGCGCAGAGCGGGTGCACATGGTAGATTAGCGCCATCGGTAATCTTTATTCGAATACCATGCGTCTGCGCGATTCTAAGCGAGAACGGCATGGCTGGGGACACCAAGGATGAGCGCAGGACGGAACGAAAAAGCATGAGCACAGCGATCTACAGCCACCCTGACTGTTCGCTGCACGAGATGGGCGACTGGCATCCCGAATCGCCCGCGCGCCTGCGCGCCATCGAGGACCAGCTGATCTCGGCCCGCCTGGACGGCCTCGTCGAGCACATCAGCGCTCCGCTGGCCGACGAAGCGGACATCCTGCGCATCCACAGCCAGGGCGCCATCGACCTGGTGCGCGACAACCTGCCTGCCGCCGCCGGCGAACACTATCCGCTCGACGGCGACACGCTGCTGTGCAAGGACAGCTACCGGGCCGCCCTGCGCGCCGCCGGTGCCGCCGTGGCCGCCACCGACGCCGTCATCGCGGGCAGCATCGACAACGCCTTCTGTTCCGTGCGTCCGCCCGGCCACCATGCCCGCCCGAACGAGCCGATGGGCTTCTGCCTGTTCAACAACGTCGCCATCGCGGCGCGCCATGCGCTCGACGTGCACGGTCTGGAACGGGTCGCCATCATCGACTTCGACGTCCACCACGGCAACGGCACGGCGGAATCCTTCCGCGACGACCCGCGCGTGCTGATGGCCAGCTTCTTCCGCCACCCGTTCTATCCGTACTGCGAGCCGGAACCCGTCACCGCCACCAGCGTCAACATCCCCGTGCCGGCCTACAGCGGCGGCGACGTGGTGAGGAAGCTGGTCGACGAGCAGTGGATGCCGGCGCTGCACGCCTTCCGCCCGCAGATGGTGTTCATCTCGGCCGGCTTCGACGCCCACAAGGAAGACGACATGGGAGGCATGGCCCTGGTCGAGGCGGACTACGTGTGGATGACGCACAAGGCGATCGAGATCGCGAAGCAGTACGCGCAAGGCCGCATCGTCAGCGTGCTGGAGGGCGGCTACGCCTTGTCGGCGCTGGGCCGCAGCGTCGTGGCCCACGTGAAGGCGCTGGCGGAACTCGACTAGCCGCTGCGCGCGGCCATGCATGAAGGGACGGCCGGGGCGTCCGCGCCGCGATCCGCACGGGGCGAGCGGCCGGTCCCGCAAGCGAAGCGGTCGTCATTACCGCCGCGCCAGCGTAAAATACGCGGTTTGACGCAAAAAACACGAGATCAAGCATGTCGATTCAATGGTTCCCGGGCCACATGGCCGCCGCCCGCAAGCAGGCCGCGGAGCAGATGGAAAACACCGATGTGGTCATCGAGGTACTGGATGCGCGCCTGCCGCAGGCGAGCAGCAACCCGATGGTCGAGGAACTGCGCAAGTTCCGCAACAAGCCCTGCCTGAAGGTATTGAACAAGACCGACCTGGCCGACCCCGCCGCCACCGCCGCCTGGGCCGCCTGGTACGACGCCCAGGAAGGCGTCACCGCATACCCGATGACGACCAAGAAGCCGGCCGACGTGGCGAAGATTCCCGAGCTGTGCAAGGCGTTGGCGCCGCACCGCGGCGTGCCGACCAAGCCGCTGCGCATCATGATCATGGGCATTCCCAACGTCGGCAAGTCGACGCTGATGAATGCCCTGCTCAAGAAGCGCGTGGCCAAGGTCGGCGACGAGCCGGCTGTCACCAAGGCCCAGCAGAAGCTGTACCTGGACAAGAACACGGTGCTGGTCGACACTCCGGGCATGCTGTGGCCGAAGATCGCGATGGAAAGCGACGGCCTGATGCTGGCCGCCAGCCACGCCGTCGGCACCAATGCCGTGATCGAGGAAGAAGTGGCCGAATTCCTGGGCGGCTTCCTCCTGGAGCGCTACCCGCAGCTGCTGACGGCCCGCTACGGCTTCAAGACCGAGGGCCTGGACGGCTTCGGCGTGATCGAAGGCGTGGCCCAGAAGCGCGCCTTCCGCGTGCGCGGCGGCGACTACGATTATGAAAAGGCCGCGCACACGCTGCTGGTCGACTACCGCAGCGGCGCGCTGGGCCGCATCAGCCTGGAAACCCCGACGAGCCGCGCCGAGGCGCTGGAACGCCACCGCATCGAGATGGAAGAAAAGGCGCGCATCGCCGCGGAGAAGGCGGCGCGCAAGGCGGAAGAGGCGGCGCGCGGCAAGCGCGGGACCTGATATCCGGAGCACGTCGCGCTTCGATCTCGCGGCACGAACTAAAAGCCGGCGCAATGCCGGCGACGCACACGGTGACCAATGTTCCGCTCAGTCTTCGATAAGACGGATTAGCCCAGCGCCGGCCGACCCTTGCACGACGACCGAGCTAGTCGACGAGGTGAGATTTTTGCTGGAACAGCGATTGCGCCATGCGGTATTGAGTTTCTTGCGTACTGGATTCTCGAAAGCATAGAACGACATTGCACCGATACTGATGGCCAGCGCGGACATGAGGAACGCATTGCTGCCATATTCGATCGTCAAAGCGTGTAACGGTTGCTGCCAAAGGTAGAGAGAGAAAGAGCAAGTGCCGAACCACCGTAGTACAGCGTTTGACAGGATGGCCGTGACGACTCCAGGAACCCGGTCCATGAAATTGATGGCGCACGCCAGAAGAATCGGCGCGAGCGTGATATGGAGCCCTTTGTACTGGTAGCTCACAAAGCACCAATACGCGATGGCGATGCTCGCCAGAGGCAACCAGAACGGTATCATCGAGTAGATACGCAGGGGCGCATGGTAACGGATGTACCTCACCGTTGCGCCGCACAGCAAGCCGAGCGAGGCGACCTCGGTTCGTACCGAGAAATGGCTTGCACCGCTTGGCGGATACGAAAAATACCAGTTACCGATCGCCCAAGCGCCGATAGTAGCGGTCGCAAGCATAACGCCTGCTAACCAAGGGGTCTGTGCACGCCGGGTCAGCAGCGCAATCAACGCCAGGAAAACATAGCTGTGCTCTTCGACATTCAATGACCACAGATGCGCAATCGCCCAGTGCTCATTCGATATGGCCATGCCATACGGCAGATACGTACGCAAAAAACTAACGGTACTCGAGATTTCTGCGAACGAAGGAAGAAACGGATCAGGCTGTAGTGTGGCGGAGTAAACGAGCAGCCCAGCAATGAACAGCAGAAATGTCGGGTACACCCTTACACAGCGGCTTACGAAAAAATCCGACAGTGCTGTTTTCTTGATGAACAAAATATTGCACATCAAGTAGCCGGAAAGGACAAAAAAGAGGTGGACACCGAAAACGCCCACCCACCAGTATTTGCCGTGGCCATAGAAATGACCAAAATACACGGCCAAGATGGCCAAGCCGCGCCAGCCATCGAGGTAGGGAACGTGCTTATCGGAGCTGATCATGACAATGTTGCCGAAGTGAAAACCAGCAACATTATTTTATAAGTTATTTTAATGCAACAACTTTTAATCTTTTGTCTATCTGGCGCGACAGTCCCGTATCGATAGCTGCCGAATTCATTCTGCAAGCCTGCCAAACCTGAAACTCGACACCGTCAACCCGCCGAAGAAATGCTCTTCGTGGTACACGCACGCCGTCTCCTCGCGCTCGGCGGCGCCCAGCACCACCCACAGCGGCACCAGGTGATCCTCGCGCGGATGCGCATGGCGCGCGTAGGGCGCGTCGCTCCAGTGCAGCAGCGCCTGCTCGCGGTCCTCGGGCGACAATTCCAGCAGCACGTGCTGCAGCCAGGTGTCGAAGGCGCTGGAGGCGAGGGCGCCACCCTGGCCGAACAGGCGCAGGTTGTGGAAGGACAGGCCGCTGCCCAGGATCAGCACGCCCTCGTCGCGCAGCGGCGCCAGCGCGCGGCCGGCGGCCAGGTGGGTGGCGGGGTCGTAGTCGCGGCGGATCGACAATTGCACGACGGGCACGTCGGCATCCGGATAGATCGGCGCCAGCATCGAGAAGGTGCCGTGGTCGAAGCCGCGCTGGGCGTCGAGCGTCGTCGGCTGGCCGGCGTCGTTCAGCAGTTGCGCCACGCGCGCCGCCAGCTGGGGGTCGCCCGGCGCCGGGTAGCGGATCTCGTAGGTATGGGGCGGAAAGCCGCCGTAGTCGTAGATCATGCCCGGCGCCGCGCCGGACGAGACCATGAATCCGCCCTCCGTTTCCCAGTGCGCCGTCACGACCAGGATCGCCTTCGGGCGCTGGCCGACCTGGCGGCGGATGTCGACGAGGGAGGCTGCCAGCTTGTCGTAGGTGGGGCCGTACTGCTCCTTCATCCACGGCCACGGGCCGCCGCCGTGCGAGACGAAATAGGTGGGCAGGTGGGACATGGAGGCTCCTCGTGGACGTCGAAAGCTTCCATGGTAGCCGATCCGTGGTGCGTGCGTTGGATGGCGCCCCATCGTCGCCCCTGCGCAGGCAGGGGCCCAATCTGGCGCGCGGCACGGGAAATTGGGCCCCCGCCTGCGCGGGGGCGACGGGTCGTCGAGCTTCCTAGCGCGCCAGTTCCATCAGCGCCGCCAGGCGCGCGCCGCGCATGAACCCCAGCACGACCACGCCCAGCTGCGTCAGCAGGAAGGCCGCCACGGTGCCGCCCGCGCCCAGGGCCGGCACGTGCATGCGCGCCAGCAGCAGTACCGCGGCGATGGCCAGGCCGATGGCCGTGACGACGACATAGCTGCCCAGCACGGACAGCGGGCGGCGCAGCAGCAGTTTCAATCCGCCCCACCAGGCCAGGAAGGCGGAACGGCGCTGCGGCGCGTTGCCGAGGATGGCGCGGCCGGCATCGATGCTGGCATGGACGATGACCAGCAGGATCACGGTGGCGAACATGGCCAGGTGCGAGGCGTGGCTGGCGTCCGCTTCCAGGATCGCCGTCTCGGCCGTCTTGCCGGCGGCATTGAACGCCATGCCGGCGACGGCGCCCGCGATCCCCAGCGGCACGACTGCCCATGCCAGCATGCGCAGCAGGCGGCCGTAGTGGGCGGCGCCGGCGGACAGCAAGGGCACGAAGCGCAGGCGTTGCGGAGCGCGCACGGCGGCGATCGTCATGCCCGTCAGCAGGGGGGACAGCAGCAGTGTCAGCGCCAGCGCGACGAGGCCGCCGGCGCCCAGCGCGGCGCCGTGGCGTTCGCGGCCGACCACCAGCAGGTCCGAGATGGCCAGCATGTCGAGCTTCTCGGCCAGGCGCGCGGCGTGGACCGAGTGGTCGAGGTTGGCGGACAGCAGCTGCCACAGGGGCAGGGCGGCCACGATGGCCGGCAGCAGCAGCAGGATCGCCCACCACAGCAGCAGGCGCCATTGCAGGGCGGCGCCCGTGCTGCGCAGGGCGGAGACGAAGCCGGCGCGGCGCGGCAGCGCGGCATGCTGGGAGGCCAGCGAAGGGGCGTCCAGGGTCGATTGGGTATTCATCATACGTTCGCGATCAGGGAAAGAAGGTACTGGACGATGCTGGCGGCATCCATGCTCCAGCGGCGGCTGGCGCTGCCGTCGGCCTCGATGGTGCGGCTGTCGTCCAGCTTGCTCGTGTCGAGGTAGTGGACGCGCTGCGGGTCGAGCTCGGCGGATACGGCCTTGGCCGGCTTGGTCCAGCTGAACTTGTGCCACTTTTCGTTGGCGTCCCAGCGCACCGTCTCGCTGCTGCCGTCGGCGAATTTCACGACCAACGTCTGCGGCACGGCGGCGCCGTAGCGGCGCACCAGCACCTCGGTGCGGTAGGGGTAGGGACCCGTGCCTTCCTTGGCGTTCGGGTGCGCCTTCTTCCATTGCGCGCGGGTGTCTTCGATGCGCTTGTCGAGGTCGGCCTGCTTGTCCTCGGCCCAGTTGGCGCCGGCCTGGCGCGTGCCGGGAGCCGGCAGCACTTCGCGGCTGGCGAGCTCGCCGATGCGGTCGTCGATGCGCGCGCTCGCATACACCTGCTGGTCGAACACGGCTTCGATGGCGGCGCGCTGGCCCGTCACCTCGGCCAGCGTCTCACGCAGGTCGGCCGCGCTGGGGTGGCGGAACTTCCAGCGCCGGTAGTATTCCTTGAAGGCGCGCTCGGTGGTCTCCTTGCCGATCCTCGCTTCCAGGTCGCGCATCAGGATGGCGGTACGCGTGTAGACGGGACCGATGTCCTGCAGGCGGTCGTAGGCGTTCTGGCCGACGGGGTCGGCCGGATCGTTGCGCGGCGCGGCCAGGCGCTCGACGTCGAACACGGGGAAGCTCGGCGCGAAGCCCAGCTTGCGCAGCCGCGGCGTGGTGGCGAAGACCGGCTGGCCGCGGTCGCGCAGCATGCGGTCGTCCCAGAATTCGTTCAGGCCTTCGTCCAGCATGGGCTCCTCGAATTCGTTCGAGGCCAGGATGCCGTAGAAGTAGCCGTGGCCGAATTCGTGGATGGTGACGAAGTCCAGGCCGTACTGGTTGATGGTGCCCGGATCGACGTTGGCATAGCCCTCGGCCGTGAAGAAGGTCGGGTATTCCATGCCGCCCGCTTCCTCGGCGTTGTGCGGCGGGATCACGACGGTCAGCGTCTTGTACGGGTAGGGGCCCAGCGTGTTCGAGAAATAGGTCAGCGAATCCTTGGACGCCTTCAGCGCCGGCTTCGCGCTGGCTTCGTATTCGGGCGGGTAGAGCACGGTGATGGTCACGGTCGGGCTGCCGGGGCCGGTCCAGGTGTCGACCAGCGGCTTCGCCGTGCGCTTGTCGGCCGTCCAGGCGAAGTCGTGGACGTCGCCCTGCACGTAGCGATGGGTCAGCATGCCGTTCTTTTCCACCGGCGCGCCCTGCCGTTCGCCGGTGGCGCCGACCGTATAGGCCTTGGGCGCCGTGATGCGCACGTCGTAGCTGCCGAAGTCGGCGTAGAACTCGGAATTCAAGTGGAACTCATGCACGTTCCAGCGCGGCGCGGTGGCGCCCCGTTCGCCCGGCAGTTCCAGCACGCCGATCTTCGGGAACCACTGGCCCACCAGGTGGAAGCTGCCGAAGTAGCCGGTGCGCGCCATCACGCGCGGCAGCTTGGTGAGGAAGTCGATGTCCAGCGTGGTGGACGCGCCCGGCGCCACGGCCGCGGGCAGGTCGAAGCGCACGACGGTGTGGTCGGTGGCGGGGCCGTTGTCCGGGTGGACGAAGGTCCAGGGCACCTTGGCGCCGGACTGGGCCACCGATCGCAGCGCGATGTGGCCCCATTCGCCTTCCTTGATGTCGACGCCGGAGCGGAACGCGGCGTCGCGCTGCAGCTTCTCGGTGAAGAAGGTGCTGCCGCTGCCTTCGAAGGCGTTCATGTACAGGTGCAGGTAAACGCTTTTCACTGCCACCTGGCTCCGGTTGCGCCAGGTGAGCTTCTGGCGGCCCGTGACCGTGTGCTTGTCCGGGTCGAGGGTGGCGTCGATGTCGTAGTGGACGACGCGGTCCGACAGCGTCGCCTCCGTGCCGGTGCGCATGCCGCCCCAGGCGTCGGGGCTGCTCGGCACGCGCACGGCGGCGGCGTCCGGGGCGGCCAGGGCGATGCCGTCGGCCGACGGGGCCGGCGCCGCCGGGACGGTGGCGGGCGCGGCCGATGGCGCCGCGGGAGCGCCCAGGTGGTTGGCGGCAATGGTGACGCCAACGGCGCCCGCCGCCAGCACCACGCCGGCGGCGCCGGCACGCAGCCAGCCTCCCGGCGCCGGGTTGAAACGCAAACGCATGCAATAACCCCTTCGTGTCGAATTGTTGTGACGACTATAGATGAGTTGCCGGGCGAACAGGTGGTTTTTGCGACGGAATGCACGCAGACCTGGTTGGAATGCATGGGAGGAAGGTGGACGGGCAGGTATAATTCGCCGGTTCTGGTGCCCGCCGCGCGTCCCGCGCGAAGGTTAAACGGGAAACATGGAGCGCGTCCGCCGCCGGCGACGCGCCAACATGTGCTGCCCCCGCAACGGTAAGCAAGCATCGCCGCATGGCCGCCATGCGGCGACAAGCCACCCCGACAGCCACCGTGCCGCGCGCATGGGAAGGCGGGGCGGTCCGCCTTGCCAGCCCGGATACCGGCCAGACGAGGGGGAAGCCGGCCATGCGCCGCCGCTTCCATATGCTTGCCGGCGTGCGGGGACGCGCGCCGGTGCAACGATCGCATTCGAACAACATCCAATGAACCAAGCTGCCTTCTCCGGTAGCGCGCCGGCCGTCAAGCCGCTCGCGCTGGCCTGCGCCTTCGCCTTTTCCGCCCTGCCGGGCGCTTCCGCCATGGCCCAGGCCGATCCGTCCACCGTCGTCATCACGGGCGCGCGCTTCCCCAGCGTCGACCAGCTCCAGCCGATCGGCGCCACCGTCATCACCCAGGACGACATCCGCCGCGCCGGCGTCAACGACGTCAATGCCGCCATCCGCAAGATCGGCGGCGTGTTCGGCCGCCAGAGCCTGGATTCCTCGCCCGACTTTGCGCTCGACCTGCGCGGCTTCGGCACCAACAGCGCCCAGAACATGGTCATCATGGTCGACGGCGTGCGCCTGAACGAGAACGAACTGGCCAACTCCGTGCTGTCGACGATCCCCATCGACACCGTCGAGCGCATCGAGATCACCCGGGGCGGCAGCAGCGTGCTGTACGGCGAAGGCGCGACCGGCGGCGTAATCCAGATCCATACGCGCCGCGCGCGCGAGCAGGGCCTGCACGGCTCCGTGTTCGCCGAGGCCGGGCAGTTCCGCGAGCACGACGTGCGCGCCTCGCTGTCGGCCGTCACCGGCCCCGTCAGCGCCGACCTGAGCGTCGCGCGCCAGGGCAGCAATAACTACCGCGACAACAGCGACTTCGACCAGACCACATTCTCGCTGGGCGTGCAGACCCGCTTCGAAGGCGGCCGCGCCGGCCTGCGCGTGGAAAGCGCGCGCCAGGATTCGCGCCTGCCGGGCTCGCTGACGCTGGAACAGTTCGACGATAATCCGCGCCAGTCGCTGACGCAGAAGGACTTCGGCTCGCTCGACACCGACCGTGTCAGCGCCTTCGGCGAGTATCGGATCGGGACCGTCGACCTGGCCGCCGAGCTGTCGCACCGCGAGCGCAGGGTGCGTTCCAACTACCTCACGGGCTATACCTCGATCAGCGCTTACAACGGCCGCCAGGACCAGTTCTCGCCGCGCGCGCGCTGGGTCGGCGACGTCGGCGGCATGCTGGACGAACTCGTCGTCGGCGTGGACGCGATCCGCTGGAAGCGCGAAACGGTGTCCGACTTCTCCAGCGCGGACGCGAGCCAGACCTCGAAAGCCGTGTACTTCCGCAACGAGCTGCGCTTCGACCCCGCGCACGACGGCCGCATCGCCATCGGCGCGCGCCACGAGACCTTCGACAAGGACTACGTCGACGCCCTGGCGGGCGCGGCGCCGGAAGACCGTTCGCAGTCGCAGAACGCCTGGGACGCGCAGGCCAGCTACCGTGTGCGGCCGCTGCTGGAACTGTACGCCAAGGCGGGGCAGAGCTACCGCGTGGCCAACGTCGACGAGAATGGCTACCGCGACAGTGCCGATATCCTCAAGGCGCAGACCTCGCACGACCTGGAAATCGGCGCGACCCTGGGCGACGCCCGGCGCAAGCTGACGGCGCGCGCCTTCCGCCACAAGCTGAAGAACGAGATCTTCTACGACCCGACGCTGCTGGGCGGCTGGGGCGCCAACACCAACCTCGACCCGACCCGCCGCGAAGGTGTCGAGATCGATGCCGAGGCCGCCATCGCCCGCGACTGGCGCGCCAGCGCCCACCTGCAGCACGTGGTCGCCAAGTTCACCGAGGGCCCGAACGCGGGCCGCGAAGTGGTGCTGGTGCCGAAGAACGTGCTGACGGCGCGCGTTTCCTGGGTGCCGGGCAATGGCCAGTCGGCCGATGCCGGCGTGCAGTGGGTCGACAGCCAGCGCTACGGCAGCGACTTCGACAACACCTGCGCCGCCCGCATCCCGTCCTATGCGACCTTCGATGCGCGCTACGCGATCAAGCTGGGCGCCTGGGAACTGGCGGCGACGGGCCTGAACCTGGCCGACCGCCACTACTTCAGCAACGCCTTCGGTTGCCGCTCGGGCATCTACCCGAGCGACGGCCGCCAGCTGAAACTGTCGGCGCGCTACGACTTTTAACCGGCAACGTCGCCCCCGCGCAGGCGGGGGCCCAATTTTGCTGCTGGTCGATGGTGCGAAAATTGGGTCCCTGCCTTCGCAGGGACGACGGTAATTCCGTTGGTTACTTCGGTAAGCAATTGCAAAAATAAGCCTGGGCTAAGGCTGGAGAACGAAAAAGTGGTAATCTCCGGTCGTTTGCTCAACTCACCCTAGAAGGATAACTATGCGTTCCCTGCGTTTTGCCCTGATTGCCGCCAGCTTCGTCGCCAGCACCGCGTTTGCCTCGCCGACCGCCCCGACGAACGGCGTCGAGTACGTGACGCTCGCCCAGCCGCAACCGGTGCAGGCCAGCGGCAAGAAGGTCGAGGTGATCGAGTTCTTCATGTACCACTGCCCGCACTGCAATGCGCTGGAACCGATGTTCGAGCAGTGGGTCAAAAAACAGGGCGACAACATCGTGCTGCGCCGCATCCACATCCCGGCCGGCGGTCCCGCCGATCCGGAAGCGCACCTGTACCTGACGCTCGAGGCGATGGGCAAGGTCGAGCAGATGCATGCCAAGGTGTTCAAGGCGATCCACGTCGATCGCGTGCGCCTGAATCGCGACGACACGATCATCGACTGGGCCGCCAAGAACGGCCTGGACCGCAAGGCCTTCACCGACGCCTGGAATTCGTTCGGCGTGACGACCAAGCTGCGCCGCCTGCAGCAGCTCACCACCGACTACAAGGTCGACGGCGCGCCGACCATCGTCATCGACGGCAAGTACCAGACCTCGCCGGCCCAGGTCTATAACTCCACCAAGTCCGGCAACGAGCAGCAGCTGTTCCAGCAAACCCTGCAGGTCATGGACGCGCTCGTCGCCAAGGCTGCAAAAACGAAGTAATGAGCGAAGCGATCGAATGAGCGATATCGAAGGCAAGATCCTGAGGATCTACGACAAGTCCAAGCCGGAAGACGAGGACTTGTACGAGACCAGCAATGTCAACCACGTGGCCTGGGGCCTCGTGGTGGTGCTCGCCGGCCTGGTCGTGTGGCTGGCCATTGCGCTCGTCAATGCGGAGAACCAGCGCAATGCGCTGGCGTCGAAGCAGTGCCGGGATCCGCTGTTCACGGCCGAGATCGACCACCAGTGCCTGCTCACCGTGCGGTCGCGCGAGCACTGGTGGCAGCACCTGTGGTACGGCTTCACCCATGTGAAGCCGGAGGATCCGAATGCCGGCCACCGCTACGACCGCCGCAAGGTGCCGGCGCAGCAGGCGCAGCCTTAAAGATTGCTTAAGTAATATTTTCCGCAGCGAATGCTACTCTTCGGGTTCCCTACCTGAACCCGAAGGAACCTCATGCGTCTCCTGCGTACCGCCGTACTCGGCGCCTGCCTTTCCCTCTCCACCCTCGCGCTGGCCTCGCCGAGCGCGCCCCAGAACGGCGTCGACTACGTCACGCTGGCCCAGCCGCAACCCGTGCAGGCGGCCGGCAAGAAGGTCGAGGTCATCGAATTCTTCATGTACCACTGCCCGGTGTGCAATGCGCTGGAGCCGGGACTGGAGGCATGGATACGCCAGCAGGGCGACCGCATCGCGGTGCGCCGTGTCCACTTTCCGTTCACGGGACCGGCCGATCCGGAAGCCCACCTGTACCTGACGCTGGAAGCGCTCGGCAAGCTCGACGAGATGCACGCCAAGGTGTTCAAGGCCGTGCACGTCGACCGCGTGCGCCTGAACACGGATGCCGCCATCATCGACTGGGCGAGCAGGAACGGCATCGACCGCGCCGCCTTCCTGAACGCATGGAATTCCTTCGGCGTGACGATGAAGCTGCGCCAGTTGTCCAAGATCGTGGCCGACTACAAGATCGAGTCGGCGCCGACGCTCGTCATCGACGGCCGCTACGTGACCTCGCCGTCCATCGTCAACAAGGACCTCAAGACGAGCGACCGCAACGCGCTGTTCAATGCCACGCTGGAGGTGGCCGGCAAGCTGGTCGACCAGGCCGCCAAGGCGAAGTGATCAGCCGACGACGCCATCCGGCAGGCTGATCACGAAGCGCGCCCCGCCCAGGGGCGAGCGTTCGGCGACCAGCGTGCCGCCGTGCAGGGCGACCGCCTTGCGCGCGATCGACAGGCCCAGGCCGAAGCCGCCGGTGGCGCGGTCGCGGCTGCGGTCGAGGCGGAAGAAGGGTTCGAAGATGCGCTCGCGGTCCTCGTCGGGGATGCCGGGACCGTCGTCCTCGATGGCGATCTCGAGCCGGCAGCCGTCGCGCTGCGCGTGCAGGGCCACGCGCGCGGCCGCGTATTTCTGCGCGTTGCGCAGCAGGTTGCCGACGGCGCGCCCGAGCAGGCGGCGGTCGCCATCCACGCTGCCCAGGCGCTCGCCCAGGTCCAGCACCAATTGCTGCGGACGCGGATGCAGGCTGTCGGCGCATTCGCGCAGCAACGGCTCGACCTCGAACAGCATGCGCTGCGGTTCCTTTGCATTGTCGAGTTTGCTCATCGACAGCAGCTCGTTGACGAGTTCGTTCAGCTCGATGACGTCGCCTTCCATCGCCGCGATGCGCTTGACGAGGACGGCGCCGTCGATGTCCGGTCCGGCGGCGCGGTCGGCCAGCAGTTCCAGCGCGAACTCGAGGCGCGCGATGGGCGTGCGCAGCTCGTGCGACACGGAGTGCAGCAGGTTCTTCTGCGCTTCCAGCAAGTCCTGGATGCGCCCGGCCATCGCATTGATGCGCTCGGCCAGCGGATACACGGCATCCGTCGGCGCCAGGTGGGCGCGCGCCGACAACTGGCCGGCCCCGAAGTCGTCGGCCACGCGCGACAGCGTCTGCAGCGCCTGCCAATGCTTGCGCGACCACAGGGCGATCGGCACCAGCAGCGCCAGCGCCACCACCACGTAGCGCACCACTTCCATCAACAGGGCCTGGCCGAGGTCGATCGGCAGGCGGTCGGCACGGATCACCTCTTCGTCGCTGCCGATATAGCGTTCGCCCGTCAGGTCGACGCGCCGGTAGAACGCCTTGTTGGCCGGATCGAGCACCAGCCGGCCCGCGTCGAGCGCGGCGCGCTGGCGGCCGGGCAGGGCGTTCCTGGCTTGCGCCAGCGGAATCAGGTCGAAGCGCGCCTCGGACACTTCGCGCACCTTGTTCAGGCGGCCCAGCCATTCGTCGGCCGGAGCCTGGTCCACGTACTGTTCGAGCAGGAAGATCTGGGCCGAGGCCTGGCGCCGCGCGATGTCGTCGAGCGGATCGCCGAACACGCGCGCGAACACGAAATAGATGACGAACGTGGCCGCCGTGATCGACAGCATCACCAGCACGAAGAAGCGGAAGAACAAACGGTTCACGTCGCTCCCGGCTTACTGGTTGATGTTCGTCAGATCTTGCATGTATGAAATTGTATAGGACGTCAGCGCCGAAGAACCGGGTTTTACAAATTGACGACAAATGGGCGACATGTAGAGGATGAAAGACTTGTGTCCCCTGCGTACGATACATGGCATCAGGTTTTCCGTTTGGCCCACCTGATGCGCGAGCGATGGTGGGCCTTTTTTATTTGCAGGGACGGCCTCGCCGTTCCTCCGCCCCGCCGGTCCGCCCGACCTTTGGTCGATTCACCATGGAAACGACAACGCCGTAAGGAAGTATTGAGAGGAGGGAAACCATGCACGTAGAATGTTGGTTTTCCGAATCATCTGCCCGACCATGAACAAGCTTCTCTTCCTCGCGTTGACTGCCGGCTGCGGCGTTGCCTGGGCGCAGACGCCGGCGACCAACCCGATGCCGGACGGCAGCCGCGACATGTACGTCGGGCTGGGCGTGCAATCGGCGCCGCGCTACGAGGGGGCGGACGGCCACAAGGTTTCAGCATTGCCGGTGCTCCAGGTCCAATGGAGCAACGGCCTTTTTATTTCGGGCATGAGCGCGGGCTGGCACCTGTCGGATGATCCCACCTTCGAGTTCGGCCCGCTGGCGGCCGTGCATCGGAGCCGCGACGACGACGGCGCCGGCACCGAGATCGGCGGCGTCGGCGTCACCGATTTCGCCAGCGGCATTCCATCGCCCATCGACAAACGCCAGATTCCCGTCGCGCCGCTGAGCGGCATGGACAAGATCGGCGCACGCCTGCAGGCCGGCGCCTTTGCCAATTACTACCTGAATCCGCGCTGGCGCGTGACCAGCAGCGTGCTGTTCGGCGCCGGCAAGGATCGCGACGGCGCGCGCCTGGAATTGGGCGTGCAGCGGCTGGCCGTCGTCGATAACGCGCGCCACCGCGTGTCGCTGGCTGCCGGCGTGACCGTCGTCAACCGGCACTACAACGACAGCTATCTCGGCGTCTCGCAGGAGGAGTCGCTGCGCAGCCGCTTCCCCTACTACGAGGCGGCCGGCGGCCTGCACGACGCCCACGTCGGCGTGCGCTGGAACTGGACGCTGTCGCCGTCCTGGATGCTCACGACCAATGTACAGACGGCACGCCTGCTGGGCAGCGCGCGCTATAGCCCGCTCGTCGAGCGGTCCGCCAACACGACGGTTTCGACCGCCATCGCCCTCCGGTTCTGACGATGCGCCCGGTTCGCCCCTTCCTCGTCCCCATCGCCCTGCTGCTGGCGGCCCTTCCGGCCGCGGCACAGGTGCGCGATGGCGAGTGGGCGAGCTACCGCGATGCGTACCGCGCCATGGTGCGCTTCGAGAAATTCGGCGGCCCGAAGAACCTGCTCGTGAGCCAGCTGCAGGTGCAGGCTGCCGAGCGTGGTGCGCTGGGCGAGGGCGCGCAATTGACCGTGAGCGGCAAGACCACCCAGCTGAACCTGCCGCTCGATGCGCTGGGCCGCACCGTGTTCCCGCTGCAGAAGTCGTCCTATGACGAGAACGCCGTGCTGCAGCTGAACCGCAAGGGGCCGTTCAGCGTGCGCCCCCTGGTGACGATCGCGCTGCGCCCGGACGGCCAGTACGACAGCACCGAGCTGCGTATCGCCTGCGCCCAGGCGCTGGGCTTCGCGCGCTGGCTCGACGCATCGCGCCAGTCCCAGCAATGCGCGGGCGTGCGTTTCGTGTTCGCCAAACGGGAGCAGTCGGGCGTGCGCGTGCGCCGCGCGGACGGCCAGGAAGTGGCGCTGCCGGTGGCGGCCGGCGATGCGGAAGATGGCTTGCCGGTCGCGACCTGGCGCTTCGGCAGCGAACGGGCGCAGGTGACCACGTACAACGCGCCGCTGGCGATCGTGCCGGTGTTCGATTAACCGGAAAGCGAAACGACGTCGTCCCTGCGCAGGCAGGGACCCAATTTCGCGTGCGTTGCGGCGGCGCGAACACCTTGGGTCCCTGCCTGCGGAGGGACGACGCTGGTTTATGTGGCGTTAACGCTCAGTTCCACGCCGACGGCGAGAACAGATAACCTTCCCCCCACACCGTCTTGATCTTTTCCGACAGCGAATCGTCGAACTTGCGGCGCAGCTTGGAGATGCAGTTGTCGATGCTGCGGTCCAGGCCGTCGAACTCGATGCCGCGCATCTTCTTGAGCAGTTCGTCGCGCGACAGCACCCGCCCGGCCGCTTCGGCCAGCACGAGCAGCAGCTTGTATTCAGTATTGCTGAGCACGCATGGCTGGCCGCGCCAGGTCACGCTGCGGTCGTTGGTCATGATGCGCAGCTGGCCGAACTCGAGCATGCGCGTATCGGGCGCGGCCTTGGCCTGGGTGCGGCGCAGCAGGGCGCGCAGGCGGGCCAGCAGCACGCGCGGCTGCACCGGCTTGTTGACGAAGTCGTCCGCGCCCTGTTCCAGGCCCGACACCTCGTCATAGGTATCCTCGCGCGCCGTCAAGATCAGGATCGGCACTTCGGACACGTCGCGGATCTGGCGGCATACCACCATCCCGTCCATGCCCGGCAACATCAGGTCCAGCACGACGATGTCGGGAGGGTTGGCCTTGAAGTGCTCCAGCGCGGCGTCTCCACGCGTCACGAGGTCGACCGAGAATTCGTAGCCCGACAAATATTCCGTCACGAGTTCCGCGAGGCGCGGATCGTCTTCCACCAGCAGTACGCGATACATGAATTTCTCCTTGAGGCCGACATTCTATAAGAGGGGGCGACAAAGCTGCATGTTGGCTGGGTAAAGGTGACAAAATCCTACACTTTCACGACAAATGGAAGAGCTGCTCCCGCTGGCGTTAGTATTCGAGAGATTTTATTTCTTTCTGATAAGTATGATATCGATTCTTCGCTAACCGGATCCTGCCGCCATGCTGCGTATGTCGACTTTATTGGCCACTGCCTGCCTGGCGTGGGCCGCGCCCCTCGCTTCCATCGCGGCGGTTTCCCCGCCCGAGCCGCCTCCCGTCAAGGATTTCTTCGCATCGCCACGGTTCGCCGGCGCCTTCCTGTCTCCCGATGGCAAGAACGTCGCCTTGCTGCTCCGTGGACCGGAAGGCAATATCGTCCTGGCCAACATGCCGGCGGCCGGCGGCCCGGTGCGCGTCATCGCCGGCGTGCGGGGCATGGACGTGGTCGGCGTCCACTGGATCAACGACCGGCGCCTGGTCTATTCCGCCGTCCGTCCGGACCTGGAGGACGACGAGCGCGCGCGCAGCCCGGGCCTGCACGCCGTGAACCTCGACGGCAGCAAGCACGTGCTGCTGGTCGGTCACGCCTTGAACACGCAGACGCGCGATCCGGCCTTGCCGCCGAACACGCATTTCCTGGGAAGCACGCATGATGGATCGGATGACGTCTACGTGGTGCGCTACAACGTATTCGACGAGGACTTCAAGGGCTACCGGCTGTTTCGGCTGAATACGCACACCGTCAACCTGACCGCCGTCGACGCGCCCAACGGCGTCTCCAACGTCCTGATCGACGCCGGCGGCGTGCCGCGCGTGGCCACCCGGCGCGAGGCGGGGCAGGTGCACCTGATGTATAACGACCCCGCGGCCAGGACCTGGCGCGAGCTGGCGGCCTATCCGGGCAACGCGCCGACGACGCTGACGCCGCGCTTCGTCACGCGCTCGGGCGAGGTCTATGTCAGCAGCCGCAACGGCCGCAATACGGTGGGCCTGTACCGCCTCGATACCCGCACCGGCAAGCTCGATCCGGAACCGATGGTGGGGCTGAAGAACTTCGACTTCGACGGCACCCTGGTCCTCGCGCCCGACCACGACCGCGTGCTCGGCGTGCGCTACGAGACGAGCGAACCCATGACGGCCTGGGCGGACGAGGGCATGCAGCAGGTGCAGCAGCGGGTGGACGCCTTGCTGCCGTCCACGATCAACGAACTGCAGGTGGCCGCCGACGCGGTGGCGGATGCCGTCGTGGTGCACTCGTATTCCGATACCGAGCCCGGCTTCTGGCAGCTGTACCACATCGGCAGCGGCAAGCTGACCCCGCTGGGAACCAGCATGCCGCAAATCAATCCATTGCAGATGGGCGAAACCTCCTTCGTGCACATCAAGGCGCGCGACGGCCGCGACGTGCCGGCCTACCTGACGCTGCCGCGTGGAGAACGCAAGAACCTGCCGATGGTCGTGCTGGTGCACGGCGGACCGTGGGTGCGCGGCGGGCATTTCGCCTGGAACCCGCAAGTGCAATTCCTTGCCACGCGCGGCTACGCCGTGCTGCAGCCGGAATTCCGCGGCAGCGAAGGCTACGGCTACGACCATTTCATGGCCGGCTGGAAGCAATGGGGCAGGGCGATGCAGGACGATGTGGCGGACGCGGCGCGCTGGGCCATCGACCAGGGCGTGGCGGACGCGAAGCGCGTGTGCATCGCCGGCGCCAGCTACGGCGGCTATGCCACGCTGATGGGCCTGATCCGCGACCCCGCGCTGTTCCGCTGCGGCGTCGACTGGGTCGGCGTCACGGACATCAACCTGATCTACGACGAACGGTTTACCAGCACGTCCCAGGACGCCAAGACCTACACCTTGCCGGTGCTGGTCGGCGACCAGGACAAGGACGCGGCCATGCTGAAGTCCGTGTCGCCGCTGGAGAACGCCGCCGGCGTCACCCAGCCCCTGCTGCTGGCCTATGGCGGCAAGGACCGCACGGTGCCCATCGAGCAGGGCAGGAAGTTCCACGCGGCGGTCAAGCGCACCAATCCGCAGGTCGAATGGATCGAGTACGAGGACGAAGGCCACGGCTGGCGCTACGAGCGCACGCGGATCGACTTCTGGACGCGGGTGGAGGCATTCCTGGCCAGGCAGCTCGGTCCCCGCTAGGCACGGGACAAAAGCAAACGGCCCGCATGCGGGCCGTTTGCCGGGGTGTTCCGACCTGCCGGAACGGGGTATTACGCGAAGTTCTGGTTCACGAAGTCCCAGTTGACGGTGTTCCACCATGCCTCGACGAACTTCGGACGGGCATTGCGGTAGTCGATGTAGTAGGCGTGCTCCCAGACGTCGCAGGTCAGCAGGGCCTTGTTCTCGGTGGTCAGCGGGGTGCCGGCGTTCGAGGTGTTGGCGATGTCGACGGTGCCGTCCGGCTTCTTCACCAGCCAGGTCCAGCCCGAACCGAAGTTGCCGACGGCCGACTTCTGGAATTCTTCCTTGAACTTGTCGAACGAACCCCACTTGGCGTTGATCGCGTCGGCGACCGGACCGGTCGGCGCGCCGCCGCCGTTCGGGCTCATGCAGTTCCAGAAGAAGGTGTGGTTCCAGACTTGGGCCGAGTTATTGAACACGCCGCCCTGGGATTTCTTGATGATCTCTTCCAGCGGCAGGTTTTCGAACTCGGTGCCCTTGATCAGGTTGTTCAGGTTCGTCACGTAGGCCTGGTGGTGCTTGCCGTAGTGGTATTCCAGGGTCTCGGCCGAGATGTGCGGCTGCAGGGCATCCTTGGCATACGGCAGCGGGGGCAGGGTGTGTTCCATGTCTTGTTTCCTTTATGGGTTGGCAACGAGATGAATCTTGCAAAACGGCCGCTATTGTAATCCGGAACAAAAGATGCTGCTCATCCTTTGCGAAAACGGCAAGGTGCGCATTCGGTCAATTATTTCAGCAAATTATTCCAGCACATCCTGTACGCCGTTCACGTTCACTTCGACGCTGCCTTCGGCCAGGCGCAGGCGCAGCACGTCGCGCGGCTTGATCTGGCCGGGGGCGGTCAACACCTTGCCCTTGGCATTGCTGACGATCGCATAGCCGCGCTCGAGCGTGCGCTGCGGGTTCAGCAGTTCGAGCTGGGCCGCCAGCGCGCCTACGGCTTCGCGCCGGCCGCGCAACTGGCCCAGCATGCTGGCCACCAGGTGGCGCTGCTCGGATGCCAGCCGGGCTTGCAGCGACCGTAGGTCCGGGCGATGGCGCGCCCAGCGCTGCTGCAGCTGGGCCAGCAGCACGCCGTTGCGGTTGATGGGCGCGCGGACCGCATGGGTCAGACCGCTGGCCATGCCCAGAAGTTTCAAGCGCTGATGGGCCAGTTGGCTCGACGGGCTTTGCAGGCGGCGGCTCAAGCCGTCCAGTCCCTGGCCGGCATCGGACAGGATGCGCGCCATGGCGCGGCGCAGGTCGGTGCTGTCCGCGCGCAGCGATGCGAGCCAGTCGGCGCGCGCGGTGGCGGCCAGCTCGGCGGCGGCGGTCGGCGTGGCGGCCCGCAGGTCGGCGGCGAAGTCGGCGATCGTGAAGTCGGTCTCGTGGCCGACGCCGGAAATCACGGGCATGGAACAGGCGGCGATGGCGCGCGCGACGATCTCTTCGTTGAAGCTCCACAGGTCTTCGATCGAGCCGCCGCCGCGGCACACGAGCAGCACGTCGGCTTCGGCGCGGCGCGAGGCGGTGGCGATCGCGTCGGCGATGCGCTCGGCGGCGCCCTGGCCCTGCACGGGCGCCGGATACAGCACCACGCGCACGTGCGGCACGCGCCGCCGCAGCGCCGTCAGCACGTCGCGCAGCGCCGCCGCCTGCGGGCTGGTGACGATGCCGATGGTGCGCGCGAACAGCGGCAGGGGACGCTTGCGTTCCTCGTCGAACAGTCCCTCGGCGCCCAGCTTTTCCTTCAGGCGCATGAAGGCCTCGTACAACTGGCCGACGCCGGCGCGGCGGATCGCCTCGACGTTGATCTGGTAGTCGCCGCGCGCGCCGTACAGCGTGACGAGGGCGCGCACCTCGACCTTGTCGCCTTCGCGCGGCACGAAGCCGGCGTACTGGGCGCGGCCGCGGAACATCACGGCGCGCACCTGGGCCGCATTGTCCTTCAGCGTGAAATACCAGTGGCCGGAGGCGGCGCGGGTGAAGTTCGAGATCTCGCCGCCGATCCAGACCAGGGGAAACGTGCGTTCCAGCAGGCGCGCGACCTGCTGGTTGAGGGCGGTGACGGTCAGGACGGGAGGTGCGGCGTAGGCCGGATCGGTGGCGTCGGTGTCGAACATATGGATGAGCTGGACAATCTGTCCACAAAAAAGTCTATGCGAGCTGCGTAAAAAACAGCTCTCCTAAAATACCAAGTCTCGTTTCTAAATGCCTGATTCTTAACGAGATTTGTCATTGCTCGATTTCGATGCAGAAATAAAATTTCCTTACAGATCAAACACTTCCGATGCGGGGAGGGTACTTGGCCACAATCTTATCCACAGAAACTGTGAGGAAGTGGACAAGCGCTTCCCAGCGTAAGATCTGCTTAAAAATCGGTCATGCAGAACTTTTCTCAAAGGAATCAACAGCTTGGATCGGATGGCTGAGCCTTGCTCACATTGTTTTCCACAGTTTGTGTGCACAGCCTGGCGAGTGGAAAGGGGGCGTGCCCAAAAAAGCCGCATGCGGCTTTTTTCCTTTCCGATCAAGGACTTCGCCTCGCCTCTGCCACGTTGCTCACAATCTTTTCCACAAAATCTGTGAAGAAACGCAGACGGTCCAAGCCGGCCTGGCCATGTCATCGAGGGCAAGACTATACCGCAAGCGCGACCGTAGGTGCCCGGCGCGGCACCATGGCAGGCGAATACCCGTCAGCCGCCGGGGCTGCCTAAAATTTAGGCTTGTAGCTCCGTCGCCAATGAAATCAAGGACTTGGGTTGCCAGCGCGCCGTTTGCGCACATTGTTTTCCACAATTTGTGTGCAAAGTGGTGGAAAGTCTCTTGATCACGGTCTTTGCGATAGCTCAACGTGACCTGCCTAAAATTAGTGCAGGAGAAGTTTTCCCTTATAAATCAAGCTACTTGCATGCATGGTGTGCGTTTGCGCACAATTTTGTCCACAAAAAATGTGAAGAAACAGGGTGCCGCGAACCCTGCCGCCATGGCCTGCCACGCTGCCTTCTTTTTGAGCTATAAAATTTCCTTTAGAAAAATCAATGACTTGGCGTGCCGGGGAGGGTTTGGGCACAATTTTATCCACAGAAATTGTGAGCAACTCGGTTCGACGACGCGGGAGGCGTTGTTGCCGGGGATGCATCCTGCAATCCCTGCCACTCTTTTGGGCAATTAAAAATTTCCCTTAAGAATCAAAGTACTTCGTATGCATACGTGCCATTGCGCACATTTTTATCCACAGAAAGTGTGCAGAACTCCACTTGCCGCAATCTTGGCAACACGTTACATTGCGCAATTCCCTTGTCATGTTGTTTTTTACTTATCCAGGAGTTCCATTTGCTCGCCATTCTCCAAGCTGCCGGCTGGCCCATCTGGCTGTTGTTGATTGCCTCGATCATCGCACTGGCGCTGATCATCGAGCGCCTGATCTACCTGCGCCGCGAAAAGATCCTGCCGCGCCAGTTGCTCGACGAAGTCATCCAGGTCTATCGTGGCGGCAAGGTCACTCCTGACATCATCGACAAGCTGCAAGCCAATTCCCCGCTCGGCGCCGTGCTGGCATCCGCGTTGAAGAACGTCGACGCGCCGCGCGACGTGATGAAGGAATCGATCGAGGAGGCGGGCAGGGGCGTCGCCCACCAGCTGGAGCGCTTCCTCACCACGCTGGGCACGATCGCCTCGCTGGCCCCGCTGATGGGCCTGTTCGGCACCGTGGTCGGCATGATCGAGATCTTCGGCGCCCAGAACGCCAGCGGCACCAATCCGGCCCAGCTCGCGCACGGCATTTCGGTGGCGCTGTACAACACGGGCTTCGGCCTGGCGATCGCGATGCCGGCGCTGGTGTTCTACCGCCACTTCCGCGCCCTCGTCGACAGCTTCATCATCGACATGGAACTGCAGGCGGTGAAATTCGTCGACGTCGTCCACGGGGCCCGCAAATGATGAACTTCCGCCGCGGCCAGAAACGCGAGGATCCGGAAATCAACCTGATCCCGTTCATCGACGTGCTGCTGGTGGTGCTGATCTTCCTGATGGTGTCCACTACCTACAGCAAGTTCACGGAACTGCAGATCACGCTGCCGACGGCCGACGCCGAGAAGGCGCTGGACAAGCCGTTCGAGATCAACGTCACCGTCGATGCGAAAGGCAACTACACGGTCAACAACGTGCCCGTGTCCTTCCACGGCGTGGCCGGCCTGGCCGACGACCTCAAGCGTGCGGCCGGCACCGGCCCGGACGGCCAGCGCCTGGCGACCCCCGTCGCCGATCCCGTCATCATCGTCAATGCCGACCAGTTCGCGATGCACCAGATGGTGATCAACGTGCTGGAAGCGGCGCGCCTGGCCGGCTACGACAAGCTGACCTTCGCGGCCCAGACCGGCGGCGGGCAGAAGTAAGCCTGCAACAGTGAGCCCGCAACAGTGAGCCAGCAGAAGTATTTCCCTTGAGTTCTTCCCTCGAATCGACCCTGACCCGCGCCTGGCTGGCGCGCGGTCCCCTAGCGCTGGCGCTGTGGCCCGTGTCCTTGCCGTTCCGCCTGCTGGCGGCGCTGCGGCGCGGGTGCTTCCGCATCGGCTTGCTGAAATCGGAACGCCTGCCCGTGCCCGTCGTGGTGGTCGGCAATATCTTCATCGGCGGCACCGGCAAGACGCCGCTGACGATCTGGCTGGCCCGGCAGCTGCGCGCGGCCGGCCTGCGTCCGGGCGTGATCTCGCGCGGCCACGGCGGGGCAGAAGAGGCGCCGCGCGAAGTGCTGAGCAGTTCGAGCGCGCGCGACGTCGGCGACGAACCCCTCTTGATCGCCGCCCGCGCCGGCTGCCCGGTCGTGGTCGGCCGGCGCCGCGTCCAGGCCGGCCGCCACCTGCTGGCGCTGCATCCGAGCGTGGACGTGCTCATCGCCGACGACGGCCTGCAGCACTATGCCTTGCAGCGCGACGTCGAGATCATCCTGTTCGACGGGCGCGGCGTGGGCAATGGCTTCACGCTGCCGGCCGGGCCCCTGCGCGAACCGCCGTCGCGGCGCCGCGACGTCACCGTGGTGAACGCGCCGGAACTGACGCCCGCGCTGGCGCAGGCGGTCGGCGGGTCGCCCTGGCAGATGCGCCTCGCGGGCGACGTGGCCGAGCGCCTGATGGACGGCGGCGAGCGCCTGCCGCTGGCGGCCTTTGCCGGACGCCGCATCCTGGCCGCGGCCGGCATCGGCAACCCGGGCCGTTTTTTCGCCATGCTGCGCGGCGCCGGCCTGGACGTGATGGAAATGCCGCTGCCGGACCACCACGACTTCCGCGACGACCCGTTCCAGGGCGTCGAGGCCGATGTCATCCTGGTCACGGAGAAGGATGCAGTAAAATGTCGGCAACTTGAAAACATCAACGGCGATCCACGCGTGTGGGTCGTCCCGGTCAGCGCGCAGATCGATCCCGCGCTGGCCGCAATCATCTTGGAGAAATGTCGTGGACGCCCGACTGCTTGATATCCTGGTCTGCCCGCTGTGCAAGGGACCGCTCGAATATGACAAGAAGGCGCAGGAACTGACCTGCCGCCCGGACCGCCTCGCTTATCCGATCCGCGACGGCATCCCGATCATGTGGGCCGACCAGGCCCGCAAGGTCGAGCCGGCGCTGTGACCGGACCTGCTGCGGCATGAGCTTCGTCGTCATCATCCCCGCGCGCCTGGCCTCGACCCGGTTGCCGAACAAGCCGCTGGCCGACCTGGGCGGCAAACCGATGGTCGTGCGGGTCGCCGAGCGCGCCCGCGCATCGGGCGCCGCGCGCGTCATCGTGGCCACCGACCATGCCGACATCCTGGCCGCCTGCGCCACGCACGGCGTCGAAGCCTGCCTGACGCGCGCCGACCACCCGTCCGGCACCGACCGCATCGCGGAAGTGGCGCAGACGCTGGGCCTGGCCGACGACGCCGTCGTCGTCAACCTGCAGGGCGACGAGCCGCTGATCGACCCCAGCCTGCTATCGGCCTGCGCCGCGCGCATCGGCGCCGACGTGCCGATGGCCACCTGTGCCCATCCGCTGCACAGCGCCGAGGACGTGTTCAACCCCAACGTGGTCAAATTGTCCCTCGACAAGAGTGGGCGGGCATTGTATTTTTCGCGTGCCACCATTCCCTGGCATCGCGACGGTTTCGCGCACGACCGTTCGACCTTGCCGGAAGGGTATGTCCCGCTGCGCCATATCGGCCTGTATGCCTACCGCAACGACTTCCTGCAGCGCTACCCGCGGCTGGAAGCGTCGCCGCTGGAGTCGATCGAAGCGCTGGAACAGCTGCGCGTGCTCTGGCATGGCTATCCGATCGCCGTGCACGTGACCGACCAGGCGCCGCACGCGGGCGTGGATACCCCGGAAGACCTGGCTAGAGTACAACTTTACTACGCGTCTTGATCCATACGGAAACGGTTTCATCCGCTGTCTGCGCAAAGTCAATAGGCTGATCGAACGCCTTGGCTCAGTGGCGTCTGGCGCAGCTTTTGTGGTAAGTTTCGTATCGACTTGGTCATATTTGCATCAATCTCGGCCGCCTGCACGATATAGTCGCGTGCGGTGGCCGTCTTCAAAACTATTAGGAAAATCCTTCATGCGTCTCATTCTGTTAGGAGCCCCCGGCGCCGGCAAAGGCACTCAGGCCAACTTCATCAAAGAAAAATACAACATCCCCCAGATCTCCACCGGCGACATGCTGCGCGCAGCGATCAAGGCCGGCACCGAACTCGGCCTGGCGGCGAAAAAAGTGATGGACGCGGGCCAGCTGGTGTCGGACGACATCATCATCGGCCTGGTGAAGGAGCGCTTGAAGGATGCGGACTGCGCCAACGGCTACCTGTTCGACGGCTTCCCGCGCACCATCGCGCAGGCCGACGCGATGAAGGATAGCGGCGTCGCCATCGACTACGTGCTGGAAATCGACGTGCCGGACGAGATGATCGTCGAGCGCATGACGGGCCGCCGCACCCACCAGCCGTCGGGCCGCGTCTACCACGTCAAGTTCAATCCGCCCAAGACCGAGGGTGTCGACGACGTCACCGGCGAGCCGCTGGTGCAGCGCGACGACGACAAGGAAGAAACCGTCAAGAAGCGCCTGTCCGTGTACCACACCCAGACCGAAGTGCTGCTGGGCTACTACGGCAAATGGGCCGAGTCCGGCCTGCCGGGTGCGCCGAAGTACCGCAAGATCTCGGGCGTGGGCCCGGTCGAGCAGGTGCGCGACGCGGCGTTCGCGGCGCTGTCGGAGTAATGTTGGAATAAGAAATGCCGGGGCGCTTGCCGCGTCCCGTGGCTCCGGATGTCGGCGCCGTCTCCCCGGCGGCGCCATCACTGGCCTGTCGTGGTCGGCCGGCCTGTCGCTGGCCGGCTTCGCTGTCGTCACCTGGCTCGCCGTGTCCGCGCCCGACGCCGTGGTCGCCCCGGCGCCGCAGACGACGGCGCAACGGGCGGACGACGGCAGGGCAGGCGGCGCCACCGGTACCGATGGAACGACCATGCTCCCAGTGCCGCCTGCGCGGTGATGCGCGCCGCCCGCGCCGTCGCGAGCGGCCACGAAGCCGCTTGGCGCACCGGCGTGGGGTCTACCGTTTCTGCAGCGCCGCCGTCAAGGCCTCGCGCAGGGAATCGCGGTCCGAATCGCCCTGGTAGGGCACGCCGTTGATGAAGAAGGTCGGCGTGCGGCTGGCGCCGTGCTCGTTCGCCCGTGCCAAATCGGCCTGCACGCGCGGGCGGTGGCGGCGCGCGGCCAGTTCGCCGCGCACGCGCTCGGCGTCGAGCTCCAGGTCCCCGGCCAGGTCGGCGAGGTCGTCGTCGTTCATGAGCTCGAACTGGTTCTCGAACAGCGCGTCGTGCATCTCCCAGAAGCGGCCCTGGCTGGCGGCCGCCTCCGCCGTCTCGGCCGCCAGTTCGGCCAGCGGGTGCAGGTCGGACAGGGGCAGGTGGCGGAAGACGAGCCGGATGCCGCCGACTTCGCCGTCCAGTTCCTGCAGGGCCTGGTGCGCCCGTGCGCAATACGGGCACTGGAAGTCGCCGTATTCGATGAGTGTCAGCGCGGCATCTTCGGGGCCGCGCACGTGGTCGTCCTTGCCGATCTGTGCTGCTTGCTGCATGGGGTTCTCCTGTGGTTGGCGCGGCGCCGGTCCGTTCTTGCCGCGCCGCCGTCGCACCCATGATGGCATGGCGGCGTCATTCGTGCCGCAAGGTTCAGTCTGGCAAAACCCGGCCGGAAACAGTGTTGATATTCGCCGTGCATGTGTGGTGCGCTGCAGCGCAATCTCGCCAACTGCGGTAGAGTTCAACCATCAGCGCCGGCCAGCACCGGGCGCGCCATCTTACCAACCAAACGGAGCATGACCATGTCCCACCATGAAGCACAAGCGGGCGCCGAGGCCCGCATCCTCGAACCGGATCGCGTCCAGATGCAGCAGGGCGCAAGCCCGGCCGCGCAAGCCGATGCCGATCTTGCTGCACTGCAACGTCAACTGCTGATCTACGGTACCGCCGGCAAGCCCGCGCACGCCGGACAGGCGAGTTAAGCCGAGAACACGCACATCCGGTCCGCTTCCTCGCGCAGCCAGGAGCGGAAATCGGGATGGGCGATGGCGATCAGCGCCTGCGCGCGCTGTTTCGCCGACTTGCCGCGCAACTGGGCCACGCCCCATTCGGTGACGACGTAGTTGACGTCGTTCTTGCTGGTGGTGGCGTGGGTTCCCGGCGCCAGCGTCGGCACGATGCGCGAAATGCTGCCGTCCTTGGCCGTCGAGGGCAGCACGATGAAGGACTTGCCGCCACGCGAGCGGTTCGCGGCCCGCACGAAATCGACCTGGCCCCCCGTGCCGGAATAGGGCAGGTGGCCGATGCTCTCGCTGCCGCACTGGCCCAGCAGATCGACCTGCAGGCTCGCATTGATCGTCACCAGCTTGTCGTTCTGGCCCGCGATGTACGGATCGTTGGTGAAGTTCGACGGATGCATCTCCAGCATCGGGTTCTGGTGCATGAATGCGTACAGCCGGCGCGATCCCAGCGCGAAGGTGGCCACCATCTTCCCCGGCAACAGCGTCTTCCTGCTGTTGTTCACCGCCCCCGATTCCACCAGCTTCAGGATGCCGTCGCCGATCATCTCCGTATGGATGCCGAGGTCGCGCTTGCCCGTCAATTGCATCACCACGGCGTCGGGAATGCCGCCATAGCCGATCTGCAGCGTCGCGCCGTCCTCGATGTGCTCGGCAACCAGGCGTCCGATCGCCTCCTGCACGGGACCGATCGCAGGCAGGCCCACTTCCAGGATCGGCGCCTCGCTCTCGACCAGCGCCGTCACCTGCGACACGTGCACATGGCACTGGCCGTGCGTGAACGGCACGTTGGGATTGACTTCCAGCACCACTGCGCGCGCCTTCGCGACGGCCGCCATCGTGTAGTCCGTGCCCAGGCTCAGCGCGAAGTGGCCGGAGGCGCTCATGGGAGAGGCCATCGCGAACACGACGTCGGCCGGCATCAGGCCGCGCTCGATCAGCGTGGGGATCTCGGAAAAATAATTGGGGACGAAGTCGCACCAGCCGCCTTGCCCGCCGGCGCGCGAGGCGCCGCCGAAGAACAGCGCCGCGTGGCGCACATGGGGGCGGCAGGCCGGGTCGAAGTAGCCGTACTTGCGCATCGCCAGGATCTGGGCGACCTGGACGTCCTTGAAGCGGCCGCATTGAGCGGACAATGCCTCCAGCAGCGCGGGCGGTTCGCCGACGCCGGTGGGAACGACGATCATGTCCCCGTCGCGCACGTGCTCCAGGGCGCCCGCGGCGCTGGTGCGCCGGGCCCGGTACAGTTCCTGCATCGTCTGCATGCTTGTCTCCATGATGATTGTCCGTGGTCCTGGTCTGTGCCGGATCCTTGTTGTCCAGCATAGCCTAAGAAAGGATGCTGACAACAGCTTGACGCACAGCCGCGCGCCGGGTGCCTGTCGCGCGGCCGATAATGGAACGCCAAGGAAACGCCAAGACAGGGCCCATCGAACGAGGTACACCATGCAAACGAGACGAATCGCGCGCGCGCCGGGACTGCTGTTGCTGTTGCTGCTGCCGCTGCTCGCCGCCGCGCAGGCGCAGACCGCCGGCGCGCGCCAGGCGGAACAGGCCCGGCGCGACGCCGCCGTCGCGGACGAGACGCAGACGAAGCAGCCGGCGGCGCCGTCCTACGGCCCGGTGCTGACGCGACGCGATGCGCCCGGCACGCGCGCATCGCCGGCCCAGGCCGTCCCGGGACGCAAGGATCCGGCCGAGGTGCACGACGAGACCGATACGCTGATGCGCCACGAGCCGCAGCCGTCCGCGCAGCCGCCGTCCACGCAGCCGCCGTCCACGCAGCCGCAGCAGCAACCCGCACAGCCGGCGCGCCGGCGTCCCGGCGCCCAGGCCACGGGCCCGATGGCGCCGCGTCCGCTGCGCTCCCCGCAGGCCGTGCCGCCGGCCGGCGTGCCCGTGCCGCCGCCGGCCGCCGCGCCGCAGCCGGTCGTGCCCAGTTCGACGGCCGTGCGCGGCTGCCAGGGCAGTTTCTGCACGGACGCCGGCGGCAACAGCTTCTCGACGGGCGGCGGCGCGGCCGGCGTCAACAGCAGCGGACGGCTGTGCACGCGCAGCGGGGCGACGGTCCAATGTTTTTGAGTGCGTGAAGCGAAATTGGGTACAATCCGGGCAGGGATTGACGTTAACGTAAACGTCAACGAGCACAACAACGGAGGAGACCATGCAATTCCAGGACAATGTATTCATCGTGACGGGCGGGGCGTCCGGCCTGGGCGCCGCCACCGCGCGCACCATCGTGGCCGCCGGCGGCAAGGCCGTGCTGGCCGACGTGCAGGAGCAGGCCGGCCGCGCGCTGGCCGAGGAGCTCGGCGCTCAGTCCGGTGCAGCCGTCCGCTTCGTCAAGTGCGACGTGACGTCGGAAGCGGACGGCCAGGCCGTCGTCGCGGCGGCCCTGGAGATGGGCAGCTTGCGCGGCCTCGTCAACTGTGCCGGCATCGCGCCGGCCGTCAAGACCGTCGGCAAGGACGGTCCGCACCCGCTCGACCAGTTCCGCCGCGCGATCGACATCAACCTGATCGGCACCTTCAATATGTGCCGCCTGGCGGCCGACGCGATGGGCAAGGAGGAAGCGCTGGAACACGGCGAGCGCGGCGTCATCGTCAACACGGCCTCGGTGGCCGCCTACGACGGCCAGATCGGCCAGGCCGCCTACGCCGCCTCGAAGGCCGGCGTGGCCGGCATGACGCTGCCGATGGCGCGCGACCTGGCCAGGAGCGGCATCCGCGTGATGACGATCGCCCCCGGCATCTTCGAGACGCCCATGCTGATGAACATGCCGCAGGAAGTGCGCGACTCGCTCGGCAAGATGGTCCCGTTCCCGCCGCGCCTGGGCATGCCGATGGAGTATGCGCACCTGGCCAAGGCGATCATCGAGAACGTGATGCTCAACGGCGAGACGATCCGGCTGGACGGGGCGATCCGCATGCAGCCGAAGTAAGCGCCCGTTAGCCTCAACACGTCGTCCCTGCGCAGGCAGGGACCCAATTTCGCGAGCGCTGCCATGGCGCGCAGAAATTGGGCCCCTGCCTGCGCAGGGGCGACGATGGTGCGCACGCAATCCGGGCACCGTGCACCACCATGCCGCAACAATGAAGCGATGTGAGCGATCTGCTCATTTGCTGTAGGATGCTCCGTTGGTACCAGGCGCACGGCCCAGCCCGTGCGCCGTATTTATCGGAGAATCCATGAAGTCCACGCTGTCCACCCCCGCATCCTTTTCCCTGACCTTGTCTGCGCTGCTGGCCGCCACGCTGTTCGCCGGCGGCACGGCATTGGCCCAGGACGCCGGCCGTCCGGCGGCCCTGCAGCAGCAACCGGAAAGCGCGAGCGGCTGGAGCGAGAAGGCGGGATGGCCGGCGCGCAAGTACATGGTGGCGGCCGCCAATCCGCTCGCGGTGGAAGCGGGCTACGAGATGCTCAAGCAGGGCGGCACGGCGATCGATGCCGGCATCGCCACCCAGCTGGTGCTGACCCTGGTCGAGCCGCAATCGTCCGGCATCGGCGGCGGCGCCTTCCTCGTCTACTACGACGGCAAGAAGACCCATGCCTACGACGGCCGCGAGACGGCGCCGTCGAAGGCGACCGAACACCTGTTCCAGCATCCGGACGGCACGCCGCTGTCGCGTACGGAAGGGATCGTCGGCGGCCGCTCGACGGGCGCGCCGGGCGTGCTGCGGATGCTGGCGCTGGCCCACAAGGAACACGGCAAGCTGCCGTGGAAGACGCTGTTCGCGCCGGCGATCCGCCTGTCCGAACAGGGCTTCAAGGTCAGCCCGCGCCTGCACGGCCTGCTGGCCGGCGACGCCTACATCCGCAAGGACCCGACCGCGCGCGCCTATTTCTACGGCCCGGAAGGCCAGCCCTGGCCCGTCGGCCACCTGCTGAAGAACCCGGAACTGGCGAAGACGCTGCACGAGATCGCCGACGGCGGTGCCGAGGTGTTCTACACGGGCCGCATCGCGCGCGACATCGAGGCCAAGGTCAAGAGCCACCCGACCAATCCGGGCCTGCTCACGGCCGCCGACATCGCCGCCTACCGGCCCAAGGAACGCGACCCGGTCTGCAGCGATTACCGGACCTACGTCATTTGCGGCATGCCGCCGCCATCCTCGGGCGGCATCGCCGTGGCGCAGATGCTGGGCATGTTCGAGACGCGCGACATGAAGGCGCTGGCGCCGACGAATGGCGTGCCTTCCGCCGACGCCGTCCACGTGTTCTCCGAAGTGGGGCGTCTCGCCTACGCCGACCGCGACCGCTACGCCGCCGACACCGACTTCGTGCCGCTGCCGGGCCGCGGCCTGCCGGCGCTGCTCGATAAAACCTATCTGGCCCAGCGCGCCAGCCTGGTCAAGGACGACCGCTCGATGGGCAAGGCGCCGCCGGGCAATCCGCCGGGCGTGGACATGGCCTGGAACTGGGGCCTGGACAATTCGATCGAGGCCCATTCGACCTCGCACGTCGTGGCCGTCGACCAGTATGGCGCCGGCCTGTCGATGACGACCAGCGTCGAGGACGCGTTCGGCTCGCGCCAGATGGTCGACGGCTTCATCCTGAACAACCAGCTGACCGACTTCTCGTTCGACTCGAAGGATGCCAACGGCCCCATCGCCAACCGCGTCGAGCCGGGCAAGCGTCCGCGCAGCGCGATGAGCCCGACCATCGTGTTCGACAAGCAGACGGGCAGGTTCGTCGAGGCGATCGGCTCGCCGGGCGGCCCCCTGATCATCAACTACGTGGCCAAGGTGCTGGTCGGCACGCTGGACTGGGACTTGAACATGCAGCAGGCGATCGCGCTGCCGAACTTCGGCAGCCGCAACGGCCCGACCGAGCTCGAAGCGGGACGCTTCCCCGCGTCCGAGATCGCGGCGCTGAAGGCGCGCGGCCACACGATCCGCATCGGCGACCAGACGTCCGGCCTGCAGGGCATCGAGCGCATCCAGGTCGGCGGCGTGCCGCTGTGGTTCGGCGGCGCCGATCCGCGCCGCGAAGGTGTGGCAAAAGGCGACTAAAACGCGCCGAACCTGTTGACCGAACGGTAATTATTCGACCCAAGCGCGGCGGGATTTGTTAATCTTGCCGCGTGGACATTGAACGTATTCGGGGTGCAATCCCCGGCCCCGGGGCGGGCGCATGGACGAGGCGGCTGTGGCCGGCACTGCAGCTGTTGCGGGCGCTCGCGCTCGCCTGCCTGCTGGCCGCGCTGTGCCCGCTGCTGCCGGCCGCGGCGGCGCCGAACCCGACGCTGCGCTTCGAGCACTTGTCGGTGGACGACGGGCTGGCGCAGGAATCGGTGCTGGCCATCGTCCAGGATCCGGACGGCTTCATGTGGTTTGGCACCCAGTCCGGCCTGTCGCGCTACGACGGCTACCGCTTCACCAATTACCGCAACGCCGTCGGCGATCCGCGCACGCTGGCCAACAACTGGGTGCGCGTGCTCTACGTCGACCGCAAGGGGCGGCTGTGGATCGGCACCGATGGCGGCCTCGACCGCTATGAGCCCAGCACGGGCACCTTTACCCATTTCCTGCCCGACGAGCCCGCCAAGCGCGGCAACGGCAACCGCCACATCCGCGCCATCCTCGACGACGGCAGGGACGGGCTGTGGCTGGCCACGGCCGACGGCCTGCAGCACTTCGACATCGAGACGGGCCGCTTCGCGATCTGGCACCACGTGCCGGGCGTGGCCGACAGCCTTTCCTCGGACAAGGTCAACGCGCTGGCGCTGGGACGCGACGGGCGCCTGTGGGTCGGCACCGCGGCCGGCCTGGACAGCCTCGATCCGGACCTGATGCATTTCCGCCACCACCCGTCGCCGACGGGCGGCAAGTTCGACGTGATCCAGGCGTTGCTGGTCGACGCCGGAGAGCACCTGTGGGTCGGCAGCATGGCCGGGCTGGAACGCCTGCCGATCGGGCAGAAGGGCGAATTGCGCCGCTTCGGCCCGGCCGAGGGCATGCCCGCCGGGGAGATCAGCGTGCTGTACCAGGACGCCGAGCGCCAGGTCTGGGTCGGTTCGCACGACCGCGGCCTGTACCGCTGGATGCCGTCGCGCAACCGCTTCGAGAGCCACCCGCACCGCATCACGGACGGCTACAGCCTGGGCGACAACCAGGTCTCGGCCCTGTACGGCGACCGCGTCGGCACGTTCTGGGTGGGCACCTGGTACGGCGGCGTGTCGCGCGCGGACATGGGCAGCGGCGGCTTCGCGCGCATCGTGCGCGGCGCCGATTCGGCGATCGCCGTGGAAGACAACAAGGTGCGCGGCATGGCCGGCGACGGCGCCGGCGCGCTGTGGCTGGCGACCAATGGCGGCCTGCACCACTACGACCCGGTCAGCGGGATCGACCGTCCGTACCGGCTGGCGCCGGTGGAGGGGGGCATCTCGGGCGACGCCATGGCCACCGCGGTGGCGCGGGGCCGCGACGGCACGGTATGGGTCGGGGCCCGCAACGGCCTGGCGCGCCTCGATCCGGCCAGCGGCAAGCTCGAGCGGCGCCTGCTCGCGCCCACCGGCGACGGCGACGCCAACTTCGTGCGCAACCTGTTCGTCACGCGCGACGGCATGCTGTGGATCGCCACCCGCGGCGGCCTGCACCGGCTCGACCCGGCCAGCGGCAAGCTGGCCAGCTGGCAGCACGATCCGGCGTCGAGCTCCAGCCTGGCCGACAACGTCGTGCGGCCCATGCTGGAAGACCGCCACGGCCGCTTCTGGGTCGGCACCTTCGACGGCCTCGACCTGCTCGACCGCGCCACCGGCAAGTTCCGCCACTTCCGCCACGATCCGTCCGACCAGGCCAGCCTCAGCCACGACGAGGTCCACTACCTGCTGGAAGACCGCCACGGCACGCTGTGGGTCGGCACCGCCGTGGGTCTGAACAAGATGGTCATCGGCCCGGACGGCACGCCGCGCTTCCAGCGCTACACGACGCGCGACGGCCTGGCCGACGACGCCGTCGCCGCCATGCTGGAAGACCCGGACGGCTTCATCTGGGTCAGCAGCTCCAGCGGCCTGCACCGGCTCGATCCGGCCAGCGGCGGCTGGCGCAACTACAACTCGGCCGACGGCACCATCGAGGGCGCCTATTTCGACGCCTCGGCGCTGCGCGCGCCGGACGGCACGCTCTACTTCGGCGGCAACAACGGCATCACGGCGTTCGACCCGCGCGCGCTGCACGACAACCTGATCGCGCCGCGCGCGGTGATCACGGGCCTGCAGATCTTCGGGCGGCCGTGGCAGGATGCGCACCCGGGCCTGCTGCCGGGCCCCATCGAGCGCCTGTCCGGCATCACGCTGACGCCGGCCGACTCCGTGTTCTCGCTGGAATTCTCGGCGCTGCACTTCGCCGCGCCGGGCCGCAACCGCTTCGCCTACCGCCTGGCCGGCTTCGACCAGGACTGGATCGGCGTCGATGCCGGAAAACGCTTCGCCACCTACACGAACCTGGATCCGGGCAAGTACACCTTCCAGGTGCGCGCCGCCAACAAGGACGGCGTGTGGAGCGATTCCGCGGCCAGCCTCGAGGTCACCGTGCTGCCGCCGTACTGGAAGACCTGGTGGTTCCGCACGCTGTGCGGCCTGCTGGTGCTGGGCATCGGCTATGGCCTGTTCCGCGTGCGCGTGGACGGGCTGCGGCGCCAGAAGGACCTGCTCGAACACCAGGTCGGCGCGCGTACCGAGAAGATCGAGCAGCAGAACCGCCTGCTGGAACGCCAGACCGAGGAATTGCGCGAGCAGCAGCGCCAGGTCCGGCGCCGCACCGACGAACTGGCGTTGGCCAACGCGGCGCTGCAGGAAAACGAGGAGCGGCTGTACCAGGCCAAGCAGCGCGCCGAGGACGCGACGCGCCAGAAGTCCGAGTTCCTGGCCAATATGAGCCACGAGATGCGCACCCCGCTGGCCGGCGTGATCGGCATGCTGGGCTTCGCCCTGCGCGACGGCATGCTCAAGGATTCCACGCGCGAGCAGATCCTGCGCGGCCAGGCGAACGCGCAGTCGCTGCTCGCCATCATCAACGACCTGCTCGACTTTTCCAAGATCGAGGCCGGCAAGCTGACCATCGAGAACATCGACTTCGCCCTCGACGACGCGATCGAGCAGGTGGTCACCCTGTTCGAGGAACAGGCCGGTGCCCACAGCGTGGGCTTCGCCGTGCACCTGGACGACGACCTGCCGCGCTTCGTCGTGGGCGACCCCACGCGCCTGCGCCAGGTCCTCGTCAACCTGGTCGGCAACGCCTTCAAGTTCACCGACAGCGGCACCGTCACCGTGCGCGTCGAGCGCCGCCGCGCCGACCAGCTCGATGCCGACGGCCGCAACATGATCCGCTTCTCGGTCGAAGACACGGGCATCGGCATCGAGCCGGACGCCTTGCCGCGCCTGTTCCAGCAGTTCGAGCAGGCCGACGCGACCACCACGCGGCGCTACGGCGGCACGGGCCTGGGCCTGGCGATCTGCCGCCAGCTGGTCGAGCTGATGGGCGGCACCATCGCCGCCGCCAGCACGCCGAACGTCGGCTCCACCTTCAGCTTCGTGCTGCCGCTGGCCGACGGCGTGCAGCCGCCGGTGGTGCAGGACGCGCCGCGCGAGCCGCACACGCACCGCCTGCGCGTGCTGTGCGCGGAAGACTATCCGACCAACCAGATCATCGTGCGCATGCTGCTGGAAGAGCTGGGCCACCAGGTCGACGTGGTCGAGAACGGGGTGCTGGCCGTGGCCGCCTGCGCGCGCACCCGCTACGACCTGATCCTGATGGACGGGCGCATGCCCGAGATGGACGGTGCCAGCGCCACGCGCCTGATCCGCGCCGGCGGCCCGCTCGAGGCGCCCGTGCTGGACCAGCACCTGATGATCGTCGCACTGACCGCCAACGTCAGCGAGGAGGACCGCAACCGCTACCTGGCCTGCGGCATGGACGCCTTCCTCACCAAGCCGATCGACGACACCCAGCTGCACTACCACCTGACGCGCGCGATCGAGCGCCAGCTGCAGCGCGGCATCGCGCTGCCGCCGATGCCGCCGCCGGCCGCCCGCATCGCCTCCGGAATGGCGTCCGGCGCGGCGCCCAGCACGGCCGATCTCGACGCGATGTTCGGCGTGCTGACGGGCGCGCCGGCGGCGCCGGCGGCGCCGAACGCGGGCCGGCGCGCGGGCGACCTCAAGGACAAGCTGCGCCATACCTTCGCGGCCGACCTGCCGCGCCGGCGCGCCGAGCTGGCGGCGGCGCTGGACGCGTCCGACGGCGAAGCGGCGGGGCGCCTGCTGCACGGCCTGCGCGGCAGCGCCGGCTACCTGGACGAGCCCGCACTGTCCACGCTGTGCGGCGAGCTGGAGGCCGACGCGGACGCCGGCCGCCTGGATGCCGTGCGCGAACGCCTGCCCCAGCTGCTGGCGCTGCTGGCGCGTTTCGATGCCGCGACGGCGTGAGGTGAATGTGCGAGCGTGTACACCAGCGTAAAATCTGTATAATTTCTATTTAACAAGATTGCTGGAGCGGCAATGAAAGTCCTGATAGTCGACGACGATGTGGTAGCGCGCATGATGCTCATGCACATGATCGACGGCGCCGGCGTGGCCGCGGGCGCCGCCGCCATCGACGTGGAGGAAGCCGAGGACGGCGAGGACGCGTGGGGCCGGCTCGAAGGCGGCCTGGCGCCCAGCATCCTGTTCTGCGATCTGCGCATGCCGCGCCTGTCCGGCATGGAATTGCTGGCCCGGGTCAAGGCCGACGCGCGCTTCACCGCCTTGCCCTTCGTGCTGGTCTCGGCCGCCAACGATGCCGCCACGATGGAGCAGGCGCTGGGCCTGGGCGCCGCCGGCTATATCGTGAAACCCTTCGACGGTGCCAAGGTCGCGCAGCACCTGGCCGGCGTGCTGCCGGCGCGCGCGGCCGCACCCGATGACGGCGAGGAGTCCCCCGGTGCCGTCACGCGGCGCCTGGGCATCGACGTCGCCCGCCTCGTGATCTACCTCGGCGGCCTGCAGCGCCAGTTGCACGACGCCGGTCCCGAACTGGAGCGCCTGCTGGCCGCCGGCGACGTCGGCGCGGCGCGCCTGCGCCTGGCACGCTTGGCCGAGGGCTGCCGCACGCTGGGACTGGAAGCGGCGGGCGCGGGCCTGGAAGCGCTGGCGGCGGCCACGCTCGAGCGCGCCGGCGTCGCGCAGGTGCTGGAAGCGGCCGGCGCCGCCACGCAGCGCCAGACCGAGGCGGCGCACCGCCTGTTGCACTGACCATCCGCGCCGGCCGCCAAAGCACAGTCCGCTTGTCAAGCCGCGCCGCAATACGGCGTTGTAAATCCACCCATCGCCAACCCGATGTTTTTGGCATACTGAGCCGGTCGCACACGCCGGTCGCCGCCCACCAACGGCCGCTCCGGCATCGAAACGGACGCGCTGTGCGGGAGCGCGCCGGCGCGTTTCCGTACGCGTATCGCGCGCCGTCCGCACGACGATTCTCATTAACATGGTCGACTTTGCATGGTACTTGGCATCCGCGGATGGCGGGCCCGGCAGGGACGACGGCCAAGGGATGGCGAGCGGACATGACGACGACGATGCTGGATTCCAGCCCCACTTTCAGCCCCACTTTCCTTGCGTGCGGCGGCCGCATGGCGGCGCGGATCGCTGCGCATGACTGGTCCGCGACACGGCTCGGGCCCCTGGCGGCCTGGCCGGATTGCCTGCGCGGCGCGCTGGGCACCGCCCTCGGCTGCGGCTTTCCCTCGATCCTGTGCTGGGGCGCCCAGCTGGCCGCCTTCCCGAACGACGTTTGCCTGCCGCTGCTGGGCGAATGCGCGCCCGGGACGCCGCTGCCGGACGCCTGGCCCGCCGCCTGGAACGCGCTCGGCCCGCTGGTGCTGCGCGCCCGCGGCGGCGAGCCCTGCCATGCCGACGACGTGCCCGTGCTGCTGGAACGCCACGGCTATCCCGAACCGGCCTGGTACAGCTTTTCCTGCGCCCCCGTGCACGACGGCGCCGGCGCGGTCGCGGGCGTGCTGTGCACGATGACGGAAACCACGGCCAAGGTGCGCGCCCAGGCGGCATTGCGGCGGCGCGAGCAGCGCCAGCAGCGCCTGGGGGAGATCCTGTCGCACCAGGTGACGACGCATGCGATCGACCGCGACCGCCTGTGGCGCATCTCGCGCGACGTGATGGCGGCGGCCTCGCTGACGACGGGAAGGTTCCTGACCGTGAACCCCGCGTTCACCGACGTGCTGGGCTGGAGCGCGGCCGAAGCGACCGCGCGCCCGTTCATGCAGATGGTGTATCCGGACGATTGCGCCGACGTGCTGGAAAAGCTGCAGATGCTGGCCGCCGGCACGCCGCTGGTCGGCTACGAGATGCGCATGCTGCACCGCGACGGTTCGCTGCGCTGGCTGTCCTGGACCATCTCGCCGGAGGGCGAACTGCTGTACGGGGTGGCGCGCGACGTCAGCAGCGAGAAGCAGCAGGCCGACGCGCTGCGCCAGGCCGAGGAAGCGCTGCGCCAGTCGCAGAAGATGGAGGCGGTGGGCCAGCTGACGGGCGGCCTGGCGCACGACTTCAACAACATGCTGGCGGGCGTCACGGGCCACCTGGAACTCATGAAGCTGCGCCTGCGCATGGGCCAGAGCGGCGACCTGCCGGCACGCATCGACGCGGCGCTCGGCGTCACCCAGCGCGCGGCGGCGCTGACGCACCGCCTGCTGGCGTTCTCGCGGCGCCAGGCGCTCGACCCCAGGCCGACCAGCGTGAACGCGCTCGTGATGTCGATGACGGAACTGATCGAGCGCGCCGCCGGCCCGGCGATCGCGCTGCGCACGCGCCTGCAGCCGGCCGTGTGGACCACGCTGTGCGACCCCAACCAGCTGGAAAGCGCCTTGCTGAACCTGGCCAATAACGCGCGCGACGCCATGCCGGAGGGCGGCCTGATCGACGTCGAGACGGGCAACGTGGCATTGACGCCCGCGCAGGCGCGCCGCCACGGCGACCTGCGCCCGGGCGACTACGTGCAGGTGATCGTGCGCGACAACGGCGCCGGCATGCCGCCCGACGTCGTGGCGCGCGCCTTCGACCCCTTCTTCACGACCAAGCCGATGGGGCAGGGCACGGGCCTGGGCCTGTCGATGGTGTACGGCTTCGCGCAGCAGTCGGGCGGCCACGTGCGCATCGAGTCGCGCGCCGGCCACGGCACCGAGGTGCGCCTGCTGCTGCCGCGCCACGTGGCCGAGCCGCTGCCCCAGCTGTTGCCCGGCGCCTGCGGCGAGCGGGACGCGCCGCTGCAGCAGGCCGACCGCATGGGCCTGGTGCTGGTGGTCGACGACGAGGACGACATCCGCGCCGTGATGAGCGAGGTGCTGCAGCTGCAGGGCTACACGGTGCTGGCCGCGGCCGACGCGCCGCAGGCGCTGCGCATGCTGCAGGACCAGCGCGGCGAGGTTCGGCCGGACATGCTCGTCACCGACGTCGGCCTGCCCAACGGCATGAACGGCCGCCAGCTGGCCGACCAGGTGCGGGTGCGCTGGCCGCAGCTCCCCGTGCTGCTGGTGACCGGCTACGCCGAGAGCACGGTCATGAAGAACGAGACGCTGCCCGCGCAGATGGAATTGCTGACCAAGCCGTTCGCCATGCACGCGCTGGTGGACAAGGTGTGCGCCATGCTGGCGCAGGCCGCCGCCGCCGATGCCGTGCAGCCGGACCTGCCGCACATCCCGCGCCGGGTCGGCGCGTGAGCGCGCGGGTGCGCGAGCGCGGAATCCTGTTTTCACGTCCGATGGTCGAGGCCCTGCTGGCCGGCCGCAAGACCCAGACCCGCCGCGCCGTGCGCGACCGCGCGACGGCCGATCCCGCGCGCAATCCGGCAGCCAATCCGGCAATGAATCCTTTCGGCGCGCCTGGCGAGCACTTGTGGGTGCGCGAGACCTATGCCGCCTTCGGCCATTGGACTCGGCGCTGGAACCCCGGGAAGGAGCGCGAGGAATGGGCGTTCGCCGACCTGACGCTGGCGACGGGCCGGCGCTGGCGCTTCGACCATGACGCGCTGGACGTGGACGGCACCCGCGACGCCGCGGCGCCGCCGCGCTGGCACAAGCGCCCGGCGCTGTTCATGCCGCGCGCGGCCAGCCGCATCCTGCTGGAGATCGTCGCCGTGCGCAGCGAACGCCTGCTGCAGGTGAGCGCCGCCGACGCGCTGGCCGAAGGCGTGCCGCCGTCCGCCGATCCGGTCGCGGCCTACCGGGCCGTGTCGGAGGACATCAATGGAGCGGGCAGCTGGGAGGCCGATCCGCTCGTGTGGGTGGTCACGTTCCGGCGCCTGGCTTCCACGTCGCCACCCGGTACAGATACCAGCTGAGCAGCAGGCCCAGCACGGCCTTCGAGACGGGATCGACGAACTCGGCCACGTGTTCGTACTGGTCCTTCAGCACGAAGCCCGTCGCGGCCAGCAGGGCGGTCCAGGCCAGCGAGCCGAGCGCCGACAGCAGCAGGAAGGTGGGCAGCTTCATCGCGGCGATGCCCGCCGGCAGCGACACCAGCGTGCGCAGCGCCGGCACCAGGCGGCCGAACAGCACGGCCTTGCCGCCGTGGCGGTCGAAGGCGTGCAGCGCCTTGTCGACGTCGCCGCAGGTCAGCGCCAGCCAGCGGCCGTGGCGCGCCGCCGCCCGCTTCAGGCGCTTGGCGCCGTAGGCGCGCGCCGCGTAGTACCAGGGCAGGGCGCCGACCACGGAGCCGAGCGTGCCCGCCAGCAGCACGCCGGCCAGGTGCAGTTCGCCGTGCGCGGCCACGAAGCCGGCGAAGGGCACGATCACTTCCGAGGGGATCGGCGGGAACACGTTTTCCAGCACCATCAGCGCGAACAGGCCCAGGTAGCCGTGCTCTTTCAGGAAGTCGGTGATGAATTCGAACATGCGAGGCCTCGTCGGATGGATTGGCCACAGCATAGCCGGCGCCGCCGAGCCGCGGCGCCGGGTTGCGCGTCCGGTCCTGATCAGGCGGCGACGCTGGGCACGGGCACGCGGTAGTCGTCGATGGCGTCGGGCTTGACCAGTTCGCCGAAGTGCACGGTGCGCCCGGCGATGTCGTGGTAGGCGCCGACCAGGCCCATCTCGCCGCGCGCGATGCAGCCGCGCAGGAACTCGCTGCCGGCGACGATGTCGGCCAGCGAATTCTCGATGTTCTGGCGCGTCACCTGTTCCAGCAGGGCAGCATCGAGCGCATGATCGCCGGCGTCGCCGTGGGACGCGCCGCAAGTGCACTGGCGGACCGCCTTCTGGATCTTGCCGGTGATGGCGCCGACGCTGTGCGCCTGCTCGTTCTTCAGCGCCAGGCCGACCGCGCCGCAGCGCGAATGGCCCTTCACGACGATCAGCTTGGCGCCCAGCTTGTGGGCGATTTCCAGGCTGCCGATGATGTCGCGGTTGATGACGTTGCCGGCGATGCGGATCGTCAGCAGGTCGCCCAGGCCCGCATCGAAGATGATTTCCGGCGATGTGCGCGAGTCGATGCAATTGACGACGACCGCCATCGGGTGCCGGCCGGATGCCGTCGCGTCGACCTGGTCCAGGTAGTATTTCTTGGTGAAGCGGCCGGCCCGGAAGCGCTCGTTGCCGTCGCGCAGCAGGTGCAGAACGTCTTCCGGACGCAGGCGGTCGCGCGTTTCCTTGTCGAGGGCGGGCACGAACTGGATCGGATCATTCAGCTGGTATTGCTCGCGCAGGCCGACGACGTTCAGGCGGATGCCGCGTTCGGCAGCCACCACGCGGAAGTCCTGGATGATCTCCAGCACGTCGTTGTCGATGTAGTCGGCATTGCTGGCATCGATCAGCACGTTGGCGCCGTCCGGGATGTCCCACAGCGTGCTCTTGATGGTGGCCTTGTTCAGGAACGAGACCTGGTTCGGCAATTCCATCTTGATGACGTCGCCGATGTGCATGCGGTACTGCTCGATCGAGTACGGATTGCGGAAGTGGCTGCGCATCAGGTAGAACAGGCTGGCGAACAGGCCCACCAGCACGCCGCTCAGGAGGTCGGTGAACACGATGGCGGCGATGGTGATCGCGAACGGCAGGAACTGCGACCAGCCCTTGCCGTACATGTCGCGGAACAGCGAGACCTTGGCCAGCTTGTAGCCGGTGACGATGAGGATGGCGGCCAGCGCGGCCAGCGGGATCTGGTTCAGCAGCGGGCTGAGCGCGACCACGGCGACGAGCAGCAGCACGCCGTGCAGCACGGCCGAGGCCTTGGTCCGGTTGCCGGACTGGATGTTCACGGAGCTGCGCACGATGACCGACGTGACCGGCAAGCCGCCCAGCAGGCCCGCGCAGATATTGCCGACGCCCTGCGCCACCAGCTCGCGGTTGGGCGGCGTTTCGCGCTTGTGCGGGTCTAGCTTGTCGACCGCCTCGACGTTCAGCAGCGTCTCCAGCGAGGCGACGAGGGCGATCGTGAAGGCGACCAGCCAGACGTCGTGGTTGCCGAAATGGGCCAGGTCGGGCAGTTGCACGTAGGCCCCGAGGTTGCCCACGTCGAGCGGCGGAATGTCGACGAGGTGCATGGGTTCCACGCTCAGCGCCGGGACGAAACGGGCGAACAGCAGGTTCATGCCGATGCCCAGCGCCACGACGAACAGGGGCGCCGGCAGCAGTTTCAGGCGGGCGAGCGGCGTCTTGTCCCAATTCACCAGTACCAGCATCGATACCAGCGTAATGAGGAGGGCGCCGGGCGTGATCACGGCGAATGCGCTGGCGATCGCCGACAGGGTATTTTCGCCATTCGCCTGCCAGAACGACAATTCGTCGGCATTATTCGCGTCATAGCCGATTGCGTGCGGAATCTGCTTGAGAATTAATAATATGCCGATCGCCGCCAATAATCCCTTGATCACGTTGGAGGGCACGTAATTCGCAATAAAACCGGCGCGCAGGCAGCCCATGGCGACCTGCAATACGCCGGCGATCGAAATCGCCACCAGCAGGACGTCGAATGCGCCCAGTTTGCCGATCGACGCAAGCACCACGGCGGCCAGGCCGGCCGCCGGTCCGCTGACGCTGGTCTGGGAACCGCTGATCATACCGACGACGATGCCGCCGATGATGCCGGAGATAATCCCGGAAAACAGGGGGGCGCCCGAGGCCAGGGCAATGCCCAGGCACAGGGGCAGGGCGACGAGGAACACCACCACGCCGGCGGGCAGGTCGTACTTGAGGGTTTGCATATTCATGGGCTCTCGCTTGAAACGACTGTTGGTCGGTAAGGTTTGCCGAAGCGCTTTCGCTTCATGCGAAAAGAGTGGCGTCGGCAATTAAATCAGCATGCGGATGGATATGTCATCAATAAATTCGCGGCCTCGCGTTATTGATTGGGGTGAATCAAATAAAAGGAAATGCGGCGGCTTTGCGCAATTGTTTATTGTGCGGTTATAAATACGGAGAGCAAAAAATATAGCATGCGCATTACAGATTTTGTGCAGTGCGCCATGCGATTGTTACAAAAAAATTTCGGAGAAATGACAATTGCAGAGAAGATAGTTTTATTCTTCGATTGCGCGATTTCTCTTATTCAATTCATTTGATCGTTCTGGAAAGTGGAAAGACAATGGAGGGATATTGCGCGCGGCATTCGCAGGCGCGGTGGATCGGGCGGGGAGCGGTCAGGCAGGGACGGGGGACGGGGATGACGTGGCGCGATTGTGGGCACGGCGGCGGTAGGGTAGAATACCTGGCTGCAACACGCGTGTGTCGCCATAGTACAATGGATAGTACAAGGTCCTCCTAAGACTTAGATGCAGGTTCGATTCCTGCTGGCGACACCACTCCCGCATTTCCCCCATCCCCGCACACATTTCTCCTCCGCGCTGTACCGCGATCTCTGGGTCGAAGGCCGTCCCAGTCGGTACAATGCTCGCTTCTTCGACCCTTTCGTCCGCCGCCCTCGCGCGCCGCGGCTTTGCTTACAGAACATGGCAGTCATTTCCCTCTCTTCCGCGCAACTGGCATTCGGCCACGTCGCGCTGCTCGACCATGCGGACTTTTCGCTGGAAACGGGCGAACGCGTCGGTCTCATCGGGCGTAACGGCACCGGCAAGTCCTCGCTGCTGAAAATCATTTCCGGCCGCTCCAGGCTGGACGACGGCTTGCTCGTCATGCAGCAGGGCCTCAAGATCGCCTACGTCGAGCAGGAACCCGTGTTCGATCCCGCCATGAGCGTGTTCGACGCCGTCGCCGCCGGCATGGGCGAACAGAAGGCGATGCTGGCCGAGTACGAGTCGCTCACCGGGCAGTTTGGCCAGGGCAACGACGACGCGCTGATGGAGCGCATGCACGAGCTGCAGGTCAAGCTCGACGCCACCGACGCCTGGAACCTCGGCAACAAGGTCGAGACGACGCTGGGCCGCCTGGGCCTGGCCGGCGAGGCGGCAATGGGCACCTTGTCCGGCGGCATGCAGAAGCGCGTGGCACTGGCCGTCGCCCTCGTGTCGGGACCGGACGTGCTGCTGCTCGACGAACCGACCAACCACCTCGACTTCACGTCGATCCAGTGGCTGGAAGGCCTGCTGCGCGAATTCCGCGGCTCCGTGCTGTTCATCACCCACGACCGCCGCTTCCTCGACAACGTGGCCACCCGCATCGTCGAGCTGGACCGCGGCAAGCTGCTGTCCTTCCCGGGCAACTTCAGCAAGTACCAGGAACGCAAGGCCGAGCTGCTGGCCAACGAGGAAGTGGAGAACGCCAAGTTCGACAAGGTGCTGGCCCAGGAAGAAGTATGGATCCGCAAGGGCGTGCAGGCGCGCCGTACCCGCGACGAAGGCCGCGTGCGCCGCCTGGAAGCCTTGCGCCTGGTGCGCGCCGCCCGCCGCGAGCAGCAGGGCCAGGTCAAGCTCGACATCGGTACCGGCGAGCGTTCCGGCAAGATCGTGGCGGAGCTGGAGAACGTCTCCAAGCGCTACGGCGACAAGGTGATCATCAGCGACTTCACGGGCACGGTGCTGCGCGGCGACAAGGTCGGCCTGATCGGTCCGAACGGCGCGGGAAAGACGACCTTGCTGAAGATTATCCTGGGCGAGGAAACGGCGGACAGCGGCACCGTCAAGCTCGGCACCAAGTTGAACGTCGCCTACTTCGACCAGATGCGCGCCCAGCTCAACGAGGAGGCGACGCTGGCCGACACGATCTCGCCGGGCAGCGACTGGGTCGAGGTCAACGGCCAGCGCAAGCACGTGATGAGCTACCTGGGCGACTTCCTGTTCGCGCCGGAACGCGCCCGCTCGCCCGTCAAGTCGCTGTCCGGCGGCGAGCGCAACCGCCTGCTGCTGGCCCGCCTGTTCGCCAAGCCCGCCAACTGCCTGGTGCTGGACGAACCGACCAACGACCTCGACATCGACACGCTGGAACTGCTGGAAGAGCTGCTGACCGACTATGCCGGCACCGTGTTTCTCGTCAGCCACGATCGTACCTTCCTGGACAACGTCGTTACCCAGGTCATCGTGTCGGAAGGGCAGGGCCAGTGGCGCGAGTACGTGGGCGGCTACAGCGATTGGGAACGGGTGAAATCGGCCACGCCGGCCGGCAACGCGGCGTCGGTGCCGGCCGCCCCCGCGAAATCCGGCTCGACAAAAAGCGCTGATATGTCATCCAGCGCACAGAACGTGGTTAGCAAAAAGGTAAAGTTGAGCTACAAGGAGCAGCGCGAGCTGGAGGAGTTGCCCCAGCTCATCGCGAGCCTTGAAGACGAGCAGTCGGCGATCACGCTCCAGCTGAATTCGCCCGATTTCTACAAAACGAATCCCGCCGACGCGCGCCGCATGAATGCGCGTTTCGCGGAGATCGAGGATCTGTTGCTCGACGCCCTGGAGCGCTGGGAGCGGCTTGAAGCGCGTACCAGGGGCGAGTAGCCTATGAACTAGGGATGCGGGCCAGGTGCCCGCCGATGGAGGAACATGACCGAGCATGACGATCGTTACGCCGTGCCCAGCGCGGCTGCCTTGCCCGCCGACGCTCCCATGTTCAATCGCGCGGCCTGGATCCGCATCCTGCCCTTCGCCGCCTACCTGGCCTTCATCGTCATCGGCGACGTGCTCGAACGCATCGGCATGTCGCAGGACGCGCTGGTATGGCTGTACCCGGCCAAGATCGCCGTCGTGACCGTCCTGCTGGCGCTGTTCTGGCGCCAGTACGAGGAACTGCGTTTTTCCTCTTCTCCTTTCCGTCTATCGCCCGCCGCCATCCTGGCGGCGCTCGCCGTCGGCGTCGTCGTGCTGGTGCTGTGGATCCAGCTGTCCAGCGGCTGGATGGTGGTCGGCTCGCCGGCCGGCTACGATCCGCGCACGGACGGCCGCATCGACTGGCTGCTCGTGACCATCCGCATCGCGGGCGCCGCCCTCGTCGTGCCCGTGATGGAAGAATTGTTCTGGCGCTCCTTCCTGATGCGCTGGATCGCCGCCCCCGATTTCCAGGCCGTCGCGCCGTCCCGTGTCGGCCTCAAGAGTTTCGTCATCACTGTCGTGCTGTTCGGCTTCGAGCATAACCTCTGGCTGGCCGGCATCGTTGCGGGCGCGGCCTACAGCCTGCTGTACATGCGCTATTGCAACCTGTGGTCGCCCATCCTCGCCCATGCCGTGACCAACGGCCTGCTCGGGCTGTGGGTGGTGCGGACCGGCAGCTGGTCCTTCTGGTAAGCCGTCCGGCGTTTCATTAAGAAGATAAACAATATGTTCAAACCCCGCGTGCGTCCCCTGGTGCGTCCCCTGATGCGTCCCTTTGTTCCTCTGCTCTGCGCGGTGTTCGCCGTCCCGGCCGGTGCCGGTCCGAGCGACGCGCTGCACGTGTACGGCGGCGTTGCCTACGGCCATGACGACAACTTGCTGCGCGTGCCCGAAGGCCAGCCCGGCTACGATGGCCATTTGTCGGACTCCTGGTGGACGCGCGAGGGTGGCTTGATCTTCGATAAGACTTATAGCCGCCAGCGCATTTCCGTCATCGCCAAACTGTCCAAGACCGACTTCGACTACTTCAAGCAATTGAACTACGACGGCAAGGACATGCAGGCGAACTGGTTCTGGCAGCTGGGCAACCACCTGGAAGGCAAGGTCGGCGCGACCTACCAGCAGGTGCTGGCGCCGTACACCGACTTCCAGAGCGACGAGCGCAACCTGCGCACCAGCCGCAGCCAGTACGCCGAAGGCGCCTGGCGCTTCCATTCCTACTGGCGCGTGCGCACGGGCTTCCAGCGCGACAAGTACGACTACGAGCTGCTCAGCCAGCGCTTCAACAACCGCACCGAGGACGCCACCGAGCTGGAGCTGGACTACCTGGCGCGCAGCAACAACACCGTGGGCCTGGTGGCGCGCAAGGTCAAGGGCAAGTATCCGTATGCGCGCCTGATCAACGGCGCCTTGCTGAGCAATAACTTCGACCAGGACGAACTGAAGGTCCGCGTGAAGTGGCAGGCGACCGGCTCCACCGGCTTCGACGCCCTGGTCGGCTACACGCAGCGCGACCAGCCTTCCTTCAGCAAGGACAAGACCAAGGGCGTGGCCGGCAAGGTCAAGGCGACGTACCAGCCGCGCGGCAAGATGACCTATAACGCGTCCGTGTGGCGCGACTTCGCCCCGCTCGAAAGCACGCTCGTCAGCTATACGCTGAACAAGGGCGCGAGCGTCGGCGCCCAGTGGGATGCGACGGCCAAGATCAAGGTCAATGCCGACGCCATCTACGAGCGGCGCAACTACAACGCGCGCAACGAGTTCGCCGGTTCCGACGACCTGCGCGACTCGATCCGCACGGCCAGCCTGCGCGCCACCTGGGCGCCGCGGCCGACCATCCAGGTATCGGCCGGCGTCGCGCACCAGCAGCGCAGCGGCTCGCCGATCCTGGGCACAGGCAGTTTCAAGTCGAACAGCATGACGCTGTCGGCCAATGCGCAGTTCTGATCCCAGCCTATGACCGTCAATGACATACCTCTGATTTCATTTTTCCAGCGCGTACTCGATCCCCTGATCGTGATGGGGACGCTGTACCTGTCGGCCCTGCTGTTCCACGAGCCGTTCTCGGGCTACCTGCTGGTATTGATGATCCTGGCCTTCTTCATTTCGTCGGCCGTGTACCAGCACGTCGACCCTTACCGGACCTGGCGCAGCGGACGCATGTGGGCGTATGCGCGCGACGTCGTGTTCGGCTGGTGCGTGACGATCGCCGTGCTCGTGTTCCTCGGTTCGTCCAGCGGCCTGAAGTATTACTTCGACGAACGCGTGGTGCTGGCCTGGTTCGTCGCCACGCCGGTGATTTTGCTCACCAGCCACATCGCGGCGCGCATGGCCAAGCGGCCCGGCCACGACAAGGAGGTGCGCTCAGTGCTGGTGGTGGGCGCCAACGACGTCGGCCTGAAGTTCGCCGGCATCTGCGACCGCCACCCGAACCTGTTCATGCAGGTGCGCGGCTTCTTCGACGACCGCGGCGAGGAACGCCGCCCGCCGGGCATGCAGCACCCGATGCTGGGCAAGACGAGCGAGCTGGTGCAGTATGTGCGCGAGCACGGCATCAAGATGATCTTCATCAGCCAGCCGATCTCGGCCCAGCCGCGCATCCGCAAGCTGATCGACGAGCTGCAGGACACCACGGCCTCGGTCTATTTCCTGCCGGACGTGTACATCTTCGACCTCATGCAGGCGCGCTTCGACAACGTGGGCGGCATGCCCGTCATCGCGATCTGCGAGACGCCGTTCATGGGCATCAACAGCATGATCAAGCGCGCGTCCGACATCGTGCTGTCGAGCATCATCCTCGTGCTGCTGACGCCGCTGCTGCTGGTGATTGCCCTGGCCGTCAAGATGAGTTCGCCCGGTCCCGTGATCTTCCGCCAGCGCCGCTACGGCCTGTACGGGGAAGAGATCATCGTCTACAAATTCCGTTCGATGACGGTGATGGAAAACGGCGGCACCGTCACCCAGGCCAGCAGGAACGACCAGCGCGTCACGAAGATCGGCGGCTTCCTGCGCCGCACGTCGCTCGATGAATTGCCCCAGTTCATCAACGTCCTGCAGGGACGCATGAGCATCGTCGGACCGCGTCCACATGCCGTTGCGCACAACGAGCAGTATCGCAAGCTGATCAAGGGATACATGCTGCGCCATAAGGTCAAACCGGGGATCACCGGCTGGGCGCAGGTCAATGGCCTGCGTGGCGAAACGGCCACGCTCGACAAGATGGAAGCGCGTATCCAGTACGACCTGGATTACCTGCGCAACTGGTCGCTCTGGCTGGACCTGTGGATCGTCGTCAAGACGGTCAAGGTCGTGCTGGCTCGAGAAAATGCTTTTTAGAAGCATTCTCTCGGGAAATGAATGCACTTAGGGCTGACTTAAAGGTGCATGTTCAATCGAAGCGCCGCTTGCGGCATCCGATGGGCTGCGTAGAATAATTGATGAGATTGCAATTTTTTAAGGGTATGGACTAGATAAGGTCTTTTCCCTGGAAAGCAAGGCACATGAAAAAAGCGTTGATCACCGGTGTGACGGGCCAGGATGGTTCCTATCTGGCCGAACTGCTCCTGGAAAAGGGCTATGAAGTCCATGGCATCAAGCGGCGCGCCTCCATGTTCAATACGGGGCGCATCGACCACATCTACCAGGATCCGCACGTCGACAATCCGCATTTCTTCCTGCACTACGGCGATCTGTCGGACACGTCGAACCTGAACCGCATCATGTGCGAGATCAAGCCCGACGAGGTCTACAACCTGGGCGCCATGAGCCACGTGGCCGTGTCCTTCGAGTCGCCCGAATACACGGCCGACGTCGACGGGCTCGGCACGCTGCGCCTGCTCGAGGCGATCCGCTTCCTGGGGCTGGAAAAGACCACGCGCTTCTACCAGGCCTCGACGTCGGAGCTGTACGGCCTGGTGCAGGAAGTACCGCAGCGCGAGACGACGCCGTTCTATCCGCGCAGTCCGTATGCGGTGGCCAAGCTGTACGCGTACTGGATCACCGTCAATTACCGCGAAGCTTATGGGATGTATGCCTGCAACGGCATCCTCTTCAACCATGAGTCGCCGCGCCGGGGCGAAACCTTCGTGACGCGCAAGATCACGCGCGGCCTCGCGAACATCGCCCAGGGACTCGAGCAGCAGCTATTCCTCGGCAATATGGATGCCTTGCGCGACTGGGGGCATGCCCGCGACTACGTCGAGATGCAATGGCTGATGCTGCAGCAGGATACCCCCGAGGACTTCGTCATCGCGACCGGACGCCAGTATTCGGTACGCCAGTTCGTCGAGCTTGCCGCGCGCGAACTGGGGATCGAGATCGCCTGGCAGGGCGAAGGCGTCAACGAGCGCGGCGTCATCGCTTCCGTCACCGGAGACAAGGCGCCTGGGGTGGTGGTGGGTCAACCGATCGTTGCGGTCGACCCGCAATACTTCCGTCCGACGGAAGTCGAAACGCTGCTCGGGGACCCCGGCAAGGCGCGCGAGCGCCTCGGCTGGGAACCCCGTACCAGCTTCGAAGCGATGGTCCAGGAAATGGTGGCGTCCGATCTCGACACAGCGCGCCGCCACAAGCTGCTGGCCTCGCATGGTTACAACGTCGCAATTTCACTGGAGTGAACGTTGAATACTCAACCCCGCATCTACGTGGCCGGCCATAACGGGCTGGTCGGCTCGGCCATCGTGCGCACCTTGCGCGCACAGGGCCATACCAACATCGTCACGCGCAGCCACGCGGAGCTCGAACTGACGGACCAGGCCCAGGTCCGCGAGTTCTTCCGCAACGAGCGCATCGACCAGGTCTACCTGGCTGCGGCCAAGGTGGGCGGCATCCACGCCAACAATACCTATCCTGCGGACTTTATCTACGACAACATGATGGTGCAGGCGAATGTCGTGCACGAAGCGCGTGCCAACGGCGTGCACAAGCTGCTTTTCCTCGGCTCGTCCTGCATCTACCCGCGCATGGCCCAGCAGCCCATCAAGGAAGAGTACCTGATGAGCGGCATGCTGGAGCCGACCAACGAGCCGTATGCGATGGCCAAGATCGCCGGCATCAAGCTATGCGAGAGCTACAACCGCCAGTACGGCACCGACTACCGCAGCGTGATGCCGACCAATCTGTACGGCCCGGGCGACAACTACCACCCGGAGAACAGCCACGTGATCCCGGCGCTGCTGCGGCGCTTCCACGAAGCCAGGCTGACCAATGCGCCGGAAGTCGTGATCTGGGGCAGCGGCAAGCCGATGCGCGAGTTCCTGTTCGTCGACGACATGGCCGAGGCCTGCGTGCACGTGATGAACCTCGATCACGCCACGTACGCGAAGTACACGGATCCCATGCATTCGCACATCAACGTCGGCACCGGCGAGGACGTCACGATCGCCGACCTGGCCCGCCTGGTGGGCGAGGTGGTGGGCTACCGCGGCCGCATCGGCTTCGACACCAGCAAGCCGGACGGCACGCCGCGCAAGCTGCTCGACGTCTCCAAGCTCAAGGACCTGGGCTGGCAGGCGAAGACGCCGCTGCGCGACGGCCTGCAGATGGCCTACGACGCCTTCGTCGAACTGATGGCCGCCGAGGAGAACCGGGTCGCCGCGTGAGCGGCCCGCACGCGCTCGGTCCATGGATGAGTTGCATGGAAGAGTGTTAATTGACGAACAGATACTCAACCGTGCGGCTCCCAGAATGGGGAGCGACATAAAAAGAGTTCCGTGGCGGCCTCTTGCGAGACGAGAGCGCCGCCTTCCATCAACCCAAGGAAACTATCTTGAACAACAAATACAGGCTGCCATGATGAAGACTTCCTCTCCCACTACCCCGAAACGCGTGCTGTGCGCCGCACTCATCCTGGTTGCGGCAACCTTGAGTGCGTGCGGCGAAAAAGCCAAGGAGAAAAAGCCCGGCCAGGCGCTGGCGAGCGTGAACGGCGAGGAAGTCACCGTGCTGCAGCTCAACGAGGAATTGCAGCGCGCGGGCGTCCAGCCGGCCCAGCAGGATGCCGCCAGCAAGCAGCTGCTGCAGGTGCTGATCGACCGCCAGCTGCTGCAGGAAGCGGCCGCCAAGGAAAACCTGGACCGCGATCCGAAGGTGATGCAGGCAATCGACCGCGCCCGTTCGCTGATCATCGCCCAGGCCTACCTGCAGAAGCGCATCGGCACGCCGACGAAGCCGACGCCGGCCGAAGTGGAAACCTATTACAACGCGCACCCCGAATTCTTTTCCAACCGCAAGCAGTTCAGCATGAACGAACTCGTCGTCGCCGCGAATGACCTGACGCCGGAACTGCGCGCCGCCGCCGACAGCGCCAAGTCGCTGGAAGAGGTGGCCGTCTGGCTGGATGCGCACAAGATCCGCTACGGCCGCACCCAGGTCACGCGTTCGACGGCCGACGTGCCGCCGCAACTCTCGTCCAAGCTGCTGGGCATGCCGAAGGGCCAGCTGTTCGTCGTCAAGGAAGGCCAGCGCGCCATGTTCATCTCCGTGGCCGAAGTCAAGGATGCGCCGGTCTCGCTGCAGGTGGCCCAGGCCCAGATCGAGCAATTCCTCGTGAAAAAGAAAAACCAGGAACAGGCATCGGGCGAACTGCAGCGCCTGCGCGCCGACGCCAAGATCGAATACCTGAACAAGTCGATGATGCCGGATCCGAAGGCCGCCCCGGGCACGCCGCCGGGCGCGCCGACCAGCGCCGTGGCCGGTGCCGAGGGCGCGCCCGCGGCAGCGGCGGCAGCGGACGACACCGCTCCGGCGGCCGCCCCGGCCGACGGCAATACCGACAAGGCCGCACTCGACCGCGGCGTCGCCGGCCTGAAGTGATATCCCACGACCTGACGAACAAGAAGGAGAACCCATGAAACGACTCGTACACTGGATGATCGCTGCGACCCTCTCGCTGGCAGCGGGGCTGGCCGGCGCGGCCGAGATCCTGCTCGGCCCGGGCGACGTGGTCAAGGCTTCCGTCTACGGCAGCCCGGACCTGGCGGTCGAGACCCGCGTGTCGGAAGGCGGCACGCTGACCTTCCCGCTGCTGGGCGAAGTGCAGGTCGGCGGCCTGACCACCCAGCAGGCCGAGAAGAAGATCGGCGGCCTGCTCGAGAAGGGCGGCTACCTCAAGAAGGCCCAGGTCAACCTCCTGATCACCACGCTGGCCAGCCAGCAGGTGTCGGTGCTGGGCCAGGTGAACCGTCCGGGCCGCTATCCGGTGGACGGCAAGCGCAAGGTGCTCGACCTGCTGGCCCTGGCCGGCGGCATCGGCAACGAAGGCGGCGACATGGTCACCCTGGTGCGCACCCGCGACGGCCAGACCACCCGTGAAACCATCGACGTCGTCGACATGGTGCGCAAGGGCGAGCTGAACCGTGACTACGAAGTCGCCGGCGGCGACATCATCTTCGTCGAGCGCGCACCGCGTGCCTACATCACGGGCGAAGTGCAGCGTCCGGGTCCGTTCCGCATCGAACGCGCCATGACCGTGCAGCAGGCGATCTCGGCCGGTGGCGGCCTGAGCCTGCGCGGCACCCAGCGCGGCCTGCAAGTGACCCGCAAGGATGCCAGCGGCGTCGCCAAGACCATCGATGTGAAGACCGACGACGTCCTGCAACCGGACGACGTGGTGATTGTGAAAGAGTCCTGGTTCTAAGCAGTGCGCGGGCCTCGACGCCGGGGCCCGCTCGTTTGTCCTGTATCCAGTTTCATCTTGCTCGTTTGCGGTTTCCTGAAGTACCTGGTTTCCTGATTCCTGATCCACGCTTAAAAGGTTCAACATGAACGTCCAACAATTCCTGCTGATCTTGCTCGCACGGAAGAAGATCATCCTGGCGACCCTCTTCGTGACGGTCGTGCTGGCGCTCGGCTTCAGCCTGGTGCAAAACAAGACCTACAAGGCGACGGCTTCCGTTCTGTTGAACTACAAGGGCGTGGACCCGTTGACGGGCTTGACCATGCCGGGCCAGCTGCTGCCGGGCTATATGGCGACCCAGATCGACATCATCAGCAGCAAGAATGTTGCCCTGCGCGTCGTCGATGCGCTGCGCCTGGCGAACAGCCCGGCCGTGCAGCAGCAGTTCGCCGAAGGCGGCGGCAAGGGTTCGGTGCGCGACTGGCTGGCCGACCTGCTGCTGAAGAAACTCGAGATCGTGCCCTCGCGCGAATCGTCGGTGGTCGAGATCAGCTTCAAGGGCGCCGACCCGGCGTTCGCCGCCGCCGTCGCGAATGCCTTCGCCGACGAGTACCAGAAGATCTCGGTCCAGCTCAAGACCGAGCCGGCCAAGAAGGCGTCGAGCTATTTCAACGAACAGACCAAGCAGCTGCGCGACAACGTCGAGGCAGCCCAGGCGCGCCTGTCGAAGTACCAGCAGGAAAAGGGTATCGTCAGCCTGGACAACAACCGCGTCGACGTCGAGCTGTCGCGCCTGAATGAACTGTCGAGCCAGCTGGTGGCCGCCCAGAGCGCCACGATGGAAGCGAATTCGCGCCAGGCCGGCGCCAGCGGTTCGGCCCTGGCCTCGCCGGACGTCGCCAACAATGCCCTGATCCAGACCATGCGCGCCAACCTGGCCGTGGCCGAGGGCAAGTTCGCCGACACGGCGCAACGCTACGGCCGCAACCACCCGCAATACCAGGCCGCCAAGGCCGAGCTGGACAAGGTACGTGCCGAGTTCAACGCCGCCACCGGCACCGTGACCCGCAGCGTGGGCGCCAACGCCCAGGTGTACCGCCAGCGCGAAGCCGACCTGCGCAAGGCGGTCGACGAACAGAAGGCCAAGGTGCTGGAACTGAACCGCGCCCGCGACGAACTGGGCGTGCTGCTGAAGGACCTCGACAGCGCCCAGCGCGCCTTCGACGCCGCCTCGCAGCGCTTCTCGCAGACCCGCATCGAGGCGCAGTCCGAGCAATCCGACATCTCGCTGCTGAACCCGGCCGTGGCGCCGACCGAGCCGTCCGGTCCGCGCGTGCTGCTCAATACCCTGGTCGGCTTCCTGGCCGGCACCATCCTGGGCCTGGGCCTGGCGCTGCTGCTGGAACTGCTGAACCGTCCGGTGCGCTCCGCCAGCGACGTCAAGGACATGCTGGGCATTCCGGTGCTCGGCACCATCGAGTGGAAATCGCCGCGCGCCAAGGCCGGCGGCATCCGCGCCCTGATGGCGCCGCGTCGCCTGCTCCGTCTGAACTAACCGAATGGATTTACCATGAATTCACCGATCCTCAATGCAGTTCCCGAGCGTACCGCCGAATCGAGCATGGGCGCGCTGCTGCTCGACTCGGGCAAGCTGAATCCGGAAGATGCCGAGCGCGTGCTGCGCATGCAGAAGGAAACGGGCATCCGCTTCGGCGAGGCGGCCGTGCGCCTCGGCCTGGTCAGCGAAGACGATATCCAGCAGGTGCTGGCACGCCAGTTCTCCTATCCCTACCTCCAGAAGGGACAGGCCGGCCTGTCGCCCAAGCTGATCGCCGCCTACGAGCCGTTCTCGCCCCAGGTGGAGTCGCTGCGCGCCATCCGCAGCCAGCTGATGCTGCGCTGGTTCGCCCGCGGCCGCCGCGCGCTGGCCATCGTCGGCGTCGATCCGGATGACGGCGCCGCGCTGTTCGCGTCCAACCTGGCGATCGTGTTCTCGCAACTGGGCGAACAGACGCTGCTGGTGGACGCCAACCTGCGCGCCCCGCGCCAGCAGGACGCGTTCGCGATCAAGCCGCGCCAGGGCCTGTCGGACCTGCTGGCCGGCCGCGCCGACCTCGACGTGATCGCGCGCGTGCCCGCCTTCGTCGACCTGTCGATCATGCCGGCCGGCACCTTGCCGCCGAACCCGCAGGAATTGCTGGCGCGCGAAGGCTTCCGCAACCTCAACGTCCAGCTCGAATCGCGCTACGACGTCGTGCTGTACGACGTGCCGCCGTTCCAGGCCGGCGTCGATTCGATCGCCGTGGCCAGCCGCGCCGGCGGCGCGCTGCTCGTCACGCGCAAGAACTACACCCGCATCTCGCACATCGGCCGCGCGGCCGAGCAACTGGCCGACGCCGGCTGCGAAGTGCTTGGTTCGGTGGTGATGGAGTTCTGACATGGGAACCCCAGCCCGCTCCAGCCTTCCGCCAGCCGCTGACGCAGTTCGCGCCGCGCTGCCCGAATGGTGGCCGGTGCTGCTCGGCCTGGCAGTCATGTTCGTGCCGACGTTTTATTACCTGTTCACGGGGCCGTGGATCGGCGAGGAACAGGGCCATGGACCGATCATCTTCGGCCTGGCCTTGTGGCTGATCTACCGCAAGTGGCCCGACATGCTGGCCGCCACCACGCCGCCGCGCGCGAGCTGGACCGGCTGGCCCGTCCTGGTGCTGGGCCTGCTGGCCTACCTGCTGGGACGCTCGCAGAAGATCCTCATGATGGAAATCGCGTCCATCATCCTCGTGATGGCCGCCGTCCTGCTGATCAAGCGGGGCGGCAGGGCGCTGCGCGTGCTGTGGTTCCCGTTCTTCTTCATGCTGTTCATGGTGCCGCTGCCGAGCGAATTCGTGGCCGCCGTGACGATGCCGATGAAGATGGCCGTGTCCTGGGCGACCGAGCACATCCTGTGGTTCCTCGGCTACCCGATCAGCCGCTCCGGCGTGATCCTGCAGATCGGCCAGTACCAGCTGCTGGTGGCCGATGCCTGCGCCGGACTGCAGACGCTGCTGACGCTGGAAGCGCTGGGCCTGTTTTACCTGAACCTGATGCGCCACCCGTCGGCATTCCGCAACATCGCGCTGGCGCTGTTCATCGTGCCGATCTCGTTCTCGGCCAACGTGATCCGCGTGATCGTGCTGACCCTGATCACCTATTACTACGGCGACGCGGCGGGGCAGGGCTTCCTGCACGGCTTCGCCGGCATGGTGCTGTTCGTCACGGCCCTCGTGCTGATCCTGTCCGTCGACTCGGCGCTGCAATGGTATGTGCGGCGCCGCCACGGCGACGACGGCAGCGGCCATGGCGGCCCCGGCAGCGGCCAGGCGGCGCCCCTGCGTACGAAGGAGGCGACATGAGCGCGCGCATGGATGGAACCACCAGCGGAACCATGGGCGGAACCCCGAACGGGACGGTCCGCCGCAAGCTGGTCGCCAGCATCGTGCTCGGTGCCGCCATGGCGGGAACGGGCGCGCTGACGGCGCTGGCGACGCCGAAGAACAAGGTCGCGGCCGTCCAGGACAAGTTCAACCTGGAACAGATGATCCCGCAACGCTTCGGCAACTGGCGACTCGACACGAGCATCGTGCCGCTGACGCCGGACGCGACCCAGCAGGAACTGATCGAGGCGCTGTACGACCAGACGCTGGCGCGCACCTACGTCAACGACGCGGGCCAGCGCGTGATGCTGTCGATCGCCTATGGGGGCGACCAGAGCAAGCAGCTGCAGCTGCACCTGCCCGAGGTGTGCTACGTGGCGCAGGGCTTCGACATGGTCGACGAGAAGAAGGGCGAGCTGGCCACGCACTACGGCCCCGTGCCGATCAAGCGCCTGGTGGCGCGCCAGAACGCGCGCAACGAGCCGATCACCTACTGGGTGACGGTGGGCGACAAGGCGGTCTCGTCGGGCCTGGGCCAGAAGTACCAGCGCTTCGTGTATGGCCTGACGGGCAAGATCCCGGACGGCATGCTGGTACGCGTATCGACCATCGAGGCCGACGCGGGCCACGCCTACGGGGTGCAGGACCGCTTCGTGAACCAGATGCTCGACGCGCTGTCGCCGCATGACCGCGCGCGCCTGGTCGGCCTCGCCACCAACCGGGGTTGACGCCCCGACGCTTTTCGTAGAACGGATTCCGCATGCAGACCTTGCTTCTGTACATCTATACTTCGCTGCCCTTCATCGCCGTCCTCGCCCTCGCGGTGGCGTCGATCTGCGGGGTGGGCGTGGGCCTGGTCTGGCCCCGCTTCCTGGTCTACGGCTACCTGGCGGTATTCTTCTTCAAGAACTCGACCAGCTACGGCGCGCTGGCCGCGACCGGTCCCGGCATCTACAGCCGCGGCTCCGGCATGCTGCTGTTCCCGCTGCTGTTCTGGTGCATGTTCGGCGCCTGGCTGTGCGCGCGCGTGTCGGCCGGCTTCCAGGGCTTCAAGGCGTCCCAGTGCAACCTGCGGCCCTGGTTCCTGGCCTGGTTCCTGCTGCTCGGCGGCCACGTCGCGATCGCCCTGTTCAGCAACGTGACGCTGGCCGCCGCCGTGGCGCCGTCCGGCTTCTCCAACATCGTGTGGATGGCGCCGCTGGTGTCGCTGATGCTGCTGTCGTTCCGCACCCGCGAGCACGTGATCGAGTTCTCCCGCTTCATCCTGCTGGCCGGCTTCCTGCGCGCCTCGTTCGGCCTGGCGCGCTGGGCCTTCCTGGGCGGCGACCCGAACAACGTCTACGCGAACATGAACGCGATCAAGATCAAGCTGACCTTCTTCGACATCAACGACAGCCTGTTGTGCACGGTCGCCTTCGCGATCGCCGCCGTCAACCTGTTCCAGGTCGTCAAGAACAAGCGCTCGCAGTTCTGGACGATGGTCGACTGGGCCACGCTGTGCACCACGGTCGCCTGCATCGTGCTGTCCTACCGCCGCAGCGCCTGGATCGGCTTCCTGCTGGCCTTCCTGATCATCATGATGCGCTTCCCGCTGCAGCGCCGCATCCACCTGATGGTGCTGGGCCTGCCCGTGGTGGGCGCCGGCCTGCTGTACGCGGCCGTCAAGCGCCTGGGCCAGACCAAGGGCGCGGGCGGAGGCCTGTCGAGCCTGTTCTACGACATGGAATCGAAGCGCTTCGGCGCCGAGAGCGAGCGCGTGCTCGAACTGAAATTCGCGCTGGGCGACTTCTTCTCGCACCCGCTGACGGGTATCGGCAGCTGGGGCCGCTATTCCGGCTACCAGCAGATTTCCTGGCAGTCCGGCCAGGACGGCGGCCTGTTCCTGCACAGCGGCGTGCTGCACATCGCCTTGAAGACCGGCATTCCCGGCCTGATCCTGCTGGCCGGCACCATCTGGGCCTTCACCGTGTTCACCCGGCGCGCCTTGCGCACGCTGCCGCCCGAGCTGCTGGGGCTGGCGACGGCGGGCGCGGCCGGCCTCGCGTTCATGCTGCCCGACTTGCTGGTCGGCACGCCGTTCCCGCAGGTGCGCACGACCCAGATGCTGGCCATCTGCCTGGCCTTGCCGTATGTCGCGATGGCCGTGTGCCGCGAGGCGAAAGCGGTCGAACCCGCCAAGGCCGCACGCCGCTACGGCATGCCGCCGGCACCGACCCGTCACCCGATCACCGCCTGAACGCCACCGCATGAATCTCAGTCTCGTCCGTAACGCCGTTTCCAACCTGCTGGGCGCCGCGATTCCCGCGCTGGTCGCGCTGGGCACCGTGCCGCTGGTCGTCAAGGGCCTGGGCGACGCCAGCTATGGCGTCTACTCGCTGGTGACGGCCATCGTCGGCTATTTCGCCGTCATCGACATCAACGTCACCGCCGGTTCCGTCAAGTTCATCGCGGAATCGAACGCCCACCAGAACCGCGACCGCATCAACGAAACCATCTGCTTCGGCATCTCCGTGTACGCCATGCTGGGCCTGCTCGGGGCGCTCGGCCTGTTCTTCGGCGCCCACTTCCTCGTCACGAGCGTGTTTTCCGTGCCGGCGAAGCTGGAGCCGGAAGCGGTCGCCACGCTGAAGCTGGCGGCGCTGGGCTTCTTCATCGGGCAATTGCAGAGCTACCTGCAGAGCATTCCGCAGTCGCTGATGCGCTACGACATCGCCAGCCGCATCGAAATGTTCTTCGGCACCGTAGTGCCGCTGCTGACCGTGGGCGTGCTGATGCTGGGCTACGGCCTGTTCGAGGTGATCCTGCTGCGCGTGATTACCAGCACCATCCACTGCTGCGTGCTGTCCTTCTGGATCCGCCGCCTGCTGCCGGGCCTGGCCTGGAAGCGTCCCGGCGCCACGCTCAGGCGCGAACTGCTGGGCTTTTCCGCCTATTCCTTCTTGAGCCGCTTCGCCACGCTGTCGTATGCCTATGCCGACAAGCTGATCATCGGCGCACTGGTCGGCGTGACGGGCCTGGCCTATTTCACGGTGGCCTCCACGCTCGCGAACCGCATACTGAGCCTGACCTACCGCCTGTCGGGGGTGTTCTTCCCGGCGGCCAGCGCGCTGGCCGCGCGCGGCGAGATCGAGCGCCTGAACCGCCTGTACCTGAAGGCGAGCCGCTACGTCGTGTTCATCAACGCTTCGGTGCTGGTGCTGGTGGCGGTATTCTCGTACCAGATCCTGTACTACTGGATGGATCCGCAATTCGCGCGCGCCGGCCAGGTGGTGCTCGCCGTGATGGCGCTGTCGCAATTCATCGACTCGCTGACGAGCCTGCCGTCGCTGGTCAACGACGGCATGGGACACCCGCGCTTTTCCGGCCTGTTCGCGCTGGGCCGCGCCGCCTTCGGCTTGCTGGTCGTCTGGCTCGGGGTGGCGGGGTGGGGCATCGACGGCGCCGCCTGGGGCCACCTGATCGCATCGGTGCTGCTCACCGCCGCCTTCCTCGTCGCCGTGCACGGCCGCACGGTGCCCACGCGCCTCGCCGACCTGGTGCGCAAGGCCTACCTGCCGAGCGCGCTGGGCGTCGTCGTGGTGGCCGTGCTGGCGCATGCGGCCAACCGCCTGTTCGACGGCGGGCCGCTCGACCTCGCGCTGCTGGTGCTGCTGACGGGCGGCCTGCTGCTGGGCTACGGCAGCCTGTTCGTGATCGAAAAGAGCGACAAGGACATGGCCTGGACGCGGGTGAAAGGTTTGTTATCGGTAAGGAAGACGGTTTGAAGATCCTGATGGTTTCGGAGGACTTGCCGGGCACGCAGATCGGCGGCCTGGGCAAGCATGTGGTGACCCTGTCGAACGCATTGCTGGAACAGGGACATGAAGTCGACATCATGGGGCGCAGCGACCGCTTCCACGAGGGCAGTGCGGCCGAGATCGGCTTCAAGGGGCGGTTGCTGCCCGGCTTCGATTTCTCCCGCCCCGGCTGGAAGGAGTCGCAACTGGGCATCTTCAATCCCGTCAAGCGGCCCTGGTTCGCGCGCACCATCGCGCGCGCCCTGATGCGCGAGGCGGCCCGCTACGACGTCGTGCACTACCACGGCCACCTGCCGATGACGGGACGCTACGTGCCGGCGAACGTGAACTTCGTGCAGACCCGCCACGACCAGGGCAGCGAATGCGTGATCCACCTGCGCTTCAAGCAGGACCACGTATGCACCGCGCTCGACGCGCGCGATTGCGCGTCCTGCATCCATCCGGCCCCGAATGCGTTGCGCCGCTCCGTGTCCGGCATGGCGGTGCGGCGCTACCGCTCGGAGACGGCGGACGCGTTCTCGCGCCACAAGACGATTTTCGTGTCCGACTTCCTGCGCCGCGCGTTCATGCGCGCCGTGCCGGGCGCGGACCTGTCGCGCGCGCGGGTGATCCACAACTTCATCCGCTATCCCTTCCTGCGCGAGCGCGGCGCCAGCGCCGCCGAGGTGACGCCGGGCGAGATCCTGCTGGTGGGCCGCATCGACTCGGGCAAGGGCTTCGGCGAATTCCTGGCCCAGATCCAGGGCTGGCTGCCGCCCCATGCGCGCGTGTCGATCATCGGCGACGGTCCGCTGCGCAAGACGCTGGAAGGGCGCCACGCGGGGCCGCAGGTGCGGTTCCTGGGCTGGAAGCCCTACGACGAGGTGATCCGCATGTCGGCGCGCAGCCACCTGCTGGTGATCCCGTCGGTCTGGGAAGAGCCGTGCGGCACCACCATCCTGGAAGCGCTGGCCCTGGGCAAGCAATGCCTGGCGCTGGCGCGCGGAGGCACGCCGGAACTGGCGGCCTACCAGTATTACGACGGCCAGCTGCAGCTGGCCGAGACCATGCCGCGCCTGGTGGAGCGCATGGTCGAGCAACTGGGGCGTGCGCCCGTGACGGTGCCGCTGCCCGATTCCTTCCCCATGGACGTATTCAATGCGATCCCCCGGATATTGGACTTCTATGAAGAATGAGACCATGAGCAAACCTGCATTCTCGATCGTCACCTGCACCTGGAACAGCGCCGCGACGCTGGCCGACACGCTCGCCTCGGTGCAGCGCCAGACCTGCCAGGACGTCGAGCACATCTTCGTCGACGGCGGCTCGACCGACGGTACCCTCGACATGATCGCCGCCTACCCGGGCAGGAAGCGCGTGCTGCGCGACGTCGGCGGCGGCATCAGCCGCGCCATGAACCAGGGCATCGAGGCCGCCACCGGGGAGTACGTGGCGCACTTGCACTCGGACGACTACTACGCCAGCGACGACGTGCTGGCCACGGTGGCCGAGCGCTTCGCCAGCGAGCGCGTCGACTGGGTCTACGGCACCGTGCAGGTGCTCAAGGACGGCGAACTGATCCCGCCTTATCCGATGCTGCCGTTTTCCTACAGCTCCTTCGCCGCCGGCCGCGCCTCGGTGCCGCATCCGGCCGTGTTCATCCGCCGCAGCGCCTTCGGCCGGGTCGGCATGTTCGACGAAAAGCTGAAGTACGCGATGGACATCGACCTGTGGCTGCGCCTGGGCCGGGTGGCGCGCCCGGCCACCGTCGACCGCCCGCTGACGGTCTTCCGCGACCATGCCGGCAGCGTGTCCTCGGCCAACAAGATCAAGGCGCGCCAGGAAGAGTTCGAGGTGCGCAAGCGCTACATGGCGCAGGCGCCGCTGGCGTTCGGCGTGTACTGCCTGCGCTACATGAAGCGCATGCGCGCGCTGCGGGCCGAGGCGGCGCATTGAGCGTCATCCCCGAAACCGCCGTCCCCCTGTTTGCGCGGGGGACGTAGCTGTCCGACAAGCTTGCCGCGAACACCATCTTCATGGCCGATTCGCCATGTTTGCCGCTTCGTTCAGACAGTTTCAAGAATGTCTTGCAAGTTAAAAAAGGGCTTTTGTTTGCCTGTAAATCGGCCTCTTGACAAGCTGTCCTTACATATGTTGGTTTTGTGCGATCCGCGTTAAAAATCGTTGATTCCTAAGGGATTTTTTCCGCACGTCAATTTATTTGCGGTACTATGAATCCGAGATGAAGAGTGCTTTCCGGTTACCGGCCGGCGCTCTCGATAGTTACCGTGTTCGGACGCCACGCCGCCGGACCATCCCAGCAAGTTCTGTCCATTTTCTCGGAGCATCAACATGACATTTCCTCGGAAGGCGCTCGCCGTCACGGCTGCCTTGTCCGCGCTGCTTTGCTCGTTCAACGCGCACGCCGACTGGGCCCAGTCCACCGATCCGCTCGTCGTCCAGCCGAACCCCGCCAACGGTGCGGTGCAGGCGCAGAATCCCCCCGGCTTCTTCTGGGCGCGCTATCCGTCCGGTCCGGCCACCTATGAAATCGAAATCACCAAGGCCGGCGGCTCGCCGGTGAAGGCCACGGTCGACCGCAACTGGTACCTGCCGACCAAGGCCCTGGCGCTGGGCAACTACACCTGGCGCGTGCGCCCGTCCGGCTCGAGCGACTGGTCGAGCGCGCGCTCGTTCTCGATCACGAGCAAGTCGACCACCTTCGAGGTGCCCGACAACGCCACGCTGCGTTCGCGCATCACGTCCAAGGCGCGTCCGCGCTCGCTGCCGTCCTCGTTCACCGCCTACTCGACCTGGAACACGGCCAAGAAGGGCGACCTCGAGCCCTACCTGAGCCGCCTGGCGAACGAAGTCAAGCTGCAGATCACGGCGCTGCCGGACCTGAGCGACGGGCGCTGGCCGATCGCCATCGCCTCGCCGCTGACCGCCTCGATGGCGTCGCAGCAGACCGACGTGCGCAACCGCATCAACGAAGCCTCGCGCCAGCTCGAAGCGGCAGCCCTCATGTGGCGCCTGAAGGGCGAGCAGCTGTACCTGACCGAAGCGCTCAAGCGCGGCGACCAGCTCGCCTCGCTGAACCCGAAGGGCCCGACCAGCTACGCCAACCAGGACCAGGCGACGCGCCAGATCGCGCTGGCGCTCATCAAGGGCGTGGACCTGCTGGCCGGCGGCATCGACGCCACCCGCAAGGCCAAGTGGCTGAACGTCGTGGGCGTGCGCGGCAACGATATCTACGGCAACCTGGCCGGCGACAACGGCCGCCTGGACCAGTATCCGTTCGATTCGCACGGCAATACCAGCATGATCTTCATGGCGCTGATCTCGACGCTGGCGCTGGGCGACGTGCCCGATGCGCAGAAGTGGTTCGACTTCTCGTTCCGCGCCTACGTCAACACCCCGTCGCCGTGGTCGGGCGCCGAAGGCGGCTACGCCAACGGCACCGCCTACGCCGAATACGCGGCCGGCTACATGGTCGCGCTGTGGGACCCGATGGTCCAGGCGACCGGCCTGAACCTGTATGCCAAGCCGTGGACCCTGGGCTTCCTCGACTTCGCGACCCAGTTCATCCCGCCGGGCTCGAAGATCCACGCCTTCGGCGACGGTTCCGAGACCAAGCCGGACCAGCGCGTGTTCCGCGCCTTCGCCAACCGCATGGTGTCGCCGCGCGCGGCCTGGTACGTGGCCAACCTGGGCGGCCTGGAAGATTCGATGTCGGTGCTGCAGGCGCCGTACCCGATGCCGGTGGCCGCCACGTCGCTGAAGATTCCGCCGTCGAGCTCGGCCTACTACCCGAGCACCGGCTGGGTCGCGATGCACAGCAATATCGGCGACCAGAACCGTACCTCGTTCTACTTCAAGTCCAGCCCCTACGGCTCGTTCAACCACAGCCACGGCGACCAGAACGGCCTGCTGCTGTCGGTCGCCGGCCAGCCGCTGCTGGTCAAGGCCGGCTGGTACGACTGGTACGGTTCGCCCCTGTGGACCGACTGGTACCACCAGACCAAGTCGCAGAACGCGATCACGTTCGACGGCGGCAAGGGCCAGCTGGTCGACGGCTACCGCGAGCAGCTGCAGCGTACGGGCCGCATCACGGGCTTCTCGGCGCAGGCATCCTACGACTATGCGGAAGGCGATGCGACCCCGGCCTACGGCGGCCAGCTGACGATGGCCAAGCGCCAGATCTGGTACCTGCACAACCAGAACGCGATGGTGGTGCGCGACAAGCTGCAGGCGACCGTGCCGCATACCTACGAGTGGAACATGCATGCCCCGGCCGCCATCACGGTCGAGAGCAGCTCGGCGGTCAGGATCGCCGCCGGCGGCCAGTCGGTCTGCCTGCGCGACCTGAACGGCAATGCGCCGTTCGCCAAGTGGAGCGGTCCGTCGCCGAAGTCGGGCGTCACCGAAGACCACGGCGCGTTCTACCTGAAGAACGACGGCAAGTCGGTCGGCGAGTTCCTCGTGCTGGTCGACGTCGGCTGCAAGAAGCCGGCCGTCAAGGTGGCGACCTCGGGTTCGACCCGCACCGTCACCGTCGGCAGCCAGACCGTCACGCTGCCGTAAGTTCCGCCTACGGACGAGCTATCGTCTCCTGGCCATCCGGCGCGCCATGCTACACTCGGCGCGCTGGCGAAGTCCTCCCCGGGCCCCGCCCGCGGAGGACTTTTTTCATTGCCCATCCGGACGCGCATGACGAAACAGGTATTCCTGATCCAGGCCCACAAGGACATCGGCCAGCTCAACGCCCTCGTCGAGCACCTGCGCGACGACGACTTCCTCGTCTACGTCAACCTCGACCGCAAGTGCGACCTCGATCCGGCCGCCGTGCACCCGGCCGCCCGGCTCGTGCGCGAGCGCATCGACGTGCACTGGGGTACCTTCAGCCAGGTGCAGGCCGTGCTCAACTCGCTGCGCCAGATCCTGGCCGAGGTGCCGGACTTCGACAAGGTGCTGTTCCTGAGCGCCCAGGATTTCCCGCTGCTGTCGAACGCGGCGCTGAAGGAGGAACTGGCCGCGCTGGCCGGCCGCGAACTGCTCGACACGGTCGCCATCGGCCGCGCGCCGGGGCAGTGGGCCGCCGACTACCGCTACCAGTATTTTTACCCGCAAGGCAGCGGGCGCTTGCGCCGGCTGGCCTGTGCCCTGGCCAACCGCGCCATGCGCGCGACCGGCATCAAGCGCCGCCTGCCGCAAGGGCTGCAGCCCTGGGGCGGTTCGTCCTGGTGGGCGCTGTCGCGCGAATGCGCGCGCATGCTGCTCGAACGCGCCGGGCGCGAGCCGGGCCTGGTGCGCTTCTTCTGCCGGGTCGCCTGTCCGGACGAGATGTTCGTCCAGACCCTCGTCATGAATTCCCCGTTCCGCGAGCGCGTCCTGGGCAGCAACTTCCGCTACGTGCAGTGGCCGGAAAGCGGCTCGCGCAATCCGAAGGTGCTCGACGAAGGCGACTTCGAACGCATCGCCGCCTCGCGCGCCCATTTCTGCCGCAAGCTCGACAGCCGTACCAGCGCCGGCTTGATGCCGCGCTTGCTGGCGCTGCGCGCCGGCGCCGAGGGCACCGCGTAGGGTGGACAGCTCCGCTGTCCACGCGGTGATCGTTGGCGTTCCCGTGACCGTGCTCGAGAACGAAGCCGCCGGGCGCTGATCGTTGGCGGCTCCCTGGCCGTGCTCGAAAATGGCGCCGCCGCGGGCTGATCGATAGCGGCTCCCTGGCCGTGTTCGAAAACGGCGCCGCCGCGGGCCGATCGTTGGCGGCTCCGTGAGCGTGCTCCAGGACGAAGCCGTTGCGTATCGCCGCGTGGACGGCGAAGCCGTCCACCCTACGGGAACGGATGCCCGGCGGGGAGGCGGTCATGCCATCAATGCGGCCGCATGTGCGCCATCCCGGCGCGGATCCCTTCCAGGCTTTCTTTCAGCAACCGGTGCTGCACGGCGGCGGCCGCGTCCAGGCGTTCGCCCTGGCGCTGGGCTTCGAGCAGGTCTTCCTCGCTGGCGAACACGGGTCCCGGGGCGTGCGGCGCCTGTTCGCGTCCGCGCCGCGCCAGCACGAAGATGGTGCGCGCCGCGACGATCCACGCCGCGCGCGCCTGCAGGCCGCGCTGCAGGTGGTCGAGCTGGTGCTGCAGCGACGCCATCAGCTGGCGCGCCTGCGTCTCGCGCTCGTCCGGCGGCAGGTCTTCCAGCGCGCGCGCCAGTTGGCGCGTGGCGGCCAGCAGCCAGGCCTGGATCGCATCCTTGTGCTCCTCGACGAGGGATTCCAGCGCCGCGATGGTGGCGAGCGAGGCGGCGATCCCGTCCAGCGAGGACAGGCGCTCGGCCGTCATCACCTGTTCCAGCCCGAGCGCCGCCTGGCGCGCGTTGTAGGCCTGGGCCACGGGCAGGGCGCTTTGCTGCAACTGCAGCGACAGGTGCAGCAGCCGTTGTTGGGCGGTAGAAGTCATGGTGTGATGGCGAGGATGCCCGAAACGCGTGAGTGTAACGGCCGAATGTTCAAGAATTATTTCATCCAGGATACAAAATGGTGCGCGACTTGCAATTACAAAATACGTGTGCCTGCACGCGCGCGACGGCTGCGCAATTGTGCGCTGCGGCGAGTGCGCTAGAATCGACGGCAGTCGTTGTTTATCCTGCAAGGAATCCATGCGCCAACCGTCCGCCACCGCCGCGTCCCCGGATGCGGGTTCCATCCTTCCGCATTCCATCCTCTTCGTCGTCCGCGACCCGCTCCCGCCGATCCGCGCCGACGTCCTGACCCTGTTCGGCACCGAGATGCCGCGCTACGGCGTCGCGACCGAACTGGTGGGGCAGGGCGGCAGCGACGGCGCCGCTTCGCCCTGGCCGGCCGGCGGCATGCACGTGGTGGGGTCGCTGCGCAGCCGCTTCGCCAGCGTGTGTTCGCCCCTGTGGGACTTGCTGGGCCTGCTGCGCGCCTCGCGCGGCCGGCGCGCCGACTGCATCCAGGTGCGCGACAAGATCGCCAGCGGCGTGCTGGGGCGCTGCGTCGCCGCCGTGCGCGGCGTGCCCTTCCTGTACTGGATGTCCTTCCCCATCGTGGAAGGCTTCGAGGTGCGGCGCGACGAGTTCCGCCGCCGCCGGGGCCTGGCCAACCGCCTCAAGTGGGCGGCGCATGCGCTGCGCGCCTGGGCATCGCGGGTCGCCATCTACCGCCTCGTGCTGCCGGGCGCGCGCCACATCTTCGTGCAGAGCGACGCGATGGCCGACTGGCTCGCCGCCAAGGGCTTCGACCGCGCGCGCATGACGGCCGTGCCGATGGGCGTGGATGCCGAGCTGTTCGACCGCGCCCGCATCGCGCCGGTCGACGATGCGCGCCTGGATGGGCGCCGCGTGGTGCTGTACCTGGGCCGCATCGCCCAGTCGCGCCGCTCCGACTTCCTGCTCGACGTGGCCGACGTGCTGCGCCGCCAGGCGCCCGACGTGCTGCTCGTCATCGCCGGCGACGCCCCCTCGGACGACGAAATGGCCTGGATGCGGCGCGCCATCGCCGAGCGCGGCCTCGCCGACCACGTGCTCCTGACCGGCTGGCTGCCCCAGCGCACGGCGCTCGGCTATGCCGTGCGCGCCGAGGTGGGCCTGTCGCCGATCCCGCGCGGCACGCTGTTCGACGTGTCCTCGCCGACCAAGCTGGTCGAGTACCTGGCCCTGGGCATCCCCAGCGTTGCCAACGATATTCCCGACCAGAAACTCGTCGTCGACGAGAGCGGGGCCGGGCTATGCGTGCCCATGGAAGCGGGGCCGTTCGCCGCCGCCACGCTCGAATTGTTAAATAATCCCGCCCTTGCTCGGGAGTTCGCGTTACGTGGTCCAGCGTACGTAAGAAGCCACCGGACGTATGATATTCTCGGCCGAAATGTTGCAAAAACGTATAAGAAAATCCTGACGGAGTCACCGTAAGATGTCGACGTGGACCTACTCGCTGAAGTTCTCGCTGCGCTCGCTCGCCCGCGAACTGGTCCGTAATGTCTGGGGCCGTACCTTCGTCTATCCCGCGCTGGTCGCGAACGAACGCTCGCCCGAGGCCCTGGCCCGCTACGCGCAGCGGCGCGCGCGCAAGATCGGCGTCGCGCTCGATGCCGATCCGACGACGCTGGCGCGCCTGGCGCCAGGCAGCAAGCTTCTCGCCAAGGCCGACGTGCGCCAGCATCCGGAGCGTCTGGTGCGCCCGCGCGGCCCCGGCTCCTGGATCCGCACCACAATCAAGACCAGCGGCACCTCCGGCTCGCCGCTGACCATCGTCCAGTCGATCGGCAACCTGGTGCGCGAAGAGGGCTTCGTCTACCGCCAGCTGCGCTGGATCGGCTACCGCCACGGCCAGCGCCGCGCCTGGATCCGCGGCGACATCGTCTGCGCCGACCACCCGCGGGACGGCGTCTACTGGTGCCGCGACTGGGTCGGCAACATGCTCATGATGTCGTCCTACCACCTGTCGAACGACACCATCGGCCGCTACATCGATGCGCTGGAAGCGTTCGATCCCGTCGTCATCCACGCCTATCCCTCGTCGATCGCGGCGCTCGCCGCCTGGCTGAACGCGGCCGGGCGGACCTACCGGGGCCGCGCGCTGCTGGGCGTGATGACGTCGTCGGAAACGCTGGAGCCGGCCGTGCGCGCCGCCGTCGAGAAGGCGTTCGGCACCCGCGTCTACGACTGGTACGGCCAGGCCGAGCGGGTCGCCGCGATCGGTACCTGCGAGCGGGGCAGCTACCACGTGCTGACCGACTACAGCGGCGTGGCGCTGCTCGATGCCCAGGACGGCAGCGGCGCCTGCGAGCTGGTCGGCACGACGCTGAACAATGCGGCGATGCCGCTGCAGCACTACCGTACCGGCGACACGGTGCTCGTGCACGACGCGCATGGCGCGGCGCGCTGCGCCTGCGGCCGCGTGTTCCCGACCGTCAAGGCGATCGTCGGACGCCAGGAAAAAATCGTCACGCTGCCGGACGGCCGCATCATCGCGCGCCTGGACCGCATCTTCCAGGGACACGACCGCCACCTGGTCGAAGGCCAGGTGCTGTACCGCGGCAATGCCGAGTTCGTGCTGCGCGTCGTCGTGGCCGAGGGCTTCACGGACGCCGATGCCCAGGCCCTGGTCGACAAGTTCCTGCTGCGCGTGCCCGGCGTGCAGGTCCGGGTCGAGCGCGTGGCGGCGATCCCGCGCGGCCCGAACGGCAAGTTCGAATTCATTGCCATCGCCGACGGCGCCGGGGCGGGCGGACGGTGAAGCGTGCGCGGGTCCGTGAAAGTATGATGTACGATCGAAATATTGCATATTTATTAATCCAATTGTCCAGCGTGTTCACCTTGTGCAAAGCGACGATGCCAGCGACGGTATGGCGGACGACGGGCGTGCCCGCCGGGGTCCCGCCATGCGCCGCGGCGGGAGCCGGCACATGAAGTCGCCGGCGCTGCGGGTCCTGATGGTCGGCACCGCGCTCGAAGGGCGGGGCGGCGTGGCCGCCGTCGTGTCCGTGCTGCGCGGCCACGGCCTGTTCGAGCGGGAAGCGGTGCGCTACGTGGCGACCCACGCGGAAGGCCCGCGTCTGGCCAAGGCCAGGGGCGCCGTGGCCGGCTTCTGGAACACGCTGCGCGCCTGCTTCGGCCAGCATCCGGCCGTCGTGCACGTGCATTCCGCCTCGCACGCGAGCTTCCTGCGCAAGTCCATCGTGCTGCTGGTCGCGCGCCTGGCCGGCAGCAAGACCATCTTCCACCTGCACGGCGGGGGTTTCCGCACGTTCGCCACGCAGGAATCCGGCCCCTTGATGCGGCGCTGGATCCGCCACACGCTGGAACACAGCTCGGTCGTGATCGCGCTGTCGGAAGGGTGGGCGCAATTCGTGCACGAGTTCGCGCCGATGGCCAAGGTGGCCGTGGTGCCGAACTCGGTGCCGCTGCCGGCGCGCGTGGACCGCACGCTGGAAGAGCCGGGCCGCATCCTGTTCCTGGGCCGGCTGGAAGCGGCCAAGGGCGTGTTCGAGCTGCTCGGCGCCGGCGCCCGGCTGGCGCGCGACTTTCCGCAGCTGCGCCTGGTGTTCGGCGGCAGCGGCGACGTGGACGGCGTGCGCCGCCGCGCGCGCGAACTGGGCATCGAGGACCGCATCGAGCTGCCCGGCTGGATCGGCCCGCGGCAGCGCGATGCCGAGCTGGCCCGCGCCAGCGTGTTCTGCCTGCCGTCGCATGCCGAGGGCTTGCCCATGTCGATGCTGGAAGCGATGGCGGCCGGCAAGGCGGTCGTGGCGACGCGCGTCGGCGGCATTCCGGAAGCGCTGCGCGACGGCAGCGACGAGGTCAACGGCATGCTGGTGCCGCCGCGCGACGAAGCGGCGCTGGCCGCGGCGCTCGCCACGCTGATGGGCGACGCCGCCCTGCGCGAACGGCTGGCGGCGCGGGCGCGCGCCAGCATCGAGCAGCATTACTCAACTGAGGTGGTGTGCGGACAATTGTCCGCGATCTACCGCGAACTGGCAGGGACGGAACGATGAGCGAAGCGACAGGCATGGTGTGGCTGGTCAATCGTCTGCGCTGCATGTCGGTGGCCGAAGTCGGCTACCGCATCCAGCAGGCGGCCGTGAAGGGCATGGCGAAGCGGGTGCGCCTGCGCACGGCGCCGCCGCTGCCGCGCGCGCGCAGCTTTTCCGTCCAGGGCGCGCCCCTGCTGGGCACGGGCGAGCGCGATGCGCTGCTGGCCGATGCGGACAGCATCTGCGCCGGCCACGTCGTGCTGTTCGCCAACCGCCGTTTCGACGTCGGCATGCCGCCCGTGTGGAACCGCGACCCGGACAGCGGCGTCGTCGGCCCCGCGATCTATGCGGGCGACATCGCCATCACCAACCGCGAACTGGTCGGCGACATCAAGCACGTGTGGGAACTGAACCGCCACCTGCACCTCGTGCGCCTGGCCCAGGCCTGGGCCACGACGGGCGACGTGGCCTGGCTGCACGCGCTGCACCACCAGCTGCGCAGCTGGCTCGACCAGTGCCCGCCGCTGGTCGGCCCCAACTGGACCAGCTCGCTGGAACTGGGCATCCGCCTGATCAACTGGGGTCTCGTGTGGCAACTGGTCGGCGGAGAGGGGAGCGGCCTGTTCGCCGGCGAAGACGGCCAGCGCCTGCGCGCCGACTGGCTGGAATCGATCCACGCCCATTGCAGCGCGATCGCGCGCCACCTGTCGCGCCATTCCTCGGCCAACAACCACCTGATCGGCGAACTGGCCGGCCTGTACGTGGGCGCCTCGATCTGGCCGTGCTGGAAGGCGTCAGGCGCCTGGCTGGAGCAGGCACGCCGCGAACTCGAGCACGAGGCCCAGGCCCAGTTCTCGCGCGACGGCGTGAACCGCGAGCAAGCCTTCGCCTACCACGTCTTCTCGAGCGAATTCCTGTTCGTGGCCGGCCTCGTGGGCCAGGCCTGCGACCAGCCGTTCTCGCGCGCCTACTGGACCAGCCTGTCGCGCGCGCTGCGCTTCCTGCGCTCCGTGCGCGACGTCGGCGGCAACGTGCCGATGGTGGGCGACGCCGACGACGGCATCGTGTTCCGCCTGGACGAGGCGGGAAGCGACCGCGCCGCGCAACTGCTGGCGCTGGGCGACGCCGTGCTGCACCGCCAGCAGCCCTCGCACCCGGGCGTGCGCTGGCTGCTGCATGCGCTGCCGGGCAAGCGTCCCGAGGCCGACCCGCACGAATCCGAGACGGGCTGGTCGTTCCCGGACGGCGGCTACCTGCTGTTCGGTTCGCATTTCGGCGAAGCCGACGAGATCAAGGGCATGGTCGATTGCGGCCCGCTGGGCTACCTGGGCATCGCCGCCCACGGCCATGCCGACGCCCTGGCCCTGACCCTGTCGGTCGGCGGCGAGGAATGCCTGGTCGATCCGGGCACCTATTCCTACTGGCAGGACCACAAGTGGCGCGACTATTTCCGCGGCACTTCGGCCCACAATACGCTGCGCATCGACGGGCTCGACCAGTCGGTGTCGGGCGGCCGCTTCATGTGGCTGAAGAAGGCGCGCGCCAGCATCGAGCGCATGCCGCAGTCGCCGCACGAATTCGACTTCCGCGGCGCCCACGACGGCTACGAGCGCCTGGCCGATCCCGTGCGCCACATGCGCAGCGTGCGCTTCGACGCCGCCACCTCGACGCTGACGGTGCGCGACGAAGTTTCAGCTAAGAAACAGCACCAGGTCGAACTCTTCTGGCATTTCGCCCCCGGCCTGGATGCGCGCCTGAACAGTTCCGGCCTGCACGTGCGCGGCAAGCGCTTCGCGCTGCAGATGCATGCCCACGGCGCCGACCTCAAGCTGGAACTGGTGCGCGCCCACGAGAATCCACCGCTCGGCTGGTATTCGCGCTGCTACGAATCGCGCCAGCCATGCGACGTGCTCAAGATCAGCACCGTATCGTCCGCCGTCCCGATCGAGTGCAGGTTTACAATAACGTTTTTTTAATAATTATCGCTAGGGAAAGTTGTACTTATGCTTATCTATCTGGTTGCCGGTGCCCGTCCGAACTTCATGAAGATCGCGCCCATCGTGCGTGCGCTGCAGGCCCAGGATGCCTTGACCTACAAGATCATCCATACGGGCCAGCACTACGACCGCGAGATGAATGACGTGTTCTTCGAGGAACTGGGCATTCCGCAACCGGACGTGTTCATGGCGGCGGGCGGCGGCAGCCACGCCCAGCAGACGGCCAAGATCATGCTGGGCTTCGAGGAGCTGTGCCAGAACGAGCGCCCGGCCGCCGTGCTGGTGGTGGGCGACGTGAATTCGACGCTGGCCTGCTCGATCGTCGCCAAGAAGCTGAACATTCCCGTCGCCCACGTCGAGGCCGGCCTGCGCTCGGGCGACATGGCGATGCCGGAGGAAATCAACCGCCTCGTCACGGACAGCATCTCGGACTGGTTCTTCGTGACGGAACCGTCGGCCGTGGAGCACCTGCGCCGCGAAGGCAAGCCGGAAGCGGCGATCCACTACGTCGGCCACGTCATGGTCGACAACGTGCTGTACCAGGCCGACAAGCTGTCCCATGCGGACACCACGGCCTTCGAGACGAGCGCCTGGAAGGCGCAGCAGGAAGGCCGGCGCTACGGCGTGGTGACGCTGCACCGTCCCAGCAACGTCGACGACCCCGAGACCTTCACCCGCATCGCCGGCGCGCTCAAGGAGATCGCCGCCGACCTGCCGCTGATCTTCCCCGTGCACCCGCGCACCCGCGCCAATGTCGAGAAATTCGGCATCGACCTGGGCCCGAACATCACGCTGGCGGGCCCGCAAGCCTACATGGCCTTCCTCAACCTGTGGAAGGACGCCGCCGTGGTGCTGACCGACAGCGGCGGCCTGCAGGAAGAAACGACGGCACTGGGCGTGCCCTGCATTACCGTCCGCGAGAACACCGAACGCCCGGTGACCGTGGACGAAGGTTCGAACGTACTGGCCGGCACCGATCCTGCCGCCATCCTCCTCGAGACGCGCAAGGTCTTGCGCGGCGAGGGCAAACTGGGCCGCCGGCCGCACCTGTGGGACGGCCGCGCGGCGGAACGCATCGTCGGGATCCTCGCGAGGGGACTCGACGGTCAATGAACGAGAGGCGATATGAGCGAACGCATCACACTGATGGGATGTAGCATCGACAACTTGTCGATGGAAGAAACGTTGCAGACTGTCGAGGGCTTCATCCATAGCGGTAGGCCCCATCAGCACGTGGTGGTCAATGTCGACAAGCTGGTTAAAGCAAGCCGGGATCCGGAACTGCGACGTATCATCAACGAGTGCGCGCTCGTCAATGTCGACGGCATGCCGGTCGTGTGGGCCTCGCGCCTGCTGGGCAAGCCGCTCAAGGAGCGCGTGGCCGGCGTCGACCTGTTCGAGGCGCTGATGCAGCGTGCCGGCGAGAAGGGCTGGCGCGTGTTCCTGCTCGGCGCGAAAGAGGAAGTGGTGAGCAAGGTGGCGAGCACCTACCAGCGCAAGTATCCGCGGCTGGTGCTGGCCGGCTACCGCAACGGCTACTGGAAGGGTGAGGCGGAAGAGGCGGCCGTGGTCGAGCAGATCCGCGCGGCCAGGCCGGACCTGCTGTTCGTGGCGATCAGCTCGCCGAAGAAGGAGCAGTTCCTCGGCCGCTACCAGGCCGACATGCAGATCCCGTTCGCGATGGGCGTGGGCGGCACCTTCGACGTGGCGATCGGCCACGTCAAGCGCGCGCCCGTGTGGATGCAGCGCTCGGGCCTGGAGTGGTTCTATCGCTTCCTGCAGGAGCCGCGCCGCATGTTCCGCCGCTACTTCATCGAGGACATGGCCTTCGTCGGCCTGTTCATCAAGGAGGCACTGACGAAGCGGCAGCGCCGCTCCGCATAGGAAAACGACGGAAACGAGAAACCAGGGATGGCGGCCGCGGCCGCCGACGACAACACGAACGACCCGCCAGTCCCCGCGGCATGGCGAGCAACCATCATCAAACAAGAAAGACGCACTATGAAAATTCTGGTTACTGGCGGCATGGGTTATATCGGTTCCCACACGGTGGTGGAACTGCAGAACGCGGGTCACGAGGTGGTGGCGTTCGACAACCTGTCCAACGCCAACCGTTCGGTGCAGGAGCGCGTGCAGCGCATCACCGGCAAGCCGTTCGACTTCGTGGAAGGCGACATCCGCGACCGCGCGGCCATGGAAGCCGTGTTCGGCGCCCACAAGATCGATGCGGTGATCCACTTCGCCGGCCTGAAGGCGGTCGGCGAATCCGTGGCGCAGCCGCTGCGCTACTACGACAACAACGTCTACGGCAGCGTCGCGCTGTTCGAGACGATGGCCAAGTTCGGCTGCAAGACCCTGGTGTTCTCGTCCTCCGCCACCGTGTACGGCGATCCGGCCTCGGTGCCGATCAAGGAGGATTTCCCGCTGTCGGCCACCAATCCCTATGGCCGCAGCAAGCTGATGATCGAAGACATCCTGCGCGACCTGATCAAGGCCGAGCCGGACTGGCGCATCGCACTGCTGCGCTATTTCAACCCGGTCGGCGCGCATGAAAGCGGCCTGATCGGCGAGGAGCCGAACGGCATCCCCAACAACCTGGTGCCCTACATCGCCCAGGTCGCCAATGGCCAGCGCGAGAAGCTGTCCGTGTTCGGCGGCGACTATCCGACCCCGGACGGTACCGGCATGCGCGACTACATCCACGTCGTCGACCTGGCCATCGGCCACGTCAGGACGCTGGACAAGCTGGCACAGGGCGCCGGCCTGCTCACCTACAACCTCGGCACCGGCAACGGCAACAGTGTGCTGGAAATGGTGCATGCCTTCGAGAAGGCATGCGGCAAGAAGATTGCCTACCAGATCGTCGACCGCCGTCCGGGCGACATCGCCAAGTGCTATGCCGATCCTACCCGTGCCCGCGAGGAACTCGGTTGGACGGCCCAGCGTGACATCGCGCAAATGTGCGCAGATTCCTGGCGCTACCAAACTACGTCAAAATAAGCTCAAGTTAAGGACACACCAATGAAAGCGATGATTCTTGCAGCAGGCAAAGGTACCCGCGTACGTCCGCTGACCTACGACCTGCCGAAACCCATGATCCCCGTACTGGGCAAGCCCGTCATGGCCTACCTGATCGAACACCTGCGCAAGCACGGCATTACCGAGATCATGGTCAACGTGAGCCACCTGCACGAGAAGATCGAGGAATACTTCGGCGAAGGCGAGCAGTTCGGCGTGCAGATCGGCTATTCCTTCGAAGGCTATACGAAGGAAGACGGCGAGGTCGTGGCGGTGCCGATCGGCTCGGCCGGCGGCATGAAGAAGATCCAGGAATTCGGCGGCTTCTTCGACGACACCACCATCGTCCTGTGCGGCGACGCGCTGATCGACCTCGACCTGAAAGCCGCGCTGCTCGAGCACCGCCGCACGGGCGCGATGGCCACCGTCATCACCAAGGAAGTGCCGTGGGACAAGGTGTCCAGCTACGGCGTGGTGGTCACCGACAAGGACGGCCGCATCACCCAGTTCCAGGAAAAGCCGAAGCAGGAAGAAGCGCTGTCGAACTTCATCAGCACCGGCATCTACATCTTCGAGCCGGAAGTGATCGACCTGATCCCGTCGGGCGTGGAATTCGACATCGGCTCGCAGCTGTTCCCGCTGCTGGCCGAGAAGGGCATGCCGTTCTACGCCCAGGGCCGCCCGTTCAACTGGCTCGACATCGGCAGCGTGACCGACTACTGGGAAGTGCTGCAGAACGTGCTGACCGGCGAAGTGAACCACATGGACGTGCCGGGCATCCAGATCGAGCCGGGCCTGTGGACGGGCCTGAACACCAGCATCGACTGGAACGGCACCACGATCAAGGGGCCGGTGTACATCGGTTCGGGCGTCAAGATCGAGGCCGGCTCGACGATCATCGGCCCGACCTGGATCGGCCACGGCAGCCATATCTGCGAAGGCGCGGAAGTCGTCCGCAGCGTGCTTTTCGAATATACTCGCGTGCTGAATGATGTTACCTTGCATGAAATGATTGTCTTCAAGGATTACGGCATCAACCGCGCGGGCGAGATGAAGCACGCGTCCGAGTACACCTCCGACGAATGGGTCAACGCCCGCGACCGCCGACGCAGCCGCCGCAAGGACGGCGCCGAAGAGACAGAAACCACATTAGAGAAAGCCAGTGCATGAAGATCTATCCAGTCATCCTCTCCGGCGGCGCCGGTACCCGCCTGTGGCCGCTTTCGCGCGCGGTAATGCCGAAGCAATTGCTGCCCCTGGTCACCGACAAGACCATGCTGCAGGAGACCGCGCTGCGGGTGCGCGGCTGGCCGGGAGTGATGGCGCCGCTGGTGGTGTGCGGTAACGAGCACCGCTTCCTGGTGGCCGAGCAGCTGCGCGACGTGGGCATCACGCCGCACGGCATCATGCTCGAGCCGGCCGGCCGCAACACGGCCCCGGCCGTGGCAGCGGCCGCCGCGTTCCTGAAGGCGCAGGATCCGGACGCGATCATGCTGGTGCTGCCGGCCGACCACGTCATCGAGAAGAACGAGGCGTTCCGCCTGGCCGTCGAACGCGCCGCGCGCCTCGTCGAAGGCGGCTCGCTGGCCACCTTCGGCATCGTCCCGAGCGCACCGGAGACGGGCTACGGCTACATCCGCCGCGGCGAGCCGCTGCCGGGCTGCGACGACTGCTTCAAGATCGAGCGCTTCGTCGAGAAGCCGGACCGCGACACGGCGGCCGGCTTCGTCGCCGACGGCGGCTTCTACTGGAACAGCGGCATGTTCATGTTCCGCGCCGACCGCTTCCTGGCCGAGATCGAGGCGCATGCGCCTGACATCGCCAAGGCGGCCGCCTCGGCCGTGCAGGACGCCTACCGCGACCTCGACTTCTGCCGCCTCGACGAAGCGGCGTTCGCCGCCAGCCCGTCCGACTCGATCGACTATGCCGTCATGGAACACACCCGCGACGGCGTGGTCGTGGCGTCCGACATCGGCTGGAGCGATGTCGGTTCCTGGTCGGCGCTGGCCGACGTGCAGGAGCGCGACGCCAACGGCAACGCGCAGCGCGGCGACGTCTACCTGGACAACACCAGCAACACGCTGGTGCGCGCCGAGAGCCGCATCGTGGCCGTGGTCGGCGTGCAGGACCTGGTGGTCGTGGAAACCAACGACGCCGTGCTCGTGGCGCACAAGGACCAGGTCCAGCGCGTCAAGAACATCGTCGAGCACCTGAAGGGCCAGGAACGTACCGAGCACCTGCATCACACCAAGGTGTACCGTCCGTGGGGCTGCTACGAAGGCATCGACGCGGGCGACCGTTTCCAGGTCAAGCGCATCACCGTCAAGCCGGGCGAGAAGCTGTCGCTGCAGATGCACCACCACCGCGCCGAGCACTGGATCGTCGTGTCGGGCACCGCGCGCGTCACCTGCGGCGACAAGGTCGTGCTGCTGGCCGAGAACGAGTCGACCTACATCCCGCTGGGCACCACGCACCGCCTGGAAAACCCGGGCAAGCTGCCGCTGCACCTGATCGAGGTGCAATCGGGCAGCTACCTGGGCGAGGACGACATCGTGCGCTTCGAGGACGTCTACCAGCGCGCTTGATCACTGGAGCACGTTTCACCGTCGCCCCTGCGCAGGCAGGGCCCAAGTTCGCCCGCATGGGCGAGCAATTGGGCCCCTGCCTGCGCGGGGGCGATGTCTTTTTACTCGGCAGTTTCCCCCAGTCTACAGTGCGAAGCCGTCGTGACGCCCGTCATACAATGGCTCGACGATTACCCTGGGAGGAAAACCCATGAAGAAGATCATTGCGGCGGGCGGCCTGGCACTCGCGCTGGCCGGCATCGGCGGCACCGCCAGCGCTGGCGACATCGTCGGCGGCTCCGACCTGCTGGACGCAGGCAAGCACGCCCAGCTGGAACGCTGGCTGGGCGCCGGCGAGTTCAACCTGAACAATGTGTACACGCTCCATGCCGGCGACACGTCGGCCGACTTCCACGCGGCGGCGGACGGGCAGGGCGCCACCTTCACGCTGCTCGAAGTCACCAATTCCGGCGGCGACAGCTTCCTGGTCGGCGGCTACAACCCGCAGAGCTGGTCGTCGTCCGGCGGCTGGAACGAAACCGAGCGCGACTGGCAGCGCACCGCCTTCCTGTTCAACTTCACCGAGCCGGCCGTGTATCGCCAGATCCTGTCCACCTACGTGCTGCCCAGCCAGGGCCAGTACCAGACCTTCAACGCCACCGGCGTGGGCCCGATGTTCGGCGTCGGCCCCGACCTCGTCGTCACGGCCGACCTGGACACGGCGCTGTCCTGGCAGACCAGCTACGGCAATCCGCTGGACGAAGGCAAGAGCATCGTCGACCGCAGCACGAACGGCATGGCGCTGCACATCGACGGCATGGAAGTGTTCGCGATCTCGCCCGTTCCGGAACCCGGCGAAACGGCCATGCTGATCGCCGGCATGGGCGTGCTGGCGCTGATGGGCCGCAAGCGTGCGCGCCGCCGCACCGGCGCCGCATAAGCCTGGCATAAGTTGCACATCTTTCAACTGTGGCATGATGAACGGGAGCATGGCGCTCCCGTTTTCCGTTCCTGACCACGACCGACGACATCGATGCCGAGATTCCTCCTGCCCATTCTTGTCAGCCTCCTGCTGGCGTGCGCGCTGCCGGCCCGCGCCCAGTTCTCCAGTGCGCCGCGGCTGCAGCCCGAGCAGCTGGCCATCGTCATCAACGATGCCGAGCCGAACAGTGTCCAGATCGGCGAGTACTACCGCAAGCGGCGCGGCATTCCGGCGGCCAACGTCGTCCACGTGCACATTCCCGGCAAGCCGCGCGAGATCAGCGAATCGCGCTTCCAGGCCCTCAAGGAAGAGATCGACGGACAGCTGAAGCCGGAGGTGCAGGCCGTGCTGATGGTGTGGACGGCGCCCTACAAGGTTTCCTGCAACGCGATCACGGGCGCCTATACCCTCGGCTTCGACCCTGACCAGTGCACGCGCACCTGCGCCCCCGGCCGGCCCAGCCCCTACTTCAACGCGACCACGCCGCGCCCGTACACGGACCTGCACATGCGCCTGTCGATGCTGCTGCCGACCGAATCGGTGGAGCAGGCCAAGGCCCTGATCGACCGGGGGACGGGAGCCGGCTTCAAGATCGTGCCGGCCACCGCCTATTTCCTGCAGACCTCGGAAAAGGCGCGCAATTCGCGCGCCGGCTTCTTCCCGCCGCCGGGCCGCATCGCGGCGCGCCAGCTGGCGACGAAGACGATGCAGGCCGACGTGCTGGAAGACGCCAAGGACATCGTCATCTACGAGACCGGCATGGCCGAAGTGGACAAACTCGACACGCTCGGCTTCGTGCCGGGCGCGCTGGCCGACCACCTGACCTCGCTGGGCGGCGACCTGCTGGGCAACTCGCAGATGAGCAGCCTGCGCTGGCTGGAGGCGGGCGCCACGGCCAGCTACGGCACGGTGAGCGAACCCTGCAACCACTGGCAAAAATTCCCCAATCCCACCGTGCTGCTCAAGCACTATGTACAGGGCAATAGCGCAATCGAAGCATACTGGAAGAGCGTGGCCTGGCCGACCCAGGGATTGTTCATCGGCGAGCCGCTGGCCGCTCCCTACGGCCGGCGCCGCTGAGCCTCCACGACTTCCGCATTTTCTGCGTCCGCGCGTTATCGATCGTTCAAGGTCCGGATTGATCCATCCGGCCCAATGCGTCGTCATGATGTTGTCAATTTGTGCATTTACTATTCATTTCTGTTAAGTATTTCGCTGACAACGCTTGCCATTCCGACCAGGACCACCATGACCTACCGCGCTTCCGATCGTGCATCGCCCCATCTCCCCGTCCGCCTGACCGTGCTTGCCGCACTGCTGGCCGGTCTTTCCGGCGCAGCCTGTGCCGCCCCCGGCCCCGTCGTCATCAGCCAGGCGTACGGCGGCGGCGGCAACGGCGGCGCCACCTACAAGAACGATTTCATCGAGCTGTTCAACCGCAGCGCCGAGGCCGTCAATATCAGCGGCTGGAGCGTGCAATACGCGTCCGCGGCAGGCAACAGCTGGACCAACAAGACGGTGATCGGCGACGTGACGCTGCAGCCGGGCCAGTATTACCTGATCCAGGGCGCGGCCGGCAGCGGCGGCAGCGATGCGTTGCCCACCCCGGACCTGAGCGGCACCATCAATCTGAGCGGCACGGCCGGCAAGGTCGTGCTGGTGAACGGCGCGGCCACGATCACGGATCCGCGCGCCACGAGCGTCGTCGACCTGGTGGGCTTCGGCACCACGGCGACCCCGTTCGAAGGGTCCGGCCCGACGGCGGCGCCGACCAATGCCACGGCAGTCCTGCGCAACGGCGGCGGCTGCAACGACTCCGACGACAACGCCGCCGACTTCGCCGTCGGCGCGCCGAGCCCGCGCAACAGCGGCAGCGCCCGTAACGTGTGCGGCGGCGCACCGGGCCCGCAGCCGATCGTCCCGAGCTGCCCGGCCACGGTGGCAGGCAGCGCCGGCAGCGCCTTCGGCGCGCCGCTGTCGGCCAAGGACCAGGACAGCATCGTCGACGGCATCAGCATCACGGGCGGCGCCGTCGCCGGCATCGGCCTCGTCGACATCGTCCGCGCGAACGCCGCCGGCCAGAGCGCGACGGCGACGCTGGCCGTGGGCGCGGGCGTGGCCGCGGGCACCTATCCTGTGGTTGTGACCTTCACCAACGACGCCGGCCAGAGCGCCAGCTGCACCGTCAGCGTGGCCGTCTCGGGCCAGCTCTCCATCATGCAGATCCAGGGCAGCGGCAGCGCCAGCCCCTACGCCAACACCGTGCAGACTACGACCGGCGTGATCACCAAGAAATTCAGCGGCACTGGCTTCTTCATCCAGGACCCGAACGGCGACGGCGACCCGACCACCTCGGACGGCCTGTATGTCTACGACACGACCAGCGCCAACGTCGGCGACCTGGTGCGCGTGACCGGCACCATCAGCGAGTACAAGCCCAGCGGAGCTACCCGCACCTACACGGAACTGACCAAGGCCACGGTGCAGAACCTCGGCGCCGGCCCGGCGGTCGTCCCGGCCAATATCGAACTGGGCAGCGAAGACCTGGGCCGCTACGAAGGCATGCTCGTGCGCTTCGTCAATCCGCTGACCGTCAACGGCAACAACTACCTGGGCGACCGCGGCGAGTTGATCCTGTCGAACGGCCGCCGCGAGACCCCCACCAACCGCTACCGCCCGGGCACCCCGGAAGCGCTCGCGCTGGCGGCGGACAACGCGCGCAATATGGTCGTGCTGGACGACAATATCTTCGTCACGCCGGAGCACATCCCCTACCTGGGCGAGGGCGGCACCGTGCGCAGCGGCGACACGGTGACGGGCCTGACCGGCGTGATCGACTTCGGTTCCACCGGCGGCAGCGGCGCCTGGTACAAGCTGCAGCCGAGCGAGACCCCCGTCTTCAGCCGCACCAATGTGCGCCTGGACAAGCCGCAAGTCGCGGCCGGCAACGTGAAGGTCGCCAGCGCCAACGTGCTGAACTTCTTCACCACCTTCACCAACGGCGCCGACGCCTGGGGCAACACCAACCGCGGCTGCACCGTCGGCGGCAGCACCAGCAAGAGCAATTGCCGCGGCGCCGACAACCTCGCCGAGTTCCAGCGCCAGCGCGACAAGATCGTCAATGAGCTGAAGGCCATCGATGCCGACGCGGTGGGCCTGATGGAAATCGAGAACAATGGCGACACCACCGTTTCCTACCTCGTCGACGCCCTCAACAAGGCGATCGGCGGCACGGTCTACGCCTATGTGCCGAAGCCACCGGCGACGGGCACCGACGCGATCCGCGTGGCGATGATCTACAAGCCAGCCGTGCTGAGCCTGGTGGGCGGCGCGATGTCGGACGCCGATGCCGTCAACAACCGCCCGCCGATGGCCCAGACCTTCAAGCTCAATGCCAACGGCGCCAAGTTCTCGCTAGTGGTGAACCACCTGAAATCGAAGGGCAGCTGCGGCGGCGGCACGGGCAATACGGACAGCGGCGACGGCCAGGGCTGCTGGAACGCCACCCGCGTGCAGCAGGCGCTGCAACTGGCAAACGTGTTCATCCCGAAGGTCGTCGCGGCCGCGGGCGACCCGGACGTGCTGGCCGTGGGCGACTTCAATTCCTACGGCCACGAAGACCCGATCGCCGCCCTGACGAGCCTGGGCATGGTCAACGAGCTGGAGCGCTTCGTGCGGCCGTCGACGATCCCGTATTCCTATGTGTTCGACGGCATGAGCGGCTACCTCGACCATGCGCTGGCGAGCGCCTCGCTGGACGGCCAGGTCACGGGCGTGACCGAATGGCACAACAATGCGGACGAGCCGCCGGCGATCGACTACAACACGGGCGACACGAACGACGACCCGTACGTGAACAACGCCTTCCGCGCCTCCGACCACGATCCGGTCGTGGTGAGCCTGAACCTGGCGCCGGCCGCGGCCGACGTGACGGGCAGCGTGAAGATCGTCCGCTCCGGCTACACGATCAACCGCTTCACGGCCAAGTATGCGGGCACCGTCACGGTGACGAACACGGGCAGCGCCGCGCTGACCGGTCCGCTGCAGTACGTGCTGCAGGACCTGCCGGCCGGCGTGACGCTCGACAACAAGAGCGGCGAACAGGGCGGCGCCCCGTACGTGACCTTGCCGGGCACGCTCGCCCCGGGCGCATCCGTCACGCTCGGCCTGAGTTTCAGCAATCCGAACAAGGTTGCCGTGACCTACGCCGCCAAACTCTATAACGGTACTTTCTGATGTCGAAGGATGATGCAATGATGAACTTCAAGACCCTGTTTTCCCGTGCGCTGCTGGCCCTGGCGCTCGTCTCCGGCAGCGTGTTCGCCGGACCGATGTACCACGTCAGCATCAGCACCAAGAGCTTCAGCGGCGACGGTGGCCTGGAACTGACGTATGCCGGCGCCGGCGCCGACCTGTCGACCGCGACCCTGAGCAACTTCGGCGGCGCCTTCGGCGACGTGCTGGACGCCTCCGGCGTGACGGGCGGCGTGGACGGCACGCTGAGCATGTCGTCGGCGCAGTCCTGGCTGTGGCAGGCCGTGACGTTCGGCGGCCTGTTCAGCTTCGACATCGCCTTCGACGGTCCGTCGTCCGGCTTCGATGGCACGACCTTCGCGGTCAACCTGACCCAGGGCCAGGACTACCTGGTGGCCGGCGCGGCGCAGATCGACCTGCTGCCGGGCGCGGAACCCGTCGTCACGGCCGGCGACATCGCCCTGGTCACGCCGGCCGCCGACGTGCCGGAACCGTCGACGCTGCTGAGCGTCTTCACGGGCATCGGCCTGCTGGGCTTCACGCTGCGCCGCCGCGCACGCTGATTCCCGGATCGGGCCACGCGCCCTGTCCGCCTGTGCGGGCAGGGCGTTGCTACATGTAGCGTTTCCGCAACTCCCTCCGGCAGCGCGATCGCGCCGCCTCGCACCCCGCACACCCGCATCGCCCTAGGCATGCCGCATACGGCGAGCACACGGCGATTTATTCGTCAAAGCTCTGAATCCCCAAGCCAAATCATATTGTTCAGCTGGTTTTCGTTCGTGCATATTAAAATTTTCTTGTCGTGAAGACAGACCTCACGACGGCAACAGCGCCGTACCGATTCACCAGCCCGGATCCACCCATGGCAGCACATATCCTCGTGGTCGACCCCGACCCGGCAGTCCGCCAGCTGCTGGAACTGAACCTGCGCTGCGCCGGCCACGAGGTCGCCAGCTGCATGGATGCCGAATCGGCCCGGCTGGCCATCGACGACGGCCTGCCGGACATGCTGCTGCTGGAGTGGGATTTGCCCCGCGAGTCGGGCGAGGCGCTGATCCGCCGCCTGCGCGCCAGCGACGCCACGCGCGCGCTGCCCATCATCATGGTCGCGCGCCGCGGCGGCGAGCACGACAAGATCCTGGCGCTGGAATCGGGCGCCGACGACTACCTCACCAAGCCGTTCAATCCGCGCGAACTGCTGGCGCGCATGCAGGCCGTGCTGCGCCGGCGCGTCCCGCACGTGGCCCATGACACGGTGCAGATGGCGGGGCTGCGTCTCGAGCCGAGCACCCAGCGCGTGACGGCGGGAACGCGCCAGGTGGCGCTGGGCCCCGTCGAATTCCGCCTGCTGAACTTCCTGATGCACCATCCGGAGCGTGTGCACACCCGCTCGCAATTGCTGGACAAGGTATGGGGCCGCCACGCCGTGCTGGACGAACGCACGGTCGACACCCACGTCGGCCGCCTGCGCAGTGCGCTGCAGGCGAGCGGGCACGAGCAGCACATCGAGACCGTGCGCGGCACCGGCTACCGCTTCGTCGCGTGGCAGCACGGTGGCGCGGCATGAGCGCGGCATGAGCGACGGGATGCGGGGAACCCTGGCCGATGCGGACGCGCCGATGGACGGCGTCGTCATCCTGAGCCGCCTGGAGCAGGAATACCTGCTGCGCGCGATCGAGTCCGGCTTGCGGGTGGCGAGCGTGGGCCAGCTGTTCCTGTGGTCGCAGGGCCAGCTGCAGGCGCTGTTGCCGCACCAGGTGCTGGCCTGCCTGCGGTTCGGACCCGGCGGAGGCTTGCTGAGACTGGAATGCCTGCACGGCACGGTACTCGACGCGCGCGTGGCGCAGGCGCTGCGCGATCCGCGCGACGGCCTGCTGCTGCGCATTGCGCGCCACTGCACGCAGGGCGCGCGGCTGCCGGCGCTGGCGGATTTCGCCCGCCCGGATGGCGGCGGGGGCTTGCAGGCCTTCAGCGGCGAGCTGGGCCTGCTGGGATTCGACAACGTGCTGGTGCACGGCACCGGCCAGACGAGCGAGGGCGGCAGCGTGTTCCTGCTGCTCGGCCTGCCGATGCGGCCGAACGGGCGCCATGCCTATTTCCTCGAACTGCTGGTGCCGCACCTGCACCTGGCGCTCGCGCGCCTGCCGGCGCTGCGCACGGACGGCATCGCGGCGCCGGCGCGCAGCCTGAGCGCGCGCGAGACGGAAATCGTCGGCTGGCTCAGGGAGGGGAAGAGCAATGAAGAGATGGGACGGATCCTGGGGATCAGCGCGCTGACCGTCAAGAATCACCTGCAGCGTATCTACCGGACCCTGGGCGTCGCCAACCGGGCGCATGCGCTGGCCCGCTGCATGGAATTGCGGCTGCTGGAAAACGTGCAGCCATGGCGCCTCGACCCGGATGCGGCCGGGCGCCGTGAGGCTGGGAGTCAGCCCTGCGGCTCGGCGGCGGCGCGACGCATCGCTTCGTAGCGATAGACCTCGGCATTGGCGTCGATGATGCGCAGGCCCTTGCAGCCGTCGGCGGCGCAATCCGGGGCCGGGCTGTTCGCCGCGACGACGGCGACGTTGGCCTGCACGGCGGCGGCGGTCTGGAGCTGCTGCGCGTCCTCGACACCGGAACCGCAGGCGGCGAGGGAAGCGGCAAAGGTGAAACCGAAGGCGAGGCGGAGGGCAAGATTTTTCATGATTCGGAGAGGGACTGCGTTCACGGATGAGCTATTGTAGGCATCGATTTTTCCTATGGGAATTTTTTTTTTCGTTAATTTCGTGCAAATATTATATTTTTGAAAGACATTTGGAGACAGATGGATACAGATGTACGAAGATAGATGAAGTATCCTCAAAGAAATTTTTGATGTGGTAGAGAAACAATGTGGCGCGCCGACGACGTGCCAGCGTGAATTGGCAGATTTGATGAGAAATGGCTTGCGCGAAGCCAAAAAACAGTTTCCAGGCAAGAAAATACGCAAATTTACATATTTCCGAAGCGCAATGAAAAACAGGCGTTTCGCTTGTCGGAATGGCTAGCCCCGCATTCGGCGTCGACGTGATATTGCGTCAGCTCGCAGGCAAGCCGATGAAGGAAATGCGACAATGGTTTTCTGGTTGCATAAAAACATTGTGGCCGTCTTCCGGAGCATGGTAGCCTGTGCCAAAGCTTTACATTAGGGCAATAAGGAGCAGTTTGATGTATCGAATGCAGAATCAGCGCGTCGCCGCCCGTTCCCGCCACGCAGGCTTCACGCTGCTCGAACTGCTGGTGGTGATCGTGATCATCGGCTTGCTGGCCGCCTACGTCGGTCCGAAGTATTTCTCCCAGCTCGGCAAGTCCGAGGTCACCGTGGCGCGCGCCCAGATCGAGGCGTTCGAGAAGTCGCTGGACACCTTCCGCCTCGACGTCGGCCGCTATCCGACCACCGAGGAAGGCCTGAACGCCCTGATGACGGCACCGCCGACGGCTGCCGCCAAATGGAACGGACCCTACCTGAAGAAAGGTGTGCCCGTCGATCCCTGGGGCCATACTTACCAGTATCGCGCCCCGGGCACGAAGGCCGAGTACGAGGTGCTCTCGCTCGGCAAGGACGGCCAGCCGGGCGGCGAAGGCGACAACGCCGACATCAGTTCCCAGTAACCGCTCCCAGTCATCAGCTCCGGGTAACACCCTTTGCCTTCATCCACCTCCCTGCGGTTTTCCTTCCCATGCAGTTTGCGGTACGTACCCTCGCGCCCGACATGAGCATCGCCAGCGTGCTGGTCGACGCCCCCGACGAGGCGGACGCGCGGCGCCAGGTCGAGGCGCGCGGCCTGTACGTCAGCGCCATCGCCCCGGCGCGCGCGCCCTTGCTGCGCGGCGCCGGCGGCAAGGGCAAGCTGTCGCTGGTGCTGTTCAGCCAGGAATTGCTGGCGCTGCTGACGGCGGGCCTGGGCATCGTCGAGGGCCTGGAAGCGCTGCTGGAGAAGGAAGCCGTGCCGGCCACCCGCGGCGTGCTGGAACGCCTGCTGGCCGGCCTGCGCGAAGGCAAGCGCTTTTCCGGCGTGCTGGCCGAGCAGCCGGCGCTGTTCCCGCCGCTGTACGTCGGCATCGTGCGCGCCGCCGAAGGCACCAGCGACCTGCCGCGCGCGCTCGAACGCTATATCGAATACCAGCAGCGCATCGACACGGTGCGCGCCAAGATCGTCAGCGCCTCGATCTATCCCGTGATCCTGCTGTGCGTCGGGGGCGGCGTCAGCCTGTTCCTGATGTCCTATGTCGTGCCGCGCTTCGCCGAGGTGTACCAGGGCGCGGGCCGCAGCCTGCCCCTGATGTCGCGCATGATGCTGGAGTGGGGCCAGTTCGCCGGCAACCATACGGTGCCGCTGCTGCTGGGCTTCGCCGCCGTGGCCGCCGCCATCGCGTGGTCGGTGCGGCGCACGCTGCGGCAAGGCGGCGCGGCGCGCCTGCTGGCGCGCCTGCCCGGCATCGGCGAACGCGCGCGCATCTACGAATTGTCGCGCCTGTACCTGACCCTGGGCATGCTCAACGAAGGCGGCATCACGATCGTCTCCGCCATCGACACGGTGCAGGGCATGGTCTCGCCGGGCCTGGCCGCCGGCTTGCGCGCGGCGCGGGCGGCGGTCGAGTCGGGCCGTCCGCTGTCGGATGCCTTCGAGGCCAACGGCCTGACCACGCCGATCTCGCTGCGCATGCTGCGCGTGGGCGAGCGCACCGGCGACATGGGACCGATGCTGACCCGCTCGGCCGCCTTCTACGACGGCGAGATCGGGCGCTGGATCGACCGCTTCACGCGCACCTTCGAACCCCTGCTGATGGCGGCCATCGGGCTGGTGGTGGGCGCCATCGTGGTCCTGCTGTACATGCCGATCTTCGACCTTGCCGGAGACATGTCGTGACCGAGCCCGCGAACGATCCGATGAACGAGCCAACGAGCGCGCCGACGAGCGCGCCCATCGACGCCGCCGTGCTGGTGCAGGCGCGCGCGCGCAGCCGCCAGTCGCAGCGTTCGCTGGTGGACGAGCTGCAGGCGCTGACGGGCCAGGAGCCGCGCCAGGTCGTGCGCCTGCTGGCCGCGCCGTTCGGCCTGGAGGTGATGGAGACGCTCGAGATGTTCGGCCAGCAGCCCGCGTTCGACCTGCTGCCGCTGGCGCAGGCGCTGGCGCGCCACTGCGTGCTGCTGCGCGACGGGGCGGGGCGCCTCACCGGCGTGATCGCCGACCCGTTCGACCTCGACCTGCAGACCTGGCTGCAGGCGCGCGCGGGCGCCGGCACGGCCGCGCCGCTGAACCTGCATCTGCACCTGCGCCTGGCGCTGCAGTCGGACATCCAGGCCTACCTCGGCAAGCACGAGGAATCGGCGCGCGCCGTCGACAACCTGGGTGGGGACGGCGGCGCGGGCAGCCAGGAGCGGCGCGACGGCAAGAGCGCGACGGTGCTGTCGTTCGCCTCGGTGTCGGAAGCGGCCAGCCCCGCCGTCAAGCTGGTCAACTCGACGCTGTACGACGCCCTCAAGGCCGGCGCCTCGGACATCCACCTGGAGAGCACGGCCGGCGGCCTGGCCGTCAAGTACCGCGTCGACGGGGTGCTCGACCACGCCGCGACGGTGGGCGGCATCGAGCTCGCCGAACACATCATCTCGCGCCTGAAGGTGCTGGCCGAACTCGATATCGCCGAACGCCGCATCCCGCAGGACGGCAGCTTCCGCGTGCAGGCGGGCGGGCGCGACATCGACCTGCGCGTCTCGATCATGCCCAGCATCCACGGCGAGGATGCCGTGATCCGCGTGCTCGACAAGCGCGCCATGATCGAATCCTACGGGTCGCTGACGCTGGAGGCGCTGGGCTTCGACGCGGACTCGCTGGTGACCCTGCGCTCGCTCGCGCAGGAAGCCTACGGCATGCTGCTGGTGACGGGGCCGACGGGTTCCGGCAAGACCACCACGCTGTACGCGGCCCTCACCGAGATCCACAACGGGCGCGAGAAGATCATCACCATCGAGGATCCGGTCGAATACCAGCTGCCCGGCATCCTGCAGATCCCCGTCAACGAAAAGAAGGGCCTGACCTTCGCCAAGGGCCTGCGCTCGATCCTGCGCCACGACCCGGACAAGATCATGGTCGGCGAGATCCGCGACCGCGAGACCGCCGAGATCGCGGTGCAGTCGGCGCTGACGGGCCACCTGGTGCTGACCACGGTCCACGCCAACAACGTGTTCGACGTGTTCGGCCGCTTCACCCACATGGGCATCGACCCGTACGCCTTCGTGTCGGCGCTGAACGGCATCTGGGCCCAGCGACTGATCCGCATGAATTGCCCGCACTGCGCCGCGCCCTACGATCCCGAGCCGGCCGAGCTGTCGTCCGTGCACCTGACCCGCACCGAGGCCTCCGAATACCTGTTCATGCGCGGCGTGGGCTGCGGCGACTGCCGCGGCACCGGCTACAAGGGACGCCGCTCGATCGCCGAGATCCTGACGCTGAATGACGAGATCCGCGAACTGATCGTCGACAAGCAGCCGATCCGCCGCATCAAGGCGGCGGCCGCCGCCAACGGCACGCGCAGCCTGCGCCACGCGGCGCTCGACCTGGTCAGGCGCGGCGCCACCACGATCGAGGAAATCAAGCGGGTGACCCTGCATGCCTAGCCCCTTTTCCTCCCTGCTCAAGCCCCTGCGCGGACGCGCGCTGCGCCTGGGCATCGCGCCCGACGGCCTGGCGCTCGTGCGCACCAGCGCCTGGCGCCACGAGCGCGCGCTGCTGCTGGGCCAGGTGCGCGCCGGCGGCGCCGATCCGGCCGCGATCGGCGTGGCGCTGTCCGTGCTGCTGGGCGAGCACGAGGTCGGCGGCATGACCATGTCGGTGGTGCTGTCGGACGACCTGGTGCGCCTGTGGCAGGTGGCGCCGCCGCAGGGTGCGACCCGCTTGGCCGACCTGGAAGGAGCGGCCGCGCTGCGCTTCCAGGCGCTGTTCGGCACGAGTGCGGGGAGCGGCGCCGCAGGCTGGCGCATCTGCGCCGACTGGGATGCCGCGCACCCGTTCCTGGCCGCGGCCGTGCCGCAGGCGTTGCTCGACCAGCTGGCGCAGGCGGCCGCCACCCACGGCTTCGTCCTGGTCGAGGTCGTGCCGCAATTCGTCGCCGCGCTGAACCAGTACCGCAAGCTGCGCCGCCCGAACGCCTGGTTTGGCGTCGTCCACGGCGGCGTGCTGAGCGTGGCCGCGTACGACGGCCGCCAGCTCGCGGCCGTGCGCACCGCCCCGATCCCGGCGGGCGCCGACCGCGACTGGCTCGAAGGCCACGTGGCGCGCGAGGCGCTGCGCGTGGGCCTGGGCCGGCCCGAGCGCCTGCAGATCTGCGGCCCGGCGCCGCGGGGCTGGGCCAGCAGCGCCGGGCGCCTGAAGTTCGCCTGCACGCTGTTCGAGGACGAGACCGATCCGCTGTGGCCGGACAGCGCGCGCCTGGCGCTGACGGGGAGGGCGCCATGAAGAAGGTCCGCATCGATTTCGCGCCGCCCGGCCTGCGCCGCGCGCTGTTCCGCGCGCCGCATGCCTGGAGCGCCATCGCCGCTGCGCTGGTCCTGGTCGTGCCGCTGGCGACGTCCGCGCTGCACTATCGCGAGGAATTGCGCGAGCACGAGCGGCGCGTCGAACAGGTCGAGGCGCGCACCCGCGCCGAGGCGCCCAGGCCGAAGGCCCCGCCCGCGCCGGTGCCGGCTGCCCAGGCGGGCGCCGTGAACGCCGCCGTGCTGCAACTGAACCTGCCGTGGCGCGGCCTGCACGACGCCGTCCAGGCGGCCACGCCGCCGACGGTGGCGCTGCTGGCGCTGGAACCGGATGCGAAGAAGCGCAGCCTGCGCATCACCGCCGAAGCCAAGGGCAGCGACGACATGATCGCCTACGTCGAGGCGCTGCAGCGGCTCGACTGGTTCGACGCCGTCGCCCTGGCGCGCCACGAGATCAACGAGCAGGACCCGAACCGGCCCATCCGCTTCCAGGTCGATGCGCAGTGGAGGGCTGCGCCATGAGCATCCAGCAGCCTGCCGCCGCCTCGCCCGGCCTGCGCCTGCGCCTGGTCCTGATGCGCGCCAATCCGCTGGTCGTCGGCGCCTGGCTGCTGGTCGCCGCGCTGGCCGGCGCGCTGGCCTGGGTGGCCGTGGCGCGCACCGGCCTGGAACGCGAACGCGCAGCCTTCCAGGCGCGCAGCGAGGCGCAGGCGGCGGCCCGCGCCGCCGCCGCGGCCGCCGCCGTGCGCGCCGCCCGCGAGGAAGACGCGGCCGCCGCCGCGCAGCGTGCCAAGGCGATGCCGGAACAGGACAACCTGGCCGCCTTCTACGGCACGCTGGGCGAGCGCCGCCATGCCGAGCAGCAAGTCAAGACCCTGTTCGCGCTGGCGCAGCAAGCCGGCCTGACGCTGCGCCAGGGCGAGTACAAGGCGGCCCGCGACCGCAACGCGGGGGTGACGACCTACCAGGTCAACCTGCCCGTCAAGGGCAGCTACGCGGCGATCTGGCAGTTCGCCATGGCGGCGCTGCGCGCGATCCCGTTCGCGGCGCTGGACGACATCAGCTTCCGCCGCGAGGCGATCGGCGACACGGCCGTGGAAGCGCGCCTGCGCCTGACGCTGTACCTGCGCGACGGCGACGCCGCCGCCGCCAACATGGCCGGCGCGGCCGGCGCGGGCAGCGCGACGCCGGCGGGAGCCACGCCGTGAACCCGCGCGTGCGCCACGTCGCGCTGGGCGCGGCCCTGGTCGGCGCCGTTCTGCTGGTCGCGTTCGGCGACCGCAGCCCGGACAGCGAGGTGGCGGAAGCGGTCGAGCGTCCCGCGCGCCCGGCGGCGCCTGCCGTAGCGGTTCCCGCGGCAGCGCCGGCCGCTGCCGCAGCCCCGGCGCCGGCACGGCCCGCGGCGGATGGCGCGGATGGCGCAACCCCGGCGCAGCAGATCCTGGCGCTGGTCCCGCGCGATACGCTGATCGGCGACAGCGACGCGCGCTTCGGCGCGGGCGACAATGGCCCCGGCCCGTTCGGACGCCAGGACTGGACGCCGCCGCCACCCCCGCCGCCGCCGCCGGCAGCTCCGCCGCCACCGGTCGCGCCGGCGCTGCCGTTCTCCTTCATCGGCAAGTCGGTGGGCGACGGCATCTGGGAAGTCTACCTGGCGCGCGGCGAGCGTACCTACGTCGTGCACGACAAGGACGTCATCGACGGCACCTGGCGCGTGGAGGCGATCGCGCCGCCCGTCATGACCCTGACCTACCTGCCGCTGAACCAGGTTCAGCAGCTCAATATTGGAGTATTCGATTGATCGCTCGTGATCCGGCCGGCAAGCGCCGCCCGACCCCGTTCCGCCTGCTGGCCCCGGCGCTGCTGTCGCTTCTGCTGGCCGGCTGCGCGGCCCAGCAGGCCTACCGCGAAGGCAACGAACTGGTCGCCCAGGACCGCGTCGAGGCGGGCCTCGCCAAGTACCAGGAAGCGCTGGCGGCCGACCCCCAGAACGTCGTCTACAAGGCGGCCTGGCTGCGCGCGCGCGACGGCGCCGTCAACCGCCTGCTGACCCAGGCCGACCGCGCGCTGGCCGACGGCAAGCCGGACCTGGCGCAGCAGGACTACCGCCGCGTGCTGGCCGTCGATCCCGTCAACGACCGCGCCCGCGCCGGCCTGCGCCAGGTCGAGGCCGACCGCCGCCACGCGCTGCTGCTGGACGAGGCGCGCGCCGCGCTGGCGCGCAAGGACCTCGAGCCCGCGCGCCAGAAGGTGGGGGCGGTCCTGGCCGAGCGGCCGTCGTCCGAGCCGGCGCGCGCGCTGCTGGCCGAGATCGACGCCCTCGCGGCGGCCCAGCCGAGCGCCGACGCGGCGCTGGCGGCCGCCTTCCGCAAGCCGATCAGCCTGGAATTCCGCGACGCCCCGATCAAGCAGATCTTCGAGGTCATCGCGCGCCACTCGGGCTTGAACTTCCTGTTCGACAAGGACGTCAAGACGGACCAGCGCGCCTCCGTGTTCCTCAAGAACAGCACGGTGGAAGCGGCCGTGTTCTACCTCCTGATGAGCAACCAGCTGGAGCGCCAGGTCATGGACGGCAACACCATCCTGATCTACCCGAACGTGGCGGCCAAGCAGAAGGAATACCAGGAGATGACGGTCAAGACCTTCTACCTGGCCAATGCCGAAGCGAAGACCATCGCCAACACGCTCAAGACGATCCTGAAGTCGCGCGACGTCGTCGTCGACGAAAAGCTGAATCTCGTGATCCTGCGCGACACGCCGGAAGCGGTGAAGCTGGCGTCCCAGCTGATCGCGCTGCAGGACGTGCCCGAGGCCGAGGTGATGCTCGACGTCGAGGTGCTCGAGGTGCAGCGCAACCGCCTGCTCGACCTGGGCGTGGACTGGCCCACCAGCCTCGGTTTCGCGCCGCTCATGAATACGACCGGCGGCGCGCTCACCATCGACCAGCTGCGCCTGTTCAACAGCAGCAATATCGGCGTCACGGGCATTTCGGCCACGGCCACGGCCGCCAAGACGGACGGCGATTCGCAGACGCTCGCCAACCCGCGCATCCGCGTGCGCAACAAGGAAAAGGCGAAGGTCGTCATCGGCGACAAGCTGCCGACCATTACCACGACCATCTCGTCGGGCGTGGGCGGCTTCGCGTCGGAGTCGGTCAACTACGTGGACGTGGGCCTGACGCTGAACGTCGAGCCCACGATCTACCTGAACAACGAGGTCGGCATCCGCATCTCGCTCGAGGTCAGCAACCTGATCGACCAGATCGAGACCAAGAGCGGCACCACCGCCTACCGCATCGGCACGCGCTCGGCGACCACCATGCTGCAGCTGAAGGACGGCGAGAACCAGGTGCTGGCGGGCCTGATCAAGAACGAGGACCGCAGCAGCGGCACCAAGCTGCCGGGCGTGGGCGACGTGCCCGTGCTGGGGCGCCTGTTCGGCAGCAGCCGGGACGAGCGCAACAAGACCGAGGTGGTGCTGTCGATCACGCCGCACCTGATCCGCACGCTGCAGCGCCCGCCCGCGTCGAGCGCCGAATTCAGCGCCGGTACCGAGGCCAACTTCCGCCGCCGCCCGGACCCGGCGCCGCGCGCCGCCGCCCAGCTGCCCGGCGCCCGCGGCCCGGCCACCCCGGCCACCCCGGGCCAGGCCGTGCAGTCGCATGCCGCGCCGGCCGGCGCGCCCGCGCAGGACCTGGCCGGCGGCCGCGGCGGGCCGCCGGGATGGAATGCGCCGGCCGCCCAGGGCAACCAGGGCGGCATGGTGCCGGCCACCAGCGTCAGCGCGGGCGGCACGCTGCCCGAGGCGCCGCCGTCCATGCCGGCGACCTCGCTGCCGGCCACGCCGTCGGTCGAGACGATCCCGCTGCCCGAGCGCGACGTGTCGGCGCCGCGCGAGCCGGCGCCCAGCGCGCCGGTCCGCTCAACGATCCCGAACGCGGGCACGCCGGCGCAGCAATGAGCATGCGGCGCGGCGGCTTCACCCTGATCGAGCTGCTGGTCACGCTGGCGATCCTGGCGCTGCTGGGCACGCTGGTCGTGCCGGTGACGCAGGTCGTCGTGCAGCGCCGCCACGAACAGGAGCTGCGCACGGCGCTGCGCGAGATCCGCGCCGGCATCGACGCCTACAAGAAGGCCGGCGACGAGGGCCGCATCGCCAAGGTGGCGGGCGCCAGCGGCTATCCGCCGCGCCTGGAGCTGCTGGTGGAAGGGGCGGTGGACCTGCGCAGCCCGAAGAAGACCAAGATGTACTTCATGCGCCGCCTGCCGCGCGACCCGTTCAACGACGATCCCGCGCTGAGCGAGGCCCAGACCTGGGGCAAGCGCAGCTACGCCAGCGAGGCGGCCGAGCCGCGCGAAGGCGACGACGTCTACGACGTGTACTCGACGTCGGGCAAGGTCGGCCTGAACGGCATCCCCTACGCCAGATGGTGAGCGTCATGAGAACGACAAGCAAACGAAGGACAAGCAAGCCGCGTGGCTTCACGCTGATCGAACTGCTGGTGGTGCTGGGCATCGTGGCGCTGCTGCTGACGCTCGCCGTGCCGCGCTTCTTCCCCAGCGTGGACGGGGCCAAGGAAACCATCCTGGCCGACAACCTGCGCAATACCCGCGCCGTCATCGACCAGTTCTACGCCGACACGGGACGCTACCCGGATTCGCTGGAACAGCTGGTCGAAAAAAAATACCTGCCGACGCTGCCGTTCGACCCGGTGGCCGACAGCGACAGCGCCTGGATCCTCGTGCCGCCCGAGGACGCGACGCGCGGCGCCGTGCAGGACCTGCACAGCGGCGCCACCGGCAAGGGGCGCAACGGCAAGCCGTATGCGGAGTGGTGAGCGCGGCGCGCGGCGCGAGGCCGGCTTCACCTACCTGGGCCTGATCGTCACGCTGGCGATCATCGGCCTGGTGGGCGCCGCCGCGCTGAAGGTCGACGCGCTGCTGCGCCGCGCCGGCGCCGAGCGGGAATTGCTGGAGACAGGGGCGGCCTTCAGCGAAGCGCTCAAGAGCTATGCCGACGCGACGCCGCGCGGCCAGCCCACGCAGCCGCCGTCGCTGAAGGAATTGCTGAAGGACCCGCGCTTTCCCGGCGTGCGCCGCCACCTGCGCAAGATCTTCGTCGATCCCGTCACGGGCAAGGCGGAGTGGGGCATCGTCTGGGCCAATCCGGGCAACGAGACGGGCGTGCTGGCCGTCTACAGCCTGTCGCAGGCGCAGCCGCTGAAGCAGGCGAACTTCGATGCGCGCTTCGCCAACCTGGAGGGCAAGGAACACCTGTCGGAGTGGAAGTTCGCCGCGCTGGGGCAGACCATCGCGCAGCCGGGGCAGCAGGGGCAGCAGCAAGGCCAGCAGCAGGGCCAGCAGCAGGGCCAGCCCTCGCTGTTCCCGGCGGCGCAGGGCCAGGCCGCGCCGGGGCAGGGTTCGCTGTTCCCGGCGCCGCAGCCCGCGCCGCCGGCCCAGCCGGCAGCGCCGGTGCCGGACGCACCGGCTCCACCGGTCGAAGAAGCGACGCCAGCCGAGGGCAAGGACAATGCCGAAGCGCCCGCGCCCGCCGACACGAAGGAAGACGGCAAGGAGGGCGCGAACGAAGGGGAGCAGAAGGACGGCCAGGACACCCGCGAGACCGGCCGGCGCTAGGCCGACCGGCCGACGTTCGGCCGCCGGAGGGGCGCCTTATTTGGCGCGGCGCATGAAGTCGCGCGGGCGGAAGCCGAGCGCGAACAGCACGGCGAAATACACGGCCGCGCTGGCGGCGACGATCGCCAGCAGCACGCCCAGGCGCAGCAGCGGCTGGCTGCGCAGGCCGGCCCAGTCGAACTGGGCCTGCAGGAACCAGGCCGCGGCGCCCATCAGCGCGACGCCGACGACGACCTTCAGGAAGAAGCCCGGCCAGCCCGCGTGCGGCACGTAGATGCGGCGCCGGCGCAGGCCCGCGAACAGGAAGCTCGCATTGATGCAGGCGCCCATGCCGATTGACAGCGCCAGGCCCGCCACACCCAGCAGCGGCACGAACGCGATGTTCATCAGCTGCGTGGCGACGAGCACGCCGACGGCGATGCGCACCGGCGTGCGAATGTCCTGGCGCGCATAGAAGGCGGGCGCGAGGATCTTGACGAGGATGATGCCCAGCAGGCCCACCGCATATGCCATCAGCGGGGCCGAGGCGGCAGCGACGGCGCCGGCCTTGAATTCGCCGTAGTTGAACAGGGCCGCGATCAGCGGCTCGGCCAGCGCCGCCAGGCCGACGGCGGCCGGCAACGCCAGCAGGAAGGTCAGGCGCAGGCCCCAGTCGAGCAGGGCGGAGTATTCGGCCGTGTCGCCCTCGGCGTTCGCCTTGGACAGGCTGGGCAGCAGGATCGTGCCCAGCGCCACGCCCAGCATCCCGGTCGGGAATTCCATCAGCCGGTCCGCGTACTGCAGCACCGAGACGCTGCCGGCGCCCAGGCGCGAGGCGATGCCGGTATTGATCAAGAGGCTCACCTGGGCCGCGGAGACGGCGAACACGGCCGGCCCCATCTTCTTCAGGATGCGGCGCACGCCCGGGTCGCTCAGGCCGGCCAGGGGATTGAGCGAGAGGCGCGGCAGCATGCCGATGCGCTTCAGCGCGGGGATCTGGATGCCGACCTGCAGCAGCCCGCCCACCATCACCGCCACCGCCATCGAATAGATCGGCACGTCGAAGTACTGGACGAGGAACAGCGAGAAGAAGATCGACGACAGATTCCACAGCACGGGCGTGAAGGCCGGGATCTTGAATTCGCGCCAGGTGTTCAGCACGCCGCCGGCCAGCGCCACGAAGGACATGCAGACGATGTAGGGGAACATCATGCGCGTCATGAACACGGACGCGTCGAAGGCCTTGCCGTCCAGGCCGCCCGCGATCGCCAGCAGGATCAGCGGCGCGGCGACGATGCCGACCAGGCTCGTGATCAGGGTGGCCCAGACCAGCGTGTTGGTGACGTGGTCGACCAGCGTGCGGCTCGCCTCGTGACCATGCTGGGTCTTGTATTCGGACAGGATCGGCACGAAGGCCTGCGAGAACGCGCCTTCGGCAAACAGGCGGCGCAGCAGGTTGGGCAGGCGGAACGCGATGTTGAAGGCGTCGGAAAAGGCGTCGGCACCGAAGGCGCGCGCGAACAGGCTGTCGCGCAGCAGGCCGGTGAGGCGGGACAGCATCGTCATGCTCGAGATGGCTGCCAGGGTTCGGAGTAGGTTCATAGCCCGCGATTATAGCGGGGCAATTGATGACAGAACCTTACGATAGGCGCCATGCGGCGTGGAGGCGCGCCGGACGACCCACTGCGCATCGACGAGCGGGCTTTTTGCACGAATGGGCGGGAAAACAAGACATTCGAATTGCCCTGCGATGAAACCTTCGCTATAATCGAGGGCTGTATTGAAATCTGTTAGCAGACACACCGTTTGACAGGCACTGGAATGGGCCGGTTTGACTGACAATTGTTGTTTGCAAACGCAACTTGACCCAGATTAGGAAATTCCATGGCAAATACCGCACAAGCACGCAAGCGCGCTCGTCAAGCAGTTAAGCAAAACGCACACAACTCGGCTCAGCGCTCGACCCTGCGCACCGCCATCAAGGCAGTCCGCAAGGCTATCCAGGCTGGCGACAAGGCCGCCGCGACCACCATCTTCCAGCAGTCCGTGTCGACCATCGACAGCATCGCTGACAAGAAAATCATCCACAAGAACAAGGCCGCTCGCCACAAGAGTCGCCTGGCTGCCGCCCTGAAGGCCCTGTCGGCCTGATACCGGCCCGGCAGGCGCGGCACGTCCGCGCTGGCAGATTGATGAAACCCGCCCGACGCAAGTCCGGCGGGTTTTTCGTTTGCGTTTCCTCAAACCGGGGTCAGAGCCGGGGTCAGAGCCCGGTTTTAAGAAATTTCCAAAAATCGGGCTCTGACCCTGGCTCTGACCCCGGTTTGGCTTTTCTCAAATCAGCGGGGGCGCTTGGCGAGAGCGGTGGCAGTGACTTCCATCCATTCGCCCGGCATCAGCGGGTGGGTCGCCAGCGCGAACGGGCCGATGCTCGCGCGGACCAGGCGCAGCGTCGGCAGGCCGACCGCGGCCGTCATGCGCCGGACCTGGCGGTTCTTGCCTTCTTCGAGCGTGATGGCGAGCCAGTCGGTCGGCTTGTCCTGGCGTACGCGGATCGGCGGGTTGCGCGGCCATAGCCAGTCCGGTTCGGCGATCCGCACCGCGCGGCAGGGCTTGGTAACGAAGTCGCCCAGGTCGAGCGGCGCCTGCAGGCGCGCCAGCGCGGCCGCATCGGCATGGCCGTCGACCTGCACCAGGTAGGTCTTGGCTTCCTTGTGGTCCGGGTGCGCGATCTGGTGCTGCAGGCGGCCGTCGTCGGTCAGCAGCATCAGCCCCTCGCTGTCGGCGTCCAGGCGCCCGGCCGGGTAGATGTTGGGGATGGCGAGATAGTCGGCCAGCGATTCGCGGCCGTCCTCGCGCGAGAACTGGCACAGGACCTGGAACGGTTTGTTGAACAGGATGAGGGACATCGGTGGTGACTTCCGGGACAGGATGGCGCACCGGCGGCCCGGGCGTGCCATGCCTGGCGCGCTCCGGTATACTGGTGCATAATGACAAATATTGCGTCTTGTATCTTATATAAGACTTGCTGACAACGGCGCGCTCGGCACAGGCGCTATTGTAATGGAGATCGCAGGCTCCGCCGGTCGGCGCCATGGCGGTCCAATCGCGTCCAACCGGAGACCACGATGGCTCAACATATCCAAGTTCCTGGCGACGGCCAGAAAATCACCGTCAATGCCGACGGCACCCTGAACGTGCCGGACCAGCCGATCATTCCGTTCATCGAAGGCGACGGTACCGGCATCGACATTACGCCCGTGATGCGCAAGGTGGTGGATGCGGCCGTGGCCAGGGCCTACGAAGGCAAGCGCAAGATCGCGTGGATGGAAGTGTATGCGGGCGAGAAGTCGACCCGCCTGTACGGCGAGGGCGTGTCCCTGCCGGAAGAAACGCTGGCCGCCGTGCGCGAGCACGTGGTCTCGATCAAGGGGCCGCTGACGACGCCGGTCGGCGGCGGTATCCGCTCGCTGAACGTCACGCTGCGCCAGGAACTCGACCTGTACGTCTGCCTGCGCCCCGTGCGCTACTTCCAGGGCGTGCCGTCGCCGCTGCGCGAGCCGCACAAGACCGACATGGTGATCTTCCGCGAGAACTCGGAAGACATCTACGCCGGCATCGAATGGGCCGGCGGCACGCCCGAAGCGAAGAAGGTCATCGCCTTCCTGACGCAGGAAATGGGCAGCCGCAAGATCCGCTTCCCGGACAGTTCCGCGATCGGCATCAAGCCCGTCTCGCGCGAGGGCAGCGAGCGCCTGGTGCGCAAGGCGATCCAGTATGCGATCGACCACGACAAGCCGTCCGTGACCCTGGTCCACAAGGGCAATATCATGAAGTACACGGAAGGGGGCTTTCGCGATTGGGGCTATGCGCTGGCGCAACAGGAATTCGGCGCCGAACTGGTCGACGGCGGTCCATGGTGCAAGTTCAAGAATCCGAAGACGAGCCGCGACATCGTCATCAAGGATTCGATCGCCGATGCCTTCATGCAGCAGATCCTGCTGCGCCCGGCCGAGTACAGCGTGATCGCCACGCTGAACCTGAACGGCGACTATATCTCGGATGCATTGGCGGCCCAGGTCGGCGGCATCGGCATCGCGCCGGGCGCGAACATGTCCGACTCGGTGGCGATGTTCGAAGCCACGCACGGCACCTCGCCCAAGTATGCGGGCAAGGACTACGTCAATCCGGGTTCCCTGATCCTGTCGGCCGAGATGATGCTGCGCCACATGGGCTGGACCGAGGCCGCGGGCCTCATCATCCGCTCGATGGAGCAGGCGATCCAGTCCAAGCGCGTCACCTACGACTTCGCGCGCCTGATGGAAGGCGCGACCCAGGTCTCGTGCTCGGGCTTCGGCGATGCGATGGTCGACTATATGTGAGGCGGATGGCCGCTGCAGCGAATACGGGCCCCGCGCGCAGGCGACGGGGCTTTTTTCTTTGGTGGGGGCGGGGGAGGGGCGGTAAACGAAAAACCCCGCCGTAGCGGGGTTGGAGCTTCCGGAGGCGGGATTTAGGCGCCGACGATGTTGGAAGCTTGCTTGCCTTTAGGGCCTTGCGTGACTTCGAACTGGACTTTTTGACCTTCTTTGAGGGTCTTGAAGCCGGGCATATTGATTGCGGAGAAGTGTGCGAACAAATCTTCGCCGCCGTCATCCGGCGTGATGAAACCAAAACCTTTGGAATCATTGAACCATTTCACAGTACCTGTTGCCATAAAAGAACTTTCAAATGAAAACAAATCACACGAGCCATAAAAGCAAGAAGCTTTTGCCCCCTCCTCAGCCTGCTCACTTCTTATCAACAAATACATAAGTACATGTCAATAACTGCATTGTTGGTGCAATAATCCTGTAAGTCAAGCGCTTTTGAGTGGGCCTCGTAAAAATTCTCGGGCATGCGTGTTCAATGTCTCGAAAACAAGTCTTGATTTTCGCAATCGCACCGCCATCTGCGCACAGAACGGAAAACGCGTAAGATGGAAAACAAATGGGATTGGCTTGAGCGTTAGTTTCCGCACACACGAAGATTGAAAGCATTCTAGAATACCCCTATGGCAACCAAGCACGATACTGAACAGCTGCTGGAGCGGCAGACCGTCAAGCCACCCCCTCTGTACCAGGTGGCGCTGCTGAATGACGACTACACGCCGATGGAGTTTGTGGTCGCCATCATCCAGGAGTACTTCAACAAGGATCGCGAGACGGCCACGCAGATCATGCTTTCCGTACACCGCCATGGCAAAGGTGTGTGCGGTGTGTTTTCCAAAGATATCGCGTGTACCAAGGTGGAGTTTGTATTAACGCATGCGCGCAAGGCAGGCCACCCCCTGCAGTGCGTGATGGAGGAAGTATGATTGCGCAGGAATTAGAAGTATCTCTACACATGGCCTTTGTCGAAGCGCGGCAGGCTCGGCACGAGTTCATCACGGTCGAACACCTGTTGCTGGCGCTGCTCGACAATCCGTCGGCCGCTGAAGTCCTGCGTGCGTGCGCGGTCAATATCGAAGACTTGCGCAAGACCCTGACGAATTTCATCGGCGACAACACACCGACCGTGCCGGGCACCGGCGAGGTCGACACCCAACCGACGCTCGGCTTCCAGCGCGTGATCCAGCGCGCGATCATGCACGTGCAGTCGGCCTCGAACGGCAAGAAGGAAGTCACCGGCGCCAACGTGCTGGTGGCGATCTTCGGCGAGAAGGATTCGCACGCCGTCTACTACCTGCACCAGCAGGGCGTGACCCGCCTGGACGTGGTCAACTTCATCTCGCACGGCGTGCGCAAGGACCAGCAGATCGACAGCCAGAAGGCGTCGGAAGGCGTGGAAGAAGCGCAGGTCGAGGGCCAGACGAAGGAAAGCCCGCTGGACCAGTTCACGCAGAACCTGAACAAGGCTGCCGCCGACGGCCGCATCGATCCGCTGATCGGGCGCGAGGAAGAAGTCGAGCGCGTCATCCAGATCCTGTGCCGCCGCCGCAAGAACAATCCGCTGCTGGTGGGCGAGGCCGGTGTCGGCAAGACCGCCATCGCCGAAGGCCTGGCATGGCGCATCGTCCAGGAAGACGTGCCCGAGATCCTGCAGAATGCCGTCGTGTATTCGCTGGACATGGGCGCGCTGCTGGCCGGTACCAAGTACCGCGGCGATTTCGAGCAGCGCCTGAAGGCCGTCCTCAAGCAATTGAAGGACACCCCGAACGGCATCCTGTTCATCGACGAGATCCACACGATCATCGGCGCCGGTTCCGCCTCGGGCGGCACCCTGGACGCATCGAACCTGCTGAAGCCGGCCCTGGCCAACGGCCAGCTGAAGTGCATCGGCGCGACCACGTTCACGGAATTCCGCGGCGTGTTCGAGAAGGACCATGCGCTGTCCCGCCGCTTCCAGAAGGTCGACGTCAACGAGCCGTCGGTCGAGCAGACCGTGCAGATCCTGCGCGGCCTGAAGTCGCGCTTCGAAGAGCACCACGGCGTGAAGTACTCGGCGTCGGCGCTGTCGACGGCGGCCGAGCTGGCGGCCCGCTTCATCAACGACCGCCACCTGCCGGACAAGGCGATCGACGTGATCGACGAAGCCGGCGCGGCCCAGCGCGTGCTGCCGAAGTCGAAGCAGAAGAAAACCATCGGCAAGACCGAGATCGAGGACATCATCGCGAAGATCGCGCGGATTCCACCGCAGACCGTCAACCAGGACGACCGCAGCAAGCTGCAGACCATCGACCGCGACCTGCGCAACGTCGTGTTCGGGCAAGACCCGGCCATCGATGCGCTGGCGTCCGCGATCAAGATGGCCCGCGCCGGTTTGGGCAAGCAGGACAAGCCGATCGGCTCCTTCCTGTTCTCCGGTCCGACGGGTGTCGGCAAGACCGAGGTGGCCAAGCAGCTGGCCTTCATCCTCGGCATCGAGCTGGTGCGCTTCGACATGTCGGAGTACATGGAACGCCATGCGGTGTCGCGCCTGATCGGTGCGCCTCCGGGCTACGTGGGCTTCGACCAGGGCGGCCTGCTGACGGAAGCCATCACCAAGAAGCCGCATGCGGTGCTGCTGCTGGACGAGATCGAGAAGGCCCATCCGGACATCTTCAACATCCTGCTGCAGGTGATGGACCACGGCACGCTGACCGACAACAACGGCCGCAAGGCGGACTTCCGCAACGTGATCATCATCATGACCACGAACGCGGGCGCCGAAAGCCTGACCAAGCGCTCGGTGGGCTTCGTGGATTCGAAGGCGGCAGGCGACGAGATGGCCGACATCAAGCGCATGTTCACGCCGGAGTTCCGCAACCGCCTGGATGCGATCATCAGCTTCCGCGCGCTGGACGAGGAAATCATCCTGCGCGTCGTGGACAAGTTCCTGATGCAGCTGGAAGAGCAGCTGCACGAGAAGAAGGTGGAAGCCATCTTCACCGAGAAGCTGCGCAAGTTCCTCGGCGCGAAGGGCTTCGATCCGCAGATGGGTGCACGTCCGATGTCGCGCCTGATCCAGGACATGATCCGCAAGGCGCTGGCCGACGAGCTGCTGTTCGGCCGCCTGGTCAACGGCGGACGCGTGACGGTGGACCTGAACGAGAAGGACGATGTGGTCCTCGAGTTCCCGGAAGGCGACGTGCCGCCGCCGCCGGAGCCTGTCGAGACGGTCGAGATCGAGTAAGCCAGCAAGCGATCCAGGATCGCGCGGCCGCCAGGCCGCAATGAAAGCCCGCCCCGTGCGGGTTTTTTTTCGTCCCTCCGCTGGATGTTGTCTTATCGTAAATCATTGTTTCTAAATAACATTTTCTTCATGAGGGCGTCACAAAGACTTCCTATACTGCGCACATCCTTGAACCTCGCCCCCGTTCGACATGCGTTTCGACAACCTTCGTACCGGCACCAGGATCCTCGGCGCCTTCGCCGTGGTCTCCCTGGCCATCATCCTGATTTCCATCGTTTCCCTATGGCGCATGGAAGCCGCCGACAGGACGACCCGCGACCTGGTCGACAACAAGCTGGCACGCCAGCAGGCGACCTCCGAGCTGCTGGGGATCACGCGCCTGAACGGCGTGCGCACCGTCAGCATCGCGCGCAGCGACAGCCTCGAACTGTCCGACTATTTCCAGGCCCAGCTCGCGCAGGGCGAAAAGGACGCGGCGGCCATCGAGGCGCGCCTGGCGAAACTGCCGGCCGGCCCCGGCGAAGCGCAGCTGGCCGCGCGCGCGGCGGCCGCCCACGCCGCCTACCTGGACGTGCGCAAGCGCGTATTCCAGGCCAAGGAATTCGGCAAGACCCAGGAAGTGGAGCAATTGGCCGGCAACGAACTGGCCAAGACCTTCGATGCCTACACGGCTGCCCTGGAAGCGCTGCTCGCCTCCCAGGCCAGCCAGGCGCATGCGCTGGCGGACGCCTCGGCGCAGGACTTCGCCACCAGCCGCATCGTGCTGCTGGCCTTCGGCGCGGCCGCGCTGCTGGTCGGCTGCGGCGCCGCCTGGCTGCTCACGCGCAGCATCGTCACACCGCTGCGCGACGCCGTGCGCCTGGCCGAACGGGTGGCCGAGGGCGATCTGTGCGCCACGATCGCGCACCGCCGCGGCGACGAGATCGGCCGCATGTTCGATGCGCTGAACCACATGACGCACGGGATGTCCGCCACCGTCGTGCGCGTGCTGGACAGCGCGCGGATGATCGACCAGGCCTCGGCCGAGATGGCCGAAGGCAACCGCGACCTGTCCGACCGCACCGAGGAACAGGCCAGCAGCCTGCACGAGACGGTGCGCTCGATGGTCGAGCTGACGGACGCCGTCGAACAGAACCACGCGAACGCCAGCGACGCCAACGCGCTGGCGCTGGCCGCATCCAGCGTGGCGCGCGAAGGGGCCGATGCCGTGGCCCAGATGGTCGAGCGGATGGAGACGATCCGCCAGTCGGCCGCGAAGATCGGCGACATCACGTCGATGATCGACGGGATCGCCTTCCAGACCAATATCCTGGCGCTGAACGCGGCGGTGGAAGCGGCGCGCGCCGGCGCCGAAGGGCGCGGCTTCGCCGTGGTGGCGAACGAGGTGCGCAACCTCGCCCAGCATTCCGCCTCGGCGGCCAAGGAAATCAAGGCGCTGATCGGCGCCTCGACGGGCGCCATCGAGTCGGGCGCCGGCATCGCCGGCGCGGCCGGCGGCACGATGCGCCAGATCCTGGAGCGCGTGCAGCAGGTGGCCGATTTGCTGCAGAAGATCCATGCCGCCAGCGCCGAGCAGGCCACCGGCATCGCCCAGGTGCGCCGCGTGATCGACGAGATGGACCACGCGACCCAGCGCAACGCGGCCATGGTGGAGGAGGCATCGGCATCGGCGGATGCGATGCGGATGCAGGCGGAGCAGCTGACGGACGTGGTGGCCACGTTCAAGGTGAAGGAGGGCGTGGCGGGGGAGGTGGTCGGCGACGAGGCGACGGTGAATACGGTGCCGGCGCTGGTGTATAGCTGAAATACCCCGTCGTCCCTGCGAAGGCAGGGACCCATACTGAATAGGCGAATTCATTATCGTGCGATCCTTCGCGGTCTATCCGGCGTACGGACTTCTGCAGTTCAGCATGGGCCCCTGCCTTCGCAGGGGCGACGGTAAGAGCGTTCAGATCGCCGCCAGCGCCTTCGCCAGATCCGCCCTCTGGTCCTCCACATGCTCGATCCCCACCGACAGCCGGATCAAGCCATCCCCGATCCCCAGCTGCGCCCGCTGCTCCGCCGGAATCGTCGCATGCGTCATGATGGCCGGATGCTCGATCAGGCTTTCCACGCCGCCCAGGCTCTCGGCCAGCGTGAACACCTCGCACTGCTCCAGGAAGCGGCGCGCGCCGGCCAGGTCGGTGTCCAGGTCGATGGAGATGATGCCGCCGTAGCCGTGCATCTGGCGCCGCGCCAGTTCGTGCTGCGGGTGCGAGGCCAGGCCAGGGTAGTGCACCCGCTTCACTTTCGGCTGCGCCTCGAGCCAGGCCGCCAGGTCGAGGGCATTGGCGTTGCTGCGCTCGACGCGCAGCGCCAGGGTCTTGATCCCGCGTAGCACGAGGAAGCTGTCGAACGGTCCCTGGATGGCGCCCACCGCGTTCTGGATGAAGCCCAGGCGCTCGCGCAGGGGCTGGTGGCGGTCTTCCTTGCCGACGACGGCCACGCCGCCGATCACGTCCGAGTGGCCGTTCATGTACTTGGTGGTCGAGTGCACGACGATATCGACGCCCAGCTCCAGAGGGCGCTGGTTGATCGGGCTGGCGAAGGTGTTGTCGCAGACGGTGAGCACGCCGTGCAGGCGGCACTGGGCGGCGATGGCGCGCAGGTCGGCCAGTTTCAGCATCGGGTTGGTCGGCGTCTCGATCCACACGAGCTTCGTTTCCGGCCGCAGCGCGCCGGCCAGCGCCAGCGGGTCGGTCAGGTCGACGTAGGTGAACTCGTGGCCGCTGCTCGCGCGCCGCACCCGCTCGAACAGGCGGTAGGTGCCGCCGTACATGTCGTCGCCGGCCACGATGTGCGAGCCGGCCGGCAGCAGTTCCAGCACGGCGGCGATGGCCGCCAGGCCCGAGGCGAAGGCGAAGGCCGCGCCGCCGCCCTCGATGTCGGCCACGCAGCGCTCCAGGGCCCAGCGCGTCGGGTTGTGCGAACGGCCGTAGTCGAGGCCCTTGTGCACGCCCGGGCTGTCCTGGGCGAAGGTCGAGGTGGCGTAGATCGGCGGCATGACGGCGCCGGTGCTGGGGTCGGGCGCCTGGCCGCCGTGGATGACGCGGGTGGCGATATGGCGTTGTTGCTTGTCGTCGGATTGGCTCACGTGAGGGTCCTGCGCAGATGGTTGAGAAGGTCGAAGCGGGTGATCAGGCCATAGAAGCGGTCGCCCTCGGCGATGACGGCCGTCAGGCCGCGGTCGAGGATGTCGCGCAGCTGCTGCATGCCGGCGGACGGCGCCAGCGTCTGCAGGTCCGACGTCATCGTGTGCGCGACTGGCGTCTGGAAGCGTTCGCGTTCGCTCGTCACATGGAGAAGGATGTCGGACTCGTCGATCAGGCCGACGAGGCGGCCCTTGTCGATCACGGGCAGCTGCGCCAGGTCGGCCGCGCGCATGCGGTTGAAGGCGGTCAGCAGCGTGTCCGTCGGCGCCACGGTGACGACTTCGCCGTCGTCGAAGCGGCGCCCGATCAGGTCGCGCAAGTCGCCCGTCTTCGGCCGTTGCAGCAGGCCCTGGTCGACCATCCAGCCGTCGCTGTATACCTTGGTGAGATAGCGCGTGCCCGTATCGCACACGAAGGTGACGACGCGCTTCGGTTCGGTCTGGGCGCGGCACCACTCGAGGGCCGCCGCCAGCAGCGTGCCGGTGGAGGAGCCGGCCAGGATGCCTTCCTGGCGCAGCAGTTCGCGCGCCGTGTTGAAGCTTTCCTCGTCGCTGATCGAATAAGCGCTCTTCACGCGCGACAGGTCGGCGATGGCGGGAATGAAGTCCTCGCCAATGCCTTCCACGGCCCAGGAGCCGGAGACCTCGGCCACCTTGCCCGTCTCGATGTAGTCGGCCAGGATCGAGCCCTGCGGGTCGGCCAGCACGAATTCCAGGTCCGGCTGCACGCGCGCGAAGAAGCGCGACAGGCCGGTGAGCGTGCCGGACGAGCCCACGCCCACGACGATGGCATCGATCTCGTGGCGCATCTGGTCCCAGATCTCGGGACCCGTGGTCGTCTCGTGGGCCTGCGGGTTGGCCGGGTTGTTGAACTGGTCGGCGAACCAGGCGCCGGGGATTTCCTTGACGAGGCGCGCGGCCAGGTCCTGGTAGTACTCGGGATGGCCCTTGCCGACGTCCGAGCGGGTCAGGTGGATCTCGGCGCCCAGCGCCTTCAGGTGCAGGATCTTTTCGGATGCCATCTTGTCCGGTACGACGAGCACGACGCGGTAGCCCTTGATGCGGGCGATCAGGGCCAGGCCCAGGCCCGTGTTGCCCGCGGTGGCTTCGACGACGGTGCCGCCGGGCCGCAGGCGGCCGTCGCGCTCGGCCGCCTCGATCATGGCGCGGCCGACGCGGTCCTTGATGGAGCCGCCGGGGTTCTGGGATTCGAGCTTGAGGAACAGGCGGCAGGGGCCGGTGTCCATGCGCGTGACCTCGACCAGCGGGGTATTTCCGATCAGCGAGAACAATGCGGCTTGCGACAAGTCTTGCATGGTGCCTCCGAAAATGCGCGGCGCTTCATCGGCGCTTCATGGGCGCTTCGGGGCGCCGCATGCGCCGCCCGCGCGCCGGATGGGCGCCGGGTCATGATGGAAAAACATGATACGGCTTTTCGGAGGCGCGTGTTTGCACGGCGTCCAGCACCGTTCGCCCAGGCTCAGAACATGTGGCGGATGCCGAGCGAGACCACCGAGACGTCGGCGCCGCGGTTGGTGGCCGCCGGGGCCACGGTGTTCGAGGACGACGCGATGCCGAACACGCCCAGGCTGTTGTTGTCCACGCCGCCGTAGGTCGCGTACAGGTTGGTGCGCTTGGACATCGTGTAGGTATAGGCCAGGCCCCAGGCATTGCCGGCGGCGTCGCCCTGTTCGAAGCGCTGCAGGTTGACGTACACCTTGTGCACGCCGAACGGCATGGCCCCGCCGACGCTGAGCTGGCGGAACTTGTCGAAGCCGACGCGGTCCGCCTGCATCCAGCTGCCCTTCAGTTCCAGCTTGTGCAGGCTGTCGAAGGTATAGCCGGCGCCGGCCGCGCTTTCCTTGTCGTCGTCGGAGGCCACGCGCCGGATCGCATGGAATGCCGCGCCCAGGTACAGGTTGTCGTGGCGGAACTCCAGGCCCGCGGCGCGGGTATCGCCCGAGGGCGCGTTCGGGGTCGCGGGCGTGACCCCTTCGCCGGCGCCGTAGGCCAGCAGCAGGTTCAGGCCGTGCCAGCTGGCGCTCTTGTAGTTGACCGAGTTCGCGAGGCGGCGGGTCAGGCGGTTGGCGGAGAACGCCGTCAGGTTGGTGCCGTAGAAGCCCTGGCCGGAGACGTCGCTGGCCAGCGACACGATGCCGATCGGCGAGTAGTCGCGGCCCAGCGTCAGGCTGCCGAAATCGCCCTCCAGGCCCACCACCGAGCGGCGGCTGAACAGGGCCGAATCGGTCGTGCCGGTGTCGATCCCCATATTGCCTTCCAGGTTGAAGATGACTTTCAGGCCATTGCCGAGGTCCTCGGAACCGCGCAGGCCGAAGCGGCTGGCCGTCTGCTCGCCCGAGTTCAGGGCGGTCTGGCGGCCTTCCGGCCCGCCGGTGTCGTGCGAGGAAATGCCGGCGTCCAGGACGCCGTAGATCGTCACGGCGGTCTGGGCCGAGCTGAACAGGGGGAGGGCGGCGACCAGGGCGGCCGCGAGATGTTTGACTTGCATGAAGGATTCTCCGGTAAAGGCGACGGGATCCGGAGCCTTGGGCCGACGAGGGCGACGCGCTCCGAACAACCGGCCATGTTACCTATCCCACAAGGAAAGTCGATTAAATATGGGCAACACTGGCCCCTTGGCAGGGGCCATCGACACCACATGCGGCCTTCGGATCAGGCCTGCGCCTTGAGCCGCCGCCACAGCGTCGTGCGGCTGATGCCCAGGTGGCGCGCGGCGGCGTCGCGCTGGCCGCCGAAGCGGGCCAGCACCTCGGCCAGGCTTTCCGGCGCCGCCGCCGCGGGCGCGGGAGGGACGGCGATGGCGGCCGGCGCAACGGCGGCGCGGCCCAGTTCCGGCGCCAGCGCGGACAGGAAGGCCGGCGTGAGCGCCTGCAGCGGCTCGGCGGCCAGGAACAGGGCCAGGCGCTCGGCCAGGTTGCGCAGCTCGCGCACGTTGCCGGGCCAGGCATAGCCCTGCAGCAGCGGAGCGCAGGCCGCGATCTCGGCCGCCAGGTTCGGATGGGGGCGCGCGCTCAGCGCCGCCAGCGCATTCTTCAGCGCCCATTCCGCCAGGGACGGGATATCCTCGACGCGTTCGCGCAGCGGCGGCAGAGACAGGCGCAGCACGGCCAGGCGGTAGAACAGGTCGGCGCGGAAGCGCCCCTCGCGCACGCGCGCCTCCAGGTCGCAGTGGGTGGCGCTGACCACGCGCACGTCGACCGGCACGGGCCGGGTGCCGCCCACGCGCATCACTTCGCGCTCCTCGAGCACGCGCAACAGGCGCGTCTGCAGGGCCAGCGGCATCTCGCCGATCTCGTCGAGGAACAGCGTGCCGCCGTCGGCCGCCTCGAACAGGCCCGCATGGCCGCCGCGGCGGGCGCCCGTGAACGCGCCTTCCTCGTGGCCGAACAGTTCCGATTCCAGCAGCGATTCCGCGATCGCCCCGCAATTGACGGCGACGAAGGGGCGGTTCGCCGCGCGGCGCGGGCTTTCGCGGTGGATCGCCTGCGCCACCAGTTCCTTGCCGGTGCCCGTCTCGCCCTGGATCAGCACCGTCGCCGGCGAGCGCGCGTACAGCACGACGGCCTGGCGCAGCGTTTCCATCGCCTGCGAAGCGCCGCGCAGGTCGTTCAGGCCGCGCCGGGCGCGGCGCGCGTCGCCCTTGGCCGGGTCGGCGCGGCGGCCCCGTCCCGCTTCCAGACGCGTCTGGCGCGCCATCTCGAGCGCATCGTCGAAGGCGCGCCGGATCGATTCGGCCGAGTACACGAACACGGCCTGCAGGCCCGCTTCCTCGGCCAGGTCGGTGATCAGGCCGGCGCCCACCACGACCTCGATGCCCAGCGCCTTCAGTTCGGCCACGGCGGCGCGCGCATCTTCTTCCGTCACGTAGGTGCGCTGCTCGATCACGAGGCCGAAGGTAGCCGCGAACTCGGCCAGTTCCGCCATCGGCTTCTGGTAATTGACGACGCCGATCCGGGCCGACAGCCGGCGCGCCCGTGCCAGCGCCTGCATCACGTCGAAGCCGCTGGCCTGGGCGATGACGAGCGGCACCGACACGCGGCCCTTCAGGTAGGCGGCGTTCGAGCCGGCCGCGATCACCACGTCGCACCCTTCGCTGGCCATGCGTTCGCGGATATGACGCGCGGCCTCGTCGAAGCCCAGGTGCAGGGCCTCGATGCGGGCCAGGTGGTCGTACTCGGGCGTGATGTGGCGGAACAGCTCGGACAGGCGCGAGACGGAGACGGTCCAGATCACCGGCTTGCCGGCATCGTCCTGGCCGGTGGCGGCGGGAAGGCGGGGGAGGGGGCTCATGCCCTCCAGTGTAATCCATTGCCGCACGGCGGTGTTTCAGCACGTTTCAGCGTGAAACGCGCGAATTCGGCATTTTCCGGGCCGCCGTAAGAATCGGGTAAGGGGGCGCCACTAGGATCGACCTTAGCCATCGGCATCAGCTGGGCGTACATAGATAGAATGATTGGAGACAAAGTGGACCAAGACATCGTTCAGCGGGTCAAGAACGACCCCAACTACCAACAACTGAAGGAGACGCGTTCCCGCTACGGCTGGATGCTCACCTGGGCCGTGATGATCGTGTATTACGGCTTCACCTGCCTGAACGCCTTCGACAAGCAATTCATGGGCTCGAAGATCGGCTCCGGCGTCATGTCCTGGGGCGTGCCCCTGGGCCTGTTCGTGATCCTGTTCACCGTCGCCGTCACCGCGATCTACGTGCGCCGCGCCAACGGCGAGTTCGACGCGCTGACCGAGGCGATCCAGAAGAACGCCGCCGCCGCCGTCCCGGCGCAGGCTGCCGAACCGGTCAAGGTGCGCGCATGATGGCCCGCCTCCGACACGCCGCCCCGCTGGCGCTGCTGGCGGCCAGCAACCTCGCCCTGGCCGCTCCGGACCTGGGCCAGTCCACGAAGCAGGCCACCAACTGGACCGCGATCGTCATGTTCGCCGTGTTCGTGGTGCTGACCCTGTTCATCACCAAGTGGGCCGCGGCCAAGACCCGTTCCGCGTCCGACTTCTACACGGCCGGCGGCGGCATCTCCGGCTTCCAGAACGGCCTGGCGATCGCCGGCGACTTCATGTCGGCCGCCTCGTTCCTGGGTATTTCCGCCGCCGTGTTCGCCAACGGCTTCGACGGCCTGATCTACGCGATCGGCTTCCTGGTCGGCTGGCCCGTGCTCACGTTCCTGATGGCCGAGCGCCTGCGCAACCTGGGCCGCTTCACCTTCGCCGACGTGGCCGCCTACCGCTTCGCCCAGAAGCCGGTGCGCATGTTCGCCGCCGCCGGCACCCTGGTCACCGTGCTGTTCTACCTGATCGCGCAGATGGTCGGCGCCGGCCAGCTGATCAAGCTGCTGTTCGGCCTGGACTACTGGATCGCCGTCGTGCTGGTGGGCGTGCTGATGATGGTCTACGTGCTGTTCGGCGGCATGACCGCCACCACCTGGGTGCAGATCATCAAGGCCGTCATGCTGCTGGCCGGTACCACCTTCATGGCCTTCTCCGTGCTGGCCCTGTACAACTTCAGCCCGGAAGCGCTGTTCGCCAAGGCCGTCGAAGTGCACGCTAAGGGCGATGCGATCATGGGCCCGGGGGGCTTCATCAAGGACCCGATCTCCGGCATCTCGTTCGGCATGGCGCTGATGTTCGGCACGGCCGGCCTGCCGCACATCCTGATGCGCTTCTTCACCGTCCCGAGCGCCAAGGAAGCGCGCAAGTCGGTGCTGTGGGCTACCACCTGGATCGGCTACTTCTACGTGCTCGTGTTCATCATCGGCTTCGGCGCCATCGTGCTGGTCGGCACCAATGCCGGCTTCAAGGACGCGGCCGGCAAGCTGCTGGGCGGCGACAATATGGCGGCCGTGCACCTGGCCAAAGCCGTCGGCGGCGACATCTTCCTCGGCTTCATCTCGGCCGTGGCCTTCGCCACGATCCTGGCCGTCGTGGCCGGCCTGACGCTGTCGGGCGCCTCGGCCGTGTCGCACGACCTGTACGCCACCGTCATCAAGAAGGGCCAGCCGGCCCCGGGCAGCGAGCTGCGCGTGTCGAAGATGACCACCATGGTGCTGGGCGTGATCGCCGTGCTGCTCGGTATCGTGTTCGAGAAGCAGAACGTCGCCTTCATGGTGTCGCTGGCCTTCGCCATCGCGGCCTCGGCCAACTTCCCGGTGCTGTTCATGTCGGTCCTGTGGAGCAAGTGCACGACCCGCGGCGCCACCGTCGGCGGCTTCCTGGGCCTGGCCACCGCCGTCGGCCTGACCGTGCTGTCCAAGTCGGTCTGGGTCGACGTGTTCCACAACGACGCCGCGATCTTCCCGTACACCTCGCCGGCGCTGTTCTCGATGATCGTCGGCTTCGTGGGCGTGTGGCTGTTCTCGGTCACCGACAAGAGCCCGCGCGCGGCCATCGACAAGGCCGGCTTCGAGGCGCAGGAAGTGCGTTCGGAAACCGGTATCGGCGCATCGGCGGCATCGGCCCACTGATCCGCACGACCACCACGTCGTTCCCGCGCAGGCGGGGACCCAAGTCCTGCAGGCGTTATCGAAACGCTCGCAACTTGGGTCCCCGCCTGCGCGGGAACGACGCTTTTTGCGGGTTGCAATCATCCTTGGTGTTTCACGTTGAAACGCATTTGAAACGCCGTCGCTGTTGCAGCGCTTGCCATTCCGCACGCAAGTGCTTGAAAATCCACCAAATCCCCCGTTCCCGTTCGTTGGCACGCTCCTTGCGATGTCATGGTCAAGCACCGCGCATAAACGTTCCCACGAAAGGACACCATGACCATCCGCTCCGCAGGCGCCGCCTTCCGCCGCGCCGTCCAGGAAGAACATCCGCTGCAAGTTCCGGGCGCCATCAACGCCAACCACGCGCTGCTCGCCCAGCGCGCCGGCTACCGCGCCATCTACCTGTCCGGCGGCGGCGTCGCCGCCGGTTCGCTGGGCCTGCCCGACCTGGGCATCTCGGGCCTCGAAGACGTGCTGATCGACGTGCGCCGCATCACCGACGTGTGCGAGCTGCCGCTGCTGGTCGACGTCGACACGGGCTTCGGCGCCTCCGCCTTCAACGTCGCGCGCACCGTGCGTTCGCTGATCAAGGCCGGCGCGGGCGCCTGCCACATCGAGGACCAAGTCGGCGCCAAGCGCTGCGGCCACCGCCCGGGCAAGGAGATCGTCAGCCAGGACGAGATGGTCGACCGCATCAAGGCCGCGGCCGATGCCCGCACGGACGAGGACTTCGTGATCATGGCGCGCACCGACGCGCTCGCGGTCGAGGGCCTGGACAAGGCCGTGGAACGCGCCGTCGCCTGCGTGGAGGCGGGCGCCGACATGATCTTCCCGGAGGCGATCACGAGCCTGGAGATGTACAAGCGCTTCAAGGAAGCCGTCAAGGTGCCGATCCTGGCCAATATCACGGAATTCGGCGCGACGCCGCTGTTCACGGTCGAGGAGTTGAAAGGGGCCGACGTCGACATCGTGCTGTATCCGCTGTCCGCCTTCCGCGCCATGAACAAGGCGGCCGAGAACGTCTACCAGGCGATCCGCCGCGACGGCACCCAGCAGGGCGTCGTCGACACCATGCAGACGCGCGCCGAACTGTACGAACGCATCGACTACCACCGCTACGAACAGAAGCTGGACGCCCTGTTCGCCCAGAACAAAGCCAAATAAGAGGAGACCCACGATGACCGACGCAACCTTCAAGCCGAAGAAATCGGTGGCCCTGTCCGGCGTCGCCGCCGGCAATACCGCCCTGTGCTCGGTGGGCCGTTCCGGCAACGATCTGCACTACCGCGGCTACGACATCCTGGACATCGCCGACGCGTGCGAATTCGAGGAGATCGCCTACCTGCTGGTGCACGGCAAGCTGCCCAACGCGGCCGAACTGAAAGGCTATAAAGCCAAGCTGAAGTCGCTGCGCGGCCTGCCGCAGGCCGTAAAGGCCGCGCTGGAGGCGCTGCCGGCCGGCGCCCACCCGATGGACGTGATGCGCACGGGCGTCTCCGCCCTCGGCTGCGCGCTGCCGGAAAAGGACGACCACAACGTCGCCGGCGCGCGCGACATCGCCGACCGCCTGATGGCCTCGTTCGGCTCGATGCTGCTGTACTGGTACCACTTCAGCCACAACGGCCGCCGCATCGAGGTCGAGACGGACGACGATTCGATCGGCGGCCACTTCCTGCACCTGCTGCACGGCCACGCGCCGCAGCAGGAGTGGGTGAAGGCGATGCACACCTCGCTGATCCTGTACGCCGAGCACGAGTTCAACGCCTCCACCTTCACGGCGCGCGTGATCGCCGGCACCGGTTCGGACATCCATTCGGCCATCACGGGCGCGATCGGCGCGCTGCGCGGGCCGAAGCACGGCGGCGCCAACGAGGTGGCGCTGGACATCCAGAAGCGCTACGAGAACGCCGACGAGGCGGAGGCCGACATCCGCAACCGCGTCGCCAACAAGGAAGTCGTGATCGGCTTCGGCCACCCCGTGTACACGATCTCCGACCCGCGCAACAAGGTGATCAAGGAAGTGGCGCGCACGCTGTCGCAGCAGGCCGGCTCGATGAAGATGTTCGACATCGCCGAGCGCCTGGAGACCGTGATGTGGGAAGTGAAGAAGATGTTCCCGAACCTGGACTGGTTCTCGGCCGTCTCCTACCACATGATGGGCGTGCCGACGGCCATGTTCACGCCGCTGTTCGTGATCTCGCGCACCTCGGGCTGGGCCGCCCACGTGATCGAGCAGCGCATCGACAACAAGATCATCCGGCCGAGCGCGAACTACGTGGGGCCGGAAGACCTGGCGTTCGTGCCGCTGGCGGAACGGAAGTAACAGCATTACCCGCGGCGATCCTGCCGTCGTTCCCGCGCAGGCGGGAACCCAAGCTGAGCCACCGAAGTCGGTATGTCGGAAATA
>NZ_JASNRD010000002.1:0-309029 GCF_030412015.1 Massilia sp. YIM B02763 | reverse complement strand
GCGCAGGCGGGAACGACGGTGGCTTTGCTGCCGCGTCCAATGGAACAGACATCATGAACATCGCCTACCGCAAACCCCTCCCGGGCACCGATCTCGCCTACTTCGACGCGCGCGCCGCCGTCGAGGACATCGAGGCGGGCGCCTGGGACAAGCTTCCCTATACCTCGCGCGTGCTGGCCGAGAACCTCGTGCGCCGCTGCGAGCCGCAGGCCCTCGTGCCCTCGCTGAAACAGCTCGTCGAGCGCAAGCGCGACCTCGACTTCCCCTGGTTCCCCGCGCGCGTCGTGTGCCACGACATCCTGGGCCAGACGGCGCTCGTCGACCTGGCCGGCCTGCGCGACGCCATCGCGGCCCAGGGGGGCGATCCGCGCCTCGTCAACCCGGTCGTGCCGACCCAGCTCGTGGTCGACCATTCGCTGGCCGTCGAGTGCGGCGGCTTCGACCCGGACGCGTTCGCGAAGAACCGCGCGATCGAGGACCGCCGCAACGAAGACCGCTTCCACTTCATCGACTGGACCAAGAAGGCGTTCCAGAACGTGGACGTGATCCCGCCGGGCAACGGCATCCTGCACCAGATCAACCTGGAGCGCATGAGCCCCGTCGTGCAGGTGCAGGACGGCGTCGCCTTCCCGGACACGCTGGTCGGCACCGACTCGCACACGCCGATGGTCGACGCGCTGGGCGTGATCGCCATCGGCGTGGGCGGCCTGGAAGCGGAAAGCGTGATGCTGGGCCGCGCGTCCTGGATGCGCCTGCCGGACATCGTCGGCGTGGAGCTGGCGGGCAAGCCGCAGCCGGGCATCACGGCCACCGACATCGTGCTGGCGCTGACGGAATTCCTGCGCAAGTCCAAGGTCGTGTCCAGCTACCTGGAGTTTTACGGCGCGGGCGCCGCCAGCCTGACGCTGGGCGACCGCGCGACGATCTCGAACATGGCGCCGGAATACGGCGCCACCGCGGCCATGTTCGCCATCGACGAGCAGACGATCAAGTACCTGAAGCTCACGGGCCGCGACGACGCGCTGGTGCGCCTGGTCGAGGTGTACGCGAAGGAAGCGGGCCTGTGGGCCGACACCCTGCACAACGCCGAGTACGAGCGCGTGCTGCGCTTCGACCTCTCCACCGTGGTGCGCAACATCGCCGGCCCGTCGAACCCGCACCGGCGCGTGCCGACGTCCGAGCTGGCCGCGCAGGGCATCGCCGGCGTCGTCGAGAACGAGCCGGGCCGCATGCCCGACGGCGCCGTGATCATCGCCGCCGTCACCAGCTGCACCAACACGAACAATCCGCGCAATATGGTCGCCGCCGGCCTGCTGGCCAAAAAGGCGAACGAGAAGGGCCTGCTGCGCAAGCCCTGGGTGAAGTCCTCGCTGGCGCCGGGCTCGAAGGCCGTCGCGCTGTACATGGAGGAAGCGGGCCTGCAGCAGGAACTGGACAAGCTGGGCTTCGGCATCGTCGCCTTCGCCTGCACCACCTGCAACGGCATGTCGGGCGCGCTCGACCCCGTCATCCAGCAGGAGATCGTCGCGCGCGACCTGTACGCGACGGCCGTCCTCTCCGGCAACCGCAACTTCGACGGCCGCATCCACCCGTACGCGAAGCAGGCCTTCCTGGCCTCGCCGGCGCTGGTCGTGGCTTACGCCATCGCCGGCACGATCCGCTTCGACATCGAGAAGGACGTGCTGGGCCTGGACGGCGCCGGCAATCCGGTGCGCCTGGCCGACCTCTGGCCGACCGACGAAGAGATCGACGCGGTGGTCGAGCAGGCCGTCAAGCCGCAGCAGTTCCGCAAGGTCTACGACATCATGTTCGCGCGCCGCGAGCAGGCGGAAGAGGCGGTGTCGCCGCTGTACGACTGGCGTCCGCAAAGCACCTACATCCGCCGTCCGCCGTACTGGGAAGGCGCGCTGGCCAGCGCCTGCACGCTGACGGGCATGCGCCCGCTCGCCGTCCTGGGCGACAACATCACGACCGACCACCTGTCGCCGTCGAACGCCATCCTGCCCGACAGCGCGGCCGGCGAATACCTGGCGAAGATGGGCTTGCCGGAAGAAGACTTCAACTCGTATGCGACGCACCGCGGCGACCACCTGACGGCGCAGCGCGCCACGTTCGCCAATCCGACGCTGAAGAACGAGATGGTGCGCGGCGCCGACGGCCACGTGCTGGCCGGTTCGCTGGCAAGGGTCGAGCCCGAAGGCACGGTGACGCGCATGTGGGAAGCGATCGAGACCTATATGGAGCGCAAGCAGCCGCTGATCGTGATCGCCGGCGCCGACTACGGCCAGGGGTCCTCGCGCGACTGGGCCGCGAAGGGCGTGCGCCTGGCCGGCGTGGAAGCGATCGTGGCCGAGGGCTTCGAGCGCATCCACCGGACGAACCTGGTCGGCATGGGCGTGCTGCCGCTGGAGTTCCAGCCGGGTACCACGCGCATCACCCTCGGCATCGACGGCAGCGAGACCTTCGACGTGGTCGGCGAACGCCTGCCGCGCGCCACGCTCACCCTCGTCATCCACCGCAAGAGCGGCGAGACGGTCGAGGTGCCGGTGACGTGCCGGCTCGACACGGCGGAAGAGGTGTCGATCTACGAGGCGGGCGGCGTGCTGCAGCGCTTCGCGCAGGATTTCCTGGCGTCGAACAAGGCGGCGGCGTAACTGTCGACGTGCGATTGAACCGATAACCTTTGAACGTCGTCCCTGCGCGGGCAGGGACCCAATGCGCACGCAGGCCGGCAGCGCCTGCAGAAATTGGGTCCCTGCCTGCGCAGGGACGACGTACTGGAGCAAACCCATATGTCCCACGTACCCCAAATCAAAATCCCCGCCACCTACATGCGCGGCGGCACCAGCAAGGGCGTGTTCTTCCGCCTGCAGGACCTGCCCGCGGCCGCGCAAGTGCCCGGCGAGGCGCGCGACCGCTTCCTGCTGCGCGTCATCGGCAGTCCCGACCCCTACGGCAAGCAGATCGACGGCATGGGCGGCGCCACGTCCAGCACCAGCAAGACCGTGATCGCGGCGCCGAGTACGCGGCCCGGCCACGACGTCGACTACCTGTTCGGCCAGGTCGCCATCGACAAGCCCTTCGTCGACTGGAGCGGCAACTGCGGCAACCTGTCGGCCGCCATCGGCCCGTTCGCCATCGCCGCCGGCTTCATCCCGCCCGAGCGCATCCCGCGGGACGGCAGCGTCGCCGTCCGCATCTGGCAGGCGAACATCGGCAAGACCATCGTCGCCCACGTGCCCATCGCGGACGGCCAGGTCCAGGAGGCGGGCGACTTCGAGCTCGACGGCGTGACTTTCCCGGCGGCCGAGGTGCGGCTGGAATTCATGGACCCGGCCGCGGAAGAAGGAGAAGGAGGGGGCGCCATGTTCCCGACCGGGAACCTGGTCGACGACCTGGAGGTGCCGGGCATCGGCACGCTCAAGGCCACCTTGATCAATGCCGGCATCCCGACCATCTTCGTGAATGCGGCCGACATCGGCTACACGGGCACGGAGCTGCAGGACGCCATCAACGCCGATCCGAAGGCGCTGGCGATGTTCGAGGCGATCCGCGCCCACGGCGCGCTGCGCATGGGCCTGATCTCCCACGTCGAGGAGGCGGCGCGGCGCCAGCACACGCCCAAGGTCGCCTTCGTGGCGCCGCCGGCAGGCTATACGGCGTCGAGCGGCAAGCGGATCGAGGCGGGCGACATCGACCTGCTGGTGCGCGCCCTCTCGATGGGCAAGCTGCACCACGCGATGATGGGCACGGCGGCGGTGGCGATCGGCACCGCCGCGGCGATTCCCGGTACGCTGGTCAGCCTGGCGGCGGGCGGCCGCGCCCGCGACGCCGTGCGCTTCGGCCATCCGTCCGGCACCCTGCGCGTGGGCGCAGAAGCGCGCCAGGAGGGCGGCGACTGGATCGTCACCAAGGCCGCGATGAGCCGCAGCGCGCGCGTGCTGATGGAAGGCTGGGTGCGCGTTCCGGGCGATGCCTGAGGCCTTCCCGTGGCGGTGTTGCGTCGGCCAGGAAAGTTCATTTTCATTTTGATAAATTAAACTGATTGTAAGTTATCATTCGTTCCAAACGAACAAGGCCGCGGCAGAAGCCGCGGCATGGGACGAGGGATGGATCGGGTAACGAGCAAGCCGGCCTTGGTGGCCGAGGCATTGGCGCTGATCGCGGCGCCGGCCTGCGCCTGCGACGCGCAGGGCATGGTATGGGCCGCGAACGCGGCGCTGGCGGACCTAGTCGGGGTGGACCGCGCCCGGCTCGAAGGGCTGCCCATGCTGTCCTTGTTCGCCGCCCGCACGGCCGGCGCGGCCGCGGCCCAGATGCGCCGCTCGCTGTCGGGCGAACGGCGCTGGCACGCGCTGCTCGACTGCGCCGGGCGGGACCTGGCCGTGGAAGTGCGCGCCCGGCCCTTGCCCGCGGCCGCCGGCATCCAGGGCGCCACCTTCGTGTTCCACGACGCGCCCGATCCCTGCATCAAGGCCTGCCCGGGCCAGGCGCCCCATGCGCCCGGGGCCACGGCGCTCGAGCATGCGGCCGTGCTGGCGCATGCGCCGGTCGGCATCGTCGTCACGTTGCCGGACCTGGTCAAGTCCTGCAATCCGCGCATCGCCGAGATGCTGGGCCTGGCGCCGGGCGAGATGATCGGGCGCAGCCCGTCCGAGGTGTTCGCCTCGCGCGCCGAGTACGACGCGTTCGCGGCCGAGGCGATTTCCGAGCTCGCGGCCGGCCGCCTGTTCGAGAAGGCCGAAGTGCAGATGCGCCGGCGCGACGGCACCACGATCTGGTGCCGCATCCGCGCCAAGGCCGTCGACACGCTCGACCGCGAGGCCGGCACCGTCTGGATCCTGGAAGACGTGACCGAGGCGCGCCAGGCCCTGACCGAGGTGCAGGCGATCATGACCAATGCGTCGATCGCCATCTTCTTCACGCGCGACCGCGTGATCGGCCGCCACAACGGCTGCTTTTCCGCGATGTTCGGCTACCCGCAAGGCACTGCTTCCGGCCTGTCGACGCGCGTGCTGTACGCGAGCGAGGACGCGTTCCGCGCGCTGGGCCTGGAGGCCTACGCCGCGCTCGGCCAGGGCCGCTCGTTCAAGACCGAGACCACGATGGTGCGCAGCGACGGCAGGCCGATGTGGGTCAGCATGATCGGCTACGCGGTCAATCCCGGCGAGCGCGGCCAGGGCACCATCATCTGGATGGTGGAGGACCGCACTGCCCAGCGCGACGCCGCCGACGCGCTGCGCTACGCGCGCGACGAGCTCGAACTGCGGGTGCAGGAACGCACCGCCGAGCTGCAGGCCGAGATCGCCGAGCGGCGCCAGGCCGAGGCGCGCGTGCACCACATGGCCTACCACGACGCGCTGACGGGATTGCCCAACCGCGCGCTGCTGGGCGAGCGGCTCGAGCGCGCGCTGCACGACGCGCGCCACCATGGGCACAAGCTGGCGCTGATGTTCATCGACCTGGACCGCTTCAAGACCATCAACGACTCGCTCGGCCACGTGGCCGGCGACCACCTGCTGAAGGAAGTCGCGCGCCGCCTGTGCCGCGTGGTGCGCGCGGCCGACACGGTGGCGCGCCTGGGCGGCGACGAATTCGTCGTGCTGGTGCCGGGCGTGCGCGGCGCCGACCAGTGCGGCCTGGTCGGCGAGAAGATCATCGAGGTGCTGGCCGATCCCGTCATGTTCGAAGGCCGCGGCCTGCACATCTCGCCCTCGATCGGTATCTGCCTGTTCCCGGACCACGGCGCCGACGTGGCCGGCCTGATGCGCATGGCAGATACCGCCATGTACCAGGCCAAGGCGGCCGGGCGCAACAACTACCAGTTCTACGCCGAGCGCATGAACAGCGCCGCCGAGCGCCGTTTCGAGCTGGAGACGCGCTTGCGCGGCGCCCAGCTGCGCGGGGAATTCCAGCTGGTCTACCAGCCCATCGTGGCGACCTGCGACGGCCGCGTGCGGGGCCTGGAAGTGCTGCTGCGCTGGCGCGATCCGGAGCAGGGCATGGTGGCGCCGGACGAGTTCATCCCCATCCTCGAAGAGAACGGCCTGATCGTGCCGGTGGGCGAATGGGTGATCCGGGCCGCCTGCGCACAGGCGGTGGCCTGGCGGCGCGCCGGCCTGCCGCCGCTGCCGCTGGCGATCAACCTGTCGGCGCGCCAGTTCATGCACCGCGGCCTGGTCGGGGCGATCCGCCGCATCGTCGACGAGACCGGGATCGACCCGGCGCTGCTGGAATTCGAGATCACCGAGACGGCGCTGATGCAGCACGGCGGCCTGACGCTGGACACGCTGGGCCACATCGACGCCATGGGCATCCGCCTGTCGATCGACGATTTCGGCACCGGCTATTCGAGCCTGGCTTACCTGAAGCGCTTCCCGGTGCACAAGATCAAGATCGACCGCGCCTTCGTGCGCGACCTCGAGGCCAGCAGCGAGGACCGGGCCATCGTCGCGGCCATCATGGCGCTGGCGGGGAGCCTGCAGATGGCGGTGGTGGCGGAAGGGGTGGAGACGGCGGGCCAGCTGGACGTGCTGCGCGGGCATGGCTGCCAGTATGCGCAGGGCTACCTGTTCGCGCGGCCGATGGACGGAGAACGGGTCCCCGCGTTCCTGGCGGAGGGCGGCCGCGCCGGATGACGCGGCGGCGGGCACGCGCTGCCCACCGCCGCCGGCTCAATCGAGGGTGGCGACCACCGGCGCGTGGTCCGACGGCTGTTCCCACTTGCGCGTCTCGCGGTCGATCGTGCACGCCGTGCAGCGCTGCGCCAGCGCCGGCGAGAGCAGGATGTGGTCGATGCGCAGGCCGCGGTTGCGGCGGAACGCCATCTGGCGGTAATCCCACCAGCTGTACTGCTTCTCGGGCTGCTCGAACAGGCGGAAGGCATCGGCCAGGCCCTGGCCGAACAGCGCGCGCAGCGCCTCGCGTTCCGGTTCCGAGCAATGGATCTGGCCGGCCCATTCGGCCGGGTCGTGCACGTCGCGGTCTTCCGGCGCGATATTGTAGTCGCCCAGGATCGCGAACTGCGGGTGGGCCGCCATCTCGGCGCGTACCCATTCCTGCAGCGCCGCCAGCCAGGCCAGCTTGTAGGCATACTTGTCCGAGCCGACCGCCTGGCCGTTCGGGACGTAGGCGCAGATGAAGCGCACGCCGCCGATGGTGGCGGCCAGCAGGCGCTGCTGCTCGTCCGGGTAATGCGGGTTGTTGCGCACCACGTCGCCGATCGGCAGGCGCGACAGGATGGCGACGCCGTTGTAGGTCTTCTGGCCGCTGAACGCGACCTCGTAGCCGGCCGCATTGATCTCGGCAAGCGGGAATTTATCGTCGGTCAACTTCGTCTCTTGGATGCAGAGCACGTCGACGGGATTGGTGTCCAACCACTGCAGCAGGTGCGGCAGGCGCACCTTCAGCGAGTTGACGTTCCAAGTAGCAATTTTCATAGTCGTGTTCATTCATGGGCCGGACCGTCCGGCACGCGCCGTGCAGTATCCCGTCTGTATAGAATTACTGCAACATGACAAGGGGGCCCATGTTCAGCACGATTGCATAAGATTTGCTCTAATTGCAACAAAGATGTCGTAAAATAATTGCCCGGTAATCAAAGAATGACGTCAAGGACTAGCTAGTCGGCCAGAACTGTGACAATATGTAACAATCGCAGCAATACAATAGGCGTTTACGTATTGTTTCCTTCTCGGCAGAAAAAAATTGCAGTAGGCCAACTTACCTTGTACTATTGGCATATTTCCCAGGGATCAAGAGTTCGAGTTTGATTCCTTGCTTTGCATAAACCTGGCAACAGGTTTTCGATGGGTTGCCCAGGCCGGTACTGCCGACCGGCATGCGGCAGTGTGTAACGATCGCGGATCCGCAGCAGGATTTGCACCAGCTTTAGTAAAGGACAACAATGCGCCAAGCATTTGAAGCATGGGCCGCACGCGATGGCCACATTGTCCGGCGTCGTGAAGACAAGCCGGAAGAATATCTGGTGTACGAGACCCAGCGTCGCTGGCTGATCTGGCAAGCCGCGCTGGCCCATGGCCAGAAAGCCGCCGCCGAAGCGCCGCAAAAAGCGGCCCAGGCCGACGGCCAGCCGCAAAAGATGTTGGCGGACGAAGCGGCCGTGCGCAATCGTGTGCTCAATGAGGTGCTGGACGCATTCAGCGAGCTCGACGACAACGCGGGCATCGAGGGCATCGTCAAGGTCATCCAGGGCCTGAAGAAGAAAAGCCGCGCCGCGACCGAAGAAAAGGTCTGATGCGCTACCGCCACTACAAGGGCGGCATCTATGAGCTGGTGTGCGACGCCATGCTCGAGGCGGACCATACGCCCGTGATCGTGTATCGTGGGCAGGACGGCAGGACCTGGGTGCGACCCAGGGACGCCTTTTTCGAGATGGTCGCGCCCGAGGGCGGCGGCGAGCCCGTTCCCCGTTTTGCGCCGGCCGACCAGGCCTGAAGCGTTTCCCATCTGTCCGCGCGGCGGCCCCGGCGATCCCGGCGGCCCGTGCGGGTGGCGTCGCTTCCCGCCGCTTCCCGCCGCTTGCATTCGCCTCTCATGTTCGCAGCGATCCTGCCGTAAACGAGGAACCGTTTTACACGTTCCCGATAGACATGTCCCAGATTCTTCTTCGTAGCGCCTGCATGGCGGCCTTGGCGGCCCTGGCCGGCGGCTGCGCGACGCTCAGCGATTCTCCCCAGCAGCAGCTGGAAGTCCATGCCATCCTCGACAACCGCGAGCTGGCCGGCGTCGGCTGCGTGCTGGAAAACGATGCCGGACGCTGGTTCGTGGTGGCGCCGGGCCGCGTGACGGTCGACCGCAGCAGCGAGCCGCTGCGCATCGATTGCCGCCGCCAGGGCGTCGCCGCGCGCGAAGAGGTGCGCTCGCGCTTCGATACCGACAAGCTGATCGGCAACACCGTCATCAGCGCCGGCCTCGGCTACTACGTCGACCGCCGCTCCGGCGCCGGCTTTTCCTATCCGGCCATCCTCACCGTGCTGATGCGTCCGTCCGAAGCCGTGTCCGGCGAGACCGCCGCGCAGGCGGGGTCCGGCAACGTGGTGTTCTGAGGTTCCGGCACCCCAACGAAAAACGGACGCCGCGGCGTCCGTTTTTCATGCGATGCCCCGGCGCGCGGGGCAGGGCGATCACACGCGGTTCATCAGGAAGGTGGTCAGCAGGGGCACCGGACGGCCGGTGGCGCCCTTCGCCGCGCCGCTCTTCCAGGCCGTGCCGGCGATGTCGACGTGGGCCCAGGTGTAGTTGCGGGTAAAGTTCTCCAGGAAGCAGGCCGCCGTGATCGAGGCGCCGCCCGGGGTGCCGATATTGGCCAGGTCGGCGAAGTTCGACTTCAGCTGCTCGTTGTACTGCTCGCCGATCGGCAGGCGCCAGGCGGTGTCGCCCGCCTGCTTGCCGGCGTCCAGCAGTTCCTCGGCCAGCGCGTCGTGGGCGTCGTCGTGGCGGGTGAAGATGCCCGAGTTGTGGTGGCCCAGCGAGACGATGACGGCGCCCGTCAGCGTGGCGATGTCGACCACGGCGGCCGGCTTGAAGCGCTCGGCGTAGGTCAGCGCGTCGCACAGGATCAGGCGGCCTTCGGCGTCCGTATTCAGGATCTCGATGGTGGTGCCGTTCATCGCGGTGACGATGTCGCCCGGCTTGGTGGCGCGGCCCGACGGCATGTTCTCGCAGGCGGCGACGATGCCGACCACGTTCAGCTTCAGGCCCATCTCGCCGATCGCGCGGAAGGTGCCCAGCACCGAGCCGGCGCCGCACATATCGTATTTCATCTCGTCCATGCCGGGACCCGGCTTGAGCGAGATGCCGCCCGTGTCGAAGGTGATGCCCTTGCCGACCAGGACCACTGGCGCGTCGTTCTTCTTGCCGCCGTTGTGCTTCAGGACGATGAACTTCGGCGGTTCCTCGCTGCCGCGGGTGACGGACAGGAAGCTGCCCATCTTGAGCGCCTCGAGCTGCTTGCGCTCCAGGACTTCGACGTCGAAGCCGAAGTCGGCGGCCAGCTTCTTGGCCGTGTTGGCGAGGTAGGTCGGGGTGCAGACGTTCGGCGACAGGTTGCCCAGTTCCTTGGTCAGGTTCATGCCGTTGGCGATGGCGATCGATTGCGCCAGCACGGTCTTCAGTTGCGGCGTCGTTTGAGCCACTGCAATGGCCAGCTTGCGCACGCCGGCGAGGGCCGGGTCCTTCTTGCTCTTCTGGCCGTCGGTGCTGAACTCCGCTTCGTTGGCGGCGACGACGATGGCGCGCACGCCCCAGGCGGCGTCGCGGCCTTTCACATTCTCCAGCGGGAATGCGATAATGGCATCCTGCGCGCCCAGCGAAGCGAACACCTTCAGCGTGGCGGACACGGCGGTAGCCAGGGTCTTCTCGGTGGCGACTTCATCGGCGCCCATGCCGACCAGCAGCACGCGCGCCGCGGTCACGCCGGCCACGCCGCGCAGCAGCAGGGTCGAGCCGGGCTTGCCGGAGATGTCACCCGACTTGACGGCGGCAGCGATCTCGCCGCTCGCATCGAGGGCTTTCGCTGCCTCCGACAGTTTCTTGTTTTCGTACACCGCGACCGCGACGCAGCCCGATTTGGCTGCGGCCAGCGTGTTTTTTGTGTCGAATGCTTTTATGCTAAAGTCCATTTGATTCTCCGTTTCGTGTTTGCGACGCGTACTGCCTAACCTGCAATTATAACTATCGAATGATTTTCCGACGCGCCCTACAGCGTGAATTGGCCAGCGTGGCCGGCGCCACCTTCACCGTCCTGTTCTCGATCTTCGTCACCTGGACCCTGATCTCCATCCTCGGCAAGGCCGCAGGCGGCAAGGTCGCATCGAGCGACGTGCTGGCGCTGATCGGTTTTTCCGTGCTGAATTATCTGCCAACCATCCTCCTCCTGACCAGCTTTATCGCCGTGATCATGACGATCACGCGCAGCTACCGCGACTCGGAAATGGTGGTGTGGTTCGCCACCGGCCAGTCGCTGGCGCGCTGGATCGCGCCCGTGCTGACGGCCGGCCTGCCGGTGGTGGTCGCGGTGGGCTTGCTGGCGTTCTACGCCACGCCCTGGGCCAAGAGCAAGAGCGTCGAATACATCCAGCGCTTCGAAAAGCGCGAGGACCTGAAGCGCGTGGCGCCGGGCCAGTTCCGTGAATCGACCTCGGCCAACCGCGTGTTCTTCGTCGAGGGCAGCACGGGCGGCTCCACCGTTGTGCAGAACGTGTTCGTCAACAGCGTCGAGCAGAACGGCAATTCCGTCGTCGTCGCCAAGGAAGGCGTGATCGAACCGGACGGCAAGGGTGGGCAGTACCTGGTCCTCAGGAACGGCCGGCGCTACCTGGGCCACCCCGGCCAGGCCGATTTCCAGTCGATGGAATTCGAGCGCTACCGCATGCGCGTGAACAGTTCGGTGCCGGCGACGCTGGACGCCGACACGCCGGCCGCCGCGATGCCGACGGCCGTGCTGCTGGCGGCCAGGAACAACCGCTTCGCCGATGCCGAGATGGTGTACCGCGTCTCGGCCCCGATCACCTGCGTCGTGCTGATGCTGCTCGCGATCCCGCTCGGCTTCGTGAACCCGCGCGCCGGCAGCTCCGCCAACCTGATCCTCGCCTTGCTGATCTTCTTCACCTATAACAACCTGACCAAGCTGTTCGAGAACAGCGTCAAGCAGGAAAAGCTGTCGTTCGCGATGGCCTGGTGGCCCTTGCACCTGTTCGCCCTCGTGACCGTGATCGTGCTGTTCGCGTGGCGCCTGAACGTGAACCACCGCTGGCATCCGGCCACGCTGTGGAGCGCCTACAAGCGCCGGCGCCTGCTCTCCAGCGGCGCGGCGCAGGAGGGCGCGCAATGAAGATCCTGCAACGCTATTTCCTGGTCAATATCTCGCAGGCCGTGGTGTTCGTGCTGGTCGCCCTGCTGGGCCTGATCGCCTTCATGGACCTGACCAGCGAGCTGCCCGCGGTGGGCAAGGGCGGCTACATGATGCAGCACGCGGTGCTGTACGTGCTGCTGCTGGTGCCCGGCCACGTGTACGAGGTGATGCCGGTGGCCGCGCTGATCGGCACCATCTATACGCTGGCGCAATTCGCCCAGAGTTCGGAATTCACGATCATGCGCGCGTCCTCGATGTCGACCCGGATGGCGGCCGCCATGCTGGCCAAGATCGGCATCATGTTCGTCGTCATCACCTTCATCTTCGGCGAACTGATCACACCGCGCACGGCGCCGCTGGCCGAGCGCGTGCGCCTGTCCGCCAAGGGCGCCACGCTGTCGGCCGAATTCCGCTCCGGCATGTGGACCAAGGATACCGTGCACAGCGGCGGCCCGCGCGGCCCCGTGACCGGCTCGCGCTTCTTCAACGCCCGCCAGATCCGCCCGGACGGCCGCCTGGTCGACGTGCGCCTGTACGAGTTCGACACCAATATGCGCATGCGTTCCCTGATCACGGCGGCCGGCGCCAGCTTCAGCGGCAACGGCACCTGGCGCCTCGACGACGTCACCGAGACGCTGTTCACCAACAGCCGCACGCTGCCGGTGCCGGGCGCGCCGGCGCCGCGCGGCCAGACCATCCAGAGCACCTTCGGCCAGGACACCTCGGCCGTCGCCACGCGCAAGCTGGCGCACCTCGACCTGGTCTCGGAGATCACGCCGAAGATCCTGTCGGTGTCGCGCTCGGATCCGGAACGCATGTCGGCCAACGAGCTGGCCGTGTACACGCGCCACCTGGCCGAGAACCGCCAGGAGACGGAACGCTTCAAGATCGCGTTCTGGAAGAAGCTGGTCGATCCGCTGTCGATCTTCGTGCTGATGGCGCTGGCGCTGCCGTTCGGTTACCTGCATACGCGCAGCGGCGGGATCAGCCTCAAGATCTTCGTCGGCATCATGATCGGCGTCAGCTTCCTGCTCATCAACGCGCTGTTCTCGCACATCGGCATGCTGTCGACCTGGCCGGCCTTCCTGACGGCCGTGGCGCCGAGCCTGCTGTTCCTGATGCTGGCGATCGGCGCGCTGCGCTGGGTGGAGCGGCATTGATGGAGTTCACCATGGACCACAACAAGGAAAAGGACAAAGCCAGGGCGCTGGTGCTGTTCGCCCACGGCGCCCGCGCGCCCGGCTGGGCGGCGCCGTTCCAGCGCCTGCGCGAGCTCACCGCCGCGCAACGCCCCGATTGCGCCGTCGCGCTGGCCTTCCTCGAACTGATGACGCCGAGCCTGCCCGACGCGGTCGCCCAGCTCGGCGCCGGCGTGCGCGAGGTCACCATCGTGCCCGTGTTCCTGGGGCAGGGCGGGCACCTGCTGCGCGACCTGCCGCAGCTGGTGGACGAGCTGCGCGCCTCCTACCCCGATATCCGTTTCGCCACCGTGCCCGCCGTCGGCGAAGACCCTTCCGTGCTGGCCGCCATGGCCGCCTACTGCAGCGCCGCTGCCTCCTGACCGCTCGCGGCCAGTCCCCGGCGGACTGGTCCGATCGTCTACTTCGTTCGTTAACTGTGTTGCATCAGATGCATTTTTATCTGCCAATACAGTTGATCTCATAGAAATGTTTCGTTGGTTTTTAGCGATATTGCCGTACGAAAAGTAATTTCCTGGTTGCATTCGCAGTTTCTGTAAGGAATCATGGTGGTCATCCATGCGGCTGCGCGCCCGCGCCGCCGCCAGCGCCCTTGCGAACGACCATCCCATGCCTACCCCTTCGTCTCTTTTCTATGTCCGCCCGGGCTCGACCAGCTATGCCTGGAGCTATGCCGGGACTTCCATGCCGGCCGGCGGCGCGAACTGGAACGTTCTCCAGGTCGCATTCGACGCGTCCAGCCTGCTGAACCAGCAAGCCTCCCGCGGCGACCTCCAGTACAGCCTCGACGCCGGCAAGACCTGGACCACGTACACCATTCCCGTCGACGGACAGGGCGCCTACGTCGCCGCCGCCGGCACGTTGTGGCGCTTCCAGGACAAGCAGGCCGGCGACTCGGTGACCCCGGACGGCTTCACGGCCCGCTACAAGCTGGCCGACGGCAGCATCGTCGCGGAGAATGCCACGGTCGTGCCCGACACGCAGCCGGTCGGCTTGCAGGGCGCCAACGACACCGTGTTCTCGACGATGGGCGCGGGCGACGTGGTCGACGTGCTGTCCGCCGTCGACACCGGTTCGCAAGTCGGCGGGCGCTGGGTGATCGACAGCCAGTCCGTCTCCGGCCTGTTCTCGATCGCCTACGACCCGCTGGTGGACACCAGCGCGCGCCTGGTGGTGGCCGATCCTGCCCGGATCCCGGAGACCGGCCTGGCCGCGTCGGTGACGATCCACTATTACGACCGCTACCAGATCGATGCCGCCACCGGCAAGCCGCTGAACAGCACGGCCGGCGTGACGCGCACGCTGAACTACACGATCGAGGACGGCAACACGGATTCGCTGCCCGGCCTGTCCAACGAATCCAAGCTGGGCGTGGCCAGCGGCAGCTACAGCGCCAACCCGGCCCTGGCGACCCTGTCGACGGGCGGCATCGTCGCCGTCTGGCAGGGCGTGGACAAGGTGGCCGGCGGCGCCGGCTACGGCCTGTGGGCGCAGCTGCGCGATGCCGGCGGCAAGGCGCTGGGCGGCGCGTTCGCGCTGACGGCGGACGGCGACGCCACAGTCGAGGGCCAGCCGGCCGTGGCCGCGCTGGCGGGCGGCCGCTTCATCGTCGCCTATGCGGTGAGCAATGGTGGCGCCGACAAGATCGCCTACCGGGTGGTGGAAGCGAACGGCAGCGCCGGACCGGAGCGCGTGATCGACGCCGGCGCGGCGGGCGACGCCGCCATGCCGTCGCTGGCCGCCTTGTCGGACGGCAGCGTCGCGCTGGCTTGGCGCAGCGGTGGCATGACGCACGTGCAGCAGGTGGGCGGCGACGGCGCGCTCGTCGGCACCCAGCAGGACGTCGGCATGCTGGGCTCGGCCTACAGCCCGAGCATCGCGGCGCTGCCGAGCGGCGGCTGGGTCGTGTCCTGGGGCGAGATGAACGACGGTAACGTGTACGCCGCGCTGAAGGGGGGCGCCGTGTTCCTGGCCAGCGGCGACGGCTACGCGGCCAGCTACACCACCGTGGCTCCGCTGCCGCACGTGACGGCGCTGGCCGGCGGCGGCTTCGTCGTGGCCTGGGACAGCTACTACAACGACCAGCGCGGCTTCTCGATCAGCGACATCTTCTTCCAGCGCTTCGACGCCGCCGGCCGGCCGCAGGACGGCATGGTGCAGGCCAACGTCGCCTCCGGCGGCGGCCGCTTCGACGCCGCCGTCACGGCGCTGTCCGACGGCGGCTTCCTGGTCGCCTGGCAGGGCGACGACGGCGCCGGCAACGGCGTCTACGGCCGCCGCTTCGGCGCCGACGGCAACCCGGTCGACCTGGAGGAGTTTTCACTGAACCAGCTGCGCGCCGGCGAGCAGACCAGCCCGGATGTCACGGCGCTGGCCGGTGGCGGCTTCGCGGCGGCCTGGGTCGACATGGGCGACGACGGCCAGGCCAGCATCGAAGTGCGGGTGCTGCCCGGCAGCACGGGCGCGGCGTCCGGAGGCGGCGCCGGCCAGTACGGCGGCGCGAGCGGCATATCCGCGCCGGGCACGCCGGTGACGACGGCACCCGTCACCGCGGCGCCGGCGCCCGCGACCAGCGCGCCAGTCACGAGCGCGCCGGTCACGAGCGCCCCAGTCACGAGCACGCCGGTGACGAGCGCGCCGGTCACGAGCACGCCGGTCACGAGCACGCCATCCTCGTCCGCGCCGATCGAGATGGTGGCCAGTGTTTCCGCCAGCCATGCGCAGCTGGTCGCGCCCTCGGGTGCCGCGGCGGTGAAGGGCGCGGCCGGCATCGACACCGTGATCTACGGCGGCGCCCACGGCGCCTACACCGTGGCGAAGAACGGCGACAAGGTCGTCGTCTCGAACGGCTCGGGCACCAGCACGACCCTCAGCAACGTCGAGCGCATCCAGTTCGGCGACCAGTCGCTCGCACTGGATACCGAAGGCAACGCCGGCGACGCCTACCGCCTGTACCAGGCCGCGTTCAACCGCAGCCCGGACAAGACGGGACTCGGATTCTGGATCAACGCCCTCGATACGGGGCACGGCCTGCACGAGGCGGCCCAGGCGTTCGTGAACAGCACGGAATTCGTCAAGCTGTACGGCGCCAACACGAGCGACGCCCAGTTCCTGCAGGCGGTCTACCAGAACGTGCTGCACCGTACGCCGGATGCCAGCGGCTACGCCTTCTGGCTGGACGCGCTGAAGCACGTCGATCGTGCCCAGATCCTGGTCGACTTCAGCCAGAGCACGGAAAACCGGGCCCAGGTCGCGTCGAGCATCAAGAACGGCATCGAATTCACCAAGTGGACGGAAGACACGAGCCACGACACGGTGATGGTGGCCGGCGCGCGCGCGAGCTATGCGATCGTCAAGAACGGCGACGACGTCGTCGTCAAGGGAACGGGCACCAGCATGACGCTCAACAACGTCGAGCGCCTGCAGTTCGGCGACAAGATGGTCGCGCTGGACATCGACGGCCATGCGGGGGACGCCTATCGCCTGTACCAGGCCGCGTTCGACCGCGCACCGGACGAGACCGGCCTGGGGTTCTGGATCGATGCCCTCGATACGGGGCACAGCCTGCACGAGGCAGCCCAGGCCTTCGTGAACAGCGCCGAGTTCGCCAAGCTGTACGGCGCCAACACGAGCGACACGCAGTTCCTGGACGCGGTCTACCAGAACGTGCTGCACCGCGCGCCGGATGCCAGCGGCTACGCCTTCTGGCTGGATGCGATGAAACACGTCGACCGCGCCCAGGTGCTGGTCGACTTCAGCCAGAGCGCGGAGAACCAGGCACAGATCGTCGGCAGCATCCAGAACGGCATCGACTTCATCCACTGGGGTTGATCGAGCGGGTGCTGCGCGCGCGGCGGTACTTCGTGCAGTAAATTGGGCCCCTGCCTTCGCAGGGGCGATCGACTGGCCAGTTCCTGGTCAGTCGATCGGCTGCTGCGGCCGCCGCTGCAAGGCTTCGCCGATCATCACCAGCACGGGCCCGTGCGCCATCTCGAGGCCGTGGGCGAGGGTCGACAGCGTCAGGCGCAGGATGCGCTGGTCCGGGCGGCTGCAGTTTTCCACCACGACGACGGGCAGGTCCGGGCGGCGGCCTTCGGCCAGCAGGCGCTCGGCGGTGGCGGCGGCTTCGCGGCCGCCCATGTACTGCACCAGGGTGTCGGTTTCGGGCAAGGCCGGATGGTCCGGCTGGTCGGGCGCCGTGCTGGACGTGAAGAAGGCGACGCTGCGCGCCACGCCGCGCTTGGTGAGCGGCTGCCGGGTGGCGGCCGCCGCGGCGACGGCCGTGGTGATGCCAGGGACGATGTCGACGGCGATGCCTTCCGCTTCCAGCGCCCGCAATTCCTCGTCGGCGCGGCCGAACAGCATGGGGTCGCCGCCTTTCAGGCGCACCACGCGCGCGTAGCGGCGCGCGCAGTCGACCAGCTGCTGGTTGATGACGGTCTGCGCCGTCGAGCGCTGGCCGGAGCGCTTGCCCACCGAGATCAACTCGGCCTGCGGGCACAGCGCCAGCATCTCGGGGGTGACGAGCGCGTCGTACAGCACGACCTCGGCTTCGGCGAGCAGGCGCGCGCCGCGTACGGTGATGAGGTCAGCCGCGCCGGGTCCGGCTCCGATCAAATACACTTTCCCCAGCGCCGACATACATCCCCTTCGTTCGATTGCGTTAAAGACGAATCATACCTGCGGCAACGGTCTGGTGGGTAACTTCATCGATGAGGATGAAGGCGCCCGTGGCGCGGATGGCGTCGTAGGCATCGGCCGCCAGCGGCTGCTGCACGGTGAGCTTGATGCGCGCGATGTCGTTCAGCTTGAGTCCTTCCGCCGCGTTGTCCGGCGTCCGGCGTTGCTGGGTATTGACGTCCAGGATGCTGTCCACGCCCGTCACCTTGGCCATGGTCTGGCGCGTGCCGTGCTTGATCCAGTACTTGCGGCGCGGGTCGAGCGGCTCGTCGGCCATCCAGCACACGTCCGCGTCCACCTGCTTGAGCAGCGTGGCCGGATGGGCCGCGCCCGCGAGCACGTCGCCCCGCGAGATGTCCACGTATTCGTCCAGCAGCAGCGTGATCGACTGGCCGGCGACGGCCTCCCGCAGCGGACCGTCGAAGGTCAGGATCTCCTTGACGGTGGCGCCATGGCCGGACGGTTGGACGACGAGCTTGTCGCCGACGGCGACCTTGCCCGATTCCACGCGCCCCATGTAGCCGCGGAAGTCGTTGGCTTCGTGGCCGTTGTGGCGCGCCACCAGCTGCACGGGGAAGCGGAACGGCGCGGCGTGCGCCTCGTCGTAGACGGACAGGCCTTCCAGCAGCTCGATCAGCGTCGGGCCTTCGTACCAGGCCATGTTCTCGCTCTTGTCGACGACGTTGTCGCCGGCCAGCGCCGACAGGGGGATCGCCGTGATGTCGGTCAGGCCCAGGCTCTGCGCGAATGCGCCGTAGGCGGCCACGATGCGGTCGTACACGCCGCGGTCGTAGTTCACCAGGTCCATCTTGTTGACGGCCACGATCACGTGCTCGATCTGCAGCAGCCTGGCGATGGTCGAGTGGCGCTTGGTCTGCGTCAGCAGCTCGACGCTGCCGTCCTCGTTCAGCTTTACCTTCGACACGTCGACGAGGATGATGACGGCATCCGCGGTGGAGGCGCCCGTCACCATGTTGCGGGTGTACTGCTCGTGGCCCGGCGTGTCGGCGATGATGAACTTGCGCTTCGGGGTGGCGAAGTAGCGGTAGGCGACGTCGATCGTGATGCCTTGTTCGCGTTCGGCCTCCAGGCCGTCCGTCAGCAGCGACAGGTCGATGGTGTCGCCCACGGTGCGCTTGTGCTTCGAGCGCGACACGGCGGCCAGCTGGTCGGCGAAGATGCCCTTGCTGTCGTACAGCAGGCGGCCGATCAGCGTGCTCTTGCCGTCGTCGACGGAACCGGCGGTGATGAAGCGCAGCAGGCTGGCCTGGCCGTCGTGCTGGCCGTCGTGCTGGCCGAATCGTGGAGTAGGGGCGTTCATCAGAAATATCCTTGCTTCTTGCGTTTTTCCATCGACGCTTCCGAGGTCTGGTCGTCCATCCGGGTCGCGCCGCGTTCCGTCACCTGCGTGATCGCCGTCTCGGCGATGATGGCGCCGACCGTCGATGCGTCGGACGCCACCGGGCAGGTGCAGGAGATGTCGCCGACGGTACGGAAGCGCACGGTCCGGGTCTCGACCTGTTCGCCTTCGCGCGCCGGGGTCAGCGGGGTCAGCGGCACCAGCAGGCCGTTGCGCGGGATGACCTCGCGTTCGTGGGCGAAATAGATCGAGGGCAGGGCCAGCCCTTCGCGGGCGATGTACTGCCAGACGTCCAGCTCGGTCCAGTTCGAGATCGGGAACACGCGCATGTTCTCGCCCGGGTGCACGCGGGTGTTATACAAGTCCCACAGCTCGGGGCGCTGGGCCTTCGGGTCCCACTGGCCGAATTCGTCGCGGAAGGAGAAGATGCGTTCCTTGGCGCGCGCCTTTTCCTCGTCGCGGCGGGCGCCGCCGATGCAGGCGTCGAAGCCGTGCTCGGAGATGGTTTCCAGCAGCGTCACCGCCTGGGCGGCATTGCGCGAGTCCGTCTGCGGATTGCGCAGGCGTACGGTGCCCTTGCGGATCGATTCCTCGACGGAGCCGACGATCAGGCGTTCGCCCAGCTCGGCGACGCGGGCGTCGCGAAAGGCGATCACTTCATCGAAGTTGTGGCCCGTGTCGATGTGCACGAGGGGGAAGGGGAACTTGCCGGGGCGGAAGGCCTTCTCGGCAAGGCGCAGCAGCACCACCGAGTCCTTGCCGCCCGAGAACAGCAGCGCCGGATTCGTGCATTCGGCCGCCACCTCGCGCAGGATGTGGATCGCTTCGGATTCCAGGGCGTCGAGATGGCGCGCGTTCATGTCACGCAAATGCGCATCACGCAGATGATCGTCGCGCAGCGTGTCCGGGTTGTCAGTGATAGTCGTCATGGGGCTTGCCTGTCTGTGTGCGGCCGCGTCAGGCGGCCACGGATTTGATACGGATGAGTTTGCCGTCCACGAGGTGCAGTCCGCATTCCTTCGATTCCGGGTTTTCCCACCACCAGCGTCCGGCGCGCACGTCTTCGCCCGGCTGGATCGCGCGGGTGCAGGGTTCGCAGCCGATCGACGGATAGCCGCGGTCGTGCAGGGCGTTGTAGGGCACGCCTTCGGCGCGGATGTAGTTCCATACGTCTTCTTCCGACCAGTCGGCCAGCGGATTGAACTTCTCCATGCCGTGGGCGGCATCGTGTTCCTGCACGGCCAGCTCGGCGCGCGTGCTCGACTGGGCGCGGCGCTGGCCCGTGATCCAGGCTTTCTTGCCCGCCAGGGCGCGGCCCAGCGGCTCGACCTTGCGCACCCAGCAGCAGCCCTTGCGCAGCTCGACGCTGTCGTAGAAGGCGTTCAGGCCGTTCTTGCCGACGTACTCGTCGACCAGCGCCGGCTGCGGGCGGTAGAGCGCGATCTCGTGGCCGTAGCGTTCCTTGACCTTGTCCAGCACCGCCAGCGTTTCCGCATGCAGGCGGCCCGTCTCCAGCGAAAAGATGGAGATCGGCAGGCCCGCCTTCAGGATCAGGTCGGTCAAGACCATGTCCTCGGCGGCCAGGCTGGAGGCGAAGGTGGCGGGCGAGAACTCGGCGGCGATGCGTTCCAGGATGGCGCGGGTCGCGGCCACGCGCGTGCGCAAGTCGCTCATGGCCGGTCCTGGACGGCGGCGCCGGCGTCCACGCCGCGCTGGGCCCGGCGGAACAGGGGCAGCGGCGTGTCGACGGAGGCCTGGTAGGTCTGCGAGAACACCGTCAGGCCCTTGAGCGCCTCGTGGATGTCGCGGTCCGGGCGCGTCGCATAGGCGTCGAAGCCGCAGCGCTGCATCTGGAACAGCTGGTCGCGCAGCACGTCGCCGATGGCGCGCAGCTCGCCCTGGTAGCCGAGACGCCGGCGCAGGTTGTAGGCGATCGAATAGCCGCGCCCGTCCGTGAATTTCGGGAAGCTGACGGCGACCACGCCGAACCGGCCGAGGTCGTCCTTGACGGTATGGGCCAGCTCGTCCGGGGCGAACCAGATGCCGATGTCGGCGCGCTGCAGCAATTGCTCGCGCTGGGCTTGCCAGACGGCCAGGGGAACGATGATCTTGCCGGCCGGGACCTCGACCGATTCCGCGGTCTGGCCCTCGTCGAGCGTCAGCACGCTCCAGTCGTCGGCGACGACGTCGCGGCCCTTGATGATGTGTGGGTGCTGATTAAGCATGCTGCTCTTCTCCGGCGGTTGCTTCGATCACGATCGGCGTGGCGTACACGTGTTCCTTGAACGGCGCGATGCCCAGGCGCTGCGCCACGTCGACAAAGCGCTCGCCCTCGACGCGTTCGCGCACATAGACATCCAGCAGGCGCTGCACGACTTCCGGCATCTGCGGTGCCGAGAACGACGGGCCGATGATCTTGCCGATCGCGGATTGGTTGCCCTGGGCGCCGCCGATCGACACCTGGTACCACTCGGAACCGTCCTTGTCGACGCCGAGGATGCCGATGTGGCCCACGTGGTGGTGGCCGCAGGCATTGATGCAGCCGGAAATGTTCAGTTCGATGTCGCCGATGTCGTGCTGGTAGTCGAGGTCGTCGAAGCGCTGGGCGATGGCGGCCGCGATCGGAATCGATTTCGCGTTTGCCAGCGAGCAGTAGTCGCCGCCCGGGCAGGAAATGATGTCGGTCAGGAGACCGATGTTCGGCGTGGCCATGCCGTGCGCCCTGGCCTGCTGCCACACTTCGTACAGCTGCGACTGCTCGACGTCGGCCAGCACCAGGTTCTGCTCGTGCGTCACGCGCAGTTCGCCGAAGCTGTAGCGGTCGGCCAAGTCGGCGACGGCGTCCATCTGGTCGGCCGAGGCGTCGCCCGGCGGCACGCCGGTCTTCTTGAGCGACAGCACGACCGAGGCATAGCCCGGCACCTTGTGCGGCTTGACGTTGCGCTGCAGCCAGTTGGCGAAGGCGCGGTCGCCGGCGTGGCCGGAAAGCGGATCGACGGCCGCCAGCGTCTTGTACGGCTTCGGATTGAACCAGACGGCCACGCGGTCCAGTTCCTCCTGGGTCAGCGTTTCCGGGCCGCCCTTGAGGTCGGCAAATTCCTGCTCGACCATGCGCGCGAATTCCTCGGCGCCCACGGCCTTGACCAGGATCTTGATGCGGGCCTTGTACTTGTTGTCGCGGCGGCCGAACTGGTTGTACACGCGCATGACCGCTTCCGTATAGGTCAGCAGGTCGCTCCAGTGCACGAATTCGTTGATGACGCTGCCCAGGATCGGGGTGCGGCCCATGCCGCCGCCGACCATGAACTTGAAGCCGACTTCGCCCGCCGCGTTGCGGACGGCGGTCAGGCCGATGTCGTGCACGGCGATGGCGGCGCGGTCCTCGACGGCGCCGTTGATGGCGATCTTGAACTTGCGCGGCAGCGCGATGAACTCGGGGTGGAAGGTGCTCCACTGGCGCAGGATCTCGGCGAACGGGCGCGGGTCGACGAGCTCGTCGGCCGCGGTGCCCGCGTATTCGTCGGTCGTGATGTTGCGGATGCAATTGCCCGAGGTCTGGATCGCGTGCATTTCGACCGAGGCCAGGTCCGTCAGGATGTCCGGGGTCTGCTCCAGCTCGATCCAGTTGAACTGGATGTTCTGGCGCGTGGTGAAGTGGCCGTAACCGCGGTCGTAGGTGCGGGCGATGTGGGCGAACATGCGCATCTGCGCCGTCGACAGCAGGCCGTACGGTACCGCGATGCGCAGCATGTAGGCATGGCGCTGCAGGTACAGGCCGTTCTGCAGGCGCAGCGGCAGGAATTCTTCTTCCGTCAGCTCGTCGGCGAGGCGGCGCCGTACCTGGTCGCGGTACTGGGCGATGCGTTCGCGGACGATGAGGTGGTCGTACTGGTCGTAGCGATACATGGCGATTCCTGGGTCGTTCCTGTGGGGGCGGGCCAAGTCCTGACCCAAACTACCCGGAATATTAATAAAATGACGCTTTATTCCAAACTACCGAGAATTTATTTGCTTATATGAGCCTGCGGCATAAGCAAGCTTGTAAAATGCTGGTCAGGGATTGATAACCAGACAAAATGAACCTTCACCAATTACGCTTCGTACGTGAAGCGGTCCGCCAGAATTTCAACCTGACCGACGCCGCCAAGGCGCTGTTCACCTCGCAACCGGGTGTTTCCAAGGCCATCATCGAGCTGGAGGAAGAGCTCGGCGTCGATATCTTCACGCGCCACGGCAAGCGCATCCGCGGGCTGACGGAACCGGGCCGCCTCGTGCTGAACTCGGTCGAGCTGATCATGCAGGAGATCGACAGCCTCAAGCGCATCGGCAAGGAATACGCGGCCCAGGACAGCGGCAGCTTCACCATCGCCACGACGCACACCCAGGCGCGCTACATGCTGCCGAAGGTGGTGCAGGCCTTCATGCAGCGCTTCCCCAAGGTGCGCCTGTCGCTCCTGCAGGGCAATCCGCGCCAGATCGCCGACATGGTCAAGAACGACCAGGCCGACCTGGCCATCGCGACCGAGTCGATCGCCGCCGTCGAGGGCCTGATCACGCTGCCGTGCTACCAGTGGGAACACGTGCTGGTGGTGCCGCACGAGCATCCGCTGACCCGGTCGAAGGCCATTTCGCTGGAAGAGATCGCCGAATATCCCCTGATCACGTACGATGCCGCCTTCGCCGGCCGCAGCAAGGTGGACCATGCGTTCGAGCTGCGCCACCTGAAGCCGGACGTGCTGCTGGAAGCGATCGATGCCGACGTCATCAAGACCTATGTGGAGCTGGGCATGGGCATCGGCATCATCGCCGGCATGGCCTTCGACCCGGAGCGCGACCGTAACCTGCGCGCCATCCCCGTCGGCCAGCTGTTCGGCATGAACGTCTCGCGGGTGGCCGTCAAGCATGGCGCCTACCTGCGCAGCTATGTGTACACCTTCATCGAGCTGCTGGCGCCGACCCTCAACCGCAAGATGGTCGAGGCCGCGATGCGCGGCAGCAGCGAAACCTATGAGCTATAAAGAAGCAAGCAATGACTGATTCGATCGACAAGGACCGCGACGCCGTCGCCCGCTACTACGCCGCCATCGCGGCGGACTACGACGCCATCGAGGAAGACGAGGAGCGCAGCGAAGACCTCGAGGAAGTGGCCGACGGCGTCGCCGGCCTGGTGGAAGGCATGACGGTGCTGGAACTGGCCTGCGGCACGGGCCGCTTCACCGAGATCCTGGCCGACGTGGCCGGCCACGTGATCGCCGTGGACAGCGAGCCGGCGATGCTGGGGCAGGCGCGCGAGCGCGGCCTGGACGAGGACCTCGTCACCTTCGTGCAGGCCGACGCGCTGGACCTGCCGGCCGACCTGGTGCCGGACGGCGTCGACCCGGTGAAGGCCGTGTTCATCGGCTTCTGGTGGTCGCACCTGACGCGCGCGCACCAGGAACTGATGCTCGCGAGCCTGCGCAAGCGCCTGGGCAAGGACGTGCTGCTGATCGTGCTGGACGACAATTACATCGAAGGCAAGAGCCTGCCGGTGGCGCGTACCGATGCCCAGGGCAATACCTGGCAGATCGTGAACACGCCGGACGGCGAGCGCGTCGAGCTGCCCAGGAACTATCCGACCGACAGCAGCCTCAAGAAGCGGCTGGCGAACGTGGCGCGCGAGATCCGCGTGGCGCGCTGGGATACGGTGTGGGTGCTGACCTGCCGATTGAAATGAAGTGAGATGCCGATGGTAGGGTGGTCGGCTCTGCCGACCACGCGTCCAGGCGGCGCATGCGGTGGCAGAACGCGTGGACGGCAAAGCCGTCCACCCTACAATGGAAAACGGCGGTGGGGATTGCTCCCTCACCGCCGTTTTTCGTAGGGGTAATTGATGCCGGGGGCATCAATTACGATGCCCACCATGACGTCACCCTATTAGAAGGTGTGACGGATACCGATCGACAGCACGTCCGGATCCGCGCCCAGCGAGGTGGCCGGCGGGGTGATGGTGACCGACGACGAGGTCAGGCCGAACACGCCCAGGCCGTTGTTGTCGAGGCTGGCATACGATGCGTACAGGTTGGTGCGCTTCGACAGCGAGTAGGTGTAGGCCAGTGCCCAGGTGTTGCCCTTGGCGTCGCCCTGCTTCTGCTGCTGGAAGTTGGCGTACACGCGGTGCGCGCCGAACGGCATCGAGCCGCCCAGGTTGTACTGCTTGTACTTGGCCGGGGTGCCGGCGCGGTCGGCCTGCATCCAGTTGCCCTTCAGCTCGAAGCCGCCCAGCTGGTCGAATTTGTAGGCGGCGCCGACTGCCGATTCCTTGTCGTCATCCACGGCGATACGCTTGATGGTGTGGTAAGCACCGCCGACGTACAGGCCGCCCAGCGTGTATTCCAGGCCGACGCCTTTCAGGTCGCCGTTCGGCACGTTCGGGGTGGTCGCGGTCTGGGCTTCGCCGGCGGCGTAGGCGGCCAGCAGCTTCAGGCCGCCGAACGACGGGCTCTTGTAGCTGACCGAGTTGCTCATGCGGCGGGTCAGGCGGTTGCTGGTGAAGGCCGACAGGTTCGAGCCGTAGAAGCCCTGGCCGAAGGCGTCGCTGGCGGCGGCGATCGAGGCGACCGGCGAGTATTCGCGGCCCAGGGTGATGGCGCCGAAGTCGCCTTCCAGGCCGACTACTGCGCGGCGCTGGAACAGGTTCGAATCGGCGGCGCCGGTGTCGATCGAGGTGCCGGCTTCCAGGTTGAAGATGGCTTTCAGGCCGTTGCCCAGGTCTTCCGAGCCTTTGAAGCCGAAGCGGCTGCTCGACTGGTTGCCCGAGTTGACCACGGTGGTGCGGCCTTCCGGACCGCCGGTGTCCTGCGACGAGATGGCGGCGTCCAGGATACCGTACAGGGTCACGTTGGTTTGGGCGGCGGCGAACAGCGGGGTAGCGGCTACCAGGGCGGCAACCAGGCGTTTGGCTTGCATTCAGGATTCTCCAATTAGATGTCGTTCGATTCAGGGGGTCTTTCCTTTTTGGAACGACCTCAGTGATCGGCAGGCATCTTATCGGAGCAGTATGTCGTTTTGATGACAAAACGAAACGTTGCTATTACGCCACACTTGCTGTTGTTTTTATTGGCGCTTTCACTATCAAGCGAGGTGCTCGGAAACGGGCAACATGATGTCGATCCGGGTGCCGGTCGGTGTGTCGGCGCCGATCGTGATGTCGCCGTGCATGGCCCACACCCGCTCGCGCATGCCGATCAGGCCCAGCGACTCGGCCTTTTCCATGTCTTCCGGACGGATGCCGCGGCCGTCGTCGCGGATCGTGATCAGGAGCTCGTCATTCAGCCGGAACAGGTTCATCGCGACCCTGGTCGCCTCGGCGTGGCGGGCGATGTTCGTCAGCGCCTCCTGGACGATGCGGAAGATCGCCGTGCTGGCCGCGTCGTCCAGGCGCAGCTCGGCCTCGTCGGCCAGCAGGGTGCAGGGAATCGCGTAGCGCTCGACGAAGTCGTCGCGCAAGCCCTGCAGTGCGAAATACAGGCCGCCCTCGTCGAGGGCGCGCGGACGCAGGTTGCTGGCGATGCGGCGCAGCGAGGTGATGGCGGTGAGCAGATTGGCCTCCATGCCCTGCATCAGGCGCAGGTTGCTCGTCGTGGTGTCCGGCGATTGCTGCAGCAGCGTCAGGTCCATGCGCAGCGACGCCAGCAGCTGGCCCAGGTCGTCGTGCAGCTCGCGCGCGATGTGCGTGCGCTCCTCCTCGCGGATGGTCTGCAGCGCGGCCGAGAGCTGGCGCAGCTGGTCGTGCGAGCGGCTCAGCTTGTCCTGCACGCGGCGCCGTTCCGAGACGTCGCGCATCACCACCGTATAGAACGGCGCCCCTTCGTTGGCGCGCGAGACGGAGCCTTCGATGGGAAAGCGGCGGCCGTCGCTGCGCTTGCCGGTGACGGCATAGTCGGTGGCGCGGCGTCCGGCGCGGCCGCTACCGGCGCGGAAGAAGTCGGCCGGCTCCTGGATCAGGTCGGCGGGCGCCTCGATGTAGCGCCCCAGCGGACTGCCGACCATTTGTTCGACGCTCGTGCCGAACAACTGGGCGGCGGCCGGGTTGGCCATGACGATGATGTTCGACAGGTCGGCCGAGATGATGGCCTCGCTGGCATGGTTGAGGAATTGATGGCTGGCCGGCACGGTATCGGGCTCCTGGCGTCGGCGCCGGCCCAGCAGGAGGCTGGCGGCGAATCCCAGCGCAACACCGGTGGCGAGCGTGGCCGTGCGGGACAGGCGGCGCGGTGTTGCGGGTCGGGATGCGGGCCAGCCGGAGGAGCGGGGGCGGCGCGATTGATTCATGGGACATGCCGGTGAAGGCGACCCCGTGGGGTCAGGCATTACCTTACGGGTCTGGCATTACCTTACGCGCTGCGCACGACGGCCGGCTTGACGCCCGACAATCGTGTCGGGCATCGGGGACGGCAAGGGCTTACATCTGCTTGAACAGGTGCAGGAAGCTGCGGCTGACTTCGAGTTTTTCCGAGCGGCCTTTCACCAGGACCAGGTGGCGGCCGCGGATGTCGCGCGTCACGCCTTCGATGGCGTTCACGTTCACCAGCGTGGCGCGGTGGATCTGCCAGAACAGCGCCGGGTCCAGTTCCTCGGCCAGGTCGCGCACGGGCTTGCGGATCAGCGCCTCGAACTTCTCGGTCTGGACGCAGGTATATTTTTCGTCCGAACGGAAGAACAGGATCTCCTCGACCGGGATCATGCGCAGGTCCTGGCCGATGCTGGCCTGGATCCATTGCAGGTATTTCGGCTTGGGCGCGGCGATCTTCTCGGCCAGCTGGCTCAGCATGGCGGTCACGGTATCGCTGACGTTGGCCGCGCCGGCCTGTGCCGAGGCGGGCGAGGCCAGCCGCTCCTTGAGGCGGTCGACGGTGATTTTCAGGCGCTCGGGCTCGGGCGGTTTCAGCACGTAGTCGACGGCGCCGCGCTCGAAGGCCTCGACGGCGTACTCGTCGTAGGCGGTGACGAACACGACCCGGCTGGCGTCGCCGATGTCGCGCGCCGCATCCATGCCTGTCTTGCCCGGCATGCGGATGTCGAGGAAGGTGAGGTCGGGCTTGAGCTCGGCCACCAGCTGCACGGCTTCGTCGCCGTTCTTGGCTTCGCCCACGATCTGCAGTTCCGGCCATACCTGGGACAGTCGGGTGCGCAGCAGGTCGCGCATCAGTCTTTCGTCATCGGCAATGATTGCGGTAGGCATGGTCGGATCGGATGGGTTGGATTATGTCGATTATTCAATGAAACGTCATCGCAGGCAATACCCGGCGCGGCTATTTGGACGCCAGCTGGTAGGGCACTTCGATGGTGGCGATGACGCCGCTGGGACTGTTGGCGGCGATGTGCAATTGCCCGGCATCGCCGTGCAGCAGCTTCAGGCGTTCGCGGATGTTCGACAGGCCCAGGCCCGTTCCCTTGCTGGGCATGACGCCGAAGCCGACGCCGTCGTCGCTGACGGTGACGCGCAGCTTGCTGTCGACGATCTCGGCATTCACGTCCAGGTGGCCGCCCTCGGGCTTGCATTCGAGGCCGTGCTTGATCGCGTTCTCCACCGTCGACTGCAGCATCATCGGCGGGAAGGCGGCGCTGCGCAGGCCGGCCGGCACCCGCAGCGTCACGGTCAGGCGTTCCTCCATGCGCATCTTGAGCAGGTCGAGGTAGGCGTTGACCATGTCGAGCTCGCGCCCCAGGTTGGTGCTGAGGTTGGCGTCGCGCATCTGCGGGATCACGGCGCGCAGGTACTGGATCAGCGTACGCTGCATGGCCGAGGCACGCGGCGGATCGGTCTCGATCAGGTGCTCGACCGAGGCCAGGGTATTGAACAGGAAGTGCGGCTCGACCTGGGCCTGCATCGCCTGCATCTTTGCCTCGGACAGCTGGCGCTGCATCGATTCGCGCTCGGCCGCGGCGGTCGCCGTCTGCATTTCCGCCTCGGCGCGCTTCTTGCCGCCCACCAGGGCCTTGGTGCCGAACAGCGCCAGCACCAGCAGCCAGACGAAGCTGGTGAACCAGGTCGACGCCTGCTTGTGGTAGCTGCGCGCCTTGGCCTCGGCTGCATCGTCGACGGCGGCCTCGATCGCATCGGACAGCTCTTCGCCGATCTGTGGCGGCAGGTCGATGTGGACCTCGCCGCCGTTGGGGCCGCGCACGGTCTTGGCGACGGCGTGGCCGTCGGCCGAGCGCAGCGGCGTGGCCGGGGTAGCCGGCGTGGCTGGAGTGGCCGGCGTGGCTGGAGTGGCGGGCGTGGCGGGCGCGGCATCGTCGCCGCGGCTGGCCGCTTCCTCGCGCATGGCCTCGGCGGCATCGCGGGCGGCCTGGGCGCGTTCGGCGGCGCCGTCGGCCTCCGCGACGCGTCCGGCGGCGGCCTTGGCGGCCTGCTCGGCCTTGGCCGCCTCGGCGTCGGGGTCGATGGCGACGGGGCGCTGCCCCTTGCGCGGGCTGATGCGGATGCCGTTGTCGTCGATGATGATGCTGGGCTCGTTGCGGCGGGCATTGTGCTCGACGCGCGCCATGTCGTCGTCGCTGCCGGAGAACAATTCGTCCTGCAGGATCTGGCCGGCGATCAGCATCAGCGCGGCAAACAGGAAAAACTTCCACCACGACAGTTGCGTCACCCACGTCGCCACGGCGTCGAACGCGCGGTAGGCGGAGGACAGGGTGTGGCTGAGCGCTTGCTGGGTGGAGGAGGGGCGGGTCGGCATGAAGCGGTGTCGTGAGCGTGGTGGAAAGCGTGATCGGTGGGCGATGCCGCGTGCCCGCATCCCTCAAGCATATTGCTGTCATTGGGATGTTGCAACTTTAGTGCACGGTGCTTTCCCATGCCAGTGCCGTGCGACAGCCTGCAGGATTCGCGCCCTGGACTGCTTCGGATGGAAGAAATAGTGCCGTATAGAAAGCCTGTCAATTGGAAATTTTGCAGCGTATGATGGATGAGGTCCTGGCCGCGCCAGCCCATCGTTCCTTGTTTCTCGACATGAAAGGGGTATGCCGATGTCCGCCGTTCCGAAACGTTACCGCCTAGTCACCCGCAGCGACTTCGATGGCCTGGTCTGCGCGGTCCTGCTCAAGCACCTCGACCTCATCGACGACATCCTGTTCGTCCATCCGAAAGACATGCAGGACGGCAAGATCGCGATCGATGCCGGCGACATCACGACCAACCTGCCGTACGTGGCCGGGGCCCACCTGGCCTTCGACCACCACCTGTCCGAGACCCTGCGCGCCGGCGGCGCCCATGGCCGCGAGAACCACGTGATCGATCCGCGCGCCCCGTCCGCCGCGCGCGTCGTCTATGAATACTACGGCGCCACGCGCGCCTTCCCGGCCGCCTGGCGCGACATGATGGATGCCGTCGACAAGGGCGACGCGGCGCGTTTCTCGCGCGAGGAGGTGCTCGATCCTCAGGGCTGTAACCTGCTCAATTTCCTGATGGATGCGCGCACCGGCCTGGGCCGCTTCCACGACTTCCGCATCTCGAACTACCAGCTCATGATGAGCCTCATCGACGCCTGCCGCAGCCACACGATCGAACAGATCATGGCCTTGCCGGACGTGCAGGAACGGGTCAGGCTGTACGTCGAGCACGATGCGCTGTGCAAGGAGCAGATCCGCCGCTGCGCCCGGGTGCACGGCAACCTGGTCGTGCTCGACCTGCGCGAGGAACCGGTGATCTATGCCGGCAACCGCTTCATCGTCTATGCGCTGTTCCCGGAAACGAATATCTCGATCCACGTGCTGTGGGGCTTGAAGCAGCAGAACACCGTGTTCGCGACCGGCAAGTCGATCCTGAACCGCACGTCGAACACGAATATCGGCGCGCTGATGCTCGAATACGGTGGCGGCGGACACGAGAATGCCGGCACCTGCCAGATCTCGAACGACATGGCCGAGGACGTGCTGGGCGCGCTGGTCAAGCGCATCACCAGCGAGGGCTGAGAGGCTTGTCCGGGGAGGGTGGGCCCATGTGCCCGCCCTACGCCGGTTGACGTTCGCGCAGCAGCTTTCTTGCTTCTTCCTCCTCGAGCGGCTTGCTGAACCAGGTGCCCTGCACCTGGTCGCAGCCGTGCGACGTCAGGAATGCCATCTGCGGCTCGGTCTCGACCGCTTCACCGACGACCTGCATGTCCAGGTTGTGCCCGATGTCGATCAGGCTCTTGGCCACCGCCGCGCCGCCGTCGGCGATCGCGTGCACGGTATCCTGCGCCAGCTTGACCTGGGTCGCGGACAGCTGCTGCAGGTAGCCCAGGTCGCACAGGCCGGCGCCGAAGCCGTCCACCGACAGGCCGACGCCCAGTCCGCGCAATTGCTCGGCCAGTTCGCGGCCCAGCGCCGGGTTGCGGATCAGTTCGTCGATGCGCAGGTCCAGCTGCAGGCTGTGCGGCGCCAGGCGCCAGCGCGCCAGCCGCTCCGACAGCCCGGCCAGGAAGCCCGGCTGGCTGTATTCCCGGTAAGACACGTTGACCGTCACGGGCACGTCCGCGAAGCCCTGGTCGCGCAGCGTCGCGGCGAAGGCGCACGCGTAATCCAGCACCTGCTGGCCGATCTGGACGATGCAGCCGTTTTCCTCGGCCTCGGACAGGAAGCGCGCCGGCGCCAGCACACCCTGTTCCGGATGGCGCCAGCGCAGCAGCGCCTCGAAGCCGGTGACCTTGCCGGTGGCGATCGACATGCGCGGCTGGTACAGCAGGAACATCTCACCGTTGTCCAGCGCCTCGCGCAGCGCCACCTCGATGCGCTGCTTGGCTTCGCTGCTGGACTTCATGTCGCTGGAAAAGAAATGCACGTCGTTGCGGCCGTTCTGCTTGCCGTGGTACATGGCCAGGTCGGCCGAGCGCACCAGCTCGGCCGCGGTGGCGCCATCGTGCGGGTACAGCGCGACGCCGACGCTGGCGCCGACGGGGATCTCCCTGCCGTTGAACGAGACGGGAATGACGAAGCTCTGGCGCAGCCGCTCGACCATGCGCAGCGTGAAGCGCAGCGAGGGCTGGTTGGCCAGGATCAGCACGAATTCGTCGCCCGACATGCGCGCCACCGTGTCGCTGTCGCGCACCGAGGCCTGCAGACGCCGCGCCACCACCTTCAGCACCACGTCGCCGGCCTCGTGGCCGTAGGTATCGTTGATGAGCTTGAACTTGTCGAGGTCGATCAGCACGGTGGCCACCAGCGACTTCTGGCGCTGGGCCAGGTGCAGCGCCTGTTCCAGCCGGTCCCACAGCAGGTTGCGGTTGGCCAGTCCCGTCAGCGGGTCGTGGTTGACCTCGTGCTCCAGGTGGGCCGTGCGCAGCTTGGTCGCCGTGACGTCCAGCAGCACGCCGATATAGTGCGTGACGACGCCGTGCTCGTCGTGCACGGGCGTGATGCTCAGGTCGGTCCAGTACAGCTCGCCGTTCTTGCGCAGGTTGCGCATGACGACATGGGAAGGCCGGCGCGCGGCGATCGCCTCGCGCAGCTCGGCGCGCTCGACGGCGTCCATGCCGGGCGCTCCCATCAGGCGCGGGTCGCGGCCGAGCACCTCGTCCGCGGCATAGCCGGTGATGCGCTCGAAGGCCGGGTTCACGTATTCGGTGACGTTGCGCCGGCCCTCGCAGCGGGTGACCAGGATGCCGTTGCTGGCGGCGTGCAGCGCCCGCTCGCGCAGGCGCAGCTGCTGTTCGCGCGTGCGCCGCGCATCGATGTTCATGCCCATGCCGAACAGGTAGTCGGCGCCGTCGACGCGCACGCGCGCCCCGGACAGCAGCATCGCCGTCGTGCGCCCGCTCCTGGACACGTAGTCGAGCTCGAGGCTGAATTCGCCGCCTTCCTGGAACACCTGGCGCATCGTGTCGGCCCAGGCGGGGCGCTGGTGCAGTTCGAGCATCTCGGGCACGCGCGCGACGGCGAGCTCGTCGGGCGCCATTTCCGTCAGGCGCTCGAAATTGCGGTTCCACAGCACCAGCCGGCCCTCCCGGTTGACGACGTAAAAGGTGCCGGGGAACATGTGCATGGTGGACGACAGCGGCGTGCGCGCCACCCGCGCCGTCTCCGGCGCATCGCGTTCGCCATCGGTGGCGACGGCCACGGCCCAGCCGCGCAGGCCGCCGTCGTGGTCGACCTGCGGCGCCAGCACCAGGCTGGCGGCCACGCCGCGCTCGCCGCAGTCGAGGTCGACCCGGATCTCGGCGCCACGGTGTTCGTCCTGGCTGCGGCGCGTGAGGGCGGCCCAGCCCACGCTCCAGGCATCGCGGCCGGCCGGCGAGAACAGGGTGGTGACGGTGCGCCCCAGGATGCGTGCCGCGTCCACGCCGAACAGGGCGGCGCAGGCGGCATTCCAGGTGAGGATGTTGCCGGCTTCGTCCGTCATGAAGACGACGCGGGCCGGATGGTCGGTCTCGGACATGCGCGCACTCCCTCTGGGTCAACTGCCGTTGGACAGCAGGAGGCGGCGCCGCGTTCCATCCGAAAACAACAACGGCGTGCCGCGGCACGCCGTCTCGATGGCGGGAAGCTTGCTCAGGCCGCCGCTTCGTCCTGGCGCGGGGGCAGGGCGATCCGGTTGTCGACGCTGAACTGGTAATCCTTGAACACGTGCTCGGCGGACAGCAGCTGATAGGTGCCGTCGGCCAGCTTGTGGGTCGTGTCCTTCAGGCGGTAGGTCGTCGAGCCGCAGGTCCAGCAATTGAAGTTGCGCATGTGCGTGCACAGGCAGGTCTTGTCGAAGACCTGGATGTTCTTCGATCCCGGGTTGGCCATCACTTCGCGGTTGTACGAATTGATGTAGGCGCAGTTGCCGGTGGCGTCCAGCAGGTAGCCGTAGGATTCGCAGCCCGGGCGGATGCCCGAGCCGATCGCCGGAGTCTGCTTGAGCATGCGCATCGGATAGCCGGTCGGCGACACGCCGTTGACGATGATGTCGTCTTCCGTGGCGCGGATGTATTCCTGCTTGACGTCGTCCGGCAGGCCGCATTCGTGGGTGATGGTGAAACGGGTCGCCACCTGCACGCCGCCCACGCCTTTTTCCAGGAAGCCGACGGCGTCGGTGCCCGTGAAGATGCCGCCCGCAGCGATCAGGGGAATGTCCAGCTGCTCGGCCTTCATGAACGCCAGCAGTTCGTCGACGATGGTGTGCAGGTCGTAGTCCTGCCAGTCGTCGATGCCGAAGCCCAGGTGGCCGCCGGCCAGCGGACCTTCGACGACGAGGAAGTCCGGCAGGCGGTCCAGGCGCGAGACCTTGCGCAGGAACAGTTGCAGCGCGCGCACGGAGGACACGATGGTGCCCAGCTTGGCGTCGCGGAAGCGCGGATGGTCCTTGATCAGCTCGAAGGAGCCGAGGTGCAGGCCGGCCGACATGGTGATGCCGTCGATGCCCGCGTCGAGCGCGGCCGACAGGCGCGTGCGCAGCGTTTCCTTCGGCGCGTTCATGGTCAGCTTTTCCATGCAGTTCACGAAGATGAGGCCGTCGCCCTTCTTCGCCGCCATGGTCGCGCCCACGTGCAGACGCGTCGCCTCGGCCAGGCGGTCGAGGTCGAATTTCACGGACGATTTGTCCATGTTGTTGATGTTGGCCTTGTACAGCTTGGTCTTTTCCTTGACGAAGCTGGTGTCGAACTTGCGGTCCGACACGTCCGGTACCATGGCGTCGGAAATGTGGCCGATGCCGCCGAGGCGGGCGGCTTCGAGGGCCAGTTCGGACGTCGAAATATCCACACCCATTCCGCCGATCATGATGGGCACATATTCCTTGTTGCCCATACGCAGGCGGAAATCATCAACACGTTTCATTGCTATCCTTAAACTACCGAACTATCGACCTGGCGCGCATGCCGGGAACCGGCGTGCCGGCGCAACCCGCATTCTACCCCAGCGCAGGGCGGGGCCGAGAGGGCTTTTTGTCCCAGGAAGCCAGCACGACCGTGCGAAAACCGCCCGTGCCGGAACGGGATCGCCGAGGTCAGTCGCGGAAATTATTGAATTCCAGCGGCAAGTCCTTGACGTCCTTGCGCAGCAGCGCGATCGCCTCCTGCAGCGTGTCGCGGTCCTTGCCCGTCACGCGCACGGTCTCGCCCTGGATCGAGGCCTGCACCTTCATCTTGCTTTCCTTGATGATCTTGGTGATCTTCTTGGCGTCCTCGGTCTCGATGCCGTTGCGCACCTTCAGCACCTGCTTGACCTTGTCGCCGCCGATCTTCTCGATCTTGCCTTCGTCCAGGAAACGGACGTCGACCTTGCGCTTGGTCATCTTGCCCAGCAGGACGTCGCGTACCTGGCCCAGCTGGAAGTCGGAGTCGCCGAAGACGGTGATCTCGCGTTCCTTCTGCTCGACCTTGGCCGAGCTGCCCTTGAAGTCGAAGCGGGTGCCGATTTCCTTGTTGGATTGCTCGACGGCGTTCTTGACTTCGACCATGTCTGCTTCGCAGACCACATCAAACGATGGCATCGTGTTATTCCTTTATTCGTATCTTGCCCAGTAGGGATGGCAGTATTTTAACGGACAACGCCACCGTGAGCCTATCCGGGCCGGGATCCCCTTATAATCTCGGCAAACTCCCAGCCCCAGCCATGCAAGCCGACCTGCTTTCCTCCGACGTCCAGCTCCAGAGCTTCAATACCTTCGGCATCGCCGCCCGCGCGCGCCGCTACCTGCGCGTGACCGATCCTGCCCAGCTCGCCGCCATCGCCGCCGATCCGGCCCTGGCCGCGCTGCCGCGCCTGGTGCTGGGCGGCGGCAGCAACCTCCTGATCACGTCGGACACCGTCGAGCGCCTGGTGCTGCACATGGGCCTGATGGGCAAGGAGATCGTCGGCGAGACGGCCGACGCGATCCTGGTGCGCGCCCGCGCCGGGGAACACTGGCACGGCTTCGTCGAGTGGACCATCGCCCAGGGCCTGGGCGGCCTGGAGAACATGGCGCTGATCCCGGGCACGGTGGGCGCCTCGCCGATCCAGAACATCGGAGCCTACGGCGCCGAGGTGAAGGACCGCTTCCATGCGCTGACGGTGTTCGACTTCGCCACCGGCGCCACGCGCACGATGGATGCCGCCGCCTGCCGCTTCGGCTACCGCGACAGCGTGTTCAAGCACGAGGAAGGCCGCGACCTGGTGGTGCTCGACGTGACCTTCGCGCTGCCGCGCGCCTGGGGCCCGAACCTGCGCTACGCGGAACTGGCCAACGCGGTGCAGGAGGCCGGCATCGCCGCGCCCACGCCGCGCCAGGTGGCCGACGCCGTCATCGCCGTGCGCCGCCGCAAGCTGCCCGACCCGGCCGTCATCGGCAATGCCGGCAGCTTCTTCAAGAACCCGGTGGTCGGCCCCGAGCACTGCGCGCGGCTGCTGGCGGAATGGCCGGACCTGGTGCACCACGTCCAGGCCGACGGCAGCGAAAAGCTGGCGGCCGGCTGGCTGATCGACCGCTGCGGCTGGAAGGGCAAGTCGCTGGGACGCGCCGGCGTGTACCCGAAGCAGGCGCTGGTGCTGGTGAACAATGGCGGCGCCGACGGCGCGGAAGTGCTGGCGCTGGCGCGGGCGATCCAGCACGACGTGCGGGAGCGGTTCGGGGTGCTGCTGGAACCCGAGCCGGTCATGGTGTAGCCGGCAGCGACATCGTCGCCCCGGCGCAGGCCGGGGCCCAAGTACGAGGTGCTGCCGCCGGCGCATGACATTGGACCCCGGCCTGCGCCGGGGCGACGGGTTCAGCCGGGTGGAGTTTGATCGCTTCGCGCGGCCTGCACCCGATTTCTCCCGCCACGCTTGGCCGAGTACAGCGCGGAATCCGCCGCCTCGATCAAGTCTTCCAGCGCCCCGTCGTCGTCCGGCACGGCGCAGGCCACGCCGATCGACATCGTGACGATGCCGCAGTCGGCGCGCGGGTGCGGCATGACCTGGCGTTCCAGCTCGGCGCGGCAGGCTTCGGCCAGCTGCATCGCACCGGCCAGGTCGGTGTCCGGCAGCAGCAGGGCGAATTCCTCGCCGCCGTAGCGCGCCGCCAGGTCGGCCGGGCGCTTCAACTGGGCCGTCAGCACGGCCGCCGCCTTCTTCAGGCACAGGTCGCCGGCCGGGTGGCCGAAATGGTCGTTGTACAGTTTAAAACTGTCGACGTCGCACAGCAGCAGCGCCAGCGGCGAGCCGCGGCGCCGGCCGCGCTGCCATTCGAAGCGCGCGGCCTCGTCGAAGCGGCGGCGGTTGGCGATGCCGGTCAGGCCGTCGAGCGCGGCCAATTTCTGCAATTCCTCGTTGGCCCTGGCCAGCGCCTCCTGGCTTGCGCGCAGCGAGCGGTAGGCGGCGTCGCGCTGCAGCAGGCGGATGTAGCCGGCCGAGTGGTGGCGGATGCGCGCCACCAGTTCCAGGCGGTCCGGCAGCTTGATGAGGTAGTCGTTGGCGCCCAGCTCGAATCCCTGCGCCTTCAGGCTCGGCTCTTCCTTGGTCGACAGCACGATCACGGGGACGTCGCGCAGCTGCTCCTGGCCGCGGTAGGCGCGAATGAGCGCGAAGCCGTCCGCGTCCGGCATCACCAGGTCCTGCAGGATCACGGTCGGGCGCAGCGCGAGCGCGGCGGGCAGCGCTTCGGCCGCCGTCGCCACGGCGTGGAAGGCGATTTCGGGGTGGCCGGCCAGCATGCGCCGCACGGCCTCGGCGATGATGCGCTGGTCGTCGACCAGGAGGACACGCATCTGGTCGTCGATGCCGTCGGAAGGAGCAGTGCTGCTGGGACTGTCAAGCATGGAAAATTCGGTAAAAACGGAAAATAGCCGTCTTGCTTACGACGGATCGACCATTTTAACTGGTAAAGCTTGCGCGATCTCGTCCAACGGCAGGATTCGTGCCGCGGCACCGTTCTCGGCGGCCGCGCGCGGCATGCCATACACGGCGCTGCTCGCCTCGTCCTGGGCGATGGTGGCGTGGCCGGCCTGGCGCATGGCCAGCAGGCCCGTCGCGCCGTCGCGGCCCATGCCAGTCAGGAGGATGCCGGTGGCCGCGCGGTCCCAGTGGCGCGCCACGGAGTGGAAGAACACGTCGATCGACGGCCGGTAGATCTCGTCGCGCGGATGCTCGTCGTAGCACAGGCGGTGGCCGGGCTCCAGGCGCAGGTGGTCGTTGCTGGCCGCGACCAGCACGACGCCGCCCTCGAGCACGTCGCCGCCCGCGATCGCGCGCACCTTCGTCGTCGACTGCTCGCCCAGCCAGCGCGCCAGGTGCACGGCGAATTCCGGATCGATGTGCTGCACGATGACGGTGGCCGTGTCGGGCGGCGGCCGCCAGGCCTTCAGCAGCCTTGCCAGCGCCACCGGGCCGCCGGTCGAGGCGCCGATCGCCACCAGGCGCTTGACCCCGGCCGTGCCGGTGGGCGCCGGCGGGGCGCTGCCGGCGACCAGCTTGCCGATGGTGCGGATCTTCGCGAGCAGCGCCTCCTCGCCTCCCTGGCCCAGCAGCACCGGCGTGGCGGTGACGTCGAGGGCGCCGGCGCCGAGCGCGCGGAACACCTGGTGGACGTTGTCCTTCGGCTGTGCCGTCACGACGAGGATCGCGCACGGACTGTCGCGCATGATGCGGCGGGTCGCCTCGACGCCGTCCAGCAGCGGCATGGCCAGGTCCATCAGCACCAGGTCGGGCGGCAGGTCGGCGCACAGGCGCACGGCGTCGACGCCGTTGCGCGCGATCCACGCGAGCTGGTGCTCGCCGCCCGCCGCGATCGCGCGCCGCAGCGCCTCGGCGGCGGTCGGGCTGTCGTTGGCGATGGCGATCCTCACGGCGCGCCTCCGGACTTGTCGCCATGCGTGTCGCCATGCGCGTCGCCGACCAGGTCGCGCACGGCGTCCAGCAGCGAGGCGTCGTGGAAGGCGCCCTTGGCCAGGTACCAGTCGGCGCCGGCCTCCAGGCCGCGCGCGCGGTCTTCCGGACGGTCCTTGTAGGACACGATCATCACGGGCAGGCGGTGCAGGCGCGGGTCGCGGCGGATGCGCCCGACGAGGCCGATGCCGTCCAGGCGCGGCATGTCGATGTCGGTGATGACGAGGTCGTAGTCGCCGGCGCGCAGCTGGTTCCAGCCGTCGATGCCGTCCAGCGCCACGTCGACCCGGTAGCCGCGCGCGGCCAGCAGCTTGCGCTGCATCTCGCGCACCGTGAGCGAGTCGTCCACCACCAGCACGCGCCGCGCCGCCGCGCCGGCGCCGGCCGCCGCGCCCGCCGTCCCCAGCTGCAGGCGCGCCCCTTCGCCCAGCAGGCGCGCGATCGACAGCAGCAGGTCGGGCACGTCCAGGACCAGCACGGGGGCGCCGTCGTCGAGCAGGGCGGCCGCGGCCACGTCGCGCAGCTTGCCGAACACGGGTTCGAGCGGCTGCACCGTCAGGCTTTGTTCTCCGCGCACGGCGTCCACGACGAGGCCGTAGCGCTCGCGCACGGGGCCGATGACGACGACGGCCAGCTCGTCGGCGCCCATCGTCTCGCCCAGGTCCAGCACCTGGCCGGCCGGTACCAGGCCCACGTGCTCGCCGTCCAGTTCCAGGTAGGCCCGTCCGGACAGCGTGCGCACTTCCGATGCCGGCAGGCGCAGCACGCGTTCCACGCGCGCGATCGGCAGCGCATAGGCTTCGCCCAGCACGTCGACGACGAGCGCGCGCACGATCGATTGCGTCAGCGGCAGCGTGACGAGGATGGCGAAACCGGCGCCGGGGCGCGACTCGGCGCGCACGCTGCCGTTCAGGCGCTGCACGGCGGCGTGCACGATGTCCATGCCGACCCCGCGCCCGGATATCTCGTTCGGCGTCTCCTTCAGGGAAAAGCCCGGCAGGAAGAGGAACTCCATCAGCTCGGCCTGCGACAGCGCCGGCGCGAATGCCGGCGTGGCCAGGCGGCGCGCCACGGCGGCGGCGCGGATGCGTTCGGGATCGATGCCGCGGCCGTCGTCCTCGACTTCCAGCACCAGCATGCCGCCGCGGTGGCGTGCCTCGAGGCGGATGGTGCCGTGGGCCGGCTTGCCGGCCGCCACGCGTTCGGCAGGGGTTTCCATGCCGTGGTCGACGGCATTGCGCAGCAGCTGGTGCAGCGGGGCGTCCATCCGGTCCAGCACGGCGCGGTCGACCAGCACGTCGGCGCCGCGGATCTCCACGCGCACGTCCTTGCCGAGGCCGCGCGCCAGGTCGCGCACCATGCGCGGCAGCGCGTGCACGCCGTCGCCGAAGCGGCACATGCGCAGCAGCTGCAGTTCGTCGAGCATGCGGGTGGACAGGTTCACGGCCTGCCGTTCGTGCTGCTCGGCGTCCGCGATGTGGCGCCAGGTGGCGTCGCGCAGCGGACGCATGCGCTCCAGCGCCAGGCGCGCCAGGTCGAGCAGGCGCGTCTCCCCGTGGGCCAGGGCCGCGTCCTCCAGCTGTTCCAGCGTCTCGGACAGCATGCGCTGCTGGCGCTTGTCGCGCTGCAGCGCATCGATCCAGGGACGCAGCCGGCCCGCCTGCAGGCGCGCCTGGCCCGCCAGCGTCAGCAGTTCGTCGCTGGCGGGGGCGGCCGCCGCGTCGGGCGCGGGTGCCGGCGCCGGTACGGGTTGCGCGGGCGGCGCAGGGACGGGCGCAGGCGCAGGGACGGGCGCAGGAGCGGGCGCAGGAGCGGGCGCAGAAACAGGTGCGGAAACGGTCACGGGTTCGGGGACGGGCGCCGCCGGCACCGGCGCGGCGGGACCGCGTCCACGCAGGCGGCCCAGCGCCGCCACGGCCGCATCGACGCCGGCGCCCGCGCCGCCGTCCTCGACGGACAGCTTCTGCATCAGGTCGACGGCGCCCAGCAGCGTGTCGACGTCGGCGCCGCCGAGGCGCAGGCGGCCGTGCTGGGCGGCGACGAACACGTCTTCCAGCGCGTGCGCCAGGCGCACGGCGGCATCCAGGCCGACGATGGCGGCCGCGCCCTTGATCGAGTGGGCCGCGCGCATCAGCGCTTCCAGCGTGGCCGCGTCGGCCTCGCCCCGTTCCAGCCGCAGCAGGCCGTCGGTCAGCACGCGCGCCTGGTCCTGGGCCTCCAGGCGGAACAGCTCCGTCATCGAAAAGCCGCTCAGGTCACCGTCCAGGCTCATCGCAGCAATCCTTCCAGTTGGCGTTCCAGGCGCGGGCCGTCGAGCAGGCCCGCCTCGATGGCGCTGTCGGCGACCACGCCTGCCAGGAGCGGCAGCGGGGCCTGGCCGACGGTGGCGGCGGGCGGGCGCACGGCGGCCCCGGCATAGCGTATGACGCCGTGCACTTCGTCGACCGGCAGCGCGAAGGGCTGGGCGCGCACCGCCAGGACCAGCAGGCGCGCGAACGCATGGCGGCCCAGCGGCGGCGGCACGCCGTCGGTATCGATGCCCAGCAGGCGCGCCGGCGACACGGCCGGCACCAGCCGTCCGCCGACGTTGACGATGCCCAGCAGCGCGCTGCCCGGGCTGCTGCGATGCGGCAGCCGGTGCACGGGCGCCAGCGGCGCGACCGATTGCGCCAGCGCCAGCGGCACGGCGAGCCATTCATGGCCGACGCGGAAGGCCATCGCGGCGCTGTCGGTCGGCAGCGGCGGCGGTTCCGGCCGCGCCAGTTCGCGCGCCCACGCTTCGCGGTAGGCCGCGTCCACGGGCCGCTGCAGGCTGCGCTGCGCGGCCTCCGCATAGTTGCCGCAGTTGCGGCAATGGACGTGCCGGGCCAGTTCGGCGCAGCTGGCGTCGCCGGCCACGCCGATTCGGCGCCAGCAATCGTTCACGACGCTTCCGTTCATGCCGCCCCTCCGCGCCGTTCGTAGGCCTGGGCGGCGCGCCGGCGGAAGCTGGCGCCGCGCGCGCTATCGCCCAGCTGCTCGTGCAGCAGCGCCAGGCTGCACAAGGCTTCGTAGTGCTGCGGGTCGAGGTAGGTGCAGCGCCGCCAGCAGCGTTCGGCGGCGCGGATGCGGCCCGCGGCTTCGTCGATGGCGCCGAGCAGGAACCAGGCGTCGGCCAGCTCGGGCAGGCGCGCGAGCAACGCGCGGCACAGCGCTTCCGCTTCCGCAAGATGGCCGGCATCGGCATGGCGGCGCGCCTGGGCCAGCTGTTCCTGCGGCGTCGCCCGCGCGCGCGCCGGGGGCGCCTGTGGCGCGACCGGCGCGGGCTGCGGAGGGACGGTACGCGCGCGCGCGCGGGGCCGTGCAGCCGGCACCGGCTCCGCCGTCGCGTCGGTTTCCTTGCGCAGCGCAAAGACCTGGCGCGCTCCCTGCGTCGTGAAGCCGTTGCGGCACAAGGCCGGCGCTTCCGCATAGCCGGACAGCAGCAGGCCGTCGTCGGCCAGCAGCGCGGCCAGCACGGCGGCGGCGCGCCGTGTCGCGGCCTCGTCGAAATAGATCAGCAGGTTGCGGCAGAACACCAGGTCGTAGCGTCCGGCCAGTGCGGCGGCATCCAGTTCCAGCAGATTGGCCTGGGCGAAGCGCACGTAGGCGCGCACGTCGGCGTTCACCGTCCAGTGCCCGTCCGCGTGCGTGAAATGGCGCTCGCGGAAGGCGAGGTCGGCGCCGCGGAAGGCGTTGCGCGTGTAGCGGCCGCTTCTTGCGCGCGCGATCGCCGCGTGCGACAGGTCGAAGGCATCGATGGCGCACTGGCGCGGGTCGACCCCGGCGCGCATCAGCGACATGGCCACCGAATACGGTTCCTCGCCGCCGGCGCAAGGCAGGGACAGGATGCGCAACCGGGCGTCGGGACGATCCGCGAGGCGCGCACGCACGAAGCGCAGCGCTTCCTCGAACACGGCGGGATCGCGGAACATCCACGATTCGGGCACCACCAGCAGGTCGAGCAGGGCGTCGAACGCCGGCGTGCCGGGCGCAGGCGCATGAGCCGCGCGCGCGGCGGCATCGTGCGGGAACAGCTCGCGCAGGGCGCGGCCGACGTCGGCGTCGGTGAGGGCGAGGCCGGTGGCATCCTCGATGGTGCGGCGCAGGCTCATGGCGCTCCCTCCCCGAACAGCAATCGTTCGACCTCGGGCGCGAGCAGGCGCTGCGGATCGAGCAGCTGGACCATGCCGGCGCCATCGCCGCCGCCGCTGCCCACCGCAACGCGGCCGAGCCAGGGCGCGGCGACGACGCCGCCGTCGGCCAGCGCCGGGCCGAGGTCGCCGACACCGGTCACGCGCTCGGCCTTCAGCCCGAGCCGGCGCGGGCGGCCCAGCGCGGGCACCTCGACGAGCAGGATGCGGGTGTCGTAGCGCACCGCGTCCGGCGGCATCCCGGCCAGGCGCGACAGGTCGACCACGGGCACGGGTTCGCCGTGCAGGTCCAGCAGGCCCGGCACGTAGTGGGGCGCGCCCGGCAGCGCCTTCAGGCGCGCGACCGGCAGCACCCGCTGCACCGCCGCCAGGGGCAGGGCATAGCGTTCGCGTCCGATATGGAACAGCATCGCCTTCATCTCATGACCTTCCCGTGGCCCACGCCCGTAGCATTACATGTTCACCGCGAAGGTGGCGACCGATTGCTGCAGGTCGCTGGCGGCGTACTGCAGCTGATGCACGGCCTCGCTGGTGGCCTTGAGCGAGTCGACGGTCTGCTGGCTGGCGTCGGACAGCTGCATCATCGTCTCCGAGATCTGGGAGGCGCCCACGGCCTGCGACTGCATCCCCTGCAGCACCAGGTCGAAGCGGGGCGCCAGCTTGCGCACCTGGTCCATCATGCCGGACAGCTGCTCGGCCACGTGGCGCGCCTCGCCCACGCTCCTGCGGATCTCCTCGGAAAACTTGTCCATGCCCATGACGCTGGCCGTCACCGCCGACTGCATCTCCTTGAGCATCTGCTCGATGTCCCAGGTCGACACCGAGGTCTGGTCGGCCAGGCGCCGGATCTCGCTGGCCACCACGGAGAAGCCGCGGCCCGCCTCGCCGGCCTTTTCCGCCTCGATGGCCGCGTTCAGCGACAGGATGTTGGTCTGGTCCGCCACCTTGGTGATGGTGGTCAGCACGCCCGTGATGTTGTTGGCCTTCTCGGACAGCGCGGCCAGCTTGGCGCCGATCGAGTCGGTCGCCGCCACCATCTGCTGCATGGTCTGATCCATGCGCTTGAGGTTGTCCTGGGCCTCGGCGGTGGCGGTGGTCGTGTAGTCGGCGACCTCGGTCGCTTCTTCCATCGTGCGCAGCAGCTGCGAGGTATTGGCCGAGATCTCGCGCGTGGTCGACAGCACCTCGACGCTGGTCTGGGCCTGCTCGATGCCGGTCGCTTCCTGCTCGCGCGCGGAGGCGGCGATCTGGGTCGCCGACGTCGTCACCTGGATGCCGGCACGCTGCACGTTGGTGAGCAGGCTGCGCAGGTTGCCGAACATGGCGGCCAGGCCTTCCCCCAGGCGCCCGATGGCATCGTCGCCACGCACGTCGATGGTGCCCGTCAGGTCGCCGCGCGCGGCCTTCGACACGGTGCCCAGCAGCGCATCGACCTTGGCGCGCAGCTCGCGCGACACGGCCAGTTCCTTGGCCTGGCTGTCCTCGATGGCCTGGGCCATGCGGTTGAATTCGATGGCCACCTGGCCCAGCTCGTCGCGCGACATCACCTCGGCGCGCGCGCCCGCGGTGCCTGCCGCGATCTGGCGGCTGGCTTCCGTCAGGCTGGCCAGCGGGCGCGAGATGGCGCGCACCAGCAGCGTCGACACGAGGATCGCCAGCAGCACGCAGGCCACGCCGCCCCCGGTGAGCAGCAGGTTCATCGTCCGGCGCAGGGCCGTGCTGTCCTCCAGGCGCTGCGCCAGCAGGCGGTTTTCCTCGGCCTCGACCTCGCCCAGCAACTGGCGCATGGTGGCGACGGTCGAGGAGCCGGCCACCACCGTCGCCTCGTAACGTGCGGCAAGCCCGCCGGCGGCCCCGCTTGCGCCGGCGTTGCGGCGCGCCGTGATCTGCGCCGTGATCGCATTGTCCATCCAGGACGTCATCGTCGTGTCGAGCTGGGCCAGGCGCTGCTGCTGGGCGGCGTTGTCGGCGGTGAGCTCGATGGCGCGCTTGAGATGGCTGCGGGCGATGGCGTGTTCGTTGGCGATCGGTGCGACCAGCGTCTCGTTGCCCGTGATCAGGTAGCCGTGCGTGGACGCCTGGATCTGCAGCACCGAGGTCGCGACCTGGTTCGTCTGCAGCAGTACCTCGAGCGTGTGGCGGTTCCAGCCGTTGGCCTCGGACAGCTTGGCGAAATTGTTGTAGGCGAGGATGAGCAGGAACAGGATGATCGCGACGATGGTCGCGAAGCCGGCGATCAGTTTGTTCTTGATGCTCAAGTGCTGGAACATGCGTACTCCGTATCTGGGGGAACTTGCGGAAATTTATCATCCCGCGTGCATGAGCGGAGCAGCCGAAGAGTAAAAAACCTCAGGAAACTAGACAGCGAGTGCCGCCAGCGCGGCGAGGCCATGGCGTAAACGTGCCTTGTTGCATTTTTCATCACCGATCTCGACCTCGCGGCAGGGCGAGGGGCGGTGCGCATACACCGTGCAGGCGACGCCGCCGCCGGCGCCGCACTGCAGCGCCGCGCAGCGCGGCCGGGCCGCGTTCGTGCCCGCCATGCAGGCGACGTGGGGCGTGAGCTGTTCGGTCATGGCCGGCGGCAGGCCGGCTGCCTCGGGCTCGGCCCAATAAAAGGACACGCGGTAGCTCATGCAGCAGGCGCCGCAGGCCAGGCAGGGGTTGGCACCGGTCTCGCTCATCGACACGTTCAACGAATGCAGGGGATACGCGAAATGGTAGCGCGGACGCCACAGACTGCCAAGCCGGGCGGCGGAAACGAAGAATTGATAAAACAAATGAGAATGATTCGCGTTTACTTCTGGAGAAATCTTTGATACAGTATTTGCGTTGAGAGAAACATTTCACAAAAACATACCAAGCTGGATGTCCTGACCACCATGAGAGCAATCAAGAGCCGCAAGCATTCCACTCCTTCCCGCCGTCCCGCCGGCGCCGCCCAGCTGGCGTTGTCCATGCTGGTCCTGCCGCTGGCGGCCCATGCCGCCGACGACGCCGCCGCTGCCGCAGCAACGGCCGCAGCCAGCGCGCCGGCAAGCGCCGACGCCCGTCCGCTCAGCGACGAGGACCGCGACAATCCGCGCCGCGTGCACATCCGCGGCGACAAGGAAAGCGATTTCAAGGCCGACCACGCGCAGTCGCCGAAGTACACGGAAAAGCTGGTCGACACGCCGCAGACCGTCATCGTGATCAAGAAGGAGCTGTTCGAGCAGCAGGGCGCCACCACGCTGACCGAGGCGCTGCGCAACACCCCGGGCGTCGGCACCTTCTTCCTGGGCGAGAACGGCACCACCAATACCGGCGACGCGATCTACATGCGCGGCTTCGACACCTCGGGCAGCCTGTACGTCGACGGCATCCGCGACATCGGCTCGATCTCGCGCGACGTCTTCAACATCGAGCAGATCGACGTGCTCAAGGGCCCGGCCGGCACCGACACGGGCCGCGGCGCGCCGACCGGCTCGATCAACCTGAACAGCAAGCAGCCGCTGATGAAGAGCTCGGCCAATGCCAGCGTCACCGTCGGCGAGGAACACCGCCGCCGCGGCACGGCCGACATCAACCAGGTCATCGACCCTTCCCGTGGCATCGCGTTCCGCCTGAACCTGCTCGACCAGGACAACGGCATCCCGGGCCGCGACGTGGTGCGCGACAAGCGCTGGGGCGTGGCGCCGTCGCTGGCCTTCGGCCTGAACGGCCCGACCCACCTGTACCTGAACTACCTGCACGTCAAGCAGGACAATACGCCGGACGGCGGCGTGCCGACCATCGGCCTGCCGGGCTACACCAGCCCGGACTCGAAGACCGACCCGGCGCTGAACACGGCGGGCCGCGTCGATCCGCGCAACTTCTACGGCTCGACGTCCGACTACGACAAGGTCAAGGCCGACATGGCGACGGCGATCATCGAGCACGAGTTCAGCCCGCGCATGAAGCTGCGCAACACGAGCCGCTACGGCAAGACGCAGCAGGACTACCTGCTCAGCGCCTTCATGGGCACGGCCGCCAACATCGATTCCGCGGGCGATCCGTCGCGCTGGACGCTGGCGCGCACCAACCGCACCATCAAGGACCAGGAAAACACGGTGCTGGCCAACCAGACCACGCTGACCACCGAATTCGCCACGGGCCAGCTGAACCACACGCTGGTGACGGGCCTGGACCTGACCGACGAGAAGCAGAAGAACTTCAGCTATACGGGCGGCGGCGCGCTGGCGCCGGCCAACCTGTACCACCCGGATCCGTCGATCCAGCCGACCGGCCTGAACCTGGTGCGCAGCGGCGCCCGTACCCAAGGCCAGTCGACCAACCAGTCGTTCTACGTGCTCGACACGATCAAGCTGGGCGACAAGTGGCTGTTCGGCGCCTCGGCGCGCGTCGACCACTTCGACGTCGACTACGACTCCGTCACGCTGTCGACGGCCGCCGCCAACCCGTCGCTGCCGGTGGGCACCCAGATCCCGGCCCACCTGGAAGTGTCGGACCACGTGGCCAGCGCCAAGCTGTCGGCGATGTACAAGCCGACCGAGAACAGCAGCATCTACGCGCTGTGGGCCAACTCGAAACAGCCGCCGGGCTCGAACCTCGTGCTGAGCGGCAGCGCCAACAGCGCCGCCAATCCAAGATTCGTGCCGCAGGTCAGCAAGACGACCGAGATCGGCGCCAAGATGGAGCTCATGAACCGCAAGCTGGGCCTGAACGCGGCGCTCTACCGCACCGACGTCGAGAACGAGGTCGAGCAGGATCCCGTGGACCAGCAGTACTACCAGACCGGCAAGAAGCGCGTGCAGGGCGTCGAGCTGAGCGTGACGGGCGAGATCACCCGCGAATGGAGCGTCAACGCCGGCTACACCTACATGGACACGAGCGTCGAGGCGGGCCGCCTGATCACGGCCGGCGGCGGCAACGCGCTGACCTACACGCCGAAGAGCGCGTTCACCAGCTGGACCACGTACCAGTTCCCGTTCGGCCTGAAGGTGGGCGGCGGCGTGCGCTACCAGGGCAAGCTGCTGCGCGGCACCGACGGCGCCGTCGGCACCCCGGCCTACGCCGACGACTACACGGTCGTGGACCTGATGGCGGCCTACCGCATCAACCGCTACGTCGACCTGCAGCTGAACGTGTACAACGTGGGCGACAAGGAATATGTCGCGGCGATCAACAAGAGCGGCTACCGCTACACGCCGGGCGCACCGCGCTGGGCCAGCCTGACCGCGAACTTCCACTTCTGACGAACGTTCGATTTGTCGCGTTTTACCGAGGCGGCCCCGCCGTCCACGGATCCGGAAGCGCCCCGTACGCTGTGGGGGCAGTACGAGGCGCTTCCGGCCCCGGGCAGGGTTTGTTCTCGCCGCCCTTTCCCTTCACGGGGGAAGGGCGGTTTTTTTTGCCTCCGGCATGTAAGAACGTTGTTCCTACCACCCCGTCGTCCCTGCGCAGGCAGGGACCCAAGTTGAGCGTCAAGAATCGCGACCTTGAAATAGGTTGCGACTTTTCCGACGTACGGGTTTCTGAGACCAAGCTTGGGTCCCTGCCTTCGCAGGGACGACGGGGATGTAAAAAAGCCGCCGGTCCTTGCAGACCGGCGGCTTTTCGTGTCCAGCGTCGGGGCTTACTGGCCGCGCTTGGCGCGTGCCTTCGCCGCGATGCGCATGCGCAGCGCGTTCAGCTTGATGAAGCCGCCGGCGTCGGCCTGGTTGTAGGCGCCGCCGTCCTCGTCGAAGGTGGCGATGTTCATGTCGAACAGCGAATCCGTCTTCGAATCGCGCGACACGACGATGACATTGCCCTTGTACAGCTTCACACGCACCCAGCCGTTGACGTTCTTCTGGGTGTGGTCGATCAGCGTCTGCAGCGCGACGCGCTCCGGTGCCCACCAGTAGCCGTTATAGATCAGCGACGCGTAGCGCGGCATCAGGTCGTCCTTCAGGTGCGCCACTTCGCGGTCCAGCGTGATCGACTCGATCGCGCGGTGGGCGCGCAGCATGATGGTGCCGCCCGGGGTTTCGTAGCAGCCGCGCGACTTCATGCCGACGTAGCGATTTTCTACTAAGTCAAGCCGGCCGATGCCGTGCTTGCCGCCCAGGCGGTTCAGCTCGGTCAGCACTTCGGCCGGGCTCATCTTCTTGCCGTTCAGGCCGACGATGTCGCCGTGCGCGTATTCGATGTCCAGGTACTCGGCTTCGTTCGGCGCCTGTTCCGGCGACACGGTCCAGCGCCACATCGATTCCTCGGCTTCCGCGCTCGGGTTTTCCAGGTGGCGGCCTTCGAAGGAAATGTGCAGCAGGTTGGCGTCCATCGAGTACGGAGCACCGCCGTTCTTGTGCTTCATGTCGATCTCGATGCCCGCGTCTTCCGCGTACTTCAGCAGCTTCTCGCGCGACAGCAGGTCCCACTCGCGCCACGGGGCGATGATCTTGACGTCCGGCTTGAGCGCATACGCACCCAGTTCGAAGCGCACCTGGTCGTTGCCCTTGCCGGTGGCGCCGTGGGAGACGGCGTCGGCGCCGGTCTCGTTGGCGATCTCGATCAGGCGCTTGGCGATCAGCGGACGCGCGATCGAGGTGCCCAGCAGGTATTCGCCTTCATAGACGGTGTTGGCGCGGAACATCGGGAACACGAAGTCGCGCACGAATTCCTCGCGCACGTCGTCGATATAGATGTTTTCCGGCTTGATGCCGAACTTGATGGCCTTGGCGCGTGCCGGTTCCAGCTCTTCACCCTGGCCGAGGTCGGCGGTGAAGGTGACGATTTCGCACTGGTAGTGATCCTGCAGCCATTTCAGGATGACGGAGGTGTCGAGGCCGCCGGAGTAGGCGAGGACTACTTTTTTGATGTCGCTCATGGAAGTTCCATTGATATGAACGTGGAGGGGATGATGGTCAGCCGGCCCGCGAGGGCCGACGATCAAGCTTGGGGTGATGCGGTAATGCGTTATTTGTCCTCGATGCGGCCGAGCAGCAGGTATTCGATCAGCGCCTTCTGGACGTGCAGGCGGTTCTCGGCCTCGTCCCAGACGACCGATTGCGGGCCGTCGATGACCTCGGCCGCGACTTCCTCGCCGCGGTGGGCCGGCAGGCAGTGCATGAACAGGGCGTCCTTGTTGGCGCGCGCCATCTTGGCGCCGTCCACGATGAAGCCGTCGAAGGCCTTCAGGCGCTCGGCGTTTTCCTTTTCGTAGCCCATGCTGGTCCACACGTCGGTGTTGACCAGGTCGGCGCCCGCGCAGGCGTCCGACGGATTCTCGAACACCGTGTAGTTCTTGGTGGCGACCAGCGCCGGGTCGATGTCGTAGCCCTTCGGGGTCGACACGTTCAGGTGGAAGCCGAACACCTCGGCCGCCTGCAGCCACGAGTACAGCATGTTGTTGGCGTCGCCGATCCAGGCCACCGTCTTGCCGGCGATCGAGCCGCGGTGTTCCCAGTAGGTGAAGATGTCGGCCAGCACCTGGCAGGGATGGTGTTCGTTGGTCAGGCCATTGATCACCGGCACGCGCGAGTGGGCCGCGAAGCGCTCGATGATGTCCTGGCCGAAGGTACGCACCATGATGATGTCGCACATGCGCGACATGACCTGGCCCGCGTCCTCGACGGGTTCGCCGCGGCCCAGCTGGCTGTCGCGGGTGTTCAGGTAGATCGCCGCGCCGCCCAGCTGGTGCATGCCGGCTTCGAAACTCAGGCGCGTACGCGTCGAGCTCTTCTCGAACACCATCACCAGCGTGCGGTCGACCAGCGGGTGGTACACCTCGTAGGCCTTGAACTTGCGCTTGATGACCGTGGCACGTTCGATCAGGTACTCGAACTCGTCGCGGGTGAAGTCGGAAATCTGCAGGAAGTGCTTGATGGGAGTGACAGCCATGTTATGCCTGGGATGCGGTGATCTCTTGAATTATAAGCGGTTTTGCTTGCCTTCCAAGAAATTATGGACCGACAAGCACGGATTCAGTACAGCGTCTGCGCCGACTCGTGCAGCAGCTGCGCATACAGCTCGTGGCGCAGCTTCGCGATCTTGCCTTCCTCGACGGCCTGCAGGATCGCGCATTGCGGCTCGGCCAGGTGGCGGCAGTTGTAGTACTTGCAGCCGCCCAGGTAAGGCTTGAAGTCGACGAAGGCGCGCTCCAGCATGCCTTCGGACAGGTGGTACAGGCCGAATTCCTGGAAGCCCGGAGAGTCGATGATGTTGCCGCCGGCGTCGCCCGGCAAGCGGTACAGACGCGTGAACGTGGTCGTGTGCTTGCCCGTGTCCAGCGCTTCCGAGATCTCGCGCACGGCGATGTCGGCGTCCGGCACCAGCAGGTTGATCAGCGAGGACTTGCCCATGCCGGACTGGCCGATGAAGATCGACGACTGGCCCGCCAGCAGCGGTTTCAAGACCGCCACCGCTTCCTCGGGCCGCGTCCGCGCCGACACCTCGTGCAGCGGATAGCCCATGCCCGTGTACAGCGCCGCCCGTTCGCGCGCGCGCGCCAGCGGTTCCTCGACGTCGACCTTGTTCAGGATCAGGTGGGCCTCGATGCCGGCCGCTTCGCAGGCGACGAGGGCGCGCGAGACGAGGTCGTCGGAAAAGCTCGGTTCCGTCGCGATGACGATGAACAGGCGCGTGATGTTCGCCGCCAGCAATTTGCTCTTGTACTGGTCGGAGCGGTACAGCAGCGTGGTGCGCTCGGCGATCCGTTCGATGACGGCCTGGTCGGCCGACGTGCGCTGCAGGTGGACGACGTCGCCCACGGCGACATTGGTCTTCTTGCCGCGCGTGACGCACTGCATCAGCTGGCCGTCGACGTCGACCACGTAGTGGCGGCCGTGGGCCGCGACGACGGTGCCGGCCAGGTCTTCGCCCCCGGTCCGGACTTGCTTGCCTGCCTTGCTCATGCGCCGGCCCGTCCCGCGAACAGCGCGTCGATGCGGGCGGCGCAGATGAAGTCGTTCTCGGACAGCGCGTTGCCGGCCGAGTGCGTGGTGAAGGCGACGGTGCAGTGCTTGTAGGACACCTGCAGCTCGGGATGGTGGTTCTCGCGGTGGACGATCCAGGCCAGGGCGTTCACGAATGCCATGGTGTCGTGGAAGTCGCGGAAGGCGAAGCGGCGCTCGAGCCGGTTGCCGGCGACGTTCCAGCCGGGCACCTGGGCGAGCAGGGCCGCGATGGCGGCCGCGTCCAGTGCCGCGGCGCCTTCGACGCAGTGGCGTTCGATCAGAGGGACGGCCGCGCTCATACGGCCCCCGACGCCTGCAGCTGCCGCACCCGTACCCAGGCCGGCGGATGCGAATCGTAGAAGGCGGAGTGGATCGGGTCCGGGGTCAGCGTCGAGGCATTGTCCTCGTACATCTTGACGAGGGCCGAGACCAGGTCGCGCGCATCGCTGTTGGCGGCCGCGAAGGCATCGGCCTCGAACTCGTGCTTGCGCGAGGTGAACGAGGACAGCGGCGAGAACGGGAAGGTGAACACGGGCAGCACCAGCATGAACAGCAGCAGGGCCATCGCATCGTTGGACGCGCCCAGCAGCGGCTCCACGCCCAGGCCCGTGTAGAACCAGGCCTGTCCCTTCAGGTAGCCGAGCACGGCCAGGAACACGAGCGACAGCGCGAACAGCACGGCCATGCGCTTGACGATGTGCTTGAGCTTGAAGTGGCCCAGCTCGTGGGCCAGCACGGCCTCGATCTCGGGCGGGGCCAGGCGCGAGAGCAGGGTGTCGAAGAAGACGATGCGCTTGTTGGCGCCGAAGCCGGAGAAATAGGCGTTGCCGTGCGCCGAACGCTTGCTGCCGTCCATCACGAACAGGCCCTTGGAGGCGAAGCCGACGCGCGCCATCAAGCCTTCGATGCGCGCCTTCAGCGATTCGTCCGCGAGCGGGGTGAACTTGTTGAACATGGGCGCGATGACGGTCGGGTACAGCACCATCATCAGCAGCTGGAACCCGGTCCAGACCAGCCAGGCGTACAGCCACCACAGGCTGCCCGTCTTTTCCATCAGCGTCAGCACGACCCACAGCAGCGGCAGGCCGATGACGGCGCCGACCAGGCCGCCCTTGACCATGTCGGCGATCCACAGGCCGACGCTCATCTTGTTGAAGCCGTAGCGCTGCTCGAGCACGAACTGGCGGTAATACGAGAACGGCAGGTCGAGCGCGCCCGAGACGACGGCGAACGCCACCACCAGCAGGATCTGGTGCAGCATGCCGGGGCCCGTGAACTGCAGCACGGCGCTGGACAGCGCCTGCAGGCCGCCCAGCAGCGTGAAGCCGACCAGCACGGCGCCGCCCCACAGCGCGCCCAGCAGGCCCAGGCGGGTCTTGGCGACCGTGTAGTCGGCCGCCTTCTGGTGCGCGGCCAGCGGGATCTTCGCGGCGAACTCGGCCGGCACGGCGCCGCGGTGGCGCAGCACGTGAGCGATGTGCCGGCTGGCCAGCCAATAGCGCAGGGCCAGCGTCAGCAGGAGGAAAAATACGAAAACGAGCGAAAACCCGGATGAAAGCATGCTGTGCCTGTGAGAAAATCTACTTTTTCAGGGCCGCTCGACCATCCATGTCGTCGCCCCCGCGCAGGCGGGGGCCCAATTTGCACGCGGTTCGGCTGCGCGTGCAAAAATTGGGTCCCCGCCTGCGCGGGGACGACGTGGATGGGTTCGTTATCCGCGGTCCTGCCAATTGAAGCGTAAAGAGAGAATTATGTCACAAGCGACCCCAATCGCCACCCCGCGCCCCAACGAGTTCAACCTGATCTGGCTCGACATGGAAATGACGGGCCTGGACCCGGACAACGACCGCATCATCGAAGTCGCCGTCGTCGTCACCGACCCCGACCTGAACGTGCTGGCCGAGGGTCCCGTGTTCGCCATCCACCAGAGCGACGAGACGCTGGACAAGATGGACAACTGGAACAAGGGCACGCACGGCAAGTCCGGCCTGATCGACCGCGTCAAGGCGTCGACCGTGGACGAGGCCCAGGCCGAGCAGGAACTGATCGCCTTCCTCAAGCAATGGGTGCCGGCGAATAAATCGCCGATGTGCGGCAACTCGATCTGCCAGGACCGCCGCTTCATGGCGCGCGGCATGCCCAAGCTGGAAGCCTTCTTCCACTACCGCAACCTGGACGTGTCGACGCTGAAGGAACTGTGCCGCCGCTGGAAGCCGGAACTGGCCTCCGGCTTCAAGAAGGCGCAGAAGCACACGGCGCTGGCCGACATCATCGAGTCGATCGAGGAGCTGCGCTACTACCGCGAGCACTTCATCAAGCTGTAAGTAAAAACACGGCGTGCCCCGCCGAGGCACGCCGTCTTGCCGGCTGGCCGCTTTCGCCTGCCTGCTTCAGCGCACCTGCGTGTAATTCACCGGCACCCAGCGGTACCCCTTGCCCTGGACGACCAGGTGCCCCAGCCCCGGGAACTGCAGGTGCGCGCCGCCCACCAGTTCGCCTTCCTTGACGGCCTGGTCGAAATTCTTCTTGCGCGCCGCATAGGCCGCCTTCTCGTCGCTGTCGAAGCCGATCGTCACTTGCGGATTGTCCATCTGGACCGTCGACACGTGGATCAGGTCGCCGATCAGCAGCAGCTTCTGGCCGCGGCTCTGCACCTGGTAGATCGTGTGGCCCGGGGTGTGGCCCGGCGCGGCCAGCGCGGTGATGCCCGGCACCAGTTCGCCGTCGCCTTCGATGGGCTTGAACTTGCCGGCCTGGATATAGGGGGTGATGGACGCCTGTGCCGGTCCGAAGAAACCTTTCTTGTCGGCCGCCGCCTTCGCTTCGTTCGCCTTGTTCAGCCAGTAGTCGGCATCCGCCTTGGCCGCGCGCAGCGTGGCGTTCGGGAACACGCGCTTGCCGTCGGCGGCCAGGCCGCCCACGTGGTCCGGGTGCATGTGCGTGATGTAGATCTCGTCCACCTGTTCCGGCTGGTAGCCGGCGGCTTTCAGGTTGTTCAGCAGCTTGCCCAGCGTCGGGCCGAAGTAGGCGCCGGAGCCCGTGTCGACCAGCACCAGCTTGCTGCCCGTATTGACCAGGAAGGCATTGGTCGAGGTTTCCAGCGGCAGTTTCAGGAAGTTCTTCGACAGCGTGGCGCGGGTCGCGTCGGCCGGCTGCTTGAGCAGCTGGTCCATCGGCAGGTCGGCCGTGCCGTCGTTCAGCGGGGTGATCTCGAAGTCGCCCAGCATGACGCGGGCATAGCCGGGCGCCGGCGTCTTGACCATTGGCGCGGCGGCCTGGGCGGCGGGAAGGATGGCGGCTGCGACGAGCGCGGCGGCGATCAGGGGGCGGGTGAATGCAGCGATCATAGTGTCCTCGATGAAAGTACTTGGGGAAGCCAGGTAGTTTCATATCGTACATGATCAATATCTGTATTGATTGAACGCTATGGCTGTCGAGCCCTATCTCAGGGTAGATGTGGCACCGTAAACACACCCTGCAAGGCGCGCAGCTCGGCGCGGTGGATGGCGGCCAGGCGCGCCAGGATCGCTTCGCCGGCCGGCAGCAGGTGCACTTCGACGCGGCGCCGGTCCTCGGCGTGGACGCGGCGCGCGACCAGGCCGGCCGCCTCGCAGCGGCTGACCAGCGCTACCACGCCATGCTGCTGCGCCTGCAGGCGCTCGGCCAGCTCCCCGATCGTCGCCCATTCGCGGTCCTTGAAACCCTTGATGTGCAACATCAGCAGGTATTGCAGCGGCGTGATGCCCTCGGCCTGCACGGCGCGTTCGGAAAAGCGCTCGTAGCGCCGCATCTGGTAGCGGAATTCGGACAGGGCGGCAAAGTCGGATTTTTGCAGCGCGTCTTGCGCTGGAGCAGGGTTCGGTTTCATGCAGCGGCTGACATCGTCGGGACTTTCAATATATCATACTGTGATGTAATTTCTGGAGAGACCTCCGTGGCGACACTGGACAAGGGAATGGAATGGATGCGGTCCTTCGTGCCGCAGGCAACGACGGCATCGCGCGGCGAACGGCTGCGCGCCGTCGCGGGGGCCATGGTCGGCCTGTTCGTCACCTACATCCTGAGCGAGATGGCGGGGGCCGGCAGCATGCCGCTGACCCTGGTCGCGCCGATGGGCGCGTCGGCGGTGCTGCTGTTCTGCGTGCCGGCCAGCCCGCTCGCGCAACCGTGGTCGGTCATCGGCGGCAATACGATCTCGGCGCTGGTCGGCATCGCCTGCGCGCGCGTCGTGCACGAGCCGATGCTGGCCGCGCCGCTGGCGGGCGCCGTGGCGATCTTCGTGATGTTCATGCTGCGCTGCCTGCACCCGCCCAGCGGCGCGGTGGCATTGACGGCCGTGCTGGGCGGGCCGGCCGTGCACGCCGCCGGCTTCACCTTCGCCCTGCTGCCGGTGGGCCTGAATTCGGCGCTGATCGTGCTGGTGGCACTGGTGTTCAACAACCTGACGGGCCGGCGCTATCCGCACACCCAGCAGTCGGCGCTGCGCAACGTGCACGCCACGCGCGACCCGGTGCCGACGGCGCGCCTGGGCTTTTCGAGCGCCGACCTGGACGCGGCCCTGGCGCGTTACGGCCAGGTGCTGGACGTCAGCCGCGACGACCTGGAAGCGATCCTGCTCGAGACCGAGATGCGCGCCTACGCGCGCCGCTTCGGCACCGTCACCTGCGCCGACATCATGTCGGTCGATGCCGTCACCGTCGGGCCCGCGATGGGCCTGCCGCACGCCTGGCGCCAGCTGCGCCGCCACCGCCTGCGCGCGCTGCCCGTGCTGGACGAGCACCGGCGCGTGGTCGGCATGATCGGCCAGGACGACTTCCTGCGCCACGTCGGCCTGGACGACTACCTGACGCTGCGCGAACGCCTGCGCGCGCTGCTGGGCCACCTGCTGGGCGTGCGCGCGCCGCAGCCGGCGGCCGTGGCGGACGTGATGCGCAAGGACGTGGCCAGCGTGCGCGCCGACGACACCATCGCGCACCTGGTGCCGCTGATGAGCAACGAGGGCTTGCACCATGTGCCGGTGGTGGACGGGGAGGGGAAGTTCGTGGGGATCGTGGGCCAGTCCGACCTGCTGGCGGCGCTGGTGGAAAGCCGGCTGACGCAGGCGGCCTGAAATTCGGGGTCAGAGCACAATATCGGGAAAATTCGGGGTCAGAGCACTTTTTCTCTCAATAGTTTGCGGGAAAATTTAGTCTTCTCCCGACGGCATTTCTACCGGACGTCGTTCACGACGCCGAGGAGTTTGCTGTCAGAGCAATTTATCGAAAATGTGCTCTGACCCCGAATTCAGGAAAAAATGTGCTCTGACCCCGAATTCACATGTCCGAGTGAGAATCAGGCCTGCTCCGCCCCGCAGCACTTCTTGAACTTCTTGCCGCTGCCGCAAGGGCAGTCGTCGTTGCGGCCGACCTTCGGCGCCTCGTTGCGCACCGTCTCGACGGCGCCCTTGCGGCGCGGCAGCCAGAAGCGGTGGATGGCCGGCAGGTTGGCCTCGATGTCGAGCGCCAGCTTGTGCGCCTTGCGCGGGTCCTCGACCTCGGCCAGTTCGCTTTCGTCGATCTCGTCGGCGCCCAGCAGGTACAGGGGGCGCATCAGCGGGCCCGCTTCGGACTCCCAGATCTCGTCCCAGGAACCGGGGCGCAGTTCCATGCCTTCCCAGAAGCCCCAGCACCAGGCTTCGGCATCGATCAGCGTCTCGCCGTCGACCTCGTGCTCGACGTACAGGGGCTCGAATTCCTTCGGCGCGACCTCGAAGGTGATCAGCACTTCGTTCATGAAGCGCATGATCAGGTTGACGATGCGCTGCTCTTCCTTCGGGTTCTTCCAGTTCGGCACGGCGCCTTCTTCGCCCCACACGCGCGGCAGCCACTCGGCCGGCATGATGGTCTGCGGGCCGATCGCGATGGCCGTCAGGTAGCCGTGCAGCGTGTCCAGCGTCATCGCGCCTTCGGGGCAGCGTTCGGACAGCAGGAAGCCGTCGAGGTCGTCGAATTCTTTTTCGGAGAGGGGTTGCTCGAGTTGCATTGTTACGTGGTTCCTTCACATGAAGGTGCCAGTGTAACGCCTGCGCCTCCCGCCGGGCGAAAAAAAGGCGCGCCGGGGCCACGCCCGTCCGCCGGCCGCCTTACAATGGCGGCATGAATATCCAGCACGACCAGCAGGACGCCGCCGCCCACCCGGCAGTCCATCCATTCTCCCGTCTCGATCCCGCGATGGTCCTCGATGCCCTCGACAGCGTGGGCCTGTACGGCGACGGCCGCCTGCTGGCGCTGAACAGCTACGAGAACCGCGTCTACCGCGCCGGCTGCGAGGAGGGGCCGCCCGTGGTGGTCAAGTTCTACCGCCCGCAGCGCTGGAGCGACGTCGCCATCCTCGAGGAACACGCCTTCGTCGCCGAGCTGGCGGCGCAGGAAGTGCCGGCCGTGCCGGCCATGGAACTGCGCGGCCGCACCCTGCACGAACACGCGGGCTTCCGCTTTGCCGTCTTCCCCAGCCGCGGCGGACGGGCGCCCGAGCTGTCGGACCCGCGGACCCTCGAATGGATCGGCCGCTTCATCGGCCGCATCCACGCGGTGGGCGCCGCGCGGCCGTTCGCGCAGCGCCCCAGCCTCGACATCGACACCTTCGGGCGCGCGCCGCGCGACTGGCTGCTGGGCCACGGCTTTATTCCGCCGGAATTGCTGGCCGCCTACACGAGCGTGCTCGACCAGGCGCTGGACGGCGTGGCGCGCTGCTACGAGCGCGCCGGCAGCCTGCCGCAGCTGCGCCTGCACGGCGACTGCCACGCCGGCAACGTGCTATGGACGGCGGATGGGCCGCACTTCGTCGACTTCGACGACAGCCGCATGGGCCCCGCCATCCAGGACCTGTGGATGCTGCTGTCGGGCGAGCGCCAGGACATGGTGCGCCAGCTGGGCGACGTGCTGGCCGGCTACGAGGATTTCTGCGACTTCGATCCGCGCCAGCTGTACCTGGTCGAGGCCTTGCGCACGCTGCGCCTCGTGCATTATTCCTGCTGGCTGGCGATGCGCTGGGACGATCCGGCATTCCCGGCGGCCTTTCCCTGGTTTAATACCCAGCGCTACTGGCAGGACCGCATCCTGGAACTGCGCGAGCAGGTAGCCCTGATGGACGAGCCGCCGCTGTGGCCGGTGTGACGGCGGCGCCACGCGGTGCGTCAATATGCGGTGAACAGAACGGCGTTTGCACCCCAGCTCGACGCGACAAGCGGGCCGCGCTTGCGTCATAATGGACGCGAGGCTGCATTGACGCCTAGACAACTTACGCCTCGACAACTCACGCCTCGACAACTCGCGAGACTGCCGCCATGACCGACCAGCACCAGCCCGACCAACCCGCTTCGCCCGACCGCGCCGACGACGCCGATTTCACGATCGACATGATGCCCGCCGCCCAGGAACACGCGGCGCCGGCATCCGCATCGGCACCTGAGCCGCAGCGCGAACAGCTGGAGCACCGGGCGATCAAGGAAGGCATCGCGCGGGTGGAGGCGGAAGCCAAGGCGGCGATGGCGGCCGAGAACCGCGCCCACGCCGAGGCAAGGGCGCGCAGCCTGGCCGAGGAAAGGGCCGCGATCGACGCGCAGGCGGCGGCTGCCGCGCTGGCGAATACCCAGGCGTCGGAAGAAGCGATCGAGGCCAACCGCGACCGCATCGAGACCCTGCGCGCCGCCGCCAAGGCCGCGGCCGAGCGTCTCGAGGCCATCCGCCAGGAAACCGCCGAGCTGCGCGCCCGCGTCGAGGCCGACACCCAGATCCGGCTGGCGGCCGAGGCCAGGGCCCGCGCCGAGGTCGAGGCGAGGAAACGCGCCGCGGAACAGGCCCGCATCGATGCCGAGATCGCCGAGCGTGCCCAGCGCGAAGCGGACGAGCTGGCGCAGCAGTCGGAGCAGGCGCGCCTGCAGGCGGCCGAACGCGTCGCCGCCGTGCATGCGGCGCGCGAGGAGGTGCAGCACAGCGCCAGCGCCGACGCCCGCGTGGCGATCCTGGCGCGCGAGCGCGAACGGGCCGAGAAGGCCGCGCGCCAGACCGCCGAGAAGCTGGCCCAGGCCGAAGCCGAGGCGCTCGAGCTGGCGCTGCAGCGCGAGCGTGCCGACCAGGTGGCGCTGGAATCCGCATTCTCCCGTGCGGCCGCCGAGGCGCGCGCGCTGGAAGAGGCGCGCGCCCTGGCCCATATCGAACAGGAACGCCAGCAGATCGCGCTGGCCCAGGCCGAATCCGAGCGCACCGCCGCCCAGTCGCTGCGCTTGCGCCTGCAGACCGAGAAGGAATTGCGCGACGCCGCCGTGCACCGCGAACGCCAGGAGCAGATGGCCGCCGCCGCCGCCGAGGCCCGGCGCGAGGCAGAAGCGCGCATCCTGGCCGCCACCGAGGCGCGCATCGAGGCCGACCGCAAGCTGCGCGACGTGGCGCTGGAGCGCGCCGGCGCCGAGGAGGCCGAGGCCCAGCAGGCCCAGGCCCGCCTGGACGCCGAACGCGACGCGGCCGAGCAGTCGCGCCTGCGCGCCAGCGCCGACGCGCTGGCGCGGGAAGCGGCCCTGCGCGAAGCGGAGGAGCAGCGCCGCGAACGCCGGCTGGCCGAGGAACGCGCGGCGCTGTCCCAGGCCGCGGCGGATGCGCGCGCGGCCGAGAACGCGGCCGAGCAGGAAGCCCAGGCCGCCATGGCCGCCCAGGCCGAGGCGGCGCAGCAGGCCGCGGCCCTGGCCGAAGAGCGCGCCCGCGAAGCGCAGCAGTTGCTGGAGGCGGAGCAGCAGCGCGTGCAAGCCGAACGGGAGGCGCTCGCCGCGCAGCAGGGGCGCATCGAGGCCGAGCAGGCCCTGGCCCGCGCCGCCGAGGCGCGCAGCGCCGAGGACCGCGCACAGGCGGAACAACTGTCGACCCAGCTGGCGGCCCAGCTCGAAGCCGAGCGCGCCGGCGCGGCCGCGCGCCAGGCCGCCCTGGACGCCCAGGCCGAGGCGACCCGCCATGCGCAGGAGCAGGCCGCCCATGAGCAGGAGATCGCCGCGATGCACCAGGTCCAGGCCGGCAAGGCGGCCGAACTGGCAAGGGCCCAGGCCGAACGCGCCGAGCACGAGCGGCGCCAGCAGCAGCTGGCCGACGAATTGCTGGCGGCGGAGCGCGTCGCCATCGATGCCGCCCACGACGTCTTGATGCTGCTGGAGCAGAAACTGGCCGCGCAGCGCCAGCAGGCGGCGGCCGATACCCGCGCCAACGAGGCCGCGGCCGCCAAGCTGGCCGCCGAGCGGGCCGCCGTGGCCGCCGCCGAGGCGCGTGCCGCCGCCGAGGAAGAGCGCACCCGCCTGGCGCGCGCCCGCGAACTGGCGGAGCTGGAAGCCGCGCAGGCCGCGGCCGAGAAGCGCGACGCCCAGCGCAAGCTGCTCGAAAGCGCCCAGCAGGCCGCCGAGATGCAGCGCAAGAGCGCCCAGGCGACCCAGGAAATGGACGAGGCGCGGCGCCGCCTGATCGAGCTGGAATCGGCACGCCAGGAAGAGCAGGTGGCGGAGCTGGCCGCGCTGCGCGAGCAGATCGACACGCGCCAGGCCGAAGCCAAGTACCGCGCCGAGTCGGAAGACCTGGCGCGCCAGGTGCTGGATCGCTTCTCGCAGCAGCCGTCCAAGGCCCAGGCCGTCACCCGCCTGGCGGAAGTCATTGCGCGCCAGCGCAAGGAACTGGAATAACCTTCAGCCGTCCCGGCAGCGGGACGGCAAGCGCTTCCTGCACCAGCCTGCAAGCCGCCCGTTGTTGCTGCGCGGCTACGCGCAACTGTCACATCCGACTATTTTTTTGTGAACTATGCCCCGGATGGGCGTATGGTTTCTATACTGCAAGTTTCCCGTCGGTTTCAGGCTAAACGTTGTCATGATTAAAAATATCAGTATCAAAGCTCGTCTTATTTTCGTCATCGCGCTGCTGGGCGTGGAACTGATCGTCGGCGCCGCCATCGGCTTGATCAACCTCAACCACGCGAACGACCGTCTGCAGTCCTTGTACGCCAACAGCATCGTCTGCCTCGGCCAGCTGGACCAGATCGTGCGCAAGCTGGACCTCAACCGGATCGACATCGCCAGGGCGGTGACTGCCCAGCCCGAGCAGGTCAAGGAACTGCTCGCCGAAGTGGAGCGCAACAACGGCGACATCGACCAGCTGTGGAAGGCCTATACGGCCACCGAGATGACGGACCACGAACGCGAGGAAGGCGCCGTGTTCGCCAAGGCGCGCGAGAAATTCGTCGCCGAGGCCCAGCAGCCGGCCCTGGCCGCGCTGCGCGCCGGCGATACGGCCGCCGCCACGGCGATCGTGCATGGCGCGATGAACACGCTGTTCACGCCCGCCCGCGACGCCATCGACGACTTGATCCAGGTCCAGCTGGGGCAGGCCGACGAAGCGCGCAAGGAATCGCAATCGACCTACGAGCTGGTGCGCGCCGTGTGCCTGACCGGCATGGCGCTGGGCCTGGCGCTGGCCGGCTTCGTCGGCGTCATGCTGATCCGCGGCATCGTGCGTCCGCTGGACGAGGCCGTGCGCGTGGCCGGCGCCGTGGCATCGGGCGACCTGACGCTGGACATCTCGGTCGGCGCCAACGACGAGACGGGCCGCCTGATGCGCTCGCTGGACGAGATGAACGCGGGCCTGGCCGGCATCGTCGGCCGCGTGCGCAGCGGCACCGACACCATCGCCACCACCGCCAGCCAGATCGCGGCCGGCAACCTCGATCTGTCGGGCCGTACCGAGCAGCAGGCGGCGGCGCTGGAGCAGACCGCGTCGTCGATGGAAGAACTGACGTCGACCGTCAAGCAGAACGCCGACAATGCGCGCCAGGCGAACACCCTGGCCGTGTCGGCGTCGAGCGTGGCCGAGAAGGGCGGCAGCGTGATGACGGAAGTCGTCTCGACGATGGGCGAGATCAACAGCTCGGCCACGCGCATCGCCGACATCATCAACGTCATCGACAGCATCGCCTTCCAGACCAATATCCTGGCGTTGAACGCGGCCGTGGAAGCGGCAAGGGCGGGCGAGCAGGGCCGCGGCTTCGCCGTCGTGGCCGGCGAGGTGCGCCACCTGGCGCAGCGCTCGGCCGCCGCCGCCAAGGAAATCAAGACCCTGATCGACGATTCCGTCGACAAGGTGAACCATGGTTCGGAACTGGTCGACCAGGCCGGCGCGACGATGAGCGAGATCGTCCAGAGCGTCAGCCGCGTGACGGCGATCATGACCGAGATCATGAATGCCAGCCAGGAGCAGACGGCCGGCATCGAGCAGGTGAACCAGGCCATCACCCAGATGGACCAGGCCACCCAGCAGAACGCGGCGCTGGTCGAAGAGGCGTCGGCCGCCGCCCAGGCGCTGCGCGAGGAAGCGGAAAGCCTGGCGCGCACCGTCGGCATCTTCCACCTCAAGAAGCAGTCCGGCGCGGCCGTGGCCCCGGCGGCGCCGGCCGGCGTGCGCCGTCCCTCCGGCGCGATCGCGCTGGCGGGCCGCGGCTGACCGCGGCACCCCGTGGATGCGGTAAGATGGACTTTTGGGTCCGTCGGCCGCTTCCATGGAATTTCGCCAGCAAGAATTTCGCCAGCTTGAGTTTCGCCAAGTTAACTACTTCATCGCGCTGTACGAAGAAGGCACCGTCACCCGGGCCGCGCACCGCCTGAACATCGTGCAGCCGGCCCTGAGCATGCAGATCGGCAAGCTCGAAGAGCAGGTCGGCCAGCAGCTGTTCGAACGCAGCAAGCAGGGCATGGTGCCCACCGCGGCGGGGCGCCAGATGTACCGCCTGTTCCTGCCCATCATGCGCGACTTCTCCAACGCCTACGCCCAGCTGCAGAGCAGCGACGGCGCCATCCGCGGCCACGTCAATATCGGCCTCGTCGCCTCGGTCACCGAGGGCGTGCTGGTCGACGTCCTCAGCGAATTCTCCAGCCGCCATCCGGACGTGGACGTATCCGTCGCCGACGGCTATACCAGCACGCTGCTGGACTGGGTGGCGGGCGGACGCCTGGACGCCGCCATCGTCAACAAGCCGCGCCGTCCGCTGGCGCTGGACCTGGAGCACATCGTCGACGAGGAGATGGTCTTGATCACCGGCGCGAACGCGCAGGCGAACGTGCCGCCGAGCCTCACGCTGCGCCAGCTGGCTTCGCTGGGCCTGGACCTGGTGCTGCCCACGCTCGGGCACGGCCTGCGCGCCACCATCGACGGTTTCGCGGAAAACGAGAACATCGAGCTGGCGGCGAAGTTCGAGATCGATTCGCTGGTCGCCACCATCAAGCTGGTCGAGCAGACCGATGCCGCCACCATCGTGCCGCGCGTGGCCGTGCACCGCCAGATCGCGGAGGGCACGCTGCGCGAGCACCACGTGGTGGCGCCCCGCCTCGTGCGCCGCATGGTCAGCGCGACGCATCCGCGCCGGCCCCTGAATCCGGCGGCCAAGCTGTTCATCGCGATGCTGGCGGCGCGCCTGCGCCTGCTGGCGCCGGCGGAATCCGGCCAGGAGACGCCGCAGGAGTGAGGATGGCGCCCCCGCGCAGGGGCGCCGGGCTCAGGCCAGGCCGGCGCTGCGGTAGATGTGCTTCGTCTCGAGGAAGTCGGAGAGGCCCTCGTAGCCGTGCAGGCGGCCGATGCCGCTGCGCCGGTAGCCGCCCGTCTCCGCTTCCGCGAACAGGCGATTGTGCTCGTTGATCCATACGGTGCCGTTGCGCAGCGCGCGCGCCAGGCGCATGCCGCGGTCGCCGTCCTGCGTCCACACGCTCGCCGACAGGCCGAACACCGTGCGGTTGGCGCGCGCCACCGCCTCCTTCTCGTCCGCGAAGCGTTCCAGCACGACGAAGGGGCCGAAGATCTCGTCCTGCACGAAGAAGGCGTCGACATCGTCGTGCGCGACCAGCGTCGGCGTCAGGAAGTGGCCGCCGGCCAGGCGCCCGCCGGGACGCCCGCCCTTCAGCACGACTTCGTCGCACAGCTCGAGCGCGCGCGCCACGCTGCCCGACACGCCATCCAGCGCCTGGCCGTCGATCAGCGGGCCCATGCCGGCGCCGGGACTGTCGCCCGGCGCCACGACGATGGCGCCGAGGGCTGCCTTCAGCGCGCGCTTCATCTCGTCGTAGCGCGACGCGTGCACGAGTACGCGGCGCGCGGCCGTGCACTGCTGGCCCGAGATGATGGTGGCGGCCGCGGCGATGCGTTTCGCGACGCTCCCCACGTCGACGTCGGGAAACACGAGGCAGCACGACTTGCCGCCCAGTTCCAGCGACAGCTTCTTCATCGTCGGCGCGGCCGCCGCCATGATGCGCTGGCCCGTCTCGTTCGATCCCGTGAAGCCGAGCACGTCCACGTCGTTCGACGCGACCAGTTCGCGCGCCACCTCGCTGCCCCGTTCCAGCACGAGGTTCAGCACGCCGCGCGGCAGCGCGTCGACGGCGGCCAGTTCGCGCAGCACCTGGGCCGTGACCTGGGCGGTCTGGTGCGCCGGCTTGACGACGACCGTGCAGCCGGCCGCCAGCGCCGGCGCCAGCGAGCGGACCAGCAGCACGACGGGCGCGTTCCACGGGATGATCAGTCCCGCCACGCCGGCCGGCTCGCGCAGCGTGGCGGAGTAGGCGCCCGGCTCGACCTCCATGAAATGACCCGGGATGTGGCGCGCCAGGCCCGCGTAGTAGCGGATCTCGGAAATGGCTGCCGCCATCTCGCCGCGCGACTGGCCCATCACCTTGCCGTTTTCCTGGGTGAGCAGGGCGGCCAGCTCCTGGCGCTTTTCCAGCCGCTCGGCCCACTGCAGCAGCACGGCCTGGCGCAGGCGGATGTCGTGCGGCCACAGCGAGGTGTCGAAGGCATGGCGCGCGCTGGCGATGGCGGCGCGCGCGTCCGCCAGGCCGCTCGCCGCATGCGTGCCGATGACGCTGCCGTCGGCCGGGTTGCGGCTGTCGGCGGTGGCGCCGCCGGCCGCGCCCTGCCACTGGCCGTCGATGTAGTTGAGGGCGTTCAGTCCGCTCATCGGGGTGCTCCGCGCTCAGCGGCCCTTGAACACGGGCGGGCGCTTGGCGTGGAAGGCCTCCACGCCTTCGCGGAAGTCGTCCGAGGCGCGCAGGCGGCTGTAGCAATGGCCTTCCAGCTCGATGGCGATCGACAGCGGCGAATCCTCGGTATCGTTCAGCAGCTTCTTCGCCGTGCGCTGGGCGATCGGCGAGAAGGCGCGCAATTCGTCGACCAGGCGATCGGTGGCGGCTTCCAGCTCGGCGTCGGCCACGCACTCGGTCGCCACGCCCCAGTCGCAGGCCTGCTTGCCGGGGATGCGGCGCGAGCGCATCACGATGTCCTTGGTGCGCGTGATGCCGACCATCTTCTGCAGGCGCGCCGAGCCGCCCGAGCCGGGAATCTGGCCCAGCTTCTGTTCCGGCAGCGCATAGAAGGTGGTGTCGGTGGCGATGCGGAAGTCGCAGGCCAGCGAGATCTCGAAGCCGACGCCGAAGCAGAAGCCGCGGTTGGCCGCGATCACGGGCTTGCTGCAGCGCGCCGGGGCGGCGATGTTCCAGGCCAGCTTGGACACATGCTCGGGCGAGGCTTCCAGGAAGCCCTTGATGTCGCCGCCGCTGGAGAAGTGCTGGCCCTCGGCGCGCAGCACGATCACGCGTACGCGCTCGTCCGCGTCCAGCGCCTCGAACACGAGGCGCAGCTGGTCGCGCTGGCCCATCGAGATGATGTTGAACTGGCCGTTGGACAGCACGATGTCGGCCCGTTCGTGGTCGGCGTCGATCTCGACGCGGAAGCCGTCCAGTTTTTCCAGCAGGTCGAAGGCGGGGTGTTTCAGTTGGGTCATGGCGATCTCCTTGGTTGTTCTGTCATTCGGTGGCGGCAGCGCCGGCGCGCGGCATGCCTTCCCAGCGCCGCACGAGGCCTTCGTGCGGCAGGTCGAACAGGTCGAGCAGGCGCCCCACCGTGTGGTCGACCACATCGTCCAGCGACGCCGGTTTCGTATAAAAGGCCGGCACGGGCGGGAACACGATGGCCCCCATTTCCGTCACGGCCGTCATGTTGCGCAGGTGCGCGAGGTTCAGCGGAGTCTCGCGCGCCAGCAACACGAGGCGGCGCCGTTCCTTCAGCATCACGTCGGCCGCGCGCGATACCAGGTTGTCGGCCAGGCCGTGGGCGACGGCGGCCAGCGTCTTCATCGAGCAGGGCGCCACCACCATGCCGGCGCAGCGGAACGAGCCGCTGGCGATGGTGGCGCCGATGTCCTTGACGTTGTGGACGACGTCGGCCAGGCCCTCGATGTCGGCGCGGCCCATGTCCAGCTCCTGCTGCGCCGTCATCACGCCGGACGGCGACATCACGAGATGGCTCTCGCAGGCGCCGCCCGCGCGCAGCGCCTGCAGCAGGCGCACGCCGTAGACGGCGCCGCTGGCGCCTGTGATGGCGACGACGAGGCGGGGCTTGCTCATGTTGCCATTCATGACGCCACCTCGGCACCGGTCCAGTCGACCCGGGCGTCCGGCACAATTTCCGCAGCCAGGTCGACCTCGTCCTCGCCCGGGATGCGCACCTTGGTGAACACGTGGCCGCGGTAGGCCACGGGGCGGGTCGCGTCCAGACCCATCTTGGCGCCGATGCCCTGCAGGTGCGGCGGGGCCGGCTCGTCGCTGTCCGCGTGGCCGGAGGCGACGGTGGTCGACGGGTCCAGCACGGAACCCTGGGCGCCGCTGATGACGACCAGGTCGCGGTCGGCCTGGAAGCGCGTGGCGACCGCCCATTCGACCTGCTGCGGGTCGTGCACGTCGACGTCCTCGTCGACGACGATCACCTGCTTGATGTCGTAGTGCGCGCCGAAGGCGCCCAGGATCACGTTCTTCGGCTCGCCCTCGCGCTGCTTGCGGAACTTGACGAACAAGTGGTAGCGGCCGACGCCGCCCACCGACAGGTGCACGTCCAGCACGCCGGGGAAGCTGCGCTGCAGGTGCGCCAGCATCGTCGCCTCGCGCGGGATGGAGCCCAGCAGCAGGTGCTCCATCTCGGCCGGCACGATCGTGTGGTAGATCGGTTTCTTTCGCGTGGTGACGGCGTCGACGACGATCACCTCGCGCTTCTCCTGCGCGCTGTAGTACTTGGGGAACTCGCCGAACGGGCCTTCCGGCTCACGTACCTTGGGCAGCAGACGGCCCTCGATGACGATCTCCGCATTGGCCGGCACGCGCACATCATTGCTCGTGCATTTCACGACCGGCAGCGGGGCGCCGTGCAGTGCGCCGGCGATCTCCAGCTCGTCGTGGTCGATCGGCGTGATGGCCTGCGACGCGAGCAGCGTGAGCGGGTCGGCGCCGATCACGACGGCCACCTCGAGCGCCCGGTCCTGTTCCTCGGCCGCCTTGTAGAAGGCGAGCAGGTGGCGCGGCAGCATCAGGATCGCCATGCGGTCGCGCCCGTGCACCTGGATGCGGTTGATCGACACGTTCTGCACGCCTGTCGCCGGATTGCGCGCGATGACGAGGCCCGCCGTGATGTAGGGGCCGTTATCGTGCTCGCTGTGCGTGGGGATCGGCAGCATCACGTTCAGGTCGTGCGTCTCGTCCATGCGCGTGACGACCTGCTGGCAGGGCGCCTCGCCCGGCGCCACCTCGCGCCATGGCAGCGGGTGCTCGGCGGCGTGGCGGAACGCGGCCAGCAGGCCGGATTGCGCGACGCCCATCGCCTCGGCGATCCAGGCGCGGCGGGAGACGAAGCCGGACACCACGGGGATGTCGTGGCCCTCGGGCTGCTGGAAATAGGCGGCCTGCTGGCCGTCCAGGCGCTTGGCGATGGCGGCCAGGCGGTGCTTCAGCGGCGTGCCTTCACGGATCACGGCCAGGCGGTCCGTCGCCTGCAGGTGCGCGAGCCACGTGCGCAGGTCGCGCGCTTTCGGTGCCGGGGTGTCGTTCTTCATCGTGCGTCTCCATCGTTGCGGTCGCTGCCGCCTGGCAGGGTCTCGTATTCGCCGGCGACGAGCTTGCGGCGCAGGATTTTGCCGACCGGGGACTTCGGGATCTCGCGCACGAACACGTAGTCGCGCGGGCGCTTGAAGTTGTGCAGGTCCGATCCCTTGACGTAGTCGTTCAGCGCTTCCGGGCTCGTCTCGCCGCGCGGCTTGACGAAGGCGACCACGCGCTGGCCCCAGCGCTCGTCCTGCAGGCCGGCCACGGCCACCTCGTCCACGCTCGGGTGCAGCGACAGCACGGACTCGATGTCCACCGGCGAGATGTTCTCGCCGCCGCTGATGATCATGTCGTCCACGCGTCCCGTGACGAACAGGTCGCCGTCCGCGTCCAGGTAGCCGGTGTCGCCCGTGAAGTACCAGCCGGCGCGGATCGATTTCTCGTCGGCGTCGGGGCGGTTCCAGTAGGCGTCGAAGGCTTCGTCGCCTTCCAGCTCGCACACGATCTGGCCTTCCTCGCCCGGCTTCATCTGCACGCCGGCGTCGCGCGCGTCGAGCGGCACCACGCGGATGCGGGTATTGATGCCGGCGCGCCCGGCGCTGCCGGCCTTGCGGGTGGCGTCCTGGTCGTAGGCGAAGGTGAAGACCTCGGACGAGCCGTAGTGGTTGACGAACAGCTCCGGCCGGAAGGTCTTCTGCAGGCGCTTGAGCAGGCCGTCCTGCATCGGCGCGCCGGCGAAGCCCAGCTTGGTGACGGACGAGATGTCGGTCGCGTTCTGCTCCCTCCAGCTCAGCATGTCGTGGTACAGCGTGGGCACGAGGTACAGCGCGGTGATGCGTTCGCGTTCGATCGAGCGGAACGCGGCGGCGCAGTCGAACTTGGGCACGCACACGAACACGCCGTCGACGAGGGCCATCGCCAGCAGCGAGCGCACGCCCATCGTGTGGTACAACGGCATGACGCCCAGCGTGCGCTCGCCGCGCCGGTACAGGTTCTGCGCCACGTGGCCCAGCGCGGCCGCGCGCTCGGCGCGGTGGCGGCGCGGCACGCCCTTCGGCTTGCCCGTCGTGCCCGAGGTGTACAGCATCAGCGCGATGTCTTCCGCGCCGGCGGCCAGGATGGGGGCGGCGGGCCGCTTGTCCAGCAGCGCGTCGTAGGGGAGCGTGCCGGCGATGCTGCCGATGGCGTCGCCGACGGCGATGCGCGGCAGGCGCGACGCGGCCGCGCTGCCGGCCACCGCCGCTTCGCTGACCGGCTCGAACACGATGGCTTTCGCCTGCGCGTCCGTCACGCAATACTCGACTTCCTCGGCCTTGGCGCGCCAGTTGAGCGGCGTGACGATGACGCCGAGGAACTGGCAGGCCCAATGCAGGGTCGCCATCTCGATGCGGTTCTGCAGCACGACGACGAGGTGGTCGCCCCGGCCCAGGCCCAGGGCGGCCAGGCCGGCGGCGAGGCGCTGCATGCGCTCGTACCATTCGGAATAGGTCAGGCGTTGTTCGCCGTCGACCACGGCGAGCGCATGGGGGCTGCGCTCGACGCTTTGCAGGAAGGTGCGTCCCAGATCCAGCACGGTAGTCTCCTTTGTTTGACGTTTTCTGTGTATTGCGCGCTCAGTGCGCGGTGTCAGGCGTCGACCAGCCTGGCTTGTTCGACGGGGCCGAGGCCGGCGTGGCCGGGGCTTGTGTCCGGAGCCACGTCGACGGGCCGCCCCAGGCGTGCCGCCGCCGTCTCCAGCACGGCCTTGACGATGTTCGTATAACCAGTGCAGCGGCACAGGTGGCCGGACAGCATCTCGCGCACCTCCTGCTCGCTCGGGTCGGGCTTGCGCTGCAGGTAGTCGGCGCAGGACATCAGGATGCCGGCCGTGCAGAAGCCGCACTGCAGCGCGTGGTTGCGGCGGAACGCCTGCTGCAGGTCGGACAGGCCGTCCGCCGCGCGGTTCAGGCCCTCGACGGTCTCGATCTCGCGTCCTTCGGCCTGCACGGCAAGGCTCATGCAAGAGCGCGCGGCGACGCCGTCGACGAGCACCGTGCAGGCGCCGCACACGCCGTGCTCGCAGCCCACGTGGGTGCCGGTGGCGCCCAGCTCGTGGCGCAGGAAGTCGGACAGCAGGGTGCGCGGTTCGGCCAGGCCGCTGCGGCGCTGGCCGTTCAATACCAGCTCGATGCGCACGGGGGCGCTCTTGTCGTAGGTCTTCATGACGATGCCTTGTCGATGGCGGTGCGGCCCAGGTGGCGCACCAGTTGTCTGCGGAACTTGGCCGAGGCGTGGTGGTCGTCCTTGGCTCCCAGTTCCCACGCGAAGTCGTTGATGGCGGCGTCCAGGTCGGCGCCGGCCAGGCGCGGCCAGCTGGCCACGCGCGGGCGGTCGGAGACGCCGCCCACGGCCAGGCGGATGCCGTCGGGCCGCACCACGGCGGCCACCGCGCACACGGCGAAGTCGCCGTGGCGGCCCGAGAATTCCTCGAACGCGTAGCCGGTGCCCGGTTGCAGCAGCGGGTAGCGCGCTTCCTCGACCAGTTCGTCGGCGGCGCGCGCCGTCAGCAGCATGCCCTGGAAGAAGTCCGCCGCCGCCACCGTGCGCCGCCTGGCGCGGCTGCGCAGCACGACCTCTCCCTCCAGCGCCAGCAGGCACAGGGGCAGTTCGGCGCTCGGGTCGGCGTGGGCGATGGAGCCGCATACGGTGCCGCGGTTGCGGATCTGGAAGTGCGAGATGTGCGGGAAGGCCTGCGCCAGCAGCGGCACCTCGTTCGCCAGCCCGGCGCGCCATTCGACGCTGCCCTGGGTGGCGGCGGCGCCGATGGCGAGCATGCCCCGGTCGGCGCGCACGTAGTCCAGGTCCGGCAGGCGCGAGATGTCGATCAGGACGCCCGGCTGCGCCAGGCGCAGGTTCAGCACGGCCATCAGCGACTGGCCGCCAGCCAGGATGCGTCCCTCGTCGCCGGCGTCGGCCAGCAGGGCCACCGCCTCGTCGGCGCTGTCGGGCCGGGCGTAGTCGAATGCTTGCGGTTTCATGCGCGTCCTCCAAACAGGGCTTTGATCTTTTGCCACAGGCTGGACCGCGGTGCGGCGCTGGCGTCCGTGGCGGCGCCCTTGCCGCCGGCCTCGCGGCCCAGTTGTTCGAACAGCTGGTTCAGCACGATCTTGGCGGCGCCTTCCAGCATGCGGCTGCCCACGGCGGCCACCTTGCCGGAGACTTCGGCGGCGTAGTCGTAATGCAGCAGCGTGCCGCCGTCCTTCGCTTCCAGCGTCACGAGGCCGCTGCCGCGCGCGCTGCCAACGGAGGACAGGCCGGAACCGGCCAGGCGCAGGCTGCGCGGCGGATCGAGTTCGGACAGGGCCACCTCGGCCGCGTAGCGCGCCTTGATCAGGCCCACGCCCACCGTCACGTCGGCGCGGTAGCGGTGCGCGCCGACGGGGTCGAGGGCATTGCAGCCGGGGATGACCTTGGCCAGTGCAATGGGGTCGAGCAGCACCCGGAACACGGCCTCGGGCGGCGCGTCGAGTACGACCTCGCCGCGCGCGGCCAGCGCCTTGCCGCCCTTGGTTGTTGCGCCATCGGCGGGCGCCGGTTCGCTGCGCGCCTGCGCCGCCTGGCGCGCCGCCAATGCGGGCGAGGGCGGCGGCTCGTCGGCGCCGATCAGGTCCATCACCTTCGATGGCGTCAGCGGCAGCGTCAGGTCGGCCACGCCCAGCGCGTCGGCGACGGCGTTCGCGATGCACGGCGGCGTGCTCATATTGTTGCCTTCGCCGAGGCCCTTGGCGCCCAGCGGCGTGAACGGCGACGGCGTCTCCAGGTGGATGATGCGCGGCTCCGGCACTTCGCAGGTGGTCGGCACCAGGTAGTCGGCGAAGGTGCCGGACTGGAAGCTGCCGTCCTCGCCGTAGCGGAATTCTTCCATCAGCGCGGCGCCCAGCCCCTGCGCGAAGGCGCCGCGGATCTGGCCGTCGGCCAGTGCCGGATTCAGGAGCTTGCCGGCGTCGTGCGTGGTCACGTAGCGGTCGATGCGGATGCGGCCCGTGTGGCGGTCGACTTCCACGCCGCACAGGTCGAAGGCGAAGCCGTAGGCCGCCGAGGTGTTCACGCGGTCCTGCTCGTCCGGCGCGCCCAGCGTCCCGGCGGTCCAGAACGCCGTCTCGCGCATGCCCGGCTCGGCGCCCGGCGGCAGCAGCGCCGGCGCCCAGTGGGGGCTGGCGGCCATGCGCAGGAACGGCAGCGCTTTCTCGGGCGCGCCGGCGGCGAATACCTTGCCGCCCTCGAACACGACGTCGGCGTCGGCGCAGCCCAGCTGCGGCGCGGCGATGGCGGCCAGCCTGGCGCGCAGCTTCATCGCGGCCAGGTGCACGGTGCCGGCCACGGCGCCGGCGAAGCGGCTCGAATAATTGCCGGCGGCGACCGACCAGGCATCCTTCTGCGTGTCGAATTCGACGTTGACGGCGACCTGGTCCGGCTGCAGTCCCAGCGCGTCGGCCACGACCTGGGCGCAGACGGTGCGGTGGCCCTGTCCGGCCGGCGCCGAGGCGATGACGACGTTGACGCCGCCGAGCGGGTCGATGCCCACGGTGGCCGAGGCGATGGCGCCGTTCTTCGGCCCGGCCTTGGCGCGCGCTTCCTTCGGCAGCACCGTCGTGATGTAGCCCATGTTCGAGATCGACGGCTCGACGATGGCGGCAAAGCCGATGCCGTACAGCCTTCCTTCGGCGCGCGCGGCGTCGCGCCGCGCGCGCAGTTCGGCCAGGCCGCCTTCGTCGATGGCCAGGTCGAGCGCGCGCTGGTAGTTGCCCGAGTCGATCAGGGCGCCGGCCGCGGCCTGGTAGGGAAAGGCGTCGGCCGGGATGAAGTTGCGCCGGTAGACGTCGACGGGGTCGAGGTCCAGCTCGACGGCGATGCGTTGCATCAGCCGTTCCAGCGCGATGTACACCTGCGGGCCGCCGAAGCCGCGCACCAGGCCGGCCGGGGTCTTGTTGGTCAGCACGACGCGGTTGCGCACCGACAGGTTCGGGATCGCGTAGGCGCCCGTCAGCACCCCGTGCATGCGGTAGAAGGTGGCCGGCTCCGGCGCGCGCAGGTAGCCGCCGACGTCGTCGAACTGGTCGTAGGCCAGTGCCGCGATGCGGCCGTCGGCATCGACGGCGGCGCGGATCGTCGACAGGCGGTTCGTCGCCGACGTCAGGCCGGCCAGGTGCTCGAGGCGGTCCTCGGCCCACTTGACGGGGGCGCCGGCCTTGCGCGACGCGAGGCACATCAGCACCGCGTACTGGAACACGGCGTGCTTGACGCCGAAGCTGCCGCCGGAATCGCGGAAGGTGCGGTGGCGCAGCTTGTGGCCCGGCACGCGCAGCGCGAGGGCCATCACCGTGTGCAGCGAGAACGGTCCCATGAAATTCGAGCTGACGTCGTAGCCTTCTTCCTCGGACAGCCAGTCGGCGACGACGACGGCGCATTCGATCGGGGTGCAGGAATTGCGCGGGTAGCGCTGGGTCAGTTCGACGACGCGGTGGGCGTTGGCGAACGCCGTTTCCGGATCGCCGTAGCGGAAGTCGCGGTCGCTCACGACATTCGTGCCGACGGCGTCGTGCAGGATGGCGGCATCGGCGGCGATGGCCTCGTCGATCGTGGTCACGGCCGGCAGCTGGGTGTAGTCGACGACGACCAGGTCGGCGCCGTCCTCGGCCAGGTAGCGCGACTCGGCCACCACCACGGCGACGGGCTCGCCGACGTAGCGCACCCGTTCGCGCGCCAGCGCCCACATCTCCATCTGCGCCTTGACGCCGACGACGAAGGGTTTCGACCACGCTTCCAGGTCGGCGCCGGTGAGCACGGCGCGCACGCCCGGCAGGGCGGCGGCGCGCGCCGTATCGATGCGTTCGATGGCGGCGTGGGCGTGCGGCGAGCGCACGATGGCCGCGTGCAGAGTACCGGGCTTGAGGCCGGCGTCGTCGCCGAACTGGCCGCGGCCCGTGAGCAGCGACACGTCCTCGATGCGCTGCAGGGGGCGGCCCGTGAACGGCTGGGCTGCCGCGCTGTCGGCCTGGAGGGCCGGGTGCATGACTTTCATCTCCATGATGCTTGCCTTTGGTCTGCGCCGATGGTCTGAAGTCCAGTATAGGAAGAGCCAACCATCACGACAAATAATGTTTGATTATCTTCAGCATCAGTCTGAGTGATGCATCAGGCGGTGGGCTGGTCCGGCGCATCGAGCTTGCCGACGGTTTCCGGCACGATCAGGGCGCCGAGCAGGAACACGGCGCTGATGCCGCCCAGGAAGATCGCCAGCGTGAGCGGCACGTCGGCCGGCTGCGGCGAGGCCAGCGAGACGAAGGTCGGCATGATGCCGCCGATGGCGAATCCCATGTTCCACGACAGGCCCGTGCCGGTGGCGCGGATCGTGGTCGGGAAGCGCTCGTTCAGGAAGATCAGCAGCGGCGCATAGCCCATGCTGCCCAGCGCCCCGAAGGCGATCACGTACAGCGCCAGTTGCACGGTGCCGCTCGTGTGCGGCATGGCCAGGGCGAGCGCGGGCAGGGCGAGCAGGCGCGCCACGCCCGTGACGAGGAAGGCCTTCTTGCGGCCGATGAAGGTGCTCGCATGGCCGGTGGCGATGGACGCGATCACGACGCCGATGCTGGACAACATCAGGATGAAGCCGGCCGTCTCCGCCGGCGTGTGGGTGACCACCTTCAGGTAGGTGGGCAGGAAGCCGGAGGTCAGGTAGTAGCCGCTGCCGCCGCCGATAGTGAGCAGCAGGTTGACCAGCAGGATGTTGCGGTAGTCGCGCGAAAACAGGGTGCGCAGCGGCGACGCGGCGGGCGCGCTGCGGGCCTTGTTCTTCGCCTTGGCTTCCTGCAGCTTCTTGAACATCGGCGACTCCTCGAGGTTGCCGAAGATCGTGATGCCCAGCACGGCGCTGACGATCCCCGTGAAGAACATGCAGCGCCAGCCCCAGTCGTCGAAGGCGTCGCCCGGGAACAGCGCCGACATGCCCAGGTAGGCCAGCGAGGCGAACAGGGCGCCCAGGCCGGCGCCGCCGCCGCCGATCAGGCCGGACACGGCGCCGCGGTAGCGCGGCGCCACCGACTCGGTGCCGATCGTGTGCGTGGCCGCGACGACGCCGCCGACGAACACGCCCTGCACGAGCTTGAGGATGATGAACAGGATCGGCGCGGCCACGCCGATCGTGTGCACGGTGGGCAGCAGGCCGAAGGCGGCGGTCGAGACGCCCACGCCGATCATCGAGGCGATCATGGCGCGCTTGCGGCCATGGGTGTCGGCGAAGGAGCCGAACAGCGCCGAGCCCAGGGGCCGCATCAGCAGCGTGACGCCGAACGACGCGTACACGGCGGCCAGCGACAGCATCGAATGTTCGGACGGGAAGAACAGCCTGCCGATGACCGGGGCCACGAACAGCAGGATGAACAGGTCGTACAGGTCGAGCGACCAGCCCAGGCAGGAGGCCACCACGGCCTTCATCACGTGGCGCTGGCGCTCCCGTTCGGCGAATACTTCTTGGTTTGTGACTACAGCCATCATCGTCTCCTTGTACACGTGGATCGCGGCGCCGGACGGCGCCGCGCTGGTGCTTGCTGGTGCTTTCTCGTGTCGCTTGATCGCGATCTTGTGTCAGTGTTCCCGTGCCAGCGCCGGCGGCTGCTCCGCCACGCCGCGCCGGCGCGCGCGGATGGCGCCGGCGATTTTTTCGGCCATCATGATGGTCGGGATGTTCGTGTTCGCCGACGGCAGGCGCGGCATCAGCGAGGCGTCGACCACGCGCAGGCCCTGCACGCCGTGCACGCGACCTTCCGTGTCGGTGACGGCGTCCGGGTCGGCGGCGGCGCCCATGCGGCAGGTGCCGCTCGCATGCCACACGCCGAACACGCTGCGGCCGATGAAGGCGTGCAGCGCCTCCTCGTCGGCGAGCAGCGCATCCATGCGCTGGCCGCCCGTGACGAAGCGTTCGACGATGCGCCGGCGCAGCGGCGCCGGCAGGTCCAGGCCCAGCCCCAGCACGCGCGTGAGCCAGGCGTTGGCGGCCGAGACGCGGCTCAGGGCTTTCACGCGCGGCGAGAACGCGGCCGGGAAGAAGTCGCCGGGATGCGCGTGCAGCGCGCTGTGGCGCACCACCTCGGCCAGGCGGCGCACGCCGATCGCCATGCGCTTCATGTCGCGCTCGTCGGCCAGCAGGTTCAGGTCGACGTCGGGCGCGTAGCGCGGATCGGGCGAGGCCAGGCGCACGCGCCCGCGCGAATACGGCCGGTTACACCACAGGAAGAACAGGCCGAGGCGGTTGCCCAGCGCATGCCAGGCGGCGCGCGTGGCGCTGGACAGGTACATGTCGGAGGGATCGTCCTGCTCCAGGCCGGACGAGAAGCGCGCCGCCGTCATGCTGGCGCGCCGCCGCGACAGGGGCATGCGCCAGCGCGGCGCCAGGAAGTGGCAGAAGGTCAGCGCCGGATGGTCCTGCAGGTTGCGGCCCACGCCCTGCAGGTCGGCCACGACGGGGATGTGCAGGCGCTGCAGCGCCGCGCCGTCGCCGATGCCGGCGCGCAGCAGCAGCGCGGGCGACTGCAGGGCGCCGGCCGAGACGATGACTTCGGCCGCGGCGAGGCGCAGCAGAGTGCCGTCGGCGGCGCGCGCCGCCACGCCCGTCGCCCTGCGTCCGTCCAGCAGCAGGCGCTCGACCTGGACGTTCGCGTGGATGCGCAGGTTGGGGCGGCGCCGCACGGCCGCGTCGAGGTAGGCGCTGGCGCTGGTGACGCGGGTATCGTCGATGTTCGAGAAGGCGGCGGGAAAGAAGCCGTCGCGGTACTCCCCGTTCTGGTCGGGGAAATAGTCCAGGCCCGTGGCCTTGAGGCCGCCGGCGAAGGCGTGGCAGAACGGCGGCCAGGCATCCGGCCCGATGCGCCGGATCGCGACGGGACCGTCGCCGCCGTGCAGCGGAGAGTCGCCGAAGTCGAGGTCGCGCTCCAGCTTGCGGAACCAAGGCAGCACGTCGTCCCAGGCCCAGCCGGCCGCGCCGCCCGCGGCCCACTCGTCGTAGTCGCGCGGCAGCCCACGGTTGGCGGCCTGCACGTTGATGCTGGATCCGCCGCCCATGACGCGGCCCTGCTCGTAGACCTTGGGGGCCGCCCATGCCGTGGCCCTGGCCTTCAGCTCCGGCCAGATATAGCGCTCGCCGCAGAACACGGGCATCGGATAGCTGTCGCGGATCGCTTCCGGCACGTGGCCCGGCGGCGTGTCGGGGCCTGCTTCGAGCAGCGCGACGCGCACGCCGGGGTCCTGCGACAGGCGGTTGGCCAGCACGCAGCCGGCCGACCCGCCGCCGACGATGAGGTAGTCGTACCGTTCCTCGACAGCTTGCACATTCGTCTCCTGTTCATGGCGGAGACGGTCGATGGGATCGCCGCGCCGCACTTGTTTGGCACAAGCCTAGCGCGGAACAACCATCTATTCTAATAATGTTTGTTTATCTTATGTATCAGTCGGAGTGATGTGCGGCGCCGTGGTCGACGATGAAGCGGCCCGCGGCGGCGCTCACCTGTCCGGCGGCGTCGCGGTGCGGCGTGTGGCCGCAGCCGGGCAGGACCAGCAGTTCGGCGCCGGGCACGGCGCGGGCGATGCCGCGCACCTGTTCCAGCGTCCCGTACTCGTCGTCCTCGCCCTGGATGGCAAGGACGGGGATGCGGATGCGCGCGACCTCGTCCACGATGTTCCAGCCGCGGAAGGCAGGCGCCAGCCAGGCGTCGTTCCAGCCCCAGAATGCCGAGTCGACGTCGGCATGGTGGCGCGCGAGGCGCGCGCGCAGCGGGCCCTCCAGGTAGGCGGCGCGCGCGGCGCGGATCGCCGCGATGGTGACGTCTTCCACGACGATGTGCGGCGCCGCCACGACGATGCCGGACAGCGCGTCGCCCAGGTGGGCGGCGGCCAGCAGGGCGATCGAGGCGCCGTCGCTGTGGCCGAACAGCCAGGGCCGCGCCAGGCCCAGCTGCGCGCACAGGGCCGGCAATACCTCGAGCGCCTGGCGGTGCATGAAGTCGGGGGCCCAGCGTTCCTCGTGCGGACGCGGCGTCGAGTTGCCGTAGCCGTAGCGCGAGAACACGAGGCCCGTGAAGCCGTGGGCGGCGCAGAAGCGTTCGGGAAAATCGCGCCACAGCGAGACCGATCCGAGGCCTTCGTGCAGGAACACGACGGGCGGGAAGGGCGAATCGTCCGCGCCGACCCAGGCCAGCTCGAGCTCCAGGGTGCGGCCACGCCATGGCAGCCGGGCGACGCGGGGACGGGCGGAAAGAGGGGACGTCGGCATGCCCCCAGTGTAACCGAGGGCCGTTCGATGCCTGTCTTTACCGGCGCGCGGGCGTGCGCGCCCGGGCGTCGAGCCAGGCCCCGTGGTCCGGCATGCGCGCGACCGTTTGCGCGATCAGGTCGCGCAGGCCCGCGAAGTGGCCGTGCAGCTGGCGCAGGTCGACGTCGTCCACGAACGGATCGTAGCGCTGCGGCACCACGCCCAGGCCCATCAGCATGGCGACGAAGGAGGGCTCGGCGAAGCCGTCGCGGTCCAGGATCGTCACGCGCCCCGTCTCGCGGAACAGCGCGATCTGGTGGCGCAGCGAATCGGGGATGGCCATGGCCGCGCAATGGCGCCAGAACGGCGTGTCGGCGCGCCGCGTGAGCTTGTAGTGCAGGACGATGAAGTCGCGCACGGATTCGTAGCGGATGCCCATCACGCGGTTGAATTCCTCGGCCAGCTCGGGGCGGAAGTCGGCGTCCGGCCACAGCTCGATCAGCTTGCCGACGGCCGTCTCGATCAGGTGGATGCTGGTCGATTCGAGCGGCTCGACGAAGCCGGCCGCCAGGCCCACCGCCACGCAATTCTTGACCCACGACTTGCGGCGCCGGCCCGTGACGAAGCGCAGCTGGCGCGGCTCGTCCAGCGCTTCGCCGTCGAGGCCGTCGAGGAGGTCGCGGCGCGCCTGCTCGTCCGTCGTGAACGCGTCGCTGTACACGTGGCCGTTGCCGGTGCGGTGCTGCAGCGGGATGCGCCAGATCCAGCCGGCGCCCTTGGCCGTGGAGCGGGTGAACGGCGTCAGGCCGGGCACGCGGGCGCTGGGGACGGCGAGGGCGCTGTTGCAGGGCAGCCAGTCGCTCCAGTCCTCGTAGCCGGCCTTCAGGGTCTCTTCGATCAGCAGGCCGCGGAAACCCGAGCAGTCGATGAACAGGTCGCCCTCGATGCGGCCGCCGTCGCGCAGGCGCAGCGCCGTGATGAAGCCCGTGTGCGGATGCTGGTCGACGCCGACGACGGTCGCCTCCACGCGCCGCGCGCCATGGCCGACGGCGTGCTCGCGCAGGTAGGCGGCGTACAGGCCGGCGTCGAAGTGGAAACCGTAGGAATACGCGTCGGTCAGGCCGGGCCGGCTGTTCTCGGGCGGCGTGAATTTGAGTTGGCGCGCCATCACGGACGCGATCGACCAGTGTTCGATGTCCGGCATCGCGTCGAAGGTGCGCGCCAGGCGCAGCCAGGCCATGTGCGGCGGGCGGCCGTCCACGTTCGGGCCGAAGCCGCCGAAGCCGTGGAAGAAGCGGTTGCCCAGGTGGCCCCAGTCCTTGAATTCGATGCCGAGCTTGTAGCTGGCCTGGGTCTTGCGGACGAAGTCGGCCTCGTCCAGGCCCAGCGCGGCGTTGTAGAAGCGGATGGTTGGCAGCGTCGCCTCGCCCACGCCGATGGTGCCGATGTCGGGCGATTCCACCACCGTGATCGCGGCGCGCTTGCCGAGGCGCCGGGCCAGCGGCGCGGCGGCCATCCAGCCGGCGGTGCCGCCGCCGACGATGACGATCCTGCGGATGGCATTCTGCTGCATCTGGTCTCCTGTCCTCTGCCCCGCTGGGCGGGTGTCGATATCCGGGCGAGTGTAAAACAGCCGACTGCCAGCCGCAACAACGATGTTTGCGCCCAACATCGCGCCCCCGTCAAACCGGGGTCAGAGCCGGGGTCAGAGCCCGGTTTTTGGCAATGGCACCAAAGAAAAACGGCAGCGCGTGGCTGCCGTTCGATCATGCGTGCGGGGGCGGTCCTACATGCCGCCGCTTGGGGATACGGGGTTGGCGCCGCCGATCACGGCCTTGTCGACGAAATACGGCGTCTCGCCGAAGCAGCTGGTCGGCAGGCCCACGTGCTGCGAATAGGTCAGCTGCACGCGCTGGCCCATCGCCGATTGCAGCTGCCTGACGACGTTCTCGTCGCGCACGGTGAAGGCGAAGCGCTCGGGAATGGCGCCCGGCATGCTCGACAGCAGGATCTCGCCTTCCCAGGTCTTGCACAGCCAGCCCTTGCGCGACAGCTTCTGCAGGTAGCCGGCGCGTTCGCCTTCGGAATACGACCAGTTCAGGGCAGCCCACAGGTACAGGGCGAAGAGGGCGGCAACGACGACGATGACGGAGGCCAGGATGGCAGTGGCACGGCGCGGGAAGGTAGTCGGCATGGGTGACGGAATGAGTGGTTGAGCCGGAAGGAAGGCGCGCCCATTCTGCCGATGGGCGCGCAAATTGTCAAAATGTCAGACGTTGACGCCGAACGAGCGGGCCAGGGGGCCGAGGCCGCCGTTGTAGCCCTGGCCGACGGCGCGGAATTTCCACTCGCTGCCGTAGCGGTACAGTTCGCCGAAGATCATCGCCGTCTCGGTCGAGCTGTCTTCCGACAGGTCGTAGCGGGCGATCTCGCGTTCGCCTTCCGCGTTCAGGCAGCGGATGAAGGCGCGCGCCACCTGGCCGAAGTTCTGGCGGCGCTGGTCCGCTTCGTGGATGGTGACGGCGAAGGCGATCTTCTCGACGTCGGCCGGCACGCGGGTCAGGTCCACTTGCACGCGCTCGTCGTCGCCTTCGCCCTGGCCCGTGCGGTTGTCGCCCGTGTGCTGCACGGAGCCGTCGGTCGATTTCAGGTTGTTGTAGAAGATGAAATCGCTGTCGCCGCGCACCTTGCCGTCGCCGCGCAGCAGGAAGGCGCTGCCGTCGAGGTCGAAGGTGGCGCCGTCGGTCGTGCGCGGATCCCAGCCCAGGCCGATGATGACCTTGCGGAGGGTCGGGTCTTCCTTGGACAGGTTGACGTTGCCGCCTTTCTGCAGACTGATTGCCATGTGATTTCCTTTGCGCTGATGGGTGAAAAAGCTCAGGCCGCGTGCTCCATCTGCTCGCGCTTCTTGTAACGCACCGAGGACCACAGCGACACGAGGATGAAGGCCACGCCGGACAGGCCGGTGAACCATTCGGGAATATGGTACTGGACGCTGGCGAACATGATCAGCGCCAGGATGCCGATCGCGTAGTGGGCGCCGTGCTCGAGGAAGACGAATTCCTCCAGCGTGCCCTTGTGCACCAGGAACACGGTCAGCGAACGCACGAACATGGCGCCGATGGCCAGGCCCAGCATGATGATCACGACGTCCTTGGTGATGGCGAAGGCGCCGATCACGCCGTCGAAGCTGAACGAGGCATCCAGCACTTCCAGGTACAGGAAGCCGCCGATGCTGCCCTGCGAGATCATCTTGCCCACGCCCGGTTCCCCTTCCTCTTCCTCGAGCAGGCCGCTGAACCAGTCCACGCCCACGTAGACGAGCACGCCCACCACGCCGGCGATCAGCACGGGCAGCTTGGCCGTTTCCGGCTCCAGGCTCATGCAGCCGATCACGGCGAGCAGGGTCAGCAGGATGGCCAGGCCCTCGGTGCCGTACTGGCCCAGTTTTTCTTCGATCCAGCCGAGCCAGTGCAGTTCCTTTTCTTCGTCGAACAGGAAGTTGAGGAAGACCAGCAACAGGAAGGCGCCGCCGAAGGCCGCCACCTCGGCGTGCTTGGAGGTCAGGTGGCGCGCGTACTCGTCCGGGTTGGCGGTCGCCATGTGCCAGACGTCGACCAGGCCCAGGCCCGTCGCCACCGACACGATCAAGAGGGGGAACAGCAGGCGCATGCCGAACACGGCCACCAGGATGCCGACGGTGAGGAAAAGCTTGCGCCAGAAGGCGTTCCAGTTGCGCAGCACGGACGCGTTCACGACCGCATTGTCGAAGGACAGCGACACTTCGAGCACGCCCAGCACGGCCGCGATCCACAGCGCCTGCAGCAGTCCGGAGGTGCCGCCGTGCTCGAATCCCCACCATGCCGCCAGCCCGAGCAGGACCACGGTGACGATGAACGACAGCCTGAAATGTTGCATGAAACTCCTCCGTTGACTGAAATGCCACAGTAATTTCGCATATTACCTTGTAAGCCGGAATTTCGGGCGCAGCGGATAGCCGCTATGGGTTGCTTCTGCGATAATGCCGGCCGACAATCTATTCTTTAGCTGCCCCTTGTTTTAGGACTCGCATGGATTTCACTTATCTGGTCACTCCGGTGCTGACCTGGCTGGTCGTCGGCCCCATCAAATTCCTGATCAACAGCGCGCGCCAGCGCCGCTGGGCGTTCAACCTGGTCGGCAACGGCGGTTTTCCCAGCAACCACAGCGCCACCGTCACCAGCATGGCCACGCTGATCGCGCTGCGCGAAGGCATGGGCCACCCGGCCTTCGGCGTGGCGGTCACGCTGTGCTTCATCGTCATGATCGACGCCAACAGCCTGCGCCAGCACGTGGGACGCCAGGCGGCGGCCATCAACCGCCTGGCGGCCGGCAAGGACGGCTTCAAGGTGCTGCGCGAGCGCATGGGGCATACGCTGGTGGAGATCGGGGGCGGGATCGTGACCGGTATCCTGATGGGCAATCTGATCTATCACGTGCTGGTCAAATAAGCACCACGTCGTTCCTGTGACAGCAGGAACCCATGCTGAGCGTCAGCAGCAAGCGACGTATGGGTTCCTGCCTTCGCAGGAACGACGGTATATTTGGTTTTCAGCATTGCCAAGCCGGACGTCCGGCGGGCGTCCGCCCCGTCCGTCCCCGTCGCATTTCAATCTCGACAAGCTGCATTTCATCCCCTCCATATGCAGTTCATCCCTCCAAAACCGCACTCCGACTATCCTCGATTGACGCGCCCGGCGGCCTAATCGATACTGCGCGCTGGCTTTTTCCATTCTTATTCCAATAAATCCAGAGTCCACTGGGAGATCCACGACATGCTGCGCAAAACCCTATTCGTCCTTGCCATCGCCGCCGCCCTCAGCGCCTGCGGCAAAGGCAAGGATGCCCCCAAGCCCGACAGCGCGGCCGCGCAGGCGGACGGCAAGAAGGACGCCAAGGCGGTCCAGCTCCTGGTGGCGCCGGAAGACGTGCTGACGGTGCAGAGCGCCGCGCTGGCGTCCGGCCCCGTGATCACGGGCTCGATCCAGCCGGAGCGGCGCGCCGACCTGCGCGCCGAGGTGTCCGCGATCGTGCTGCAGGTGCTCAAGGAGAATGGCGAGCCGGTCAAGCGCGGCGACGCGCTGCTCAAGCTCGACGAAACCTCGATCCGCGACAGCCTGATGTCGGCCGAGGAATCGCAGCGCGCCGCCAACCAGGCGCTGGAACAGTCGCAGCGCGCGCTCGAGCGCCTGAAGACGCTGCGCGCGTCCGGCATGACGTCGGCCCAGGCGCTGGACGACGCCGAGGTGCGCCGCAACACCGCCCAGAGCGAACTGGCGGCCGCCAAGGCGCGCCTGGTGGCCGCGCGCCAGCAGGTGGACCGCACGATCGTGCGCGCGCCGTTCGACGGCATCGTGTCCGACCGCAAGGTGTCCCCGGGCGACACGGCGTCGATCGGCAAGGAACTCCTGAAAGTGATCGACCCCAAGAGCATGCGCTTCGAAGGCCGCGTCTCGGCCGACAAGATCGCCGCCGTCAAGGTCGGCCAGGCGGTGATGTTCCGCGTCAACGGCTACGGCCAGCAGCAATTTGCCGGCGTCGTCAAGCGCATCGACCCGTCGGCCAACGACATCACGCGCCAGGTCGAGGTGCTGGTCAACTTCACGGGCGAGCAGCAGCCGCGCGTGGCCGGCCTGTATGCGGAAGGGCGCATCGACGCCGCCGTCTCCGACGCCATGACGCTGCCGGAATCGGCCATGATCCGCAACGGCGACAAGACCTACGCCTGGAAGGTGAAGAACGGCGCGCTGGCCAAGGCCGACCTGGGCGTGGGCGCGCGCGACGAACGCACCGGCAACTTCGAGATCAAGTCGGGCCTGGCCATCGGCGACACCGTGCTGCGCCACCCGAACTCGAACCTGAAGGATGGCCAGAAGGTCGAGATGGCGGCCGCCAAGGTCGCCACCGCCGGCACCGGCGCCGTGCAAGGCAAGTGACCGGGTAGATAAAGGATAACCCCATGTTCCTGTCCAATTTCAGCGTCAAGAAGCCCGTCGCGACGCTCGTCCTGATCATCGCGATGATGTGCATGGGCTTGCTTGCGCTCAGCCACCTGCGCGTGAACCAGAACCCCGACGTCGACATCCCGATCATCGTGGTGACGATTCCCTATCCGGGCGCGTCGCCGGAAACCGCGGAGCGCGAACTGATCGAACGCCTCGAGAAGCAGATGCAGGCGATCACCGGCGTCACCGAAGTCAATTCCTATGCCAACGAAGGCAGCGCGACCATCGTGCTGCGCTTCGACTTCAAGCGCAACCTGATCGAGGCGTCCGACGACGTGCGCAACGCCATCGCCGCCGTGCGCTACAAGCTGCCGGTCGAGATGCGCGAGCCCGTGCTGCGCCGCGTCGACCCGTCCTCGCAGCCCATCATGAACCTGGCGCTGTCGTCGAGCACCCAGAGCCATGCCGAGATCTCGCGCCTGGCCGAGGACGACCTGGCCGACCGCCTGCGCGCCATCGACGGCGTGGCCAACGTCAACGTCAACGGCTCGCTGCGCCGCGAACTCTCGGTGCTCCTCCACGCGGAGAAACTGCGCGAGTACAACGTCTCCGTCAGCGACGTCACGAACGCGCTGTCGCGCCAGAACACGAATGCGCCGGTGGGCAAGGTGAGGAGCGAGCTGGACGAGAAGGGGATCCGCCTGGTCGGCCGCATCGAGCGCCCGGAAGACTTTTCCCAGGTCGTCGTCAAGCGTAACGGCGACACCATCGTGCGCCTGAACCAGGTGGCCGACATCCGCGACGGCTTCGCCGAAGTGGAAAGCCTGTCGAGCCGCAGCGGCCATCCGAACGTCAGTATCCAGATCATCCGCTCGCGCGAGGCGTCGACCGTGTCGATCGCCAAGAAGGTGCGCGAGGAAATCAAGCTGATCCAGAAGGACTTGCCAGCCGGTACCAAGCTGGACATTTCCTACGACGGCGGCGAGGACGCCCAGAGCAGTCTCAACAACGTGGTCGAGTCGCTCGTATTCGGCGCCGTGCTGACGATCTTCGTCGTGTACGCCTTCCTCAATTCCTGGCGCTCGACGCTGATCACGGCGCTGTCGCTGCCGACGTCCGTGCTGGCCGCCTTCATCGCCGTCTGGCTGTGCGGCTTCACGCTGAACTTCATGACGCTGCTGGGCCTGTCATTGGCGATCGGCGTGCTGATCGACGATGCGATCGTGGTGCGCGAGAACATCGTGCGCCACATGGAAAACGGGTCCGACCGCCGCACGGCCGCCCTCGAGGGTACCGCCGAGATCGGCATGGCCGTGGCCGCCACGACGTTCTCGATCATGGCCGTGTTCATTCCCGTCGCCTTCATGCCGGGCATCTCGGGCGAATGGTTCCGTCCGTTCGCGCTGACCGTGACCTGCTCGGTGATCGTGTCCCTGCTGATCTCGTTCACGCTCGACCCGATGCTGTCGGCCTACTGGGGCGACCCGCCGGGCCACCACCATGCGCCGCGCAAGGGCCTGGAAAAATACCTGGTCCACTTCAATACCTGGTTCGACCGCCAGGCCGACCGCTACGGCCACGTGATCGCCTGGGCGCTGCACCACCGCCGCTGGATGGCCTTCATCGCCGTCGCCAGCCTGATCGCCGCGCTGACCCTGAATTTCTTCTTCGGCGGCACCTCGTTCCTGCCGAAGATGGACAGCGGCCAGCTGCAGATCGAGGTGCGCACGCCGGCCTCGGCCTCCGTGTACTACGCGCAGAAGAAGATGGAAGAGGCGGCCGTGCTGGCGCGCACGCTGCCGGAAGCCAAGGAAACCAACAGCACGATCAAGTCGAGCGGCGGCACGATCTACGTCGACATCGGCAAGCGCAGCGAGCGCAAGCGTAGCGCCGCCGAAGTCGCCGTCGAGCTGCGCGCCAAGATCGCGCGCCTGGTCGGCGCCGAATATACGGTGTCGGACGACATGAACGGCAACGGCAAGCCGATCCAGATCGAATTCACCGGTCCGGATTCGCGCAAGCTGATGGAGCTGACCAATGCCTACATGGAAAAGCTGCGCGAGGTGCCGGGCGCCGTCGACGTCACGCTGTCGCAGCAGGATCCGAAGGACGAGCTGCAGATCGAGCTCGACCGCGGCCTGTCGAACATGATGGGCATCTCGGTGGGCGACGCCGCCACCGCGCTGCGCGTCGCGTTCGCCGGCATCGAGGTCGGCGACTGGGTCGACCCGACCGGCGAGACCCGCGACGTGGCCGTGCGCCTGGCGCCGGAAGACCGCGTGGGCACCGAGAACATCGAGCGCCTGCCGATCCCCGTCACCGGCAGCAATATGATGGTGCCGCTGGACCAGATCGCCAAGATCACGATGGGCAAGGGCCCGTCCGCGATCGAGCACAAGGACGGCAAGCGCGTCGTGCGCGTCTCCGCCAACGCCCAGGGCCGCTCGAACGGCGAAGTCATGAACGACGCCATCAAGCTGGCCAAGACGATGGACTTCCCGCCCGGCTACGGCCTGTCGCTGGGTGGCCAGAGCAAGGACCAGCAGGAACTGTTCACCCAGATGGGCATCGCGCTCGTCTCGGGCATCGGCCTCATGTACCTGGTGCTGGTGATGCAGTTCGGCTCGTTCACGGCGCCGCTGGGCGTCATGATGTCGCTGCCGCTGTCGCTGATCGGCGTGGTCGTGGCGCTGCTGCTGACGGGCGGCACGCTCAACCTGATGAGCTTCATCGGCATCATCATGCTGATGGGCCTGGTGGCCAAGAATGCGATCCTGCTGCTGGATGCGGCGCGTACCCGCGAAGCGGAGGGCATGGACCGCGAGGAAGCGCTGATGGAAGCGGGCCGCGCCCGCCTGCGTCCGATCCTGATGACGACGTTCGCGCTGATCGCCGGCATGCTGCCGGTGGCGCTGGCCCTGGGCGACTCGGGCGAGTTCTACCAGCCGCTGGCCATCGCCATCATCGGCGGCACGATCACCTCGACGCTGCTGACGCTGCTGGTCGTGCCGACCTTCTACGACAGCATCGAGATCGCCCGCGACCGCATGGTCGCCAAGTTCAACGGCCGCATCCAGCGCTTTACCGTGCTGCCGGCGTTCGTGATGACCTTCGTCGAAGCCATTCTCACGCTGACCCTGGTGCGCTTCGTCTACCGCATGATCGTCAAGGCGGGGCGGTTCGTGCTCGGTTTCGGCCGCCGCCCGGCGGCGACGGCCTGATACCGGGCTGTCTGGCGACATGAGAAAAAGGCCTGCGATTGCAGGCCTTTTTCGTAGGGTGGACGGCTAGGCCGTCCACGCGTCCAAGCGTCTCATGCACGCCGAAACGCATTGCTTTCATCTTCTCGTACGGTATAGCGGACCGTAGCGAGCACCGCGTGGACGGCATAGCCGTCCACCCTACGCCGCACGGGGCGACGCATGCATGCCGGTACAGCGTGGGCAAAGGACCGTGTACCGGCCCTTTGCTGGCACACCATGATATCAACGGCCAGTGTTGGACGTATTGCCGGTCGAACCGGTGTTCGACGTGTCGTTGCCCGCGCCGCTGCCCGAGGTGCCCGACATGCCCGAGGTACCCGACGAGCCCGAGGTGCCGGTGGTGCCAGTGCCCGAAGTGCCGCCGGTGGTGCCGGTCGCGCCGGTTGCGCCGCCGGTGGTGTCGGTGGTGCCGGTGGTGCTCGAGCCGGTGCCCGTTGCGCCGGCGCCGGTGGTGGCGTCGGTACCGGTGGTGCCCGTGGTGCCGGTCGCGCCGGTGGTCGTGTCGGTGCCGGTCGCGCCGGTCGTGCCGCTCGTGCCGGTGCTGGTGCTCGGCGACGTTGCCGTCGTGTCACCCGTGCCGGTGGTGCTGGTGGTGTCGTTCTTCTTGCAGGCAGCCAGACTTGCCATCAGGGCTGCGGCAAACAGAATTTTCGATGCGTTGTTGAGTGCTTTCATTTGTTTTACTCCTCGTTCACGTCTATTACGTGCCGCCGGCTCCAGGTGAGGCGCTGGAGGGATCGGAGGCGCCTATGGGGCTTCTTGCCGGTAGGGCCAGAAACCAGTGCGGAACCGAGAAACGCGGCCCCGTGGGTGCACGAATCCGAGCGTGCATATTTGACCCGCGTGTTGCGGGCCAGTTCGCCGGATTGCACACCTTTGCTTTTCGAACCCGCCCCGGCCGGCATATCTCCTTGCCGACGAGAACCGATTCGCATCCGCGATGCTGCTTGCGAATTAGGTAAGAGTCGAATCGTCATCTTTCAACCCTTGAATTCATGCCGGCGATGCCGGCGGATCGTGCGAGCACGTCGGCGCCGTCGCCGGCGGCCTGTTCGAGCAGGGCGGGGATTTCGTCAGGCAATTCCCGCGCCAGGTAGCCCAGCGTACCCAGGCGTTCCGCCAATTTCACGCCGGCACGCGCATGCATCGCCACGCCCCAGGCCGCGGCCTGGGCGAGGTCGGCGCCGCGCGCCGCCAGGCCGGCGATGATGCCGGCAAGCACGTCGCCGGAGCCGGACGTGCCCAGGCCGACATTGCCCCCTTCGTGCTGCCACCGTTCGCCGCTCGGCGCGGCGATCACGGTGCGTGCGCCCTTGAGGGTGACCACGGCATTCCAGCGTTCGGCCGCTTCGCAGGCATGGCGTTCGGGGGCCAGGCAGATGTCTTCCTTGGCGATGCCGGTCAGGTGCGCCATCTCGCCCGCATGCGGGGTCAGCAGCACCGGCGCGCCGAAGCGGAACGGCGCCGCGGCGCCGGCCGGCGGGAACAGCAGCGCGCCCATCGCGTTGGCGTCCAGCAGCACCTTGACGTTGCCGCCTTCCAGGCGCGGCAGCAGCGCGTGCACGAGGCGCGCGGTGGCGTGTTCGTCCTGCATGCCGGGACCGATCAGGATGGCGCTGATCTTGTCGGCCAGCGGGTCGAGCGCGGCCACGGCGTCGACGGCAAAGCCGCCGGCCTCCGTCTCGGCCAGGCCCAGCACGCGCGACTCGGGAATCGCGAGCGCGACCAGCTGGGCCACGCTGCGCCCGGTCGCGATGGTGAGCTTGCCGGCGCCGGCGCGCAGGGCCGCGGTGGCGGCCAGGATCACGGCGCCCGGCATCTCGCGCGAGCCGCCCAGCACCAGCACGTGGCCCCGTTCTTCCTTGTCGCCTTCGCCGGACGGCATGGGCAGCGCCCAGCTGCGCAGCAGGCTGGCATCGACGTCGCGCGGGCGGGCGTGAGTGGGCAGCGTCATGGTCATGGTCAATGAAGGTCTCAGGCCTTGGCACCGGCCGGCACATCCTTGCCGGCGGTGACCGGGGTACCGGTTGCTTCGAGCGGGGCGACGAAATTGACCAGGCGCAGCGCCAGCTTGCCGCGCTTGCCCAGGGTGGGATCGAAGGAATAGGAGGTCACGGAGCAGTTCGGCACATCGCCGGCGCGGTCGTGCGCCAGGATCGTGGCCTCGTCCAGCCGTTCCAGCAGGTAGCGGAAACAGTTGACGATGACCTGGTGGCCGACGATCAGCACGCGTTCGCGCGGGTATTCGCGCGTGATGGTCTCGAGCACGCCGCGCAGGCGCAGGATCACGTCGCACCAGCTTTCGCCGCCGGGCGGACGGAAATAGAACTTGCCCACGTGGCGGCGCTGTTCGTACAGTTCGGGATACTTGTGGGCGATGCCATGCGTGGTGAGGCGGTCGAGGATGCCGAATTCCTTTTCGCGCAGGCGCTCGTCGGCGTGCACCGCGAGGAGTTCGTCGCGGTCCATGCGCTGCATGAGGATATTCGCCGTCTCGGCGGCGCGCACATAGGGCGAGTGCAGCACCACGTTGGGCTGGCTGCCGGACGGCAGGGCCGCGAACCAGTTGGCCAGCGCCTGCGATTGGCGCACGCCGAGCTCGGACAGGGGCACGTCGACGTCGCGCTCGGCGATGTCGATCGACAGGCCGGCCGCAGCCTCGGCCTCGTCACGTGCGACGTTGCCGGCACTCTGGCCGTGCCTGACCAGCCATATTTCTTGGGGCCACTTTTGTTCCATCACCCAGCCGCATCCGATAACGATATGACATCATCATAGACGGATTCGGCGGGACGTCTGCGCACGATTCCGGGAGAAAACGTGCGCAGAAAATCAGGGAATCATGCTACTTGCTGGTCACTGTCGAGGTTCAGCTCGGCGTCGCTGTCGAAGACCTTCATGTCGGTCTGCCCCAGCACGCGGCTGGTGAGGGTGCCGGCCGTGATCGAGCCGCTGACGTTCAGCGCCGTGCGGCCCATGTCGATCAGCGGCTCGATCGAGATCAGCAGGCCCGCCAGCGCCACGGGCAAATTCATGGCCGACAGCACGATCAGCGCGGCGAACGTGGCGCCCCCGCCGACGCCGGCCACGCCCACCGAGCCGATGGTGACGATGCCGACCAGCGTCAGCAGGAAGTGGCTGGTGAACGGGTCGATGCCCACGGTCGGCGCGATCATGACGGCCAGCATGGCCGGATAGATGCCGGCGCAGCCGTTCTGGCCGATCGTCGCGCCGAAGCTGGCGGCGAAGTTGGCGATGCCTTCCGGCGTGCCCAGGCGCGCCGTCTGCGTCTGCACGCTCATCGGGATCGAGCCGGCCGAGGTGCGCGAGGTGAAGGCGAAGGCCAGCACGGGGAAGATCTTCTTGACGTAGCGGGCCGGGTTCAGGCCGGCCAGCGACACCAGGATCAAGTGCACGCCGAACATCAGGATCAGCGCGCTGTACGAGGCGGCCACGAAGCCGATCAGGTTCAGGATGTCCTGCAGGCTCGACTTGGCCAGCACCTGAGTGATCAGGGCGAACACGCCGAACGGCGTCAGGCGCAGCACCAGCGTGACCATGCGCATGACGATGGCGTGGGCGACGTGGATGAAGCGGCTGAACGATTCGAACACGTCCGGCTGCTTGCCGGCGATGCCGGTGGCGGCGACGCCGATGAAGATGGAGAACAGCACGACGGCGATGGTCGAGGTATTGCGCACGCCCGTCATGTCGAGGAAGGGATTTTCCGGGATGAAGGACAGGATCATCTTCGGCAGCGAGATCTCCTGCGCGGTGGCCAGCTTGCCTTCCAGGTAGGCGCCGCGCGCGACCTCGGCCGCGCTGGACGTGAGGCCCACGGCCGTCAGGCCGTACAGCTTGGCCATCAGGATGCCGATGGTGGCCGCGACAGCAGTCGTCGCCATCAGCGTGCCGATGGTGAGGGCACTGATCTTGCCGAGCGAGGAGGCGTTGCGCAGCTTGAGGACGGCCTGGATGATCGACACCATGATCAGGGGCATGACGATCATCTGCAGCAGCTTGACGTAGCCGCTGCCGACGATGCCCAGGTACTCGTTGGTGTCCTTGATGATCTGGGCGCCGGTCCCGTACACGCCCTGGAACGCGGCGCCCAGCACGACCCCGAGGCCGAGGGCCGTGAACACGCGCTTGGTGAAGGAGACATGGCGCTGCTGCATGAAATACAACAGGGCGCAGGCGGCGGCGGCAATCGCCAGGTTCAGGATCAGGAAGAGGCTCATGGGGTCCTTGGTCAGTGCTTCCCGGACATCTTTATGCATCCGTGGAATATAAGAACCGCATTCTATAACCAATCATGCTGGTGTGCATGAGTCGGCTACATTTCCTGGTCATAATATTTTGCTATATGGGCATGCATATGCACGCACGTCGTTCAGGGTGCCTCGACTTTTTCGACCAGCAGTGGCGGTTCCGGAGCCAGCATCGGCATGGCCGTGTACAGGGGCGAGTCCGAACGATAGGGAACGCGGCCGGACGGGACGTGCTTGGCGGCCGGGTCCAGGTGCAGGTCCTGGTCGTCGAAGAACAGGTGGGCGCGGAAGGCCTTGACGATCTTGGACTTGGGCACGCCGCCGAGGAAGAAGATCTCGTTTACGTACACGCCCCAGTGGCGCAGCGTATTGATGACCCGCATCTCGGCCGGCGCGCTGCGCGCCGTGACGATGGCGATGCGCACGGGCGAGACGTCCGCGCCGAACGGCAGGCGCTCCTGCAGCCGCGCCAGCTTGCGCAGCAGGATCGCGTAGGGCCCGTCGTTCATCGGCTCGTTGCGCTTCTCGTCCTCCACCGTGTGGAAGCGGTCCAGTCCCTCGGTCTTGTAGACCAGCTCGCTGGCATCGTCGAACAGCACGGCGTCGCCGTCGAAGGCGATGCGCACCTGGTCTTCCGGCGGCGCCTCGCCCGACAGCGGCGGCGGTTTCAGGACGGCGGCGGCGCAGGCCTTGGCGTCGATCACGCGCTGGGCATCGTCGACATTGGTCGTCAGGAACAGGTCGACGGCGAACGCATCCAGGTAGTCGACGACGGATTCGCCGCCCGTGAACGCGTGGCGCGCGATCGGCAGCCCGCGCGAGCGGATGTTGTTGAACACGCGCACGCCCGTCTCCGGGCTGTTGCGCGACATGACGACGACCTCGACCAGCGGCTTGCCGTCGCTCGCATGCCGGTTCAGGCCGAGCAGGGCGCGCACCAGGGCCATGCCGGTGCCGTCCCGCAGCGGTTCGTTCTCCCGTTCGAGCATGTAGGCACGGTATTCCTCCAGCGCATTCTGGGGATTCTTCGCGTGTTTCGCCTTGTAGACAGCATCGGCATCGGCCAGGTCGAACAGGGCGGTGGCGGAAATGCCGACCACGAGGGTATCGGAAAGGTCGAAGGACATGGCAAGCTCGGTGAATGGTTGCGGACGACCGGCACAGTGTACCGGATGAGCGGGCGACTACAGCGCATAAGAATATTCCTTCGAGAAATGGCTCGGTAAGAAAGCGAACCTTTAATTGACGCTCAGCAACTTCAAGTGCCGACGCTGTCGCACACGCGCTGATGATTGATAATGATTCTCATTTACAAGCGAGGCGAGGTGCGCTACATTGGCCTTGTTTTCCTTGCGATCGAATGCCATGACCACTTCCGATTCCGCCTGCCGCCGCACCGTACTGGCCACCGCCGGCCAGGTCGCCACTTGTCCCGAATGCGGGACGATCCACGTCGCCCAGTACTGAAGGAGCCAACCATGTGCGACCACGACCGCCCCAAGTTCGTCCCGCAGGAAGACACGTCCGGTTCGCGCCGGCGCCGCCTGTGGGAGCTGACCGCCAATTGCCACTGCCCGATCGTCGGCGTGTGCCTGCCGCTGGCGCTGCTGCGCAAGCTGGTGGGCAAGGTCGCGACGATGTCGGTCGAGGGCGACGACTACGACCTGCACGTGTGGGCCGTGCACGAATGCGCGAACCGCAGCCGCATGGCCGAGCTGCTGCAGCGCACGCTGGACGAGCGCTTCGCCGGCGTGATCCGCAAGTTCAAGGAGGCCCGCGACGGCGATGCCTTGATGGCGCTGTGGCGCAAGGCCGTCGACAGCGGCGACACGGCCGGCAGCTTCTGGGCCGCGCTGTCCCATCCGCGCTGCGACGCCTGGCTGACGGAAGCCATCGTGCGCGACATGCACATGATCCAGCATCAGGCCGGCGCCAGCGTGCGCGTCGACGTGGCCCGCTTCACGGAACTGCAGAAGCAGCACGCGCAGCTGGCGGCGGAACTGGAGCAGACCCGCGACAAGGCCGCGCGCGCCGCCGACGCCAAGGCGAAGGAAACGGCGCGCCTGGCCGAGCAGAACGTGCAGCAGCGCGCCGAGCTGGCCCAGCGCGACGCCGCCATCGAGGCGCTCAAGCGCCAGCTGGAGGCGCTGGAGGCCGCGCTGCCCGACATGCGCGACCGCGAACGCCTGCTGCGCCGCATGGAGGAACTGGAGGGGCGCGAACAGGCGCTGAACGAGAAGATGGCGCAGCTGCGCCAGCGCCTGGTCCGCGAACGCCAGGAAGCGGCTGCGCCGTCGTCCCCGGCCGTCGTTGCCGTCCCCGTTGCGCCGCCCGTTCCGACGGCCGCGCGCCTGGCACTCGTCGACAAGACGGTACTGTGCGTCGGCGGGCGCAGCAGCAACGTGCCGAACTACCGCGAACTGCTGGAACGGGAAGGGGCGCGCTTCATGCACCACGACGGCGGGCTCGAGCAGGCCAGCGAACTGCTCGACACGAGCCTGGCGGCCGCCGACCTGGTGATCTGCCAGACGGGTTGCATCAGCCACCAGGCCTACTGGCGCGTGAAGGATTTCTGCAAGCGCACGGGCAAGCGCTGCCTGTTCGTCGACAACCCGAGCACGTCGAGCCTGTCGGTGTGTTTGCGCAAGGCGGCCGAGCCGGTACCGCAGACGGTCGCTTGAACGGGCCGCAAGGGGGGCGCGGCAAAACAAAAAAGGCGTTGCGATCACTCGGAACGCCTTCATTGTTACTGCCAAATTCTGGTAGGCCGTGCTGGGCTCGAACCAGCGACCAACGGATTAAAAGTTGCCGTGTCGGGCTAGGGAGGCGTTATTAATCAATGACTTGCAGCGCTTTCCAAGCTGATCAGTCAATCTCACCCAAGGGGGCGGTCGAAAGTTAACGGATTTCACGTCACAAATGCGTCACATAGGTTGTGTTCGACCACGTCTCATATGCCCAGCGTAATGACGGGGAAATTACTGATCACGATATTCGCTGAGTGGCCGACATGAAATTCGGAAGTCGATGCTCGTCAAATTCGAGTCCGTACCCAAACATGTTCATGGGCGTCGACGGCAAGGGTACTGAGCGATTCGCGTCATTCAAGACTGGCACCATGAAGTCGATGGAGAGGCCCGCCTGATGCGTACGGTGGGGTTGTATTGGTCCTCCGCGTGAGAATCCGGTTTCACCGTACACATATGTCTTGTCAGGCATCGTTTATCTGACGTTCGCGTATGCGCCCAACACAGCTTGGCGCACGAGGTTGTGCACGTAAGTTCCGCCCAACTCAACACCTACCGGGCTGTAGGCAACGAAATTGTCGCCTTGGGGCGGAAGCTGCACGCCGTCGGCAAGCCGTCCGTTTCCAACAGCGCCGTAGCAGGTACTTGCATTCACCGGATATGGCATGCATAAGGCAAGCATGGAAACTATGAGGGCTTGCTTCCAGATTCGAGTGACAAGGGCAGTATGCCAAGGACTGCCACCGCAGGGCATGCTCGCAACAGTCATAGTGAAGAGATCAGTTTTGCGCCACAAGCGGTCAGATCGTTGTCATATGCGTAGGGCCTTCCTATATGCTTGGCTCCGGCGCCGTCTGGCTTGATGGGGAAGTTGCCTTTGCATTTTGGACAAGACGTCATATCGTCTTCAAGTGCGGCCTCCATGCCTAGAACAACGGTTCCGGATGAAACAGAGATAACCTGTCCGCCGTGATCGGTCTTATCGTTCAATCGAATGACACCGCGTCCTTTATGCATCATTTTGATTTCTCTCTCGGGTTAAATAAGGAATTCGCTGCCAAGCGTCCCTTTTGATCGACTAAAAATTGGGTCAATTGTCACCGTTCGACCAGTTCGGACGTTTTTCCAACGGTACGTCATTCTGGTCAAAGCTTGAAACCTCTTTCAAGGTCGCTGTGTCGTAAAGGATTTCGCGGCCAGCGAAGTGCCGTCCCCCACAATCGATCGCTACTTGACGACCGTCATTCCAAAACCAATAATCGCGAATAAATGGCGAGCATTTGATAGAAGCAATCTTTCCGCCGCGGTAGATTGCAAGTTTTTCCGAACCAGGCTTAATGTCAGCTTCCGCGATCCAATTGTTGATCGCGAGCCACGCTACCGTTTCATTGTCAGGCGCAAGCTTCAGTTCAGTCGAGTTTCTCTTATTTGTTATCTGCGTGTGATGATCGCGAACCGTCACAACATGAACGTTTTGCTTGTCATCCAGATAGGCTCTCTTTAGTTTGTTCGCATTAATGCTGTTAGATGCGGTAGCGAAAGTTAAGCAGCACAGGAGGCCAATTAAGCTTGCCGGGATTAATAGGGTATTTTGCGTTGTCATCTCTCTGTAAATATAATATGATTGCTTATTGATCTGGAGTTGACACTAGCTTGGTCTTGAAGTGTTTGTTGCTAACCGTTAGCATTCGTTTTTTTTCGACATCATCATCCACTAGTCGATAGCTATAGAAGCCATCTTTTTCATGTGCTAGCCCGTTGCTAGGATGGTCGTCTCCCTGATCTATAAACATGGATATGCTCTTGAGGCAACTCTGCAACAAAAGTTGGTCTCGAAGAAGCAATTTTTTTTCAAGTATCTCAACTAAAAGCAAATAGTCTTCGTAACCCGCACCGCAATAACCTCGTCCCATCGCGTTGGGGCGCGAGGGTTCCCGGAGCATCACAATGAAGAGTTGTTCCTTTTGGTTGCTTGCACTCCCGACCACTCGAATGTCATCGGCACGTGTCAAATGTTGGGCCACAGTCGCAGCAACCTCATAGATGATGTTTTTCCCATTATCTTTCGCAATAACCTGCTGCTTCTTCACATATATAGCAACATGTTCACCCTTAGGTGACGATAATAAGATATCAGCTGCGTTGACAGGCGAAACTATGAATGTCGAAATGAATACGAAAATGCAACCGAGGATGTTATTCTTTTTTGATGTGGTCTGCATATACAATCCCTGAGTAGCGCCATGAACTTTCTTTTGTTGGCGGTTTCGAGTATTTGTCCTTGTCACGGTTGTGCAATTCTTTTTCTGTTTTTCCTTTATTCTCCTCCTTTCTAAGGTCCCATCCAATATTGGCGGTTTCGCTATCGCCCAGAATCGTTGGGTTCCTTATCCATTTTTTGTTTTTTTCATCCCACTCATGATAACGTCCTGAATTCCATCGGCACCACGTCTCTAATTGAAGTTGTTCTTCAGTATAGCTGCGCTTGCCATTCTTTCCACCAGCGAGATAGTTTTTTGCTTCTTTTCTTTTTGTACGATAGAGTTCTATGCCAGTGCGAATATTGGCCTTCCAATCCCACGCTTCGTTATATTTTGGTGTTGGATTTGTAAGTTGCGTAAGCCCATAGCCGCCGTCAAATGCGACGACCGGTTCACGGTCGGCGTTTATGAACTGCTTATATTTGCTCTCTTTTGCAACAATTCTCTCAAATCCAGGCGCATCGTCAAACGTAGCAATATAAGCTCTTACTTTGTCTTCGCTAGGATTTGTTCCCAAGATACGAACCGATCTACGGAACGTTTTGCTGCCAAGCTTCACTGATACCGTCAATGTTCCTCCTAGGCAATTACTATTTAGGTCGGCTGTCCAAGAGCTGGTCCCAGGGATGGTTTTCCCTTTTTCGCTCCATTTTTTTATAGTTCGCCCCCTCTTTGCTGATTCGCGAAGCCCACTCGTTGCTGCAGCCCACTCGATGTCCCATGTCCAAACACATTCCTCGTTGCTATCGAGATCGATTTCGAACTTGATACTTGGAAATTTTGCTTCCTCATCTATGTAAAAAATCTCGTTCTCGGCTGGGTTTTTCCATTTTTCGCCGTCTTCTTTAACGACTACTTTGACAAGAGAGCCTTTGGTCTGATTGGTCTTGGCTCCGACAGCAATTTTTTTAGAATCTTCTGCACCCATCAGAAATCCCCCTTTAATCTAGAGCATTTCTAAAGATAGCTTCTGCTCTGAAGTCGTATAGACGCGCTCAGTCAAACCTTCAGCGTTTGTGGTACCCTCCCAGCATTGCCCGTCCTCGGCGGTTATCCGATAGCGACAGTGTGCTAATGGAGTTTTTCCGTCTTCGCTAACGAGATGGAACCGTTCATCGAACTTCCCGCGTGCAGATCGAGGAGGTATATCACTTGCGCCAGATATATAATTCGGATGTGCGCGCCCACTCGCTGGCAAGGTTTCGAGATTCCCGCGGAATAGAACTGGCTTAGAGGTGAAGAACTGCACTACATCACTAATCTCGAGCATTGCCTCCGCACCATGAAGACGTATTCCTTTTTTTCCTTTCAATTCGATCCAGTCACTCTGGCTGATTAGTGACATGACTTTACGTGCGACGATTTCCACATCATCTTGTTGTGCCTGTATCGTCACGTTGCCGCCAGCAGCAATTAGCTTCATACCTGCATTGTGAACAAATAGACGAAGGGTGCTTTTTATACTTGCGAAAAGACCTTCACCTGTTGCGAACGACAAGCTCCGCCCGGTTGTCATTGCAGTATGCTGATCGCTCGATATGTGTGTTGACTGTGCCGTAGAAGTTTCAATTCCAGCTGGGCTTGCGAGTACAAGATGTGGTTCTATTAATTCCGGGAATTTGCCACCGCTACCAATTATTGCGGCATTCTGTTCTTGTAATGCATCGGTGACTTCGTCTTGCTGGCCCTTCTCTTGCGCTTGGCACTGTAAAGCCTGTGATGAAAGTGATTCGTGCAGGTTGCATGCGACTTTGAATCTTTGGATCGTCTCGCCCATATCCCTGATATGTGACTGGGAGTTAGTGCGTCGCTCAGTAGTAAGTAGCATTCCTTCTGCAGCTCGGGCGATCCCGTGTCCGTCCGTACGCAGTTCCCATCCTTCCCCACGTGCATCCGCCCGCCCGCGGTTGTTCTCGATCCGCGTGATATACCCGAGCGAGAGCTGGCTGTGCAAATGATCACTCTTGAGCTGCGCTTGAATCTGTCCGTTCGTATCGTCGAGGATCAGGTGATTGCTCCGCCCAGCGGGGGTATTGCCGCCATTAGGCGTTAATTCCCGGCTTCGAAATCCAGTCAACGCCTGCTGTGTTGGCACAGTCCACGGCGGCATATTGTGCTCATTGAATACCGCTCCCGTGATGATTGGACGGTCAGGGCATCCACCCAGCCATTGGACAATGACTTCGGTTCCCACTCGTGGAATCGCTGCGGCGCCAAGTTCCGCTCCGGCCCAAGAACTGGATACCCGTATCCAGGCAGAGCTGCGTTCATCGTTGTCGCCTTCCCGGTCCCAGTGGAATTGCACCCGTACCCGACCGTATTCATCGGTATGGATGCTGTCCGGACCAGAAGGGCCGACGACAACGGCAGTTTGAGGTGCGAGGATTTTGGCATCCGTGCTGTTGAAGTTACGGCCTGGTCTCCAAGGAACATTCTTGCGGGTGCAGGTCAACCAGTTGCGATAGAGCGTTTTCTCATCCTCTTCCTGCAGAAAGTTGTTGGTGGCGATGTGACGGACCGACAGGATTACGAAGTCGTCCTTCCCAGCATCGCTGCTTCCGCCATAAACACCGTGATTGAAGTGGTCGACCAGCTGGAACCAGCGGCCCGGCATCAGGAAACGGTTATTACCTTCCGCCTCGATGTGCTTGGCGATGGCTTCGATTTCTTCCATCCTGATTCGACACTGAGCATCGCCATCCTGGAAGTTTTTGAAACCGTAAGCGCCCGCGTATTCATAGAACTCGATCTCTGGCACCTTGCCCTGCTGGTTCAAAGTGGGAAGAGTCACACTGGACGGTCTGGAATCCTTGAAGTTGAAACCGTTCAAAGCAACGCTGGAGGGCATGGTCTGTCGGACTGGTGACCAGCGATCAATGGCATCCTCTTCCACTGCTCCGCTTTCGCCGTGAAAACGTACTTCCGCGCCGCCGTCGAGCGCCGGGGCCTGCGTGGAATCGCTGCTGACGATGAGCTTGTGCCCAGTGGCGTCGTGTTCGTACCAGTAATACCAGCCTGCGGCCTCCCAGCGACGGCTCAGGTAGTTAAAGTCGGTTTCATCGAACTGACAGGCATCGGTCATGACAGGATCGTCGCCCGTCACGTGCCAGTCCCACTGAGGATAAGTACCGTAGTCCCGGAAGATGATTTCCGTCTGTTCGCGCATGGTCTTGTTATGGAAAAGGTAGTTGTCCTTGCGCAGGCTGAGGAATTTTAGCCAAGGGCCGAGCTTGGCTTCGTAAAAGGAGATGCCGCCATCGGAGTGACTTCGGCGGAAGCTGAACACATAGCCGGAAAAATAGCGCAGGCTGCCATCCTTGCGCACCAGTTCGATATTGAGCAGCTTGCCTTGCATTTCCTTGAGGGAAACGCTGACTTCGTCGGACAGCAACTCGACAGTGAATTCGAAATCCCTGGACAAGCTTTCGGTTGCATCGATCTTGTTGACCACGAATTGGGCGGCCGGCGCGTCGTTGTCAGGAAATGACAGGCGCAGGATGCGGTTGTACTGCCTGCCATAAACAAGATCATGAATAGAGTGGCGAGGATTGCTCATGCGTGATCCCGAGGTTGAATACGCTGCTTCGTTTGCTGCTGTCGTCCTGCCGTACGCGACGTTCGGACGCGGCCTGTCGTGAGTTCGTATGCTTTGGGTGGCGGGGCTTCGCCGCTCAATTGTTCGGCATGGATGAGGATGGGTGCGACGAAAATAAGCTGGCGCGAGCCGCGTCCCGGGCCGCATGGCTGTGAACGGAAATGGCTGCGCCACCAGTGCGGCGCTCTGATGCCGGCAGTGCCAAGCGGTGGCGGTAACGTAGGTACGTCTGCAGGGCCAACCGTAATGCGGTCATACAGCGACTCCAGGCGGCGCAGTACCTTGGCCCGCTTTTTCGGACCCACTACTGCCAACCGCTTGAGGGCGTCGCTGTGTTCCCGGCGCACCTCCTTGCGCGCGTCCTTCAGGCCGAGGTACAGGAACACGTTCACCATGTTGCTGATCAGCTTTATCAACACATCGTCTTGCGACGTGCGCTGCTGGCCCGGCGGGGTTAGGATCGCATCCGCCCACTGGGTTACGGGCTGGTCCGGTGTAATCATGGGTCCGCGAAGCAGTTGCGCGCGGATGCCGTCGTCTTTCGCGACGTAAGTGATGACCAGCTCAATGACAGGTATGAACTTGTTGGCGTCGTCGGACAAGCTCGGTTTGCTCACGAAGCAAAAACTGCCATTGATCCAGCGTTGGTCGGCGCGGTCCTCGGCCGTCATGAAATGCTCCGCCGTGGCGCGGTTCAGATGCAGATACTGTGCACCGAACGGTGGCGAGAACAGGTGCATCGGCAGCGTGTCGTCGAGATCCGAATGCATCAGTAGCGTGTCGAGTGCCGGAGTGGTCTCGATCAGGGCGCCGCGCTTTCGTGCGAAGTGAATGTTGGCAGCCCACCTGACTACGGTGGCAAACGCGGTGTCAGGCCAGTCAGAGGGACGCTGGCTCAGCGGATGGGGATGAGGGCGCTGGTCGACATGCCAGCACAGTTCGTTGATGCAGTCGAGGCAGGCGGCGCGTGGTGTGGCCCACGTGTCCCACATGCGCTGGCTCCAGTCACGGGCTTTGAACAACTGCTGCCATTCATCTAGCGGACCCTGGTTACGGAACTTGACCGGATAGGGAAGACCGTCCAAGGTCGTCACCGTGCTCGCCCGTATGGCTGGTTCGACCTGTCCTAGCGCTTCTCGGTTGATCTTGTCCCGTATCGCTTTGTATTCAGCGTATTCAGTAGCGGGAACACTGGCTCGGGGTACAAGTTCTACGTTAGGGTCGTGAAACGTCGTATCTGCCATAGTGACCATAGTCGGTTGAGAAAGTTGCCACCTGCTGCGATGAGAGCCTTGTAATTATTCAAGGTCATGAACAGGTAGAACTTGACTAAACACAACTTGCAAGTGGTCATGTAGGCACCATGAACTACCCGGTGCTTGATAGGTGGGTATGTTGATGCAAAAACGACGAATGACGACGAATGAGAATCGACGCCCGGCATGAATTGCCGATTGATCAGAACCAGATACTAGTCCCGATCAGCTTGGCATTGAGGTTGAAGGCGCTGCCCGAGCACCAGCGAGACATCGCGTTGTTTGCGCTGGCGACTGGGCTAAGGCAGGGCAATGTGGTCCGTCTGCGATGGTCGCAAGTTGACATCGAGCGTCGTACAGCCTGGATCGTAGCCGATGAGGCAAAGGGCGGCGAGGACATTCACGTTTCGCTGTGTAATCTGGCGGCGAAGGTACTCGAGCGCCAACGTGGCAAGCACTCGGAGCGCGTCTTCACGTACGAGGGCAACCCGATCAGGTACGTGAACACGAGGGCCTGGCGCAATGCCTTCAAGCGAGCCGGCATCGCTAATTTCCGCTGGCACGATCTGCGGCACACCTGGGCCAGCCGGCTAATTCAGAACAGTACGCCGTTGTACGACCTGCAGGAGATGGGCGGCTGGAAGTCAGCAGCAAAGGTGCCGCGGTACGCGCACTTGGCGCCGGCACACATGGCGCGCCACGCGGCAGTAGTAGACGGGCTTCTGCGCGTCACAAGTACGGCAAAGTATGTAAAAGAGCCGACTGCCGCAGATACAAAAAAAGCGTCACGATCACTCGCAACGCCTTCATTGTTACTACTGTATTCTGGTAGGCCGTGCTGGGCTCGAACCAGCGACCAACGGATTAAAAGTCCGCTGCTCTACCAACTGAGCTAACGACCCGAAGAAGCAAGATTATAGGGTGCTTCCTGACCCCTGTCAAATACTCATCAAGAAAACGTGCTTACTTGAGCGAAGCGAGGCGTTCCTTGGCGGTCTGGGCGGCGGTGGCGTCCGGGTACTTCTTCACCAGCGCCTGCAGGGTCTTCTTGGCGTTCTTGGTGTCCTTCAGCTCGACGTAGTTGCTGGCGATGTTCAGCATGGCGTCCGGGGCCTTGGCGCTGGTGCCGTAGTTCGAGACGACGGCTTCCTGGGCGGCGATCGCGTTCTTGTAGTCGCGCTGGGCGTAGTAGGCGTTGCCGAGCCAGTACTGGGCGTTGGCGGCGTAGGCCGATTCCGGGTACTGGCGCACGAAGGCTTGCAGGGCGCCGATCGCGCCCTTGTAGTCGCCGGACTTGAACTGCTCCATGGCGGCGTCGTAGGACGCTTTTTCGCTCGGCAGGACTTCGGCGGTCTGGCCGTCGATGACTTCCTGGCGCGGCTCGAGCTTGCGCATGCGGGCGTCCAGGTCGGCGTACAGGTCTTTCTGGTTCTTTTGCGCGGTGGCGATCTGGTTCGCCAGCACTTCGACCTGGCCGCGCAGGCGCGCGATTTCCTGCATCGTCTGCTCGTGCTGGTTCAGCATGTCGAGCGTGGAGCTCTTGTCGGCCTTGGTGTCGAGGCGGCCGTTGACGTCGCGCGTCAGCGCTTCGAGCTTCGCGCGCAGGTCGAGGATCGCGCGGCGGGCCTCGTCGTCGTCGAGCAGGCCGGCGCTCGCGTGCAGGGGGAACCAGGCGGCCAGGGCGAGGGCGACGGCTGCAAGGCGGAGCTGAGGCAGTTTGATCATCTGTAAACTTTCTAAATCCAAATGGAAACGGGGCGGGATGCAGTCTGCACTGCCTCCCGCCCCGCTGTCAATCGACCGTCACGAACGGTGTCGACAGCGCCAGATTATTGGTAGACGATGTCGGCACGGCGGTTTTCAGCCCAGGCCGCTTCGTTGTGGCCGTCGGCCTTCGGCTTTTCCTTGCCCAGCGAAACGGCTTCCAGCTGGCCGTCCGACACGCCCAGGGCGGTCATGGCCTTGCGCACGGCTTCGGCGCGCTTCTGGCCCAGGGCCAGGTTGTATTCGGTGCCGCCGCGCTCGTCGGTGTTACCCTGGATCAGGACCTTGCGGCCGGTGTTCTTGGTCAGGTAAGCCGAGTGGTTCTCGACGACCGGCTTGCCGTCGGCACGCACGGCGTAGCTGTCGAAGTCGAAGTAGACGCTGCGATTGGCCAGCACGCCTTTCGGGTCGTTCAGCGGATCGACGTTGCCGGTTTCGACCGGACGGATGTCGCGGCTGGTGTCTGCCGGCGGGGCGGCTTCGGCCACCGGTGCTTTTTCGACGACCGGGGTGTCGTTCAGCTTGGTGGACGAGCAGGCCGACAGCAGGGCTGCTGCGGTAGCGATGAAGGCTGCGGTTTTCAGATTGCGCATGGTTTTTCTCCTGGTCAAAAAATTTTTACTTCATGAACGGGCCCCAGCTGGGCTCCCGAATGTTTCCCGCCTGGGTGCTCAAGCGTTGCTTGATGCGCCCGTCAACCGACACCACGGCCAGCGCGGTACGGCCGCCACCCTTGGTTGCATACATGATGTATTTGCCGTTCGGCGAAAAACTCGGTTCGGTGGCCCCGTCGGCCAAGCGTTGTTCCTGGCCGCTGGCCAAGTCCATCGCATACAGAGAAAAACCCCCATCGCGTTGCGAAATCCACGCCAGCGTCTTGCCGTCCGGGGAGAGTCGAGGGCTGATATTGTAGTTGCCGTTGAACGTGACACGGGTGGCCTGGCCGCCGCCCACGCTCATCTTGTAAATCTGCGGACCGCCGCTGCGGTCGCTGGTGAAATAAATGCTCTGGCCGTCGGCCGAGAAGCGCGGTTCGGTGTCGATGCCGTTGCTGGTGGTCAGGCGGCGCATGCCGCTGCCGTCGGCATTGACGATGAAGACTTGCGTATTGCCCGTGCGCGACAGCGCCAGCGCCAGCTTGGTGCCGTCCGGCGACCAGGCCGGTGCCGAGTTGTTGCCCTTTTCGTTGGCGACGATCGTGCGCTGGCCCGTGACCAGGTTCTGCACGTAGATCACCGGCTTGCGCAGCTCGAACGAGACGTAGGCGACCTTGGTGCCGTCCGGCGACCAGGACGGCGAGATGATCGGCTCCTTGCCGTGCGCCGCGATCTGCTCGCCGAAGCCGTCGGCGTCCGCCACCACCAGCTTGTAGTCGCGCGGGCCGTCCTGCTTCACGTAGGTGAGGCGGGTCGAGAAGATGCCGCGCACGCCGGTCAGCTTTTCGTAGATGTCGTCGGCGATGCGGTGCGCCTCCAGGCGCGTGTTGCGCGCGGCGACGGCATCCGCCAGTTGCGAGATCGGCGCCTGCTTGACGGTGTCGAGCAGTTTATAGCGGACTTGGAAACGGCCGTCCGGCATCTTCTGCACGGAGCCCACCACGAGGGCATCGGCGCCGCTGGCCTTGAAGGCGCCCAGGTCGACGCTGGCGCTGTCCGAAATGGCCTGGCGCGCATCGATGACCTTGAACACGCCGCTACGCTCGAGGTCGGCACGAATGATGGCGGACACCTGTTCCGGCGCCACGGATTCGTCGGCGAACGCGGCAACGGCGACCGGGATCTGGTTGCTGCCCACGCCGGCGATCTCCACGCGCAGCTGGGCATGTGCGGCCGTGCCCATCAGGAGGGACGCCGAAAACAGCAGGGTATGTAGTTTCTTCATAAATCTCTCAACTCAGCAATGGTTTGGCTCGGGACGCTCATCTCCGCCCGCGTTACTGCAGATCTTTCATGCGGAAATTGATCTCAAGGGTACTCTCTACCGTACCATCTTTCTTCTTCGGCAGCGGGTCCGATTTGCGAATGCCTTTTTCGACGGCATCGTCGAAAGCGGGCACGCCGCTGCTCTTCGTTTTACGCACCGACAGGATCTCGCCGGTAGGCAATTGTTTCACAATGAAGGTGACCGTCGGATTGCCCGGTTCGTCCAGGTCGCCCGCGTACGAGGTATTGCCCTTCACCTTGGCCGTGATGGCCGCGACGTAGCCCTTGTCGCGGCCCGGTGCGCTCGACTTCTCGGCGGTGCCGGTGCTGCTCGGCGAACCGGAACCGGCGGCGCCCGTGATGCGGCGCATTTCCTCGGCGCGCGCGGCGTCGCGTTTCTTCTGGTCGGCCGCTTCCTGCTTCTTCTTCTCGGCGTCGGCCTTTTTCTTCTTCTCGGCCTCGTCCTTCTTCTTCTGCTCGGCTTCCTTCTTGGCCGCGTCCTCGCGCGCCTTCTTCTCCGCCGCTTCCTTCTCTTTCTTCGCTTCGCGCTCTCGCTCCTGTTCGCGTTCCTTCTTCTCCGCCAGGGCCTTGGCCTTCTTCTCGTCCTCGCGCTTCTGCTGCTCGATGCGTTTCTGTTCCTCGCGCTCCTGCTCGCGCTGCTTCTCGCGTTCTTCGCGTTCGCGCTCCAGGCGTGCCTGTTCCTTGCGCTTTAGTTCTTCCTGGCGCTTCTTCTCGCGTTCGAGGGCGATGTCGGGCTGCTTCGGCGGGGCCGGCTGTTCCACCGGGGGCGGCGGCGGTTCGACGGCGCGCGGGGTCGGCTCCGGCGGTGGCGTCTCGGGTTCCGGTTCCGGCTCGGGTTCCGGCGGCGGCGGGGGCGGAGCGGCGATCTGCGTGTCGACGTCCCAGATCTCGGCCTCGACGGCCACAGGCGTATTGCTTTGCCAGTTCACGCCGATCACGAGGAAGGCCAGCAGCAGGGCGTGCACGCCCACCGCCAGGCCGATCGCGGGCCAGCGGTTCGGTTCCGGCGGTACCCGGTAGTGCGGGCCGGCCGTGTCGTTGTCGTTGCGCTTCTCTGCTGCCATCAGTGTGTTATTTCGTGGCCAGGCCGACGCGCTGGATGCCCATCTTCTTGGCCTCCGAGATCAGCTGGATCACGTCGTCGTACTTGCTCTCGCGGTCGCCCGCGATCAGGACCGGGTAATCCGGATGCTCTTCGTGGATCGCGGCCAGGCGCTGGATCAGGGCCTGGCGGTTCGAGACGTCTTCCAGTCCCTGCGGTTTCTTGCCGTTGATGCCGATCGCCAGCTGGCCCTTGTCCTTGACGGCGATCTGGATGTAGTCGTCCGGCGGCTGGGTCGAACGCTCGGCGCTCGGCAGTTTGATCTCGCTCGGGTTCTGGGCCGGCGGCGTCACCATGAAGATGATGAGCAGCACCAGCATCACGTCGATGTACGGCACGACGTTGATCTCGGACTTGAGCTTGCGGCGCGAGCTGCGCATGCTGCTGTTGAAGGCCATGTCGGTGTCCTCGTGCGTCGGTCAGCGCGACTGGCGCTGCAGGATGTTCGAGAATTCCTCGACGAAGCTCTCGAAGCGGATCGCCAGGCGGTCGATGTCGTGCGTGAAGCGGTTGTACGCGATCACGGCGGGAATCGCGGCGAACAGGCCGATGGCGGTGGCGATCAGCGCCTCGGCGATGCCCGGCGCGACGGCGGCCAGCGTGGCCTGCTGGACGTTGGCCAGGCCGCGGAACGCGTTCATGATGCCCCACACGGTGCCGAGCAGGCCGATGTACGGCGAGACGGAGCCGACCGAGGCCAGGAAGTTCAGGTGCGTGTCCAGATGGTCCAGCTCGCGCTGGAAGGCGGCGCGCATGGCGCGGCGCGCACCGTCCAGGACGGCGCCGCCGTCGAGCGCATCGCGCGCGGCCTGCTTGCCCTTGATGAACTCGCCCATGCCGGCTTCGAAGATGCGGGCCAGCGGACCGCTCTGGTCGCGCTGGCTGCTGGCGCTCTGGTGCAGGGTGTGCAGGTTGCCGCCGGCCCAGAAGCTGCGCTCGAACTGCTCGGTCTGGCGGCGCGCGGCGCGCAGCGCGAAGATCTTGCGGAAGATATAGGTCCAGCTGGTGAGCGAGACCGCGAACAGCAGGGCCATGATCAGCTGCACCAGCACGTGTGCGTGGCGAATCAGTTCAATGAAGGAAAGGTCTTGGGCTGCGCTCATCGTCGTAGTGGGTTGGGATTATTCAGGCGGCACGCATTTTAGCAGCGGCAAGGTCGGGAAGGGAGCGCGGACGCATCGTGGCGGCGTCCACGCAGCCGACTTTCACGTCGGCGGTCGCCAGCAAGGTGTCCCCGCGCCAGGCTTGCTGGGCGAACTGGACCGATGCGCGGCCGAGCTTTTCCACGGCCAGGGTGAGTTTCACGTCGTCGTCCAGGCGCGCCGCGGCCAGGTACTCGACGGAGGCGCTGCGCACCACGAACGCCACGCCTTCCCGGGCGAGCAGGTCTTGCTGGTGGATGTCGAGCGAACGCAGCCATTCAGTACGCGCGCGTTCGAAGAACTTCAGGTAGTTGGCGTAATAAACGATGCCGCCCGCGTCCGTATCTTCGTAATAGACCCGGACTGTCCAGGTGAAAAGGGAAGGCATTTCAGCTGCCGTTTATGAAAATGGGAAACATTTTACGCCATTTTTGCCGTCGATATGTACGGTAGAGCACCTATACCTAATGTATGGACCGCAATTACATGGCAAAACATCAAATAATCAGTAGATTTGGCTAAAGATCATTTGTGCTAAGCCAGCAACTCTAGCATCGATCCATGCATATTTGGCGCCGCTGTTACAAATCGCAAACATTTGTAACGGCCGCGCGCCGGCAATCATCACGCATCAGCCGCGCTTGATGTTGAACGGCGAGAAGCCCTGGCAGGTCGGCATCAGCTCGATCAGGTTGACGTTGACGTGCGGGGGGAGGGTGGCGATCCAGTAGGCGGTCTCGGCGATGTCCTCGGCGGTCAGCGGCTGCGTGCCTTCGTAGACCTTGGCGGCGGCATCGTCGTCGCCCTTGAAGCGCACGTTGGAGAATTCGGTGCCGCCGCACAGGCCCGGTGCCAAGTTGGTGGCGCGCACGCCGGTGCCGACCAGGTCGGCGCGCAGGTTCAGCGTGAACTGCTCGACGAAGGCCTTGGTGGCGCCGTACACGTTGCCGCCCGGGTAGGGGTAGTGGCCGGCCACGGAGCCGAGGTTGATGACGAGGCCGCTGCCGCGCTCGACCATCGAGGGCAGCAGCGCGTGGGTCATCGTGACCAGGCCCTTGACGTTCGTGTCGATCATGGTTTCCCAGTCTTCCAGCGGCACTTCGTGGGCCGGCTTGGTGTTCAACGCCAGGCCGGCATTGTTGATCAGCACGTCGATCTGGCGCCAGGATTGCGGCAGCATCGACAGCGCTTCCTCGATCGAAGCCTTGTCGGTGACGTCCATCGCGATCGGCAGGGCCGACTCGCCCAGTTCCTTGGCCAGCGCCTCCAGGCGGTCCTTGCGGCGCGCGGCCAGCACCACCTGGTGGCCGTTCTTGACGAAGGTGCGCGCCATCGCGGCGCCGAAGCCGGCCGATGCGCCGGTGATGAAAACGATCATGATGGATTCCGGTTGGACTGCGGGATGAACTGCAATGTCGAATTGCGAGATTGTAGCCGAATTGGCCATATTGAGTGCCTGTTCATGCCGCTTGCCTGCCGGGCAACCCCGGGGTTGCCCGCGGGTTGTCCCGTTTCTTGCTTCGCCGTGGGCTCTTCCCGTACAATCGGGAGTTCCATTACATCTCACGTAACTGGCGAAAGCTGCGCGATACCGCGCCGGTCGAAGACCGGGCAGGCGTGCGGCGAAGGTGGGAATCCACCGGGGAACGTGAGATTTCCATATGCCGTTCGCCTGGGCAGCCCTTGATTGGTCGCGTGAAAAGCGCGGTTGTCCCCTGCCGCCGGCCCCGCCCCTTCAGCGCTACCCATTGCCGGGTTCTCTTACGATTGGAGTTTTTCATGTTTGCAAAAGATCACACGCTCGCCAAGGTCGACCCGGATCTCTGGGATGCCATCCAGAAGGAAAACAAGCGCCAGCAGGACCACATCGAGCTGATCGCATCCGAGAACTACACCTCGCCGGCCGTGATGCAGGCCCAGGGCTCGCAGCTGACCAACAAGTACGCCGAAGGCTATCCGGGCAAGCGCTACTACGGCGGTTGCGAATACGTCGACGTCGCCGAGCAGCTGGCGATCGACCGCGTCAAGGAACTGTTCGGCGCCGAAGCCGCCAACGTGCAGCCGAACTCGGGCTCGCAGGCGAACCAGGGCGTGTTCTTCGCCATGCTCAAGCCGGGCGACACCATCATGGGCATGTCGCTGGCCGAAGGCGGCCACCTGACCCACGGCATGGCGCTGAACATGTCGGGCAAGTGGTTCAACGTGATCTCCTACGGCCTGACCGAGCAGGAAGACATCGACTACGAGGCGATGGAACGCCTGGCGCGCGAGCACAAGCCGAAGCTGATCATCGCCGGCGCCTCCGCCTTCTCGCTGCGCATCGACTTCGAGCGCTTCGCCCGCGTGGCCAAGGAAGTCGGCGCCTACTTCATGGTCGACATGGCCCACTACGCCGGCCTGATCGCGGCCGGCGAATACCCGAACCCGGTGCCGCACGCCGACTTCGTCACCTCGACCACCCACAAATCCCTGCGCGGCCCGCGCGGCGGCATCATCCTGATGAAGGCCGAGCACGAGAAGGCCATCAACTCGGCGATCTTCCCGGGCATCCAGGGCGGTCCGCTGATGCACGTCATCGCCGGCAAGGCCGTCGCGTTCAAGGAAGCGCTGTCGCCGGAGTTCAAGGCCTACCAGCAGCAAGTGGTCAAGAACGCCAAGGCGCTGGCCGCGGCCCTGATCGAGCGCGGCCTGCGCATCGTCTCGGGCGGCACGGAATCGCACGTGATGCTGGTGGACCTGCGCTCGAAAGGCCTGACGGGCAAGGAAGCGGAAGCGATCCTGGGCCAGGCGCACATGACCTGCAACAAGAACGGCATCCCGAACGACCCGCAGAAGCCGTTCGTGACCTCGGGCATCCGCCTGGGCAGCCCGGCCTTCACCACGCGCGGCTTCAAGGAAGCGGACGCGACCAAGGTCGGCCACCTGATCGCCGACGTGCTGGACAACCCGCACGACGCCGCGACCATCGAGCGCGTGAAGGCCGAAGTCAAGCAACTGACCGACAAATATCCGGTCTACGAAGCGTAAGCTTCGACAAGCGCCCGCGGGCGCTCGTGTTACCGGCGCTCCCTCGCTGTCTTGGTGGGAGCGCCATGTTCCAGCTTCGCTTCGACGCAGCGTCGACGTATCAACCACGCATCAACCACGCAGTACCGGCGCCCCATGAAATGTCCGTTCTGTCACCATGACGACACCCAAGTCCTCGATACCCGCGTATCCGAGGTGGACGATGCCATCCGGCGCCGGCGCCGCTGCGTCCAGTGCGACAAGCGTTTCACCACCTACGAGCGCATCGAGCTGTCGATGCCGTTCATCGTCAAGAAGAACGGCAGCCGCAGCGAGTACGACTCGTCCAAGCTGCGCGGCAGCCTCATGCTGGCGCTGCGCAAGCGTCCCGTGGCCGCCGACGCGATCGACCGGGCCGTCGCCACGATCGAGGAAAAGCTGCTCACCAGCGGCCGCCGCGAAGTGGACTCCGTCCACGTGGGCGAACTGGTGATGCAGGAACTCCAGCGCCTGGACAAGATCGCCTACATCCGCTTTGCTTCCGTCTACAAGAACTTCGAGGACCTGGCCGAGTTCCAGGAAGCGATTGCGGAAGTCGGGCAGCCGCGCAAATAAGCCACGCAAATAAGCCACGCAAGTAAGCCTTTAGAGCCGTACCGACCGACCAGGTTGCATCCGCACGCTTGAGGCAGCTCACTGCTGGCCCGGACTCGGCTGCTAACTTCGCATCTCATGCAAACGGGATGGGGGCGGGCAATGGATGGCGGCAGACTCAGTGTCGGCGGATTCACCCTGGTCGAAGTGCTGGTGGCCCTGTTCGTGGCCGCCCTGGGCATCGCCGGCGCCTGCGCGCTGCAGACGCTGGCCCTGCGCTCGCAGCAGGAAGCGGCGCGCCTGGCCGACGGCGTGCGCCTGCTGTCCACCCTCGCCGAACGCATGCGCGCCAATCCGCCCGCGATGGCGCTGCCCGATGGCGGCAACCCGTATGCCCAGTTCGACGTCGACGCCGGCAGCGGCGCTCCGGACGCCGCCGCGTCCTGCTTTGCCGACGGTGATTGCGACGCCGTCCAGCTCGCCGAATTCGACCTTGCAGAAGTGGCGCAGGCGCTGGTGGAGCGCTTTCCCGGCGGGCGCCTGTGCGTCTGCCGCGATGCCGGCGCGGCAACGGCATGGGCGTGCGCCGCCGGGCCCGGCGCGCCGCTGGTGGCCAAGCTCGGCTGGCGCGAATCCTCCGACCGCCGCGGTGACGGTGGCGCGCCCAGGCTGCTGCTGGCCTTGCCCGGGGGCGCGCCATGATGCGCGCCATGATGCGCCCGTGTCCAGCACGCAGCCGCGGCATGACGCTGCCGGAGATGCTGGTGGCGCTCGCCATCGGTCTCGCCGTCCTGCTCGGGGCCGGGCACTTGCTCGTCCTCGCCAACAGCGCCTATGCCGCCCAGATGGAGCTTGCCGCGATGGATGATGGCGGCCGCTATGCCCTGGAGCTCGTCGCCAGGGCGCTGCGGCAGGCTGCGGCAACCGATCCCGACAGTCTTCTCGCCGCCGGCGCCGATGCCGCGCCGGCCCGCATCGCCGGGCTCGACGCCCGCAGCGTGGGCCGCACGACGCCCGGCATCGAGGAGCCTTCCGCGGATGCCGTCGGCGGCAGCGATGTGCTGGCCGTGCGCTTTCCCGGCAGCGGCCCCGTGCCGGACGGCGACGGCAGCAGCGTCGACTGCGCCGGCTTCACCGTGGCCGGCGGGGAGGAGGGCTGGAGCATCTTCCATGTCGCGCGCAACAGCCAGGGCGAGGCGGAACTGCGCTGCAAGTACCGCGGCAACGCCAACTGGAGCGCCGACGCCATCGTGGCCGGCGTCGACGGCTTCCAGGTCCTGTACGGCATCGACACGGACGAGCCCCGCGACGGCGCCCCGAACCGCTACGTGAACGCGGATGCCGTGCGCGCGCTGGACGCGGCCCTGGGTACCGCCGACGAGCAGGAGCTGCGCCGGCGCACCTGGTGGAAGCGCCTCGTCAGCGTGCGCATCGGCCTGCTGCTGCACGGCGCAAGGGCGACGCGGACCCGGCCCGGCGATGCCGACTATGCGCTGCTCGGGCCCGCTTACGGCGAGTCCGCCGAGGCCGGCGCGGCGGACGCGGGCAGCGTGCTGCGCGAGGCCGCGATGACGCCGGACATGCGCCTGCGCGAGCGGCGCCTGTTCACGATGACGGTCGCCTTGCCGGCCGTGGCGCCATGATGCGGCCTCCGTCGATACGTCCTGCCGCCCAGCGCGGCCTGGCCCTGGCCAGCGTGCTGCTGTTGCTGGCGGCGGCGATGGTCATCGGCGTGGCCGTGGCGCGCGGCGCCTTTGCGCTGCTGGCGTCCGCGCGCAACGAGGGCGACCGCGTGACGGCGCGGCTGGCGGCCGAGGCGGCGCTGCTGGACGCGGAACGCGATCTCGCGGGTGCCGGCCTTGGCGCCGATGCCGACGCGGCCGCGCGGGCGGCGCTGCTGGCGCAGGCGGAAGGGGCCGGCTTCGCCGACGGCTGCGGCCGCGGTCCGGCCGACCTCGGCCTGTGCCGGGTGGCGGCGCCGCCCGCCTGGCAGGACATCGACCTCACCGACCCGGAGGCCGACGTGCTGGTGCCCTATGGCCGCTACACGGGCGCCGTGCTGCCGCTCGGGGCCGGCACGCTGCCGGCGCGCCTGCCGGGCTACCTCATCGAAAAGCTGGCGCCCGCCGGCGCCGATCCGGCGCAGGGCGGTTTCTACCGCATCACCGCCATCGGCTTCGGCATGCGCGCATCGACGCAGGTGGTCCTGCAGTCGCTGTTCCGCCAGGCGGCGCCGGCCGCGCCCGGCACCTCCGCCGACGAAGAAGGGGAAGGCGGTGGCGCTCCCGCCGACGGGGCCGGAGACGACGATGACCCGGGCGCCGGACCGGACCCGCCACGACCGCCGGCCGCGCCGCCGCCGCCGCCCGCCGGCCGCATCGGCTGGCGCGAGATCGCCAACTGGCCCGAGCTGCACGCCCGCGCCCAGCAGTGACAGAAGCACGTGACACAAGCACGTGACATGAACATGTGATCTGCGAGGTACCGATGACGCCGTCCCGCCATGCCGCAGGATTCACCCTGCTCGAAATGCTGATCGTGCTCGCCATCCTGTCCATCCTTGGCGCGCTCGCCTATCCGAACTATGCGGGCTATATCGTGCGCACCAAGCGTGCGGAAGGGCAGTTCGCGCTGATCGAGGCGATGCAGGCGCAGGAACGCTACCGGATGCGCCACAACGGCTACACGGCGTTCGCGGCGGACGGGATGCCGGACGAGGATGCCGGCGCGTTCCGCTGGTGGTCGGGCGCCGCGGCCGCGTCCAGCCATTACGAGCTGGACGCCTACGCGTGTCCGGGCATGGAGATCGCCGACTGCGTCGAGGTGCGCGCCCGGCCCGGCACGGCCCGCGTCAACGCGCGCTTCCGCGATCCGGATTGCGGCGCGCTGACGCTGGACAGCCAGGGGCGCCAGGGGGCGCAGGCGGCGAACGGCGCGCGCTGCTGGCCATGAGGGCGCCATGAGGGGCTGGTCCAGGACCACCGGCGGCTTTTCGCTGGCGGAGCTGGCCGTCGTGCTGGCCGTGTGCGCCGTCACGCTGGCGATCGGCGCGCCCGACCTGGCCGCGCTGCTGCGCACCCAGCAGCTCAAGGCCGCCACGGGCGACCTGTTCGGCGCGATCAACCTGGCGCGGGCCCAGGCGCTGGCACGCGGGCGCCAGGTGAAGCTGGTGCCGCTCGACCCGGCGGGCGTCGACTGGGCCCGCGGCTGGACCGTGTTCCAGGACAACGACGGCGATGGCGCGCCTGGGCCGGGCGACGACGTCATCGCCGCGCACGGACCGCTGGCGCCGAGCATCGCCGTCGACTTCGCCTTCACGAGCCCAGCGCCGCCGTTCTATATCGCCTACAATGGCGCCGGGCGCAGCTGCAGCGCAACGAACGCCGCCGCCGCGCGCTGGGGCACGCTGTCGCTGTTCCATGGCGACGGCATCCGCCGTATTAAAATCAATATGCTGGGACGGGCGCGCACCTGCGATCCGGCGCGCGACGACAACTGCGAAGGCGCCTCCGCGCCGCCGTCCTGATGCCGATGCGTTTTCCGGCGCAGACGGCACGAACGAAGCACAGCAAGGAACGACACACGGTGCAGATACTGAGCGATACCGAAGGCATGGCGCTGGCCCTGGAATGGGCGGCTAAAGGCATGAGCATCACCGCGCCCAACCCGCGCATCGGCTGCGTGATCGTGAAGGACGGCGCCGTCATCGGCGCCGGCCACACGCAGCCGGCCGGCCAGGCCCATGCCGAGATCCAGGCGCTGCGCGACGCCCAGGCGCGCGGCAACGACGTGCGCGGCGCCACCGCCTACGTGACGCTGGAGCCGTGCAGCCACTACGGCCGCACGCCGCCGTGCTCGAACGCGCTGGTGCAGGCGGGGCTGGGCCGCGTGGTCGCCGCCATGACCGATCCGAACCCGCTGGTGGCGGGACGGGGACTGGCCCAGCTGGAAGCGGCCGGCATCGAGGTCAGCGCAGGCCTCATGGCGGACCAGGCCCACGAATTGAACATCGGCTTCTTCCAGCGCATGCGCCACGGCCGCCCGTGGGTGCGCCTGAAGACGGCCGCCAGCCTGGATGGCGCCACCGCGCTGGAGAACGGCGAGAGCCAGTGGATCACCAGCCCGCAGGCGCGCACCGACGGCCATGCCTGGCGCGCCCGCGCGAGCGCGATCCTGACCGGCATCGGCACCGTCAAGGCCGACGACCCGCAGCTCACCGTGCGCGGCATCGACCTGCCGGACAACGCCGTGGCGCCGCGCCGCGTGATCGTCGACAGCCGCCTCGACATCGACCTGGACGCGCGCATCCTGCAGGGAGCGCCGTGCTGGATCGTGGCGGCGCAGCCGGATGTCGCCAAGGAAGCAGCCCTGCGCGCGCGCGGCCACGAGATCCTCATGCTGCCCAACGCTGCCGGCAAGGTCGACCTGCCGGCGCTGATGCTGGAACTGGGCCGGCGCGAGATCAACGAGCTGCACGTCGAGGCCGGTTCGAAACTGAACGCCTCGCTCGTGCGCGAAGGCTGCGTCGACGAATTGCTGGTCTACCTGGCGCCCAGCCTGGTCGGGCCGGGGCAGGGCATGTTCGCGCTGCCGCCGCTGGCGCGCCTGGCGGACAAGCGCCAGCTGCGCTTCCACGGCGTGGCCCAGGTCGGGCCGGACCTGCGCATCGTCGCCCGCTTCGACCACGAACAACATCAACACGCATAAGCATTCAACACGAAGGAACCACCATGTTTACTGGAATCGTCGCTGCCGTGGGCAGCATCAAGACTGTCAAGCCGCTGGAAGGCGGTTCGTTCGCCGGCGTGCGCCTGGACATCGACGCGGGCGGCCTGCCGCTGGCCGACGTCGCGCTGGGCGACTCGATCTCGATCAACGGCGCCTGCATGACCGTGGTCGAGAAGAACGACAGCGCCTTCGCCGTCGACGTCTCGCGCGAAAGCCTGAACCGCACCGTCGGCCTGGACCAGCCGGGCGAAGTGAACCTGGAAAAGGCGCTGACGCTGGCCGAGCGCCTGGGCGGCCACCTCGTGTCCGGCCACGTCGACGGCCTCGGCACCGTGCACAGCTTCGAGCAGGTCGGCGAGTCGTACAAGCTGGTCGTCGATGCGCCCCAGGAACTGGGCAAGTTCCTGGCCTATAAAGGCTCGATCGTCGTCAACGGCGTGTCGCTGACCGTCAACGACGTCCAGGACGTGCGCGCGGAAGGCAGCGCCGCCGCCTGCTGCCGTTTCTCGATCAACCTGATCCCGCACACGATCGCCGTCACCACGCTCAAGCACCTGCATGCCGGCGCCAAGGTCAACCTCGAGATCGACCTGATCGCGCGCTACGTCGAGCGCATGCTGAGCGCGACCAGCAAGGCCTGAGCAGCATCAGTCTAGACGGTGGGAATCGTTCCGCCGTCGATCACGATCTCCGCGCCGTGCACCGACGCCGCAAGCGGCGACAGCAGGAAGGCGACCAGTTCCGCGACCTCCTGCGGCTGCCCCGGCCGGCCGATCGGAATGCCGCCGAGCGAATCCATGACGGCCTGCCTCGCCGCGTCCTCGCTGCTTGCCCGGTGCGCGGCCAGGCGCTGGATGAAGTCCTGTGCCGCGCCGGTCTCGATGAAGCCGGGCGCCACGCAGTTGACGCGGATGCCGCGCGGTCCGAATTCGTTCGCGAGCGACTTGCTGTAGTTGCGCAGCGCCGCTTTCGCCGCCGCATAGGCGACGGTGGATTCGTGCAAGGGCAGCAGGCGCTGGATCGATGTGATGTGGACGATGGCGCCCGCGCGCCGTTCCAGCATGCCCGGCAGGAAGGCGCGGTCCAGCCGCACGGCGGACATCAGGTTCTGCTGGAGCGCGGCATCCCACTCCCCATCGTCGAGCGCCAGCGCGCCGCCTCCCGGTGCCGCGGAGCCGCCGACGTTATTGACCAGGAAGTCGAGGTGGCCGAACTCGCCCAGGACGGCCTCGGCCGCGTGGCGTGCGCCTGCGGCCGTGCCGACGTCGGCCTGCAGGTAGCGGACGCCGGGGCACGGCGCCGCCGGCGCGTGGCGCGCCGTGCTGATCACGGTTGCGCCGCGTTGCGCCAGCACGTGGACGAGCGCCTCGCCCATCCCCTTGGTGCCGCCCGTGACCAGCACGTGCTTGCCGTGGAAGGAACGGTCGTTCATGCGCGGACCTCCAGCGACCCGATGCCGTCGGGCTGCAGCGCGAAGCGGAATTCCAGCATCGTGGGGCTGCCTGGGAAGTTGCCGCTCACACTGGCACGTAGCACGCGCAGGCCGTCGCTGTCCACGAGGGTCTGGGGATCGATCGTGGCACGGTAGCGCTCGGCACTGTGCTGCGCCCATGCGGCGATCTCGGCGTTGCCGCGCTTCACGGTGCCGTCGTCGTCGACGATGGCATCCGCGACGAAGCAGCGCGCGACGCCGGCAGGATCCTGGTTGTTGCTTGCCTCGACGTAGGTGGCGATCTGGGAAGGTAATGGAATCATGCGGGTTCTCCTTGTTTGTATGGGGCCAGTGTAGGGCCCGGCGGCATGGCGAAAAAGCCATGAAACGGCTATGCTCCTTGAACCACAGGTTCACAACTGGAACGATGAGCTCCCTGGAATTGATACGGTTGTTCCTTGCCGTTGCCGAACTGCGCAGTTTCACCCTGGCCGCCCGAAGCTGGAGGTCAGTCCGACGGCAGTCAGCAAAGGTGTACGCGCGCTGGAGAGCCGGCATGGCGTGACCCTGTTCACCCGCAATACGCGCCGCGTTTCCCTGACCGATGCCGGCGCTTCTCTCCTTGCCGCGCTCGGGCCCGCCGTCGGCCAGATCGACGACGCCTTCGCGGAGCTGGCCCGGTTCCAACAGCGCCCCTCAGGCCATCTGCGGGTGACGGCGCCGCGGGCGTTCGGATTCCTGCTGGCGCGCCACCTGGTGCCGCGCATGCAGGCGCGCTACCCGGACATCACCTTCGACCTCTCGCTCGACGATGGCCTCGTCGACCTGCTGGCGGCCGGCTACGACGCGGGCGTGCGGCTGGGGCAGGCGATTGCGCAGGACATGGTGGCCGTTCGCCTCAGCCGGCCCCTGTCGTGGTCCCTCGTGGCGTCGCCCCGGTATGTCGAGGAGCACGGTGCCCCCGCCGTCCCGCGCCAGCTGCTGGCGCATCGCACGATCCGCTACCGTTTTTCGACGTCCGGCGCGCTGCCGCCATGGCGGCTCCGGGACGGCGAGGGCGAGTTTCAGCTCGATACGCAGGCAGCGCTGTGCGCCAACGATACCCGCATGATCGCCGAGCTCGCCCGCCAGGGCCTCGGCATCGCCTACCTGCCGGATATCGAGATCGAAGACGACGTCGCCCATGGCCGTCTCGTGCGCGTGCTCGCCGGCTGCGTACCGGAGACGTCGGGCTTGTACCTGTATTTTCCGATGCGCAGCCAGAACCAGCCGAAGATGCGGGCGCTGGTCGAGCAGGTGTCGATCCTGGCCGGGGAAGGCGTGCTGGACATCGCCCCGGGGCCGGTGTGAGGCCGAGGAGGCCGGCGTGAAACAAATATTTCTTCCAAAAAGCAATTGGCGTAGACTGCTTGCTGGCAATTCCAGCAATGTAGGCGCGGCATGCGCGCGTCCGTATTGACGAGAGAATTGTCGCCCCCACAATGACAAACCATCAGGACGCGACATGACCAAGAAGCATACGAAGACGGTGGCACAGGCGGCGACGCTGCTGGCGCTGCTGGCAGCAGCCGGACTGGCCTCGGCCGACCCGAGTGGAATGCGCAGCTACCGCGCGCTGGCGCTGGACGGCGCGGGCGAGCGCATCGCCGCGATCGAGAGCGTGGACGGCGAAGCGAAGGCGGGTCCGCGCGTCGTCGTGCGCGAGCGCGCCGGCGGCAGGATCGCCACCACGTACCAGTCCGATTGCCAGGGCTGCCGTCTCGATGCCCCGGCCTGGTCGCCGGATGGCAAGGCGCTGGCCGTCGTCGGCAGCGATCCGAAGGCCGGCACGGCCACCGTCTACCTGCTCAAGGACGGCAGGATGTCGGCGCTGGCCAGCGTGAAGGGCGTGGCCAGCACCGTGCGCTGGTCGCCGGACGGCCGCCAGCTGGCCTTCCTCGCCACCGTCGGCGCCAGGAAACTGACGGGTGCCGTGGAAGCGGGCGCGCGCCAGGTCGGCGAGATCGGCCTCGCGCAGGAAGAGGACGAGCAGCGCATCGCCGTGATCCCCGCCGCGGGCGGCGAGGTGCGCCTGGTGTCGCCCGCCGACACCTTCGTCTACGAATACGACTGGACCCCGGACGGCAGGGGCTTCGTCGTCACCAGCGCCAAGGGGAACGGCGACAACAACTGGTGGGTCGCGACCCTCGGCCACGTCGATGCTGCCAGCGGCAAGCTGCGCGTGCTGGCGGCGCCGAAGATGCAGATGAACATGCCGCACGTGTCGCCGGACGGCCGCACGGTCGCCTTCATCGGCGGCCTGATGAGCGACTTCGGTTCCGTGGGCGGCGACGTCTACACCGTGTCGATCGACGGCGGCCAGCCGGTCGACGTCACCCCCAACTACAAGGGCACCTTCAACGGCATCGCCTGGCGCGGCAAGGAACTGCTTGCCTCCGTGCTGGCAGGGTCGGACGCGGGCGTGGCGACGATCGACCCGGCCGCGCGCAGCGCGCGCATCCTGTGGAAGGGCCCCGTCACCGCGTCGGCCGGCCGCGACGGCCGCTTCGCGTTCAGCGCCGACGGCAAGATCGCCGCCTCCGTCCACGAGGACTACGAGCACGCGCCGCGCATCGTCGCCGGCCGCCTGCCGGACCTGGCGCCCGTCACGCGCGACAACGAGGGTTTCACCGCCCAGGTGTCGGCGCGCAGCGTCGGCTGGACCAACGACGGCTACGACGTGCAGGGCTGGCTGATCGGTCCCACGAAGATCGAGTCCGGCAAGAAGTATCCGATGATCGTGCAGGTGCACGGCGGCCCCGCTGCCGCCGTGACGCCGCGCTACGTGGCCGCCGGCGACAGCGGCAACCCGCTGGCGCGCGACCTCGTCAAGGCCGGCTACTTCGTGTTCATGCCGAACCCGCGCGGCAGCTACGGCCAGGGCAGCGCGTTCGGCAGCGCCAACAGGCGCGACTTCGGCGGCGGCGACTGGCGCGACATCCTGGCCGGCGTCGATGCCGCGATCAAGCAGGCGCCGATCGACGGCGAACGCCTGGGCCTGATGGGCCATTCCTACGGCGGCTTCATGACGATGTGGGGCGTGACGCACAGCCAGCGCTTCAAGGCGGCCGTCGCCGGCGCTGGCATCGCCAACTGGATCAGCTACTACGGCCAGAACGGCATCGACCAGTGGATGGTGCCGTTCTTCGGCGCCACCATGTACGACGATCCGGCCGTGTACCGTGCCGCCTCGCCGATCGAGTCGATCAAGGCGGCCAAGACGCCGACGCTCATCTACGTGGGCGAGCGCGATGTCGAGTGTCCGCCGGCGCAGTCGTTCGAGTTCTGGCACGGCCTGAAGGCGATGGGCACGCCGACCGCGCTGGTGGTGTACGAGGACGAGGGGCATGCGCTGCGCAAGCCGGAGCACCAGAAGGACTTGCGTGCGCGCGAATTGGCCTGGTTCGCCAAATACCTGCGGTGACGGTAGGGTGGACGGCTATGCCGTCCACGCGTTCAACGTTCGTTGGCGAGGCCGTAACCTGTAACGGCGCCGATGTCTACGTTCGTTGGCGAGGCCGTGACCTGTAACGGCGCCGATGTCAACGCTCGTTGGCGAGGCCGGGACTTGTAACGGCGCCGATGTCGGTTTCGAGGAATCGGCCGGTACGTATCACCGCGTGGACGGCGGAGCCGTCCACCCCACGCCTTACCGTTGCGACACCGCCTGCTCCCGCTTGGCGGTCGCCGGATTCTCCGGATTCAACACCACCTGCACGTAGTTCTGCGTGTTCAGGTAACGCTGCGCCGCCTGCTTCACGTCGTCCGCCGTCAGCGCCGCCACTTCCTTGTCGAAGCGCAGGATGTTGGCCGGGTCCGTTCCCTCGGTCAGCGAGGTCTGCAGCGTAGCCAGCCAGTAGCCGTTGTCCTGCAGCGACTTGCGGTAGGACTGGAGCCAGTTGGTCTTGACCTTGTCCAGTTCGGACTGCTCGGGGCCGCGCGTACGCAGGCGCTCGATCTCGGCGAAGGTGGCGTCGACGACCTTGCCCACGTTCTGCGGGCCGGTCGGCAGCGTCACGCCGACCGTGTAGTGGCTGTAGGGCAGGCGCGTCATCGAGCCTTCCATGCCGCCGCCGTAGATCAGGCCCATCTTTTCGCGCAGCACGTCGATGATGCGCAGGTTCATCACTTCCGTCAGCGCGCCCAGGCGCAGCTCTTCCTTTTCCGTCACGTCGGCCGGACCCGTGAAGGTCAGCGACACGGTGCTGCGGTCTTCCGAGCCGCTGTTCACCACTTTCTTGACCACGCCCTTCACCGGGCGGATGCCCAGGTCGCGGTAGGCGGTCGGGATGTCGGGCGTGGGCAGGCTGCCCAGGTAGGTAGCCAGCAGCGGCTTGATGGCGGCCACGTCGAAGCTGCCCACGAAGATGAAGGTCAGGTCCTTGGCGCTGGAAAAGCGCTCGCGGTAGATCGCGATGGCGCGGTCCAGGTCGATGCGCGCGATGTCTTCGGGACGCAGGGCGCGCGGCGCGCGCGGATTGTTGTCGTACAGCGTGGCCAGCACGGCGTCGCCGAACAGCGCGCCCGGCTGGCCCAGGCGGTTGCGCGCGAGTTCCATCTGCTTGCCGATGAAGGATTTGTACAGGTCCTCGTCGCGCCGCACGCCGGCGAACTTCAGCCATACCATCTGCAGCATCGTCTCGACGTCGGTGGCGCCGGCCGTGCCCGCGACCACGTCCGTGTTGGTGCCCAGGCCGGCGCTGACGGCGGCGGCCTTGCCGGCCAGGATCTTGCGCATGTCGACGGGCGTGAAATCCTTCAGGCCCATGGCGGCGACGATGGTGTCCGCATAGCGCGCATTGAAGGTGTCGCGCTCGTCGAACAGGCTCTGGCCGCCGAACCGCGCCGCGCTCATCAGGACCTGGTCGTTGCGGAAGGTGGTGGGCTTGAGGATCACCTTGACGCCGTTAGACAGCGTCAGGCGCGTCAGGCCCAGGCGCGCGTCCTGCGTTTCCGACGCGATGCTGCCGGGCTTCGGCGGCTGGTCCATCAGGCGCGCGGCGACGGCCTTCTCGTCGTGCTTCTGGACGTCGCGCCGCTCGGCCGCGGCGACGGCGGCCAGCAGCTGGTCGCCCGTCGGGATCGCGGCGCCTGCGCCGGACGGGCCCGTGTAGATCACGAGCTTGCCCGAGTCGGCGGGAATCGTGCGGCGCGCGTAGGCGTTGATCTCGTCCAGCGTGATGCCGGGCACCATCGCGTTCACGAAGCGGTATTCGGCGTCGATGCCGGGGATCGCCTCGCCCTCGAGGAAGTGGCGCATGTATTCGGCCGCGTACTGGGCCGAGTCGGTCTTGTCGCGTTCGTTCCAGGCGAGTTCGTAGGTGCGCAGCAAGGTCTTCTTGACGCGTTCCAGCTCGGCGGCGCCGAAGCCGAACTGGCGCGCCCGTTCGTTTTCCTGCACCAGCGCGTCGATGGCGGGCGTGGGGCCGTTCTTGCCCAGCGCGGCCATCGCGTTGTACGAGCGGTAGCGCGGCGTCAGGCGGCCCGGCGCGCTGCTGGCGCCCATGAACGGCGGCGACGCGGTCTGCGCCAGTTCCGCCAGGCGCTGGTTCAACATGCCGGAGAACAGGCCTTCGACGAGCTGTTCGCGGTAGCCGGCCAGCGTGGCGCGCTCGCGGTAGGGCTGCACGGGGTAGCGGATCAGCACCGAGGCCGGGCCCGATTCCTTGTCCGTCACCACCAGCGCCTCGGTGCCCGTGCGCGCAGGGATGGCGGCGTAGTCGCGCTTGCGCTCCGGTACGGGGTTCTTCAGGCCGGCGAAATGGCGCTTGACGAGCTGCTCGACCTGGGCCGGGTCGACGTCGCCGACGGCGACGACGGCCATCAGGTCGGGCCGGTACCAGTCGCGGTAGAAGCGGCGGATGGCGTCCGGTTTGAAGTTGCGCAGGATCGCTTCCTGGCCGATCGGCAGGCGGTCCGCGTAGCGCGAGCCGTTGTAGATCTTCGGCATCAAGACCTTCTGCATGCGGTCGCCCGCGCCTTTGCCCAGGCGCAGTTCTTCCAGCACGATGTCGCGTTCCTTGTCGATGTCCTCGGGGTTCAGCGTCAGGCCGTGCGCCCAGTCTTCCAGCACGAGGAAGGCTTTATCGAGGTCTTGCGGACGCTCGGCCGGCACGGGCAGCACGTAGACGGTTTCGTCGAACGAGGTATAGGCATTCAGGTCGGCGCCGAACTTGACGCCGATCGACTGCAGGTAGGACACCAGCTCGTGCTTCTTGAAATGGGTCGAGCCGTTGAACGCCATGTGCTCGGTGAAGTGGGCCAGGCCCTGCTGGTCCTCGTCCTCGAGGATCGAGCCGGCTTTCACGACGAGGCGCAGTTCGAGCTTGTGTTCCGGCTTGCGGTTGCGCTGGATGTAGTAGGTCAGTCCGTTGTCCAGCTTGCCGACCTTGACCTGCGGGCCGATCGGCAGCGGCGCGTTCAGGTCGGGCAGGGCCGCCGCGGCGGATGCCGGGGCTGCCAGCGCCTGGCCCGGTACGGTGGCAACCAGCGGGAACAGGAGGAGGGTAAAACGGACGAGGCTGGTGAAACGGGAGATCATGCGGAGGGTGTCCGGTTGGGGCTGAAAACCCATTCTAACCTGCCCACGGCGCCGCACAGTTACAGCACGGCATGATCTATGACACATATTGACAGACATATCGTTGTCATAGTGCAACGAACATGAACATGCCGGCATTGTTCATGAAGTCCTGGCGGCAGGAAATGGCCGGGGAGGGCAGTTAAATATTGCCGAATCCTTTAAAATAGCGGATTTCGTACCAGCCGCCCGAAGCGAGGAACCCCATGCCCATCTCCACCACCCAGGAAATCGTCGAAGAACTGCGCGCCGGGCGCATGGTGATCCTCGTCGACGAGGAAGACCGCGAGAACGAGGGCGACCTGGTCCTCGCCGCCGAGCACGTCACGCCGGAAGCGATCAACTTCATGATCCGCCACGCCCGCGGCCTCGTGTGCCTGACGCTGTCCGAGGAGATCTGCGACCGCCTGGAACTGCCGATGATGACCAGCCGGAACGGCACCTCGTTCGGCACCAATTTCACGGTGTCGATCGAAGCGGCCGAAGGCGTCACCACGGGCATTTCGGCGGCCGACCGCGCCCGTACCATCCAGGTCGCCGTCGCCAAGGATGCGAAGCCGGAAGACCTGGTGCAGCCGGGCCACATCTTCCCGCTGCGCGCCGTCAAGGGCGGCGTGCTGATGCGCGCCGGCCATACCGAGGCGGGCTGCGACCTGACCGAGATGGCGGGCCTGACCCCGGCGTCCGTCATCTGCGAGATCATCAAGGAAGACGGCACCATGGCGCGCCTGCCGGACCTGCTGGAATTCGGCCAGGAACACGGCATCAAGATCGGCACGATCGCCGACCTGATCCACTACCGCAGCCAGACCGAGACGCTGGTCGAGCGCGTGGCCGAGCGCACGCTGTGCACGGCCCACGGCGACTTCCAGCTGATCGCCTTCCGCGACCAGCCGAGCGGCTCGGCCCACCTGGCGCTGGTGCACGGCGAGCCGGCGACTGCCCAGGAATCGCTGGTGCGCGTGCACCAGCCCGTCTCCATCCTGGACGTGCTCGACACCGCCTGCACCTCGCACTCGTGGAACCTGGCGGCGGCCATGCAGGCGGTCAAGGCGTCGGACGCCGGCGTCATCGTGCTGCTCAATTGCGGCGAGACGGCGGCCGAGCTGTTCGAGCGCTTCGGCACCATGGACAAGCCCGCCTCCCGCCCGGCCGGCCGCGCGGCCAACCTGGACCTGCGCACCTACGGCATCGGCGCGCAGATCCTGCGCCAGCTGGGCGTGCGCAAGATGAAGCTGCTGGCCAATCCGCGCAAGATGCCGTCCATGACCGGTTTCGACCTGGAAGTCACCGGTTACCTGGCCAAGCCGGAAGCGTAAGCCAGCCTATTTATAAAACGACGGGGCGCGTTACGCAAGGGCGTTACGCGTTACCATTCACATCAACGAATCAACAGAACAAGAGGCAGCCATGACGGTAGGAACTTTTGAAAGCAATCTGCAGGGCGAAGGCCTGCGCATCGGTATCGTACAGGCGCGTTTCAACGCGGACGTGGGCCACGGCCTGCTGTCGGCCTGCCTGGCCGAACTGAAACACCTGGGCGTGGCCGACGAAGACATCCTGCACGTGACCGTGCCGGGCGCCCTGGAAGTCCCGCTGGCGCTGCAGAAGATGGCCGAGACCCAGCAGTTCGACGCGCTGGTCGCGCTGGGCGCCGTGATCCGCGGCGAAACCTACCACTTCGAGCTGGTCTCGAACGAATCCGGCGCCGGCATCACCCGCGTCGGCCTGGACTACGGCATGCCGATCGCCAACGCGATCCTGACCACCGAAAACGACGAGCAGGCGGAAGTCCGCATGGCCGAGAAGGGCACCGACGCCGCCCGCGTGGCCGTCGAGATGGCCAATCTGCTGCTGGGCCTGGAAGAACTGCAGGCCGAAGAAGACTGACGCAATACAGGTACAACATGACTGACAAATCCACGCACGCCAACCCGAACAAGAACCGCACGCCGCGCCACCGCGCGCGCGAGTTCGCCCTCCAGGGTCTGTATCAATGGCTGCTGAATAATGAGCCGGCCGCAACGGTCATCGCCAACATCCGCACCGCCCACGGCTTCGACAAGGCCGACAGCGAGTACGTGAAGGAACTGCTGCACGGCGCGATCGCCCAGTCGGTCGAGCTGCGCGAAGTGCTGCAGCCGACGATCGACCGCCCGGTCGCCGAACTGTCGCCGATCGAGCACGCCGTGCTGCTGCTCGGCGCCTACGAGCTGAAGAACCAGATCGAGATTCCGTACCGCGTCGTGATCAACGAAGCGGTCGAGCTGACCAAGTCCTTCGGCGGCATCGATGGCCACAAGTACGTGAACGGCGTGCTGGACCGCCTGGCGGGCAAGCTGCGTCCGGACGAGGTGGCGGCGGATACGAAGCGCTGATTCGGATTACCCTCTATATATATTAGAGAGAAGCCGCCCCGGGAGACTGGGGCGGCTTTTTATTTGGTGACTCGGCCCGTCGTCCCTGCGAAGGCAGGGACCCAATTTTCATGGGCTGACGATACGCAAGCGGAGCTTGGGTCCCTGCCTTCGCAGGGACGACGTCGGTAGGCGCAGGGACGATGTGGGGTAGGCGCAGGGACGACGTGGGGTAGGCGCAGGGGACGACGTCGGTAGGCGCAGCGACGACGTTGCTTGGGTACTGGAATGGGTAAAAAAGAAAGCCACCGCGGCTCCCGCCAACGGTGGCTTTCGACCAGGGATCGTTACGTGGCTTACAGGCCGGCGACGGTCTCGCCGTTCTGGCTGGCGCCATGCGCGCTGTCGCTCGCGGCGGCGCTGTCGGCCTTGGCCGGGGCCGGGGCGGATTTCTGGACCAGGACCGCGGTCGGGGCCGGAGCCGGGGTGTTATAGATCGGCACGTTCTTGCCGCCCGCAACCTGCTTCAGGCGGCGGTACTCGGCCAGCACCTTGTTGCCGTAGCCGGAATCGTCCTCGAAGGCGCCGGCGCCGACATAGGTCTTCAGGCCGCCTTCGACGGAACCGGTACGGGTCACGTAATCCTTCAGGATCTGGGCGCCGACACGGATATTGGCCACCGGATCCAGCGCGGCTTCCTTGCCGCCGACTTCCTCGAACTTGTCGCTGTGCACCTTCGACATCACCTGCATCAGGCCCTGCGCGCCCATCGGGCTTTCGGCGAACGGGTTCAGGCCCGATTCGATCGCCATCACGGCCAGGATCAACAGGGGATCCAGCTTGATCTCGTGCGCCGTGCTGTAGGCGGTGGAGACCAGCATGTTGGCGGCGTCGCCGGCCACGCGGTAGCGGCGCGACAGCCAGTCCGTCACGTACTTCTGCTGGCGCGTGGTGCGGGGGCTTGCCTTGTCCTCGACCGCCTGGACGGGTTCGGCCTCGGCCTTCGGCTGCGCGGGGGCGGCCGCGACGGCCACCGGTGCTGCGTGCTGCGGATTGAGCAGTTCCGACACCCGTTTTGCGAAATCGGGGCGGTAGTACAGCAGGGCCATCATCGCCACTGCGGAAAAACCGAATACGGTCATGGTATGTTTTGCGGTGTTAAACACGCCGCGTGCCGTTTTGATCACGGAAGACCACGTGATGGGCTGGCTGGCCGCTTGTTGGACGAGCCTTGCGCTCGTGCCGATGAAGCGATGAATCATCGTCTCTCCTTTGTCGCGGAAAAAGTGTCCCCACGGCGGCGCAAGTGCGCTGCTGAAGGATGTACTAATGCCGTGCATCAGAAAACCGTCTGTCGCCGCTCGCTGCGGTCGACTAACGCCGTCATTGCTTGCTACAGCTGGGCCGCGCTGACTATGGAGGCGCCCAGTGGCTAACAACTGTCTCGGGGTAAGGTAGGGCAGACGCCCTGGGAAACACTCCTTACAAATGTCATTGGGGCCCCGACCCCGTGAAAGAAGGAGACCGGCTAAAATCACGTCCTGGACGGGCCTGTCTCACTTGGTAGGCGGATTGTAGGTGCCGGTTTATACCAAGTCAATACTAGCACGGCTGCTCTTTATTACTTTTAGATCTTAATCTAGCCGCGGGGCTCATCAATTCTTTGGCAAATCAATCACTTGCCGCCGATTGTTAGCCAAACTCAAAAGATGTAAAAAAGCATTAATAAATCGATGAACTACTCAGATTTGCGTGATTTCCTTGCTAAGTTGCAAGAAATGGATGACTTCAAGCGCGTATCGGTGCCTATTTCCCCAAATCTCGAAATGACGGAGATCTGCGACCGCACCCTACGCGCCGGCGGCCCTGCCTTGCTGTTCGAAAAGCCGACGGGGCACACGATTCCCGTGCTCGCCAACCTGTTCGGCACCCCGCGCCGGGTGGCGCTGGGCATGGGCGCGGACGACGTCGGCGAGCTGCGCCGCATCGGCCACGTGCTGGCCCGCCTGAAGGAGCCGGAGCCGCCCAAGGGATTCAAGGACATCATGGACATGGGCTCCCTCGTCAAGGCTGTCTGGGACATGGCGCCGAAGGAAGTCAAAGGCGCGCCGTGCCAGGAAATCGTCTGGGAGGGCAAGGATGTGGACCTGGCGCGCCTGCCGATCCAGCACTGCTGGCCGGGCGATATCGCGCCGCTCATCACCTGGGGCCTCGTGATCACGAAGGGACCGAACAAGAAGCGCCAGAACCTGGGCATCTACCGCCAGCAGGTGCTGGGGCCGAACAAGGTCATCATGCGCTGGCTCGCGCACCGCGGCGGCGCCCTCGATTTCCGCGAGCACTGCATCGCCAACCCGGGCCAGCCGTATCCGGTGGCGGTGGCTCTCGGCGCCGACCCGGCCACGATCCTGGGCGCCGTGACGCCGGTGCCGGACACGCTGTCCGAATACCAGTTCGCCGGCCTGCTGCGCGGCCAGCGCACGACGCTCACCAAGGCCATCGGCAGCGAGCTGCGCGTGCCGGCGTCGGCCGAGATCGTGCTCGAAGGTCATATCTATCCGGACCAGAACCACCCGAGCGGCTTCGAGCACGCGCTGGAAGGACCGTACGGTGACCATACCGGCTATTACAACGAGCAGGACTGGTTCCCCGTCTTCACCATCGACCGCATCACGATGCGGCGCGACCCGATCTACCACTCGACCTACACGGGCAAGCCGCCCGACGAGCCGGCCGTGCTGGGCGTGGCGCTGAACGAGGTGTTCATCCCCCTGCTGCAGAAACAGTTCACCGAGATCACGGATTTCTACTTGCCGCCGGAAGGCTGCAGCTACCGCATGGCCGTCGTGCAGATGAAGAAGCAGTACGCGGGCCACGCCAAGCGCGTGATGTTCGGCGTCTGGAGTTTCCTGCGCCAGTTCATGTATACGAAGTTCATCGTCGTCGTGGACGAGGACGTCGACGTGCGCGACTGGAAGGAAGTCATCTGGGCGATCACGACCCGCGTCGACCCGACCCGCGACACGGTCCTGGTCGACAATACGCCGATCGACTACCTCGACTTCGCGTCGCCCATCAGCGGCCTGGGCAGCAAGATGGGCATCGACGCCACCAACAAGTGGCCGGGCGAAACGAATCGCGAGTGGGGTACCCCGATCGTGATGACGCCGGAAGTGAAGGCGCGCGTGGACGGGATCTGGCAGCAGCTGGGCTTGTGATCGTAGGGGGCGGAGTCCGGTATTGGCGGTTGGACTCCGACCCCGGTGTTCTGCCGCGCCGCCCTACGGTAGACGGGTAGGGTGGACGGGTCTCCCGTCCACGCGTTCAAGAACATATATATAGTGCATATGCCGGCCGGAAAGGCCGGTTTGCCTGCCGTCTATCCAAGGGTGTATAATGGACCTCGGCGGGCCCCTGCGCATTGTGGCATGGTTTACCTGGTCAGGTCGGGAACGAAGCAGCCAAAGCCGTTCACCGCAAGTGCCGCAGATCAGGCTCGCCTCTTATCTTCTTCTCTTTCCCCTTCATCGATTTCGCCGGCGCACTGCGCTTGGGGATCGTGCTCGTCCGTACACCGCACCCGTTGTCGCGTCGTCGTCCAATATTGGCCCGGCAAGCCCGGTCTACGGTAAAATCGCGGTATGTCCTATCAAGTCCTCGCCCGCAAATACCGTCCCAAGAACTTCGACACGCTGGTCGGCCAGGAGCACGTGGTCCGTGCGCTGACCCATGCGTTGCGGTCCGGACGGCTGCACCACGCCTACCTGTTCACCGGCACGCGCGGCGTGGGCAAGACGACGCTCTCGCGCATCCTGGCCAAGTCGCTCAACTGCGTCGGCCCGGACGGGCAGGGCGGCATCACGGCCGAGCCCTGCGGCCAGTGCGAACCCTGCCGCGCGATCGATGCCGGCCGCTTCGTCGACTATATCGAGATGGACGCGGCCTCCAACCGCGGCGTCGACGAGATGGCCCAGCTGCTCGAGCAGGCCGTGTACGCTCCCAGCAATGCGCGCTTCAAGGTCTACATGATCGACGAGGTGCACATGCTGACCAACCACGCCTTCAACGCCATGCTGAAGACGCTGGAAGAGCCGCCCGAGCACGTCAAGTTCATCCTGGCGACGACGGACCCGCAAAAGATTCCCGTGACCGTGCTGTCGCGCTGCCTGCAGTTCAACCTGAAGCAGATGCCGCCGGGCCACATCGTCGGCCACCTGGAAAACATCCTGGGCCAGGAAGACGTGCAGTTCGAACAACCCGCGCTGCGCCTGCTGGCGCAGGGCGCGCACGGCTCGATGCGCGACGCGCTGTCGCTGACCGACCAGGCCATCGCCTACGCGGCCGGCGCCGTCACGCTCGAGGCCGTGCAGGGCATGCTGGGCGCGCTCGACCAGTCCTACCTGGTGCGCCTGCTCGACGCGCTGGCCGAACAGAACGGCGCCGACCTGATGGCGGTGGCCGACGAGATGGCCAGCCGCAGCCTGTCCTACAACGGCGCCTTGCAGGACCTGGGCACGCTGCTGCACCGCATCGCGCTGGCGCAGACGGTGCCGACGGCCGTGCCGCAGGACCTGCCCGAACTGGCCGACATCCAGCGCCTGGCGCTCGCCTTCGATCCGCAGGAAGTGCAGCTGTACTACCAGATCGCCGTGCACGGGCGCAACGAGATCGGCCTGGCGCCGGACGAGTACGCCGGCTTCACGATGACGCTGCTGCGCATGCTCGCGTTCCGGCCGGGACAGGGCGGCGCCGAGCAGTCCGCTTCTCCGGCGCCGGCTGCGCTGGCGCGTCCGCTGCCGCAGGCCCAGCCGGCGCGTCCGGCGGCGAATGCCGCGGCGCCGGCACAGGCGCCGGCGCGACCCGCGTCCGGCCCTGCCTCCGCCAGCCACGCGGCGCCGGCCGCCCCGGCGGCCCCGGCGGCGCCCGCGTCCGGCGGCGCCGCCCCGGCCATGAGCCTGGCCCGTGCCTCGATCAATGCCGCGCTGGAAGCGGCGCGCGCCGCCTCGCGTCCGGGCGCCGCCGGTGTCAAGCGTCCGCCGGCCGGTCCGGCCGAGGCGCCCGCCGCGCCCGCTGCAGCGGCGCCGGCACCGTCCGCCCCCGCATCCGTACCGGTACCTGCAGCCGCACCAGGACCGCAGGCCAGCGCCGCGCCGGCACGCCCGGGCCCGGGCGCACCGTGGGATGCGTCGCCGGCCAGCGCCGCGCCCGCCGCCGCGGCCCGTCCGCAAGCGCAGGCAATGGCCCAGCCGCAGCCGGCCATGGGCCGTGCCCAGCCGGGCGCCATGGCCCAGCAGCCGCAGCAGGCGTATGAGCGTCCGCAGGAACAGGCCGCCGACGACGACGTGCCGGCCTGGGTCACCGGGTTTTCCGACGACACGGCCGTCGCCGCGCCGGCCGCCGAGGCGCCCGCCGTCGCGCCGCCTCCGGCACGCGTCGCCGCGCCGTCCAGGGCGCCGTACCCCTACGTCGTCACGCCGGTGGACGCCATCGGCTGGGACGGCAACTGGCCCGCGCTGGCCGCATCGCTGCCGCTGCGCGGCGTGGCCCAGCAGCTGGCCTTCCAGACCGAACTGATCGAATGCGTGGCCGATGCCGGCAGCGCGACCTTCCGCCTGCGCGTGCCGGTCGACACGCTGCGCACCAGCGGCAACAGCGAGAAACTGTGCGCGGCGCTGCAGGAATGCTTCCCGTCGCTGCGCGTGAACGTCGACACCGAGATCGCGCCCGTGTGGTACACGGCCAGCGCCGAAGCGAAGGCGCGCCGCGAGCGCCTGCAGCGCGAAGCCGAGGCCACCGTCGAAGCCGATCCGTTCGTGCAGGACATGGCGCGCACCTTCGATGCGTTCGTGGTGCCGGGCTCCGTGCGTCCGATCGGCACCTGAGGCGCGCGCCGTCCGAACCCTTTTCGCGAACCTTTTTTGTTTTACCCGACCTATTGGAGAACACACCATGATGAAGAACCAGCTCGCAGGCATGATGAAGCAGGTGCAGGCCATGCAGGACAATATGAAGAAGGCGCAAGACCAGCTGGCCCTCATCGAAGTCGAAGGCCAGTCGGGCGCCGGCCTGGTCAAGGTCGTGATGACCTGCAAGAACGACGTCAAGCGCGTCACCATCGACCCGTCGCTGCTGGGCGACGACCGCGACATGCTGGAAGACCTGGTCGCGGCCGCGTTCAACGATGCGATCCGCAAGGCCGAAACCACCACGCAGGAAAAGATGGCCGGCCTGACCGCCGGCCTGCCGATCCCGCCGGGCTTCAAGATGCCGTTCTGATGTTCCCCCGCGCGGGCGTGCCGAACGCGCCCGCGCCATCGATGCCATTACCGGAAACCACATGTCCAAATCGCTCGACTTCCTGACCGAGGCCTTGCGGCGCCTGCCGGGCGTCGGGCCGAAGTCGGCGCAGCGCATGGCCTTCCACCTGCTGCAGCACGACCGCGAAGGCGCCGCCATGCTGTCGCGCGCCCTGTACCAGGCGGTCGACTCGGTGCATCACTGCGCCATGTGCAATACCTTCTCCGAAACCGAGATCTGCGACCTGTGCGCGAACGAGGAGCGCGACCGCGCGCTGCTGTGCGTGGTCGAAACCCCGGCCGACCAGATGATGATCGAGCAGACCCTGACCTACAAGGGCCTGTACTTCGTGCTGATGGGACGCCTGTCGCCACTGGACGGCATCGGCCCCAAGGACCTGCACCTGGAAAAGCTGGTCAACCGGGCCAACGACGGCCAGGTCAAGGAAGTGGTGCTGGCCACCAATTTCACTAACGAGGGCGAGGCCACCGCCCACTACATCAGCGAGATGCTCAAGGCGCGCGGCCTGAAGGTCAGCCGACTCGCGCGCGGCGTTCCCGTAGGGGGCGAACTCGAGTATGTGGACGCGGGCACCATCGCGCGCGCCATGCTCGACAGGCGCAGTGCATAATCGGTCCCTCCCGTGAGGCAGCGGGCATCGCTTTGACGATGCGCAAAATGGGCTCGGCCCGTCCGCTGCTATCGTGGGGTTACTTTGATCGGACCCCAGCATGCACCTCGTCGATATCACGATGTTCTATGCCGCCGAAGGAGGCGGCGTCAGCACCTACCTGAACGCCAAGGCGCACTGGCTGGCACGGCGCAGCAGCGTGCAGCACACGATCATGAGTCCCAACGTCGAGACCTGCGGCGCGCAGGTGCCGGCGCTCGTGCGCATTCCCGCCGCCGGCCTGCCCGGCTTCCACGGCTACCGCATGCCGCTATCGGTGGCGGGGCCGGCGCGCCTGCTGGCGTCCGCGCGGCCCGACCTCGTCGAGGCGGGCGACGCCGGCCACTGCGCCTGGGCGGCGCTGCGCATGCGCCGCCGCCACGGCATCCCGGCCGTCGCCTTCTACCACTCCGACCTGCCGCGCCTCGTGCGGCCGCGCCTGGGGCGCTGGATCGCGAGCGGCACCTGCAAGTACCTGGCCAGCCTGTATCGCCAGTTCGACCTCGTGCTCGCGCCGAGCCGTGTGATGGTGCAACAGCTGGACGCCATCGGCGTGCACGGCGCCGTGCACCAGCCGCTCGGCATCGACAGCGCCGTGTTCCGTCCCTTGCCCGCGCACGAGCGCGAGGACGGGCGCGACGCGCTGTGCGCGCGCCTCGGCCTCCACCCGGCCACGCGCCTGCTGGTCTACGCGGGCCGCTTCACGCCGGAAAAGAAGCTCGGCCTGCTGGTCGAGGCGGTGCGCAAGCTGGGGCCGCGCTACCACCTGGTGCTGGTGGGCGCCGGCAACGACAGCCCGCCCGACATCCCCAACATGACGCGCATGCCCTACAAGCGCGACCAGCGCCAGCTCGCGCGCCTGCTGGGCAGCTGCGACGTGCTGGTGCACCCGGGCGATTGCGAGACCTTCGGCCTGATCGTCCTGGAAGCGATGGCCTGCGGCCTGCCCGTCGTCGCCGCCAACGGCGGCGGCGTGGCGGAACTGGTCGACGCGGACACGGGCCTGCTGGCCGAGCCGGACAGCGTCGACAGCCTCGCCGGCGCCATCGACGCGATCTTCGAGCGCGACCTGGCCCGCATGGGCATGGCGGCACGCCGCAAGGCGGTCGAGCGCTACGACTGGAACGAAATCCTGCCCCAGGTACTGGGCCGCTACGACGGCCTGCTGGCCAACCATGCGCGCACGCCGCGCGAACCGGAGCGCATCTGTGTCACCGATTGAACGCGCCACGAGCGAAGGCGCCACCACCAACACCATCGGCGCAACCAGCGCCACCGCCACTGCCACCGCCACCGATATCGCCCGCGCCGGCACCGCGCCGATGCTGTGCGTGTCGATCCACGACGTCGCCCCGGCCACCTGGCCCGATTGCCTGCGCCTCGTGCAGGCCGTGCGCGAGGTCGCCGACATTCCGCTGACCTGGCTCGTGGTGCCGCACTACCACTTCCGCCCCGAGCGCTCGCCGGCGATGGAAGCCTGCCTGGACGTGGTGCTGGAGCGGGGCGACGAACTGGCGCTGCACGGCTACAGCCACCTCGACACGGAAGCGAACGGCGGCGGCCTCGCCAAGCGTTTCCTGCGCAGCGTGTACACGCGCAAGGAAGGCGAATTCGCCGCGCTGGCCGAAGCGGAAGCGCAGCGCCGCCTGGAACTGGGCCTGGCCTGGTTCGCGGAGCGCGGCTGGAAGGTCGACGGCTTCGTCCCGCCGGCCTGGCTGCTGGGCAAGGGCGCGTGGAACGCGCTGCGCGCCTCCCGCTTCGCCTACACGACCACCTTCAGCCACTTCCACTGCCTGCGCGATGCCGACGGCAACCCGATCCGCCGCAGCGTGCTGTCGCCGTCGCTCGTCTATGCCGCGCGCAATCGCAGCGGCCGCCTGCTGTCGCCGCGCGTGGCCGACGCCACCGCCCGGATGCTGGAGAAATCGCCGCTCGTGCGTTTCAGCCTGCACCCGCCCGACGCCCGCTATCCCGAGCTGATCCGGCACACCCAGCGCATGCTGGAACGCCTGCTGGCGCAGCGCGAAGCCGTGACCAAGGAAGCGTGCGCGCGCCGCCTGGTGGGCGAGCCGGCGCCGCGTGCCGACGGCGCGGGCCGGGTCGAGCCGGAGCTCGTGATCGTGCAGCCAGTCGTGGTGCCCGTCGAGACGGCGAAGCCGGACGCGCCAGATGTCCGGGTCGATGCGCAGGATGCGCCGGTACCGGTCAGCGACGAGCATGCCCACGCGGCAGGGACCGAGGCAATGAAGGACGAAGCAAGCCAGGCCGAAGCAGGTGGGGCCGAGGTGGCTCGGCCGGAAGCGGTGCAGGCCGAGACGACAAGCGGCGCAGCGGCGCTCGTCGAGGGCATGGATGCCGCGGATGAATCCGTGAAGGACGAGCACTTCAAGGATGCACACATCCAGGACAGGCAACTCGAGGACAAGCAACTAAAGGACGAGCAACTCCAGGACGAGCAACTCCAGGACAAGCAACGCGAGGACGAGCAACTCGAGGACGGGCTACTAAAGGACGAGCAAGTCGCGAAGGCGCTCGTTGGCGACCCGCACGTCGCAGACGCGCATGTCGCAGACGCGCATGTCGCCGACACACATCTCGCAAACACGCATGCCGCGAAGGTACTTGCCGCCGATGCGCCCGTCACGCCCGCGCCCGCGCCCGCCATCGCCGATGCCAAGCCCGTCAACAAGCCGAGCAAACGCACGGCCGCCGCCGGCGAGCGGCGCCCGTACTACGCGAGCACGTACGAACGTGAACATGACTGGCATGAGCACGAACGGGATGAGTACGACCGGACGGCCGCGATCGAAAGCGTCGCGATGCAGCATGCCGGGTCCGCCTCGGCGTCCGGCACTCAGCCTGTTCAGAACCGTCCGGCGCCCGTCGACTTCGGTAACCGGCAGAGCATCGTGCCGACCTTCGTCATCAGTACGGGCCCCACCAGCCGCCGGGCCAGCGCCCGAGACCGTAGCCGGCGTGGTAGTGCGGATAAGGACCATAAGGACCATAAGGACCATAAGGACCATAAGGACCGTAGCGCTCCGCGTCCTCCTTCGCGCTGAGGTGCAGGATGCAGCTGCGCCAGGCATCGGACTGCGCTGCGTAGCCCAGGCGCGCACAAGCCGGCCCATACACGACCATTGCCTGCTCCATTTCGGCGCGGGCCTGTGCGGCACGCTGCTCGGGCGTCGTGCAGCCCGGCAGGGCCAGCATCGATGCCATCGCGAGCGGAACCATGAACGCACGCATGGCTGATGATCTCCTTCGATAGCACGCGTCATGCGCGCATGCCATCAGCTTAGCCAGGCGTCGGAAGGCCTGGCCGGAATGCCTCAAAGGTCCAATGGGAACCGAATCGGGTAGGCTGGATCACGCACTCGCTAGGCAATGGTTTTTCTGGCAAGATGCGCTTTTTTCGGAGGAGACGGCGCATGCGGGCAGGGCGATGGTTGAGGTGGACGACACGTTTGCTGGCAACGCTCGCGGCGCTGCTGGTGCTGGCCCTGCTGGGTGCCTGGCTGTACCTGCGCGCCAGCCTGCCGCAGCTCGAGGGCACGCGCCAGGCGCCGCTCGTGTCGGCGAAGGTGACGGTGGAGCGCGACGCCGACGGCGTGCCCACGATCAGCGGCGCCAACCGCACCGATCTCGCCTATGCCACCGGCTTCCTGCACGGCCAGGAGCGCTTCTTCCAGATGGACCTGCTGCGCCGCAGCGCCGCCGGCGAGCTGGCCGAGCTGTTCGGCCCGCGCGCGCTGCCGCTCGACCGGGCGCACCGCCTGCACCGCTTCCGCGCGCGCGCCGCCCAGGTCCTGCAGGGCCTGGACGCGGGCGACCGGGCCTTTCTCGAACGCTACGTGGCCGGCGTCAACGACGGCCTGCAGGCGCTGGGGGCCAGGCCGTTCGAATACGCGCTGAACGGCGCCGAGCCGCGTCCCTGGACGGCGGCCGATTCGCTGCTCGTCGTGTGGGCGATGTACTTCGACCTGCAAGGCAACCAGGAAGCGCGCGAGCTGGCGCGCGGCTGGCTGGCGCACGACCTCGACCCGGCCCAGCGCGCCTTCCTGCTGCCCGAGTCGAGCAGGTGGGATGCGCCGCTCGACGCACCCGCCGTCGCCGCGCCGAAGGACGTGCCGATACCGCCATCCGCGCCCGCATGGTGGGGCAGCCTGGGGGCCGTGGCGGCGCGCCAGGTGGCCGGCGTCGGCTTCACCGATGGCGTCGGCAGCAACAACTTCGCGCTCGCCGGCAGCCGCAGCGCCAGCGGCGCGGCCATCGTCTCGGACGACATGCACCTGGGCCTGCAGCTGCCGAACATCTGGTACCGGCTGGCGCTGCGCTACACGGACGCGCAGGGACGCGCGCGCCGCGTCGTCGGCGTCAGCCTGCCGGGCGCGCCGCCGCTCGTAATCGCGGGCAGTAACGGCCACGTGGCCTGGGGCTTCACCAACAGCTATGCCGACACGCTCGACCTGGTCCTGCTGGACCGCGACGAGGCCCACCCCGGCATGGTGCGCACCCAGGCCGGCTGGGAGACGCCGCGCGAGCACGCCGAGACGATCCTCGTGAAGGGGGCTCCGGCCGAGCGCCTGGTCGTGCGCGAGACCAGCCTCGGCCCCGTGCGCCTGGTCGGCGCCGCTGCCTATGCCGTGCACTGGGTCGCCCATGCGCCGCAAGCGCTCAACCTGAACCACCTGAAGCTGGAAAGCGCGCTCACGCTGGACGAGGCGCTGGCCGCGGCGGCCGCCGACGGCATCCCGGCGCAGAACATCGTCATCGGCGACACCAAGGGCAATATCGGCTGGACCATCGCCGGCGCGCTGCCGCAGCGCGACCAGGGCGGCAGTGCCGTCTCGTATCCGCTCGCCGCGGACGGCGAACTGCCGACCTGGAATGGCCTGCTGCCGCCCGAGCGGCATCCGCGCGTGGTCAATCCCCCGGCCGGCCTGCTGGTCACGGCGAACAGCCGCCAGCTGGCGGGACCGGATGCCGAAGTGCTGGGCGATGGCGGCTTCGACCTCGGCGCGCGCACGCGCCAGCTGCGCGACGGCCTGCAGTCGCATAAGGGTAGCGCCGACGTGCGCGCAGCCTTCCGTGCCACGCTGGACGACCGCGCCATCTACGTGGGCGAATGGCGCACGCGCCTGCTGGCCGTGCTCGACGACCGGGCCGTCGCCGGGCATCCGCAGCGCGCCGCGTTCAGGCAGCTGCTGCGGCAAAGCTGGGATGGCCATGCGAGCGTGGGCTCGGTCGGCTACCGCCTGGCGCAGCAATACCGCTGGTCGCTGCACGACCTGCTGTTCGCCGGCGCCAACGTGCAGCTGCGCACGCTCGACCCGAAGGCGACCGTGCAGGCGGCGACGACGCGCTGGCCTGACGCCGTCGCGCGCCTGCTGGACGAGCAGCCGGCCGCCTGGCTGCCGTCCGGCTATGCCAGCTGGCAGGACCTGCAACTGGCCGCCGTCGACCGCACCATCGACGAGGTCACCCGCGACGGCACGCCGCTGGCCGAGGCCACCTGGGGCCGGCGCAACACGGCGGCGATCACGCACCCGATCGCGATGGCGCTGCCTGCGCTGAAGCGCTGGCTCGGCGCGCCGCCGGACCAGTTGCCGGGCGACGGGAACATGCCGCGCGTGGCGGGGCCGAAATTCGGACAGTCCGAACGCATGGTGGTGTCGCCGGGGCGCGAGGAAGAAGGGCTGTTCGACATGCCGGGCGGGCAGAGCGGACATCCGCTGTCGCCGTTCTTCCTGCGCGGGCACGAGGCGTGGGTGAGAGGGGAGCCGAAGGCCTTGTTGCCGGGGGCGGCGAAGTACACGTTGACGTTCACGCGGTAGGGTGGACGGCTCGCCGTCCACGCGTCCAACCAGCGCGTGCGCGTCAAGTCGTTCATACGAAGCCTGAACGCGTGGACGGCGGAGCCGTCCACCCTACCGGGGATGACGGGCTTGTTTATTTCGCCCCCACCGGCACCCACAGCTTCTGCAGCATCCCCGTCACCGTATCCGCCGTGGCCGGCCGGCTCAGGTAGAAGCCCTGCACCATGTCGCAGCCGTATTCTTCCAGCAGCACCAGCTGCTCGCCCGTCTCGACGCCTTCCGCCACCACCATCATCTTGAGGCCGTGCGCCATTGCGATGATGGCGCGCGTGATGGCGGCGTTCTCGGAATCCTGGGGCAGGCCGCTGATGAAGCTGCGGTCGATCTTCAGCGCGCGCACGTCGAAGCGCTTCAGGTAGTTCATCGACGAATAGCCGGTGCCGAAGTCGTCGATCGACAGGTACACGCCGATGCCGCGCAGCTGTTCCAGCGTCAGCAGGGTCGCCCTGGCGTCGTCCATCAGCGTGCTCTCGGTCAGCTCCAGTTCCAGCAGGCGCGGATCGAGCCCCGTGTCGTTCAGCGCCGACAGCACCATCTGGCTCAGGCTCTCGTCCTTGAACTGCTTGGCCGACAAATTCACCGCCATGCGCACGGGACGGCGCGCCAGGCGCTGCCAGTGGCGCGCCTGGTTGCAGGCGGTGCGCAGCACCCATTCGCCGATGGGGACGATCAGGCCCGTCTCCTCGGCCAGCGGGATGAATTCGGTCGGCGGGATCACGCCCCGTTCCGCGTGGCGCCAGCGCACCAGTGCCTCGACGCCGACGATCTCCGACGAGCGCACGTCGAGCTGCGGCTGGTACAGCAAGTACAGTTCGTCGTTCTGCAGCGCCTTGCGCAAGCCGACTTCGAGCTTCACGTGGCTCATGATCTGCATCGTCAGCGAGGACGAGTACAATTTGGCGTTGTTCTTGCCGCAGTTCTTTGCGTGGTACATCGCCGTGTCCGCGAACTTCAAGAGCGACGTGCAATCGTCGCCGTCCTCGGGGAACAGCGAGATGCCGATGCTGGCCGTGACGAAGATCTCGTTGCCCTCGATGAGGAAGGGGCGGCCCATCGCGTCCTTCACGCGGTGCGCCACGTTGAGCGCATGCTCGACGCGTTCCAGGTCCGGGATCAGGATCGTGAATTCGTCGCCGCCCAGGCGCGCCAGGTTCGTTCCCTGCTGCGTCTCGAGGTCGGACGGAGAGCGCGAGATCAGGTCGCTGGGGCGGATCGTCTCGCGCAGGCGCTCGGATACCTGCATCAGCAACTGGTCGCCGACGTCGTGGCCCAGCGTGTCGTTGATCCTTTTGAACGCATCGAGGTCCATGAACAGCACGGCGAACTTCTTGTTGCCGATCTTGGAGCGCTGCAGCTCGCGCTCCAGCATCTCCAGGAAGGCCTGGCGGTTCGGGATGCCCGTCAGGCTGTCGCAATAGGCCAGGCGCCGGATCTGCTCCTCGGCGCGCTTGCGTTCGCTGATGTCGCGCACCAGGCCCAGCACCTCGGCCGGCCCCGTGGCGACGAGGCGCGCCTCGAAGTGCTGGGCTTCGCCGAAGTGCAGCAGCTCGTATTCGACCGAGCGCACCTGGCGCATCTGCAGCGCCAGCGCCACCTGCTCCAGCAGGCGGTCGGCGATCTCGCGCGGCAGCACCTCGGTGACGTGGCGGCCGATGATCTGCCCGGCCGGCACCGCTTCGCGCAGCGCATGGCCGCGCGCGTTGCGGTTGCCGCCTTCGCGTGCCGGGCTTTCCCGCCCCGGCTCGTAGTCGAGATAGACGCCGTCGCGCGACATGCGGAAGAAGGTGTCGGGAATGGCGGCCAGCACGGCGCGGTTCTGGGCGTCGGCGATGCGCAGGCGCACGATGGCATCGCTGGCGCGCAGCACGTACAGCACGCGGTGGCCCAGGATCGGCCAGTTGATCGGCTTGGAGACGAAGTCGGTGGCGCCGGCCTCGTAGGCATTGGTGACGGCTTCGAGGTCGTCGCCGCCCGTGACCATCACGATCGGCACCATGGCGCCGCCGGCCGAGTCGCGGATCGCGCGGCAGGCGGCGAAGCCGTCCATCCTGGGCATCTCGACGTCCATCAGGATCAAGCTGGGCGAGCGGCTGGCCGCAAGCGTCACGGCTTCCTGGCCGTCGGCGGCCTCGATCGCCGCCAGGCCGACGCTTTCCAGCATCTCGACCATCAGCATGCGCATCGTCGGGTCGTCGTCCGCGACGAGGACGACGGCAGGCCCGGGGGCGCGCTGGTTGGAGTGGGGTACCGGCATGTCAGGTTTCCTTCTCGGGCTGGGCGGTGAGCGAACGGCGGACGGCCTGGAATTCCTGTTCCATGTCCACCAGGATGGCATCGGCGCCGACAGTGGTGTCGGCGCGACCCAGCTGTTCCATGGCCTTGCACATGGCGGCCAGGGCGTCGGCGCCGACGTTGGCGCTGGCCGACTTGAGCGTGTGGGCGATGCGGCGCACGCCGTCGGCATCCAGGCCGTCGATGGCGTCGCGCAGGGTGCGCAGTTGCTGCGGCACGTCGTCGACGTAGGCGGAAATCACCTTCCGCACGAGGGCGTCGCCGCGGTCGCGCGAGAGCGCACGGATCTTGTCGAGCGCGGCGTGGTTGATCACGTCGCGCCGGATCACCTCCACCGATTCCGGCGGCAGTTGCGGCGCTTCGTCGTCGTGGTGCACGGTGGCCGCCAGCGGCAGCGCCATCCACCTGCCGATCACGGCCGCCAGTTCCTGCTGCGTAAACGGTTTGGAGAGATAATCGTCCATGCCGGCGGCCAGGCAGGCTTCGCGGTCGCCCTGCAGCGCGTTGGCCGTGATGGCGATGATGGGCAGCACCCGCCCGCGTCCCGCTTTGCGCTCCTCGCGCCGGATCGCCGAGGTGGCGGCGAAGCCGTCCATTACCGGCATCTGGCAATCCATCAGCACGGCGTCGAAGGCGCCGCTGCGCACCATGGCCAGCGCCTCGGCGCCGTTGCGCGCGCAATCGACCTGCAGGTCCAGGCTTTCCAGCATGGCCTTCGCGACTTCGATGTTGACCGGATTATCTTCGGCCAGCAGCACGCGCCGCACCTTGTGCGACGCCGGGCGGCCGACGCTGGCGCGCAGCGGACGCGGAGGCACGAAGCGGGGCGCCGGCGCCACCTGGCCGCGCGGGCGCGTCGCCAGGCAGGCGAACAGATCGGCCGCGCGCGCCGGCTTGACCAGCTGGTACGCCACGCCGGCTTCGCGCCGCTGCACGGGATCGGCCGCCAGCCGGTCCGGGCTCAGCAGCACCAGGCGGGTCGCGCGCGTCGACGGATCGGCCTTGATGCCGGAGGCCAGCAGCAGGCCGCTGGTGCCCGACAATTCCATGTCGAGGATGGCGACATCGTAGGCACGCCCCTGGCGCGCCGCCTCGTGCAGCAGGTCCAGCGCCAGGTCGGCGCTGTCCGTGCCCGTGCAGTCGACGCGCCAGGCGGCCAGGTGCCGCTCCAGCCCGGCGCGGCGCTCGTCCTGCTCGTCGACCAGCAGCACGCGCAGGCCGTCGATCGTGTGCTGCGAGTTGCCCTGCGCGCCCGGCGCATCCGGGTCGACGCGGCGCTTGTCGAAGGACACCGTGAACCAGAAGACCGATCCTTGCGTGGGGCCGTTGTCGACGCCGATGGCGCCCCCCATCAGCTCCACCAGCTGCTTGGAGATCGCCAGGCCCAGGCCCGTGCCGCCGTACTTGCGCGTGGTGGAATCGTCGGCTTGCGAGAAAGCCTCGAAGATGCGGCTGCGCGCCTCGCGCGAGATCCCGATGCCCGTGTCGTGCACCTCGAAGCGCAGCATCACGGCCTGGCTGTCCTCGCTGGCGATGCGCACCCGCGCCAGGATGCGGCCCTGGTCGGTGAACTTGAGCGCATTGCCGAGCAGGTTGGCCATGATCTGGCGCAGCCGGTTCGGGTCGCCGCAGATCGCCACCGGGATGTCGTTGGCGATGTCGAAGTACAGCTGGATGCCCTTGGTGGCGGCCTGCGGCGTGTAGACGGTGTAGATGTCGTCGAGCAGGTCCCACAGGTTGAAGTTGATGTACTCGACGGTCAGCTTGCCGGCCTCGATCTTGGAAAAGTCCAGGATGTCGTTGATGATCACCAGCAGGTGCTCGCCCGATTGCTTCACCAGTTGCGTGTAGTTGCGCTGGGTGTCGGACAGCTCCGTCCCCAGCAGCATTTCCGTCATGCCCAGCACGCCGTTCATCGGCGTGCGGATCTCGTGGCTCATCGTGGCCAGGAAGGCGCTCTTGGCGCGGCTGGCCGCCTCGGCCGCGTTCTTCGCCTTCTCCAGCTGCTCGGTGCGCACGCCGACCTGGCGTTCCAGCTCGTCGCGATGGTGGACCAGCGCCGCGCCGCGGCCTTCCACCTGCGCCAGCATGTTGTTGAAGCTGTCGATCAGCGCGCCCAGTTCGTCGTTGCGGTTGTGGGCAATGCGCAGCGTGTAGTTCTGGCTGGCCGAGACCTTCTGGGCCGCGTTGATCAATTTGGCGATGGGGTCGGCCACGCTGCGCCGCAGCCGCCGCGCCATCATCAGCGCGGCCAGCATCGACAGCAGCAGCGCGCCGGCCGTCACGCCCAGGCCGCGCACCAGCGCGCGCCACATGGGGCGCAGGTCGGTCTCGATCATGACGACGCCCGCCGCGGCCGCATCCTCGGGCGCATCCTCATCCAGCGTGCCCAGCGCGCGGTAGGTGCGCAGCACCGGCATCCACGGACGGCTGCCGGCTTCGTTCAACGCGGCCAGCGCGGCGGCGTCGGTGTCGGGCAGGGGCACGTCCAGGCCGGCATCGCTGCGTCCCGGCGCGGTCCAGGTGGAGAAGGGCTGGCCCTTGCGGTCGTACAGCACGGCCGCGGTGACGGTCTCGCGCTCGCGCAGCGCGTCCAGCATCCGCCCGGCCAGCGCGCGGTCGCGCTCCTGCAGGGCGTCGGCGCTGCTGCGCGCCAGCACGCCGGCCAGCGCGGCCGACTGCATGCTTTCCGCGTGGCGCTGGCCGACCACGGTCGCCAGCGCAAAGGCGAGCCAGGCCACCAGCAGCGCGCTGCCGGCGGTGGCGAGGCACATCGACAATAGTTTCCGATTGAGGCTTGAACGCTCGTGGCGATGCATGGCTGGGCACATCCGGCGGTCGGCGCGACGAACGAGCCCGGTGTGGAATGGGCTCACCATGCGGAAATACAAATTCCCGCAAGAAAGGAATATAGGATGTGGCCTAGGAGGTAACTTTGCGGTGCCGCAAGGGGCGGGGGAGGGGAGAGGAGAACCGGGACAGGCACTACGAACATCGTCCCCGCGGAGGCGGGGACCCAATTCCGTAGCGCAGCGTCAGCGCACGTAAAATTGGGTCCCCGCCTGCGCGGGGACGACGAGGTGGTGGTGGTGTTAAAGCGTTCTCAACAGCACTTGCCGTTCCGCCCCGCGCCATACCGCGCTTCCTGACGCTCGCGGAAGAATTCCTCGTAGCTCATCACGGGCTGGCCCGGGTGGTTCCGTTCCATGTGGGCGACGTAGGTGTCGTACTCGGGCAGGCCGACCATCAGGCGCATGCTCTGCCCGAGGTAGCGGCCCGCCTGGGCCAGCGATTCTCCCGCCTGGACCAGCGCGCCGAACATCAGTGCACCTCGGCGGCGACGGGCGCCTGCTGGACATACGGGGTTTCCTTGACCGTCGGGCGCGACTCGCGGTTGGCGGCGCGGATGGTGCGGAAGCCGTACAGCAGCACCGCCAGCACGACGATCATGAAGAAGCCGCACAGGCCGGCGTCGAGGTAGTCGTTGAAGATGATGCGGCTCATCTCGTCGACGGTCTTGGCCGGGGCCAGCACCTGGCCGGCGTCGTGCGCGGCCTGGAACTTGCGGGCGTGGGCCAGGAAGCCGACCTTGACGTTGTCGTCGAAGATCTTCATCCAGCCGGCCGTCAGCGTGCACAGCAGCAGCCAGATGGTCGGCACGATGGTGACCCAGGCATACTTGCCGCGCTTCATCTTGAACAGCACGACGGTGCCCAGCGTCAGCGCGATACCGGCCAGCATCTGGTTGGCGATGCCGAACAGCGGCCACAGCGTGTTGATGCCGCCCAGCGGATCGACGACGCCCTGGTACAGGAAGTAGCCCCAGGCCGCCACGCACAGGGCGGTGGCGATCAGGTTCGCGGGCAGCGAATCGGTCTTCTTGAACGAGGGGACGAAGGCGCCCAGCAGGTCCTGCAGCATGAAGCGGCCGGCGCGGGTGCCGGCGTCCACGGCGGTGAGGATGAACAGCGCCTCGAACAGGATGGCGAAGTGGTACCAGAAGGCCATCATGGCCTTGCCGCCCACGGCGTTCGACAGGATGTGCGCCATGCCCACGGCCAGCGTCGGGGCGCCGCCGGCGCGCGAGATGATGGTGTGCTCGCCGACGTCGGCGGCCATCTGCGTCAGCTCGGCCGGGGTGATCACGAAGCCCCAGTTCGACACGGCCGCGGCGGCCGATTCGGCCGTGGTGCCCAGCACGGCGGCCGGGCTGTTCATGGCGAAGTAGACGCCCGGCTCGATGGTCGACGCGGCGACGAGGGCCATGATGGCAACGAAGGATTCCATCAGCATGCCGCCGTAGCCGATGAAGCGGGCGTGCTTTTCGTTCTCGATCATCTTCGGCGTGGTGCCCGACGAGATCAGCGCGTGGAAGCCGGACACGGCGCCGCAGGCGATGGTGATGAACAGGAACGGGAACAGCGTGCCGGACCAGGCCGGGCCGGTGCCGTCGATGAAGCGGGTGAATGCCGGCATCTGCAGGTGCGGGGCGACGAACACGATGCCCAGCGCCAGCGCGACGATGGTGCCGATCTTCAGGAAGGTGGACAGGTAGTCGCGCGGTGCCAGCAGCAGCCACACGGGGATGACGGAGGCGATGAAGCCGTAGCCGATCAGCATCCAGGTCAGCTGGGTGCCGGTGAAGGTGAACATCGGGCCCAGCGTGGGCGAATCGTGCACCCACTGGCCGCCGACGATGGCGAGCATCAGCAGCACGAAGCCGATCAGCGAGATCTCGCCGATGCGGCCCACGCGGATGTAGCGCGAGTAGATGCCCATGAACAGCGCGATGGGGATGGTCGCCATGACGGTGAAGGTGCCCCAGGGCGAGCCGGTGAGGGCCTTCACGACGATCAGCGCCAGCACGGCCAGGATGATCACCATGATCATGAAGGTGCCGAACAGGGCGATCACGCCGGGAACCTCGCCCATCTCGGACTTGATGAGGTCGCCGAGCGAACGGCCGTCGCGGCGCATCGACATGAACAGCACCATGAAGTCCTGCACGGCGCCGGCGAAGACGACGCCGGCCAGGATCCACATCATGCCCGGCAAATAGCCCATCTGCGCGGCCAGCACGGGGCCGACCAGGGGGCCGGCGCCGGCGATGGCGGCGAAGTGGTGGCCGAACAGCACGTAGCGGTTCGTGGGCACGTAGTCCAGGCCGTCGTTGTAGCGGTAGGCCGGGGTCTGGCGCTTGGCGTCCAGGCCCATCACCTTGTCGGCGATGTACAGGCTGTAGAAGCGGTAGGCGATCAGGTAGACGCAGACGGCGGCCATGACGACCCAGACCGCGTTGATCGATTCGCCCCGTTTCAGGGCGACGTAGCCGAGGGCGCCTGCGCCCACGAGCGAAAGCGCGGCCCAACCGAGCCGGCTTGCAAGTTTGTTCATTGTGACTCCTCCGAATGGATCGTGCTGCTCCCCGGTCATGCCGGTTGATTTTATGGCAGCATTCTTTTTCAGTATCTTGCACGGGTCGGCTGCGGACAAGCGCATGATTACGCAGGCATCTACGTAATCCTACGTAGGCGGCCCCGCATCCACGCCACCCGCTGATCGGTCGTACAATTTCATGTTACGACGAAATCATGCGCCATGCGCATCCAATATGAAGCTCCGGCAGAAAGTCATCTTCCTGGCGATCGCGCCGCTGATCGTAGCGCTGTGCGCGATCGCCCTGTTCGTGCGCCAGCAGTCCGTGACGCTGGCGCGCCAGCAGCACGCCACCATCCAGCAGGCCTACCTGGCCAGCAAGCAGGCCGAGCTCCAGCACTACGTCGAGCTGGCCTCGCACGCCATCGCCCACCTGACGGCGTCCGGCCGCAAGGATCCGGCCACGCTGGAGGAAGCCAAGCGCGTGCTGCAATCGCTCAGCTTCGGCGACGACGGCTATTTCTTCGTCTACGACATGCACGGCCGCAACCTGATGCACCCGCGCCAGCCCGAGCTGGTGGGGCGCGATTTGTGGGACATGCGCGACCAGTTCGGCGTGCCCACGATCCAGAACCTGATCGCCGTCGCCCGCGAAGGGGGAGGGCTGGTGCGCTACAACTGGGTCAAGCCGTCCACGCGCAAGTCCGGCCCCAAGCTGGGCTACGTGGTGGCCATCAAGGACTGGGGCTGGATCATGGGCAGCGGCCTGTACCTGGACGACGTGGAGGCCGCGCTGGCCCAGGTGGACGCCCAGCAGTCGCGCAACATCGACGCCACCATGCTGTGGATCATGGGCCTGGCGATCCTGGCGACGCTCGTCATCGCCACCCTGGGCCTGGCGCTGAACATCAGCGAATCGCGCGTGGCGGACGCCAAGCTGAAGGCGCTGGCCCAGCGCGTCGTCGATTCGCAGGAACAGGAACGGGCACGCCTGTCGCGCGACCTGCACGACGGCATCAGCCAGTGGCTCGTCTCGATCAAGCTGCAGATCGAGGCCGGCATCATCCGCCTGCAGGGCAACGCCGAGCAGCAGGGCAAGGCCCTTGCCAGCTTCGAGCGCACGGCCGGGGAATTGAACGACGTGCTGGGCGAGGTGCGCCGCATCTCGCACAACCTGCGCCCGACGCTGCTGGACGACCTGGGCCTGGCCGCCGCGCTGGACCACCTGGCCCAGGAGTTCTCCCAGCACAGCGGCACGCCGGTCGCGTTCTCCGCCCGTGGCAATACCGACAGACTGCCGCCCGTCGTCGGCACGGTGCTGTTCCGCATCGCCCAGGAAGCGCTGACGAACATCGAGCGCCATGCGGGTGCCCGCCACATCGAACTGTCGCTGCACGCGGTGCGCGGACGCGTGACGCTGGCCATCGTCGACGACGGCGCCGGCTTCGACCCGGAAGGCGTCGAGACGCACCCGCAGCGCGGCATCGGCCTGCGCAATATGCTGGAGCGGCTGGATGCGATCGGCGGCACGCTGGACATTGCCTCATCCGCCGCCGGCACCACCGTGCGCGCTACCGTAGAACTGAAGGACTGAAAGATTGACATGTATACCGAGATGACCGAAGACGTCGTGCGCATCATGCTCGTGGACGACCACCCGCTGGTGCGCGACGGCCTGCGCGCTCGCCTGGAAGCCGTGCCGCACTTCCGCGTCGTGGCCGAAGCGGATTCCGGCCCGGAAGCGCTGGGCCTGGCGAACAAAGTGGACGTGGACCTGGTGCTGATGGACATCACCATGCGCGACGGTAGCGGCATCGAAGCCACCGCACGGTTCACGGAGCAGCATCCGGACATCGCCGTGCTGATGCTGTCCATGCACGACAAGCTCGAATACGTGACGCAAGCCATGCAGGCCGGCGCGCGCGGCTACGTGCTGAAGGACGCGCCGGGCAAGGACATCGTGCTCGCCATCGACACCGTCATCGCCAGCGGCATTTATTACAGCGCCGCGCTGGCCCGTCAGCTGGCCCGGCCGGCGCAGGCCCAGGACAACCAGCTGACGTCGCGCGAGCAGGAAGTGCTGCGCCATATCGCGAACGGCGAGTCGAACAAGCAGATCGCGCGCGACCTGGACCTGTCCGTGCGCACGGTGGAAACACACCGCTTGAACATCAAGCGCAAGCTGGGCATCGAAGGGCAGGCGGAGCTGATCAAGTTCGCTGTGCAACATGCCAAATATGGCGGATCTGCAACGTAAGTATTTATTCTTGCAAACATGACTTAATGGCAAGAAAATCAGTTGCTTTCCGAAAACGGGTGCTCTACTATTAGCCCGTTACTATCAATGCATAAACGTTAATGGCTTCGGCATCGTTCCCGTTGGTTGAATTGAGCTCCATCGCCAACGCGCAAAACGAATGGGTTGCGCTGCTGCTCAAGGCGGCGGGACAGCCGACCGACGGCGCCTTCCTGCAGGCGGCCTTTGGCCCGCCCGACCTGCTCGAGGCCATTGCGCCGCTGGACTGCGTCGTCCGCATCGATGACCCGGCCATCCTGACCCCTCCCGTGCTGAACGTGCTGCCGCCCAGCCGCGTGCTGCTGGCCGTGTCCGCGTCCGCGCTGGCGCGCGAAGGCGCCGGCAAGGCGCTGGCGCAGCTGCAGCAGGCCGGCTACCGCCTGCTGCTCGACGGCGACCCGCCGCCGGGCGTGCAGGCGCCATCGACACTGCGCATTACGGCGCGCGACTGCAGCGCGGACGCGCCGCGCGCCATCTCGCTGCCGGCCCTGTTCGGGCCGCACCTGGCCTACGGCGTCGACGACATGGCCCGCTTCCAGGCCTGCGAGAACGCGGGCTTCGCCTGGTTCGCCGGCGACTACATCCTCGACAGCGTGGCACCGGACGACGACGGCACCTCGCGCCGCCGCATGATGACGATGCTGGCGCTGCTCGCGCGCGATGCCGACTCGCACGAACTGGAACACCAGCTCAAACAGGATCCGGCGCTGTCCTACCACCTGCTGAAACTGGTGAACTCGGCCGCGTTCACGTCCGGCGTGCCGATCACGAGCTTCGGCCAGGCCATCAACCGCATCGGCCGGCGCCAGCTGCAGCGCTGGCTGCAACTGCTGCTGTACGCGCGCCAGGACCCGGACGGTCCGCCGAACCTGCTGCTGCCGCTGGCCGCCATGCGCGGCGGCGCGCTCGAAACGCTGTGCAAGCAGGAGGGGGGCGAGCGCAACGCCCAGGACCTCGCCTTCATGACCGGCGTGTTCTCGCTGCTGGACCGCCTGTTCCGCACGCCGATGGCGCAACTGCTGCCGGACCTGAACCTGCCGGACGAAGTGAACGCCGCGCTGCTGCACCGCGAAGGCGCGCTGGGCCAGCGCCTGATGCTGGCCGAGGCGAAGCGCGCCGACGCGTCCACGCTGGCCGGCGCCGGCGTCGATGCCGAAACATGGTGGAACTGCCAGTTGCAGGCCTTCCACTGGGCCATCCAGGTAGCCCGCCATGTCTAAGCTGCCTGCTGCCGCGCCATTCGATTTTGCCGGCAGCAGCACCGCCGTCTGCGACGCCGTCCTCAAACTGCGCGGCGACGCGCTGCACGCGGAACTGGGCCGCATCGCCGCCTGCCTGCTGGCCAGCCCGCAAGGCACCTTCGTCCTGTGCGGGGCGGGCGCTTCCTGCGCACCGGCGTCGCGCGAAGGCCGCCTGGAGAAGGACGTCCAGGTGGACGGCAGATGCGTGGGCCGCTACGAGGTAACGGGCCGCGCCTACACGCTGGACGACTGGCGCCAGCTCGAAGGCCTGGCGGCGCTGACCGGCACGCTGCTGCAGATGCACGGCCTGGCCCAGCGCACGACGCACGCCTACGCGCACATGGAGGCGCAGCTCGCGCACCAGTCGCAGATCCTGGACCAGATCCACGAGTCGGTGCTGACCATGGACCGCATGGGCTACATCACCAGCTGGAACAAGGGCGCCGAGCAGCTGTTCGGCTACACGGCGCTGGAAGCCATCGGCCGCAACATCCTGTTCCTCTACGCGGACGAAGACCCGACCCCGCTCGACGCCTTCCCGGAAGAGGGCGGCCGCATGATGGAGGTGCGGCGCCGAAAGAAGTCCGGAGAGGTCTTCTGGGCCAGCCTGTCGCTGTCGCCGCTGAACGACCTCGAAGACCACCCGATCGGCCTGATCGCCTACCTGACGGACATCACGGAACGCAAGCTCGCCGAGGAGCGCCTGCACCACCTGGCCTACTACCAGGAGCTGACCGGCCTGCCGAACCGGCGCCTGTTCGGCCGCCTGGTTGACCAGTCCCTCACGGTAGCCCAGCGCAACGAGACGACGGCCTGCGTGCTGTACGTCGACATCAACCGTTTTAGACTGATCAACGGCACGCTGGGCCGCCGCATCGGCGACGAACTGCTGCGCCAGGCCGCGCAGCGCTTCCGCAACGCGCTGCGCGACGAGGACGTGGTGGCGCACCTGGCCGCCGACGAATTCGCCATCGGCCTGTTCGACGTCCGCCAGCACTTCGAAGCGACCACCGTCGCCCAGAAACTGCAGGCCGCGCTCGAAGCGCCATTCCGCATCGAAGGCCACGACCTGCGCGTGGGCGCCAGCATCGGCATCTCCGTCTACCCGCAGGACGGGCAGGATGCGGAGACGCTGCTGCGCATGGCCGACATCGCGATGGAGCGCGCCAAGGAAAACGCCCAGAACCCGGACAAGAGCGTGGCCTTCTACCGCCTGGACATGAACCAGGGGATGGAGCAGCGCATGAAGATCGAATCCGGCCTGCGCCACGCGCTGGGCCACGGCGAGCTGGTACTGCACTACCAGCCGAAATTCGAGATCGCGAGCGGCCGCCTGGTCGGCGCCGAAGCGCTGGTGCGCTGGAAGCACCCGACCCGCGGCATGGTCCCGCCCAGCGAATTCATCCCCCTGGCCGAAAGCACGGGCCTGATCGTGCAGGTAGGGGAGTGGGTGCTGGAACAGGCCTGCGCCCAGGCCTCCATCTGGCAGCAGGCCGGTCTGCCGCCGTTCCGCCTGGCCGTGAACGTCTCCGCGCGCGAATTCACCTCGTCGCTGCCGGACCGCGTGGCCAGCACGCTGCGCCGCTACCGCCTGCCGCCGTACTGGCTGGAACTGGAGATCACGGAAAGCACGCTGATGCACGACATCGAGCAGGTGATCGACATCATGGACTGCGTGAACGGCCTGGGCGTGGCGCTGTCGCTGGACGACTTCGGCACCGGCTATTCGAGCCTCTCGTACCTGAAGCGCTTCCCGATCGACACCCTGAAGATCGACCGCTCCTTCACCACCGGCATCCCGCGCGACTCGAGCGACTGCGCGATCGCCAGCACCATCATCAGCATGGGGCGGCGGCTGGGGCACCGCGTCATCGCGGAGGGCGTGGAGACCGTCGACCAGATCGAATTCCTGCGCGAGGCGGGGTGCGACGAGGTGCAGGGGTACCTGTATGGGAAGCCGCTGCCGGCGTGCGAGTTCGAAGCGGCGCTGCGGGAAAACTGGCTGCTGGTGGCCTGATCGTTGCTCAGCCATGCGCGTTCGGCTGCCCGGCAGGCAATGATTTATGTATAATGCGGTTCCCCAAGGAAGCGTGGCCGAGTGGTTGAAGGCAGCAGTCTTGAAAGTGCGCCCCGAGAGGGCGGTAGTACGTAGCCAGCAACGGCTGGTTCCACTGAACTAATGTGGATAAAGCAGCACCTTACCTGAGATCGAAAGGTCAAGGGGACCGCAGCATGGTGTTAAAAGGCCGACGGGAGGAAGATGCGACCCTCCGCCGAGTTGGTCAGCTAACTTGAGTATGGTGAGGGCTGATTGTCAGAATCCTAATCCGAAGCACGGGATCACTGCACCTGGAGGGAAAGCATATGACACCCTCTTTTGCCTGTGTCATCTGAGGTTTTCAAGCAGATGGCAGAGTTCCGGGCAGAGTGCGCGCCGGCATGGCGTTACAAAGGATGTGTGGGACACCTAACCTCAAGCAACGTATTGTCGTTAACAGGGGGATCGCCTAAGGGGAGTAATCCCTAGGAAGTGGGGACAATACCTACCCACGATTCAAGCCGGGAGGCGAGAATGGCGACGGAGAGTTCGTAGTACCGTCCGAGTTGGAGGAGTGGCAGAGTGGCCGAATGCGCTGGTCTTGAAAACCAGAAACGGGAAACTGTTCGTGGGTTCGAATCCCACCTCCTCCGCCACAGTCTAGTGTGTGCATAATGCATAGCATTTTGACCGTAGGCAATCTCGATACGAACAGGGTAATGCCTGTTGAACGGGAAGGGACTCAGGTATGTAGGCCTTTAGACAAAGCTGGGTCTTCCGAGATGGAAGACAACGCCCTATCGCGTCTGGAGGCACTCCGGAAGGTCAATGGCAACCCCAACTGGGTCAATCGAGATCTATATCGTATGTTGTACAAGCCTAACTTGTACAAGTTAGCATATGAGAGGATTAAGAGCAGCCCAGGTAACATGACCCCTGGCGCGGATAAAGAGACGTTAGATGGATTCTCAATGGAAGTTGTTGAGAAGATCATCAGCAGCCTCAAGGACGAATCGTTCCAATTCGCTAGGGCCCGAAAGGTCCCAATTCCTAAAGCCAACGGAGGAACACGCGATCTTGGCGTGGCATCTCCTCGGGACAAAATCGTTCAAGAAGCAATCCGGCTCATACTGGAAAGTATCTACGATAGTCCATACGGAAGCTCATTCAGCGATCGTAGCTTTGGATTTCGTCAGGGGATGGGAACCCACACCGCACTCCAACACATTAGCCAGGATTGGCAAGGGGCTGCGTGGTTCGTAGAAGGTGACATCAAGGGTTGTTTCGACAACATTGACCATCATAGGCTAGTCGAGATTCTTAGGCTCAGGATCTCCGATGAACGCTTCATTAATCTGATCTGGAAAGCGCTGACAGCTGGATACCTCGAATTTAAGGTACCAGTCAACAGCATTGTGGGCACCCCACAAGGCAGTATCATCTCACCCATCCTCGCCAATATCTACATGCATCAGTTGGATGTGTTCGTTGACAATCTGCGTCTTAAGTACGAAAAGGCTTCAAGCCCTAAGTATGCAAGGGAATACGCAGACAACAACAATGCATTGCGTCGACTGCGCAGGGCTCTGGTTAAGGCTGAGGGGGAAGGTAAGCAAGATGAGAGGGAGCGGATTGCAGATGAGATCCGTAAACTTAAGGTCATTGCGACGACCCTTCCGGTGTGGGATGCAGCTACATTGCCGATTCGGATTAGGTATGTGCGGTACGCCGATGACTGGTTAGTTGGTCTGAACGGCACAAGACAGTTGGCAGAAAAGTTACGGGACGAGATAGAAGAATTTCTCGCCTCGGACCTGAAACTGACGCTCAGCCGAGAGAAGACTCACATCAGGCATTCCAAGACCGAAGAGGCCTTTTTCCTCGGTACTAGAATCAAAGTGGGATCAAAACACCCTAGGGTCCTAACATTCTCCAGAAAAGAGGGGGATGGGGGCCGTGTCGCGGTTACGAAACGGACTACGTCAGGTCAGGTGTCGATGTTTGCACCAATAGACCGTATTATCAGCCGTTTGTTCCAAAAAGGGTTCTGCAAGGTTAACGGTGATCCGATTGCGAAAGTTTCGCTTGTTGTGGAAGACGACATTCGCATCATCGAGTCATATAACTCACTGCTGTTGGGATACCTGAACTACTATAGCTTCGTGACTAATCGCGCGAAGTTGAGGAGAATCGCGTACATTCTTCAGTTCAGTGCCGCTAAAACGTTAGCCAATCGGCACCGCACCTCGATGCGGGAGATCTTTAGGAAGCATGGATATATGCTGACCGTGTCTATAACGAGTTCGTCAGGTAAGGTGAAAACCACAAACCTGAGGTACCCGTTGGAATGGAAAGCTAATACTAAGAACTTTCTAACTGGAAGTAGGCCGGACGCTTTGGAAGTCATCAAGGCGCAAACCAGCGCGCTTACCAGAACTAAGATTGACAAGCATTGCTGTATATGCGGTGAAAGCGATGGAGTCGCGATGCATCACGTGCGACACGTGCGTAGGAATGGGAAGAACACCAATGAGGGGTTCGACAAACTCATGGGCAAGATAAACCGGAAACAACTTCCGGTATGCTCATCGTGCCATTCCAAGATTCACAATGGGCGGTATGACGGGATTTCCTTGATGGATTTCGCCGATGCTCATCTCGCAACGCGGTGATACGGCCAATACGGAGGCATACTGGAGAGCCGGATGCTTTGAAAGTTGCACGTCCGGTTCGGGGAGAGCCTATTGATTATCCATCCGTGGACTTGGTAGGCGACTCTACACTGCCGACGGGGGAACCCGTTCGTGAGTTCGAATCTCACCGCTTCCGCCAATATTGCGTAAGTGCTTGATTTTCCTTATCATCCTGTTTCTATGAAGCATTTTTAGAGGCAGGTGTGACAAAACAGTGTGACAAAACTGGGGAAAAAGAAGTGCTTCAGAGATACTTTGAGCGTCGTGAAAACGGTATCATCTACGTCCGCATGGTCATGCCGGGCGACCTCCGAAAAATTACCCCTAAGGAAGAGCATCGTGTTCGTCAGTCGATGCTTACCGCGAACGCGGAGGACGCGTATTTACGCGGCACTCCGTTAATTCACGCTACCAAGACCAAGTGGGCAGCGCTGCGCAAAAAACACCTGCAAAACAAGGGTCGCGTCACGCCGATTTCGTGGAGCGCCCAAGAGACCGTAGATGCAGAAGAGTCTGCAAAGCCAGTGATTCTTACGCCTGACATTATCGATGAGATTGTGGCGGCTAGGATTCAGTCGTGGATGCACACTGACGATGAGGACCGATATCAACATGGCCTTGATGATGAGCAGTTCGCAGAACTGGAACAGTTCTGTGCCAGTTCGGATGCGCAAATGCGCAGCGTCATTAGCCGGGGGCGCCAGTCTGGGGACTATGCTCAAGTAGTCGAGTTAGTCTTGGATTGGTGTGACATTCAAGATATCGCGGTCTCGACTGATGACCCGCTATTCGTCCAGCTCGTGCGCCGCTTCGCACAAGCTGAGACCCAGATGCACGCGTTCATTTCGAGCCGTAATCGCGGTGATTCTCCGGAGCCGCTGGTTGTCAAGGTGCGTTCTGGAGAACGCCTTTCCGTGATGGATGAGCTCTACCGTAACGACAGGCAAGAGTCCGTCGGCGCTCATCATCTGAGTACCGTTCTTAATACTTGGGCCTTATTCCGTGACTTCCGGGGCGACGTCTATATGGATGAGGTTACCTCAGCTGACGTCTACAATTTCATAAAATTTCACTTGTCGGACAAGGGGCGGAAGTGGTCCCAGACGTACGCAACGTCAAAAATACCTTACTACCTCCGTGAAATTTTCGGCTTGGCTCGGACTAAAAATTTGATGACTGTGGAGAACCCTGCATCGAATCTCGAGTCAATGCCTAAGTTATCGAAAGAGGAACGGCGGAGGCGCAAGAAGCCTCGATATCCGCTGACGACGACTCACATCAATAAGCTGCTGGCTTCCGAGTGGTACAACCCCGCTTCCAATAATTGGCGTGGAAAGCTACGTGAAGACCTCGGCGTTCGCTACTTTGGACCACTTATCCAACTGTTCCACGGTTCACGTGTCAGGGAGCCATTGCAACTTATGGTCAGCGAGGTAACTCAGATTGATGGCGTTTGGTCATTCAGGTTCCGGATTAGTTTTGACGAAGAGGACGAGGGCGCTGATGGCTTTGTCAAGACGAAAGAAGCAGAGCTCAAGTCGCCCAAGAAGCTCGTAGACGGTCTCGAGCCGCGCAGCTTGAAGAATGAGAATGTTCTTCGAGATATTCCCGTACATCCTAAATTGATTGAACTTGGGCTCCTATACTATCTAGAGCAGCGTAAACGGCAGTTGGGTGATGCTGACGGGCCGTTATTCCCATCGTCTCTCCCTGAACCTGGCGGGAAATCCCCGAAGTGGGGACGAGCGTTCGAGCAGGCAATGCTGCGCTTTATGAAGGACGAGTTGGGTTTCGCGAATGGTTATGGCAACCACAGCTTTAGGCACCAGTTCGAAGACCGGATTCGGGATGCACAAGCTCGAGCACCGTGGCCGCCAGGCATGTCACAACACCTTTCCGGGCGAAAGATTGTGCGCCAAGGCGAGGTAGTAAACGAGGAGGGCAGCGAGAGTAACTACGGCAAAGGGTATCAGCCAGCGCACGCTTTGCCCTACCTGGAAACGTTGAACTTCTCCGACATCGTTCTTCCCGCGCCATTCGAACAGTGGCTCGCAAAGTAAACTTCTGCCCGAATGAGGACATCTCAGGCAGGCTTGGCTCTGACATGTAGGGTATGAAATCTCCAAATCGTGCGAGAAACACTACGGGGACCTCGCGACAGACATGAACAGTCACGGTAGCGGAATTTCAGCGCTGAAATCCGTCATAAGGTCATTGATGGCCTCTGCTGTCTCATCAATTTCAGCGCTGAAATTTTGTTTGGCTGGGCATCAAGAAAGCGCGAGCATAGGGGCTACGTCTTGTCTGTCGTAGCCTAAGCAATAGGCTGAGAGAGGCTCCCGGCCTAGTTCATGGCTTGGTTAAACCTGACCGGTATCTTTAGCGTGTGTTAATAAGGTAGAGGCGGCGACTGCACAATTAAGCCAATATTCATCGTCAGTGCATTCGGTCAGGGTCCCGAGCGCCAAGCACCAGCGGTCGTTAACTCGGGCGGTGTCGCTCGAAGCCTCCAGATTTTGCAAAAAAGCTTGGAATTCCCTATTCGACCCAAACACCGTGGTAACCCACTGTTCGGTGTCGAACTCTCCGGCCTCGACTGCCGCCGTTAAGGCGTCAAGTACTTCGTAATACTCAAATTCACCTACAAATTTGTGAAACTTCCCAGTTAACTCATTGAAGCCCATGCCGCGCACGTTTGGAGTGATATCGGCCAGTTTCGGTACGTAAGCTTTGATAATTGCCATATTATTTCTCTTAGTGGTTTGAATAGCTTGTTTCCACGGTCGCCATCTGCGACGACCGCGCTGACGCATCTGCATCGCTACCGGCGCAGATGCAGAGGTGAACAGCGCTCATAGTGGGGCGAACTGTTGAGCACTACAGTGCGAATTTTTAAAGAACAGGTAAAAGGTTCTTTGGATTTTCTGAAAATTCAACAGGTGCAGTTCGACCGTTGAATTTGTCATAGAGATGCGCAGGTCAAGCCTGGCCTTGAGTGTGCTAGCTTTGCAATTGAGGTAAATAATGCCGCATGGAAACTTCGTTGTCAAGAACTAGATGGTAGAGGTCATCAAACATCCACGGACTCAACAGTTGCGCGAGAAGTCGTAGTATCGCCGCTTACTCTTATGAGGAGGGACCTACGTAACGATGATAGGTCTGCTGCCCATGGCTGTGTAACAATAAGTGTGGTAGAAATCCAGCATGGGCCGGATAGATTTTGTTAAATCATTACCGATGTAATATTTGGGGCAGATGGGGCTTTCACCCGTTCAGATGTTTTCCCCCGTTCCCTGAGCGGCGACATCCTCTAGCACCGGTCGGGCCGACCGTGCGCCTATACATCCTAATCGCGAGCGCGACGCTCTCGACGCTCTTCAGTAGAACGGCACACCGTCACCCTAGCTTGCTCGGGCCCACGACAGTCGTCGCCTCCCATACGTTCTCCGCTCGTATCACGTTAAGGCGTATGTCTGGAGGACCGCCATCCTCGGATGTGCATGCCCCAGCGAGTGCTCAGCCAGAATCCAACAAAATTCCCCTGCATTCCATCTCGACAACAATGTACACTGTTCAACAACTCGAGCATCTCATCGATAGTGATGTAAATACAACGCGGCGGCAGAACGCGACAACTCAGTATATGTTCAAAATTGCAACGACTTATTGGATAGGGTGAGGTCTTGAATACTAAGAGAGAACAGCTCAAATTGAGCGATATAAAACAAAAACAAGAAAAAAGCAAAAGGTTAATCGCCGATGGCCGTTACTTAGTCTCTGGACCTCCTCGGTCCGGGGGGATAGCGTCAGTTTTCCGAGCGTTCGATACGCAGGAAGAGCGCCATGTTGCTCTTAAGGTTTTTCGCACTGTAAGTGGAACTGACCCCGTCGTTGAGGAATCATTTCGACGTGAAACGCTAGCGCTATCTGATTTAAAGCATCCGAATATCGTGCAGATATTTGACTCGGGCTTCGACTCTGATAGCGGAGAGCACTATATCGCTATGGAGTGGGTCCAGGAGGATTTGGAAAGTCTTCTCAATAGAGGTAAATACGAAAACTGGGACGTTTTCTTTTCGAAAATCGGCCGTCAAATTCTTGAGGCACTAGCATTTGCTCATTCACATCGAACTGCACATCGTGATATTAAGCCTTCAAATGTGTTAATCACATCTGACGGAATAATCAAAGTTTGCGACTTCGGTATCTCGAAAATAAGGAATTTCTTAGAGCCAGGTGTTACGCTGGCACATTTTGCGTCCTTCCCTTATGCTCCTCCAGAAATCGATGATGGTAGTTATAGTTACAGTCGAGATGTTTTTGGGTTCGTAGCATTAGCAGTTACGGCGCTAACTGACGATAAGGTCGATAGTCACAAGGCGCTCGCGAGTTCACTTGAACAATTAAAAATTGACGAGCCACTCAAGCGCCTGCTCCGCCGAGCAATATCGATTGATAATCCAGCGGAACGGCAGGTAAATGCAGCGGTCCTGCTGGCAGAGTTAGATAGACTATCCCCAGCTCTAGTAACCGAGAAAAAGGGAAAGATTCTCGTCAGTCTCACCCATAAAGTGAAACAAATTTTTGAGTATGACCTTGCATTAAAAAGTGACCCGGATTTTTTTAAATTTGTCGAAAGCGATTTAGCGTCGGCGGCTTGTGCTCACGAAACGGGGGAGCCTCGTCCCGGTCCTGATGGAAGTTTGCCTCTCGGACGGACGATTCGCCTGTTCGGAGGTAGATACGGGTACATTGGGATAATGGCTCCGCCAACCGGCGAAAAGCTTTTACTTGTCTCGGCGTTAGAGCAGTCATCGTCGGACGCAGAGCGTAACCGCGACGATGCATCACCATCAAAATACGAGTTTTGTTTTTCGGGGGTCCTGCCTTCTATATCCAAAGAAAATATCGCGAACTTGCAAGACGAACTTCTTCAGTTCGGCGCCGACCAAAAGGCCATTCGAATTCAACAACGGCACCAAGCTATCTATAAAACTTGGTTAGATTTACTAAGTGCAAAGACCGAACTTGAACGGCAACGGAAGCGTAAACTGAGCTACATCGCGCAAGAGTCGTCCGGAGGGTACATTCGATTTACGCTTTCTCAAGCAGCAGACGCTGATTTTCTCAGCGACCAAGACGTTCAAGTCGAAGTTAGTCGTGACGATACATTTTCCGGCTCCGTTGTGTCCGTAAGTGATAGTTCGGTCCTGGTTCAGCCAAACCAGCGTAATCGCATTGAACTAGGTATGTTGCCTGAACAAGGTGTACTCACGATTGATACATCAAGGGCAGACGTAGCGCTTGACCGACAAAAAGCAGCTGTGGATGCTGTTCGCTTCGGTCGCGCAGTCAACCCGATTCTCGGTGACTATATTGTTGACCCGTCAACAGTTCCAGTGCCGCTTCCTGAAGATGTGGACTTTATTCAGGATGCTATGGACGATGATAAACGTGATGCGGTACGTACCGCACTGTCAGAGCCAGCATTGATGCTCGTGCAAGGGCCCCCAGGCGCAGGCAAAACAACGCTCATTACTGAGATAGTGTTGCAGACCCTTCGCAATAATCCGAACGCTCGAATTCTTTTGACATCTCAAACGCATGTTGCGTTGGATAACTCACTCGAGAGAATTCTTAAGGAAAGCGAGGATGAAATACGAGCGCTCCGAATCGGACACGAAAACGATGAGCGAATTGCAGAAAAGACCAAAGGGCTGTTGATTGACAGGAAATTGCCTGTTATGCGCAAGTCAGCACTTGCGAAGGGAAAAGAGTTTATTGAGTCGTGGGCGCAACAAAGCGGTGTAGACCTCACCAGTACGCGCATGGCGATGGCTCTGGAAAAACGCGCAGGTCTTCGAGAGAGACTGGATGAAGTCGAATCTAAAATCGCCGGAATTGAACAAACTTTACGTGTCGATAAAGCAACTCTTGAAACGGAGGCACGTGCTGACCTTGAGGAACTCCAATCGGAATTAATTCGGGAACTCGATGCGCTCGATAAGGACCTGAAGGACTCGATTGGCGAACTACGAAAATATGAGTCAGACAAGGAAGCGATTGAGCACCTCGCGGAGTGTAGCTCAGACGAGCTACGGTCATGGGCTAACAGTTATGTTGCTGACTCCACGCAAGTAACACAACTCCGTCGCATGCTCGCCGTTCATTCGGAATGGGAAGTTCGTTTTGGACGGAGTCCGCAGTTCAAAGCAGCGTTAGTGACGCAGTCTCAGGTGATTGCTGGTACCTGCCTAGGTGTGATGGGAGTGCCAGGACGTAACGACGTTACTTATGACTTGTGTATCGTCGACGAGGCGTCCATTGCAACGCCCACCGAAGTGTTGGTGCCTATGGCAAGGGCAAGACGGACTATTTTGGTCGGCGACCACAAACAGCTATCTCCTTTCCAAGACCCAGAACTACAGACATCAGGGCTACTGCAACGCTTTTCCTTAAGCGCTCAAGACCAGAAAGCGACGCTATTCAACCATTTGTTGGATGGGTTGCCTACTGAGTTGAAAAAGGCATTGTCGACCCAGCACCGAATGGTGCCCGCTATCGGTGACCTTATATCGGCATGTTTTTACGATTCGGAACTGCAAAGTGCGGAACGAGCTCCACTTGGGCTGTTATCGAGAACGTTGTCCCGTCCGGTAGTGTGGTTCTCGACAAGTAGATGTGATGGAAAAGCATCGAAGCCGGTCGGTACATCCCAGTGGAATGGTTTCGAAATTAAATACATTTCAGATTTACTTGGGCGAATCGATTTTGAACTCAAACATGGCAAATCCAAGCAGAAACCGTTGTCGGTGGCCGTGCTAACCGGCTACGGCGAACAACGAGAGCGACTTCACGCTGCTATTCAAAACAAACGTCATGAGTGGGAGTCGTTTTCTGATATCTATGTGAACGTGGTTGATGCTTTCCAAGGTAGAGAAGCAGATATTCTAATTTTCTCCGTAACTCGTTCGGATGTTCGTGGGCTTGGATTCCTTCGCGAAATGGAACGAATCAACGTTGCGTTGTCTCGTGGTAAAGAGTACTTAATTATTGTTGGGGACCATCAATTTTGCCAGGAAGCTGAGGGGCGTTCCAATCCATTAAAACGTGTGATTGATTATATAAAAGGGAATCCGCAGGATTGTGCTCTGGAGGAGATTAAACAGTGAACCTTGAAAAGATTTTGGATGAGGTTGCATATGTGCGACCTGGCTATTCTTTGGTCGCCTTTAAGGAGGCTGCAATTCCAAATTACCTCTTGACGACAAGGGTGCTCACATTAGAAAAAAAGAGTCTTGGGCCAATTGAGGAGGCTTGCCTCGGGGCTATTAATGCTGGCCTGTACTCTCCTGCGGACATCTCGTCATTATTAGGCTTGCCGCGAGTTGTGCTAGATGGAGTGTTGGCGGGTCTAAATACGAATGAGTGCATCAACTATTCTCGGCGAACTGAGAATGCCGAGGCCGTAGTAACGCTGACCGAAAAGGGTCGTTCAACCTTATTAACGATGAAAGAGGTTGTGCCCCAGGAAGCTGTTGTAAAATTCGTCTTTGACCCATATCAACGTAAAATTCGCTTCGTCTCAACGTCATCATTGTTTAAACCACGCGACGTAAAAAGCTTAGGATTTTATGAGGTTCCTTTGTGCGGTGCTAAACGTCCCGAAATTGCCGATATTCCGCTTGCAGACGTCGATAAAGTCCTGCAAAGACTTCCACGTCAAGATGAAGGAAGTCGTGAGCTACTTGCCGCTCGACGAATTGAGCGACGTGAAATGCATTTCCTCCCATGTATTATGCTTTTTTACCGGTCAGTTTCCAGTGAGGAAGTACAAGTAGCGTTTTATTTGGAAGAGGGTTTTTCTCTGGAGCACGAAAATGCTTTCCGAGAACTTGGCGGCCCCGAACAAGCAGGAGCGAACCATGCGCTAACACGTGCAGAGTTTCCTAAAATTGGTGATTTGATTTCTGGGGTAAGTGAGCAGACAAAACTCGATGAATTGTTAGCTATTGAAAGGGAAGTTACTACATCCATTAATGAAGAGTCCTCACGGCTCGCAGGCGGTGTCGCTTCGTTAGGAAAGAATGAACAGTCGTCCACCACCTCTATGAGTAGTCCTGTCGTTGAACGTCTAAGAGCAATGACACAGCGGTGTGTAAGAATGCACGAGCATCCAGGACTTCTCCGTAAAGCGTTGACGACTTCCAAAGACCGCTTGTTGATTATTTCTCCTTGGATAACACATTACGTTGTAGACCGGATGTTTATTTCATCAATTGAAGCATTGCTGCGTAATGGGGTGGAGGTGTCTATTGGATATGGCCTTGCCGAAGAAGACGGACTCAGAGGTAACGACAAGGCGAAGCAGAAGCCCGCGATTACCTCGTTAGCCGAGAAAGAGCTCACGACCCTTCAAAAACGTTTTGATAATTTTAAATTTGTATTTCTGGGTAATACCCATCGAAAATTACTCGTGTGCGACGAGAAATTTGCAGTGATAACTAGTTTTAACTGGCTATCGTTCAGGGGGGACCCGAACAAAAAAGCACGCGATGAGTTTGGCTTTCAGGTGACTGAGCCGGATGATATCGAGAGTATTTATCAAGACGGCTTGCAATTGTTGGCAAAAGGATATAATGGCATGCCAGACGCTAAGCTAGCTAGCAAAGATAACTGATGCCTAGGTCTCTATTTTTCGTCAAATTTATTTCTTTCAAAAAATAGAGGCTAAATTTTGTAAGTAATATTTGCCATTACTCTCATAGTGGTGAAAGTTGAATATTCAATGTCGTTTACGGATGTATGTACATTCACCTACACAATAGCGAAATTGCAGCAGTGGCATTGAGACGAAAAGTGCGAAATTATGTGTGACTTAGAGTTTCAGGATTCTGGCTCCATGGGCGTTGGTAAGCTAGGAGTCCATCCCTATGGTGCTGTATGATTCTCTGAAATCGGCTGTTGCTTTTTTGCAAGGACAGAGCTGTTGATGCGGGCTCTGTCGCTTATGATTTCGGGATACGAAGGGGGAAAACTTGCGTCTCATAAAAAACAGCGGCAATGACAGGGTCATTGACGAGCTTCGGCAGTTCCTGGGGACGAAGTCCGCGTACGATTTGGCGTCCCCATCCTTCTCCCTTTTTGCATTCGCTGAGCTGCAAGAGCTGTTGGCCGGGGCGAAGAAGGTTCGTGTTGCCCTGCCTGCATCAGTGCCTGAACACTGGGAATTGCTCGGCTCGGAGGCCGATAGAGCATTCCGCAACCGTTTGCAAACGCGTTGGCTCGCGAAGCAATGTAGTGACTGGATATTGGAAAAGGCGGACGTCAGACAGGCCAAGGGAGGCATCCCTCAAGCCGCGATAGTGGTCCGTTCAGAATCCGGAGCTCCGCAGCGCGTCATCACGGGGACTAGCTCTTTCAGCACCAGCGGGCTTGGTCTTACTCCCAATGAGCAGTTCAGCCTTGTCCAGTCAGCAGAGAATCCTGAGGAGTGCAAACTCCTAGCTGCGTGGTTCGACGGCCTGTGGTCTAACTTACCTGCCACGAGCACGGCCAAGTCTGAACTGTTGAAGCGGCTCAGCGAGTTGTCCGTTCATCGGCAGCCCTCGCTCATCTATTACCTGACGCTATATCACCTTTTCAAAGACCTTGGCAATGAACTTGATGAAGAGAAAATAATCAAGTCGGCTACTGGCATTAAGAACAGCTCTGTCTGGCAAAAGTTGTACAAGTTCCAGCGGGACGGTGTGGTAGGTGCCATAGACAAGCTTGAAAGACATGGCGGCTGTATTATTGCGGACAGCGTGGGACTCGGCAAGACTCTCGAAGCATTGGCTATCATTAAATATTACGAATTGCGCAATGACCGTGTCCTAGTGCTAGCCCCGAAGCGCCTCCGAGACAATTGGACCCTCTACAAATCGAACGACCGGCGCAATGTGTTGGCGGCTGACCGGCTTCACTACGATGTGTTGAATCACACTGACCTCTCGCGGGACGGCGGCCAGTCGGGCGACATCGACCTCACTCACGTAAACTGGGGTAACTATGACCTGGTAGTCATCGACGAGTCCCATAACTTCCGTAACAAGATTACTCACCAGGGCAGAGAGAGTCGTTACGACCGCCTGATGCGGCAAATCATCCGCGAAGGCGTCAAGACGCGGGTGCTCATGCTGTCTGCTACACCGGTCAACAACCGGCTCGCAGACCTCAAGAACCAGATTGCCTTTCTTACCGAAGGAGCGGACGGCGCGCTCGATGCCCACGGCATTCCCAGTATCGAAGCAACGGTCCGGCAAGCCCAATCTCAGTTCAATCGGTGGTTACGCTTAGAGGAGATGGAACGTAGGCCCTCGCGCCTTATGGACATGCTGGGCTTTGACTATTTTAAGCTGCTTGACTTGCTCACTATTGCCCGTTCGCGCAAGCACATCGAGAAGTACTACGGCACGGCTGAAACCGGTAACTTCCCAAGCCGTTTGAGGCCGCTCAACATCAAGGCCGATGTCGATTTGCTAGGTCAATTCCCGGCAATTCGAGAAATCAACAACGAAATTCGGAGGCTAAACCTCAGTCCTTACGCCCCATTGCGCTATGTGTTGCCGAACAAGATGGCTGACTACGACGCCAAATACAGCACCCGCATTCGTGGCGGCCAAAGCTTTTTCCGGCAAGTTGACCGTGAAGAGAGCTTAGTACAGTTGATTCGCGTTAATCTTCTCAAGCGCATGGAAAGCTCGGTGATGTCGTTCGCGCTGACGCTTAAGCGGCAGCTGGCAGGCGTGGACGCCCTACTTGCCCGCATTGACGCCCACCATGACTCCGTCGAGGAACTCGACATCGATGAGGTCGAGGTGGACGACCCTATCTACGAATCTTTGCTGGTGGGCCGCAAGGTCAAGGTGCTATTGCAGGATGTGGACAGGGTACGCTGGAGGCAAGACCTACAAGAAGACCGCAACCGTCTCGCTACGCTGTTGTCAGCCGCAGAGCAAATCTCGGCAGAGCGAGATGCCAAGCTTGTCGCGCTGCGTAAGCTGATTGCGGACAAAGCCACTCAGCCAATCAACGTGGGCAACAAGAAGGTCATCATCTTTACCGCGTTCGCCGACACCGCGATGTACCTATACCAGCAGCTTGCGCCGTGGGCCAAGGTTGAACTGGACATTCACTCGGCGGTGATTGTGGGGACGGGCAGTAATAGGACTACCCAGCCCAAGCTACGCACCGACCTTGCAAGCCTGCTGACGGCGTTCTCGCCGCGCTCGAAGGAGCGCCCCGCTGAGTATGCTCACGAGGGCGACATCGACTTGTTGATTGCTACCGACTGCATTTCGGAAGGCCAGAATCTGCAAGACTGCGACTACCTCATCAATTACGACATTCACTGGAACCCCGTGCGCATCATCCAGCGCTTCGGGCGTATTGACCGAATTGGCTCGCCCAACGTCTGCATTCAGCTTGCCAATTTCTGGCCCAACATGGAGTTGGAGGAATACATCAATCTCGAACAGCGGGTCAGCGGCAGGATGGTCCTGCTCGACATCTCGGCCACGGGGGAGGAAAACCTTATCGAGCAGCAGTCGGGTAACCAGATGAACGATTTGGAGTACCGCCGCCAGCAACTGCTGAAGTTGCAGGATACAGTCATCGACCTTGAAGACCTTTCTAGCGGAATTTCTATTGCTGACCTGACTCTGAATGACTTCCGTATCGACCTGGCCAGCCAATTGAAAGAGCATCCTGGCCTCTTAGATGCGATGCCGCTGGGTTCGTTTGCTGTCACTACCACGTCCGACCTCGGTGACGCGTCGATTCCTCCGGGCATCGTGTTCTGCCTGCGTGCCGTGGGCGAGAAGGCAGCCAACGCTGCTGAGTCGGGATATCCGCTGGCCCCGCACTATTTGGTACATATCGCAAATAACGGTGAGGTGTCACTGCCATTCACCCAACCCAAGCAGATTCTCGACCGTTTGAAAAAGCTCTGCCTTGGGCGTGACATGCCCGACGCTATGGCGTGTGCCCGGTTTGACAAGGTCACACGCGACGGCAGAGATATGAGGCATGCACAAGACCTGCTCGCTACAGCCATCGCTTCGGTTGTCGGCAAGAAGGAAGAAAAAGCCGTGGCCAGTCTATTTACGGCAGGCGGCACACATGCTCAGAAGGGTGAGGTCGCAGGCAGTAGCGACTTTGAAGTGGTCGCTTGGTTGGTTGTCGTGCCTGGGGCGACGTTATGAGTCTGACTACAGTGCTCAATGCGCTGGCTCTGCCTACCGAAGCCAAGGTTGACCAACGCATTCCCAAGAAGCTATTTGTAGAGCAGGGCGCACCTACCGCAAGCGACAAGCGCCAGATTCAGGACGGTATCGAAGAGCTGATGTGGGTTGCAGCACTAAAGCCTACCAATATCGGCGTGCCAGTATTCCAGGACAGTGAACGCGAGTACCTTGAAATCGCCGTGCTTACGGTCGACTTTCGCCCTAACGCCAAGGCCGCACGGCTGCTCGAACTGATACACCGGGCAGTCCCGTACCCTGTATTACTGCTGGCTTCTTTTCTCAATGCTGACAAAACTTGTATCGGCGTATCCACTGCCCATAAACGCTTCAACCAAAATGAAGTCGGCAAGTTTGTTGTGGATGAGGTGCTGACCACATTCCCCATTGCATCAGAAGCGCTATTTTCAGCCAGCGTGCAGGGTTTCTTAGGTGCGCTAAGCTTGTCAGCCCAGCCTAATAGGAACCTATTTGCGCTCTATCAGGGCTGGGTGAATTGCATCTTGGGCCTTTCTGTAGCAGGGGCAGCCGGGCGTTTCGTGTTGCCGTCCTCGCCTGAGCAAACCCGGCAGATGCGTGAATTCCTGCAGCAGCGCTCTTCTCTGCTTACGGAGCTGTCTGCCTTGCGCGCCCAAGCCAGCAAAGAGAAGCAGTTGAATCGTCTCGTCGAACTCAATATATCCATCAAGCGGTTGGAATCTCAATTAGCTGCAAACCAATCTACGCTGCTAGCGTTTTAAACATATTATTTACTTGAATATTATATATGAAAAGAATCGAATTAAACGACGTTGAAGCGCAGTCTGCTAACATCGTCGCAGACAACTTGGCGCAAATGAAATTGCTTTTTCCTGAGGCCTTTGCCGATGGCAAAGTCCAGTTCGACACACTGCGTCAGCTGCTGGGCGGGGCTCTAGACGATTTTGAGGAAAAGTATGGTCTCAACTGGCACGGTAAGCGCCGCGCACGCCAAATTGCTTTGACGCCGAGTACGGGTACTCTGCGACCCTGTTTCGAGGAAAGCGTTGACTGGGATACGACGCAAAACTTGATAATTGAGGGAGACAACCTTGAAGTTCTGAAGCTCTTGCAAAAGAGCTATACAGGTAAAGTTAAGCTGATTTACATTGACCCACCGTACAATACAGGCAAGGATTTCGTTTATCCGGATAACTTTCGGGATAGTATCGGAAATTATCTTAGTTTGACAGGGCAAACTGAGGAGGGAGTGAAGACCTCAGCAAATACTGAGGCAAGTGGCCGATTTCACACCGATTGGCTGAACATGATATACCCGCGCCTTTGGCTGGCTAGAAGCTTATTGCGCGATGATGGCGTCATCTTCATAAGTATTGATGATGGTGAGGTCGACAATTTAAAGAAAGTGTGTGGCGAAATTTTTGGCGAAGAAAACTTCCTTGGCTGTATCATCTGGCAAAAGAAGTATGCCCCGGCGAACGATACCATCGACTTTTCTCCTTCTCATGATTTCATTTTGGCGTACGTCAAGAATCGCGCAACTAGCGCCACAGGCCAGGCAGTTGCAACGCTGAATCGTGAAGCACGAAGCGAGAAAACGAATGCAGCCTATAAGAACCCTGACAATGACCCTAGAGGCTTATGGCGTGCTGATAACTATAAATGCAACAAAACGGCCGAGGAACGTCCTAATCTCTACTTTTCAATCACACAGCCCAACACGGGCGAGGATATCTGGCCTGCCAAATCTGCGGTTTGGCGCTACAGTAAAGAAAAGCACGAACAAAATGTTCGCGAAAACCGTGTGTGGTGGGGGATGGACGGGAAAAACGGCACGCCTGCATATAAGAGATTCTTAACGGATGTGGAAGGTGTTATTGCTCAGACTATCTGGACATGGAATGAAGTTGGGCATAACGATGAGGCAAAAAAGGAGATTCAATCATTATTTCCCGATGCCCCGGATGTGTTTCCTACCCCCAAGCCCACCCGTTTGATTCAACGTCTCATTCGGCTTGCGTCGAGTGAAGATGGCGACATCATTCTGGACTTTTTTGGTGGTAGTGGCACTACAGCCGATGCCGTAATGCGGCAGGTAGATGAGGATGGTATTAACCGCCGGTTCATTCTGGCTCAACTTCCAGAGCCAACAGGACGAAAAGATTTTCCTACTATCGCTGACATTACAGCAGAACGAATTAGGCGTTCTGCTAAAAAGATACGCGGCAAGAAAAGTGCAGCGAATAGTGATGTCGGCTTTAGAGTATTTAAGTTAGATAAATCGAGTATTCGTGAGTGGAACCCAGATAGAGATGACCTAGCCAAGTCTTTGTTGGACCATCATGAGCATATCGTCGATGGGCGAACAGAGGCAGACATCGTCTATGAGGTACTGCTGAAGCGTGGTCTTGACCTGTGCGTACCTATGGAATCGCGGATAGTAATGGGTAAAACAGTCGGTGCGGTCGGGGCTGGTGTGCTGATGCTCTGTTTAGCCGAGAAGATTGTGGCCGATGAGGTCGAAGCGTTAGCTGAGGGAATTGTGTCCTGGCATAAGGAATTGGCCCCGATTGGTGATTCGACAGTGATATTTCGCGACAGTGCCTTCGTCGACGACGTCGCCAAGACCAATATGACTGCCATCCTCGCCCAAAACGGCCTCGAAAACGTGCGTAGTCTGTGAGGACCTGATGAAACTTCACTTTGAATCCAATCTCGATTATCAGCACGCCGCCATTGAGGCGGTGTGCGACCTGTTTCGCGGACAGGAGGTATGCCGCACCGAATTTACCGTCTCTAGCCAGAGCGCCCAAAGCGCAGTTGGCCAGGGCGAACTGCCCTTGGGTGGCAGCTTTACCCAAGGTCAACTGGGACTTGTGCAAAACGAGTTGGGAGTAGGTAACCGCTTGACCCTGCTGGACGATGAATTGCTGGCCAATCTGAAGAACATCCAGCTCCGCAATGGCTTGCGTCCGTCGTCGGTGTTGACCTCTGGCGACTTCACCGTGGAGATGGAGACCGGCACGGGCAAAACTTACGTCTACCTGCGCACCATTTTCGAACTGAACAAACGCTATGGTTTCACCAAGTTCGTGATTGTGGTGCCCTCGGTGGCCATCAAGGAAGGAGTCTATAAGTCGTTGCAAATCATGGCCCAGCATTTCCGAAGCCTCTATGCCGGGGTACCCTTCGATTTCTTCCTGTATGACTCATCGAAACTAGGGCAGGTGCGCAACTTTGCCACTAGCCAGCACATTCAGGTGATGGTGGTCACTGTAGGCGCCATCAACAAGCAGGACGTAAATAACCTCTACAAAGATAGCGAGAAAACGGGCGGCGAGAAGCCGATTGACTTGATACGCTCGACCTTTCCCATCATCATCGTCGATGAGCCTCAGAGCGTAGATGGTGGTCTTGAGGGACGGGGCAAGGAAGCTCTGGATAAGATGAATCCGCTTTGCACCTTGCGTTATTCCGCTACACACGCGGACAAGCATCATCAGGTGTTCCGGTTGGATGCGGTCGATGCCTATGAGCGTAGGCTAGTGAAGCAGATTGAGGTGGCGTCCGCTGCTGTGGAGGGCGGTCACAACAAGGCCTACGTGCGCTTAGTTTCGGTCAGTAATAAAGCCAACAAAATCCGAGCTGTGTTGGAAGTCGATATGCAGCGCGGTACGTCTGTCTCCAGGGAGCAGATTACGGTGCAGGCAGGCTATGACTTGGTGCAGTACACCAACCGCTCGCTGTATGCGGGCTTTCTGGTGGAAGACATTGGCTGCCGTAAGGGCGACGAGTACGTACAGTTCAGCAATCAAGAGGCACCCCTACGTATTGGCGAGGGCATTGGCGGTGTGGATGAGGATGCGGTTAAGCGTCAGATGATTCGTCGTACTATTGAAGAGCATCTGGACAAGGAGCTTCGGCTCAACCCGCTGGGCATTAAGGTGCTCTCGCTATTCTTCATCGACGTGGTGGAGCATTATCGCCATTACGACGCGAACGGCGTGCCGCTGAAAGGCAAGTACGCTCAGATGTTCGAAGCCGAATACAAGGCGGTGGCGTCAAAGCCCAAGTTCCGTAGCCTGTTCGGCGAAGTGGACCTGAGCCTTGAGGCGGCAGAGGTGCACGACGGCTACTTTTCCATCGACAAGAAGGGCCGGTGGCAGGACACTAGTGAGGGCAATCAAACCAGCCGGGACAATGCGGAGCGGGCGTACAACCTCATCATGAAGGACAAGGAAAAGCTGCTAGGTTTCGAAACTAAGTTGAAGTTTATCTTTTCCCACTCCGCCCTGCGTGAAGGTTGGGATAACCCCAACGTGTTCCAGATTTGCGCCTTGCGCGAGATTGGCTCGGAGCGCGAGCGTCGGCAGACAATTGGTCGCGGCCTGCGCCTGTGCGTCAACCAGAATGGCGAGCGCCAGCGTGGCTTTGAGGTTAATACGCTGACCGTGGTGGCAACCGAAAGCTATGAGGACTTTGCCGCCAACCTGCAGAAGGAAATCGAGGCCGACACCGGCATTCGTTTTGGCATCGTCGAGAAACATCAATTCGCCGCCATTGGAGTGCTGGATGCCAACGGCGAGGCCAAGCCGCTGGGCGTGGAGAAGTCCGAGGAAATCTGGACCTATCTGCATGAGTCTGGCATGGTGGATGCCAAGGGCAAGGTGCAGGACGCCCTGCGCACGGCATTGAAAGACAAGACCTTCACCCTCCCGGAAGAGTTCGTGTCACAAATGGTCGAAATCGGCGAGGTACTGAAGAAGCTGGCGGGTGGCCTAACGGTAAAGAATGCAGACGAACGCAAGCCCATCAAGACCCGCCAAGCAGTGTTGCAGAGTGCTGAATTTAAGGCGCTGTGGGACCGAATTAAACACAAGACCACCTACCGGGTGCAATTCGACAACGAGGCGCTGCTAGCAGCCAGTATTCAGGCGGTGAAGGACCTGCCGGTGGTTACTAAGACCCGCCTGCAATGGCGCAAGGCGGATTTGGCCATTGGCAAGGGCGGTGTCGATACCAATGAAACCGCGTCGTCTGCCCCTATCATCCTTGAAGAGCAGGACATCGAACTGCCAGACATTCTGACTGAGTTGCAGGACCGTACACAACTGACCCGACGCAGCTTGGTCCGCATCCTGACGGAGAGTGAACGCCTGGACGACTTCAAAAAGAATCCGCAGCAGTTCATCGACCTGGTGGCCGATTCGGTCAATCGGGCGAAGCGGATGGCGCTAGTCGATGGCATCAAGTACCAGCGTATCGGCGACGACGCCTTCTACGCACAGGAACTGTTTAATCAAGAAGAACTGACCGGTTACCTGAAAAACATGCTACCCGTGACCAAGGCGGTCTACGAGTACGTGGTTTATGACTCGGGCGGCGTGGAAAAAGGCTTTGCCGAAGACTTAGAAAAGAACGAGGCAGTGAAGGTCTACGCCAAGCTGCCATCCTGGTTCCGAGTTCCCACGCCCCTTGGTACTTATAACCCCGACTGGGCAGTATTGGTAGATGTGGACGGCGCAGAGAAGCTTTACTTCGTAGTGGAAACCAAGGGCAGCCTTTTCGCGGAAGACCTTCGCGACAAGGAAAGTGCCAAGATTCGCTGTGGTGAAGCCCACTTCCAAGCCTTAGCAGTTGGTGAAAGTCCAGCCTCGTATCTGGTCGCGCGAAACATTGACGACCTAATGTCTAAGGTTGTGAACTAGACCTGGAAATTATTAATGACGCGCGCAATTCAAACGTGCGCGCGTAAGTATCGACCATTGGAGTCTGCCAATGATGAGTTTTCACCATTATCCGCATAATGGTGAAAAATCACCAGTAGTGAACCCTGGACTAGATGCGTAACTGCTTGAGTTCGAACTAATTCCAGTATGAAATTGCGGATAAAGTCTTCGATGTTTATAAGATAGTCTTGGCCGAGTGTTTCAAGGCGTCCCCGGTATCTTGCACTGAAATTATTATTATGATTCACCAATTGTGTGCAACGCCGAACTATAAGTGGCATATATCGATGCCAGGTCGTAAAGTTGATGAAATGTAGTGAGTTAGAATTTTCAGTGTCGATATTATTATCGCTGAAATTTAAAGTCTGGAGGAGATGTGAGGGAAAATGCTCGCGATATTTCTTTGTTGATAGTTGAACAAATTCCCCGGTTAGAGGATATTGCGTTTGGACTTCCCCTTATTTATCTAGAAGGGCGTGCGCTAGATATTTCGGATAAGATTGCTGGAAGAATATGCATGCGTCAAAAAAATGGTATTTATCTGGGGCATGACATTGTCTTTTTGTCTCTTGAACATCAGTCTGAGAAGTTGGGGCGAAATTGTCCGTACGGTTTCGAAGTTTTTACCGGTTCCAAATACGTTACACTTTTGACCAGTGACGGCGGTAACCATTTTGGAATATATGAGAGTCTAGGATTCGGAATTGCGGAATATATTCTGGCAGCATGCAATGAAATTGAATTTTTAAAGTGGAGAAAAGGTAGTCCGGCATGGTACCTCGAAGAAGAAAATATCTTTATATTTGACGAAGATTTTTTGAATGAACTGAATCCGTGGCGTGACCTGAACACCGCAAATTTTTTTGCTTCAAAATTGTACTCCAACATGCGAGAAGGGCACTATTTAGCTGCATCGCTGGATTTTATTTATGACGGCGAGGACGGAGCAGGATTGTTCGAAGTCTGGTGCAAGTCCTGCATTTCACTCTTATTCGGGAAAAGTTTTATTAGCGTTGAGTTGCATCCCAATGGAAATGCGCCAGAACGGCGCGACATTGTGGCCGAAAATTGCGGAGATACCTATTTTTGGAAGAGAATATTAGAAGATTATCGCGCGCGACTAGTTGTATTTGAAGTTAAAAATTACAGTGATATCGGTGTAAATGAGTTGCGTCAGACTGCATCCTACCTCAATCAACCTCACTATGGAAACATTGCCTTTCTAATATATAGAACTGAATTGGAAAAGCCCACCGATAATATGTTAAAACACTTCAGGTTGCAGTACAATTCGGGTTATGATAAAAAAGTCAATGTTCTAATATCAACTCGATTTATGCTCGAAATGTTGAATAGCCTCATTCATGGCAACACTCATAATCCGGAGCGAATGATGCGGCACATGTTGAATTTACATCTTCAGAAATATCTATATGAAAAATAGGTTAAATCAGATTCGACTGGTAAAACTCTTGTGCCGAAATTTCTGACTACCTTTAGCGCCTTTTTTTTTGAAAATTGGTCTATTATGAAACTAAGTAGTAGTCAGTTATTTGGGGGTGACTATTAACGGCGCTACATTGTTTATCCATATATTTCACTTGAAAAACAAATTTCTCGAGAAGTACAAAAGTTTTAATGGCGATATCACTTGCTGGTAATAATTTTCTTTATTATCTCCCTAAGTCTAAATCGAGTAAAACAGTTCACTCCAAAACTTTGGGGAAAAATGGCCTCTTGGAATACAGGAAGCCATTTTCATTTATCGATTCAAATTTCAAAACGATAAACCAAATTACTCTTCGAACAACGGGGAGCCTACCTCGTAAGCATATTTTAACGGGCGTCGAAATTATTCAGGCTGCGCTGGAGGGAGGGTACGGACGGCGCGACCTATGGACTTCAGATTTGGCCATGAATAAGCAAGAGGCGAGTGACTTGGCGCGATATCTGTTGAGCCGTGTTGCACTAGCTACGTCTTGTCTTTTAAGAGATAAAAATAGGGCATTGTCTATCAAATCTATGTATGAACAGATTGAAGCATCTGAAAAAGGTGCTTTGTCATTCATCCTAGGAGGAATCGGCTCATATGTTGCAGCTAGGCTATGGCTGCGGGCCGGAGGAGACGGACTAAATCTTTTCCTTCATGCTGGTATTTACTCTAAAGCGGTAAACAAAAATCCTGCACCGGTGAAATTCTCACCAACGTCCAAAAAAAATCCTGACTACTTGGCGCATTCAAATAATCGAGACTGGCACGTGTTTGAGAGTAAAGGCGGGGCGATTAGCGACCGTTGGATGCGAATTGTCCAAGGGCTAGCGCAACTAGACAGTTTGCCATGCATTCATTTCGTTGGCGCCGAGTTTCCCAAAAGCGTAAAGACCGCAGTATGTGTGCACACAAGCGTAGATGCAAACGAAGCATTGACGATTACAGTAGTTGACCCACCAGGTGACAACACTGGAACCGAGGAAATTTCCACAATCGAACTAATTGGCAGTGTATGTAAGCTTTTGCTTATTCTTGAAACGGTTGACCAATTTCGGGCGCTTGCAGGTACTGTTCCGGATGTTGTTCGGTATGGTGATACGGAATGGGCGCGCACGGAAAGTAATATTTTTAGCGAATATGTTTTCGGCATTCCGAACCGATATTTAAAAAGTGAAAGCCGAATTCGGGTGCGGGTTGGAATTTACCTTGCGGCCGAAGAGGCTTACAGTGCCTCTATGGATAAACAGGAATTTTTGAATATATTCAGGCGCAAAGTGTTGCGAATTCTTCGACTTGCCTCGAATCGAAACATTGTTGAAGTGAGTCGAACGGTAGGATTTTTAATGCGTAGGGTCGAAGGTTTTTCTTATGAGGAAAACCTTCTTTTAAATATCTCAAAAGTTCTTAAAATGGAGAGAATCGCTGGGGCTGTAATGACTTATGATGGGGAAAGCATTGTTTCTAAATTGAGACAAGAGTCTGGCGTAGTGTTCACTTCTGGAGGGATGTACATAGGTGCTAAGAGCGAGAATGGCTCATCTTCTCGTGGTCAAACTCGTCAAGATGAGCCGTAAAGTGGCACCGGACCACCATATTCGCCCCTCTCACTTTCACCATTATCTTTATAATGGTGAAAAGATGATTCTAAGTCGCCGAATTGCCTATTCAGAATAACGTGTAGAAGTTCGATTAGGATGTCGGAGGGTTGAGGACGCATCAACGTTACTCGCCGATATCTCACGCAGTCTCTTTGGCCTATTGACTAATACGGGCAGACCGTCCGGTATCGGGAACTGCCGTGCAAGATTTCAGCGCTAAAATTTCATGACTCCAGTAGTCACTTTCGGCCCATCCTAGGGCATCGCTTGGCGAGCAGCGACCATCACATTCTGAAGTAGTCGAACCCAGCCAGTAATGTATATGCATTCGCATTTGTCTGCGCGAGAAAGGGCTCGAACTAGACCGTCAGCGCTGAACAAAGTTGTGCTATGTTGAACTGTTGAATGCTCTGGACCGTAAGCTTCTAAATCTTGAGCCCGGTAGTCATGAGCCAACAGTAATGGAACATTTCTCAGAAATCCTCGGGCGGCGAACCGACTTAGAATATGGCTGAGACACCGTTGATTTCAGCGCTGAAATTTCGTAACGGTGGTGGGCCAACCCTTGTTTGGCGAACGCACGAGCTTGGATGGCTCGAAGCAGCTGACCTCGATGTGGCCTACCCGATGCGTGTTGGGAATATCGGCGCAGCTCAATGTACAGTTGGTCGTCGTTATTTTGTGGCCTGGTAGAATATTTTAAATTTCAGTATAACTTGAAATAAAAATATCGATAAAATTTTGAGTGAATGCTTATGGTTGATTCACACCTGACGACGTAGGATAAGCTGAGCTAGCTTTAATTTGACCGCAGTGAAGCCTGCCCATGGTTCACACAGCACTGAATTGATTTCAAGATGTGAACCGGAAAGCGACTGGCCATTCAAATCATCGTCAAGTATAAGATACGGGCGTGGCTCATTTGTGTTGTTAATTTTCAACCAATTGTCTATCTCAGTCAGCCTATACGAATTGTCTTCACGAATGGTCGTCCATGCATAATGCAAGTTTCTGTCGACGAATTTCAGATTTGTTAAAAGCAATATTTTAGATATCTGTTCGCGGCTCAGAAACGTCGTCCATGAGGAGGTGATTATGTACTCGGGTTCGAATTCATCGTGTAGTCTAAGTAGATTCGAGCGCGCAGGTTCGTGAAATGAACCTCGCCAAAGGCCAGCCGCGTCATCGATAAATCCGGTTCGAGATGCGAACATGCCTTCTGCGCTATTTTTATAAGGGTCAATAGCTAACACATCGTCGAAATCTAAAAATATTAATGGTCGCAGCATATTTATTGTATCAAAGCGATTTTTCGGAGGCCCAATTAATCTGATATTACTCTAAATCCCGCAGCATTTTCCGCTTATGGCATTGAAATTTTTGAAATAAGATGCCGCGAACTATTTGAGTGCTACTTGCCGTACATAAAGAATGATTTAACTGGAAGAGATTTTTGATGCTGACATGTTTGGAAGAATGTTGAAACGGCATCGACAGATTTCTGCCGGTGTCTCCTTTTGTTAAGACAGTTTTCAGTGTCGCGTTTGGAGGAATAGGGTGATTCTCAAGTGGCATGACTCACAAGTGTGCGAGTCTTCTGGAGTTAATTCATCATTATTTCTACAAAGGTGAAATCTCTCTGTTTCTTCGTTTAGTGTATCGAGCAGCTTCTACAATTGGACGTGCGACGGCTCGCTTTTACTTGGCATCGTTACGGTTGTGGACGTGATGCTGTCCCACGAGTTACTACATAGGCTAGCTTATCAACGGTTTCGTTGGCATAGAAAGGAAACTTTCTATTTCGCGCCAAAAGCTGTGATAGCATACGCTTATTTCCGCTTCGTACTTGGTGCATTGAATATGGAGGTTGACTTGGCATATATTCCTGAAGACTTCCCTCATCCAATCCCAGGCGTGGTCGGCGGAGCGCAGCCAAAGGTCGTTGCGGTATTGACGCGGCTTGGCATTTATAAAGAAGACTGCGATAGCAGGGCAGAGCGATACGACGTGTGTGAAGACATGTCGCAGCAACTCATGAAATACTGCGCTCGTAAACGGGTGGAATACCCCAGTTGGTCTGAAGAGTCCACGCAACAGCAGACCCTTGCCGCCTTTTCGAAGAAAATTAAGACCGGGGAGTGGGAATTTTCCAAGCCTGAACAAGAGTGGATTGAACAGCGTTTACGTACCCTACGAACCGATGAATTTCAGCGCTGAAATTTGGAGCGTTTGATGACGAAAACTGAGGCTATAAGACGCTATGTGGTGGCGAGTCCCGCCGACGTGTTCCTGCGAACTGAGTTTGCGAGCTTTGGTAGCGAAAGGCAGGTATCTCGTGCGCTCCACACTCTACTGGATGTCGGACTGCTCGTACGCCTTGGCGTCGGAGTCTACGCTAGGGCCAAACTTAGCTCGCTGAGCGGTAAGCCCATACCTGTACGTCCCCTCGCGGTTCTAGCACCTAAGGTTCTTGAGAAGCTTGGGATATTGGTCTTCCCTAGCCAAGCTGTCCGAGAATACAACGAAGGCCGCAGCACACAAATCCCGCGTGATAACGTTATTAACACCGGAACCCGCCGCATCCGTAGGCGGCTGTGCTTTGGCAAACAGATAATTAAATACGAGCGAACTGTTACTATGAAAAAAGCCTCAAGCACCTCAGCAGTGACGTTGGCTGACTTGGCTCAAATAGCGGCAGATGGCACTCTCGATGAATATCTTACCAAGCATGGGGTTCCGGACTTCGAGAATGGTAAGCCCAGCGGTGAGCCTCGAAAATTCGGAGAACGTCAGCCCTTTGACCGGAGCACCTTCGACTACGACGCTTACAACGCTAAGATTGAGGAGCAACTCAAGCCGAAAAAGGTCCCGTAATGTGGGTAAGATATTACCCGTTATTTGGCCTAGAGGGTAATACCTTGCACAAAAATTCGAACACTCCGCGCCAAGTTAGTGATGCATTGACAGCGCTCGGCATCAACATACGCACTGCCCGGGTCCGGCGTCGCTTGACACAAGACGAGCTTGCGATGAAGTGCGACATAACACGCAAGACGGTATATGCAATAGAAAAAGGGGCGCAAGGCCCCTCGATAGGTAGTGTGCTGTCTGTACTGTGGGCGCTCGGATTGCTCGATAGCGTCAAGGCGCTAGCTGACCCGGACGCCGATGAGCATGGCAAAATATTAGAAGCCGCAACTCGGCCGGAACGTGTGCGAGCTTATAAAGTGCTCGACAACGACTTTTAGCTAGAATTTCAGCGCTGAAAGTTCACGGTAAGACCCGGACAGGCTTGAGCCTCATCTTGTACTGACCATACGGTTTGTCGACGGTCATGATGCGTAGCTCTTGAGCTAGAGCAGCGGCGCCAGTAGCACCCAGTACTTCGTACTCAGCCTTCTCTTCGTCGTAGGCGCGTACAACGGTGCGCATCAGCTTCATTACTTCTGTAAAGCCGTCATGCGCGTTCGCAGACTTAATGCACCGGACAAGCTCTTTCAAAAACAAGTCTTCAGCTTCAACCTGCTCTTGGCGATTCCAAACGTGCAACCCTATAACTTTTTCAATTTCCATTGGTATCCCTGTGGCAATACTAACGTACACAGCACGAGAGCCCCATGGCGGGGCCTTCCCGACTTTTGATTACTCAGCGTGCAGCGCAGGTGCGACAGCTTTGTAGTGCGCTTGGATATCGTTCAGGTCCAAGTCCATGTTGTGAATAGCCGCTACGATAGCCTGCTCTGTCGCTCGGCCCGCTTGCAAGCGGTAGAGCTTCTTGAGCAGCATGTCTAGGGTAGCTTCGTCGTTGTCGCAGCAGTAGGTGTAACGTGCTCGAACGAGTCGGTCCCAAGCTGCTTGCCATGACGGTTTTGCTGACGTAGCGTCGTCAAGCTCGAAGTGCACGGCATCGCCATTTGGCATAGTCTCAATGCATGTGCCATGGTTTGGCCTGGTAGGCGTTTCCTCGCGGCCTTCGCCCTTTGCCTCCGCAGGCGTGGCGCATACTTGCGGGGGCTCTACCTTCGGAGCCTCAGCCTCAAGCGTGTCTCCGTCTACATCTTCATTTATATGCTTAGAAGGGGCTTCAGAGGGGGTTGCAAGAGCTTTCGATGACGCTACAGAAGCGTTAGCCACCACTAGCTCCGCGACTGCGCCATTGAACGGGTTGAGGTGGAGGGCCTTCGCATATTTGGCGTGGAACTCCTTAAGCATCGTGCACTCTGCAAGACCTTCAAACTCGCGCTGTGCTTTGATGACGTTTTTATCATTTTCCTTCAGTTCGCCAAGGCTAATGCCCGCCGATTCGACGACCCAGACCATCTCAGCATTGCCGTCGTAAACTGCAAACCCCAGCGTTACCAATGCAGCCATCGCCGTTTCGACTTGCGCCAGAGTCATTTTTGTGTCTTGCACAGCGTAAGCCAATGGTAGGCTGTACACCCCTAGGAAGGTCGCGTGGTGGCAGCTCATCAGGTACAACGCCAGAGTCATTGCTTCCGGACCGCTTGCCAGAATTTGTTTAGTGAGCTTCCGATTCCAAAAGTCACCAGGAATCATCGTATAGTTTTTGTTAGCCATTTCATTTCTCCAATAGTTTAGTTGGCGGACGATGCGTCGTGCCTCGTCCGATAACTCGTGTAGAACAGAAATGGCCCTGTTTTTATCCGTCTACTGTAAGGTCGGGTGAAATAATTGTGACGGTTGTTTCGAGCAGCTACTCCAATTGCACGTGAAGAGGTTTTAACCGAGGACAAATTTAGCTAGGTGTTGCGTCCTGAAGCACAAATTTCAGCGCTGAAATTGGGTCGTGAGCGGTAGCGCTCGCGTTCGTCGCCTGAACAAATATATAAGCACCATTCGTAAGCTCTGGCGCCGTCTGGTGCAACAAAACAATGAATTTCAGCGCTGAAATCTCGACGCGGGTCTTGTTTAGATAGAAGTCGTTAGAAGCCGCAATGCGGCCTGGGCATGTGTAAGCTCGTCAGGTGCTCGACACCGACTGTTAGCGGCGATTTCAGCGCTGAAGTTTCAGGATAAAGTGCGGACAGGCTTGAGCTTCGCATGGAAAATAAAAAGCCCACCATGAGGTGGGCTAAAATCAAGCGGTCACTACTACAAACAAATCGTTTTCAGTGAGCCATGACATTTCTATGTATTTTCCTCCAGGCCCATCCAGCCATTGTTCGAGGATTTGCCAGCCCTCAGAGGTATTGCAGTGTCGTGCGATAACGCGGCCATTGGGGACGTCCACTGGCTTCCCACGAACACTGCGCACTTTACCCTTTAAAACATCAGTAAGAACTCCGAGGACGTGCAACTTCGTGGTGTTAACTGTCCTGGAGGTGCCATCGATGTTTTGTACTGCCTGTTCAAACTGAAACATAATTAACTCCAATGTTGTCGCCTATGTAAACTACATTTCCTCGGATTTGATGCTTGTACAACAAAGCCGCTACTTTAGTTTAGGTATAATTTTCTTAAAAAACACTTATGCTGTAACCAGCTGGCGATGTTGGGCAATATGTTAAGCTTTATTGTTGTAACTCAATCCATAATGGAGATTATAAACGAGCGAAAATAAGTGCGAAGAGAAGCCAGCGTTCAAATTGGAAGATTTGATAATTTCTTGCAATGAACGGCTGAGGATGTGGCACGCATGGCTCGCGATGGCCGGGTTGCTGGGCTTTCTCCAGAGCAGCCTTGCCTCGACACTGCGGAAGAGTAGTTCTTTGTATTAGCAATAGAAAAGGAAGTGGTTTCTGCACACGAGTTTCGAAAGATGAACATAGCCTAAAAATTTAACCTGGAGTAATGAGCGCTCTGCGTAAATTAGGATAAGAATATAATGCAGCGCTGAAATTTGAGAATCGTGGACACAGCGTTCCATCGGTACGTTGCACGGTAGCAGTCTTCGAGCGAGCGGCATTTTCTCGCTGGCTCAGGACAGCTAGCGGGCTCCCAAAAGCTGGGGCTGGAGACTTAGCTCGCGATAGCAGGGCAGGGAAACGTCATAAATTCGTTCAGAATTTCAGCGCTGAAATCGCCCTTTAAGGTGACATGACGCCACCGCTATCTATCACATTTATATCGTTGGGATACTGGGCAAGGCATCTTCGACGAATGCGATAACATCTTGGCTAAGAGCAAGCTCGTCGCGAGGGTGTTATACGCAGGAGTACGCTGAAGATGTTGCCCAGTTCACGCATGGGCGACTAGCACGGAACAGCACCTCAATCCCGGGACGATTTGTCGGACAAGAAGCTTATTTTGGCAATTAAAAAAGGCGCCCCGTTGAGGGACGCCATCAATAAGCTACGAGGTGGCCAAGTCGGCCTCAGTTTTTTGAATTTGCATTTGAGTGACCGGCTTGCTAATCTTCGCCGCTTCAAAGGCAATGATGAGCAGCGTGCCGGTGGGTTTGCCTTCCCGCGAAAGATAGAAATCTGCTTTTAACTTTCCGGTTACCTTAACGAAGTCCCCCTTGAATAGTTTGGGGTCTTCATCCTTCATAATTCGTATCGTGTACCATGTTGGAAACTTGTCTTCCCCCCGCTGACTTTCGCATGCACGAAACTCGTAATATCCTCTCTGCGTGGTTTTGCTTACTTTACGTTCTGGCTGAGTTGCTACGTTTGCAAATGCTTGCATGTGCTGTCCTTATCTAGAAAAGGAGCTACGTTTGAGCTGCTCCAACAACGTATAGCAACTATCGATATTCGCTGGCGGCAACGGAGTTGAACATCAGTGTTTGGTCCTTAGATTTGATATACGCTGATGCGAATCCGACGAGCAGGAAAATTGCGGCATTCACGATTAAGCATCCGGCTGATACTGCGCCTCCACGTTAATCATGTTGCACGTTAGATAAATGGTGTAATCGGTGCTGGCCATGTAGGTAAGGATGCTGCTCGGCGATAAGGAAGGTAGTTTTCTTCAAACCATCCTCTCGGTTTGCTTTTAAAGGGGTCATTTCCTTGGTAATTAGGAAGCCAGGTGGGCGCTAGCTGAAGCACGATGTGGCCGACGCAAACATCGACCTGTTCGGTACCGTCTTCCTTGTAGACTGCACGCCATACTGCGTACGTATCTGGCTCAACTCCAGTGAGTCGTGTGTGGCCGCTATCCACAGTAAGGATTCGACGTGCTGATTTATTTACCTCTTGCCTGATAAGGGAGCGCAACCTTTCCAGCATTGCTGGCTCGAGCGTTAAGACCACGATTCGAACGAGAGTGTGATTGCTACCTCGAGACCGTGCTGAGGTCCGTAGTAGGGGAATTTGGGTGCCAAGTGCGCGTATCAATGCTAGCAATCGCGCTCGCCTTGTCTCGCTCCGTTTCGTTGCGTCGATTTCAAACCAAACCAAGCCGTCGTCCTCGAACGCCAACGCATCTGGGCGAAGGTGAACTTTCGTTGGCTCGTCGTCATCGGCGTTCACTACTTTGCGCCGCGCCTTTACCGTCAGCAGACCTTGGACCGCTTGAGGTATTTTTTTAGTACCAACGTTTAACTCACGCATGACTTCAGATTCGGTTAGCGCATGGACACCACGAGCTTCGCAGGCAAGCACTGTGAAGTTCGCCCAGAGCAAATGTTCAGGATTAGTAAGATTCGCTGCCGAGCGAATGCTCGACCTGGCGTCTATGCTACTGCTGGATGCCTCGACAAGCCGTCTGGCGCCTGCGGCTGTCAGCGCGTAAATTGTATGGTGCCGTTTGGTGCGGTATTTCAGCGCGTAGCCGCCTTTGACTAGTCCTCTGATTGCTAACCGCGCCGCGTGGCGTGCTGCTGCGTATGGCCGTTCAGCAAAACAATCAATAGCGATGTCTATGGCACGTACGTAGCGAAAGCGATTTAAGCACATCAACGCACGGAACTCGATTTTTTGCCTCAAGATGGACGCGTGAACATACTTCGTCAATCCGCGCTCGACCTGGCGCGGAGGTGACTTTTGTCGGGATTGTTGAGGTGAGGATACTGCGGGTCGCCGAAATGGGACGTGTCTCATTGGTACTCCTAAAAATGGATGTTTTCGAAGGTGGCCGTCGACCGCTCGCGAACCTTTGCGCGAACTGTCTAGCTCCCTCGTATAGGTACCGTGCTACGTCGATGCAATAACCTCCACCGCTCGCGCAAAAGCAACTGTTGGTGCGCTCGAGGGAACGATGCACGGCCGGACGCGGGCAGGGCAACTGTGCTGTCCCCTTGTCCTGCCTTGCGCGCTGGGGCGCGCATCATCTGTGTATTCGTCGCGACGTCTGTCTAGGCAAACGTGCACTCGGGCAGGCTTCGCCTGCGCGAAACCCCGCCGCCGGACCCCTACCGTACCTGTAAGGCCACCCTGTTCACATGGCCCGTCGGCATGCAGCCGTGAACCTGCGTGCGTGCACACCTGGCTTCCCCAAGTTGCGAGCAGTTGTATCGTCGTCGCAACTTGGGGGCCCGCGCCAGAACGCCTACGGCCAACAGCCGAGCGCTCACGCGCTTGTCCGGCGGCGGGGTTTCGCCCCGCCTCAGCCCGCCACGTTCGCGAGCAGCTGTTCTCGCGATAACGCTCTTTCGGTTCCGCTGCGACCTATGCACGCCTAACGGTCTGTCAATGGCGACGGCTGAACGCCGTCCCGCCCGCCGCTGGTTATCCAACGGTTGCCGCTCAGCGCCCTCAGGCCTGACGCGAAATGAAGTTGTTCTAGCCGATGGTAAGAGTGCCGTCACCGCGCCTCGAGATACGGGCACTAGTGGTTACGGTTAATTTTCCACGCTGACGGCGAAGCCGTGCCGATTGCTATACAGGTTTTAACTGCGGAGAAACTGATGTACGCGAAAATTGAAAATGATAGATGGCGCTTGACGCGAACGAGCGTCGATGAAGTTCGATACCGAGCGTTATGTGAAGACAAAGAAGTCGTGCACAGAAAACGAGTGTACAAAAGCGCAGGGACGCTTCCGATAGACGCAGAAGAGGTGCCGCAGGCAATGCAGGAGGAATACAGCTATACCAGCGAAGAGTTGGAATATCTTGAGCGTCGCATTTTCGGACCTGCGCGCACGGAGAGAAAAGAACGAGAGAGGTTGGCTCAAGAGCACGAGTGTGACCCTGGCTGGCGACTAGCGGATGCTTTACGTTTGCTCTCTGATGCGGTAGCGGTCTGTCGCGAGTATCAAGTCGGCTGCGATGCTGAGAAGATAAAGAAAATCCGAGCGGAGCTTAGCATTTTGCCCGAGGTAGACTCGGTTGGTGCCACCTCGGACACATCAGCTCGAGTAACAAAACTGATGTCCGGTGCAGTGTCAGAAATTGAGCTTGCGGCAACAATTGTACGAGAAGCGGGGCTTCCCAATTCGCCCAACGGCCTTCGTAGTGCCATAGGGAAACAATGGCAGGAACTGTCTAAAGCGCAAGCAATTCTGCTGCCGTTGTTGCAAAAAGGAGGTTATGTCAGGAAAAATAGTTCAAAAACGTGAGCTAATGGTGAAAAAACGTAGGGCGCGACAGTTCAATCGATGCACTGCGCCAGTGCTTCTAATAGCACGGGCGTTGTACTAAGTTTTTGTAGCATTCGATGCATGGAGCTTAGGCATTATCGACCGGCCTTCAAATTGCGTCATGCGGTAGCATTTAGACGGTTAGTCACCAGTCCGAGAGTCTTGGATACGGAAAATTTCAGCGCTGAAATTGGCTAAGCTCATTCCTGCCCGACAGGCATTAAGCATCCAGAAAAATTCGATGCTGGTTTATGTTGCCGCGTTTGTATTAGCGTAACGCCTAGTTGACGCAAAACTGGTGTAAAACGATTTCAGCGCTGAAATTTGCGGAGCCATACTACACCTCGCTTTGGAACTTTGCTGCTAAGCTCTGTGGATAAATGGGAAGCCTAGGTCGAATTTATCGACCTCTAACAATGTCGAGAGAGTCGTACTATTAGGGCCGCCTCGGCGGCTCGCATCAACGCGATTGTGAATTTCAGCGCTGAAAATTGCCGGGACACGCAGCATGGTCTCAGTTGGCCGCTCAAGAATGATTTCGCATCAGCCCTGAAGGCAGCACTTTTTACAAAATCTGTCAGTCGAGCCCGTGTCTTTGAAGTCGTACTATCAGGGACGGTCCGGCTGGTCTGCACTAGAGCGTCTTGGAGATTTCAGCGCTGAAATCGGCAGCAAAAGTCGGCCTTACGTTCTATAAAGCAATAGATGAAGTAAAGGCCTACCACACTTAAACGAAGCCATTGCTTGCTGACCGAATCGGTACATTCGTACTATGGAGTACGTTCCGTTCGCTACACGTTGTATCGAAGATAAACGGATTTCAGCGCTGAAATTTGAAGGAAACCTATGATGTGTAGGATGAGCTGCTAAAAGTAAGTAACCCGAAGGGCAGTACACAGACACTCAATGATTCTGATACGTGCCGACGAGTTTTCATTGTAGACCACACACGTCAACGCCTAAAGCGCAGATTTCAGCGCTGAAATTAGCGACGGTAAATTATGCATCTGTCTGGATTTTTATGGTATCGCCGCTTGACACGCGGTGTCTCACGTAACATCGTCAATCATTCGTCATTTGTTGGTAGCCTTACAAAGGAACCTATCAGATAGGTATCAGCGGTATGCGCAAAGATGCATATCGTTGAAGCAATGTAGGAAGAATAAGGGGGGCCCGCATCGCGGGCCGCATTCAACCTAATGGTTTTTCAAACACATTCTGAGCTAAAATTCTTTGCCGAAGGCGACGCAGCTCTCCTAAATGAAGTTCAAATGGATTCCGTAGTTTTACAGGTTCGAAGTCTTCTCGATGTAAGGTTCGATTCCGGTAAGCTTATTTTTTGCCAGCCGTTCTGACCGCTCTAGGAGTTGGTCTGCGCGATTTAAGGAGGTTTCTAACAGCTCAGACATTCCTTTTACAACAAAGCCCGACAATTTGAGTTCTTTTCTCAGTAATCGAAGTTTTTCTTCAGCCGCGCTACATTTATCTTTGCCAGCATAGCCGCGCCTAGCGCCGGACTGATATTCGAGCATTATCGCGTCAAATCCATGCTTCCGGTACAGGTCAAGAACGGGGGCAATTAATTTTTCGCGTTGAATTTCGACATCCTTCAACTCATTTGCAACTTTACTGTACTGCGCTACGAGCCGTTCATGTTCCGGTGTAAGCAGCGCTATTTGTTCTCGTGCTCGCTGTAGTTTTGAAGTTGCTTCTTTCGTACAGACTTTTAACTCTTCGCACAGCTTCTCTATCTCGCTCATCGAAGGCTCAAGCACATCGTAAGCTTTGAGTGCAGATTTCGCCTCGCCAGCGTGTTCCAAGAACAGCTTCCACTTGTTCTTGTTCTGAGTAGTATTCTTGGCCTCGTAGGCTTTTATGCTTGAGTTCCAGCGCGCGGTTTTAAACAGAACTTTGAACCCTGCATTTAGTTCGTATGGCAGGTAAAAGCTTAGCGATTCATTGGTTTCAATACATTTCAGGTCAGTCATCTTGCATCTTTCCTAGTTGAGGTGTCTTGCACCGATGATATGTATAGAGCTGCCCGCTTCAGTGTTTTAGCCATTTCCGCCGTCTCCGTTAAATTATTTCTGGCAACGCTCACTTTTTTCACCCTAAGCTTTTTTAGACAGATTTTCTATACTTATTGTTACGTGGATACTCATATTTTGGTCGCGGAAACCTTGCTAGGAGTGACAATGGATAATCTATTGGATTTAGATGAGCTAGCGATGGTGACAGGCCGCAGTCCCGCGAGGATTAAGCGCGACATCAAACGCCACCCGGCATGTGTTCTGGCTCACTTGGATTTGTCTGGAACGCGTTTACTCCGTTGGCGCCCGACCGATGTTGAAGTGTCTATGATGCTCGCGGACTCCCGAAGGAACACGAACCCATTGAACAGTTTTCACCTAACTTGGGCTGACTGGAGTAAGTGACGAGCGTCTTTGCTATCTCTGTGTTCGTAGCGTGTTCGAATGCCAGATTTGCGCCATTATCGAGAGGCGAGCGAAACCGAGGCTCAGCGAACACATTATTTGTCAGACCCCCGACCATTTCCTGCAATCGGCTTCACGCCTGCGTCCTGGTCGGAGCCGGACTTCCACCTGCTTGGTGGGCCGCGCAGCGCAGAACTTAATGAGAAGACGCCTTACAAAGCATTACTTGAGAAAGGGCAAAAGTCGCGGTAGCAGCCGCCTAGCGCGACTGTTTATTTGCGCTGTTTAATCTACGCTGTGGCATGGCAAAGGTAGGACGTGTGACCTACTGCTCTAGCCCAAATCGAAGCGGAGGTTTCGGCACTTGGCCAATGTGGGCGATGGGACAAAATGGTGTGACAAAATGCTGTGTTGGGTGTAGTATATGTCCTTGAAATTAAAGGGAATTGAGGTTAGTGAGTTCGAATCTCACCGCTTCCGCCAAGAATTGAATCGACGTACTACTATGTACTAAAACCGCGTTTCTCTTAGTGAGTACGCGGTTTTTTATTTCACGAAATGTTATCATTTTGATAAAATCAATGTCTCTAGGTATATCGTTCATTGCATAGTTTCTCGGTAGTCTAAAGAGGCTATTAGTCTCCATAAACGCATGTAATCGGAGTTAGGGTTGGCAGTTCAATAGTCAAAATGAAGATAGTAACGAATACTGCGTTGATTGCTTTCGGGAAAGGCGAGCGAAACTTCTACAGCGATTTGAGAACATTCCACTTGATATCGATTCTTCGATAGTATATCGGCGTTTTAGCGTAGGCTCAGTTGGGCCACTCAATTTTATAGCATCTGCACTTCAGACAAGGTCGCTAACGAATACGGCTGAGCGTGACGACTTCACTTGCCACCGGGATAACATATGCGTACACTAGCTTCTATCAGTTTTTGAATGTCAAAAGAGTAAACCTTTGAACTCAAATCGATCGATACGTGCGTTTGCCCCTTCGCGTGCGATACTTTATAAGTGTTCCTTTCTTCGTTCATTATCTTGCTGCTGAAGTAAAAATAAATAAAAATTAACATGTGTGCCGTCCAAGATTTTGGTGTTATATTTATATGTTAGCGCCAGTTGACCTCGAAAATTTGCGAAGATTTGGCTTCACTGTATGTGTCAATGTCTCCCGCAGTGCAAGTACGTTAGGTTTTGCCGAAACAATTGGGAGCGTATTGAACTTGCATGCGTTAAGCAAGGATTATCCTAATCGCTCGGTTGATGTATTGACTCCAAAAGAGAAATGCAGGCAAGAATTAAATCGGTATCACGGTAATTTTGGCTTTGAGGAGTATCCTCTACATACAGACCTTGCACATTGGATAGTGCCGCCCCGTTACCTTTTGTTGCGAGGTCGTATGGGGCTAGGAATGGTGAGTACATTCGTTTTAGATGCCCCAACACTGAGTGGCTTGTTGCCACAATCGGTAACTCAGCGTGCCCTTTTTTTTCCTAGACAGTCTAGGGTTACTACAGCGCTCTCTTTTCGCATATCGCGAACGTTAGCGTTTAGTCTCAGGTGGGACCCGATTTTTATTCGGCCAGCCAACACCCAAGCCAGTATTTGCGCCGAAATCTTTCGATCATCTACTTGTCGGGCTTCTTCTACTTCAATAAATTTGGCGCTTCAAACTACGACATTAGTTATAGATAATTGGCGGTGTTTGCACGGGCGAAGTGCTGTACCTTTCGCTGACCGGAAAAGATCAATCGAACGAATCTATTTGGAGAGTATTTATGGCATCTCAAATTGAGGCACACGTCTGGTCTGTTGAAGCTCTGTTTTCCAAGGCGCAGATATACGCCGATCGGATGATGGCTGCGGAGAGTGAAACGGGGGAGCTGGCACTTTGGTCAGCGGTATTACTTGAGTTGTTGGCTCGTGCAGCTCTGTCCAATGTTTCACCAGTACTACTTGCAGATGAAAAGAGTTGGAGAAACATTTCATTCGCGCTTGGAAAAAATCCTACGGCTAAACGCTTCAATCCTAGTTCAATCGGCGTTAAAGAGGTCCTTGCAAGGCTCGGTGAATTTGATGCTAGAGTAACACAGGAGGTAATTAATTTTTGTGCCTCGCACTTTGATAAGCGTAATTCTGAATTGCACTCTGGGGAGTTTGCGTTCGCAGGCTATGGCTCATCATCCTGGTTGCCAAGGTTTTATCATGCGGCTGAAGTTTTCCTTGTCTCCATGAATCGACAGCTTAGTGACATATTTGATGATGTGCCCCACATTCGTGGGCTCATCGATTCTCTCTCCGATCAAGCTGCTCAAAGTGTTAGTACCGATATCGCCGCTTATAAGAAGGTTTGGGCAGACAAATCTGAGGCCGATAAGGAATTGCTTACGCAGCGCGCCCGTCTTTGGGCTTCGCGTCATACTGGCCACAGAGTGAATTGTCCAGCTTGCGGATGCGAGTCGTTAGTGTTCGGAACGCCTACTGGACCAGTAACTACGCTAGCAGATGATGATGGAATTGAGCAAAAACAGGGGCAATTGCCATCGGGTTTTGAGTGTGTAGCATGCGGACTTCGTATTGTAGGGTATTCAAAGCTAGCGTCTTGTAATCTAGGAAATATGTTTACCGCGACGACTCGTTTCGAGCCCTCTACATTCTATGGCCTATATACTGAAGCTGATATTGAATCTGCTGTTGACGAAGCTGAGCGTAACTTTAAAAGTCAGTTTGAGCCGGACTATAACGATTAATAGGGGGGGGGGGGCTGATTGCCTTGCCAAACTTACGCATTGCTAAACTGTAATAATAAGAATTATGGAGGAGTTTTTATCCGCTATCCGCTAAATTAAATTAATCGGATAGCGGAAAAGCACAAAGATTATGTGCTAGACTTCAACGTTTTTTGTACATTTATATTAGCTGCACTGGCTGTTCTCTTACGCCGAGGTTTCTTAACGCTGGCTTTGCGCGCCTGTACACCTCGCGCTGAGGCATCTTGAGGTACGAACTGGAGGCCGACGAGCATATGTCGTACTACCCAATCATGACCAGAAACCGGATGTTTATGACTCGAGTAAAACGCGTAGCGGCTTTTTGAACAGTCAGTAATATTCAAAGGGGAATAGGATCCTTTAAAGTCTTCTTCAAATTTTTCCTTCCAGCGCTGTCTAAGTGTTAATAAATCTGTCTGGCTCGTGCAGTATAAAAGCATACCGCCATGATTATGGTCAAAGTTTCCGGAGGCGGGCCGATAACGTGTTACAAGTTGACGGTAGCCGTCGGAATATTTTTGGTCCTTTTTCGCCTCGCCTATCCATGAATGTGGGCCAAGCTTAACTGTGATATCAACGTGACCTCCGGCTGAAGTATCATGCGAGGCGTCATAGCCCGCAACTGATAGACCCATAATAAGTTCTTCCGTTAGACTGTCTTCACCCAGTGCGTGTCGGCGCTGCGGATTTGCTTGCATATGGTTGATCAAGTCATTTATGTCAGTATAAAGCAGTTCAACAAACGGCTCATACTCCGACTTGCCAGCAATAACATTCCGTTCTTGGTAGCGAGCAGCAATGCTTAATCCCCCGAGATTTTGAGCGAACGCTCCGGCTCCTATATGCTTCATAGCTTTTGCCTCGCTTCAAGGAAGTGTTTTCCGATCGCGAAAGCAACTGAAATCGCATCTAAATTCATCACCGCGCCAGTGCGTGGATGAGCGAATCTTCCCTCCTTAAAAAAATCAATCATATCCGCGGACTCAAATTCCCACGACTCATCGATATCAAAGTAGAAAAAAATTTGTGTTAATACCTCGCATCTTGGCGAACTGAGGTACTGCAATGCTTTCGATAATCTTTTGTCATCATTGAGCCGAGTGGCATTGGCAAGATGATAAAAACTGAAGTGATCCAATCTATTTGCTGGATCTTCCAAATAGTTATATAAACGTGTGCATATCTCGGCCACGAGTTCATCATTAGCCCAGTCTTTCTTGAACTGTTCCAAGAGATTTCTCATTCGAAATATTTATCAATTTTCGCTGTGATAAGAGCATACTGCGCAATAGTCATGCAGTTGCGGATGTAGAGTTCAGGAAAGATAACAGGGGAAGAATAAAGCATTCGGACGCTCCCGGGAACGATTAGCGTGGGATTGTTGATCCCGAAGTCGCTTTTCCACTCGACGCCGATAGTATAAACGCTTAAATCCTTCACATTGTTTTTTCCGCCCACATGAAACTCATCCCGACGTAGGTCCACATTCTTTCGTCTTAATAAGCTCGCACCGTTATTAGATGAGGTTTTTTCGGTGCTAGCTGTAAAGCCCAGTTGAAATACAGTCCCTTCGCCACTGGTTTTGTATAATCTTTCCATTAGGGAATGGAAATTATGTGGTGTTGTGCCGAAAGGAGACCATCCATCAGGAAAAATGTTTAGATCTTTGAAGGCGGCTTGGAGTTTTTGCAATGCGGTTTGCTTTTGCACGCTCGGCATGCCATCAGGGCAGTCGATGCGCACCTCAACTAACTCGCGATCCGTATCGTATATGATATAGTCGTAGCATTGTCGTCGTATTGATCGAACTCCTATTAATTCGGAGTAATCAGCTAGTTTGGCTTGGTCATCATCATCAAATAGTGTTCGGTCTAGAGGCACGCGTTCGTTAAAGGAGCGCACCGAGGAAAATAAAAAGAAGACGCCGTTCGCCTCGGGGTAGCATATAGTTAAGGTCGGTGGCGTATTCTCCAAAGATCTTAATGTTTCTTGATCGTGGACTGCGAAAGGGAAAACTGCTGAGAATTGGGATAAGGGGATATGGTCTCCAACTTTCTTGTAGACTGCTCTCTTATGTATTTGCTTAGTTTCCTCAGACAGGCCAGCAAAGCCATAATAGAGCACGGCCTTCTCTCCCACAAGCGTGTGTTGCTGGAAGGACGTCGCCAGGTTCGTATAAAGTTTTTCACGATCTGGCCTTGTGCGGGCCGCAACTACGGCGCGCTGCAGAGTGCTCTCCCAACCAACTGAAGTTGGAAGAGCATAACTTTGTAGCAGATATTTTCCTGGCAAGTAATCCATGCGTTGAGACATCGACTTTAATGCGTGATAGAACGGGTCATCCAAGTATTCGGGGGTTGTCATCGCGGAAACTATATTTGCAAAACATCAATCATACAATTGTTCGCCTAGCTAAAAACTCACGAACACTCACAATCGATGGCAAAATCGAATATTTTTATATATCGGGCGCCGTAGCTTCAACAGTTATGCTGTAATCCCGCGACAATTTCCGCGGGGGAAAATAAGAACATGTCGACCGAAACCAAGTTCGCCAGCAACGTCCAGGACCTCAGCAATTCCACCGGCGTCGACGCCGGCTTCCAGTTCGAGTTCTATTGCGAGCGCTGCCGCGACCGTTGGCGTACCGCATTCAAACCTTATCGCAGCGCCCAGGCTGGCGGCTGGTTGCAGAAGGGGGCCAGCCTGTTCGGCGGCATCCTCGGCAATGCGGGCTCGGTGCTGAACAGTATGGCGGAGGCCGGCTGGCACAGTGCGCGCGATACGGCGTTCAAGGAGGCGGTTGAGGAGGGCAAGCGGCATTTCAATCGCTGCGGGAATTGCCACGATTACGTCTGTCGACAGTGCTTCGATGGCGCCAATGGCTTGTGCTTCGATTGCGCGCCGAACGTCCAGGTGGCGATCACGCGCTCGCGGGCGCAGGGCGAGGTCTATAGCGCGTCGCAGCGGGCCAATGACGAAGGGCAGAGCCGCGGGCTGCGGCATGACGTGCGCAAGGAGATGCAGCTCGTGTGCCCGCAGTGCCGTACGGAGACGCATGGCGCCAAATTCTGCCCGGAGTGCGGGTTCAAGATGGCGCAGCAGGTGCAGTGCCAGGCGTGTCCGACCATGCTGGAGCCGGGGACGAAGTTTTGTACGGAGTGTGGGCATCGGCAGGCGTGAGCCGATGGTGCCACACGATGCACGCGGTGGTTGGACGCGTGGACGGCGGTAAGGCCGCGTTGACGCGTGCGTTGGGGGTTAGCCGTCCACCCTACGGGCGATTGCCGGTAGCCGATCGAACCAGGGTTGGGCAAGCTCCAGCTGGTGCGCCAGCTGCAGCAGCCTGTCCTCGCTGCCGAACGGTCCGACGAACTGCACGCCCAGCGGCAGGCCGTCCGGCGTCCAGTACAGGGGCACGCTCATCGACGGCGTGCCTGTCAGGTTCGACAGCTGGGTGAACGGCACCGCGCGCAGGTTGTCGGTGGCGATGCGGTCGACCGTCTTGTCCAGCAGGCCGAGGCGCGCCAGCACGCCCAGGATGCCGGTGCCTTGCAGGAAGCCCAATACGCCCTGTTCGAACGACGACGGGTCGCCCGTGCCGTGCTTGACGGGTGGGGCGGCCAGGGTCGGCGTCAGCAAGACGTCGTAACGCTTGTGGTAGTCGCCCAGCGCGCGGGCGAAGTCGTTCCAGCGGTTCAGTTCCGTCGTCAGCCGGCGTGCCGAGACGTGTTCGCCCAGCGTCACCAGGATGCGGTTCATCAGTTCCAGGTCGCCTTCCTTCGCGCCCAGCGCCTTGGCCCGTTCCACCGCGGCCGGGATCTGGCCGAAGTACAGGTGCAGGTAGCTGCGCGCCAGCGCGTCGCCGTCGATTTGCGGCGCGGCTTCCTCGACGTCGTGGCCCAGTTTTTCCAGCAGCGCCGCGGCGTGGTGGACGGCCGCCACGGCCTCGGGATGTACTTCCGTGCCGATCGGCGAGGCGCTGGAAAAGCCGATGCGCAGCCGGCCCGGGTCGCGCCGCATCAGGTCCGCGTACGGTGCCGACGGCGGCGTGATGACGAACGGGTCGCCCGGTTCCGCGCCCTGCAGCACGTCCAGTGCCAGCGCCGTGTCGCGCACGCTGCGCGACAGCACGCCTTCGCTGGATGCGCCGAACCACACTTCGCCGATGTCCGGGCCGGAGGACACGCGCCCGCGCGACGGCCGCAGTCCGAACAGGCCGCAGCAGGCGGCCGGGATGCGGATGGAGCCGCCGCCGTCGTTCCCCGCCGCCATCGGCACGATGCCCGCCGCCACGGCCGCCGCCGCGCCACCGCTCGATCCGCCCGGCGTGCGTGACAGGTCCCAGGGGTTGTTGGCGCGGCCGAACAGCACGGGGTCGGTGACGGCGCGGATCGCGAATTCGGGCAGGTTCGTCTTGCCGAAGATGACGAGGCCCGCCTCCAGGTAGCGCCGCACCACGTGGGCGTGCTGCGTCGGCACGTAATGCTGCATGGCGCGGCTGCCGTAGGTGGTGGGCACGCCCGCGTAATCCTGCACGCCGTCCTTGATCAGGAAGGGGACGCCGGCCAGCGGGCCTGCCAGTGGAGCGGCCGTGCGTTCGCGCGCCTCCGTCTCCATCAGGCGCACGATGGCGTTGACGTCCCCGTGGACGCGCCGCTGCTGCGCCAGCGCCAGGTCGAGCAGTTCGGCGCTCGTCACGTCGCCGCGCGCGACCAGTTGCGCGAGCGCGGTCGCGTCGTGGCGCAGGTATTCATCGTGATTCATGTGTCTCGGCCTGTTCTTGTCCTTATGTGGCGGGCATCTTGGCACAGCCGCTCTGCCGCGGCAAGGCTGGGCATGCTACGATCCCGGCAGTAGCGTTCCGTATCGAAGTCCGAGGTCCCATGTCCGAAGTCAACCAACTGCTCGTCACGATCAAGCGCCAGCTGAAATTGCAGGGCAAGACCTACCGCGACGTGGCCGCGACCTTGCGTCTCTCCGAGGCGAGCGTCAAGCGCCTGCTGACGTCGGACACGCTGGGCGTCGACCGCCTGGTCCAGGTCAGCAATATGCTCGGCTTCACGCTCGCCGAGCTGGCGCAGGAGGCGGCGGTGACGGAATCGCGCCTGCGCACGCTCACGCCGGCCCAGGAGAAGGAGCTCGTGTCGGACACCAAGCTGATGGTCGTCGCCGTGTGCGCGCTGAACCACTGGACGCTGGCCGACATGGTCGCTGTCTACCAACTGACCGAGGCGGAAGCGCTGCAGAAGCTGCTGCACCTGGACCGCCTGCACCTGATCGCCCTCATGCCCGGCAACCGCATCCGCCTGAACGTGGCGCGCGATTTCGATTGGCTGCCGGACGGACCGATCCGCGCATACTTCCGCACCGAAGGGCTCGACGATTTCCTCGGCAGCCGCTTCGAGCGCCAGGACGAGACGCTGACCTTTACGCACGCGATGCTGACGGAGAGCGCGCTGGCACGCATGCAGTCGGAGCTGCGGCAACTGCGGGCGAGGTTCGCGGAGCTGCATGAGGAGAGCCTGGCGTCGCCGTTGCCGAAGCGGCGCGGGAGTGGCTTGCTGCTGGCGTTGAGGGAGTGGGAGCCGGCGGCGTTTGCTGGGCTCCGACGCTAGCATCACGCAAAGGTTCGGTGGGCACGTGGTGCCCGCCCCACGATGTCGTCAGCGGAGCCGGTAGGGTGGGCACCACGTGCCCACCATGCGCATCAACGAACGGCGGCCGGCACGATCAGGGCTGCCGGGATCAGCCCGAAGCAGATCCATCGTGTCATCGTCACGTCCTCCGTTCGGCAAGCGTCACAGCGACTGTTCCCACACGAGCCGCCACGTCGTGCGCGTGCGATAGCGCGTCGTGCGGGTGACGGCGCCGGTGCCCAGGTAGGCGTAGCTCTCGCGATAGTCCTGGTGCAGCAGGTCGGAGGCGGACAGGCGCAGGCGCGAGGCCGCGTCGCGCTTCCACACGGCGTACAGGTCCAGCTGGCGCTTGATGGCGTCGTCGCTGAGGAACAGGGCGCCGGGGCGGCTCGTGACGGGGCCGCGGTAGGTGTACGTGCCGCCCGCGTCGACGCGGCTGCCTTTCGGTGCCCAGTCGATGCCGACATTGCCGCTGTAGGCCGCCTGTCCTTCGATGCGGTTGTCGGGCCCCGGTATCGCATCCACGCGCGACCAGTTGCGCGCCAGGTTCATGCGTGCGGACAGCGCTCCGCGCGTGCCCTTCGCCTCGAACTCGACGCCGCGCACGGTGGCGCCGCCCATATTGTCCGGCGTGGAGATCCACGTGCCGGCCTCCTCCTCGGTGCGGTACAGCGTCACGTCGTGGATGCGTTTCTGGAAGAGGCTGACGCTGACCATGCCGTCCTTGCCGATATACCGTTCCCACGCCAGGTCGATGCCCAGCGCCAGCTCCGGCCGCAGGTTCGGGTTGCCCTGCTGGTCCGGGTTGGTGGGGCCGTTGTTGTTGTCGACCGTGTAGCGGCGCGGCATCAGCTGCACGATGTTCGGCGCTTTGTAGGTGCGGCTGACGGCAAGGCGGAACTGGTCGCGCGGGCCCGCGCCGCCTTCCGCGCGCTGCGGCTTGAACAGCGCCTGCAGGATGGGGCTCCAGGCGCCGGCGTCCACGTCGACGGCCGCATGGGCATTGCCTTCGCCCGTCGTGTGCAGGTCTTCGCGGCGCAAGCCTACGTAGGCGGACCAGGCGGCGTCGATGTCCCATTCGTCCTGCACGAAGAAGGCCGTCCTTGCGACCGTGGCGCGGTAGTCCTCGTCACTGGCCAGCAGCAGGGTGCCGGCGGCGTCGACCTGGCGCTCGTTGCGGTATTCGGTGCGCCGCTTGCGGCCGACCTCCCAGCCCGCCGCCAGCGCGTGATTCCGCCACAGTGGCTTGCGCCAAGTGCCATTGAACGTCCATTCGCGCTCGGTGGGGCCGGAGGCGACGCGGTTCGTCTGCAGCAGCACGTCCGCCAGGCTCGATCCGCGGTAGACGAAGTCGGCGTCGCGCTGCGTGCGAAAGCCGGAGAGCTTGGTCGACAGGCGCGCGCCGCCGTCGAGCTTGCGGGCCCACGTGACGTCCGCGTAGGCCTGTTCGGCATCCGCCCGGTAGGTCTGCGCCGCGTGCGGGAAGGCGGTCGGGCTGCCGATGAGCGTCGTCTCCGTCTCGCGCTTGGCGTTGTCCATGCGGCGCTTGCGCACGTAGGCCTGCGACGTCACCGTGTCCCGGGCGTTCGGCGTCCACGACAGCCGCGGCGCCAGTTCGAGCACATCTCCCACCTGGTGGTCGAGCCACGCGGTACGCCGCAGCAGGGAAGGGTCTGCTCCCGTTTCGGTCGTCACGGCCGTGACGGGGTTTTCCGTGCGCTGCAGCGTCGCGGACAGCGTATAGGCCAGCGTGCCCGCGCGGCCACTGTGCTGGCCGATGAGTTGGGGCGCCGCGTAGCCGTCGACGACGGCGCTGCCCACCTTGATCTCGTTCGCGGCGCCGTCCTTGCCCGGTCCCGCGCGGCGCAGGATCACGTTGATGGTACCGGCCACGGCCTGGCTGCTCGTCTCGGCCGTGGGCGCGCGGGCGATCTCGATGCGCTCGATGGCGTCCGGATTCAGCGACTCCAGCGAAAACCCGGCCGGCGCGGGCAGGCCGTTCAGCAGGATCGCCACGTAGCCGCTGCCCATGCCCCGCATGCGGATGGCGGCCGGCTTGCCGGGACTGGCGTCCACGGTGATGCCGGGCTGGCGCTTCAGGACGTCGGACAGCGTGGCGTCGCCGTGGCGCAGCAGCTCGTCGCGGCCCACGACGATGGACGTCGTCGTCGATTGCGCGCGCTGCGCATCGGCGTTGGCGCTGATGACGACCTGCTGCGGCGGCGCCGTCTGGGCGAGCAGGCAGGCTGGCGTGACGAGGAGCAGGACGGCGGCGGAGCGGGCGTTGCGCATGAAGGCGGCGGGATGGAATGTAGACCGCCCGATTATTCGACACCTCCCGCGGCGCGGGTGCAACAATGGGATGAATGCACCGAACGCCGTGACGAATTGGTCAGCGCGTCGGTCAGCGCGGCTGCTTGCCGATCACATAGTGCCACGCGCCCAGCGTCTGCGCCGGCGCGCCCGGCAGCGTGTAGCGCTGCGCCGCATTCGACACGTTCACCACGACCTGCACCACGTTGCCCTCGCGGTGGCGGCGGAAGGCAAAGACCTTGTCGTTGCCCGTGTCCAGCACCTGCACGGCGCCGCCGTACTGGCGGTTCCACAGCACGGGGTTGTCGTGCTTCAGCTTCAGCAGGTCGGCGTAGAACGGCGCGTAGGGATAGTCCTTCCAGGCGATCGGATCCTTCTCGAAGAACTAGATGCGCTTGTCCAGGCCCGACTCCTGGCCGCCGTAGATGAGGGGCATGCCCGGCAGCGTGGCGGCCAGCACGGCCATCGAGACGCCGCCTCTTGCTGTAGTTTAGGTACGTCATTTGTGCAAATGCAAGCATTTTCCTGCCCCTTGGACAGGTGTTTACTGCCGAGCAATCGGCAAGAATTTCGTTGTCACGGTCGCGTCGGAATTAGCCGACAAAAACACGAGGTAAATATGCCCTCGAATTGTGCGATATTGGACAGATAAGACCGCCAAACGAGAGGATAACGTTAGCCTAAAGAGGAACTCATCATGAACAAGGCTTTCGTTGCGTGCGTTGCGCTGGGTGGCTATGCGACGCTCGCTTGTGGACACGCTTGCGCCCAGGACACCACGACCCCGGCCGCCGTCGGCACCGGGGAACTGCACTACGTCGGCGAGGCGCCGGAAGGGCACGACATCGCCGTGTTCACCGGCACCCCGGCCACCGCCGCCCATGCCGAGTGGCCGGGGCAACAGGTGCCGCGCCGCGTCTACGGGCGCCTCGGCGGCTTCGGCCCCGGCGACGGTCCGGGCAAGTTCACGCTGGGCCGCCAGTACAACCTCGAATACCTCACGCAGGCCGACGTCGGCGACTTGTTCCACACCGGCACGGCGGGGCAGGCCAGCAACCTCGTCAATCCCACCGGCACGCCCGTCAACAGCGACGTGCGCTACTACAGCAGCCGCATGAGCGGCGTGTCGACGGACGCTTCCTGGACCGTCGACAGCCTCGGCGGCAACTCGATGGCCAACCGCGCCTGGGGCATGACGGTCGGCTACGACATCGGTCCGCTGTCGCTGCGCGCGGCGCACCAGAACCGCCACGTGGCCCAGGTCCAGCTGTACAACCTGGTGGGCAACACGATGGCGGCCAAGAATTCCATCATCGCCGCCAACCTGCGCACGCGCTGGGGTACGGCCTATGCCGCCTATGCCGCCAACCGCGGCTGGGGCAATTCGCCGCTGTACAACCCGGACAACCCGTACAGCGCCGGCGTGGCCAGCACCTCGTCGACGGACAGCCGCGACACGCTGGCCGGCGTGGCGGTGCCGCTGACGCGCCAGGTCACTTTCCTGGCCTCGTTCATCCACAAGAACGACCGCGACCTGGCCAACCGCGACGCCAACCAGTTCGCCATCGGCGCCAGCTACGTCGTGTCGCGCAAGACGGACTTCTACGCGGCGTTCTCGCACACGGTCAACACCAACAGCGCCGGCATTCCGATCGACGGCGCCCAGCGCCTGAACGGCAGCTCGGCGCTGAACATCGGCATGCGCCGGGCGTTCTGAGCCGGCGCGCGGAGGCGCCGGCCATCCTGGAGTCGCCGGCAATCTTCTTTCCTCGGGAAACAGCGTTGCGCCGCAAAATCGCGAAAGCGGGTAGCCTGTACTCGTATTCTTTTGGCATCACCATGGAGGACATCATGACTGGCACGAGCACACTTGATCCGGATAACTTTCCGGAAGCACCAGACCGTAGCCTCGGCAAAGGCCACGGCATCGACTCGCTCGGCCCGAGCGATATTTCCGATTCCGGCAGCGACGTCGTCGGCGGACCCGGCTTTGCCGCCAACCTGGACGAGGACCAGACCCTCGACCTGGACCGCGGCACGAACTCGGACAACGAGGAAAGCTACGCCCACGACAGCGCCGGCCCCGACGTCGGCGACGCCAACTTCGACGGCGACAGCGACTACGGCGGCACGGGCGAACGCGCCTCGGCCGGCCGCGACACGGTCGTCAAGGACGGCGCCGACATCGATACCGACCACGTCGAATCGATCCCGGATCTGCCGCTGACGGACGAGGACGTCGATTTCCTCGGCAGCGAACCGCCGCGCGGTCCGGCGCCGGGCAAGTAAGCCGGTATTCGCAAACAAAAAGGGCCGTTCGGCATGCGCCGGACGGCCCTTTTTGTATCCATGCGAACGTGATGGTGGGCACCATGTGCCCGCCATTCACCGCCAGATCACCCCATCACGCTTTCCACGTCTTGCGCAAGCCCGGCCGTCCAGCCAGCGCCCACCCCGCCAACAACACGCCACCGACCAGCGCCGCCTTGAGCGACGCCGGCTTCATCTCGAACGCGGTGTACGGGCTCGACTCGCTCACGCGGGCCGGCGAACGGTTGCGCGAACGCAGTTCCTGCGCCGGGTCGGGCCCGTGCAGCGCATCCTTGCGTCCCGCACGGCTGGGCTTGTCGGACTGCTGCTGGTCGAACATCGAACCGCGCATGAAGCGGTCCATGCCGCGCGGCAGCAGGCCGCCCAGCACGGAGGCCGCCTTCGCATGTCCGCCCGCGAACAGCTCGCGTTCCGGCTTGACGGCCGCGTGCAGGATCGCCTCCGCGACGATCTCCGGCGCGTAGTTCGGCGGCGGCAGGGCCGGCTCCTGCTCCATGTAGTTCTTCGCGTGTTCGGCGAACGGCGTGGCGATGGCGGACGGCTTGATCAGCGTGACGGACATCGGCGCGTTTTCCTTGTCCAGTTCCATGCGCAGCGATTCCGTGAAGGCCTTGATCGCGTGCTTGGACGCCGCGTACGTGCCCTGCAGGGGAATGGAGCGGTCCGAGACTTCGCTGCCCACGTTGATCAGGGCGCCGCCGCCGCCCGTCTTCATGCGCTTGACGGCTTCCAGCGAACCGTTCACGCAGCCCCACAGATTGGTCTGCATCACGCGTTCCATGTCGGCCAGCGGCACCTGCTCGTTGGTGCCGTAGACGCTGCCGCCGGCATTGTTGATCCAGGTGTCGATGCAGCCGTAGCGCGCGATGGCTTCCTTGCCGATGCGTTCCACGTCCGCCGTGTCGCCCACGTCCGCGGCCACCGTCGCCACGTCCACGCCGCGCTGGCGCATCTCGTGGGCGAGGGTGTCGAGGGCGTCGCCGTCGCGGGCGACGAGGACGAGTTTGGCGCCCGCCTCGGCGGCCATGCGCGCGGTGGCGAGGCCGATGCCGCTGGTGGCGCCGGTCAGGACGATCACTTGCTGGTCGAGTTTCTTGAGCTTCTTGGCCATGATGCTTCCTTCATTCATTGTCGTTGAGAGGCCGGTGGGCACCACGTGCCCACCGTGCGCGGACGCTGGCTTAAAACGCTGAGCGCAATCCACCCGGACGGCGCGCCAGCTTCCATGCGCCGAACAGCGCGGCACCGCCGACCAGCAGCGGCAGCAGCTTGGGCGTGCGCAGCGCGGCCGACGTGTAGGCGCAGCTTTCGATGACGGGCTTCGACGCATCCTGGCGCTGGCGCAGTTCGCTGCGCGGATCCGGCTCGTACAGGGCGTCGCGGCGGTTCGGCGGGCTGGCCTGCTTGGACTTCTGCTGGGCGAACATGGTGGCGCGCAGGAAGCGTTCCATGACGCCGGGCATGGCGAAGTTGGAGCTCGACAGCGCCTTCGCGGCGCCGCCGACAAACACGTCGCGCTTCGGGTGCTGGGCCGCGTACAGGATCGCCTTGGCGGCCAGCTCCGGCGCGTAGACGGGTTTCGGCAGCGCGGGTTCCTTGTCCATGTAGTTGCGCGCATGCGGCACGAACATGGTCTCGATGCCGGCCGGCTTCACAAGGGTCACGGAGATGGGCGCCTTGTCCTTTTCCAGTTCCATGCGCAGCGAGTCGGTGAAGGCCTTGACCGCGTGCTTGGACGCGGCATAGATGCCCTGCAGCGGAATGGAGTGGTCCGAAAGTTCGCTGCCAAGGTTGATGATGGCGCCGCCGCCGCGCGTCTTCATGTGCTTGACGGCTTCGAGCGAGCCGTGCACCACGCCCCAGTAGTTGGTCTGGAACAGGCGCTGCATGTCTTCGATGGGGATGTCTTCGTTGCGGCCGAAGATGGAGACGCCGGCATTGTTGATCCAGGTGTCGATGCGGCCGAAGCGCTGCATCGCCGTGTGGCCGATGCGTTCGACGTCCTCGGCCTTGCCGACGTCGGCCGCCACGGTCGCGACCTGGGTGCCGGTGCGGCGCAGCTCGCTGGCCAGCTGGTCCAGCGCATCGCCGCTCCTGGCCGCCAGCACCAGCCGGGCGCCGCCCTCGGCCGCCTGGCGCGCCGTCGTGAGGCCGATGCCGCTGGTGGCGCCGGTGATGACGACGACTTGTTCGTCGAGCTTACGTAGTTGCACTGCCATGACTTGCTCCTTCTCGTGGGTTGGAGAACGGCCGCCGGCACGCGGCGTGCGTATCCGAACGGCCAGGCTTGATTGATTAGACAATCGTGGCCCAGCCGCGGATTTCAAGTCATTTTTTACAAGATGGTGTTTGGGGCAAGGATTTGCAAGTGTAAACGCCGTCGCCCCCGCGAAGGCGGGGGCCCAAGTTCGCTTGCACCACTGCGCGCAGAAATTGGGCCCCTGCCTGCGCAGGGGCGACGGTTTTTGGGCTGACTACGTTATTTACGGCCCGGCTGATAGATCTGGTCGAACAACCCCCCATCCGCAAAGTGCGCCTTCTGCGCCTTGGTCCAGCCGCCCGCCACCTCGTCGATGGTGAACAGCTTCACGTTCGGGAATTGCGCCGCGTACTGCTTGTTGAACGGCTCGACGAGCGGGCGATAGTAGTGCTTGGCGGCGATCTTCTGGCCCTCGGCCGTGTACAGGTATTGCAAATAGGCCTCGGCCACGGCGCGGGTGCCGCGCTTGTCGACGACCTTGTCGACGACGGCAACGGGCGGCTCGGCCAGGATGGAGACGGACGGGGCGACGACTTCGAACTTGTCGGGGCCCAGTTCCTTGACGGCCAGCAGCGCCTCGTTTTCCCAGGCGATGAGCACGTCGCCGATGCCGCGCTCGACGAAGGTGGTGGTGGCGCCGCGCGCGCCCGAGTCCAGCACGGGCACGTTCTTGTACAGCCTGGCCAGGTAGTCGCGTGCCGTGGCCTCGCTGCCGCCCGGCAGGCGCAGGGCGTAGCCCCAGGCGGCCAGGTGGTTCCAGCGGGCGCCGCCCGAGGTCTTCGGGTTCGGGGTGATCACGGACACGCCCGGCTTGACCAGGTCGGCCCAGTCCTTGATGCCTTTCGGATTGCCCTTGCGGACCAGGAACACGATGGTCGACGCGTACGGCGTGCTGCGGTGGGCCAGGCGCCCCTGCCAGTTGTGCGCAATCAGGCCACGTTCGCTGATAGCATCGATGTCGTAGGCCAACGCCAGCGTGACAACGTCGGCCTGCAGGCCGTCGATCACGGAGCGCGCCTGCTTGCCCGAACCGCCGTGCGACTGCTTGATGGTGACGTTGTCGCCCGTCTTGGCCTTGTACTGGCGCGCGAAGGCCTGGTTGAAGTCCTGGTACAGCTCGCGCGTCGGGTCGTAGGAGACGTTCAGCAGCGTGATGTCGGCGGCAAAGGCGGCCGACTGTGCAAGGAGGACGATGGCGGCCAGTGCGGCAGTGATTTTTTTATGAAACATCGTTTTCTTTCGGGGAAGGGGAGCCAATAGATTAGGTTCCTGCCGAGCGAAAGAAAACGAATGAAAACGATGAACCTTATGCAGTCAGCGACTTTCAGCGGCCCTTGGAGAGGATCAGCAGCCAGCGCTTGAACAGCAGCACTTCCACATGGCCCGGCTCGACGCCGGTATCGCATTCGATGATCGGGTTGACCGGGTAGAAGCGCTTGCGGAAGTCGCGGGTCACGAGCATTTCGCGGCGGCCGAAGCGCACCAGGAAAGGCGTAGGGGCATATTCCAGGCCGAAGGAGCTGTTCAGAGTGGTCATGATGATCCCTTTCATCGAGTAAAGTATGTTGACGTGTTGCTCAGGTGAATAAAGAATAGCATAACTACTGTATAAATCTACAGTTACTGTATAAAAAAACAGTCCAAGAAAGAAATTGTGGTTTTTTTGCCAGCAAGCCACATGTAGAGCTTATGTCCACCACATCTGCCAACCTGCACCAGCGCCTGCGCGCGTTCCTGGCGGCGCGCTTCTCTCCCGAAGGGGAGATGGGCCTGCACCTCACCATCGGGGTGTGCCTGATCCTGTTCGCCGGCTTCGTGTTTGGCGAGCTCGCCGAGGACGTCGTCGAGGGCGACACCATCACCGTCATCGACGCCCAGCTCGCCCAGTGGTTCCATACGCGCGCCCATCCCGTGTTCACCCAGGTGATGTTCTTCATCACGCACTGGAACGGCATCGTCGGCTCCAGCATCATGGGCGTGCTGCTGGCGCTGTGGTTCTGGCGCCGCGGCGCCCATTACTGGCTGCTCGTGGCCGTCACGGCGATCCCCGGCGGCATGCTGCTCAACGTCGCGCTCAAGCATGTGTTCCAGCGCGCCCGGCCCAGCTTCGACGAGCCGCTGCTCACGCTCACCACCTACAGCTTCCCCAGCGGCCACACGGCCGCCGCCACCGTGTTCTACGGCCTGCTGGCCTGCTACCTGGTGCGGCGCGTGCACGGCAGGGCGCTGCGCGTCCTCGTCGTGCTTGGCGCCTGCGCGATGGTGGCGCTGGTGGCGCTGTCGCGCATGTACCTGGGCGCGCACTACCTGTCCGACGTGCTGGCCGCCACGCTCGAGGGCGCCGCCTGGCTGTCCGTGTGCGTGACCGCCGTGGCCACGCTGCACCGGCGCCGCCTGGCGCGCGGCAAGCCCTCGTGGAGCGAACGCGCGCGGGCCCAGGCGCGGGGCGGCGCGTGAAACCGGTCCTCGTGGTCGTCAATGGCGGCGCCGGCAATGGCCATGACGAGGAAGCGGCCGGCCGCATGCGCGCCGCGCTGCGCGACGCCGGGCTCGACGCCGAACTGGTGCTGGCCGGCAGCGGCGACGAGATGATCGCGGCCGCGCGCCGCGCCGTCGACGGCGGCGCGCGCCTCGTCGCGGCCGGCGGCGGCGACGGCACGATGAACGCCGTCGCCTCGGTGCTGGCCGGCACCGGCGTCGTGTTCGGCGTGCTGCCGATGGGCACGCTGAACCATTTCGCCAAGGACCTCGGCATCCCGCTCGACCTGGACGAGGCGATCCGCAACCTGGCCCGGGGACGCCCCAAGCGCGTCGACGTGGGCGAGGTCAACGGCCGCGTCTTCCTCAACAATTCCAGCCTCGGGCTCTACCCGGACATCGTGCGCGACCGCGAGCGCCAGCAGCGCCGCCTGGGCCGCGGCAAGTGGCCGGCGGCGCTGTGGGCCACGCTGGCGGCGCTGCGCCGCTATCCCTTCCTGTCCATGCGCCTGCACGTGGGCCCCGAGGAGCTGGCGCGGCGCACGCCCTTCGTCTTCATCGGCAACAACCGCTACACGATGGAGGGGCTGGCGATCGGCGAGCGCGAACGCATCGACGACGGCCTGCTCAGCCTCTACGTGGCCCAGAGCCCGACCCGCCTGGGCCTCTTGCGCTTCGCGTTCGACGCGTTGCGCGGCAGGCTGGGCGACCGCGACGACTTCGACGTGCTGCACGCGCCGGCGCTCGACATCGTCACGCACCGCAAACGATTGCGCGTGGCCACGGACGGCGAAGTGACGGTCATGAAGCCGCCTCTTCGCTACCGGGTGCGACCTGGCGCACTGACGGTGATGGTGCCGGCGGCAACAATGACGGGACCAAGCTGAATCACCGTCACAAGACCAGAAACGGAAACCCAGACCATGCGTACACTCGTTCATCTTTCCGACCTGCATTTCGGCCGCGTCGATCCCGCTTTGCTCGATCCCTTGCGCGACCTCGTCCACCGCATCGCCCCGACGGCTGTCGTGGTCTCCGGCGACCTGACCCAGCGCGCCAAGTCCGAGGAATTCGAGCAGGCCCGCGCCTGGCTCGACACGCTGCCCGAACCGCAGATCATCGTGCCGGGCAACCACGACATCTCGCTGTACAACGTGTTCCGCCGCTTCGTGCTGCCGCTGGACCGCTACAAGCGCTACATCACGGACGACCTCGATCCCGTCTATATCGACGACGAGATCGCCGTGCTGGGCGTGAACACGGCGCGCTCGCTGACCTTCAAGGACGGCCGCGTCAACAAGGAGCAGGTCGCGAAGATCCGCGAAACGCTGTCCGGCCTGGACCCGAAGATGACGCGCGTCGTCGTCACGCACCACCCGTTCGACCTGCCGCAGGGCTCGGAAGAGCGCGACCTGGTCGACCGCGCCGGCATGGCGATGGACGTGTTCAAGGACCTGGGCGTCGATTTGCTGATGGCCGGCCACCTGCACCTGAGCCACGCTGGCAACACGCAGGCGCGCTACAAGATCAGCGAATATGCGGCCCTGGTCGTCCAGGCCGGCACGGCGACGTCCACGCGCGGCCGCGGCGAGGTCAATTCCTTCAACGTGATCCGCATCGAGCGCGAGCGCATCGAGGTCGACCGCTATGGGTGGGATACGGTGCACAACCAGTTCCAGGTCATGGCGACGGAAAAGTTCATGCGGGCGGGGAATGTGTGGACGGAGCAGGCGGAGGGGTTGTACGCGGCCGGAATCTAAGCCCCTGCAATAAATGCCGTCGTCCCTGCGAAGGCAGGGACCCAATGTTGCATGCGTTACGGCTGCGCATGCTGGATTGGGCCCCTGCCTTTGCAGGGGCGACGGGATGTTCGATGGCAGGTGCTCAAATCCAGTACTCCCCCAACCGCGCCACCGTCTCCTTGATCCGGTCCATCCACGGCCGGTGCCGCCACTGCTCCAGCAGCACTTCCTTCGAATCGCGCATGTCCTCGTTGAACGCGCTCTCCATGTCGCGTCCGAACGCCGGGTCGATGACGACCACGTTCAATTCGTAGTTGTGGATGAAGCTGCGGCGGTCGATGTTGGCGGAGCCGATCGTCGACCAGGCGCCGTCGATCACGGCCGTCTTCGCGTGCAGCACGGCGATCTGCAGCTCGAAGATGCGCACGCCGCCGGCCAGCAGGGGCTCGTAGAAGTTCTGGCCGGCGTAGCGGATCAGGCTGTGGTCCGAGACGCCGGGCAGGATCAATTTGACGTCGACGCCGCGCCTGGCCGCGCCCACGAGGGCGTCGACGATCTGCTGGTCCGGCACGAAGTAGGCGGCCGTCAGGTGGATCGAGCTCTTGGCTTCGTTGATCGCGGTGACGAGCGACTTGTAGATTTCCGAGTCGCGCTCCGGCGTCGTGGCCAGTACGCGCACGAACTTGTCGCCCACGGGCGCCAGCGCGGGGAAGTAGTCCGCCTGCGTGAGTTCGCCGCCTTCCTGGCGCACCCACAGGTTCACGAACGACCATTGCAGCGGCGCGACGGCGGGGCCCTCGATGCGGATATGGGTGTCGCGCCAGCCGACCTTGTCGCCGTTGATCTGCTTTTTCTTGTTCTTGGAGCGGAACAGCGAGCTGTTGGCATAGGTGCTGCTGATGTTGATGCCGCCCGTGAAGGCGACGCGGCCGTCGACGATCATCAGCTTGCGGTGGTCGCGGTTGTTCACTTCCCACTTGCCCTTGGCCTTGGCCGGGTTGACGGGGTTGAACACGACCACGCGGATGCCGGCCTGGCGCATGCGGTCGAAGAAGGCGGGCGGGGTGGTGAGGTTGCCGACCGCGTCGACCATGATGTTGACCTGCACGCCGCTCTTCTGCTTCTCGATGAGCAGGTCGGCGAATTCGGTGCCGATCTCGTCGGGGTCGAAGATATAGGTCTCGAGGTTGATCGAGCTTTTCGCCGTGCGCGCGGCGGCGATCATCTCGCGCATCGTGGCCGGGCCGTCGAACAGCAGCGTCACCTTGTTGCCGGCGATGAGCGGCACGCCCGTCGCCTGTTCCTCCATCACGGCCAGCGCCTTCAGGTCGCCGCTGGCATTGGCCCAGCGCCGCGCCACCAGGGCCGAGGCCTTCTGCGCGGGCAGCGTGCCGCTCGTCGTGGCGATCGTGGGCACGGCTTTCGGCGGCGCCTCCGGCTCGACGTCGGGCAGGGTCTTGCACGAGACGATGGCGGCGCACAGGCCGAGGGCGAGCACGGCGGCGAGCGGACGCGCGCCCGGGTGGGCGCGCATCCAGCGCAGCAGTTGGGGGAACGGCGACGGGAGGTTCATTTGAGTCCTCTCTGGTGGACCGGATCCGGCGCGAGCGTCTCCAGGTCGCGCGGGCCGACGAAGAAATCCAGCGGCGCCGTGCGCAGGCGGCGGCCGAGGGCGCGCAGCAGGCTGAAGCCGTGGCGGAAGCGGATCTTGCGGGCGCGCAGCGCCACCCACAGGGCCAGCCCGAAGCTGACCAGGAGGTTGACCATGCCGATCAGCGCGATACCGAGGAAGGTGATGCCGATCGTCTCGGGATCGACGTTCTGTTCCAGGCCGACGAAGCCGATGGCGGCGTTGGCCGACGAGAACGTCACGTGGCGGATGTCCAGCGGCAGGCCGAGCAGGAAGCCGACGGTGGCCGTGATGCCCATCAGGATGCCGAACACCATATTGCCCATCAGGCCCCCGAGGTTGTCCTCGATGTAGCGGCCGAACAGCGCCAGGCGCTCGCGCCCCAGCAGGCGGCGCAGCCAGCGCAGCTGCTCGACGCGGCGGCCCATGCGGGTATACAAGGCCTTGTTGTCGTAGTAGCCGGACACGAGGCCCGAGACGAACAGCCACACGCCGGCGATGGCCGCGTGCAGCAGGGCCAGCGATTCCCACGGGTGACTGTCCTCGATGAGGTGGCGCGCCTTGAACACGTTCACCAGGTGGCTGCCGAAGACCCAGTACCAGCCCATGGCGATCAGGTAGGCGACGGGGATCACGGTGGCCAGGTTGCCCAGCACCGCCACGATCTGGCTGCGGAACACCTTGTTGACGAGGGCCGCCATGCTGTCGATGTCGACCTGCTTGCGCGAGCCGCCGTGGCTGCTCTCGTGCAGGGCGGCGGCGATGCGGGCGGCCGTCATCGCCGGCTGCTTGGTGGCGATGGTGAAGTGGAGCACGTGCACGAGCATGAAGCCGATCGCGTAGTTCATGCTGTAGAGCAGGGCCTCGATCAGCGGCGCGCGGTGCATGTACGAGATCAGGATCTTCACCAGGGCCATGAAGCCGATCACGACGCCGGCGCCGGCCGCCGAGGCGAACATGCCGCGCAGGTCGGCGCGCCGCTCGGCGATGTAGTGCTCGCCCGTGCGGCTGGCGTTTTCCGTGACGTTACGGGCCAGCAAGTCGATATTGTCGCGCAGCAGGCCGCGCACCTCGTACTTGGTGTTGTGCGCCTCGGCCAGTTCGTGCGCCAGCGCGACGGCGGCGCGGCGGCGCGGGCTGGCTTCCAGGTCGGCGCCTTCCGATTCGCCCGTGACCTTGGCCAGGTCGACGCCCGGCGCGGCCGGCAGCGTGCCGCTGACGTCGACGAGGAACAGCAGCTTGCGCAGGCGGTCGATGCTCTGCGTCAGGGCCACCAGCAGGTAAGTGAGGGCGACCGTGGTGCCGGAAGCCAGCGCGCCGCGCCGGATCTTGCCGACCACTTCCTCGCACTGGTCGAGCATGACGAGCAGGTGGCGCGCGTCCTCCATTTCCCCGATTTCCCCGGCCAGCAGGCGCGCGTAGGCGTCGAGGTAGGCGTTGGCCTCGATGTTCTGCATCAGGAAGGGCGAGTCGACCTCCTCGGTCTCGCGGCGGGCGTGGATCAGGCGCGGCTCCAGGCCCAGCGCGCAGACGCGGGCGGACAGCGTGCGGATCGCGTCGAGCAGGCCGCGCAGCATGATGTTGCGGGCGCGCTTGGGCGAATCGTCGGGGGCGCCGCCAGGCGGGGCAGCGGCCGCGATCACGTCGAACAGCGCCAGCCAGTCGGCGTTCGGCACGCCGCGGATCCAGGCGTGGTCGTCGTCGCGGCACAGCAGGCGGTCGAGGGTATCGGACAGGTACAGCTCGTCGAGCGCGGGCGGCAGCACGCGGTAGGCGATGCGTTTCTTCAGTTCCGTAAAGAAGCCGTCGTTGGACAGGATGCCGACGTCGGAGTACAGGCTCGTGTGGCGGCGCGTCTCCAGCAGGGTGACGATGTAGCGGCGCAAGGCCCAGGCCTGGCCCGGATGGCCCTTCAATAACTGGCACAGCGTGCGCACCTGGCCGCGCGCATAGGCGACGTCGCCGGGGCGGCGCGGGCGCAGCTGGTCGACCAGGTCGACGAGCAGGTCGATGCGGTCGCTGTTCGGGTCGAGGCGTTCTAGAATCGAGAGCATGGGGAAAGGCTGACAGCGTGGTAAGACAAGTGTAGTGGAGGAATCATTGGCGCATTGTACGGCAGCGTACTGAGCGGGGAGGGTGGGGCGCGCGGAAGGCGTACGTGGCGACAGTAAGACCGTCATCCCCGCGCAGGCGGGGATCCAAGCTGAGCTTCCGAAGCCCGTATCTCCGGGAAGTCCGGGTATTTCCGAGTACGGAATCCGGTTCTTCAGTATGGGTCCCCGCCTGCGCGGGGACGACGTAGCGGTATGCAGCAGTCTCTATTTGCCAGCGGCAACAGGCTTCAACCCGCCGCAATCGGCCCCCACCCACGTCCCCGTGACGTTGGTATCGACGACCTGGCTGTGCCCCTGCTGCTCGCTGGTCACGCGCATGTTCGCCCGGTAGCTGGTATCGCTGACCATGGCGATCTCGCCCTGGCCGCTGACCTTGGGCTTGGAGCAGGAAAACGCGATGCTGCCCCGGTTGCCTGGCAGCTGGGTGTATTTCTGCGTGCAGTCGCCGCGCTGCATGGGAAATTCCTTGCGCTCGGCCATCTCGCGCGTCACGCATACCTTGGTGCGCACGGCGCCGCCGCTGCCGATGTCGAGCTGCACGCCGTTCTGGCGCAGCAGGGTTTCCATCTGGGCACGCTGTTCGGGCGACATGTTCTGCATGGTTTGCTGGGCCGCGTTCATGGCCGATTGCACCTGCTTGTCCGGCGAGCTGAACTGGCTGGACAAGTCCCACAGGCCGGGCTTGATGGTTTGCGCGGAAGCGGGCAGGGCGCATGCCGCGAACAGGGTGCAGGCGAGGACGCCCGCCGTAAAGACTGGTTTCATGTGGTTTCCTTTCGATTCACGATGCTTCGCCATGGCGGCCCAGCACCTTGCGCTCCAGGTGCAGCAGCAGGAGCACGGTCTTGGCGTCGATGATGCCGCCATTGTCGACGAGGGCCAGCGCGTCGTCGAAATCCATCTCGACCACGTCGATGTCCTCGCCTTCCTCGGCCTGTCCGCCGCCGGCGCCGGGACGATTGTCCGGGTCGTATTCGGCGACGAACAGGTGGTTGCGTTCGGTGATGCTGCCGGGGCTGACGAACAGGCTCATGGCCGGCTGCGGCGTGCCGATTGCGTAGCCCGTCTCTTCCAGCGCCTCCGCGCGTGCGCGCTCGGCCGGGTCGGCGCCGTCCAGCACGCCGGCCGCCGCTTCCAGCAGGAAGCCGTCATGGCCGTTCAGGCGCGCGCCGGGGCGGAACTGGCGCGTCAGCACGACGGTGCGGCGGGCGCGGTTGTACAGCAGCACGGAAGCGCCGCTGGCGCAGTCGTAGACTTCGCGCGATTGCTGCTGCACCTTGCCGTCCAGGCGGCGCTGCGCGTAGGTGATGTTCTTGAGCGTGTAGTAATGGTCCGCAAGGATGTCTTCGCGGACGATGCGGATGGGATCGTCGTCTGGCATGGGTTCTCCTGTAGCAGTGTATAGCAGGATACCTCCTCCCAGACGAAAAAAGCCGCCCGGCGCGAACCGGGCGGCTTTCAGGGACGACAGCTCAGGTGATTACTTGAACTTGTACGATGCGGTCAGGCGGAAGTAGCGGCCCATGCCGTTGTGCAGCTGGGAGTTGTAGCCTTCACGGTCGTAACGCGGATCGTACGGCGCTTCGGTGTCGAAGATGTTGCGCACGTTGGCCGACAGGGTCCAGTCCTTGAAGCCCGTGTAGGTGTAGCCCACGTTGAAGGTCAGCCACTCGTCGACGTTGCAGTCCTTGCTGTAGTTGCTGAACTTCGGCAGGCCGCCCAGCTGGTAGGCACCGGCCGGCTGGCCCACGCCGTAGTGGCAGTACGGGACCGGGTAGGTCACGTCGTTGTCGTAGCGGCGCAGCAGCGAGACGGACGACACGTAGTCGGCCGACACGGTGACGGCGTGCACGTCGCGCGACCACGTGCTCGACAGGTTGAAGCGGTGGCGCGGGATGTCGTCCACGGTGGTCGCCCAGTCGGACAGGCCGCCGTTGGTGCCGGTCAGGTCGTGCGCGATCTCGCCCGGACGCTCGATGCGCTTGAAGCGCAGCGTGTAGTTGTAGTTGAAGCGGGTCGCCACGCGGCCCTTGTCGCCCAGGTTCAGGCGGTGCGCCACTTCGAAGTCCAGGCCCGAGGTCTGGGTCGTGCCCTGGTTGACGAAGGTGCGGTTGATCGCCAGCAGCTGGCCCGAGTTCGGGATCACGTTGCCGTTGGCGTCGACCAGGTTGTTGGCGTCACGCAGCGCCAGGCCCGGGAACAGTTCCGGGTGCTCGGCCACGTAGCCGGCCGACAGCAGGGCGGTTTCGTTGTCCTTGCGGATGTTGTAGTAGTCCACCAGGATGTCGAGGTTGCGGGTCGGCGCCAGGATGGTGCCGACGGACCAGCTCTTCGACTCTTCGTTCTTCAGGTCCGGGTTCGGGGTCGAGACCGACGAGATGCTGCGTGCGCAGTCCAGCTTGTCGGCGCCGTTGACCGGATTGATGCCGTCCGGGCAGCGGATCGGGTCGACGAAGTTGTTGTTGAAGGTCTGCACGCCGCCCGGGGACACCTGCGACAGCGCCGGTGCGCGGAAGCCTTCGGCGTAGCTGGCGCGGAAGGTGACCTTGTCGTTCACTTCCCACTTGGCGCCGACCTTCGGCACGAAGCTGTGCGCGGTCGGGTACTTGTCGTAGCGGCCGGCGAAGTCCATCTCGAAGGTCTTGGTGAACGGCGTGCGCAGTTCGACGAAGGCCGACTTGACCATGCGGCGGCCGTTCAGCACGGAGTTCGACAGGCCGATGATGTTACCGGCTGCCAGTTCCGGATCCGAGGTCAGGCCGGTCTTTTCCTGGCGGATCTCGCCGCCGAAGGCCAGGCCGATCTCGCCGCCGCCCAGCTTGCCGAAGCTGGTCGATGCCTTGGCGTCGATCTGCTGCACTTGCGAGAAGCCGGTGTTGACGACGTCGCGCACGGCGTTCGGGTCGGCGATGGTCGCGGCGATGGTGCGGTTCTCGGTCGCGATACGGTCGATCACCGGGCGGTACAGGTAGCCGTGGCCCGTGTCTTCGCGTTCGGTGCGGTTGTACAGGTAGGCGGTTTCCCAGTCCCAGCTGCCCACGGTGCCCTTCAGGCCCGTCAGGAAGCGGTAGGTTTCGTTGACGTTTTCCGAACCGCCGTTGGTGCCGACCATGCGGAAGGCGGTGGCGGTGTTACCGGTCGCGAACGGATTGTCCGGATGGCCGGCCGGCAGCAGCAGCTGGTAGCTGGACGGCAGGCCGCCCACGCGGAACACGGTGGTCGGGGTGGTCGAGGCGATGGTCTTCGGCAGGCCGATGTATTCGCGTTCCACGCGGGTATAGCCGATCTCGCTGAACGAGGTGACGTTCTCGCCCAGCTTGAAGGTGATCTTCGACAGCAGGTTGGCGTCGTTGCCCTTGCTCTGCGCTTCGTAGTAGTCGTTGCTGTCGAAGTTGCAGAACTGGCGACCGTACAGCATCGAGGTCGGCAGGATGTTGTTGGCGGCGCCGCCGGTGATCAGGTTGCCCTGGCAGCCTGCCGTGCGGTTGACGATGTTGGCGTTGTTCGAGAACGCGGTCGAGTAGTTCTTGGCGCCCGGGGTGCGTTCCTTGAAGAAGAACGGCGAGCCCGACACGTAGCTGGCGTACGGGTTCAGGCGCGCGTTGACGTCGGCCAGCACGCCGCGCTCGATGTCCTTGACGTCCTTGATGCCGGTCTGGCCACGGTTCGACAGGTCGAAGCTGATGAAGGCGTTGTAGCGGTCCTTGTCCAGGTCGCCGAAGCCGACGATGCCGTTCACGTTGTTGCGGTTGAATTCGCCGTCGTCGTTGGCGGCGGTCGAGGCCGAGATCTCGGCGCCCTGGTAGTCGTCGCGGGTGATGAAGTTGATGACGCCGGCGATCGCGTCCGAGCCGTACACGGCCGAGGCGCCGTCCTTGAACACTTCGACGCGGGCGATGGCCGACACGGGAATGCTGTTCAGGTCGTAGACGGTGGACTTGCCCTGGTTCGGGTCGGCGTAGGCGGCGGCGGCGATGCGGCGGCCGTTCAGCAGCACCAGCGTCGACGAGGAACCCAGGTTGCGCAGCGACGCGGTCGAGGCGCCCTTCGAGAAGCCGTTGTCGTTGAAGGTGTCGTTGGCCGTGCCCGAGCCGAAGGCCGGGATCGAGTGCAGCAGTTCGGCGACGGTATTCGCACCGGTGCTGGCGATTTCCTTGGCCGACATCACGGTGATCGGCGACGAGTCTTCCTTGGCGGCGCGCTTGATGTTCGAACCGGTGACGTAGACCTTCTGGACCGGCTCCTGGGACTGCGCCAGGACGAGTGCGGGGGAGGCGAGGGTGAGCGCGACAGCGAGCACGCTGTGCTTTACGGCGAATTGCTTAGTCAAAATCTCTCCAATACTTGTGCAGTGAACCGTCGCATCCGTGGCCGGACGTCCGGGCTCTCTTTTTATTTCGGTCCGTCAAGACGGCCGAAGGGCGGCATCTGACCATTGTTGAGGGATATCCGTCAAATGTGCCCCGAAATAGTGTGCACTTTATGCAACGGGTATACATCGCGGTAATGACTGCACTGCTTTGGTGCGATTCGACGCGGTATAGACGACTTATCTCAAACCGGGGTCGGAGCCGGGGTCAGAGCCCGGTTTTTGGAAATGGCGCAAAAGAAAAAAGCCGGCATGGATGCGTGTCCAATGCCGGCTCCGTGAGGCCAAGTGTCGTTTGGGCTATTGCCCAAAACCGGGCTCTGACCCCGGCTCTGACCCAGGTTTGAGGGAAGTCAACCCTGGGTGGCGGGTTCCGTCACGAAGATCTCGACGCGGCGGTTGCGGGCGCGGCCGGCCGGGTCGTCGTTCGAGGCGATCGGTTCGCGCGCGGCGCGGCCTTCGACGGTGATGCGGCTGGCGGCCACGCCGCGGCCGGCCAGGTAGTCGCGGGCATGGCTGGCGCGGTCCAGCGACAGCGGCTGGTTGATGCCGTCGCCGCCGGTGCTGTCGGTGTGGCCGATGATGGTCACGTAGGTGGCCGGATTGTCCTGCAGCGTTGTGGCGAAGCGGTCCAGGATCGGGCGGAAATTCGCCTTGATGTCGGAGCGGTTGGTGTCGAACGAGATGTCGCTCGGGATCTCCAGCTTCAGGCGGTTGTCGGCCGTCTGCGAGACCTGCACGCCGGTGCCGCGCGTGGCCGCTTCCATCTGCTGGCGCTGCTGCTCCATGCGCTTGGACCAGATGTTGCCGACCACCGCGCCGGCCGCGGCGCCCAGTACCGCGCCGCCGGCCGCGCGGCCGCCGCCGCCGCCGCCCGTGGCGGCGCCGAGGATCGCGCCCAGGCCGGCGCCCACGCCGGCGGCGGTGGCGGTGCCGCGCTGGGTGGCGTTCATGTCGGCGCAGCCGCTGGCGGCCACGGCGAGGGCGGTGGCGCACAGGGTCGATCGGATCAGGGTTGTCTTCATGGTGGTCTCCTTCCAGAAAAAAAATATCCGTTTCGTGGTCACGCCCATCTTGCCACAGGGCGCGACCGCGAAACGGATCGGTCGGTACTACGCGTTACGAACAGGATGCTAGATGCCTCGGCCACTGATCAGGCGCACCAGGATCATGATGACGGCGACGACCAGCAGGATGTGGATGAAACCACCGATGGTGTACGAAGTGACCAGGCCGAGCAGCCACAGGATGATAAGAATGACAGCGATGGTATAGAGCATGATGGGGTCCTCTCTTTTATCTGAAACGGCGATCCGTTTGCCGTGAATCCAGTTTCCACTTTCTGCTCATCACGCTCCGTACGTTGACGTACATTACGGCGCGTTTTTTTATTCTTTTCGCAATCCCGCGCCATGCATGCCGGCGCCGTTCAAGCCAGGGATCCAGCCCATGAAACCCATCAGGCCGGCAATGCCGATCAGGCAGGTCAGCAGGCCGCCCGCGATCAGGAAGATGATGTCCTGCGCGGCCATGTCGCCCACCGGCGCGTGCTGCGGCGGCGTGACGCTGGCGAGGCCGAAGCCGGTCACGAGAAGTCCCCAGAAGATGATGCCGATCCATGCAAGGCTGTTCATGTGGCTTCCTTTCGTTGAATGGTTCGCTATATGTTGCAGCGTAGAACTATTCTTACCTGCTCGACAGTAAAGGTCCGTACGCTGGCGCACATTGAGAAAACGTAAACAAAAACCGGGCATATAGCCCGGTCGGAAGCCATGCGCGGCGCGTAAGCGCATGCGCCGCTGGTGGAATGCGAGACGTGTCAGGCGGCGCGCAGCGAGCCCTTCACGACGCGCACGCGGTCGCCGTTGCGCCAGCGCGGCGCGCTGCTCTGGTGGAAGGTGCGCAGCGTGCCGTCGTCCAGGCGCACGCGGATCTCGTAGCTGGTGGTCGCCTTCATATTGCCCTCGACCTGGTTGCCGACGACGGCGCCGCCGACCGCTCCGGCCACCGTCGCCAGCTGGCGCCCGTGGCCGCCGCCGATCTGGTTGCCGAGCAGGCCGCCGAGGATGGCGCCGCCGGCCGCGCCCACGCCGCTGCCCTGGGCGCGGCGCGTGATCGTGCGCACCGACTCGACGTTGCCGCAGCTGGCGCACCAGCGTTCGGCGCCGTCGTTGGCGGCCACTTCCTTGGCCTTTGGATGGCTGTCCTGTACCGGTTCCGCATAGCCGGACGCGGTGGCGCCCTGGGCGACGCCGGACCCGTAGGCGGCGCCCGGCGCGGCATAGGCCTGCGCTTCGGGCTGGACCGGGTAGGCATTCGGTGCGTAGCCCTGCGCCGGAGCCGGCGCGGCGGGGTAGGCGGGGGCCAGCGCGGTGGCGGTGCCGGGGGCAGGGGCCGGCACAGTCGCGGCCAGCGGCTGGCCCGGCTGCTGCAGGCCGGCCGACAGGGCGGCGCGGTCGGCGTCGGTCAGGTTGTCGCGGTTGCCGCCCTTGGTCGACGGCAGCCAGCCCATGACGGCGGCCGTGCCGACGGCGCAGAACAGGATGACCGCGATGGCGGCGGCGATCAGGAGCGGGTGTTGGCGGGGCCTTGCGGCCGGCGTCTGGTGCGTATCCATGGTGTGTCCTCGTCGATTCGTTGGGGCCGGCGCGCATCGTGTCGGTGTCCGCTACGCCTGGGGCCGGTATGCCGTCATTGTCCTCAGCAACAACACCGCATTCCGTGCGTCACCGTACATACCTGCCCTGGCACGGCCGCTATGCTGACTTCAATTGTTTGCAAATGTAAGTTCGACGATGCGAACACCGCCCATTCCATCCAGCCCGCAAGCTTGAACCGATGAAGTCCAACCGTGAGGGACCGATGAATTCCGCCGCCCCGCCACTGGCCGCCGAGCACAATGCCAACCTGCTGTTGGCCGCGCTCCCGCGCGACGAGCTGGCGCGCATCCTGCCGGCGCTGGACCAGGTACAGGTGGCGATCGGCGACGTGCTGTGCGAGCCGGGCGACCCGATCCGCCATGTCTATTTTCCGCACGATTGCCTGATCTCGCTGATGGCCGTGGCCGAAGGGCGCATGACGCTCGAAGTCGGCCAGGTTGGGCGGGAAGGCATGCTGGGCGCCACCGTCGCGCTGGGCCACGACACGACGCAGGTGCGCGCCGTCGTGCAGCGCGCGGGCAGCGCCAGCCGCATCGACGCCGCGCGCCTGCGTGCCGAGTTCGCGCGCAGCCCTTCGCTGCAGGGCGTGTTGTACCGCTATACCGATGCGCTGCTGGCGCAGGCGATCCAGATCGCCGTCTGCAGCCGCTACCACGTGCTGGAAGCGCGCCTGGCGCGTTCGCTGCTGATCACGCGCGACCGCCTGCAGTCCGACAAATTCCACCTGACCCACGAGTTCCTCGCCCACGCCCTGGGCGTGCGCCGCGTGGGCGTCACCAAGGCCGCCAGCGCGCTGCAGCAGCAGGGGCTGATCATCTACAGCCGCGGGAACATCGAGATCCTCGATCCGGAACGCCTGGCGGCGGCGGCCTGCACCTGCTACGAGATCGTGCGCGAGGCGGGAGCGGGCGTGGCGGCGCCGGCGTTCGCGTAGCACGCGGCGCGTCGACGGAATCACGAACGCAAAACGGCGTCGTCCCTGCGAAGGCAGGGACCCAATCTTGCAAGCGCCGCGGTGACGCATGCCGACATTGGGTCCCTGCCTTCGCAGGGACGACGTATTGGTGCAGCTGTGCTTAGTGCGTGGTCTTGACCTGGTTGCCGATCACGCCGCCGACGGCTGCGCCGCCCACGGTGCCCAGGGCGCTGCCGCCCGAGACGGCGCCGCCGATGACGGCACCGGCGCCGGCGCCGATCGCGGTGTTGCGGTCCTGTTGCGACATGCCGGCGCAGCCGGTCAGGCCCAGGGCTGCGGTGGCGAGCGAAGCGGTAACGATGACGGTCTTGATGGTTTTCATGATGATCTCCTTACGATGGGGTTGTTTGCTTTTTCTACTTCAGGCGCAGGTCATTCCTGACCGATAGCACGCCTCTTACCGTGCGTGCCGCCGCGGCGGCGGCCGCCACATCCTCGGCCGAGCTGACGAATCCGCTCAGCTGAACGATTCCCTGGTCGGTGTCGACATCGATCTCGGTCGTCCGCAGCCGTTCGTCGGCCGCCACCGCGGCCTTCACGCCGGCCGTGATCGACGCGTCGTCGGCGCGGCGCTCGGCGGCGGCGGTGCCGCCTTCGCTGGCGCATCCCGCCGCGCCCAGCAGGAGTGCTGCCAGCAGCGCCGCGGTCGTGCCCAATCGATTCATTTCACCTTCCTTGTTGCGTTTTTGTTCATGCCGTATGGCTGCAGATTACGCCGCTCTCGCGCCTGGCTCTGTACGACAAATAACACTGGCGAGCCTGCCATGCCGTTCACGACTTCGGACCGTTGCTCTTGCCCGGCGGCGGGGCCTTCGGCTTGGCGCCGGCCTTGGCCAGCAGGGCATTGCAGGGGCTGTCCTCGCCCGGGCCCGTGTTGATCAGCGCGAGCAGGGCGGCCGGCGGGGCCACGATGGCGGCCAGCGCGGCGGCGGCGCCGCCCTTCATCGCCAGCACCTTCTTGTCGAGCTGCAGGTCCGGATCCTTGAAGGTGCCGCGCACGTAGAACGGCGAGCGCAGCGTGAAGATGCGCACGGCCTTGGTCTCCGGCTTGACGCGCAGGTCCAGCTGTTCCTTCGACATGTTGACCCAGCCGTTGATGTCGACGATCGCCTCTTCCGTGTCGAGCACGAAGGTGCGCGTGGAGGCGACGCCGTCCTTCACGCCGAGGTCGGCCGCCAGGCAGTTCAGCTGCACCGGCTTGTCGCCGAACAGCTTGGTGATGATGATGTTGCCGACGTTCAGGCCGGCCTCCTCGAGCAGCAGCTTGCTGACCACGCCCTGGCTCACCAGGCCCTTCACTTCGCCGTTGGCGCCGGCCAGCATGGCGCCGACCGAGTCGCCGGTCGCGGTGAGCTTGGTCTGCGCATAGATCTTGCCGACGGTTGCCTGCATTTTCTCGATCTGCGGGAACAGCTGCTTGATCTCGACGCCGCTGGCCGTGGCGTTCAGCGTCGCCTTGATCGGTGCGGTGCCGCCGGCGCTGCCGTCGAGCTTGACGTCCGACTTGACGCTGCCGCCGGCCAGCACGAAGTTCATCGGGTCGAGCGTCAGCACGCCGTTCTTCATGATGATGTGGGTCGAGAGCTTGCTGATCGGCAGGTCGGCGTCCTTGACGATGCGGTCGGCGGCGAAGCGCACGTCGGCATCGATGGTCTTCCATTTGTCGGTATTGAACTTCTCGACCGGCAGCGCCTTGTCCTTCGGCTGCACGGCGGCCACGCCGCGCTGGCGCTTGCTTTCGTTGGAGTCGGCGCCCACCACGGGGCCCAGGTCGGCGAAGCGCAGCTGGCGCGAGCGCACGTTGCCGGTCAGCTTGTTGCGCGGCTTGGCGGTGACGAATTCGAAGCGGCCGGCGATGTCGGACTCGCCGACCTTGCCCTTGAAGTCGTCGTACACCCAGCGCGACTTGCCGTCTTCCAGCGTGCCGGTCAGGTGGCCCTGGGTATCGAAGGCGTGGGTCTCGGGCAGCAGCACTCCGGTGAACGGATACAGGCGCGCCATCGACGGCGCCGCCAGGCGCAGCTTGATGTCGATGCCTTCGAGCTTGGTCGGGCGCATGACGACGCCCTCGATGGCCACGCGGGTGTCCTTCGAATGCACGTCGAGCTGGACGGGGAAGGGCACGTCCTCGTTCTTCAGCGACAGCACCTGGCCGGTCTTGCCGCCGCCGCCGACCGGGGCGCCGTTGTACTCGCCCTTGACGGTGAAGCCGATGCCGTAGGTCGGGTCGTTGGCAATGGTCGCCACGTCGGCCGTGATGTCGGCCTTCGTGACGGCGTCCTGCAGGCGGATCGTGCCGCGGTTCAGCACCACGCGCTCGAGGTCGAGCTCCCACTTCGATTCCTTGTCCTTCTTCTGGTAGGCCCAGTTGTAGTGGGTGGCGTCGGTACGCAGCAGGTCGACGCGCGGGCCGTCGAAGCGCAGGATCGGCACGTGGATGCGGTGGCCGAGCAGGGCGAACGGGTCGAGCGAGAACGAGAACTGGCGCACGCTGGCCGTGTCGCCGGCGGGCATGCCGGCCGGGTTGCCGACGTGCGTGTCGTCCGCGTACAGGTGCGGCCAGGGGATGTGGTCGCGCCAGGTGCGCTGGCTGGCCGGCATGCTGGCGGCCGGACGCTCCCAGTGCACGGCGAGGTTGCCGCGGATGGCGAAGGGGCGTTCGATGGCGTCGCTGACCTTCTCGTTGAGCCACGGCTTGATGCGGTTCCAGTCGAAGGTGAGCACGATGATGATGGCGATGGCAAGGATCGCCACCAGGGCGCCGACGATGCCGAGCGTGATCTTCAGCGGGCGCGGCATGTGCCGGCCCGTAGGGGTTTGTGTCGTCATGGCCTTCCTCTGGTGGGAGCTGAGTGGGTCTGAGTGTTGGTATCAGACTAACGGAAAGGTCGGGGGACCAATGTGCGGTGCCGCACCGTGCAAGGGCAACGGTAGAGCAGGGCGGCGCCAATGTGCGGCACCGAACCGATGAAGGCTCGACGGGAGGGTTATAACGTTACCAACACTATCCCTAGAACCAAGACCGGAGAACAACATGGACATCAAATCGATCAACCTGCCGCTGCATGCCGCCATGGTGACCGTGGCCCTCGCGCTGGTTGCTTGCGCCAGCCCGGAAAAGACCCCGGCGACCGCCGCCGTCGCGGTATCGCACAACGCCGTCGAGAACGCCGTATCGGCCGGCGCGCCCGAGCTGGCGCCGCAGGAAATCAATGCGGCGCGCGAGAAGATGATGCGCGCCAACCAGGCGCTGGCCGCCAAGGACTACAAGACGGCGCGCGAACTGGCCGTGCAGGCGCAGGCCGACGCCAAGCTGGCGCAGAGCAAGGCCAATTCGGCCAAGGCCACCGCCGCCGCCGACGCCCTGAACCAGGACCTGCGCGTGCTGCGCCAGGAAGTGGACCGCGCCAACTCGAGCCAGTAATTCGTCCTTCAACAACAAGAACAAAGGAAGCATCATGAAAACATCGTTCCCGAAAGCCCTCGTGCAGGCCCTGACCCTGGCCGGCGTGCTGTCGCTGGCCGCCTGCAGCAGCACCCCGACCACCACCCCGACGCTGGACGAGGCGCGCGCCGACTTCGTCGCGGCCAACAACAACCCGGCCGTGTCCTCGTACGCGCCGAACGAATTCCGCCAGGCCAGCGAGGCCCTGGACCGCGCCAACCAGGCCGCGGCCAAGCGCGAGGACCTGAACACGATCGACCGCCTGGCCTATGTCGCCAAGCAGCGCATCGCCACGGCCCAGGAAGTGGCCAAGGCCAAGACGGCCGAAGCCGACATCGCCAACGCCAGCCGCGAACGCGACCGCGTGCAGCTGGAAGCCCGCACCGCGGAAGCCGAGCGCGCCAAGCGCGACGCCGCCGCCGCCCAGGCCCAGGCGGCCGACGCCCAGATGCAGGCCCAGGCCGCGCAGCAGCAGGCGGCCCAGCTGGCCGAGCGCTCGTCGCGCCTGGAAGCGCTGCTGGTCGAACTGCATGCGCAGAAGACGGAGCGCGGCATGGTCGTCACCATCGGCGACGTGCTGTTCGGCACCGACCGCGCCGAATTGACGCCGGCCGGCATGGCGACGGTGCGCAAATTGGCCGAGGTCATGATGCAGAACCCGGACCGCTCCGTGCTGGTCGAAGGCTTTACCGACAGCACCGGCAGCTCCGCGCACAACAAGGACCTGTCCGAGCGCCGCGCGCAATCCGTGGCGCAGGCCCTGACCAGCCTGGGCGTGCCGCGCCAGCGCGTCGACATGCGCGGCTACGGCGAAGCGTACCCCGTCGCGGCCAACGACACCGCGTCCAACCGCCAGCTCAACCGCCGCGTCGAGATCGTGCTGTCGAACGAGGGTGCCACGGTGCCGCCGCGCGCGGCCCAGCGCTGATCAGTTTTTTGCCCCCACTGTAAGGAAAGCTTCATCATGGAACAGAACGCATCGAACCTGGCCCACGGCTTCGACATCCAGGAAATCCGCCGCGCCGCAGCCAACCTGGAAGACGGCGCCGTCACCGAGGGCTACGCGGCGGACCGCGAGGCGGTGATCGCCATGCTCAACGCGGCGCTCGCCACCGAACTGCTGTGCGTGCTGCGCTACAAGCGCCACTACTACACCGTCAGCGGCCCGAACACGGGCCACATCAAGGACGAGTTCCTGGAACACGCCCAGCAGGAGCAGGACCACGCCGACCGCATCGCCGAACGCATCGTGCAGCTGAACGGCTCGCCGAACTTCAATCCGGCCACGCTGACCCAGCGCAGCCACGCGGAGTACGACGATTCCGAGGACGTGCAGGCGATGATCCGCGCCGACCTGATCGCCGAGCGCGTGGCCATCGAGTCCTACCGCCAGATGATCCAGGCAATCGGCGACAAGGACCCGACCACCAAGAACATGCTGATCGAGATCCTCGCCACCGAAGAGGAACATGCCGACGACATGCGCGACCTGCTCGCCTGAAACGGCGTAGCCTATCCATTACCTACCCACCAAGAACAAGGAGTACATCATGCTCGAATCCCTCCGCGCCAACGCCAACGCCGCCCGCGCCAACGCGAATGCCATGTCGGCCAACGGCAGCCTCGACGATGCCAGCGCCGACGTCAAGGCCCTGGTCAAGGATGCCCAGTCGCTGCTGACGGCCGCCGCCGCCCTGACCGGCAACAAGGCCGACGAGCTGCGCGAGCGCGGCATGCAGATGCTGGACGTGGCGCTCGGCAAGGCCGGCAAGGTCCAGGGCCAGGCCGTGGTCAAGGGCAAGGAGCTGGCGCACGCGACCGATGTCTACGTCAAGGACAACCCGTGGCGTACCGTCGCCGTCGCGGCGGGCGTCGGCCTGCTGCTGGGTGTCATCCTGGGCCGTAAATAATCGCGGTCGGGGGCAAAGCCATGGACAACAACGAACCCTACGTGCAAAGCCCCGGACTCCTGGGTGGCATCACCGGCCTGGCAAGGAATGCGTTCGGCCTGGTGGTATCGCGCGTCGAACTCGCCGCGCTCGAACTGTCGGAGGTGCGCAACCACGTGATCGAACTGCTGGCGATCTTCGCCGCGGCCGTCCTGTTCACCTGGTTCGCACTGGCCTACGGTACCGCCACGATCGTCGCCCTGGCCTGGGACGAAATGGGATGGAAGATCCTGCTGGTGCTGTTCATCGTGTTCGCGGTCCTCACCGCCATTCTCGTCATGAAGGGGCTGTCGATGCTCAAGCAGGGCAAGCTGGCCTTCCCGGAAACGATGAAGGAATTGCGCAACGACCGCGACATGCTCATGTAAGAACACGGGAGCTCATATCATGGAAAAGAGAAGCTATGCGAGCGGGCACCACGGTTCCCATGAAGAACGCAAGCGCGCGCTGCTGCGCGAAGGCGAGTTCTACCGTACCGGCGTGGCCCACGCGCGCGCCCAGATCAGGACCGCGTCGCGGCCCGAAGTGATGTTTCACTCGGTTATCGATCATGCGACCTGGGCCCTGCGCACGCGCGCCGATGCGCTGCTGAAACCGACGGGGACAAGCGTATCAGTGCTGGCCCCCTATGCCCTAACCGTGTTAGGCTTTATCCGAAAGCGTCGTCTCGGCAAGCCCGCGCTGGGCGTCGCCGCCGTCCTCGGCGCGGCAGCCTGGTATTTGCAGCGCAAACGTGCGCGCGACGTGGCATACTGAAAGCGATGTGATTGAGGGAGCAGGCTGCAAGGCCTGTTTCCTGCTGTCATCAGGCGTGGAGCGATGTCCGCTTCACGCCGTCACGAATATGGTGGGGCTTGAGCGGCGTCGCAATCTTCGATTGGACGCCGTCTTTTTTTGGCCGGTTACATCAGCGACGTCGTCCCTGCGAAGGCAGGGACCCAATTTTGCATGCGCAGCCACGGCGCAAAAATACATGGGGTCCCTGCCTTCGCAGGGAGTCGTTTCCGGCAATGCCGGGAACGACGCGTTTCCGTTAGCGAAGAAACCTCTCAGTAACGGTACACCCGGCCGTCGACGATGCGCACGCGGTTCCCCACGCGCAGGTCGTAGACGCTATCCTGGACCACGGTCCTGTATTCGCCATTGTCCAGGCGCACATTCACCGAATACATTTGCTGGCCTTCCGGATTGCGGTTCGCTTCCACGCGGTTGCCGATCGCCGCGCCGGCCACGCCGCCGGCCACCGTCGCCGCCGTGCGGCCGCCGCCGCTGCCGACCTGGTTGCCGGCCAGTGCGCCGACCAGGCCGCCGACGATCGCGCCCGCTCCGCTGGTGCGGCCTTCGCCGCTGCTCACCTGGATCGATTCGATCGTGCCGTAGCCCATCGCGGCCGTGTTGTCGTAGCCGCCCCGGTAGCCATCGTTGGCGTAATAGGGGCGGGAATTGTTGCTGGCGCAGCCACCGAGGATCGCGCCGGCCGCCACCAGGGCGGCAATGCTACGAGATGCTTTCATGACTTGTCCTCCTGCAAAGATGTGATTCCAGATTAGGCAGCCGCGCGTAACGGGTCTGTGCGATGACGCACCCGTTCCGTCCGGCGCCGTACGAATGCGGAGTGAGCGGTGTCGTGTGTTCGTCAGCGTACAGAAAACGTCGTTACGGCAGAGTAAAACGTCAACTGTGTGCTGAAGAAGGAGAAAAAATGAGGACACCACACATGATCCTGTTGCTTGCCGCCGCCCTGACGTGGGCGAGCAGCCATGCGCGTGCCGCGACGCCGGAAGCCAAGGCGGCGTACCAGCAGGCGCGCGACGCCGCCGCCGCGAACTACAAGAATGCGCGCGCCCGCTGCGATGCGATCACCGGCAACCCGAAGGACGCGTGCGTGGCCGACGCGAAGGCGGCACGCGTGCGCGCCGACGAGGAAGCGCGCGCCCGCTACGAGGACACGCTCAAGGCCTATACCCGGGCGCGCATGCGCATCGCCTCGGCCGAATACGACCGCGAGAAGGTGCGTTGCGACGGCCTGACGGGCAACGACAAGGACGTGTGCAAGGCGCAGGCCAAGGCGCGCCTGGTCGCCGCCCAGGCGGACGCCCAGGCCGACCGCAAGCAGATCGAGGCGCGCAACGAGGCGCGCGAGGACAAGCTGGACGCCGCCTACAAGGTCGCGATGCAGCGCTGCGACGCCTTCGCCGGCGCGGCGAAGGACCAGTGCGTCGCCGGCGCGAAGACGGAGTTCGGCAAATGAAGGCTGGCGTGAATGCCGGCCGACAGGCCGGTTCCGGCATGGCCATGGCGGGCAGTGCCCGTCCGGCCAGGACCATGCCGGAACCTGCTTTACAAGCGGTTCCCACCGCATCCCGCTCGTCGGAGCACAACCAGCAATACCATTAACAATAAGGAGTTCACCATGAACATCACCAAACGTGTCGCCACCGCCATCTTCACCGCTACCGTCGCCTTCACCATCGTGGGCTGCTCGTCGTCGCCGACCCGCGAAAGCACCGGCGAATACCTGGACGATTCGGCCATCACCGCCAAGGTGAAGGCATCGATCTTCAACGAGCCGACCCTGAAGTCGACCGAAATCAACGTCGAGACCTACAAGGGCGACGTCCAGCTGTCGGGCTTCGTGGCCCAGGCTGAAGATGCCAAGAAAGCTGCCGACATCGCGCGCGGCGTGAAGGGTGTGACCTCGGTCAAGAACGACATCCGCGTAAAATAAGCCCGGATCGGTCTGGACGACGGCCGTAGCGTGGCGCCCATCGACGGGCGCGCGCCGGCCGGCTGCTCCAGTCAGGCGGACAGCGCGGCCCTGTCCGCCGGCGCCGGGTTGCACAGGCTGTTTCATTATCAGGTAAGACTTATGCAGCTCGCCAAATCCGGCATCTCTTCCAGCGACGCATCCGCCGCCGCTGTTCCCGTATCCGCTGCGCCGGACACGTCCGCCGCGCCCCCGGAAGAAGGCCCATCCGCGGCCAAGTCGGCCGGCCTCGTCAACGACGCAGGCGCTCCCACCGGCGAAGAACTCGGTGCCCAGCACGGCAACCTGCGCCTCCCGGTCCATGTCAACGTACGCGGCCTGACGCTCGGGGTGATCGCCACCGTCGCCTTCGTGTTCGGCCTCCAGTGGGCCAAGAATTTCTTCGTGCCGCTCCTGCTCGGCATCTTCATCGCCTACACCCTGAGCCCCATCGTGCGCTGGCTCGAGCGCTGGCACGTCAAGCGCGCCGTCGGCGCGTCCGTCGTCACGGCGCTGATCCTGGCCGGCCTGGCGCTCACCGTCCAGCGCGTGCAGGGCGAGATCTTCAATATCGTCGACGAGCTGCCCGCCATCACGCACAAGGTCAGCAAGATGATCATGCAGGCATCCGACGGCCAGCCGTCGACGATCCAGCAGGTGCAGGCCGCCGCCGCCGAGATCGAGCAGGCCGCCGCCAACGCCGGCACGGCCCGCCATGCGCCGGCCCGGCGCGGACCGCCGCCCGGCGCCGTGTCGCCGTCGCAGACGCCGGGCGCCAGCAATTTCCGCGTGATGGACTGGCTGCTGGCCGGGTCGATGGGCCTGGCCAGCTTCATCTCGCAAGCCACCATGGTGGTGTTCCTCGTGTTCTTCCTGCTGCTGGCGGGCGACACGTTCAAGCGCAAGCTCGTCAAGCTGACGGGGCCGTCGCTGACGAGAAAGAAGGTCACCGTGCACATCCTCGAGGACATCAACACCTCGATCCAGAACTACATGTTCATGCTGCTGGTGACCAATGCGTTGCTGGCGCTGTTGATGTGGGGCGTGCTGCGCGCCGTCGGCATCGAGAACGCGGGCGCCTGGGCGATCTTCGCCGGCGTCACCCATATCATGCCGTACTTCGGTTCCCTCTTGATCACGGCCGTCACGGGCCTGGTCGCCTTCATGCAGTTCGAGTCGCTGCAGATGGTGGTACTGGTCGCAGGCGCCTCGCTGGCGATCGCGACCCTCGTCGGCATGGTCGTGACGACCTGGATGACGGGCAAGTTCGCCAAGATGAACCCAGCCGCCGTGTTCGTCAGCCTGCTGTTCTGGGGCTGGCTGTGGGGCATGTGGGGCCTGCTGCTCGGCGTGCCCGTCGTCGTCGTGATCAAGGTCGTGGCCGAGCGCGTCGAGGGCATGGAAGTCATCGCCGAACTGCTGGGCGAATAAGCGCCACCGCGGGAAAGAAAAAGGCCGGACCGTCGCGAGACGGCCCGGCCTTCGTCTTGCGCCGGCGGTGCGGGCGTTCAGCGCGCCGCGCTCACGCCGGCATTGCCATCTGGCTTCTTCGCACCCGGCACGTCCTTCTTGCGCAGGCTGCCCAGCTGCAACGCATACTGGCGCGCGAATTCCGCGCCCAGGAAAAAGATCTGGGCCGAGTAATACACCCACAGTAGCAGGGCGATCAGCGAGCCGGCGGCGCCGAAGCTGCTCGTCGTGCTGCTGTTGCCGATGTACAGGCCGATCGCATATTTCCCCAGCGTGAACATGATAGCGGTGCCGAAGGCGCCGATGGTCACGTCGTGCCAGGACAGCTTGATGCGCGGCAGCAGCTTGTAGATCGCGCCGAACAGCACGGCGATTACGAGGAAGCCGAAGGCGGATGCCAGCCAGCCCAGCACGATCGTCGCCGATTGCCACATATTGCCGATGAAGGTCTCCACGATCGTCAGTGCGGCCGACACGACCAGCGAGGTCATCAGCAGCAAGCCCAGCGTCAGGATCAGGCCGAAGGACAGGAGGCGCGTGCGCACCGTGTCCCACCAGCTGGCGTCGGCGGGCGGTGGAACGCCCCAGATCTCGTCGAGGCTGTCCTTCAGTTCGGAGAAGGCGCTCGTCGCGCCGACCACCAGCAGCACCGAGGCGACGATCGTCGCCAGCCTGCCGCTCTCGTGGTTGCGGGCGCCGGCCAGGATGGCCTGGATGGTTTCCGCGCCCTGCGGTCCGACGAGGCCGCGCAATTCGTGGATCAATTGTCCCTGCGCCGCTTCCTGTCCATAGAAGAAGCCCGCGATCGCGATCACCAGCACCAGGATCGGGGCCAGCGAGAACAGCGAGTAGTAGGCCAGGGCCGCACCCTTGCTGGCCGCCCGGTGCGCCATCCATTCGGTGATGGCGCAGCGCATCACGTGGAGGAGCTGGCGCGAGAAGGGAACCCAGTTTTGTACTGCCATCGTACGTCCTCCAAAAAAACAACGCGCCCGAAGGCGCGTTCGACGGGCCTGTGCCCAGGGTCGGCACCGCGGTTCGCGAACCTGGGTGCCGGCGGCGGCATGCTGCCGGCAAGGATCCGCGGACCCGGGCCGGCATGCTGCCGTCATGCGTGCATTACTGGACGCGGCGTTCGATGGTGATCTGCTCGACTTCCACGCGGCGGTTCGGTGCCAGGCACTCGATCAGCTCCGACTTCTTCTTCTGGTTGCAGTCGGTGACGACCGGGTTTTCCTCGCCACGGCCGACGGCTTTCAGGCGGCTGCCGTCGATGCCCTTGGCGACCAGGTAGTCGCGCACGGCATTGGCACGGCGCTCCGACAACTTCTGGTTGTACTTGTCCGAACCCAGGCGGTCGGTGTAGCCGGTGATCGTGATGTCGTTGATCGAGGTGTCGGCCTGCAGGGCAGCGGCGATCTCGTCCAGTTTCGGCATCGGCTGGTTCAGGGTGGCGCTATCGAATGCGAACAGCTTGGTCGCCTCCAGGGTCACCTTCTCGAAGCGTGCCGGCGGCGGCGGCGGCGGAGCGACCGGAGCCGGTGCCGGTGCCGGGGCTTCTGCGACCGGAGCCGGAGCCGGGGCCGGAGCCGGGCGCGGCGGCGGGTTGAAGGCATAGTTCAGGCTGACCGACACGTATTTGTTGAGCGACTTGTCGAAGCCGAACTTGTCTTCGTCATCGATCCAGCCCTTGACGGCGCGGGCGTCGGCCTGCAGCGACCACTGGTCGTTGATGCCTACCTGGAAGCCCAGGCCGGCGGTTGCGTACGGCGACCAGCCATCCTGGACGCCACGGCCCGGACGGCCCATGCGGTCATGCTGGCCGCCGACACCGACCAGCAGGAACGGACGGAAGTTCTGGCGCGACAGCATCAGCAGGGCGTCGACGCCCACCAGGACCTGGCGGTAGTCGTTGCCGGCATCCTTCGAGCGGGCCCAGGTGGCGCCAGCCTGGATGTCCCACAGCGGGTGCACTGCCTTGCCAAATTTCAACCCGGCGCCCCAGTCTTTATCGTCGGTGCCAAAGTCGCCATCCGGCTTGATGCCGACGACGGTCGGTGCGACATACCAGGACGGATTGACGACTGCCGTGGATTCTTGAGCCAGCGCCGAACCGGCGGAGCACATGATGGCAACGGCCAGGGCGATCTTCTTCGTATTATTCACAGGTAACTCCCATAAGTTGTAAAGGTACTTGACATCGCATGCCTTGCAGTGATGTTGATGACAAGCTTACAAGTCAGCACTTTCTTGGGTCAGTGCGCTAGCGCACCTAAGAGCCGAATGTTGTGGTGATCTTACAACATAGCTTTTTCGACCACTATTGCTGTTTGTTTCTGAATGTTACGAACACCGTCGTACATCGCCCTATTAGCGCCGAAAAGCGTGGTCCCTACAGCTATACATAGGTATGACGCGCGTACCAGGCGGGATCGGCTCTGCCATATGGATGTCATAAAGCACGTGTAGGGCAGGGTGACACGGTTTCGCCCGCACGAATCTGCCCACAAAAATATTGTTGTAGCAGCACAACAAACCTGCGCACGATTGGATGCGCAGATGTCGTTTTGTCATCACGGCCGCTCGCCGGCATTCGTTGGATAGCAGCCTATCCGCTGAGTTCAATTTCCGGCACTGATCGAACGCAGGGCTCCCACCGGTCAGGCAGGCTCTACAGGAGAGCCGCGTCAATACGCCATGTCAGAAAATTACTTCCAGATATTTTTAGAAATGTGGGATGGCGCACAGACCGGGGATGGTGAGGCAGGCAATCTTGTACCCAGTTAAGCGGAACCGACTTGTTGACAGACGGTCATATCACTAGGCGGTCCGGGCCTCACCAGAACACAGTCCTTTATACGGAGTAAACCAATATGCATGCAGCGACTCACCACAATGCGGTTCAAGGCGACCTCAACGCAGTGCACACTTCCAGCAATTCTGCATTGATCGAGCGCGTCCCGCCGCAGCCGACCGAGCGCGCCCCGATTTCGCTGGCACCGATCGAGCGCGTGCGCTCGACCTCGGCCACCCAGCGCCGCATCGAGAACATGCAGAAGCTGATTGGCGAGCTGCAGACCCATGAGATGCTGGCCGACGAAATCGCCTGGTTCCTGAAATTCTCGCCGTCGGGCGCACGCAAGTACATCCGCGACCTGCGCGAGGCCGGCGTGATCGAACTGGCACGCTATATCGAAGGCACCGCCACCTACCTGGGCAAGGCCGTCTACCGTATTTCCCCGGATCCGGAACGCGTCAAGGCCTTCCTGGGCGCCATCTGCCAGCCGAAGCGCGAAGGCGCCGCGCCGCGCAAGGAGCGTCCGGGCCTGCGCGAGCAGAGCATGGCCGGCACCGGCCGCCATTTCCACATCCTGGCCGACGACACCCACTACGCGATCCGCGTGAACCGCAGCCCGGTCAGCCGCGACCCGCTGGTCGCTGCACTGTTCGGCCCGGCACCGAGCCAGATCGGCAAAGAGCGCGCCTGATCTCCCGGCCGTCTCGACGGCCCGGCACGCGCCGCACCCCATCCCGCGCCACCCCGCCTTTCGGCCGGGTGGCGATTTTTTTTCTATTCCAGCAATTGAAAACTCAGCAAGGGTACGCATATGCCGTCCAGGCGGCGCATTGCGCCCTGCGATCGACAAGGAGAATCCATGTTACCGAATGCCGAATCACTGGAAGGAAAGCCGGTCCCCGACGTGACGTTCAAGACGCGGCCCAACGACCAATGGCGCGACATGACGAGCGCCGAGCTGTTCAAGGGCAAGACCGTGGTCGTGTTCGCGCTCCCGGGCGCCTTCACCCCGACCTGCTCGTCGGCCCACCTGCCGCGCTATAACGAGCTGGCGCCGGCATTCCGCGACAACGGCGTCGACGAGATCCTGTGCGTCGCCGTGAACGACGCCTTCGTCATGAATTCCTGGCAGGGCGGCCAGGAAGCCGGCAACATCACGATGATCCCGGACGGCAACGGCGACTTCACGGAAGGCATGGGCCTGCTGGTCGACAAGCGCGACCTCGGCTTCGGCAAGCGTTCCTGGCGTTATTCGATGCTGGTCAAGGACGGCATCATCGACAAGATCTTCATCGAGCCGGACAAGGAGGGCGATCCGTTCGAGGTCTCCGATGCCGACACCATGCTTCGCTACATCAATCCGGATGCGCAGGCGCCGGAACCCGTCGTCATGTTCTCCAAACCCGGTTGCCCGCATTGTGCGCGCGCAAAGGCCGTGCTCAAGGCAAATGGCATCGTGTTCACCGATATTTCGCAGGACGCCAAGATCAATACCAGCGTGCTGCGTGCCGTGTCCGGCCAGATGACCTGGCCGCAAGTCTTCGTCGGCGGCCAGCTGATCGGCAGCGCCGACGACGTCGAAGCGCATTTCGGCCGCGCCGGCGCCGCCTGAGCCCGGCGCCAACGATCCGGGAGGCATGATGGAAGCCGCTCTCGTCTGTGCCGCCCTCGCCGGCGCGCTGCTGCTGGCCTGGCTGCTGCCGCGCTGGCGCCTGCGCCGGGTGCTGGCGCGCCCGCTGGACGCGGTCCAGCTCGGCTACATCGAGCGCAACGTCGACCAGTACCGTGGCATGCCGTCCTCGCTCCGGCAGCAGCTGCAGTACCTGGTCAAGCAGTTCCTGCACCAGAAGACCTTCGTCGGCTGCGCCGGCCTCGAGGTCACCGACGAGATGCGCGTGACAATCGCGGCCCAGGCCTGCCTGCTGCTGCTGAACCGCCGCACGGACGTCTATCCGGGGCTGCACGCCGTCCTCGTGTATCCGGGCGCCTTCCTGGTGCCGCGCAAGGAAGCGGACGAGGCCGGCGTCGTCACGGAGACGCGCCAGGACCTGCTGGGCGAGTCCTGGGGCGACGGCCGCGTGATCCTGTCGTGGGAGCATGTGCGCCGCGCCGGCTTGCCCGCCCAAGGCACGCACAACGTGGTGCTGCACGAATTCGCCCACCAGCTCGACAGCGAATCGGGCAGCAACAACGGAGCGCCCCTGCTCGGCAGCGCCGAGCGCTACCGGCGCTGGTCGGAAACCCTGTCGCGCGATTTCGCGCTGCTGCGCCGGGACACGTACTGGGGCCAGCGCGACGTGCTCGACCCCTACGGCGCCACCAACCCGGCCGAATTCTTCGCCGTCGCCACCGAGACCTTCTTCGAGCAGCCGCACGCGCTGGCATCGCGCCACCCGGAACTGTATGCCGAGTTCCAGGCCTATTTCCGGGTCGACCCGCGCGACTGGTTCGCGGCGCCGGCGCCGGAACCCGTCCACTACGGCGCGGTCTACGGACAGTGGCAATAAGGATCGCCAGGAGCGCTCCTGGCGCAGGCTGCGTGCGGCTGCGTACAGACCCGGCCGGCCCGGGCGCGCATCATGCAGCTCATCGGGTGCACGAGGAGTTCAGCCATGTCCATGATCATTGCAGGGCACTTCCAGCTTCAGGATGAAGTCGAGCAGGCGCGCCGCGCCCTCGTCGACGCCGGTTTCGATGCCGCGCGCATCAGCGGGTTCTACCTGAGCCAGCCGGGCCAGCACGACATGACGCCGCTCGGCGGCGACCACATCACGTCGCCGGGCGCCAAGGAGTCGCCGGAAGGCGTGGCCCAGGGCGCGGCGGCGGGCGCGGCCGTCGGCGCCGTCGCCGGCGCGGCCACGGCGCCCGTCACCGGCCCGATCGGTCCCGTGGTCGGTGGGCTCGTCGGCGCCCACGTCGGCTCGCTGTTCAGCTTTTCCAAGATGAAGGATGCCGGCGAACGGGAAGAGGGCGGCCGTGCCCCCGTCGAGAACCGCCATGCCGGCATGCTGGTCGCCGTCGCCTTCGACGATGCCGGCCAGGAAGGACGGGCGGTCGACGTCCTGCGCGGCCTTGGTGCCACCCAGATCGAGCGTGCCAGGGGCAATATCGTCGACGGCGACTGGGCCGATTTCGACCCGTCCAGCGCGCCGGACATTATCCGCTGAGCATCCGCTGAGCTTCCACTGAGTATGCGCTGAGCAATTGCCGCTTCACCCATTGCGCTTATCCAGCCAGCCTAAAATGACTGGCTGGATTTTGATTCTTCGCAAAAACCCCTTTGTCCGAACTCCTAGACTCGATGTTTCCTGCTGCGCAGCCCGCGCGGCGGAATGACACGGGACGAAGAGCTATGTGCGCAGATAAAGTGGCTTTGGTGACTGGAGGAATGGGAGGATTGGGGACGGCGATCTGCCGGCGCCTGGAGACGGAAGGCTTCCAGGTGGCGGTGACGTACTCGCCGGGCAATGCGACGCCGGAAGCGTGGCTGGCGGCCCAGCGCGACGACGGCTATCACTTTACCGCCTTCAAGGTCGACGTGACGGACTACGGCGACTGCGAATGGATGGTGCAGAAACTGCTGGCCGACATGGGGCGGCTCGACGTGCTGGTGAATAACGCCGGCATCACGCGCGACCGCAGCCTGCGCAAGATGAGCCGCGAGGATTGGCAGGCCGTGCTGAACACCAACCTCGACAGCGTCTTCAACATGACCAAGCAGGCGATCGAGCCCATGATGGCGCAGCGCTGGGGCCGGGTCATCAATATTTCTTCCGTCAATGGCCAGCAGGGCGCCTTCGGCCAAGCCAATTATTCCGCCGCCAAGGCCGGCATGCACGGCTTCACGAAGGCGCTGGCCCTGGAGGTCGCGCGCCACGGGGTGACCGTGAACACGGTGTCGCCGGGCTACCTGCGCACGCGCATGGTCGAGGCGGTCCCCGTCGAGGTCATGCGCGACAAGATCCTGCCGCAGATCCCGATGGGCCGCCTGGGCGAGCCGGACGAGATCGCCGGCCTGGTCGCCTACCTGGCGTCCGAGCAAGCCGGCTTCATGACCGGCGCCAACCTGGCCATCAATGGCGGGCAGCATATGTGCTGAACTAGTTACGTCTGAAACACGTCGTTCCCGGCATTGCCGGAAACGACTCCCTGCGAAGGCAGGGACCCAAGTTCTGCTTGCGGTATCGATGCGCTGGCAAGATTGGGTCCCTGCCTTCGCAGGGACGACGTTGTTTACTCTTACCTATTACGAAGCCCTGCCTTTGTCAGGCCGATGCGGGCGGCGTGTGCAGCGCCACCGTATCCAGATGGGTCTTGAGCCGGTCGATCGCCGCCAGGATCGCCACGGGATCGGTCGAGGCCGCCGCCGCGGCGAAGCCCAGCAGGCGCGCGACGAGCGTGATGCCGTCGCCGATGCGGGTGATGTGGCGGATCTTGACGGCCGCGTCCGCCGTCAGCTTGACCAGCTGGGCCTGTGGCCGGCCGAGCCCGGCGACGATGCAGGCGGCTGCGTCCGCATACAGGCGGTTCGCGCGCTGGCGCAGCTCGATCTCGGCGTCGAGCATGGCGCGGGCGGCCGCCTGCTCGGACTCCGGGACAGTGCCTCCGCCGTGGCGGCGGATGTCGCGCATCACGCGCTCGTGGATGCTGTCGGCGCAGACGGACAGGCGGTCGGCCAGTTCCTCGACCTGGCGCGCGCTGGCCATCGCTTCGCCGGCAGAAGGCGGCGCCGGCCGCGGCGTCGGCATGTTCGGCTTGGGGGGATCGCTCGTCATGCGGGGCTCCTCGGGTTCACTCGGACAGGGCGTCGCGCAGATTGCGCAGGTCGCGCACGTAGGCGGCCAGCTGCTTGCGGAATTCGTCGCTGCGCAGGTCGTTCAGGTGCTCGCGCATCTTCTGGTGGCCCAGCGCGACCTTGGTCAGCCCCTGCAGGGCGACGTCGTAGCGCTTGTCGACGAGGCGGTATTCGGTCGACTTGTTCAGGTAGTGGACCTTGGCCAGCGTCACCAGCATGCGGTCGGCATTCTTGGCGGAGAACGGGATCTCGACGTCGAAGATCCCGAGCACCGTCTTCTTCTCGTTCTCGTTGGTCTTGGCGTACAGGCGCGTGAGGGCGATCATCGCGTCCAGCAGCACCTGCACGTCGGCATCGCCATCGCGCACCATCGTCTCCACGCTGCGGTTCTGGTAGTTCGAGGCGATCACCCGCGTGAGCAGGCGCGTCAGGCCCGTGTAGGCGGCGATATGGCGCTGCTGCAGGCTGGATTCCGTGTTCGCCTTGAGCCCGTTGCCGAGGTCGTCGATGCGGTCGGACAGGTCGTAGCGCACGTCGCCGGCCAGCACGCTCAGCGTCTGCATGTACAGCACCACGCTTTTCTGGATGCTGACGAAGTCGTCGTAGACGGCGCGCCGGCGCGCATCGTTTTCCTTCGCGATGCGGTCGGCGGCCGGGGACAGGTAGGGCTGTTCGCGCTCGTAGGTGTCGCGGTAGCGGCGCGACAGCTCGCCGTAGCCGCCCAGCCGCGCCGACGCGTCGGCGAATTCGCGTACTTCGGCCAGGCTGACCTGGCCGGTACCGGCGCAGCCGCCCAGCAGCAGGGCGACGCCGAGGACAAACAGCAAGGGAATGCGGCGCAAGTCCATGGGTCCTTTCTGGTCGGCAAGAGGCCGAGCCCGAAAGGCTCCATTCTTTCAAACCCGTTTTATGGGGATATTGCTTGGTATCAAGCTCAACGCGTGCCGAGGGCGTCGCGCCAGGCCAGGCCGGCGACGGTGTCGCCGCGCGGATTGTATTCGCAGCCGACCCAGCCAGCGTAGCCGAGCTCGTCGAGCAGGCCGAACAGGAAGGCGTAGTTGATCTCGCCCGTGCCCGGCTCGTGGCGGCCCGGCACGTCGGCGACCTGGATGTGGCGGATCAGCGGCAGCAGCTGGCGCAGCGTGTGGGCCAGGTCGCCTTCCATGCGCTGCATGTGGTAGACGTCGTACTGCAGGAACAGGTTGGGGACGGCGCACTCGGCGATGATGGCGGCGGCCTGGCTGCTGCGCGTGAGGAAGTAGCCGGGGATGTCGCGGTCGTTGATCGGCTCGATCAGAAGCTCGATGCCGTGCGGGGCCAGCTTGCCCGCGGCAAAACGCAAATTATCGACGAAGGTGGCGTGGGCACGCTCGGAGGACACGGCCGGATGCTGCTTGCCCGCCAGGCAGTGCATGCGCTTCACGCCCAGGTCGAGCGCATATTCGAGCGCCAGCTCGACGCTATCCTGGAATTCGCCGATGCGGCGCGGATCGCAAGCCATGCCCCGTTCGCCCGCCACCCAGTCGCCGGCAGGCAGGTTGAACAGGGCCAGTTCCAGCCCATAGCGCTGCAGGCGGCCGGCGATCTGTTCCGGCTCGAAGGCATAGGGGAACAGGAACTCGACGCCGTCGAAGCCGGCGTCGCGCGCGGCGGCAAAGCGTTCCAGGAAGCCCAGTTCGGGAAACAGCAGGCTCAGGTTGGCAGCGAATCGTGGCATGGCGGTCTTTGCTTAACTAAATAGAAACAGCCCGACATGCTAGCCGATCCGCGGCGTTCCTGCAGACGCGTGTCACCCGTGCTGCTGTGGGACGGGGGCTCGGTCGCCTGTCGGCGTTAGGGATGCCACCGGCGGCACGCCGGCGATCTGCGCCATCAGCGTCGACGTCGCCTCGAGCTGGGCGCGCGACGGTCCGCCCAGCACGGTGCGGCTGACGTTGTCGACCACCACGGTCGCGTTCGTGACCAGCTCGCTGCCGGCCGGCGTGATGAGGGCATAGCCGACGCGGGCGTCGCGCGGGTCGCTCTGGCGCGCGACGAGGCCGATCTTTTCCAGCGGCAGCAGCGAGCGGGTGACGCCGGAAGCGGTCAGGCCCAGCTTCTCGGCCAGGTCGACGCGGCGCAGGCGCCCACCAGGCGCGCGCTGCAATTGCAGCAGCAACTGGTAGTCGGCGAAGCTGATGCCGTGGTGGCCGCCCAGCGCATTGTCCAGGCGGCGCTGCAGCGTCGCCCAGGCGCGCGACATGCGCAGGGCGAATTCGGTAGTGAGGGTATCGGTGCTCATGGCGGCTTACCTTTGAGAGATGGTTGAGTCCTCAAATATATACGCGGACATAATGTTTGTAAAGTATTTGAGTGCTCAACTATTTGCGAGGGCGAGCCATGAAACAGCGTCGCCCCTGCGCAGGCAGGGGCCCAATGTTGCATGCGCATGCACAACGCAAGCAATACTTGGACCCCTGCCTGCGCAGGGGCGACGGTTTTACGGAAGGCGGGCTGGCTTAGCGATCGCCACCCGAACGCTGGCCGGCCGGACGCGGGCCGCGGCCCTGGCCACGGTTGCCGCCATTGCCGGCGCCGCCGTTACCGTTACCGCGGTTGGACGGCTGGGCACGGCCGCCCAGCAGGGCTGCGCCGCCGCCGTTGCCGCCGGTGCGGGCGCCGTTGCCGCCGCCGCTGCGCTGGCCGCTCGGCGCCGCCTGGGTGCGCGGCTTGTTGCCGCCGTTGCCGCCGTTGCCGCCGGCAGGACGGCCACCGCCGCCCGGACGGCCGCCACGGCCGTTCGCGTGGCCGCGGTCGCCGCTGCGCAGCTGGATCGGCTGGGCCTTGGCGTTGGGATCCGGCTCGAAGCCCGTGATCACTTCACGCGGCAGCGTCTGCTTGATCAGCTTTTCGATGTCCTTCAGCATCTGGTGCTCGTCGACGCAGACCAGCGACACGGCTTCGCCGGTGGCGCCGGCGCGGCCCGTGCGGCCGATGCGGTGGACATAGTCTTCCGGCACGTTCGGCAGGTCGTAGTTGACCACGTGCGGCAGCTGGTCGATGTCGATGCCGCGCGCCGCGATGTCGGTCGCGACGAGGGCCGTCAGGCTGCCGTCCTTGAACTCGGCCAGCGCCTTGGTGCGCGCCGACTGGCTCTTGTTGCCGTGGATCGCCATCGCGCCGATGCCGTCCTTGCCGAGCTGCTCGACGAGCTTGTTCGCGCCGTGCTTGGTGCGGGTGAATACCAGCACCTGCTTCCAGTCGTTGGTCTTGATCAGGTGCGCCAGCATCGGGTGCTTCTTGTCGCGGTCGACCGGGTGGATCTTCTGGGCGATGACTTCCACGGTCGAGTTGCGGCGCGCGACTTCGATCATGGCCGGCTTGTCCAGCAGGCGGTCGGCCAGGGCCTTGATCTCGTCCGAGAAGGTGGCCGAGAACAGCAGGTTCTGGCGCTTCGGCGGCAGCACGGCCAGCACCTTGCGGATGTCGTGGATGAAGCCCATGTCCAGCATGCGGTCGGCTTCGTCCAGCACCAGGATCTCGATCTTGTCGAGCTTGATGGTGCCCTGGGCCACGTGGTCGAGCAGGCGGCCCGGGGTGGCGACGAGGATGTCGACGCCGTTGGCCAGCAGCTTGATCTGCGGGTGGATGCCGACGCCGCCGAAGATGACGGCCGAGCTCAGGTTCGTATACTTGGAATAGATGCGGACGTTTTCCTCGACCTGGGCGGCAAGTTCGCGGGTCGGGGCCAGCACCAGCGCCCGGATGGCGCGCTTGGAGGTCTTGTTCGTCAAGGCCGCGCCCACCGCGTCGGTCGACAGGCGGTGCAGCACGGGCAGGGTGAAGCCGGCGGTCTTGCCGGTGCCGGTCTGGGCGCCGGCCAGCAGGTCGCCGCCGCCGAGGACGGCCGGAATGGCCTGTGCCTGGATCGGGGTCGGAGCGGTATAGCCCGCTTCAGTGACGGCGCGCACGATGGCGTCGGAAAGACCGAGAGTAGTGAATGACATAAGTTTTCTGTAGGGATCGGCGCGTCGCCCTGGGGGGCGCCAGTCCAGCCGATCGGTTACACAACACAGGGCGGCCGGTACTGGAGCCGGCGCGCCAAGACGCACCATGGACGAAATGTCACAGGTACGCGGCATTATAGTTAAAAATGTTTCGCTAGGGAAATTCCAGCGCAGCGCTGCCGTTGGGCAGGCTGGTGAGCGGGGAGGCATGGCGCCTCGTGGGCGGGGGCACGCGCGAAGCCTGCGGCAGGGGTGCCGCGCGGCCCAGCAGGCCCGCGGCATTCCCCGGACTTACACGGGGGCGTATTCTACGCGAAAGGGCGCGAGTCCGCCCTCGGTCGAACGATCAGGCAAACGGCGACAGCAGGTTGACCATGCCGGCGAAGACCTTGGGACCGGCGGCGATCACGTCGCCCTTGTTCAGGTACTGCGATTCGCCGTTGAATTCGCCGACGATGCCGCCCGCTTCCGTGACCAGCAGCGAGCCGGCCGCGATGTCCCAGACCTTCAGGCCTTTCTCGAAGAAGCCGTCGAGGCGGCCGGCAGCCACGTTGGCCAGTTCCAGCGCGGCCGAGCCGCCCGAGCGCACGCCGTGGCAGCGCGGCGCGACGACTTCGTACATGCGCAGGTATTCGGCCAGGTCGCGCGGCTCGGCGCCGTGGCCGGAGCCGATCAGGGCCTTGTTGATGCGGTCCGGATTGCGCACGCGGATGCGCTTGTCGTTCAGGTAGGAGCCGCCGCCCTTGGTGGCAGTGAACAAATCGTTGCGGACCGGGTCGTAGATGACGGCCTGGGTGATCACGCCGCGCTGTTGCAGCGCGATCGAGATGCAGTAGTTCGGGTAGCCGTGCAGGAAGTTGGTGGTGCCGTCGATCGGATCGATGATCCAGACGTACTCGCTCTCGTCGTTCAGGTTGCTGGAAGCGCCATTTTCCTCGCCCAGGATCGCGTGATCGGGGTAGGCTTTCAGCAGCGTCTCGATGATCGCCTGTTCCGACGCCTGGTCGATGTCGGTGACGAAGTTGTTATGGCTCTTTTCGCTGATCGTGATGCGATCGAGGTCAAACGAGGCGCGGTTGATGACGGTCGCGGCGCGGCGGGCGGCCTTGATGGCCGTATTGAGCATTGGGTGCATGAAAGCTTCCGTAAAAAATGCTGACGCCCACCGCGCAAGGCGCCGTGAACGATCTGAACGAGAGAAAATTATAAAGAGCAAAGCGGTGCCGAAGCCGTTAAAATCGCGAGCCTGGCTGCTGTAGCCTTGTCTCGATTTCAACGCTCGTCACCGCGCGATGCCGCTATTGTAAATGAACCCGAACGAACTTGATACGTCTCTTTTCAAACGCCTGCGTTTTGTGTTAGTTGAAACCAGCCGCGCCGGCAATGTCGGTTCGGTGGCGCGCGCCATGAAGACGATGGGCTTTTCCGACCTGGTGCTGGTCGCGCCGCGCTGCGCCGACCCGCTGCAGGACGCCGAGGCCGTCGCCTTCGCCAGCGGCGCCATCGACGTGCTGCAGGGCGCGCGCATCGTGGACACCATCGGCGAGGCGCTGGACGGCTGCAATTTCGCCGCCGCCGTCTCGGCGCGCCTGCGCGAATTCTCGCCGCCCGTATGGGCGCCGCGCGGCTTTTCCGCGCACGTGGCGCGGGATGCGGACCTGCGCCCGGCCGTCATCCTCGGCAACGAGCGCGTCGGCCTGCCGAACGACATCGTCGAGGGCTGCAACGTGCTGATCAACATCCCGGCCAATCCCGAGTATTCCTCGCTGAACCTGTCGCAGGCGGCCCAGGTGCTGGCCTACGAGTGCCGCCTCGCGGCCCAGGGCGAGAACCGCACCCAGGAAGGCATCGGCTTCCACGGCGAGGCGGCCAGCATGGCCCAGGTGGAGGGCATGTACGCGCACCTGGAAGAGGCGCTGGTGGCGATCGGCTTCCTGAATGCCGACAACCCGAAGAAGCTGATGCCGCGCCTGAAGCGACTGTTCGCGCGCACCCAGTTGGAGACGGAAGAAGTCAACATCCTGCGCGGCATCGCGCGCCAGATGATGCGCGAACGGCCATGAACCCGAGCGCGCGCCGCCTGCTGCAGCTGATCCTGCTGGCGCAGGCGCTGGCGGCGCTCGCGGTGGCCTGGCTCGCATGGTCGCTCGGTGCGCGGGCCTGGCTCGCGCTGGCGGCCGGCGTCGCCGCCGTGGCGCTCGCGCGGCTCTTCATCAACCTGAACAACTTCCGCATGGCGGCGCGCGCGTCCAGCGCCACGCCGGACGAGCACCGCCTGGATACGATGGGCGCGCTGCGCCTGTTCGCCGAGGAATTCAAGGCCAGCATGCTGGTCTCGCACTGGCACATGCCGCGCGGCCGCGCCGCCATGCGCATCCATCCGGGCAGCGCGCACCCGCCCGTGCTGCTGGTGCACGGCTACGGCTGCAACGCCGGCTACTGGGCGCACTTGCTGCCGCTGCTCGACGCGGCCGGCATCAGCCATGCCGGCGTCGACCTGGAACCGGTCGGCGGCGACATCGACGCCTACGTGCCGCTGGTCGAGCAGCGCGTGCGCGAACTGCTGGCGGCGACGGGCGCGGCGGGCGTGGCGATCGTCGGCCACAGCATGGGCGGCCTGGTGGCGCGCGCCTGGGTGCGCGCGCACGGCAGCGGCACGGTGGCGAGAATCGTCACGCTGGGCACGCCGCACCATGGCACGGCGCTGGCCGACCTGGGCCCGGGGATCAATGCGCTGCAGATGCGCCGTGGCGGCGCAGGCGAAGAAGCGCAGGGCAGCGACTGGCTGCGCGCGCTGGCCGCCAGCGAAAGCCCGGAAACCCGCGCCCTGATCACCTCCATCTACACGCACCACGACAATATCGTGGCGCCGCAGACGTCGAGCGTGCTGCCGGGCGCCCGCAACATCGCCTTCGGCGGCATCGGCCACGTGGCGCTGGGCAGCAATCCGCGCGTGCTGGCCGAGGTGATGCGCGAACTGGCGGCGTTGTCGGCGCCGGTGCCGAGCGCTGCACCAGCGTAAACATTGTTACTTTTTACCTTGTGACATGTTACAGTTGACCGGGAAGACCCTCGTTCCCGGAATTAGCATGGCACGCATCCTCCTCGTCGACGACCATCCGCCCAGCCGCGCGCTGATGGCCTGGCATCTGCGCGCACGCGGACACGAGGTCCTCGATGCCGCCAGCGGCATCGACGGCCTGGAACTGGCACGGGCGCGCCGGCCCGATCTGACGGCCTGCAGCCTGCGCCTGCCGGACCTGGGCGGCCGGGCGCTGGCCCTGCTGCTGCGCGCGGACCGCGCCTGCGCCCACATGTCGCTGGTGGCGCTCGGCGCCCTGGATGGCAACGAGGATGGCGAGCGGGAAGCGCTGCTGCGCGCCGGCTTCGATGCCTGCGTCGGCGCGCCGGACGACCCGGAGCGCTTCTGCGCCGGGCTCGAGGCCGTGCTGCCCGGCCCGGACGGCAACCTGCTGGTGGTCGACGACGACGCCTTCATGCTGGCCGTGCTGGCCGACGTGCTCGCCGATGCGCGCTATCGCGTGCTGGCCGCGCGCTCGGCGGGGGAGGCGCTGGCGCTGCTGGCGCGGCGGCGCATGGAGGTGGTGCTGTCCGACCAGAACATGCCTGGCCTGGCGGGGACGGCGCTGCTGGCGCGGGTGCGCGCAGCCAATCCGGCCTGCGCGCGCCTGATCCTGTCGGGGGAGACGGACCGCGCGGCGATCGAGCAGGCCCTGGCGGCGGGCCTGGTCGACCGCGCCTATGCCAAGCCCTGGGACGGCGCCGCGCTGCGCCAGGCGGTGCAGGAGGCCTTCGTGCTGCAGCGGCTGCGCGCCAGAACCTGAAAGAGCGCGTTTTAGGCCGGGTGGTGGCCGGGGCCGGTCGATGTTATCCTTGCGGGTGACTCCACCCAGGCACCCTTCCATGCAACAAAAAGCGCCGCGCCGCACCCGCGAACGCATCCTCGAGCTGTCGCTCCGGTTGTTCAACGAGTTCGGCGAACCGAACATCACCACCACGGTGATCGCCGAAGAGATGAACATCTCTCCGGGGAACCTGTATTACCACTTCCGCAACAAGGACGACATCGTCAATTCGATCTTCGTGCAGTTCGAGGCCGAGATCGAGCGCATCCTGACCGTGCCGGCCGGCCGCCGCTCGAACATGCAGGACGTGTGGACCTACCTGCACCTGATGTTCGAACTGATCTGGAAGTACCGCTTCTTCTACCGCGACCTGAACGACCTGCTGTCGCGCAACCGCAAGCTGGAACTGCACTTCAAGGCGATCCTCGCGCACAAGATCAAGGTCGCGCGCCAGCTGTGCGAGGACCTGCGCAGCGAAGGTTCGCTGGAAGCGAGCGACGCCCAGATCGGCGCCATGGCCACCAATATGGTGGTCGTCGCGACCTACTGGCTGTCCTACGAATACGTGCGCAACCCGCGCAAGTACAGCGAGCAGCAGGCCATCGCCGACGCGCTCGCGCGCGGCTGCTACCAGGTGCTGTCGATGGTCGGCCCCTACCTGCGCGGCGAAACGCACGCGCTGTTCGAGCGCCTGTCGGACGACTACCTCAAGAAACTGCCGGCCCAGGCCAGGCAGGAATAAGCAAGGCGGAACCAGCAAGGACCCCATGAAATCGATCGCCGTCTACTGCGGCGCCAGTCCTGGCGCCGACCCCCGCTATGCCGACGCGGCCCGCGCGCTGGCGCGCGCCCTCGTCGACCACAATATCGCCCTCGTCTACGGCGGCGGCAAGGTCGGCCTGATGGGCGTGATCGCCGACGAGGTGCTGCGCCTGGGCGGCGAAGCCACCGGCGTGATCCCGAAGGCCCTGGTCGAACGCGAAGTGGGCCATGCGGGCCTGACGCGCCTGTTCGTCGTGAAGGACATGCACGAGCGCAAGGCGATGATGTCGGAGCTGGCCGAAGGCTTCATCGCCATGCCGGGCGGGATGGGCACGCTGGAAGAACTGTTCGAGATGGTCACCTGGGCCCAGCTGGGCATCCACGCCAAGCCGATCGGCCTGTTCAACGTGGCCGGCTTCTACGACGGCCTGGTGCAATTCGTCGGCCACATGGTGGAGCAGGGCTTCGTGCGTCCCGCCCACGCGGCGCTGCTGCAGACGGATGCCGACCCGGACGCGCTGATCGCGCGCCTGCGCGGCACTGCCGCCGGATAGCTTCCGTTCGCTCCCGCGCAGGCCGGGGCGACGCCTAGGCCGCGACCACGCGGTTGCGGCCGGCCGCCTTGGCCTGGTACAGCACCTTGTCGGCGCGGTTGACGGTATCCGTCAGCGCTTCGCCGCCGCGGCGCGTGGCCAGGCCGGCGGAAAAGGTGATGCGCAGCGTCGGGTCGATGTCCGGCAGCGCGATGGCCGCGACGTCGGCGCGCATGCGTTCGAGCAGGGCGGCGGCGTCGATCGGGTCGGTATCGGGCAGCATCAGCAGGAATTCCTCGCCGCCCCAGCGCGCCAGCATGTCGGTGCCGCGCAGGCGCGATCGCGCCGTGCGGGCGAACAGGCGCAGCACGTCGTCGCCGGCGGCATGGCCGTGCAGGTCGTTGATGCGCTTGAAGTGGTCGATGTCGAGCAGGGCGACGCAGGTCGGGCGCCCGCCCGGCGCGCGCCGCTGCTCGCGCCCCAGCGCCTCGTTCATGTGGCGGCGGTTGGCGAGGCCCGTCAGCTCGTCGACCGTGGCCAGCGTGCGGATCGTGCCCAGCGCCTTCTCCAGCTCCGCCTTCTGCTCCTTCAGGCGCGCACGCAGCTTGCTCATCTCGCCCGTGAGGAAGGTGACGGCCAGCGAGCAGGCGGCCATGATCGCGAAGGTCACCGCCTCGACGCCGGGCGGGTAGTGCAGCGGGTCGTAAGCCTGGTGCCACCACATGGTGGCGCCCAGGCCGGCCAGGCCGGCGACGGCCAGCCGCAGCGTCTGGCCCGGGCGCAGCGCGAAGGTGCAGAACACGACCACCACCATCAGCCCCATCAGCGTGGCGCCGCGCAACGGCCCGGCGATCGAATAGCCCCAGATATTGCAGCCGATGCCCAGCAGGCCCTGCAGCGTGGCGAGCGTCGTCGGCGCGATCCCGAGGCGATTGCTGGAACGGATCAGCGCATACGAGGCGACCACGATCGAGATCGTGTAGGCGGCCAGCGGCAGCAGGCTGTCGCGCGACACCAGGCCCTTGGACGAGTACAGCAGCATCAGCAGCACGAAGAAGCCGTACAGGCAGGCGGTGGCGACCCAGTAGCGCAGCATGCGGCGCATGCGCGGCTCGAGGCCGAAGACGAGGTCGACGAAGCGCATGGCGGGCTTCACTCCGCCAGCGCCGCGTGGGCGCTGCCCTGGCGCAGCTGGGCGCGCAGCATGTCGGCGATGCGTTCCGGCGGCACCGGAGGGCTGAACAGGTAGCCCTGCATTTCGTCGCAGCCGTGCGCGCGCAGGAAGTCGCGCTGCTCCTCGGTCTCCACGCCTTCGGCGATCACGCGCAGGCCGAGGCGGTGGCCCAGCGAGATCACGGCCAGCGCGATGGCCTGGTCGTCGGCGTCGTGCGCCAGGTCGCGCACGAAGGACTTGTCGATCTTGAGGGTGCCGATCGGGAAGGACTTCAGGGCCGACAGGCTCGAATAGCCGGTGCCGAAGTCGTCGATCGACAGCGACACGCCCATCGCCTTCAGTTCGCGCATGCGCTCGACGGCCCCGTTCAGGTCGCGCATCAGGAGGCTTTCCGTCACTTCCAGTTCGAGCGCGGACGGGGGCAGGCCGGAGTCGCGCAGCGCGCCGGCGATGCGTTCGACCAGGCGCCGTTCCTCGAACTGGCGCGCCGACACGTTGACCGACACCGTCAGCGCATCGAGGCCGGCCGCGGCCCAGGCCTGGGCCTGGCGGCAGGCCGTGCGCACGACCCATTCGCCCAGGCCGACGATCAGGCCGGATTCCTCGGCCAGGCCGATGAAGCGCGGGGGCGGCACCAGGCCGTGTTCCGGATGGCGCCAGCGGATCAGGGCCTCGACGCCGAACAGGCGGCCCGTGTGCAGGTCGACCTTGGGCTGGTACAGCAGGTGGAAGCTGCCGGCCGGCGTCTGCGGCGGCTGCGCCATGCCCGAATACAGCAGCGTCGCGTCCATCGCCTTGCGCATGCCTTCCAGCAGGACCAGCTTTTCCTCCACGCTGGCATTCATCTCGCGCGTGTAGAACTGGAAGTTGTTGCTGCCCAGCTCCTTGGCGCGGTACATGGCCGCGTCGGCGTTCATCATGAGCGTCTTCGGGTCGGCGCCGTCGCGCGGGTACGTCACCACGCCCATGCTGCAGCTGACCCGCACGGCCTGCTCGCCGATCTGCACCGGCTCGGTGACGGCCTGGCGGATCTTTTCCAGCAGCGGCGTGAGCGCCAGCGGGTTGTCCTGCACATCGGGCAGCAGGATCACGAACTCGTCGCCGCCCATGCGGCCCAGGGTGTCGGTGCGGCGCAGGCAGGCCTGCATGCGCCCGCCCACCACCTGCAGCAGCTCGTCGCCGGCGTTGTGCCCGAGGCCGTCGTTGACGAGCTTGAAGCCGTCCAGGTCGACGAAGACGAGGGCCAGGCGGCCGTCGGCGCGCTGGGCATTGCGGATCGCCTCGTCCAGGCGGTCGCGGATCAGGCTGCGGTTCGGCAGCCCCGTCAATTCGTCGTGGTGGGCCATGTGGCGGATGCGCTCCTCGGTGCGCTTCCTGTCCGTGATGTCGCGCACCATGGCCACGGCGCCGCCCTCGACCGGCACGAACTGGCGCTGCAGCCAGTGGCCCGTCACGGGACCGGTCTGGGCCTGCCACTCGGTTTCCATGACCTTGCCCTCGGCGACGACCCGCTGCAGCTGCTCGAACATGCCGTTGGTGCGGTAGAAGGGCATCAGCACGCCCAGCGGCCGGCCGATCATCGCGTCCTTGGCGATGCCGACGAGCTGTTCGGCGCGGCTGTTGGTGTGCTCGACGAGGAAGTCGGCGATGGCGCCGTCGGGGCCGGGAACGGTGCGCAGCACGAACACGGCGTCCAGGCTCGCCTCCGACGCCGCCGCGTAGGTTTCCTGGGCGCGCCGTTCGCGCCGGCGCGCCTTGGCCAGCTGCCAGGACCAGGCGCTGATCATGGCCACCAGCGCCACCAGCAGGGCGCTGCCGGCCGCCGCCGCGGCCAGGTAGGTGCGGCGGTGCTGCGCGTACTGCGCCATCTGCTCGCGCTCGGCCAGGCCCACCAGCACGCTCAGGGGGAAACCGTGCAGGCGGCGCACGCTGGCATAGCGCGCGACGCCGTCCGGCGCTGTCGGATGCGGCAGCGCCACCTGTTCGCCGAAGCCCGCCAGCGCGATGCGCTGGCCCCAGGAGACCTGGTCGCCGATGCGCAGCACGCGCGCCACGCCGTCGCCGCCGACCAGCGCCAGCAGGCCCAGTTCGCCCTCGCGCGAGCGCTCGTAGGAACTGGTGAAATAGGCCGGGTCGACCTCGACGATCGCGATGCCGGCGAAGCGCCCGTAGCCGTCGTTGATGCGGCGCGCGAAGCGCAGGTGCGCTTCGGCGCGGCCGGCCTGCACGGCGGCAGGCTCGCCGCGGGTCTGGCTGACGCAGGGCTCGCCCCCATCCTCGCCCTGCTGCGCCAGGAAGCAGGATTCGGCGGAGACGTCGGCCACGCCGGAGGCCGGGTTGCTGTCGACGACCTTGCCCTCGCGGTCCGCCACGCTGACCTGGAACACCAGTCCCGGCGGCAGCAGGCCCTGGCCGCGCAGCGCGGGCAGGGCCGCCCTGGCGCCGTTCAATTCGACGGCGTACTTGACCACCTTGAGGGTCTGGTCGATCGCGTTCAGGTTGCGCGCCATCTGCGCTTCGTAGGTGTCGACCTGTTCGCGCGCCGCGTCGCGCGCGGCATCCATCGCGGCGCGGCGCTCGGCGTCGATGACGTGGAACGTGGTGAGCCAGAGCGCCGCCAGCGGCAGCAGCGCGAACAGGGGCAGCGCGATATGGGTTTCCAGCGCGCGCCCGAAGCGGCGCGCCAGGCTGCCGCGCGCTGGCTTGGCGGCCGCCATCATTGCACCACCAGCACGGCGCGCACGCTGGCATCGAGCGCGCTGCGGTCGATGTAGCCGATCGCGTCGGGGTTGTCGGCGACCTTGCGCCGCACGGCCGCGCTGTCGGCCACCTCGGCCGGCGGCTGGCCGCGGCCGGTGAAGACGAGCTTGGACCAGTGCGCCTTGAGCAGGGCCGGCGTCTTGTTGGCCACGCGCGCATAGAACTCGTCGCGCAGCGGCGAGCCGAGGCGCTGGTCGAGCGGCACGGCCTCGATCCCGTCGGGGAAGCGCGCCGACTGGCCGAGGAAGATCGCGGCAACCTGGTCGGGGCGCAGCGCCGTGACGGAACTCCTGGCCGAGACGATCACGACGAGGTCGGTCCCGCGGGCGCTGCCCTGGACGCTATTGGCCAGCAGGGCGCACAGCGCGGCTGCGCCGAGGTGGTGGAAAAGCTTGGGCGCGCGCATGTCAGTACACGAAGTCGAGGGCGACGCTGACCACGTGGGCGGTCCGGTCCGAACGGAAGTCCGGCGTCTGGTTGATCAGGGTGCCGCGCGAGCCGTGGCGCGGCGTGACGCGGTCGTACTGCAGCTTGAGCGCGGCGTTCTGCACCAGGTCCCAGCGCAGGCCGACGCTGGCCGTGTCCTGTTGCGGGATCGACGACAGCAGGGTGGCCAGGCCGCCGTTCAGCGCCGCGCCGATCGCGGCGGCCTGGGGCGGCAGGGCGGCCAGCGGCAGGCCGGGGTCGGTGGAGGCGCCGCGGGCGCGCACCGTCGCCAGCGTGGCATACGGGGTCCAGGCGTTCCAGCGCCACCCGGCGCTCACGTAGGCGCTGCGCGTGGCGCCGAAGAAGAAGTCGGTGTTCAGGCGTCCCGCTTCGGCCATCACGAACCAGTCGCCCGGGTCGTAGTTCACGCCGATGTTCGCCACGCGCATGCGCTTGTGGTCCATCTCCCAGCGCCGGCTGATGGCCTGGCCCGCCGGGCCGAATCCGTCCAGCGCGCGGAACAGTTCCTCGCCCAGGTTGCTGCTCACCTCGGCCTGGATGGCGTTCACGCGCACGCTGAAGGCGCCCCGTTCGCTGACGTGGGAGACGCCGACGATGCCGCGTGCGTGGGCGGTCAGCGCGCCCGCCAGCTTCGGGTTGTCGTAGCCGTAGAACAGCTGCGAGGTATTGCGCGTGCCGCCCAGGCTCCAGTGCAGGGTGGCGTCGGCGCCGTCGCTGTTCGTCACGGGGATCACGCCATAGCCCTCCACCGGCGGACGCACCCACGGATAGGCATAGCCCACGCGGCGGTAGTCCGCCGTCAGGAACACGGGCAGGGCGACGCGGCCCACGCGCAGCGCCAGTTCGGGCGTGACCTGGTACTTCACGTTCGCCCATTCGATCCTGGGCCGGTAGCTGTTGTCCAGGCCCTGTTCGCTGACCAGCTGCACCACCGCCGACCAGCGCTTGTCCAGGTTCAGGTCGAGCTGCATGCCGAGACGGCTGTCGACGTCGGCGCTCCAGCTGCCCGAGGCGCCGGCGCCCTTGCTCTTCATGACCGAAGCCGTGTAGTCGGCATGGCGCTCGCTCGAATGCACGGCGCCGACGGTGCCGAAGCCGGACACCGACCATAAAGGCCGTTCCTGCGCCTGCGCGGCGCCGGCCATGCCCAGCGCGAGCACGGAAAGGAACAGGGTGGGACGAAGGATTGTTTGCTGCATGTTTGCTTCCTGGTGGACCAGCCATGGCGTCCGGGACGCAGACGGGCAGCGGCCGGGCACACAGCGTGCCTGCGCATCATGCAGGCGGGGTGCGCGATCGCGCGGAGCTCGACTGTAATGCCGGTTTCGGCAAATGTCGATGTCCGTTGGGAAACAAATATGATGAATTTGGCAGTTGTTGCGTAGTGGCAACGCTGTTTGTCACAATTGACGTTTCCTCACCACAGGCGGGTGCCGTCCAGGTCCAGCTGGGTCAGGTACAGGCGCACGTCGAACTCGAACTGGTAGTACTGCGGCTCCATCCAGCAGCACAGCTGGTAGAACGCCTTGTCGTGTTCCTTTTCCTTCAGGTGGGCCAGTTCGTGCACGACGATCATGCGCAGGAATTCCGGCGGCGCGTCGCGGAACACGCTGCCGATGCGGATCTCGTGCTTGGCCTTCAACTTGCCGCCCTGGACGCGCGAGACGGCCGTGTGCAGGCCCAGTGCCTGCTGGACGATGCCGATCTTGCTGTCGTAGGCGACCTTCGAGACGGGTTCGGCGTTGCGCAGGTAGTCGGTCTTCAGGTCCTGGACGTAGGCATACAGGGCCTTGTCGGTGCGGACGCCGTGGGCAGCGGGGTAGCGCTGGCGCAGGTGGTCGGCCAGCCGGCCTTCGGCGACCAGGCGTTCGACCTGGGACAGGAGATGGGAGGGATAGGCGCTCAGGTATTTCAGGTGGATTCGGGAAGCAGACATGGGACGACGACGGGGAAGACGACGGGACGACGACGGGACGACGACGGGAAACGAGAACGGCGGCATGCGGACAAGGCGCGCACTGTAGCATGCCGGTGCGCGCCCTGTCTTCGTCAACCCTCCTTGCCGCCCTGGCGGTTGCCGGCTTTCGCCGCGGCTGCCGCGCGGTTGGCCGATTGCCGGCTTTCCCCGCCCTTGCGCCCGATGTCGGCCATGTGGGCCCGGTTGCGGCTGACCACCTCACCGCCTTTCTGGCCCGCGCGGCGCGCTTCCTCCGAATCGAATTCGTGCGCCGTGCCTTTCTGGTGGGCGGCCTGGCCGCCCTTGCTGGCGATTTGTCGCTGCTGGTTCTGGTCCATCGCAGCGAAACCGCGTTTGGCCGGCTGGCTTTTCTGCTCGCTGCCGCCGGAGTCGGCATTCCCCTTGCCGCCTTCCTTGCTAGTCGCCATATCGATCTCCTTGTGCCTGTCGGTGAACGTTCCCTACCGAGCGTCCATGGATGCGCTCGTGGATTTAGAGAGGCGAGGAGAGCGATAGTTCGGGGACGGCGCACATTTTCATCTGTTCGAAACGCGTGCGGGCCCCCGTGCGCCGCCTGTTGTTGAAATGCCGAAACTGCAACATCGTGCGACAATGATCCGGCTGTCTTTCTTCAACCTATCCATCGAGCGCATGACGTATCCAGAATATATCCTGACCTTGTCCTGCCTGGACCATCGCGGCATCGTGCTGCGCGTCTCGGGCTTCCTGGCCGAGCACGGCTGCAACATCATCGACTCGGCGCAGTTCGGCGACCCGGAATCGAAGCTGTTCTTCATGCGCGTGCACTTCGCACTGGAAGACGACGCCGTGTCCGACGAACTGCTGCGCGCCGGCTTCGGCTCGCTGTGCGGCGACCTGGGCGCGTCCGGCCAGTTGCACGACGCGGGCCGCAAGCCGCGCGTGATGATCATGGTGTCGAAGATCGGCCATTGCCTGAACGACCTGCTGTTCCGCTACAAGAGCGGGCTGCTGCCGGTGGAGATTCCGGCCATCGTGTCGAACCACATGGACTTCTACCAGCTCGCGGCCAGTTACAATATCCCCTTCCACCACTTGCCGCTCGAGGCCGGTGCCAGCGAATCGGCCAAGCTCGCCCAGGAGGCGCGCATCATCGACCTGCTGGACACCCACCGCATCGACCTGGTCGTGCTGGCGCGCTACATGCAGATCCTGTCGCCGGGGCTGTGCGAAGCCTTGAAGGGCAGGGCGATCAACATCCACCACTCCTTCCTGCCCAGCTTCAAGGGCGCGCGCCCGTATGCCCAGGCGCACAAGCGCGGGGTCAAGCTGATCGGCGCCACCGCCCATTTCGTCACCGGCGACCTGGACGAAGGCCCGATCATCGAGCAGGACGTCGAACGCGTCGACCACGCCATGCGCCCCGAGGAATTGACGGCGATCGGGCGCGACGTCGAGAGCGTCGTGCTGGCCCGCGCGGTCAAGTGGTTCGTGGAACACCGCATCCTGCTGAACGGCGACAAGACCGTCGTGTTCAGCTGAACCTGACAAAGAAAGTAGGCAGCACCCGATGGCCCTGAAAGCAACGATCTACAAGGCAGACCTGAACATCGCGGACATGGACCGCAATTACTACCAGGAGCACGCGCTCACCATCGCGCGCCATCCTTCGGAAACCGACGAGCGGGTGATGATCCGCCTGCTCGCCTTCGCCTTGCACGCCGACCCGGCGCTCGCGTTCGGCAAGGACTTGTTCGACGTCGAGGAACCGGCCCTGTGGCTGAAGGACCTGACCGGCGCGATCCAGACCTGGATCGAGGTCGGCCAGCCCGACGAACGCCGCCTGCTGAAGGCCGCCGGCCGCGCCGAGCGCGTGATCGTGTACAGCTACAGCGCCACCAGCGACATCTGGTTCAAGGGCCTGGCCAGCAAGATCGACCGCAACCGCAAGATCAGCGTCGTCAACATCCCCGCCGGGACCAGCGCGCAGCTGGAAAAGCTGGCCCAGCGCAGCATGCAGCTGCAGTGCACGATCCAGGACGGCCAGGTGTGGCTGACCGACGGGACCGAGACGGTCATGGTCGAGCGCGAGGTGCTGATGGGGCAGGCCTGACAAGATATACTGCAGATGTGCGTCGTCCCTGCGCAGGCAGGGACCCAATGTCTCCAGCGCTGCCACAATGCGTGCAACATTGGGCCCTGCCTGCGCAGGGGCGACGGTGGTTTCTCTTGAACGGATTACGCCCATGACCCAACGCCTCCTGCCCCGCCTCCTCGCCCTGGCCGCCGCCAGCCTCGTCTCCAGTGCCGCGCTGGCCCAGGTCAGCGTGACGGAACCGTGGATCCGCGCCACCGTCCCGACCCAGAAGACGACGGGCGCGTTCATGCAGCTCAAGTCGGCCAAGGCGGCGCGCCTGGTCGAGGTCAAGAGCCCCGTCGCGGGCCGCGTCGAAATCCACGAGATGGCGATGCAGGGCCAGACCATGCGCATGCGCGCCGTCGACGGCCTCGACCTGCCGGCCAACCAGAGCGTGAACCTGGCCTCGGGCGGCTACCACATCATGATGTTCGACCTGCAGCGCCAGCTGAAGGAAGGCGAGCAGGTGCCGCTGACGCTGACGGTGCAGGATGCCGCCGGCAAGCGCGAGAGCGTGGCGGTGCAGGTGCCCGTCAAGCCGCTCGCCTACAAGCCGGCCGGCGCGGCGCATTGAGGCGGTAGGGTGGACGGGTTTCCCGTCCACGCGTTCATGCGCCGGTCGAACGCCTGGACGGCGATCCGTCCACCCGACCGTGTCGTGCGCCCCCCATCAATTCGGCGCCGACCCGATGCGGCGCGCGCTGCCCGAACCGGCCACCGAGGTGCTGACCTTCGGGTCGCCGTAGTATTCGACGTCGCCCGAGCCGGCCACGGAAAGGCGCAGCGCGTCGCGCACCCACAGCTTGGTGTCGCCCGAACCGGCCACCGACACGCTGGCGCTGTCCACGCGCACGTGGGCCATGTCGACGTCGCCCGAGCCGGCGATCGAGGCGCGCAGGTTGCGCGCGCTGCCGTCCTTGATGTCCAGTTCCCCGCTGCCGCCCAGGTTGACGGACAGGTCCTCGCCCTCGACGCGCCCGACCTTGATCTCGCCCGAGCCGCCGATGTCGAAGCGCAGGCGCTGGCCGCGCATGGTGTCGATGTCGATGTCGGCCGAACCGGCCAGCGTGACGCGGTCCAGGCCGCGCGTCTGCACGACGATCTTCAGGTGGCGCGTGCGCACGTTGGTGTCGCGCTTCGTGCGGATCTTCAGCGTGCCGTCCTCGACGACCGTCTCGATCAGCGGCATCAGGTTGCCCTCGGTCTCGATCGTGACGCTTTCGGTGTTGCCCGTGCGCACCTGGACGTCGCCGGCCAGCGACATCGACAGGCCCGAGAAGTGGCCGGGCGCGCGCTCCTGGCGCGTCACGGGACCGCTGCCCGTCACCGTCTCGCTGCCCCAGCCCCGGGCATCGGCCTGCGGGGCCGCGATGGCGCAGGCGAGGGCGCAGGCGCCGACCAGGAGGCGGCGGCGGCTGGTGGTGGTGTGGCTGGCGGTCATGGCGTAATCCTCCGTATGGTTGTGGTCGTCGGGATGCGATGGTGGCATCGTAGGCAGGCCGGCCCGCCGCCGCGAGCGCTTTGCGACGAACTGCAGCGAACGCGTGCTGGAATGCGCGCAGACGGGTCGAACGGCGAGGGGCCCAGCGGTGCGGCGCCGCCGCCGCGCTTCTGCTAAGGTGGCATCGGATCAATCCCGCGGGAGGACAGCATGGACCGGTTCCTGATCGTTTACCGCGGCGCCGCCGACGGTTCCAAGGATGCGCCGCCGCGCGCGCCCGGGGGCTGGCGCGACTGGTTCGCGCGCCTGGGCGACGCCGTGGTCGACCCCGGCAGCCTGGCCGCGGCCGCCGTCGAGATCCCGAACCGGCTGCTGGGACCGAAGGAATCGACCAGTTCGCTGTCCGGCTATGCCGTCGTCCAGGCGGTGGATTTCAACGCGGCCGTCGCGCTGGCCGAGGCTTGCCCCATCTTCGACGAGGGCGGCTCGGTGGAGATCGCGCGCCTGGCCGGCTCCCCCGACGCCTCTCCCGGCTGAGCCTTCCTTCCGGGCGGCGGACGCGGCTACAATGGCTGTCTCGACGCATCATCGCCAGCCACCAGAAGGAACCACCATGAGCACGCTCCAGCCGCCGACCTATGCCGACGTCGCCGCCGCCGCCGACCGCATCGCGGGCATCGCCAACCGCACCCCGGTGCTGACCTCGCGCACCGCCAACGAACTGTTCGGCGCCGAGCTGTACTTCAAGTGCGAGAACCTGCAGCGCATGGGCGCCTTCAAGTTCCGCGGCGCCTGCAATGCGCTGGCCCGGTTCACGCCCGAGCAGCGCCGCGCCGGCGTGGTCGCGTTCTCGTCCGGCAACCACGCGCAGGCGATCGCGCTGGCGGCGAAGCTGCTGGGCATGCCGGCCACCATCGTGATGCCGCAGGACGCGCCGGCCGCCAAGGTCGCGGCGACCAAGGGTTATGGCGGCAACGTCGTCACCTACGACCGCTACACGGAAGACCGCGAGCAGATCGGCCGCGAGCTGGCCGAGAAGCACGGCCTCACGCTGATCCCGCCCTACGACCACCCGGACGTGATCGCCGGCCAGGGCACGGCGGCCAAGGAGCTGTTCGAGGAAGCCGGTCCGCTGGACGCCTTTTTCGTCTGCCTGGGCGGCGGCGGCCTGCTGGCCGGCTCCGCGCTGGCCACGCGCGCGCTGTCGCCGGACACGACGCTGTACGGCGTCGAGCCGGAGGCGGGCAACGACGGCCAGCAATCGTTCCGCAGCGGCGCCATCGTCCACATCGACACGCCCAAGACCATCGCCGACGGCGCCCAGACCCAGCACCTGGGCCAACTGACGTTCCCGATCATCCGCCGCGACGTCGACGACATCCTGACGGCCAGCGACGACGAGCTGGTCGACTGCATGCGCTTCTTTGCCGAGCGCATGAAGATCGTCGTCGAGCCGACGGGCTGCCTGGGCTTCGCCGCCGCGCGCCGCATGAAGGACCAGCTCAAGGGCAAGAAGGTCGGCATCCTCGTCAGCGGCGGCAACGTCGACCTGGCGGCGTTCGCCGCATACTTGGCTCGATGAGTGGCCCGATGAGCTGGGGCGCTGATCCGGCATGCTGAAGGCGATCCTGTGGGATAACGACGGCGTCCTCTCGGACACGGAGCGCCTGTTCTTCGACGCCAACCGCGACGTGCTGGCGGAGCACGGCATCGTGCTGACGCACGCGGACTACGTCGCCTGGTACCTGGAGGAGTCGCGCGGCGCCTGGCACCTGCTGCCGCCCGCCGAGGTGCCGGCGGCGCGGCGCGCGCGCGACGCCCGCTACGCGCAGCTGCTGGCGCAGGCGACGGCGCCGCTGTGCTTTCCCGGGGTGGAAGCGATGCTGGCGCGCCTGGCGCCGCGCGTGGACATGAACATCGTCACCGCCTCGTACGCCGAACACATCGCGCTGGCGCACCGCCATGGCGGCGTGCTGCGCCACATCGGCAAGGTGTTCGCGCGCGAGGAGGGCATGCGGCCGAAACCCCATCCGGACCCCTACCTGCATGCCTTGCGCCGGCTCGGACGCGATGCGGGCGAGTGCATCGCCGTCGAGGATTCGCCGCGCGGCGTGGCGGCGGCCACCGCCGCCGGCCTGCGCTGCATCGCGCTGCGCAGCGACCTGTTGAAGGACTATCCGTTCGCCGGCGCCTGGCGCGTCGTCGACTCGCACGCCGCGCTGGAGCGCGAACTCGATACGCTGCTGGCGGCCTGAGTTTCACCTGCCTCCTGGCCGGAAGGCGGGGCGCCGTGCGCGGCGCCGCGTTTCGGGTTACCATGCCCACTAATATGACGATCATCATAAATCCGTCATGCCACCCGCCAGCAAGCAAGGAGAACCGCCATGAGCACCATCAGCCGCCACATCGACCGCATCGCCGTCGAGCATGTCACGATCCGTTCTTCCCAGGCCTTCGATGCCGTCAAGGCCAAGCTCGAACGCACCGTGCCCCGCATCGACGACGGCATCTTCACGCTGCTGCGCTACGGCGAGCACGCCCGCGCGCTGCGCGAGCTCGAGGCCTTGCCGGCGCTGACGATCTTCGGCATGCGCGACCACGGCGCGCTGCTCGGCACCGTGGGCCAGCAGCGGCGCGCCATCCAGTACGACATCGGCAACCCGCTGACGGCATCGCGCATGACGCGCCACGACTTGTCGGCCGGGCTGTACGCGCCGATCCGCGTGCTGCTGCGCGACGACGGGCAGGGCGGGACCGTGTTCGAATACGACCGGCCCGTGTCCGTGTTCGGCCAGTTCGGCGACGAGCGCGTGGATGCCGTCGCGCGCCATCTGGACCAGGACCTGATGGATGCGCTGGAGGCCGCCGCGGCGTGACGGGCCGCGCATGCGCCGCAGGGGTGTCGCCGGCCGTGCACCGGTTTGCTACAATCGCGCACTCTTTTGGTGAATCCCGGCCGCGGGCCGGTGTCGTAGCGCATGAATGTCCTGTTGTTCGCCGTCGCCTTCGCGGCCGGCATCGCCGTTTCCTTCCAGGCCGCCATCAATAGCCAGATGGCGGCCGCCGTCGGCGCCAATTCCGTCGTCGCGGCGCTCGTCTCCTTCCTGTGCGGGACGTGCGCGCTGGCCGTCATCGCCTTCGTCCGCGGCGGCCTGCCGGATGCGCTGGCGGCCTTGCCGCAGCAGCCGCTATGGAAGTTTTCCGGCGGCTTCCTGGGCGCCGCCTTCATCTTCTGCACCGTCGTGCTGGTGCCGCGCATCGGCATCCTGAACATGGTCGTGCTGGTGATCGCGGGGCAGTTGCTGACGTCGATGGCCATCGACCACTTCGGCCTCGTCAACGTGGCCATGCGCAAGGTGAGCCCGATCCGCCTGGCCGGGGCCGCCGTGATGATCGCCGGCGTCGGCATGGCGCTGTTCGGCGACCGCATCGCCCAGTTGTTGCGCGGCTGAAGAAAAATATCTTTCCTGCTGGAACTTTTGATGGCAGGTGGTTTTATAATTAATGCATTGTTGTCCATGCATTGATGCCACCGATGGAATACCACCAGTCCTCGCAGATTCCCACCCTCTCGTACATCGAGAACGAAGACCACCCGGTGTTCGGCACCCTGGTCGAGCAGATCCTGCACCTGCTGAATTCGAAGCTGGTGTTCTCGGACATCATCATCCACCAGAACAGCCCCCTGATGCTGCGCCAGCCGAAGGGGCTGGTGGCGGTGACGGATTCGCCGATCACCAAGGAAGAGCTGGAAGAATTCTTCGACGTCATCGAGCCGAACTGGTCCGAGCGCATCGCCGAGCGCGCCTTCGACCGCTCGATCGACCTGCACACGGCGCGCATCCGCGCCAACTGCTTCCATTTCCAGGGCCGCAAGCGCCTCGGCTGCGTGATCCGCCGCTTCCCGAAGGAGCCGCTGGCGCTGTCCGAACTGGGCCTGCACCAGGACGAGCAGGAATTCGCCCGCCTGACGAGCGGCCTGGTGCTGATCATCGGCGACACCTGCCAGGGCAAGTCGACCACCATCGCCTCGATGCTGGATGAGATCAACAAGCAGCGTTCCGGCCACATCATCACCATCGAGGACCCCGTCGAGACCCTGATCCCGCAGCGCAAGTGCATCATCACGCAGCGCGAAGTGGGCGTCGACGGCGACGTCGAGAGCTATTACCTGGGCGCGCTGGACGCGCTGCGAGAGCGCCCGGACGTCATCGTCATCGGCGAGATCCGCGATGCCCAGACGGCGCAGGAAGCGCTGGCGCTGGCCGAATCCGGACCGCTGGTGCTGGCCACGCTGCACGCCCGCTCCACCGAGCTGGGCCTGCAGAAGATGCTGCGCCTGCTCGGCAATTCCGAAGCCCAGGGCCAGGCGCTCGCGCACGCGCTGCGCGGCGTGCTGTGCCAGGCGCTGCTGCCGTCCCGTCAGGGCAACCGCTACCACCTGGCCACCGAGTGCCTGAGCCTGAGCCCGGCCGTGGCCGAGATGATCGAGCAGGGCGACCTGGGCGCCATCCGCGCGCACATGAACACGGGCAGCCACCCCGGCTGCCACACGATGAACAGCATGCTGGAACACCTGCTGGCGACGCACCAGGTCGGCGTCGACGAGGCGCGCGCGGCGACCACGGACCGGATCGGGTTTGCCGAGATGGTGTGAATCGCCGCCGGTCGTGACCCGGCGTCAATCCAGCGGCACGGCCCGGTAGCGGTTCACCTGCGCCGGCGTCACGGCACCGGCCGCATTGCCCCAGCTGCTGCGTACATAGGTGACGACGGCCGCCACCTCGGCATCGCTCAGCACGGGGCTGTACGGCGGCATGCCGTAGGGGCGCGGATTGCCGCCCGTGGACGGCGCGAAGCCGCCGTTGAGCACGATGCGGATGGCGTTGACGGGCTCCGCCGTCGTCAGCGCCCCGTTGCCGGCCAGCGGCGGATACGCGAGGCCGCTGCCGCGGCCATCGGCGCCGTGGCAATCGGCGCAGTGCTTTTCGTACAGCGCGCGTCCCAGCTTGGCGACGGCGTCGGGCGGCGCGGCGGCGGGCCGCGGCCTGGCTTCGGACGGCAGCGATTTCAGGTAGACGGCCATCGCCGTCGCATCGTCGGGCGTCAGGTACTGCAGGCTGTGCTGCACGACGTCGGCCATCGGCCCGAACACGGCGCCGCGCGGCGACACGCCCGTGCGCAGCAGCTGCACCACGTGTTCCGTGTCCCAGTGGCCCAGGCCCGCCTCGGCGTTCGACGTGAGGGAGGGCGCATACCAGCCGACGGTGGGGATCAATCCGCCGGCCAGCTCCTTGCCGCTCGCGCCCATGCGATTGCGCTCGCTGTGGCAGGCGCCGCAATGGCCCAGGCCCTCGACCAGGTAGGCGCCGCGGTTCCATGCCGGCGTGCGCTTGCCGTCGGGCTGGTACACGGCCGGGCGGAAGTACAGCAGGCGCCAGCCGGCCAGCGCAAGCTGGCTGTCGTAGGGAAAGCGCAGTGCGTGCGGGCGGTTGGCCTGGCGCACCGGCGCCAGGCTGCGCAGGTAGGCGAACAGCGCATCGGCGTCCGCGCGCGTGACGCGCGTGTAATTGGGATAGGGGAAGGCCGGATACAGCAGGCGGCCGCCGCGGCCGATGCCGTTGTGCAGCGCCTGCCAGAAGTCGTCGGCGCTCCAGGCGCCGATGCCGGTGGCGGTGTCCGGCGTGATGTTGGGCGAGAGCACGCGGCCGAACGGCGTGTCGAGCGCGCGGCCGCCGGCATAGGCCGCGCCGCCGCGCGCCGTGTGGCAGGCCATGCAGTCGCCGGCGCGGGCGAGGTAGGCGCCGCGCGCGATGTTGGCGGGCGTCGCGGCCCAGGCCTCGGGCGAGGCGGCCGGCACGAATTGGGCGCGCGGCCAGGCGGCGGCGACGATGACGCCGACGAGCAGTACGAGCGCAAGCAGGGCCATGCCGACGCGCTTCATGGCCGCACCTCCGGCGCGCTGCCGCAGGCCAGCGGCAGCGGGCGTGCCGGCGCCGCCGCCGGCGCCGCGTCTTCCGGCAGCGGCTCGCTCGCCAGCCAGCCCGACACGGCCGCCACGTCGGACAGCGACAGCCGCGACGCGATCGCCGCCATGCAGTCGGGCGCATGGGCGCGCCGGCTGCCGTTGCGCCAGGCGCCGAACTGGGCGTTGATGTAGTCGCGCGGCAGGCCGACGAGGCCGGGGATGGCGGGCAGGGCGCCCGTCAGGCGCTCGCCGTGGCAGGCGATGCAGGCCGGGATTCTCAGCGCCGGGTCGCCGCGCGTGACGAGCTGGCGCCCCCGTTCCAGCTCGGCCGCCGGCAGGCCCGCGCGCGACAGCACGGGCGCCGGCAGGTGCTGGCTGGAGAAATACGCCGCGATCTCGCGCAGGTAGTCGTCCGACAGGTGGCCGACCATCCACGTCATGAGGGGGTACTGGCGCCGGCCTTCGCGGAAGTTGAGCAGCTGGTTGTACAGATAGCCGGCCGGCTTGCCGGCGATGCGCGGATAGTAGCGGCGCTCTCCCGTGCCGGCGTTTGTGCCGGCGTCGCCTGCGGGCGTGCTGCCGTGGCAGGACGTGCAGGCGGCCAGGCGCTGGGCCATGGTGTCGGGCACGGCGGAGATGGCCGGGGCGCACAGCAGCAGGACGATAAGGGGCAAAGCGCGCATGGAATTCCCTGACAAGGAAAAGCTTTACCGCTGCATCATACCGCGTAGATTTAACTTTTACGCAATCTTTTGGGTGGGCAAAAGGAGGGGGCGCTAGCGGACGTCCTGGAAGGTGCGCAAGTGGTCCAGCAGGGCGGCGATCTCGCGTTCGTTGCCGATTCCCCAGAAGCGCATCCTGGTGCCGGGGACGACGTTGTGCGGGTCGCGCAGGAAGGCGGCCAGCGTGGCATCGTCCCACACGATGTTCGAGCGCTTCATCGCGTCGGAATAGGCATAGTCGGGTGTCGTGCCGGCACGGCGGCCGAACAGGCCGTTCAATTGCGGACCGAAGCCGCCATGGGCGTTCGGACCCACCGCGTGGCAGGACGCGCATTTCTGGAAGGCGGCGGCGCCGTCGACGGGACCGGAAGGGGAGCAGCCCTGCAAGGCCGCCGCGGCGGCCAGGAGGAGGGACAGTGGGAAAACGCGCATCCCGTCATTATAAGACGGGTGCAGGCCGCTTTCAGTCCCGCGGCTTGGGCTGGGCCGCGCGCCGCGGTCCGCCCGGGTTGTGCCGGGGCGGCAGCGGCGGCGGCGGATTGGCGCGCCAGTGGCGGTAGATGCGCAGGGCCACGTGGGCGTCGTCGGCCGCGTACAGGATCTGTTTTTCGGACAGGCGCGGCAAGGCCCAGTTGGTGGTGGTGATCTTGCGCGACTTCTGCAGGCGCTGGCCGAAGAAGCGTTCGACGGCCGTCTTCGCGCCCCAGGCGTTGCGCTCGCCGCGGCGCAGGGCCGTGGCCAGGTCGACCACGTTGACCGTCTCGATGCCCAGCTTGGCGCGCAGGCGGCGCAGGTCGTCGCCCAGGCCGAAGCCGGCCTTCAGGATCGCGGGGGACTCCAGCACGGCGCGCAGCACGTCGATGCCGGGAATGGCCGCCAGCGGATCCGGCGCGCCGTCGACGGCGGGCGCGTGGCGTGCCATGCCGATCTGGAACAGGTAGGCGTGGTCGTCGGTGGCGAGCTGCACCAGGTGCGGCCCGGTCGAGACTTCGCCTTTCTGGAAGGTCGGCTTCGATTCGGTGTCGAAGCCGACCGCGTCGGATGCGCTCAAGGCGGCCAGGGCCGCCTCGGCGTCCTGGCGCGTGCGCACCAGGCGCACGTCGGCCAGCTTGATGCCTTCGTAGGGAGGGAGGGCGTTGTCCTCGGCCTCGTCCATCAGCGCTTGGCGAACTTGGAGGCGAGCTGCTGCAGCTTTTCCTGGCGCTTGCGGTCGGCCTCGGCCTGGGCGGCGGCGTCGCGCTCGGCCTTCTTGCGCTCGGCTTCCTTCTTGAAGCGCTGCTGCAGCAATTCCTTGGCGTGCAAGCGGTGGGTGTCGGTGACTTCGGCGCCTGGATTGCCGTCCAGGTCGAAGCGCACGGTGGCCTTTTCCATCGCACGCAGGTAGCGCATGGAGCCCGTGTGGATGCCCAGCGCGGCGCGCATCGCCTTGCGGTTCAGGTTCGGCATGCGCGCCAGCACCTGCTTGTCGATGCCGATGGCCAGCGGCAGGCACTCGCGGAAGGCCTTGAATTGCTGCTGCAGCTGCTTGAGCAGGGCGCGCGGCGACTGCGCGTCGGCGCCCGCGCCGGCGGCGGACGCCGTGTCCGCGGTGGTGTCGCCGCTTGCGGCCTGGTCCACGCCGGCGGCGCCCTCGACGGGTGCGGGGGCGGCGTTGGCGGTGCTGTCTTCGGTGGCCTGGGAAGGTTCGGCGGCGGTGCTAATCGTGTTCATTGACTTCATGGTAAGAGCAGGAAGCGGAAGGATAGCATGGCAGAGGGCATAGCGCGCCGCCGAGCGGTGTCGGGAATCGTTTTTCGGCGCGATTTCGCGCTTGATGGAGCGCAGCCGGGGTGCACCCAAAAAGTGCAGGGAGGCGGCGCGCCGGCAAGAAATCGTGTATGATCCGCCTCTTTCCTTGCGTCGAGCTTGCGCCGACGCAGACCGGCCAGGGGTCGAAGACGGGCGGATATGCGTGAAATATATATCCATTATCGAATATTTCAATTATCACTAAATCTTTCCTTAGTGCATAATGTGCCTGTCTCCTCTATTTCTCCCTTGGAAAAATAGATTTCAAGCCCGTTGTCTGACGGGCTTTTTTTCGTTCCGACATGCTAAACCGCGATATCCAACCCTTGCCGTCCTGCTTCCCGTCCCGTTGCGTGCACGCCCCGGATCGTCCGGCTTGCCGTGCCAAGCGCCGACCGGCCAGCAGCAGTAGCAGGGATGCTTGATATCCGGCAGGTCCGCCCCTAGTTAGGGCCCTTCCCTTATTACTTCCTCCAGGCTTGCGACGCAGGCCGGGTGGATCTTTGACTTCGCAGGCGCGCATCTCGCCTCGACTGGAGAAAGCTACATGAAAAACACCGCCAAGACGTTGACTCTGACAGCGAAGAAGCCGGCCACCACGGGCACGGCGCAGCTGTCGGTGCCGAAAACCGCGACCTCGTATTTCCTCGAAACGGAAGCGGCGGCCAAGGTCACGGTGGTCAAGACGCGTTCGCGCCTGGCATCGCTGAAGGCGGCCCAGGCGGAGGAGGCGCAGGCGCAGCAGCTCCCGGCCGATGCCGTCGATACCGCCGCCGCTGCCGGCGCAATCGAAGCGCAGGCGCTGGCCGCCGAGGTCGCGGCCGAGGTGCCGGAAGCGGTGGCCGCCGCGCCGTCGGTGGTGTCGGCGGCGCCGGCCGCCGTGGCTGCCGGCGATGCCGATGCGGGCGACGACGCCGGCTACATCCCGACCCCGGCCGCGCCGAGCGCGCCGCCGGTGATCGTGCGCAAGCGCGTCTCGAAGCTGGCCGCGCTGAAGGCCGCGGCCGAGGAAGCCGCGCCGGCACCGGCCGCTGGGGCCATTGCGGCCGTTGCGGCCGCCGAACCGGCCGAGGAAGCCGCCCCGGCGCCGCGCGTCGTGCGCACCCGCACTGCGCGCCGCGTCGAGCCGGGCGCGAACCCGGCGCAAGCGGCGCCGGCCGCCGTCGGTTCCGTCAGCACCACCACCGACGCCGCCGCGCTGGCCGCCATCGACACGTCCGGCTACCTGCTGCCGCAGGTGAAGGTGCCGGGCCGCCGCGGCCGCAAGCCGAGCGAATTCGTGCCCGAGAACGACGAGATCGCGGCGCTGAACGCGGTCGAGCGCGCCGAACTGAAGGCGGCCTCCAAGCTGCGCGAGCGCAAGGCCAAGGGCGTGCCGGGCATGCTGGGTGGCGAAGAGGGCTTCTCGAACGAGGAACTGGAAAAGCGCCGCACGCAGCTGAAGAACCTGATCAACATGGGCAAGGAGCGCGGCTACCTGACCCATGCGGAGATCAACGACCACCTGCCGGAAAACATCATCGATCCGGAAGCGATCGAAGGCATCATCGCGACCTTCAACGACATGGGCATCGCCGTCTACGAGCGCGCCCCGGAAGCGGAAATGATGCTGCTGTCGGACGCCGTCGTCACCCCGACCTCGGAGGACGAGGTCGAGGCGGCCGCCGCGACGGCGCTGTCGACGGTCGACTCCGACTTCGGCCGCACGACGGACCCGGTGCGCATGTACATGCGCGAGATGGGCGCCGTGTCGCTGCTGACGCGCGAAGGCGAGATCGCCATCGCCAAGCGCATCGAGGAAGGCCTGAAGGACATGGTGCAGGCGATTTCGGCCTGCCCGGTGACGATCTCGGAAATCATCGCGCTGTCGCACAAGATCGCGTCCGACGAACTGAAGATCGACGACGTGGTCGACGGCTTCGTCGACCTGAACGAAGCCGCCGCCCCGGCGCCGGCGGCGGCCGCGTCGTCGGATGAGGACGAGGACGAGGAAGACGTCGAGGACGAAGAGGAAGAGGGCGAATCGGGCGGCAGCGCCGCCGCCGGCTACTCGGCCGAGCAGTTGGCCGCGCTGCGCGAGAATGCGCTGGAAAAATTCGCCGTCATCGAGAAGCAGTTCGACAAGATGGGCCATGCGTTCAAGACCCAGGGCTACGGCTCCGAGGCCTACGAGGACGCGCAGGCCGTCATCTCGAGCGAGCTGCTGGGCATCCGCTTCACGGCCAAGATCGTGGAAAAGCTGTGCGACACCCTGCGCGGCCAGATGGACGAAGTGCGCTCGATCGAGCGCGCCGTGCTGGACATCTGCGTGAACCGCTGCGGCATGCCGCGCGCCCACTTCATCAAGGTCTTCCCGGGCAACGAGACGGACCTGCAATGGGTGCAGCGCGAAGTCGATTGCGCCTATCCCTACAGTGCCGTGCTGGGCCGTAACGCGCCGGCGATCCAGGAACTGCAGCAGCGCATGATCGACCTGCAGGCACGCGTCGCGCTGCCGCTGGCCGACCTGCGCAAGATCAACAAGCAGATGGCTGCCGGCGAAAAGCGCGCCCGGACCGCGAAGCGCGAAATGACGGTCGCCAACCTGCGCCTGGTGATCTCGATCGCGAAGAAATACATCAACCGCGGCCTGCAGTTCCTGGACCTGATCCAGGAAGGCAATATCGGCCTGCTGAAGGCCGTCGACAAGTTCGAGTACCGCCGCGGTTATAAATTCTCGACCTACGCGACCTGGTGGATCCGCCAGGCGATCACCCGTTCGATCGCCGACATGGCCCGCACCATCCGCGTGCCGGTGCACATGATCGAAACGATCAACAAGATGAACCGCATCTCGCGCCAGATCATGCAGGAAACTGGCAGCGAGCCGGACATGGCGACGCTGGCGACCAAGATGGAGATGCCGGAATCGAAGGTGCGCGAGATCATGAAGATCGCCAAGGAGCCGATCTCCATGGAGACCCCGATGGGCGAGGATGGCGATTCGCAGCTGGGCGACTTCATCGAGGACAACGCCACCCTGGCGCCGCTGGAAGCGGCGATGCACGCCTCGATGCGCGGCGTGATCAAGGAGGTGCTCGATTCGCTGACCCCGCGCGAAGCCAAGGTGCTGCGCATGCGCTACGGCGTCGAGATGTCGAACGACCACACGCTGGAAGAAGTGGGCAAGCAGTTCGACGTGACCCGCGAGCGTATCCGCCAGATCGAAGCCAAGGCGATGAGCAAGCTGCGCCAGCCTTCGCGTTCGGACAAGCTCAAGACCTTCCTGCAGAACCAGTAAGCGCGCGGCGCCGATCTCGACGACTCCCCGGACCGGAAACGGCCGGGGAGTTTTTTTTCGCACCGTCCAGCCGCGCGTGGCCTGCCACCCCATCGCGAGAATGATTCTCACTAATAATTTCTTATGGAACAAGGACTTGGCGTTTTTGTTCGAAAGCGTGAAGCGCGTGATTTTTGGAGAGAATCCGTCAATAGGTGTTTCTACGAGGTCGTTGCATTTATACAAAACGAATATGTTTCTTGATTGTATCGAGTGGATTTACGTGCACGAACGCAGGTTAAAATGCACAATTCGAGTGCTGTTTCCATGCGGCATTTTTTATTTTTATAAGAGAGAGATTTTTCATGTCTGACGACCAGCAATCTCCTTCGCGTCGGCGCCTGATCAAGAGCCTGATGTTCGTGCCGATGGGTGTCGGCGCGGCGGGTGTCCTGAATGCCGGCCTGAAACCCGCCGACGCCGCGGCGACCGCTGCTCCGGAAGGAAAACCGGATGCCTACAACCCGGCCTTCTTCACCGCCGACGAATGGCGTTTCCTGACGGCCGCCGTCGATCGCCTCATCCCGCACGACGAACACGGTCCGGGCGCCATCGAGCTCGGCACCCTCGAGTTCCTCGACCGCCACATGCAGACCCCGTACGCGGCCGGCAGCATCTGGTACCTGCAGGGTCCGTTCCTGGAAGCGCCGGGGGAGTTCGGCTACCAGGGCAAGCTGCCGCTGAAGGACATCCTGCGCGTCGGCATCAAGGATCTCGACAACCACTGTGCCAAGACCTTCGGCGGCAAGAAGTTCGCCGACCTGGAAAAGGCCCAGCAGGAAGCGCTGCTGAAGGAATGCGAAGGCGGCAAGCTGAAGTTCGAGAACATCTCCTCGAAGATCTTCTTCGCCAACCTGCTGACCGAGACCCGCAACGGCTACTTCGCCGACCCGAAACACGGCGGCAACAAGGGCATGGGCTCGTGGAAGATGATCGGCTATCCGGGCATGCGCGGCGACTACCTCGACTGGGTCGAGGTGCGCGACAAGCCGTATCCGATCGGTCCGGTCGACCTGGCCGGACGCCGTGGATAAACGCGAGGAATAACAGACAATGGCAATCGTAAAGAACAAAGTAGACGCCGTGATCGTCGGCGCCGGCTGGACCGGCTCGATCCTGGCGAAGGAACTCACGGACCAGGGCCTGACCGTGGTCTGCCTGGAGCGCGGCCCGGACCGCGACACGGTGCCCGACTTCGCGTATCCGCGCGTGGTCGACGAACTGGAAGGCTCCGTGCACCGCAAGTACCTGCAGTCGCTGTCGCAGGAAACCCTGACCATCCGTCACAGCACCAACGACACCGCGGTGCCGTATCGCCAGATGGGCTCGTTCAAGCCGGGTACCGGCGTGGGCGGCGCGGGCAGCCACTGGTCGGGCGCGCACTTCCGTCCGCTGCCGGAAGACTTCACCGCGCGCAGCAGCCTGGAACAGCGCTTCGGCAAGAAGTTCATCCCCGCCAACATGACCATCCAGGACTTCCCGGTCACCTACGAGGAGCTGGAAGAAAGCCTGGACATGTTCGAATACGTGTGCGGCACCTCGGGCAAGGCCGGCAACCTGAACGGCAAGATCATCGAGGGCGGCAACCCGTTCGAAGGCGCCCGCAAGCGCGAATACCCGCTGCCGCCGAACCCGAACTACCTGGGCGCGGAAATGTTCTACAAGGCCGCCGCCGAGATGGGCTACCACGCCTATCCGATCCCGGCCTCGAACGCCTCGCAGCCCTACATCAACCCCTACGGCTGCCAGATGGGCCCGTGCAATGCCTGCGGCTTCTGCTCGGACTACGGCTGCCTGAACTACTCGAAGGCGAGCCCGAACGCCAACGTCTGGCCGGTCGTGCGCGGCCGCAAGAACTTCGAGATGCGTACCCATGCCCAGGTGCTGAAGGTCAACCTGGATGCCGACAAGAAGAAGGCCACCGGCGTGACCTACCTGGACGCCCAGGGCCGCGAATGCGAACAGCCGGCCGACATCGTGCTGCTGTGCGCCTTCTCGTACATGAACGTGCACCTGATGCTGCTGTCGGGCATCGGTACCCCGTACGACCCGGTCACCAAGACGGGCACCATCGGCAAGAACTACTCGTACCAGAACCTGAACCGCGTGAACCTGTTCTTCAACGAAGACGTGCAGGCCAACCCGTTCATCGGCATCGGCGGCGCCGGCGCCACCTTCGACGACCTGAACGGCAAGCAGAACGATCCGACCAAGTCCGGCTTCATCGGCGGCGGCATCGTCTGGGCGCGCCAGCCGGGCTCCGGTCCGATCCGCGGCATCGCCACCCCGCCGGGCATCCCGAACTGGGGCAGCGAGTGGAAGGCGGGTGTCAAGAAGTTCTTCCGCCACCAGTTCTACTTCGAAGTGCAGGGTTCGTGCATGTCCTACGACGATGCCTACCTGAGCCTCGATCCGAACTACAAGGATGCCTTCGGCCGTCCGATGCTGCGCATGACCTTCGACTGGCACGACAACGAGATCAAGGCCTCGCAGTACCTGGTCGACAAGGCCCAGCAGATGTCCAAGGTCCTCAATCCGGTGGCGATGAAGGGCGATGCCAAGAAGGACGGCTCGCACTACAACATCACCCAGTACCAGTCGACCCACACCTGCGGCGGCGCGATCATGGGCAAGGATCCGAAGACCTCGGCCCTGAACAAGTACCTGCAGTCGTGGGATGTGTCGAACGTGTTCGTGCCGGGCGCCAACGCGTTCCCGCAGAACAACGGCTACAACCCGACCGGCCTGGTGGGCGGCCTGGCGTACTGGTGCGCCAAGGCGATCCGCGAGCAATACCTGAAGGCCCCGGGCCCGCTGGTGCAAGCATAAGGACAAACGACAATGACGATGAGTACTACTAAAAAAGCAATCGCCGCTGTCGTCGGTATCGGCGCGGTGGTCTTCGCCGGCGCGCTGGCCTATGCCTTGACGCCGACCGAGACCCGCGCCATCGCCCCGGCCGACGCCTCCGTCGACCAGGCCAAGCTGGTCGAGATGGGCCGCTACGTGGCGATCACGGCGGACTGCGTGGCCTGCCACACGGCGCCGGGCGGCAAGTCGTATGCGGGCGGCCGCGTGATCCAGTCGCCGATCGGCAATATGTACAGCACGAACATCACGCCGGACAAGACGAACGGTATCGGCAACTACACGCTGAACGACTTCGACCGCGCGATCCGCCACGGCATCCGCAAGGACGGCGATTCGCTGTATCCGGCCATGCCGTACCCGTCGTACGTGAAGCTGAGCGACCAGGACCTGCGCGCCCTGTACGCCTACTTCATGCACGGCGTGGAGCCGGTCAACCAGGCCAACCACAAGAACGACATCGCCTGGCCGCTGTCGATCCGCTGGCCGCTGGCGATCTGGCGCAAGCAGTTCGGTCCGGGCGATGCCGCCCCGTTCCAGGTCTCGAAGTACCAGAACGAGCAGCTGGCCCGCGGCGCCTACCTGGTGCAGGGCCCCGGCCACTGCGGCACCTGCCACACGCCGCGCGCGACGACCATGCAGGAACTGGCGCTGGACGAGTCGGGCAAACAGTTCCTGGCCGGCGGTCCGCTGATCGACGGCTGGCGCGCGGTCAACCTGCGCGGCGACAAGGTCGACGGCCTGGGTTCGTGGACCGAGCAGGACATCGTCGACACGCTCAAGACCGGCCGTAACCGCCACAGCGCGGTGGTCGGCGAGCCGATGAACGACGTCGTCGCCCACAGCGGCCAGCTGATGAACGACGGCGACCTGCACGCGATCGCGCTGTACCTGAAGTCGCTGCCGGCCGACGGCGCCAACAAGGCCACGTTCGCCGCCAGCGAGGACACCACGCGCCTGCTGAAGGCGGGCAACGACCGCGACAACCGCGGTGCCCAGCTCTACCTCGACAACTGCAACGCCTGCCACCGCAGCGACGGCAAGTCCAATTCGATCACGTTCCCGGCGTTGCCCGGCAACCCGACCGTGCTGGCCGACGATGCGACCTCGCTGGTGCGCGTGATCCTGGCCGGCAGCCGCCTGCCGTCGACCAAGGAGCGTCCGTCGGACCTGGCCATGCCGGGCTTCGCATGGCGCCTGTCGGACGACGAGGCCGCGCAGCTGGCCACCTTCGTGCGCAGCAGCTGGGGCAATCACGCCGGCGGCGTGAGCGCCGCGGACGTCGCCAAGGTACGCAAGGCGATCGAGCACGACGGCGGCAAGGACATGGACCAGGCGAACACCAAGTAATCCTGTCTTCGCTTCATCGAAAGGCGGCGCCGCGAGGCGCCGCCTTTTTTTCATGGGGTCGGCGCGTGCATCCGACCTTTGGCATACTGACGAGATGAACGCACACCCCATTCTCCGCCGCGCCTGCATGGGAGCGGCCCTGCTCCTGGCGGCCCACGCCGCCCAGGCGGATCCCGACGACGCCATCAGCCCGGACCGCCCCGGTTTCGCGAACGCCCCCGACGTCGTCGGCAAGGGCCGCGTCCAGCTCGAAACGAGCGTGCAATGGGACCGCGAGCGCCACGACGACGAGCACGAACGCACCGTGTCCACGCCCACGCTGCTGCGCTTCGGCGTGAGCGACAAGGTCGAGCTGCGCCTGGAGACGGATGGCCGCGACATCGTCCACGACGTCGACCCGGCTACCGGAGAACGCACGACCACCGTCGGCTATGCGGACACGTCCCTGGGCGTCAAGTGGCGCCTGGCGGAGCAGCAGGGCGCGCGGCCGTCGCTGGCGCTGCTGGGCGAAGTGGAGCTGCCCAGCGGCAGCCGCGACCTGCGCGGCCGCGGCGCCCGCCCGGCCGTGTACCTGCCGGCCGGCTGGGACCTGGACCGGGGCTGGAGCGTGCAGTTCGAGCCCGGCGTGGCGATGGAAAACGACGAGCGCGGCGCGCGCTACCGCTATGGGTTCATGGCGCTGACGCTGGCGAAGGAATTGACGGAGCGCTGGCAGGGCTTCGCCGAGGTGGCGGCGCCGCAGATCGCCTCGCGTGGGCATGGCGGCACCCAGGCGGCGGTCGACGGCGGCTTCACATATCGGGTGTCGAAGGACTGCCAGCTCGACCTGTCGGTGGTGCACGGCTTGGACCACCAGACGCCGGATTTGAGCGTTGCGTTCGGGTTGTCGATGCGGCGCTGATAACTTAAAACCCACGTCGTCCCCGCGCAGGCGGGGACCCGATTTCTTCAAACGTAGCCGCATCGCACGCGACATTGGGTCCCTGCCTGCGCAGGGAGTCGTTTCCGGCAGTGCCGGAAACGACGTGTTTGTCGATCAGCCCGTGTTCCTCAACCCCGCCGCCACCCCGTTGATCGACAGGTGGATCCCCCGGTGCACCCGCTCGTCGACCTTGGCCGGATCGTTGGCCAGCGCGCGGTGGCGCCCGATGAGTTCCACCTGCAGGTGGTTCAGCGGGTCGATGTAGGCGACGCGGTTCTGGATCGAGCGCGCCAGCAGGGGGTTGTTCACCAGCCGTTCGCTGTTGCCCGTGATCCGTTCCAGGCACTGGAGCGTGCGCGCGTGTTCCGCCGCGATGCGCTTGAAGATGCGCTCGCGCAGTTCCGCGTCCGGCACCAGCTCGGCATAGCGCGAGGCGATGGCCAGGTCGGTCTTGGCCATCACCATGTCCATGTTCGACAGCAGCGTGGCGAAGAACGGCCAATGGCGGCCCATGTCGCGCAGCAGGTCGAGGTCGCCGCCGTCCGCGAGCCAGCCGTCGATCGCCGTGCCCACGCCGTACCAGCCCGTCAGCAGCAGGCGGCACTGGCCCCAGGAGAAGCCCCAGGGAATGGCGCGCAGGTCCTCGATGCGGCGCGTGGACTTGCGCGAGGCGGGGCGCGAACCGAGGTTCAGCTCCGCGATCTCGGCGATCGGCGTGGCGGCGAAGAAGTAGTCGGTGAAGCCCGGGGTCTCGTACACCAGGTTGCGGTAGGCGGTGTAGGCGCGCTGCGACAGGTCCGCCATCGCGGCCTCGAAGCGCTGCAGGCGCTGGACCTGGTCGCGGTCTTCGCCATGCGGCATCAGGCCCGCTTCCAGCGTCGCCGCCACCAGCAGTTCGAGGTTGCGCCGGCCGATTTCCGGATTGCTGAACTTGGACGAGATGATCTCGCCCTGTTCGGTCAGGCGGATCTGGCCGTTCACGGTGCCCGGCGGCTGGGCCAGGATGGCGTCGTAGCTCGGGCCACCGCCGCGGCCGACGGTGCCGCCACGGCCGTGGAACAGGCGCAGCTTGACGTTCGCGTCGGCGAACACCCGCACCAGCTTCAGTTCGGCCTGGTACAGCTCCCAGTTCGAGGTGAGGAAGCCGCCGTCCTTGTTCGAATCCGAATAGCCCAGCATGACTTCCTGCAGGCGGCCCTGGTGCTCGATGACCTTCGCGACGATGGGCAGTGCCATCCACTCGGCCATGATGGTCGACGCGCGCTGCAGGTCGGGAATCGTCTCGAACAGCGGGATCACCATCACTTCGCTCTTCTGCTCGCCCGGCTGCAGCAGGCCCGTTTCCTTCTGCAGCAGCAGCACTTCGAGCAGGTCCGACACGGTCTCCGTGTGCGAGATGATGTAGTTGCGGATCGCCCGGGTGCCGTAGCGGCGGCGCACCTCGCGCGCGCAGCGCAGCACCTCCAGTTCCTTGGCCGTTTCCTCCGCATACTCGGCGTAGGGCGTGTACAGGAGGCGCGGCTGCGCCAGCTCGGCCAGCAGCAGCCTGACCTTGGCATCCTCGTCCAGCGCGGCATAGTCGGCTTCGACGCCGGCGCGCGCGAACAGGTCGGCCAGCATGCGTTCGTGGATGTCGGAGCTCTGGCGCATGTCGAGCGAGGCCAGGTGGAAGCCGAACACCATCGAGGCGCGCTGCAGCGCGGCCAGGCGCGGCGTCGCCAGGATGGCGCCGTGGTTCTGCACCAGCGAGGTGGCGATCACCTGCAGGTCCGCGTGGAATTCGGCCGGGTCGCCGTACGGGGCGGCGTGGCCCACTTCCTTGCGCAGGTTGCTCATGGCGCCCAGCTCGCGCGCCGTCGCCGCCAGGCGCGCATAGATGCCGATCAGCGCGCGGCGGTAGGGCTCGTCCTTGCGGTGCGGCGAGTGGTCGGGCGAGGCGTCGGCCAGCGCCAGCAATGCTTCGCTCGCCGGCACCAGCAGCGTCGACGGCGACAGCTCGGCGCCCAGCGCGTGGATCTCGTCGAGATAGAAGTCGAAGATCGTCGTGGCCTGGCGCACGAGGGCGCGCTGCATGGTGTCGGCGTTGACGTTGGGGTTGCCGTCGCGGTCGCCGCCGATCCAGCTGCCCATCTGCATCCAGGCGGCGCCGTCCAGCGCGCGCGCCGCGTCCTGTGCCTCGCCGCCGAAGCTGGCCGCGATCTCTTCCTCGACGTCGTCGTACAGCGCCGGCAGTTCGCGGAGAAAAGTGCTGCGGTAGTAGGACAGGGCGTTCTCGATCTCGTCGGCCACCGTCAGCTTCTCGTAGCGCAGCATGCGCGTCTGCCACAGCGTGGCGATGCGCGCCTGCAGCAGCTGCAGGTTGCGCGCGCTTTCCTTGGGCGTGAGCGCCAGGTCGCGCTCGGCCAGCAGGCGCGCGATGTCGTGCTCGGCGTCCAGGATGCTCTTCCTCTGGACTTCGGTCGGGTGCGCCGTCAGCACGGGCGCGATCAGCGCGTCGCGCAGGAAGGACTGCACCGCCTCGCGCCCGACGCCGGCGTTCTTCAGGCGGTCCAGCGCATACGGCACCGACGAGGCATGGGGTTTGGAGCCGGCCAGCAGGTGGGCGCGGCGGCGGCGCACGGTGTGCTGGTCCTCGGCGATGTTCGCCAAGTGCGAGAAGTAGGAAAAGGCGCGCACGACCGAGTTGGTCTGCTCGCGCGTCAGGCGGTGCAGCAGGGCCTTCAGTTCGGCGCCCGCTTCCGGATCGTCTTCGCGGCGGAAGCGCACGGCGGTCTGGCGGATCGTCTCGACCACGGCGAAGACTTCCTCGCCTTCCTGGTCGCGCACGACGTCGCCCAGCAGGCGGCCGAGCAGGCGGATGTCTTCCTTGAGCGGCGCGTCGCGGTCGGCGCCGGCGGAGGTGGGAGCGGCCAGCGCCTGGGCTTGGGCGCGGGCATCGGTGAGTTCTGGTGCAGCAGGTTTGTCCATGTCGACCACAGGTTGAATTGTTGGAAACAACTACCGAGCAGCTTGTCTAACTTCCGGCGGGGCATAGGGCCGGCTGAGGGGCGCATGCTAAAATTTGTGATCGATGGCATGCGCCGCACCGGCGCCGGCCGATCCAGGCACAACGACAGTGAAAGAATCCGTTTTGAACTCCAACACGACCCCCACGCTTCCCGCGAAACTCATTATCGCATCGCGCGAGAGCCGGCTGGCCATGTGGCAGGCCACGCATGTGCGCGACCGGCTGGCGGCATTATATCCGCAGTGTCAAATCGACATCCTCGGCATGACCACGCGCGGCGACCAGATCCTGGACAAGACCCTGTCCAAGGTCGGCGGCAAGGGCCTGTTCGTGAAGGAGCTCGAGGTCGCCATGGCCGAGGGCCGCGCCGACCTGGCCGTGCACTCGCTCAAGGACGTGCCGATGGAATTGCCGGAAGGGTTCGAGCTGGCCGCCATCCTGGAACGAGAGGACCCGCGCGACGCCTTCGTCTCGAACGACTACGACAGCCTGGGCGGCCTGCCGGCAGGCAGCGTGGTCGGCACCAGCAGCCTGCGCCGCCAGGCCCTGATCGCCGCGCGCTATCCGCAGCTGGTGATCAAGCCGCTGCGCGGCAACCTCGACACGCGTCTCGGCAAGCTGGACCGCGGCGACTACGCGGCGATCATCCTGGCCGCCGCCGGCCTCAAGCGCCTGGGCCTGGAGCGCCGCATCCGCGCCTACCTGTCCGTCGAGGACAGCCTGCCGGCGGCCGGGCAGGGCGCCATGGCGATCGAGATCGGCAGCGCCCCGCGCGCCGACGGCGTCGACCTGCGCGCGCTGCTGTCGCCCCTGAACCACGAGCATACGGCCCACGCCGTGCGCGCCGAGCGCCAGGTATCGCGCTTCTTCGGCGCCAGCTGCCAGATCCCGCTGGCGGCCCACGCCGTCGTCGAAGGCGACACGCTGGCGCTGCGCGCCATGGTCGCCACGCCGGACGGCCTGCGCACCGCCTATGCGGAAGCCTCGGGCCCGGCGGCGCTGCCGGAAACGCTGGGCGAGCAGGTCTCGGCGCTGCTCGAGCAGCAGGACGCCGCCGCGATCCTTGCCGAGTGCAAGGCCGAGGCGGCCGCGGGCGAAGGCCTTCCCGCCGCCGCCGACCGGTAATGCACCAGCCGGTCGTCATCACCCGACCCCGCCAGCAGGCCGAGCCGCTGGCCCGCGCGGTGGCCGCCCTCGGCCGCACGCCGGTCCTGCTGCCGCTGCTGGACATTTCCCCGATCGACGACCAGGCCGCGCTGAAGGCCGTGCTGGACGGCCTGGCGCGCTATGCGCTGGTCGCCTTCGTCTCGCCGAACGCCGTCGACGCCGCCTTCGCCCACCTGGCCGGCTGGCCGGACGGCGTGGCGATCGCCGTGGTGGGCGAGGGCAGCCGCGCGGCGCTGGCGCGCCACGGCGTGACCGATGAGAACGTCACCATCCACTGCCCCAGGGATCCCGCCTTCAGCGATTCCGAACACCTGCTGCAGGCGCTCGACCTGGACGCGCTGCGCGACCAGCGCGTGCTGGTGGTGCGCGGCGAGAGCGGACGCGAACTGCTGCCCGATGCGCTGCGCGCGGCCGGCGCCCGGGTCGAGACGGTCGCCGCCTACCGCCGCGCCGTTCCCTCCCTCACGCCCGAACTCGCCGACACGCTGCGCACGCTGCTGGCGCAGCCGCACGACTGGGTCGTCACCAGCTCGGAAGCGCTGCGCGGCCTCGTGGGCCTCGTCGAAGGGCTCGGCGACGGCGCCGGTGTGGCACTATTGCAACAACAGCGCCTGATCGTGCCCCACGCCCGGATCGCGGAAACGGCACGGGGACTGGGTTTCGGCCATTTGACCCTGACCGGGTCCGGCGACGAGCGTTTGCTTGCCGCGTTACAATCACGAGCATGAACGAACTGCCCAACAATCCTGACCAACCGAACATGGCCGCCCCGGCGGCGCCTCCGCTGCCGGCCCCGGCCGGTCCCGCGCATCCGGGCGAGCCGCGCGTGCCCGAGGCCTCGGGCCTGTTCCAGAAACCGCAGAACATCGCCATCCTGGCGCTGGCCGTGCTGCTGGCGCTGCAGACCTGGTCCAGCCACAGCCGCTTCAACAAGCTGCGCGAGGACGTGGCCCGCACGCTGCAGAAGGACAATGCCGCGAACGCCGAGACGGCCCAGCTGGTGCGCGACACCCAGGACACGGCGAAGGAATTGCAGGTCAAGGTCGGCGTGCTGGAAAGCCGCCAGGCCGAGTCGGCGAGCCAGCAGGCCGCGCTCGAGCAGATGTACCAGGACGTGTCGAAGAACCGCGACGAGTGGGCGCTGTCCGAGATCGAGCAGGTGCTCTCCACCGCCAGCCAGCAGCTGCAGCTGGCCGGCAACGTGCAGGGCGCCCTGATCGCCTTGCAGAACGCCGACCGTTCGCTGTCGCGTTCCGACAAGCCGCAGTTCATCACGATCCGCCGCGCCATCGCGCGCGACATCGACCGCCTGAAGGCGCTGCCCTCGGTCGACCAGGCCGGCATCGCGCTGCGCCTGGATAACGTGATCTCCCAGATCGATACGCTGCCGCTGCTGTCCGACGAAAAGCCGGCCGAGCCGAGCGCGCCGACGCGCGTGAATCCGCCGGCCAGGGCCAAGCCCGCCGCCGCTTCCGCTGCCGTTGCCGGTTCCGCCGCCGCGCCGGCCGCCGGGGACGCGCCGGAGATGACGATGTTCCAGCGCGTGACGACGACCTGGCGCAACTGGAGCGGGGAGATGTGGGACGACATCCGCCAGCTGATCCGCGTGCGTACCGTCGATACGCCGGAAGCGCTGATGCTGTCGCCGAGCGAATCCTATTTCGTGCGCGAGAACCTCAAGCTGCGCCTGCTGAATGCGCGCCTGGCGCTGTTGTCGCGCAACGAAGGCACCTTCCGCGACGACATCAACAGCGCCCAGCAGACCCTGGTGAAGTACTTCGACACCAAGGCGCGTTCGACGGTGGCCGTGCAGGGCCTGCTGCGCCAGGTGCAGGCGAACAACGTCTCGATCGACGTGCCTGACCTGTCCGAGAGCCTGAACGCCGTGCGCAACTACAAATCGAAGCCCTAGACGATGCGTTTACTCCTCTGGTTAGTCGCCCTGATGGCCGCGGCGATCGGCATTGCCGTGACCGCGCGCTTCAACCCCGGCAACGTGGTGTTCTTCTATCCGCCGCACCGGATCGACCTGTCGCTGAACCTGTTCGTGGTGCTGGCCGCGCTGCTGTTCCTGGTGCTGTACGGCCTGGCGCGCGCCGTGCGCGCCACGCTGCGCATGCCCGTGCGCGTGGCCGAGTACCGCCTGCGCAAGCGCGAGCGCGAAGCCAACCGCGGCCTGCGCGACGCCCTGAAGGCCTTGTTCGAGGGCCGCTTCGGCCACGCCGAGTCGGCCGCGCGGCGCGCCGCCGAGCTGCCTGAAAACGCCGGCCTCGCGGCCCTGATCGGCGCCCGCGCCGCGCACCGCATGCGCGAGCCGGCGCGGCGCGACGCCTGGCTGGCCGGCATCGCGTCCGACAACGCCATGAAGACGGCGCGCCTGATGACCGTCACCGAACTGCTGGTCGACGAGCACAAGCCGGCCGGCGCGCTGGAAGCCGTGGCCGAACTGAACGCCAGCGGCCAGCGCCACATCCACGCGCTGCAGTGGGCCATGAAGGCCAACCAGCAGGCGCGCAACTGGCCCGAGGTGCTGCGCCTCGTGCGCACGCTGGACAAGCGCAATGCGCTGCATCCGGCGCTGTCCGCGCGCCTGCGCGAGATGGCCTACGAGGCGCTGCTGTCCGAAGGCGGCCACGATGCCGAATCGATCCGCCGCCTGTGGTCCGAGGTACCCACGGGCGACCGCCTGCAGCCGGCCGTCGCCGCGCGCGCGGCCGCCGCCTTCAATGCGCGCGGCCTGCATGACGAGGCCCGCGTGATCGTCGAGGATGCGCTCAAGGCCGAGTGGGACGAGCGCGTGGTGCGCGCCTACCGCGACGCCGCCGGCCCGGAAGGCTCGCCCACGCTGCTGGCCCAGATCGAGCGCTGCGAAGGCTGGCTGCGTGCGCATCCCGGCGACGCCGAGCTGGCGCTGACGCTGGGCGCCCTGTGCCTGCGCCAGAAACTGTGGGGCAAGGCCCAGCGCTACCTGGAGGACGCGCTGTCCGATGCCACCGGGCCCGACAACGTGCGCGAAGCCCACTTGAAGCTGGCGCAGCTGCACGAGGCGCTGGGGCAGCAGGAACAAGCGAACCACCATTACCGGCAGTGCGCGCTGGCGACCGTGTTGTAGCCAGGGCCTGACCGCCATTTTTCCAGGAGCCTGAAAGGATGTTTCTTTCAGGCTTTTTCTTGGCAGGAACACGCGAGCGGCCTGATCGATCCCCGTCTGCCGCCGCCTGGTGTTTCGTCGCCACGTGCAGCGCCCGCGTGCCGTGAAACGTTGTGCGACGCACAAGCTAAGGACGATTCGCTATAATGGCCCTCTTTATTGTTTCTCCTGCAATCGATTCAGAAACCAAGGAACCCCCATGAGCCTGAACAACGTCAACGCCGGCCGCGATGTGCCGAACGATTTCAACGTCGTCATCGAAATCCCGATGAACGGCGATCCGGTCAAGTACGAAGTGGACAAGGAGTCCGGCGCGATCTTCGTCGACCGCTTCATGGGCACCGCCATGCACTATCCGTGCAACTACGGCTATGTTCCGAACACCATCGCCGACGACGGCGACCCGTGCGACGTGCTGGTGCTGACCCCGTTCCCGCTGCTGCCGGGCGTGGTCGTGCGCTGCCGCGTGCTGGGCGTGCTGAAGATGACCGACGAAGCGGGCGGCGACGCCAAGATCCTGGCCGTGCCGGTCGAGAAGCTGCTGCCGCTGTACGCCAACCTGAAGAGCGTGGAAGACGTGCCCGAGCTGACCCTGCGCCAGATCCAGCACTTCTTCGAGCACTACAAGGACCTGGAAAAGGGCAAGTGGGTCAAGGTCGAAGGCTGGGCGGGTCCGGAAGCGGCCAAGGAAGAAATCCTGAACGGCGTGAAGGCGTTCGAGGGCAAGCAGCAGTAATTCTTCGCTGCGCAAGAAAAAGGCCGGCGCCTTGGGGCGGCCGGCCTTTTTTTATTGGCGTGCGCATGGCTCCGGTGTCTGCCGGCACGATGCGTGCGTCACGCGTGGGCAGCGCGGAGATGGCGTTGGTGTTTACCAGCCGATGTCGCGCAGCAGCGGGAAGGTCAGGTCGCGCGGCAGCGTCACCTCGTGCGTCAGGTCGGTGTTGATCGACGGTTCCATCAGCTGGTTCGGACTCGCTTCCGTCGTGTAGTGCGACACCGACGAGCCGGGCGAATAGATGGTGGGCGTGTACATCAGGATGCGTCCGGCCTGGTCGGCGCCGGCCAGGCGGCTCGGGTCCCGTCCCAGGCCGGCCGTCACGCCCGATTGCGTGCGCGAACGGCGCTGCAGCGACGCCTTGAGCTTGATGCCGTCGGCCTGCGTCACGCGCACCGCCGGGATCGTGATGCCCGGGTCGCTGCCGCCCAGGCTGGCCACGTCGCCCGGCTGGTTGTCGGCGACCACCATGCCGATCGCGCCGGCCGCCTGCACGTTGCGCGTCTTGGCGACGAAATCGCAGCTGCCGCGGTCGACCAGGGCGACATTGCCGCGTACGGCCAGGCTGTTCAGGCTGTCCAGCGGCTGGCAGGCCAGGCCGGTGCCGTCGGACTGGTCGACGACGGGCATCAGCTGGCCGCCCACCGGCGTGGCCGTCAGGGCGGGGCCGAAGGTGGCGTCGCCGACATTGTAGTTGCCGGCCGCGGCGCCGGCGGCCGCGCCGCCGACCGCCAGGTTGGGAGAGGCCGTCAGTACCTGCGGCACCGCCGCCGTCACGTTGGGGCCGTTCCAGGACAGGCCGCGCCAGGTCGTGGCCGTGGCCGCGCGCTGGGCAGGCGTGCTCTCGACCCAGGTGCGGTTGTTGCGGTTGTCGACCAGGTAGTAGTCCCAGATCGACGGCACGCCGAGGATTTCCTCGCCCGTTTCGTCGTCGGTGAAGGTCTGGAAGCCCAGCCCGTGCGCGAATTCGTGCAGCAGCACGGTGACGAGGTCGATGCCGCTGCCGAAGTTGCGGTCCAGGCCCAGGTAGAAGCCGGAGCCCGGCAGGCAGTCGGAAAACAGGCCGAGGCGCGAATTGAAGCGGGCGATGATGTGCGGCTCGCCCGGCGTGGCGACGTCCTCGCCGGCCAGCTTGCTCGCCAGCGCGGACGGGTACCAGGTATTCGCGCGCGGGGCGTTCGGGAAGTCGGACCAGATCTCGTTGGCGCCGGCCGAGCCGAGCACGGCGCTGCTGGCCATGCAGGACAGCGGCACGAAGGAGGCGCCGATGCGGATCGTGACGTTGCTGGTCAGCGTGGCGCCCCAGATGTCGGCCGCGCGCTGGAAGGCGTAGAGGCGCTGCTCGCCCAGCGTGGTCCCGGGGTTGCCGCCCACCGGGGCCACCGGCGTGGTGTCGTTGAAGCCGACCCCGGCCGCGTTCTGGTTGACGATGACGATGGTGGCCGCGGCCTGGGCGGCACCGGACGTGCACGCCAGGGCGAGGGCAAGGGAACCAAGGGCGGCGGCGGCTTTGCTGCGGAAAGGACGGGGCAGGAGATCAGCGGGTTTCATGGTCGTGCTCCTTGTGCGCTTGCGGGGCGGGACGGGTCAGCGCATCCTGGGCGGCCTGGTCGCCGTGCACGCACTGGCTGGACAGGCTGCCGTCGGCGCCGCGCGTGACGACTTCGTAGACCATGGTCTTCTCGCCGAGGCGCACGCCGCGCGCGCCGTCGCGGCGCGTGGTGACGGTCGGCTCGCGCGCCGGCGCCAGCCCGGCGGCCGGGGTGCGCGCACGCAAGGTCTTCGCTTCGTCCGGCGTCGGGGCGCGCAGCTTGCCCGTCTGGGCATCGCGCACGACCACCATGCCATCCTGTTTGGCATCCTGTATGCCGGCATGCGCAAGCTGGGAGAACACGGCCAGCAGGCACAGTGCAAGGGTGCCGCTCGTGAAGTCGGTGTGCTTTGACATGGCGTTCTCCTTTCTCAGCCGATGCGTCCGTCGTGCCGCGCACGTACGCGGCGGCCCAGCACCGGCAACAGCGCGATGCCCACGCCCAGCATCAGCCAGCTGGAAGGCTCGGGCACGGCCGTGACGACATTGACGGTATCCAGGCCGATGTAGCTCAGGGTATCCGCCGGACCGACGTAACGGAAGGCGAATCTTCCGCTGCCCGTCTCGGAGATGCTCGCGGAAAACTGTTGCCAGTCGAGCGGATAGTCGGCACTGCCGCCGACGGTGGCGAGCAGGGTGGAGAAGCCGGCCGTGTCGGTGCCGGTACCGGACGAGAAGCGCACCTCGAGCACGTCGTTGAAGCCCGGTTCGTCGGCGCGCCGCGTATAAAAGCTCAAGGAGGTGATGCCGGAGAGGTCGAGCGTGGGCGTGATCAGCCAGTTGTCGACGCTGCCGCTGCCGTTGGCGGCGCCGAGATAGCTGGCCGCCGCATAGGCATCGGCAGCGCCGGACTGGGCCGGGAACAGTCCGGCATTCCCCTGGAACCAGGGGCTGCCGGGCGGAATGCTGTTGTTGACCTGGACCCATCCGTTCAAGCCGGCAACATCGGCGAATCCTTCGTTGAGTACTTCGATCCCGGCCGCGTGCGCGGCCGAGGCGCCCAGCGCGGCCAGCGTCAACGCCGCTGCCGCAAACAAGGTTCTCACGGGTTTCATGGAAGCCCTTTCAGTGGAAGCCAGTAGGAGGGGGGATGGCCCGCGCTGGCTGTCGACGAGGCCATGCATGACTCATCATAGGAATCGCATCAGCGACCGGCTTGATCTTTAGCTAATGGATGGGGTAGACAGGCGAAGTACTGTCGGGCAGGACGCACATGGGCTTGGGACGAGATGCGGTGATGGTGGGCACGTGGTGCCCACCGTGCACGGACCGGTCAGCCGCGCAGGAAGCGCCGCAGACGCAGCTTGCCGACGATCCCGATCGGGAAGAAATAAATGGAGAGGATGAACAGCACGCCGAGCCACAGCAGCCAGCGGTCCGGATGCAGGGCCGCCGCCAGCATCGGCACGCCGGACAGCAGCTCGGACGCATGCCCCATCAATTCCTTCAGGTAGTTCTGGGCCAGGATGAACAGCGTGGCGCCGACCACGGCGCCGTACATCGTGCCCATGCCGCCGATGACGACGATCAGCAGGATGTCCGTCATCACTTCGAAGCCGAGCATCGTCTTGGGACCGACATAGCGCAGCCACAAGGCCATCAGGGCGCCCGCTAGCGCGGCCACCACGGCCGCCAGCACGTTGGCCCAGATGCGGTAGACGACGGTGCGGTAGCCCAGCGCCTCGGCGCGGAACTCGTTCTCGCGGATCGCCTGCAGCACGCGGCCGAACGGCGAATTCACGAGGCGCAGCAGGAACAGGAACAGCAGCGCGCAGCCGAAGAACACGATGTAGTAGGTGAGCAGCCTGCCGTCCACCGCGCGCCCGAACACCTCGTTCTCCAGCAGGCTGAAGCCGGGCGACAGCAGCTCGGGCACGCCGAAGGTACGGCCGTCCTCGCCGCCCGTCAGGTCCGACAGCTGCGAGGCCAGCACGGCGAACGAGGCGGCCACGGCCAGCGTGATCATCGCGTAGAAGATGGCGCGCACGCGCAGCGCGAACAGGCCGATGACGAGGGCCAGTACGACCGTCAGCGCCAGCGCGATGCCCAGGCCGGCCAGCGCCACGCCCCAGGTCGGCTCATCGACGCTGGCCAGCGCGATGCCGATGCCGTAGGCGCCGATGCCGTAGAACATCGTGTGGGCGAAGGAGACGATGCCCGTATAGCCCAGCAACAAATCGTAGGACGCGACCAGCACGGCATAGATGCAGATCGTTGCCGCCGTGTTGAGGGGGCGGGCGCCGGAAAACAGGAAGGGCGCGAACAGCAGGCCCAGCACGATGGCCACGAGGAGCGTGGACAGGATGCGGCTGCGCGGCAGGTCGCCGGAAAGGAGTTGCGTCAGCATGTCAGTGGCGTCCTTTCGCATACAGGCCGGCCGGGCGCCACAGCAGGATGGCGATCATCAGCACGATGTTCGACACCAGCGCGAACTTGGGCGCCAGGTAGCCGGCGTAGTTGGCGACGAGCGCCATCAGCAGGGCCCCGATGAAGCAGCCGCCGACCGAGCCGAGGCCGCCGATGATGATGACGATGAAGACCATCACCATCACTTCGCTGCCCATGTGCGCCACCAGGGTCTCCTTGTACAGTCCCCACATCGTGCCGCCCAGGCCCGCCAGCGCGGAGCCGGCCGCGAACACGGCCACGAACAGGCGGCGGATGCGGTAGCCCATCGCCTCGACCATCTCGCCGTTCTCGACGCCGGCGCGGATCAGCAGACCGATGCGGGTACGGTTCAGCGTGAGGAACAGCACGGCGAACACGACCAGGCCGACCGCGACGGCCAGCAGGCGGTATTTCTCGACGGCGGCGTCGCCCAGGAAGACCGCGCCGCGCAGCGCGGCCGGCAGCGGCAGCGCCACCTGCTCGGCGCCCCAGATGACGGTGATCAGCTGCTCCGACACGATCATGCCGCCCATCGTGATCAGGATCTGCTTCAGGTGCTGGCCGTAGACGGGCATGATGATGACGCGTTCGAACAGCCAACCGAGCAGGGCCGTGACCAGCATCGCGACCGTGACGGCCAGCGCCAGCACGCCGAGGTTGGCGGCCAGCGAGTCCGCTTCGAGCCAGCCGCGCATGGGCACCAGCACGAGGGTCGCCGCGTACGCGCCGACGGACACGAAGGCGCCGTGGCCGAAGTTCAGCACGCTCATCAGGCCGAACACGAGGGTCAGGCCGCTGGCCATGATGAACATCATCATGCCCATGGCGAGGCCGGCGACGGTCAGGGTGACCCAGGCCGGCAGGCTGACGAGGGGCAGCACGGCCAGCGCGACGGCCGGCACGAGCAGCAGGGGCAGCAGGTCGCGCCGGGCCGCGGGCAGCGGTGTGTCGGCCTGGGAAAGCGGTAAAGTAACACTCATTGTTCGTTCCTTGTCTGGCTTGTGGCGCAGGTTGCGGCGTAGGGTGGGCACCATGTGCCCACCAGGCGCTCGCATGACGCCAACGTTCGGTGGGCACGGGGTGCCCACCCTACGGATAGCCGGTTATTGGTGCGCATCCAGCGACAGTCCGAGCAGGCGCTGCTGCAGCGCCTCGTCGCCGGCCAGGTCGTGCATCAGGCCGGCGTGCGCTACGCGGCCGTCGTCCATCACGGACACGGTGTCGCCCAGGGTGCGCACGACGTTGAAGTTCTGCTCGACCAGCAGGATCGTCGTGCTGGTGTCCTTCAGCTCGCGGAAGGCGAGCACCAGGCTGTGCACGATGGCCGGGGCCAGGCCCTTGGTCGGCTCGTCCACCAGCAGCAGCTTGCTCGGCTCGACGATCGCGCGGGCGATCGCCACCATCTGCTTCTGGCCGCCGGACAGGTTCCCGGCCGGGTAGTGCCAGAATTTCTTCAGGGCCGGGAAGAAGCCGCAGATCCAGTCGACGCGCGCCGCGTCCAGGCGGCCCTTGCGGGCGGCGAGGACCAGGTTCTCGCGTACCGTCAGATCCGAGAACACGGCCATGCTTTCCGGCACGTAGGCGATGCCGGCGCGCGCGATGTCGGGCGTGGACAACGCCGTGATGTCGCGCCCGTCGAACACGATGGACCCGCCGCTGGCCTTCCACAGGCCCATGATGGTGCGCAGGGTGGTCGTCTTGCCGGCGCCGTTGCGGCCCAGCAGGACGGCCAGGCCGCCGCGCGGCACTACGAGGTCCACGCCCTGCAGGATGTGGTACTGGCCGATGTGGGTGTGGACGCCGGACAGCGTCAGGATCGGTTCGCTCATCGACACGCTCATTCGTGACATCGCTCCCAGGTCAAACGGTTTCGGGGCTGCCAAGATAGGCCTCCTGCACGATCTTCGAGCGCATCACCTCGGCCGGCTGGCCGTCGGCCACCAGCGTGCCGTTGTGCAGCACGACGATGCGGTCGGCGAGGGCGCGCACGACGTCCATCTTGTGCTCGACCAGCAGCACGGTGCGCTTGCGTTCGGCCTTGACCTGGTGGATCAGGTCGAGCACGACGGGCACTTCGTCCACGCTCATGCCGGCCGTCGGTTCGTCGAACATCAGGACCTCCGGCTCCAGGGCCAGCAGGATCGCCACCTCGAGCTTGCGCTGGTCGCCGTGCGACAGCGTGCCGACATAGCTGTTGCGGCGGGACGCCAGCGCCACGCGCTCCAGGTAATGGTCGGCGCGCGCGATCACCTCGCGGTGGCCGGACCACAGCGACAGCATGCGCATGCCGATGCCGGCGCGGCTCTGCACGGCCAGGCGCACGTTCTCGGCCACGGTCAGGTGCGGGAACAGGTTGGTCAGCTGGAACGCGCGCCCGATGCCCAGGCGCGTGCGGCGCGCCGGGCCGGCGCGCGTGATGTCCTCGCCGCGCAGCAGCACGCGGCCGGACGTTGCCACCAGCTGGCCGGAGACGAGGTTGAAGTAGGTCGTCTTGCCGGCACCGTTCGGGCCGACGATGACGGTCAGCGTGCCGGGATAAAAGTCGGCCGTCACCGCGTTCACGGCGACGTGGCCGCCGAAGCGGATCGTCAGGTCGCGAGTCGACAGGGCCGGCGTGGGTTCGATGCCTGCCATGTCAGCGCTTGTTCTTGACAGGCAGCGGGAGCTCGGTGGCCGGGATCTCGCGCACCAGTTCCAGCAAGTCCCACTCGTTCTTCTGGTCCTTCTTGATGCGGAAGTGGTACATCGGCTGCAGCGCCTGGTGGTCTTCCTTGCGGAAGGTCATCGTGCCCTTGGGCGTTTCGAAGGACAGCCCTTCCATCGCCGTCACCAGCTGTTCGCTGTTGGCCGACGGCACCTTCTGCAAGGCGGCGACGACGGCGCCGGCGGCCGCCATGCCGCCGGCCGTGAACATGTCGGGCGGGGCCTTGTAGCGCTTCATGTGCTCGGCGACGAACCAGTCGTTCATCTTGTTCTTCGGGAAGCCGTAGTAGTAATAGATCGTGCCTTCGGTGCCGGCGTAGGCCTTCCACGTCTTCATGACGGGTAGCAGGTTGCCGCCCGGCGCCAGCGCGATGCCGTAGCGGCCCGGCTGCATGTCGGCGATCTTGTTCATCGGGTTCGGCCCGGCCCAGACGATGGACAGGATGCGCGGCTGTGGCTTGTCCTTCAGGGCGTCGAACAGGCGCTGGGTCGGGGCCGTGAAGTCGGTCGACGCGGCCGGCGCATACTCCTCGTGCACCACCTTGACCTTGCTGCCGGTGGCGGCCAGCGCTTCCTTGCCGGCCTTGATGGCGTCGCGGCCGAAGGCGTAATCCTGGGCCAGGAAGGCGACGCTGCCGCTCTTCAGGGTCGAGGCCGCGGCCAGCGCATCCTGCATCGAATTGCGCGCGGTGCGGAAGATGTACTTGTTCCACTTGGCGCCCGTGATCTCGTCGGCGACGGCCGGTTCGACGATCAAGACCTTCTTGTATTCCTTCGCCACCGGCAGCATCGCCAGCGCCGAGCCGGACGAGGTGGTGCCGACGGCGAGGTCGACCTTGTCGTCGCCGTAGGCTTCGGCCAGCAGCGTGCGGCCCAGGTCCGGCTTGCCCTGGTCGTCCTTGACGATGACCTTGATCTTGCGGCCGTTGATTTCCATCTTCCCGCCGGTCAGGTATTCCAGGCCCATCATGAAGCCGATTTCCGTCTCCTTGGCATAGGCCTCGAGCTGGCCCGTCTTGCCGGCGATGAGGGCGACCTTGACGTCGGGGGCCGCGTTGGCTGCTCCTGCGCCTGCGCCGGCGGCAAAGGCAAGCAGCAGGGCCGCTCGCAGGGTGGTGATGCGTTTCATGTCGTCTCCTTGTACTTCCATTGTTATCGTGTGTACTTCTTACGGCAGCTCGGCCAGGAAGCGCGTGATGGCATCCAGCGCGGCCGGTTCCGTCAGCATCGGCGCATGGCCGACGCCGGGCACCTCCGCATAGCGCATGGCCGGGGCCTGGCGCCGCATCCACGCGCATTGACGGTCTTCCAGCAGGTCGGACAGTGCGCCGCGCACGAGGAGCAGGGGACGCGCCCCGGCCAGGCGCCGGAAACCCTTGCGCAGTCCCGGCGACGTGCCCTTCAGTCTACCCTCCTGCAAGCCCTTGGCAATCCCGGGATCGTAGCGCGGCGCCAGCATGCCGCCGTCGTCCGGGGCGAAGGCGCGCCGCGCCCACTTGTCCCATTCGGCATCCGTGTTACCGGGGAAGGCGCCGGCGTTCAGCGACTTGATGTACGACGCCGCCTCGGTCCAGGATGCGGGCTGCACGCGCTTGCCCGCATAGCCCGCGATGCGCGCCAGGCCCTTGTGCGAGATCCAAGGGCCGATGTCGTTCAGGACGGCCGCGGCGACGAGGTCGATGCGCTCGCCGGCCAGCGTCATCGTGATCAGGCCGCCCATCGAGGTGCCGACGAAGATCGCTTGCGGCAGGCCGAGGGCGTCCATGAAGCGGGCCACGTCGTCCGCATACACCTGGGCGTTGTAGTGGTCCGGATCGGGGTCGCGGTCGGACTCGCCGCGCCCGCGCACGTCGAGGGCCAGCACGCGCCGCCCGAGGCCGGCGACGATGGGGGCGAAGTCGTCGAAATCGGACGCGTTGCGGGTCAGGCCATGGATGCAGATGACGGGCAGGCGCACCGGGGAGGCCGCCATGCCCGGCACCGCCGCTGCCGGATAGTCGCGCGCGACCAGGGTAAGGCCGTCGCTGCTGGTAGTGCTGGTCAATGAGTAATGGGACACGCTGCGAATATCCTGTCTCTCGAAAAGTCCGTCGTTTGCGCCTCAGAAGCGGTATTCCACGGTCGCCTGCACCGTACGCGGGGCGCCGTAGAAGGCCGTCAGCGTGCCCTCGTTGCCCAGCGTGGGGAACAGGTAGCCGGCCGTCTTGTACTGCTTGTCCGACAGGTTCTTGCCGTGGATGGCGGCACGGATCTTGCCGTCGGCCCGCGTCCAGATGATGGACGCGTCGTACAGCTTGTACGATTCCTGGTCGAGCACGGACACGGTCTCGAACTGGTTCGTCGCGCCCCGGTACGAGGCCGAGCCGATCAGCGACAGGCGGCCGTTGCGGCCGAACAGCGGCAGCGGCAACTCGTAGGTGGCGCGCAGGTTGGCCGAGTTCTTCGGGGTGTTCTGGAACACGCGCTGGTCGGCGACGTTCACGCCGGCGACGATGTATTCGTCGTACTTGGCGTCGATGTAGCTGTACATGCCGGACAGGCTGAAGTTGTTGGTGATGTGGGCCACCGCCTCGAACTCGGCGCCCTTGATCGTGGCCTTGCCGGCATTCGTCGTCAGGCCGGCGAAGCTGTCGTCGCGGCCGTCGCCGTTGGTGTCGATCGCCACCGAGCCGGGGATCTGCACGTCCTTGTAGTCGCTGTAGAACAGCGCCGTGTTGGTGGTGATGCGGCCGCCGTTGAACGAGGACTTCAGGCCCAGTTCGTAGGTGCCGATGGTCTCGGGCTTGTAGCCGGCGCGCGCCTGAGCCTGCGAGATGCGGGTGCCGGCGACGTTCAGGCGCGGGTCGAAGCCGCCGCCCTTGAAGCCCTTCGAGTAGGAGGCGTACACGTTCTGGTCGGGCGTGACCTTGTAGTTCAGCGCGATGCGCGGCGTAAACTTCTTGTCCTTGCGTTCCAGGTTGGGCAGGTCGGTATCGGTGCGGAACAGGACCGCGTTCGGGTTGCCCATCTCGGGCGAACCGGCCAGGCCCAGGTATATCTGGCGGAAGATGTCGGCCTTGCGTTCGTCCGAGGTGTAGCGGCCGCCCACCGAGAGCTGCAGCGCATCGGTGAAATTGTAGCTGCCGTCCGCGTACACGGCCCAGGCCCTGGTGTCGATGTCGCCGCTCGTGAAGGTGCTGGTCGGGACCAGGCCGGCCAGTACGGTGTCGAACTTGTTGTAGGCATTGGCGTCGATGTAGTAGACGCCGGCCACGCCCTGGATCTTCGGCCCGGTGTAGGTCAGGTTGAATTCCTGGCTGAACTGCTTGTTCGTGTACAGCGCCGGCACTTCCATGTCCACGACGGGCAGGGCGTCGAAGTCGATCGGGGCCCACGACTTGTCGCGGCGCGAGGCGGTGATCGACTTGAACGCCAGCTCCGGGCTGATCGTCCATTCGACGGTGGCGGAGACGCCGTGCTGGCGCACCTCCTGCTCGTGGCCCAGCGCCGTCATCATCTCGGCCTGGGTGTCGTAGACGTTGTCGAGGATCGGCGCGCCGCTGGTGCGGCCGACGATCAGGCGGTGGCCGTTCTTCGGATGCGAATCGTCCTGCGTGATGTCGCCGGCGATGCGCACCCACAGGTCCGGCGTGGCCTGCCATTCGGCCGAGACGCGGGCGGCGGTCAGGTCCTTGTCGTAGTTGGGCGCGCCGTTGAACAAGTTGGTGCCGTAGCCGTCGTGCTTGAACCGGGCGACGGTGGCGCCGACGCGCAGCTGCTCGTTGACGGGCGTGCTGGCGGTGATCACGCCGTCGCGTTCCTTGTAGTTGCCGAGCGTACCCTTGATGCGCACGTCGGTCTGCGGCGCCAGCTTGCGGGTCACGTACTTGACGGCGCCACCGATGGTGTTGCGGCCGTACAGCGTGCCCTGCGGGCCGCGCAGCACCTCGATGCGCTCGACGTCGTAGATGTCGGCGACGGCGCCTTGCGGGCGGGCCAGGTAGATGTCGTCGAGGTAGATGCCGACGCCGGACTCGAAGCCGGCCAGCGGGTCGGCCTGGCCGACGCCGCGGATGAAGGCGGTCAGCGTGGAGTTGGTGGCGCGCGAGGCCTTCAGGGTGGTGTTGGGCAGGGAGGTCGTCAGCGCGACCACGTCCGGAATGCCCTGCTTCGAGAGCTGGTCGGAAGTGAACGCGGTGACGGAAACCGGGACGTCCTGCAGCGTCTCCTGGCGCCGGCGCGCCGTCACGACGACCTTCTCCATGTTCTCCTCGGGCGCGGCGACGGCGCCGCCCGTGTCCTGCGCGTGGACGGCGGGTGCCAGGGTAGCGAGGGCGGTGCCGGACAGGGCGAGGAGGGCGGCTGCAGAGTGACCGATCAACTGCGGGCCGAACAACTGCGGGCTCAGGCGAGCCAGTTTCTTCTTGCTAACACGCATCGATGTCTCCAGATATTGTTGTGGTGTCATGCGCTTGTCTTTTTTTTCGCATGCAAGCGCAGTGTGCCTCGGATAAAAAGAGGTGAAAAGACAACATCGCGCCCACCCTATTGTGCAAATTTGCACATCCCCGAACACCACAACAAGGCAGGCATGGTCGGGTTGCGAGGGGCGATGACGGGCCCGACGCCCGGCCGCTGTGCGCGGACAAGCGTCGTGACGAAAAGGTTGCAGCGCGACTGTGCACCAGTGCACAATATGTCATCTTGATATCGAACAACGGTGCCCTGGATGAACAGCTTGCCCGAATGGACCGATCTACGTTTCTTCCTGGAACTGGCGCGAGCGGGTACGCTGTCCGGCGCCTCGCGCCGCCTCGACGTCGAACACACCACCGTCGCGCGCCGCATCGACCGGCTCGAGCAGCAGCTGGGCACCACCCTGTTCGACCGTTCGCGCGAAGGCTACGAGCTGACCGAGATGGGCCGCGCGCTGCTGCCCCATGCGGAAGCGATGGAAGGCGCGGCGCTGGCCGCCGCCGAGCAGCTGGGCGGGGCGGAGGTGGCGGCGCACGGCGTGGTGCGCCTGGGGGTGCCGGAAGTGTTCGGCGTGCGCGTCGTCGCGCCCGTGCTCCTGAAACTGTTCGAAGACCATCCGGACCTGTCGATCGACCTGCTGGCGCTGCCCAGCTTCGCCAACCTCGCGAACCGCGAGGCCGACCTCGGCGTCATGCTGGACCCGCCCGCGACGGGGCGCTACGTGGTCACGCGCCTGGCCTCGTTCCGCTTCTACCTGTACGCCTCTCCCGTCTATCTCGCGAAGCATCCGCCGATCCGCACGCACGCGGACCTGGAGCGCCACGACTTCGTCGACTACGTGCAGGACCGGCTGGCCAGCCGCGAGCTGTCCTACCTGAACGAACTGGGATTCACGCCGCGCCGGCGCCTGTGCTGCTCGGGGATGACGGGGCAGATCGAGGCCGCGGCCCTGGGCATGGGCCTCATGATGGCGCCGCCGTACGCGGTGCCGGACGACGGGCGCCTGGTGCCCGTGCTGCCGGGTTTCTACGCCGAGCGCTCGTTCTGGCTGGCGGCGCCGACGGACCTGTACCGGCTGCGGCGGGTGAAGGTGGTATGGGACTTGTTGCGGGAGCTGGCGGACAATAATCCGCGGCTGTGGTGGCACAACGGGGATGTCGACGTGGCCGCGTGAACCCGCGGTGGGGGCGGCGGCGACACCGCGGCGTAGGGTGGACGGCTGCGCCGCGAGGGCGGAATCGTGGTGGTGGCGGCGCCGTCCACGCGTTCGACGCACGTCGAAGCGGCGCGATCCGCGGGCGGTAAGCGAACGCGTGGACGGCTTTCACGCCGCGGGATGCGATACCGCCCGGTGCAGCCGTCCACCCTACGCAGTCCGTTCAATCCGCCTTCGGCGTCTTGAACGGACTGCGGTCGTTCAACTCGTCGATGTAATCGTCGATGCCGCCGGCCTCGCGCTCCAGGAACTTTTCGACGGCATCGGAAAACGACGGATGCTTGAGCCAGTGCGCCGACCACGTGCGCGTGGGCAGGAAGCCGCGCGCCATCTTGTGCTCGCCCTGGGCGCCGCCTTCGAATACCTGGATCTTCTGCTCGATGCAGAACTCCAAAGGCTGGTAGTAGGCCGTCTCGAAGTGCAGGCAGGGCACGTGTTCCAGTGCGCCCCAGTAGCGGCCGTACAGCGTCGTGTCGTCGTGCACGACGAGCGAGGCGGCGATCGGGCTGCCGTCGCGCTCGGCGATCACGAGCAGCAGGTGCTGCGGCATGTCGCGGCCGATGCGGCGGAAGAAATCCAGGTTCAGGTAGGGCGTCGAGTAATGCTCGGCATAGGTGTGGCGGTAGCAGCGCGTGAAGAAGCGCCAGTCCTCGTCCGTCGCGTCCGTCCCGCGCACGCGCCGGAGCAGCACGCCCGCCTCGCGCACCTTGCGCCGCTCGGCACGGATGTTCTTGCGCTTCTTCTGCTCGAGCGTGGCGAGGAAGTCCTCGAACGTGGCGTAGCCCGCGTTCTCCCAGTGGAACTGCACGCCGCTGCGCAGCAGGAAGCCCGCGTCCTCCAGCTGTTTCGCCTGCACGCCGGGCGGGAACAGGACGTGCGTCGACGACACGTCCGACGATTGCTGCACGGAGCGCAGCACGTCGACCAGCGCGTGCCTGGCCGCGTCGTCGCGCGCCAGCAGGCGCGGGCCCGTCACGGGCGTGAACGGAATCGCCGACAGCAGCTTCGGATAGTACTCGAGGCCGTTGCGCTGGTAGGCGTCGGCCCAGGCCCAGTCGAACACGTATTCGCCGTAGGAGTGGCCCTTGACGTACAGGGGCAGGGCTGCGGCCAGGCGTTCGCCGCCCGGACTGTCCGCATCGTCCTCGTACAGCACGATGAACTGCGGCTGCCAGCCCTTGTCCGGCGCGGCGCTGCCGGAATCGTGCAGCGCGTCGAGGAAGGAGAACGAGAGGAAGGGGTTCGGCTGGTCCTGCAGCGCGACCAGGCCGTCCCAGGCTTCCCGGCCGATATCGGACAAGGAAGAAGCGATATGCGTGCGATAATTCAAGATGACTTCCGTACAAAAACTTGGTGGGCGCGATGGATAAGCAATCGATGGATAAGCAATTCTTCAACCTCTACTCTCACGACTTCGCACGCGTCGCCGTGGCCAGCCCGCGTTGCCGCGTGGCCGACCCGGCCTTCAACGCGGGCGAGACGATCAAGCTGGCAAAACAAGCCGCCGAACAGGGCGCCGTGCTGGCCGCCTTCCCCGAACTGGGCCTGTCGGCCTACACCTGCGACGATCTGTTCCACCAGCGCGCGTTGCTGGACGCCGTCGTCGCCGCGCTCGGCACCATCGTCGAGGAATCGAGGACACTGCCGCTGGCCTTGATCGTCGGCATGCCGCTGCGCGTGAACCACGTGCTGTTCAACTGCGCCGTGGTCGTCGCGGGCGGACGCATCCTCGGCGCCGTGCCGAAGAGCTTCCTCCCCAATTATGGCGAATTTTACGAAATGCGGCAGTTCAACCCGTCGGAGAACACGGCCGTCACGGAAATCGAGCTGCTGGGACAGCGCGTTCCCTTCGGCCCGGACCAGCTGTTCCAGCTAAACGACCAGCCGCTGTTCCGCTTCCACGTCGAGATCTGCGAAGACGTGTGGGTGCCGATCCCGCCGTCCTCGTTCGCCGCGCTGGCCGGCGCCACCGTGCTGGTGAACCTGTCGGCGTCGAACGTCGTCGTGGGCAAGAGCGGCTACCGCCACCAGCTCGTCGGCCAGCAGTCGGCGCGCTGCCTGGCGGCCTACCTGTACACCTCGGCGGGCCTGGGCGAGTCGACGACGGACATGGCCTGGGACGGCCAGTCGCTCATCTACGAGAAGGGCGACATGCTGGCGCAGTCGGAACGCTTCCGCGACGATTCCCACATCATCTTCGGCGACGTCGACCTGGAACGCTTGTCGACGGAACGCATGCACGCCACCACCTTCGCGCAATCGGTGCGCCGCCACGCGGACGAGGTGGCGAGGTTCCGCATCCAGCGCTTCGCCTTGCCCCTGCCGCTGGACCGCGAGCTGCCGCTGGCGCGCACCGTCGAGCGCTTCCCGTACGTGCCGGCCGACGGCCGCCGCCGCGACGAGCGCTGCACGGAGGTCTACAACATCCAGGTGCAGGCGCTGCTGCAGCGCCTGCAGTCGTCCGGCCACGAGAAGGTCGTGATCGGCATCTCGGGCGGCCTCGACTCGACCCATGCGCTGCTCGTCTGCGCCAAGGCGATGGACCGCCTGGGCCTGCCGCGCACGAACATCCTCGCGTACACGATGCCGGGCTTCGCCACCAGCGAGCGCACGCTGGACCAGGCGCGAAAGCTGATGCAAGTGGTCGGCTGCACGGCGCACGAGATCGACATCCGCCCCAGCTGCATCCAGATGCTGAAGGACCTGGGCCACCCGTACGCGGAGGGCAAGGAAGAGTACGACGTGACGTTCGAGAACGTGCAGGCGGGCGAGCGCACGAGCCACCTGTTCCGCCTGGCGAACCACCACCACGCGATCGTGATCGGCACCGGGGACCTGTCCGAGCTGGCGCTGGGCTGGTGCACCTACGGCGTGGGCGACCACATGTCGCACTACAACGTCAACGCGAGCGTGCCCAAGACGCTGATCTCGCACCTGGTGCGCTGGGTCGCGGACACGAAGCAGCTGGGCGACGACGGCGGTTCCGACGTCCTGATCGCCGTGCTGGAAACGGAGATCAGCCCCGAACTGGTGCCGGGCAAGACGGGCACCGGGAAGGAGGAGGGCAAGCCGGCGCAGGTGACGGAAAACTTCATCGGCCCCTACGAGCTGCAGGACTTCAACCTCTACTACACGCTGCGCTACGGCTTCGCGCCGCCCAAGGTCGCCTTCCTCGCCTGGTCGGCCTGGCGCGACCGCGACGTCGGTCCCTGGCCGGAGGGCGGCAGCCCCGCGCGCAACGAGTACGACCTCGCCGCCATCAAGAAGAACCTGGGAATCTTCCTGTGGCGCTTCTTCAAGACCAGCCAGTTCAAGCGCTCCTGCGTGCCGAACGGTCCGAAGGTCGGCAACGGCGGCTCGCTGTCCCCGCGCGGCGACTGGCGCGCGCCGAGCGACTCGGAAGCCGTCGTGTGGATGGACGCGCTGAAGCGCATCCCGGATTCCCAACAATAAGCTGCAATACCTGAAAGGAGAAAACCATGAAACAGATTACCTGCGTGATCAAGCCGTTCAAGCTGGACGAGGTGCGCGAGGCGCTGGCCGAGGTCAACGTCACGGGCCTCACGGTCACGGAAGTGAAAGGCTTCGGCCGCCAGAAGGGCCACACGGAGCTGTACCGCGGCGCCGAGTACGTGGTCGACTTCCTGCCGAAAGTGAAGATCGAGGTGGTGGTCGACGACGGCATGGCCGAGACGGTGGTCGACGCCATCATCAAGGCGGCGCGCACGGGCAAGATCGGCGACGGCAAGATCTTCGTGCAGGAGGTGGAGCAGGTGATCCGCATCCGTACCGGGGAGACGGGGCCGGACGCGGTGTAAGCAAACCTACCGTCGCCCCTGCGCAGGCAGGGGCCCAATTTCTCCAGCGCTGCCGCATCACATGCAAACTTGGGTCCCTGCCTTCGCAGGGACGACGTGCCAGGGGCTATCTCCCCATCCTCAAATCGAACTTCCACGCCAACAAGCGCGCCGTCGTGATGAACAAGGCGCTCGACCACAGCGCGAAGTCGTGCGGGAAGCCGTAGATCCCCATCAGCAGGAAAATCCAGTTCCCCACGAACGCGCAGATCGCGTACGGCTTCCCGTCGCGGAACACCATCGGCACCTCGTTGCAGACGATGTCGCGCAATACGCCGCCGAAGATGCCGGTGATCACGCCCATCATCGCGGCCACGAACAGGGGCATGTGCGCATCCAGCGCCGACGACACGCCCGCCACCGAGAACAGGCCCAGGCCCACCGCGTCGCCGATCACGATCAGGCGCTCGGACACCACGTGGCGCAGCGTGCGCATGAGGGGCGTGGCGATCAGGGCGAGCACGAAGATCAGGATCGCGTACTCCTGGTGGATCACCCAGAACAGGGGCCGCTTGTCGAGCAGGATGTCACGCAGGGTGCCGCCGCCGAATGCGGCGATGAAGGCGACGGTGAAGACGCCGACCAGGTCCATGCGCTTGCGCCGGGCCTCGATGAAGCCCGAGAACGCGCCCACCAGGATCGCCGTGATTTCGATGAAGGTGATGAGGTGCATGCAGCTGTCGGTTGTGGCGGTGTTGCTAGCCTAACATGCCGGACCCGACAGTGTAAGGGGGCGTGCACGCCCCCTGCAAAAGGAAGGATTTACGCTTGCGGCGGCAGCGCCGGCTGCTCGCTCGCCAGCGGCAGGCGGACGCTGAAGACCACGCGCCCGTCCTCGTGGCGGTAGGCGATCTCGCCGTCGTGCTCGCGCACGATCTGCTGGGCGATGTACAGGCCCAGGCCCATGCCCGTGCGGTTGCGCGGGTTGTTCATCGAGCTGCGCTTGAACGGGTTGAACAGGCTCGCTTCCGTGTCCGCCGGGATCGGCGCGCCGGCGTTCGACACGTCCAGCACGGCCCGGCCGGACGCGAGCGCCAGGCGGATCAGGATCGGCTGGTTCGGCTCGCCGTGGTGGCGGGCGTTGGACAGCAGGTTCGAGATCACCTGGCCCAGGCGTCCCCCGTCGGCCATCACGAAGGCGGGTCCGACCGTGTGCAGGTCGTAGACGATGGTGGGGTAGGCCAGGCGGGCTTCCTCGACCATGTCCTCGACCAGGGCCGCCAGGTCGACACGTTCGGTCCCCAGGCCCAGGTCCAGGCCGCGCTCGATGCGGCTCATGTCGAGCACCTGGCCGATCATGCGCTGCATGCGGTTGCTGGACGACTGGATGCGCCGGCCCAGCGTGCCCTTGTTGTCGCTGTTCGACGTCTTTTCCAGCACCATGCCGGCCATGTTGATGGAGTTGAGCGGGTCGCGCAGGTCGTGGCCCAGCATCGCCAGCAACTGCGCGCGCATGGTCTCGGTCTGGGCGCGGCGCGCGTTCGACACGCGCACCAGTTCGCCCAGCAGCATGCGCGCATGGGTCAGGATGCCTTCTTCCCACGGGTGGGCGCGCCCGCGCACGGTTTCCTGCCAGGCATCGAAGGAGCCGCGCGGCGTCAGGCGCGCGCCCAGGGGGCCGGTCTGCTCGCTCTTGTCGGGGCGGCCGCCCCAGCGCACGTGCTCCACCTGCTCGCTGCGCAGCAGCAGGCACCAGCCGCCGCTGGGCAGGTCGAACGGCAGGCCGAGCATGCCCGCCCATTTGCCGAGGTCCGCCTGCACCTGGATCGGCCACTCCTTGTGGCATTCGTACTGCACCAGGTCGTGCGCCTGCTCCGGCAGGGCGGCGACGATGGCTTCGCCCGCTTCCTGCTCGATGCCGCGGCAGACCACCCGGCCGAATTGGGTGACGACGAGCGCCTGGGCATTGGCCGATTCGAGCAGGGCGTCGCCGTGCTCGATCAGGGCCTCGAGCGGATCTTCTTCCAGCAGCAGCGACTCGACGAGGCTGGTGCGCACCTTGGCGGCGCGCTCGACCAGCCGCGCATCCTCGCGCGACTCGATGCTCTGCACGGTCGAGGCGAGCACCTGGGCCAGCACGTCGGCGGCCAGGCGCACGGAATAGGGCACCCGCTTCGGCGTCGAGTGGTGGCAGGCCAGCAGGCCCCACAGGCGGCCGTTGATGACGATCGACACGCTCATCGAGGCCGCGACGCCGATGTTCTGCAGGTATTCGACATGGATCGGCGAGACGCTGCGCAGCACGCCGAAGCTCAGGTCCAGCGGCGCGGCATCCGGCGCGCCCAGCAGCGGGACGGCATGGTAGGTCATGTCCGCGATCATGCGCAGCGTGTTCAGCGTGTACAGGCGCCGTGCCTGGGCCGGGATGTCGCCGGCCGGATAGCGCTGGCCGAGGTAGGGCACGAGGTCGTCGCGGCGCGCTTCGGCGACCACGTCGCCGCTGTCGTCGCTGCGGAAGCGGTAGGCCATCACGCGGTCGAAGCCGGTGAAGTCGCGCACCTGGCGCACGGCCGCCTCGAGCAGGCCGTCGGTGGTCTTCTGGCGGCGCAGGCGGTCGATCGAATTGTGGGCCTTGATGGCGAACAGCGCGACTTCGTCGGTGCTGACGTCGCGCGCCTCGAACTCGACGATCACGCGGCCTTTGTGGGCATGCACGACACAGTCGTACTCGGCGCTGCGCAGGTCGATCGCGCCGAACAGGGCCGGGGCCTCGCCGTTCTCGATGTTGTCCAGGCACTCGCGCACGAGGTCGTTCACGCTGTCGGGGAAGCCGAGCGCGTCGAACGGCGCGCCGAGCCGGGGGACCTCTTCCAGCACCAGGTCGATGTTGGCGCTCCAGCCTTCCGCACGGCCGCCGGCATCCAGGAACACCAGGGCACCGTGGGGCTGGATCGAACCTGGAATGTGGATCGGCTCATCCGCGCAATTGAGCAGGTCGACGCGTTGCGGCCTGGCCATCTGTACTGGCGTGCTGGACATTACTGGATCGATCCCTTCACTAGTGGCATCACCATGACGCATGGAGCCGTATCTTACAGGTTTCGTCAATTAGCAGGTGCATATTTGCCGGGTAACATAAAAAACGCTTCGTCCCGATATGCGCACCGTTGTATTTGGCGCAAATTGACGAATTTAATCTTCCAAAGCCGGCCGTAACAGGACGATCAGCGCGCCGTGGCCGCCGTCGGTCCGCCCCGCCGCGACGAAGGCAATGACCTCGGCCATCTGCACCAGCCAGCTGTGCAGCATGCCGCGCAACACCGGTTCGCCGCCGGCCGAGCCATAGCCGACACCGTGGATGATGCGCACGCAGCGCACCCCGCGCTTGCTCGATTTCCTCAAATACGCGTCGACCTGGCGCCGGGCCAGGTCGCGGGTCAGTCCGTGCAGGTCGAGTTCGTCCTCGACGGGCCAGTAGCGCTTGCGCAGGCGCTTGACGACGTCCGGCCCCACGCCCGGCGCCGACCACGACAGGCTCGGCTCCTCGGCCAGCAGGCCGTCGACGTCGAACCCGTCGGACAGCATCGATTCGCGCAGCACGGCCGCCGTTTCCTCGGCCGCCGTGCGCGGCCGGGCGGGGGCGCGGGCGGCGAGGCGCTCGGCCTCCTGCACGGGGCGCCACACGTAGCGGTCCGATTCCGGCATCTGGACGACGTCCTTGACGGCGCCGCGGAACGTGGCCGCGTTCTCGCGCTCGATGCGCTCGCGCTTTTCGCGCTCGGCCTTCTCGATGGCGCGCAGCCGCTCCTCTTCCTTCAGCCGGTCGCGGAAGGATTTCAGGTCGCCGAAGTCTTTCATCGCCATCGAGATGCCGTCAGTCAAGGCTGGATTATTCCAGCGCCTCCAGGTAGCGCTGGGCATCCAGCGCGGCCATGCAGCCCGAACCCGACGAGGTGATCGCCTGGCGGTAGATGTGGTCCTGGACGTCGCCGGCCGCGAACACGCCCGGCACGCTGGTGGCCGTGGCCATGCCCTCGCTGCCGCCGCGGGTCTTGATGTAGCCGTTGTGCATCTCGAGCTGGCCTTCGAAGATGTCGGTGTTCGGCTTGTGGCCGATCGCCACGAACAGGCCGTGCACCTTCAGCTCCTTGATCGAACCGTCTTCCGTCGATTTCAGGCGCAGGCCCGTCACGCCGCTCTGGTCGCCCGTCACCTCGTCCAGCGTGCGGTTGGTCTCCAGCACGATCTTGCCTTCGGCGACCTTGGCCATCATGCGGTCGATGAGGATCGGCTCGGCGCGGAACTTGTCGCGGCGGTGCACGAGCGTGACCTTGGTGGCGATGTTGGACAGGTACAGCGCTTCCTCGACGGCGGTATTGCCGCCGCCGATGACGGCCACTTCCTGGTTACGGTAGAAGAAGCCGTCGCAGGTGGCGCAGGCCGACACGCCGCGGCCCATGAATTCCTGTTCGCTGGGCAGGCCGAGGTATTGCGCCGAGGCGCCGGTGGCGATGATCAGGGTGTCGCAGGTGAATTCGTGCGAATCGCCCACCAGGCGGATCGGCTTCTCGTTCAGGTAGGTCGTGTGGATATGGTCGAACACGATCTCGGTATTGAAACGCTCGGCGTGCTGCAGCAGGCGCTGCATCAGCTCCGGGCCCTGGACGCCCAGCGGGTCGCCCGGCCAGTTCTCCACGTCGGTCGTGGTCATCAGCTGGCCGCCCTGGGCCAGGCCGGTGACCAGCATCGGGCTCAGGTTGGCGCGCGCGGCGTAGACGGCGGCGCTGTAGCCGGCCGGGCCCGAACCGAGGATGAGAACTTTGGCGTGTTTGCGAGTAGTCATGTTTTTACTTCTTATTGAAGTGATGATGTCGGGAAAGTGGGGCCGAACACCATCGGAATCAAGGGGGAGGGGAACCGCAGATTATAGTCGATGATGCACAAGAGCATGAATCGTGGGCCTGCGCGGCCGTATATCGCTTAGAATGGGCATCTTTGGGGCATTTCACCCCGGCAGCACAGTTTCAGTCAGCATGAGCAAGCAAAGTCCATCCACCGGTTCGACCTATACCCACAAGCCGCGGCCGCCGCGCCAGCCCCTGCCGAACCGGCTGGTACGCCTGTTGTCGGAGGCGCGTTGGCTGGTCACGGCCGTCGCGTTGTTGTATTTCGTCCTCATTCTGCTCAGTTATAACAAAGCCGACCCGGGCTGGTCGCACGACACCGTCGTCGCCCACGTCGCCAACCTGGGCGGCCGCGCCGGCGCCTGGCTGGCCGACCTGCTGCTGTTCATCTTCGGCTTTTCCGCCTGGTGGCTGTGCGTCTGCTTTTCGCGCGCCGTCTGGAAAGGTTACCGGCGCCTGCACCGCCGCTTCATCGACGGCGAGGTCCCGGAACCCGAGATCGAGCACCAGGGCGAGATCCTGGTGCGCTGGGTCGGCTTCATGCTCATGCTGGCCGGCAGCGTCGGCCTCGAATACCTGCGCCTGTGGTCGATGAAGGTCGAGCTGCCGCGCTCGGCCGGCGGCGTGCTGGGCCAGCTGATCGGCGGCGGCGCCAATGCCGCCTTCGGCTTCACCGGTGCCACGCTCCTGCTGCTGCTGATGTTCGGCCTGGGCTTTTCCTGGTACTTCCAGGTGTCCTGGCTGGCCGTGGCCGAGCGCATCGGCGAATCGGTCGAACGCTGCTTCGACTGGTTCCGCCTGCGCTACGAAGACCGCGAAGACCGCCGCCAGGGCGAAGTCGCGGCGCACCACCGCGACGAAGTGCTGGTGCACGAGCGCGCCAAGTTCGTGGAAAAGCATGGCAACGCGCCGATCCTGAAGCACGAGCCGCAGGTGGCGGACGAGGCGCCGGCCTCCGCGGAGGAGGCCGCGCCTGGCTTCTTCGCCAAGGCCAAGGCCAAGCTGAAACGGGGCGCCAAGGCCGAGACGCCGCGCGCGGAGCCGCAGGTCGCGCAGGTCGACGATGGCGCGCCGTTCGACGCCGACGACGAACCGTTCTCGGCGCCCGTGCGCGCACCGGCCTCGCCGGTCGCCACGATGGCCGCTACGGCCCCGGCGCCGCTGCCCTCGGCCTCCGCCGCCGCGCCCGCGATCAAGATCGAGCCGCCGATGACGAGCGTGCCCCGTTCCGAGCGCGCCGAGAAGGAGCGCCAGTCGCACCTGTTCGAGGTGCACGGCGACTCCACGCTGCCGCCGCTGGCGCTGCTGGACGACGCCCCGGCCGCCCAGGAAACCGTCGCCATCGACACGCTGGAATTCACCAGCCGCCTGATCGAGAAGAAGCTGTCCGACTTCGGCGTCGAAGCCAAGGTCGTCGCCGCCTATCCGGGCCCGGTCGTCACCCGCTACGAAATCGAGCCGGCCACCGGCGTGAAGGGCAGCCAGATCGTCAACCTGGCGCGCGACCTGGCGCGCTCACTGTCGCTGACGTCGATCCGCGTGGTGGAAACCATCCCCGGCAAGAACTACATGGCGCTGGAGCTGCCGAACCCGAAGCGCCAGATCGTGCGCCTGACCGAGATCCTCGGCTCCAAGGTCTATGGCGACAGCGCCTCGAACCTGACCGTCGCGCTGGGCAAGGACATCGCCGGCAAGCCCGTCATCGCCGACCTGGCCAAGATGCCGCACCTGCTGGTGGCGGGTACCACGGGCTCCGGCAAGTCGGTTGGCATCAACGCCACCATCCTGTCGCTGCTGTACAAGGCCGATCCGGCCGACGTGCGCCTGATCCTGATCGACCCGAAGATGCTGGAGATGTCGGTCTACGAAGGCATCCCGCACCTGCTGGCGCCCGTCGTGACGGACATGCGCCAGGCCGGCCATGCGCTGAACTGGGCCGTGAACGAGATGGAACGCCGCTACAAGCTGATGTCCAAGCTGGGCGTGCGCAACCTGGCCGGCTACAACGGCAAGATCCTGGAAGCGGCCAAGCGCGAGGAACACATCCCGAACCCGTTCTCGCTGACGCCGGACGCGCCGGAACCGCTGGAGAAGCTGCCGACCATCGTCATCATCATCGACGAATTGGCCGACCTCATGATGGTGGTCGGCAAGAAGGTCGAGGAGCTGATCGCCCGTATCGCGCAAAAGGCGCGCGCGGCCGGCATCCACCTGATCCTGGCGACGCAGCGCCCGTCCGTGGACGTGATCACGGGCCTCATCAAGGCGAACATCCCCACCCGCATCGCGTTCCAGGTGTCGTCCAAGATCGACTCGCGCACCATTCTCGACCAGATGGGCGCGGAAACGCTGCTGGGCATGGGCGACATGCTGTACATGCCGCCCGGTACCGGCCTGCCGATCCGCGTGCACGGCGCCTTCGTCTCGGACGACGAAGTGCATCGAGTTGTAAAACATCTGCAGGAAACGGGCGAGCCGAATTACATTGAAGGCATCCTCGAAGGCGGTGTCGCCGAGGAAGGCGGTGCCGACGGCGCCCCGGCCGGCGAGGGCGGCGGCGAGTCCGACGCCATGTACGACCAGGCCGTGGCCGTGGTGCTGAAGAACCGCCGCGCCTCGATCTCGCTGGTGCAGCGCCACCTGCGCATCGGCTACAACCGCGCCGCCCGCCTGCTCGAGCAGATGGAACAGAGCGGCGTGGTGTCGCCGATGCAGTCGAACGGCAACCGCGACATCCTCGTGCCGACCGCCAACGCCGAGTGACGCCCTCCGGACGTCACGGGTAGGGTGGGCGGCTCCGCCGTCCACGCGTTCAATTCCGGCATGCTCGTCGACGGCGCATGAGCTGGTTGGACGCGTGGACGGCCGAGCCGTCCACCCTACGTTCACACAATAAGGAAAATATCGATGAACATGAATCTCAAGATCTCCCTCACCACCCTCATCGCCACCGCCACCCTGGCCCTGTCCGGCAGCGCCTCCGCCGCCGCCCTCGACCAGTTCAAATCCTTCGTCTCCGGCACCAAATCCGCCCGCGGCGAATTCACCCAGACCCAGGTGCGCAGCAAGGCCACGACCGGCAAGGCCGCCCCGGCATCGTCCGGCACCTTCGTGTTCGCCCGTCCCGGCAAGTTCGTCTGGACCTACCAGAAGCCGTACGAGCAGCTGCTGCAGGCCGACGGCGAGACGCTGTACATCTACGACAAGGACCTGAACCAGGTCACCACGCGCAAGCTGGGCAATGCGCTGGGCAGCTCGCCGGCCGCCATCCTGTTCGGCTCCAACGACCTGGAAAAGAACTTCACCCTGTCCGAGGCGGGCGCCCGCGACGGCCTCGAATGGCTGAACGCCACGCCGAAGACGAAGGACACGACCTTCGAGCAGATCGCCATCGGCCTGAAGGACGGCGTGCCGCAGGCGATGGAGCTGAAGGACAACTTCGGCCAGACCACGGTGCTGAAGTTCACCAGCTTCCAGCGCAACCCGTCGCTGGGCGCCCAGCAGTTCAAGTTCGACGTGCCGAAGGGCGCGGAAGTCGTCAATCAGTAAGAGCACGATAACGGGCGCCGCCGCTCATCGGCTACACTTGCGCTTTCGACGCAAGAGCCGCATATGAGCCAGATGGATGACCTTTTCAAGACCGAACCCGCCGCCCCGCTGGCCGAGCTGCTCCGCCCGAAGACAATCGGCGAGGTGATCGGCCAGAGCCATTTGCTGGGCGAGGGCAAGCCCCTGAACCTCGTGTTCAAGTCCGGCAAGCCCCATTCGATGATCCTGTGGGGCCCGCCGGGCGTGGGCAAGACCACGCTGGCGCGGCTGACGGCGAATGCCTTCGACTGCGAGTTCATCGCACTGTCCGCCGTGCTCTCGGGCGTGAAGGACATCCGCGCGGCCATCGAACAGGCCGAGCACTACCTGGCCGGCGGCAAGCATACGATCCTGTTCATCGACGAGATCCACCGCTTCAACAAATCGCAGCAGGATGCGTTGCTGCCGTTCGTCGAATCGGGCCTCGTCACCCTCATCGGCGCCACCACGGAAAACCCCTCGTTCGAGGTGAACTCCGCGTTGCTGTCGCGCTCCCAGGTGTATGTGCTCAAGGCGTTGACGGACGACGAGATGCGCCAGCTGCTCGCGCGCGCGCGGGAGCGCGTGCTGGGCCACCTGCAGTTCGACGAGGTCGCCGTGCAGACGCTGGTCGGCTATGCGGACGGCGACGCGCGCCGCTTCCTGAACCTGCTGGAACAGACCAAGACCTCGGCCGACACGTCCGGCGTCACGCAGATCACGGGCGAGTTCGTCGAGAACGCGCTGACGCTGAACGCGCGCCGCTTCGACAAGGGCGGCGACAATTTCTACGACCAGATCTCGGCGCTGCACAAGTCCGTGCGCGGCTCGCATCCGGACGCCGCGCTGTACTGGTTCTGCCGCATGATCGACGGCGGCGCCGACCCGAAGTACCTGGGCCGGCGCATCGTGCGCATGGCGTGGGAAGACATCGGCCTGGCCGACCCGCGCGCGCTGACGGTGGCGAACGATGCCGTCGAAACCTACGAGCGCCTCGGTACGCCGGAAGGGGAGCTGGCGCTGGGCCAGGCCGTCATCTACCTGGCCATCGCGGCCAAGAGCAATGCGGGCTACAACGCCTTCAACGCCGCGATGGCCTTCGTGCGCAAGGACAAGTCGCGCGAGGTGCCCGTGCACCTGCGCAATGCGCCGACCAAGCTGATGAAGGAACTGGGCTACGGCCACGCCTACCGCTACGCCCACGACGAGCCGAACGCCTATGCGGCCGGCGAGACCTACCTGCCGGACGGGATGCCCGAGCCGCGCTGGTACCAGCCCGTGCCGCGCGGGGTGGAATCGAAGATCGCGGAGAAGCTGGCGTGGCTGCGCAGCCTGGATGCGGAGGCTGGCGGCGACGGCGCCACGGAGTGAGGCGATGGGCAGGGCGAATGCCCGAAATGGGCTGTCGGCTTGGTACAATTGCGCTTTCGATATCCATAACTTGGCACTGGCCCGACAATGATAGACATCCAACTCCTCCGCAAGGACATCGACACCGTCGCCGCGCGCCTCGCCGGCCGCAAGTACCAGCTCGACGTGGCCGGTTTCAACGCCCTCGAAGCCGAGCGCAAGCAGATCCAGACCCGCACCGAGGAGCTGCAGGGCAAGCGCAACACGCTGTCCAAGCAGATCGGCATGCTCAAGGGCAAGGGCGAAGACACGAGCGCCGTGATGGCCGAAGTGGCCGGCATCGGCGACGAACTGAAAGCCAACGAGGCCGCGCTGGCCAGCGTGCAGGACAGGATGGCCGCGTTCATGCAGGTCATCCCGAACCTGCCGCACGAATCGGTCCCCGTCGGCACCGACGAGTCGGGCAACGTGGAAGTGCGCAAGGTCGGCACGCCGCGCCAGTTCGACTTCGAGGTCAAGGACCACGTCGACGTCGGCGCCCCGCTGGGCCTGGACTTCGACACGGCCACCAAGCTGACCGGTTCGCGCTTCTCCGTCATGAAGGGCCCCATCGCCCGCCTGCACCGCGCGCTGGCCCAGTACATGCTGGACACCCATACCGACCAGCACGGCTACACCGAGTGCTACACCCCGTACATGGTCAATGCCGATTCGCTGTACGGCACCGGCCAGTTGCCCAAGTTCGGCGAAGACCTGTTCGCGGTGAAGAAGGGCGGCGTGGAAGGCGAGGGCGAGAACTTCTACCTGATCCCGACCTCGGAAGTGACGCTGACCAACACGGTGCGCGACGAGATCGTGGCGCTGGACACCCTGCCGATCAAGATCACGGCCCACACTCCGTGCTTCCGCTCGGAAGCGGGCAGCTACGGCCGCGACACCCGCGGCATGATCCGCCAGCACCAGTTCGACAAGGTCGAGCTCGTGCAGATCGTGCAGCCGGACCAGTCCTATGCCGCCCTCGACGAGATGGTCGGCCAGGCCGAGACGATCCTCAAGAACCTGGGCCTGCCGTACCGCGTGATGGCGCTGTGCACGGGCGACATGGGCTTCGGCGCGGCCAAGACCTTCGACCTGGAAGTCTGGCTGCCGGCGCAGAACACCTACCGCGAGATCTCGTCGCTGTCGAACATGGAAGCCTTCCAGGCGCGCCGCATGCAGGCCCGCTTCCGCAATGCCCAGGGCAAGCCGGAACTGCTGCACACGCTGAACGGCTCGGGCCTGGCGGTCGGCCGCACGCTGGTCGCCGTGCTGGAAAACTACCAGCAGGCCGATGGCAGCGTGATCGTGCCGGAGGTGCTGCGTCCCTATATGGGCGGGCTGGAGCGCCTGGTCCCGGCGGCCTGAGCAAATAGCTCTTCCGTTTTTCGCAGCGGCCGTCTATAATGCGGCCTCACGCGAACGACCAGTGACACGG